>NZ_AUAM01000036.1 GCF_000428725.1 Psychromonas aquimarina ATCC BAA-1526
GCATCAATGGTTAAGGTGCCCAGTGCTGCCGGATTCGTTGAACCCGCCGCTTTAAAGGTACTGTCGTTATTGAAAGTAGTGTTATCCGTGGTATCGACATCGGTTAAGGTTAATGTGCCCGTCTCTTTTAACTGACCGTTATCAACATCCACATCTTCGATTACTGCACCGCTGTCGCTGTCGCTGCCGACTACACTGATTTCAGATTTGTCATCTACATCTGTGACATGGATTGTTGAAGTTGTTGTCGCAGTCGCACCGTCATCATCGCTAGTTACAAGGGTAATAACAGCATCACCATGGAAATTTTCAGCCGGCGTGAAAGTAATAGTACCGTCACTTTCATTAATCGTTACTGTACCTTGATGCGCAGGAACTTCTGCTGTTGTTAAAACAATAGTGCCGTCAATATCAGCGGCAGTATAACTGAGAGTAACACTGCCTCCGTCTTCTTCGATACTGCCGTTTTCAGCGCTTATTGTCGGGCCAAGGTTGGCAGCTTCAATAATTGTCTCGCTGATAATTCCAGACTGCTCTGATAAATTAAAACCTTGCGTTTCGAAATCTGTACTTGCTATGGTTTCTGCGCCGTCACGCGATAAACTCACCGCAGACGAGCTGCCGCCGTCATTTAAGTTTGTACCCGACGCCGTTACAATCTCTTCAACAGGCTCATCGTTACCTTCAATTGCAGCCTGAATTTTTTCTATTTCGCTTAACTCTTGTTTTTCAGCCTCTACCGCCAGTTTCTTTTCAGCGGCTTTAGTCAGCTTACTTTCATCTACTGCTGATAACCGGCTGTCTGCCTCGATAGAATCATTCGCTGAAACATCACTGTTGTTAATATTGTTAGTATCGCTCATGATTTTTTCTCCGTATTCAGGTAAGAGGCAGTGATGTTTATTATAGCAAAAGCAAGTTGCAGAGCATTTTCAGGTAAAAACAATGACGGCACTAATAAGTTCCTTTTTAATCAATATTATGCAGTATAAATTGAATGGTATTTGTTAATAAAAAATAGGTGTAATTAAGACAGTAGAAAATAAAAATGGAAGATGACCAAAAAACATACTGTGAAAATTTAGCGGGTGAAAATACAGCACAATCATAAAACAGTCAATGACACTGCAGGAGTGGAAATATACACAGCAATGCTTAATATTTGACAAAATCAGCATTTGAAAAAATGACATTTTGATCTGTTAATAATTCAGCCAAACAGTATTTGTAGACTTTTTATATTTTGATTAAATTTAAAGCGGGCATCAGAAAAATAAGCATTCATTTTGTTTCTGCTGACAGCACAAAACTCTATTACCCTGTAGAAAGTAATGATTAAATAATTCAAGCAGTTGCTATGTTTACAATATCACCCGATTATATCGAACAATATTTAAACAGACACTTGTATCGGATGAATAAAAACACAAGGCAGCAGTCAGCGGAATTTTCTGACCTGATACTGAGAATAACATAGGTTAAATATTGAGATTAGAAATATAGATAACTGACTGTATTTGCAGTGCGAATTATCTAATTTTGCCATTAAAGCCAGATAACAATCTTATGTCATTTTTTGTAATAAGATGTAACAGAGATTCTACAGCTGAAGTGTTTCATAATACTTTTGTTATTTTAAGAGAGGAAAAGTAACTATTAGAAGAGCAGTTTTTGTTTACAGAATATACGCGGGTGTTTTTCAGGCCTCAGGGAAGAAGCCTGGTAAATATCAGCTCTTTTTAAGCAACAACAAATGCACTGATCAGACCGATCAGACCGCCGAATACGCCGCCCCAGACAACCAGCCAGCCAAGGTGCTTTTTAATCATCGCCTGGATAATCTCTTTAACCAGCTGCGGGGTTAATTCATTTAAGCGCTGTTCAATTATCTGCTCAATTTTACTTAAGATATCCTGCATCGTTTCCGGCTGTTCAATCTCGTCTTTTAACAGGGCGATAAACTTATCATCTTCTGTTAATTCAACAATTGATGTTTTCATATGTTTAATAAAGGGTTCACGCAGCGGTGTTAGTGCTTCTTCGCCGCCGAACATGCCTAACATACCACCGAATGAAGATTCCATAATAACTTTTATTAAACCGTCATAGGTCGGGTTAAGATCTACTTTTTCAATAACCGGCTGCAGATTAAGGTGCGTCGGTGAAAGAGAGCCGGCACTTAAAAAACGGTCAACATTTTCCAAGGTAAAAAACTGATCCATCATTAATGAACGAATACCTTTTTTAAATTCTTCAAAATGTGCCGGAACAACACCAGAACCATATAAAAAAGGTACTTTTTCAAACAGCATAAAGACAGCTAGCCAGTTGGTTAACGCGCCGGAAAGGGCAAATAATCCAACCATGGTTAAAACAGCTGCTAACTCTGTTTCCCCCTGCATTAACCCGGCAGTTAGAATTAATGCCGCGGTTAAGTTAGTCATCAAACTCTTGTTCATTTTTATTCCTATTTTCTGACTCAATTTTGAACGAAAAAAAATCCAGTCACTATCTGCACTTTATACTTCATGCACACAGGTACTGGATTGTATATACCCAAACCACTTGAAGATGCAGATTCAGAGCTTAGCTCGGAAGTCAGAACAAGGCACAATATGCAGAGAATGGTTATTCCCTTTTCAAATATTGTAACGCCGTGCTGATTTTCGAGCTAGGCTCCCGCAGGGCAAGGCGAGAGTCAACCATCTTCAGCGTTATAAAACCTTGATGTAGAATGCTAGACCTGCGGCTTTATGCCTTGAATCTAGTCACCTCTCGACTTGCTGATTCCTGCATCTTCAAGTGGCTTGGGTATAAAACAGCTTTCAATTAATCGTTAGCAGTTTCTTCACGTAACTTTAAGCTGCGCAGTGCTTTATCTAAAACACCATTTACAAACTTATAAGATTCGTCGGTAGCAAAATCTTTCGCTAATTCAATCGCTTCATTTAATACCACTTTATGCGGCACATCGGTGCGGCAGGTTAACTCAAACATTGCGATACGTAATACTGCAAGATCAACCATATCAACATCACTGATTTTACGAGAAAGATACGGAGATAGTTTTTCATCTAAAGATTCAACACGGTGAACAACACCCGTTAATAGCTCTTTAAAGTATGGAACATCTGTTTTTGCAAAATCCTGATCAACAGTAAACTGATCAATAATCTGACCAACATTCAGTTGAGTGATCTGCCACTGGTAAACCGCTTGTACTGCAAATTGACGAGCGCGACGGCGCTCTGCAGGTTTCATTTTCATTATCCTAATTCCGCCATAACATTAACCATTTCCAGGGCACCTAAAGCAGCTTCACTGCCTTTGTTGCCCATTTTAGTGCCTGCACGTTCGATTGCCTGATCAATTGAATCAGTTGTTAATACACCAAATGCTACTGGTACATCAAAATCCATCGATACTTGTGCAAGGCCTTTATTACATTCATTAGCAACAAACTCAAAATGCGGTGTTCCACCACGAATGACCGTACCTAATGCGATAATTGCATCGTATTTTTTTGATGCTGCAACACGCTTAGTTGCAAGTGGAAGCTCAACAGCACCTGGTACACGAACCACAGTGATATTATCGTCTTCAACCTGACCTGTACGTTTAAGGGTATCAATTGCGCCCGCTAATAACTGCTCATTAATAAAGCTGTTAAAACGAGAGATTACGATTGCGATTTTCGCCTGTGGAGCAGCTAGGCCACCTTCAATTATTTTCATTTTCTACCCTTATTGCAAAATTTTGTGCATTCTAGCACATTTTATCTGTTTGTTAAGATAACGATCGTACTGTCAGTGAATGATTACTCAGTGATGTAATCAACCACTTCCAGACCAAAGCCACCCAGTGCATGATATTTTTTCTCAGAACTTAAAAGTGCCATTTTATGCACGCCTAAATCACGTAATATTTGCGAACCGACACCAACACGACGGCTTGCCCCCTGCGGTTTAGAGGCAACACGCTCTCCCGCATCCTGCTTAGCGATATGTTTAACCTGTTCGATTAACGACTCCGCTGTTTCCTGATGACCTAACATCACCAGTACGCCGCCGTCTTCTGCTAAACGCTGCATTGCATTACTTAAAGGCCAGGTACGAGCACCTAAACGGTCAGAGAAAAAGTTATCGCTGAAAGTGTTCTGTAAATGAACACGAACATTGGTAGTCGCGCCTTCTTTTATCTCACCGTTTACTAAAGCAAAATGAACCTGCTTATCAATGGTGTCCTGATATGCGACTAAATCAAAATCACCAAACTCAGTCGGTAATCTGCAGCTGCTGACACGCTCAATGGTTGTTTCATTGTTATTACGGTATTCGATTAAATCGGCAACTGTACCTAGTTTCAGGCCGTGTTTTTCAGCAAACAGTTCCAGATCAGCACGGCGCGCCATGGTGCCGTCTTCATTTAATATCTCAACAATCACACCAGCCGGCTCTCGACCTGCTAAGCGTGCTAAATCACAGCCCGCTTCCGTATGACCAGCACGTGTTAATACACCGCCGGCCTGCGCTTTAAGCGGGAATATATGACCAGGCATCACAATATCAGTAGGTTTTGCATCTTTAGCAATGGCGGCCTGAACAGTGACAGCACGGTCGGCAGCTGAAATACCGGTAGTGACCCCTTCAGCAGCTTCAATTGAAACCGTAAAGTTGGTAGAAAAAGCCGCAGTATTATCATCAACCATTAACGGCAGCTTTAACTGCTCACAACGGGCTTCAGTCAGAGTTAAACAGATTAAACCGCGCCCGTTAGTCGCCATAAAGTTAATCGCTTCAGGTGTCACCAGATCGGCGGCCATGATCAGATCACCTTCATTTTCACGGTCTTCATCATCCATTAAAATAACCATTTTACCTAAACGGATGTCTTCAATAATCTCAGCGGTAGTATTTAATTTCATGTTTATTCCTATTCGGTTTTCCGGCTTAACCTAAGAACCCGCTGCGGGCGAGCAGGTCCATTGTTGATTTATTTTTATTTTTAGTACTTTGTGAAGCTTGTTCACCTAACATCAGACGCTCTAAATAGCGTGCGATTACATCAACTTCTAAATTAACCTGAGTGCCGACTGCATAATTGACCATATTAGTCTGGGCGATAGTATGCGGAATGATGGTTAATTTAAAAGAGGCACCGTCAATTTCATTCGTGGTCAAACTAATACCGTCAACGGTAATTGAACCTTTTTCTGCAATATACTTAGCTAATTCATCGGGCGCTTTAATCCAGTATTCAACTGCACTGCCAAGCGGTGTAATCGCAGTAATTTCTCCCACGCCGTCAACATGACCGCTGACAATGTGACCGCCGAAACGGTCATTCATCTGCATCGCTTTTTCCAAGTTAACAGCAAAGCCGGTTTTGATCTGTGCAAAACCGCTGCGTTTAATTGTTTCATAAGAGACATCAGCATCAAAACCGTGTGCAGTTAAGCTGGTGACCGTTAAACACACACCGTTGTTAGCTATGCTGTCACCTAACTTAACATCACTAAGATCCAGACTTCCTGAATCGACACTAATGGTCATATCTTTTTCATTGTGTTTAATTGCAGTGACGTGCCCCACTGCAGCTATGATGCCTGTAAACATATTAATCTCGATTACTTATAAGTCGGATATCGTTACCAATTATCGCCACATCTTTAAGCGTTAACTGCACAACATCCTCCATTTTGGAATAGTTGGGTAAGTTTACTAAGTTTCTCGCCTGATCGCCCATTAATTTTGGTGCCTGATAGAGTATAAATTCGTCAACCAGTTGATTATTGAAGAACTCACCCGCGAGTTTAGCGCCGGCTTCAACCCAAAGATCATTAATTTCATATTTATTGAGCTGGCTGAGTAAAAGATTCAGGTCGATCCGCCCATGCCCGTCATCACTGCCGATAACCTGTTCCACTTGTGCTTTGCAGGCAATCGCGCCTAAATCATCACGCGGTTTCAATGACACTAAAAGTACCAGGCCTTCAAGGGAAAATAATTTTTCATCCAGATTTAATTTATTATGTGAGTCTAAAATAATACGAATCGGCTGACGCACTGAGCCGCCGTCAATTTCGCCGTTAAACATTGGTGCTTGTTTTAATTCTTCATAACGCACGTTTAAACTCGGATTATCGGCAATAACAGTACCGCTGCCGGTTAACAGCGCACTCTGCATAGCGCGGTAATACTGCACATCCACACGAGCATCCGGACCGGTGATCCACTGGCTCTGACCATTTTTCAATGCGGTTTTACCGTCCAGGCTCGAGGCCAGTTTAACTGTCACGCGCGGCTGCTTAACCTGCATGCGTTTAATAAAACCACGATTCAAATTAAGCGCTTCATTTTCTAATAAACCGACATCCACCTGAATACCCGCTTCCTGTAAAATAGCAATGCCCCGGCCGGCTACTTTTGGATTAGGATCCACCATAGCAATAACTACGCGTTTTACACCGGCTTCAACCAGCGCTAAAGCACAGGGAGGAGTTCGGCCGTAATGAGAGCACGGCTCTAATGTTACATAACAGGCTGCATTAACGGCTTTTGTCTGGGCAATAGCCAGAGCATTTATTTCTGCATGGGGTAAACCGGCTTTTTTATGAAAACCTTCGCCGACAATAATATTATTCGCGGCAATAACACAGCCCACATTAGGATTCGGTGATGTCGTAAAACGACCTTTTTTAGCTAACTCAACGGCATGCGCCATGTAGTGTTTATCTTGCTCAGTGAAATTTGCAGTATGCATGAAGTTACCATAGGTAAAAGCGATGCAGGCAGGTTATACCAGATCCACTAATTATCTATTCATTTAATTAATGTAACTAGTATTAAAACCTGTCCGACAGCTGAAATTATTATTTATCTAATTTGGCAATCTCTTCGCCAAACTCTTTTACATCTTCGAATGAACGATATACAGATGCAAAACGAATATAAGCGATCTTATCTAAACTTTTAAGTAATTCCATCACTAATTCGCCGACCATTTTTGATTCAACTTCCCGCTCACCTGTGGCGCGTAATGTTGATTTCAGTTTATTAACGGCGCCTTCAATGGCTTCAATGCTTACCGGTCTTTTTTCCAGCGCCCGGTTAATACCCACCAGCAGTTTATCATCGTTAAAAGGTTCACGACGACCGTCTGATTTAATTAAACGAGGCATCACCAGCTCAGCCGCTTCAAAAGTTGTAAAACGTTCATGGCATTCATTGCATGAACGACGGCGGCGCACTTGAGAACCTTCAGCAACTAATCGAGAGTCGATAACTTTAGTATCCTGCGCGCTACAAAAAGGACAGTACATAATTTCTCACTTTACTTTGCTATTAAATATATTCATTTTTAAAATTTTTATAACTATCTATACGGGTGAAATTAATTTTATCAATCCGTAATGAATCAATTCCAGTTTTTTGTAACTGCATACCTGAAATCCGTATTCCTAAATCAACATTAGGGCTGGGTATTAACAGCTTTTCCCCTGGCGAAGATACTTGTGCCGATAATTTTTGAGCAGACGGTAAAAGTAAATCAAAGCTCACATCCAATTCAGGGAAAAACGTTGAGAATTTATCATGAATCCAGCCTGCAATGGGAATATAAATCTCGTCTGGATCCCGTTTTCGACTACCCGCCGTACATTGATTAACCACACAACTGACAAAGAGATTCTTGTTTTAGCAGATAAAGGTAAATACAGCGTTTTTTTAATCCTAGGCTGCTGATTAAATAAGCTGTTAACTTTTATCAAAACCAAAGAGGATCAGTACTTTTTAACGTTAAAAAAAAACCGCACAAAAGTGCGGTTTTTTAGAGGCTGAGTCCGAGATACTTAACCGTAAACCGGGCACTCTTTGCAGAATACTGCAACTTTAGCTTTAACTGTTTCAATAACCGCAGCTAGTTTTTCTTCATCTTTAACAGCATCAAGAATGTCACAAATCCAGCCGGCAAGTTCAGCAGCCTGTTGTGCATTAGCACCACGACGAGTGAATGCAGGTGTACCGATACGCAGACCAGAAGTTACAAACGGAGAACGCGGATCATTTGGTACTGAATTTTTGTTAACAGTAATGTGTGCATTACCAAGCGCTGCATCAGCTTCTTTACCTGTAATATCCTGCGCGATTAAATCAACTAGGAAAAGGTGGTTTTCAGTGCCGTTAGAAACGATTTTGTAACCGCGTTCCTGGAATACTTTAACCATTGCTTTAGCGTTATCTAAAACGCCCTGCTGGTAAACTTTAAACTCAGGCTCAGCACACTCTTTAAAAGAAACCGCTTTAGCAGCGATAACGTGCATTAACGGGCCGCCCTGACCGCCGGGGAATACAGCAGAGTTTAGTTTTTTCTCAATTGCTTCATTGGCTTTAGCAAGAATAAGACCGCCGCGTGGACCGCCTAATGTTTTATGTGTTGTGGTTGTTACCACATCAGCAAACGGTACCGGATTAGGGTAAAGACCGGCAGCCACAAGACCGGCAACGTGTGCCATATCAACAAACAGGTAAGCTCCGACTTTGTCTGCGATTTCGCGGAACTTAGCCCAGTCTACGATGCCAGAGTATGCAGAGAAACCTGCAACAATCATTTTTGGCTTATGTTCAACGGCTAAAGCTTCAACTTCAGCGTAGTCGATCATGCCTGATTCCGGGTTAATACCGTACTGAACGGCATTGTAAATTTTACCTGAAAAGCTTACCGATGAACCGTGCGTTAAGTGACCGCCGTGAGCAAGGCTCATACCTAAAACAGTATCGCCAGGAGCACAAAGTGCCTGGTAAACAGCACTGTTTGCTTGAGAACCGGCATGCGGCTGCACATTTGCGTAATCTGCACCAAATAAAGATTTAGCACGTTCGATTGCTAGCGATTCTGCAACATCAACATACTCACAGCCGCCGTAATAGCGTTTGCCGGGGTAACCTTCAGCATATTTGTTTGTTAACTGACTACCTTGAGCTTCCATTACACGTGGGCTTGTGTAATTTTCTGATGCGATAAGTTCAATGTGGTCTTCTTGACGCTGAACTTCATCAGTAATTGATTGCCATAATTCCGGATCGTAATCTGCAATATTCATATCGCGGTTAAACATGCGTATCTCCTGCTTAGTATGGTGGGTATTCAGTTAAATCAAATTGATTTTCTTGATGCAGCGCATTTTACGCAAACTTTTGCCCCTTGCATAGGATAAAAAGCGTGAATAATTTTGTAACTAAACTTGAACAGAATTAATAGCCGTTTATTTAATTACATTTATCTTATTCTCCGGCTACACAGGGGATAGTTACAGCATTTCAAACTGATAGAAACAGTGAAAGGCTCCGGTAAATCAGATTAAGAGAGGTTTATTAAAGTATTTTCGATAACTCAGGCAGGTTCACTCTGGAGCATATGTAATAGAGAGCGTCCGACTAACATATCTACATCAGCAAGCGCATCTGCACCTAGTTTAAGCTCTACTAATGATCTGAACCGCTGCACAGCATTCACAGCAAGTATTGAAGGCTGCTCTTCAGCGATATGCACAAATAACATTTTCAAAATATTGCAGAAAACATTCTCCTGCAGAGCTGACTCCCAGCTGCGGATAAACTCCTCGCGTCCACCGTCAAGCTGCAGATAATCAACAAAGATAGGCATTACCCGGCCTTGAAGGGCTTCTAAAAAACATACTCGTGACGGGTAATATCCCTGAATCGTTGATATTTTCATTGCCGATAAAATAGAAATGCGTTCATATAAAATCCCGCTGTAACCATCCTGCAGAAAGATATCCAGAATAATGCTGTCAAGACGCTGCTTATTTTTCTCTTTTTCAACTCGACTTATACGGGCCATATTAACTCCATTTACTTTACGGGTCTTTTACTAAGCAAACTACACATGCCTTATCAATAGTACAATATCATACTTGTATTTCTGCGCAGCGCAGCTGCTTTATACTAAAAAAATACATAATATTTACGGATAAAGTATTTGTAAAAATTATGTACAACCTGTTATTCATTCACTTAACAACAACTGCGTCAGCATAAAGCATGCATATACTGCGTAAATCTGTTTTTACAGGCGCCTTTGTTCAAGTTATCAAAGCAGATAGATTGACGTGTCCGATAACTAGCCCCTACAATACGTCACTAAATTTTTTCCCTTATATAAAGGTTATTTATGGCACAGTTTATTTATAACATGAGTCGAGTGAGCAAGGTTGTTCCACCTAAGCGTACTATCCTCAAAGATATCTCTTTAAGTTTCTTTCCCGGTGCAAAAATCGGCGTGTTAGGTTTAAACGGCGCGGGTAAATCTACCCTGCTGCGTATTATGGCCGGCGTTGACAAAGAGTTTGAAGGTGAAGCTCGTCCGCTTGCCGGTACAAAAATCGGTTACCTGCCGCAGGAGCCGGTTTTAGACCTAGAAAAAAATGTCCGCGAAATTATCGAAGAAGCGGTCAGTGAAGTAAAAAATGCACTAACTGAACTTGACGGCGTTTATGCAGCCTACGCTGAAGAAGGTGCTGATTTTGATGCTTTGGCTAAACGCCAGGGTCAGCTTGAAGCAATTATCGAAACCCACGACGGCCATAATCTTGATAACCAGCTGGAGCGTGCTGCTGATGCACTGCGCCTGCCTGCCTGGGATGCAAAAATAAACGTACTTTCCGGTGGTGAACGCCGCCGTGTTGCGCTTTGCCGTTTACTGCTTGAAAAACCAGACATGCTGCTGCTTGATGAGCCTACCAACCACCTGGATGCAGAGTCTGTCGCATGGCTTGAGCGTTTCTTACATGATTACGAAGGTACCGTTGTGGCGATTACCCATGACCGTTACTTCTTAGATAATGTTGCCGGCTGGATTTTAGAGCTGGACCGCGGTTACGGTATTCCCTGGGAAGGTAACTACTCATCATGGCTTGAGCAGAAAGATGAGCGTTTACGTCAGGAAGGCTCACAGGAGAAAGCCCGCCAGCGCCAGATTGAAAAAGAGCTGCAGTGGGTGCGTTCAAATGCTAAAGGCCGTCAGTCGAAAAGCAAAGCCCGTTTATCCCGCTTTGAAGAGCTTAATAACCAGGACTTCCAGAAACGTAATGAAACTAACGAGCTGTTTATCCCGACAGGTCAGCGTTTAGGTGATCAGGTTATTGATGTTAATAATCTTAAAAAATCATTTGACGGTCGTGTTCTGATCGATGATTTAAGCTTTAAAATTCCTAAAGGCGCCATTGTCGGTATTATCGGTGCCAATGGTGCTGGTAAATCAACTCTGTTTAAAATGTTATCGGGCCAGGAAAAGCCTGATGCAGGTGAGATCATTATCGGTGAAACCGTGCAGCTTGCCAGCGTTGAGCAGTTCCGTGATCATATGGATGATAATATCAGCGTTTTCCAGGAAGTATCCGACGGCAGCGATATGATTAAGATCGGTACGGTGGAAATTCCAAGCCGTGCATACCTGGGGCGTTTTAACTTTAAAGGTACGGACCAGCAGAAGATCGTCGGACAGTTGTCCGGTGGTGAACGCGGACGTTTACATCTTGCTAAACTGCTTAAATCCGGCGGCAACATGTTATTACTCGATGAGCCGACCAATGATCTGGATATTGAAACACTGCGTGCACTGGAAGATGCGCTGCTTAGTTTTGCCGGCTGTGCCATGGTTATCTCCCATGACCGCTGGTTCCTAGACCGTATCGCAACGCATATCATCGATTACCGTGATGAAGGTGTAGTTAACTTCTACGAAGGCAACTTCAGCGATTATGAAGAGTGGCTGAAGAAAACCTTCGGTGCAGCTGCGGTTGAACCGCACCGCATTAAGTACAAACGTATTTCGTAACCTGCACTTAAAAAGTTAATAATTGAAGCCTCCTTACCCGGAGGCTTTTTTATTTATGAAAGAGAGGTGTTCAGCAGCTGCGCTGATTGTTATAACCAGCCAGAGCAGCTAAAACTTATACATAGCACCAAGATAAAGAGTGCCGATTTGTGAAATATAAGATGAATTATCGCGGTTATTGTAATCATTTGACAGGGTTGCCGCATACATGTCAGCTTCAAAAGCTAACCGGAATGTTAAACCAGTGGCCGTAGAAGGCTGATACTCTCCGCCGAAACCATAACGGAAGGCCACCCGTTTATCATCATTAAACATCACCTCTGACTGCCTTAAATCTATCACCGACAGTCCAGCGATACCAAAGGCGCGTAAACCAGTATCAAATGTATAACCGATATTAGCAGCAACAGCGACGGCACGAGGCGACAAGCTCCCTGCGGCGCTGCTTCCCGGCTTAGGTGTTAAACTGCCGTAATCACTATAACTCACTTCAACACCAACAATACGGTTAATATTTACTCCGCTGTAAAGTTTAACTGCGGTATTTTTACTTTCTAAATCAGAGGTGTAACTAATCGAGTCATCATCATCGTCAATAACAGCATTCCAATATTGCGAAGGCCCGGCCCCCAAACCGATGTAAAATCCAGATAATTCCGGTTTTGCTGTCAGACTACTATGATAAGGTGACTCATCGGCACTTACCTGCAGGCTGAACAGCAGTACGGCAGAAGCGTATAAAATATTTTTCATCTTAAATCCCTTCTCAATTTCAACACAGCGATACCCGGACAGCTTAAATATCAAAAATCAGCATATCCAGACTGCCTGGGTGTACATATAAAAAAATCACAAATATTTAACGTTACAAATATTGTAAGCAATGGGAGCAGATAAAGGCAAGAATCAACAGCAGCTATAGTTAACATTTATTGCTTAGGCGGCTTACAATTTCAAAATTACATTTCAAATTATCAGCACAACAAATCCCGATTCAGGTAAACAACAGCTGCATCTATTTAATATGCACTAACCTTTGAAAACAAATAACAACATTAGGCAAAAGGTTAATTAAAACTACTATTGTGATCTTAGTGCTTCCCGTGTAATCTTCGCCCGATTAAGCATCGTATCAGCAAATATAGCGCCCTGGGGCCCTCTTCTAGATTCTGCTGCGGTAACAAAATATAACTTTTATTAGGGTTCGATCTGTTTTTAGGTCTAACCCTTTGTTTTAATGTAAAAAAGGATATAAATAGATGAGCGCTAAGCTAATTCTTGTACTTAACTGTGGTAGTTCTTCTCTGAAGTTTGCCATTATCGATACCACCAGTGGTGATGAAAAAATTTCAGGTCTTGCTGAATGTCTGCATTTAGATGATGCGCGTATCAAATGGAATCTTGAAGGCGTTAAAGGCAGTGCTGATTTAGGCGCTGGTGCAGCTCATGAAGAAGCGCTTAACTATATTGTTAGTGAACTGCTTTCTCAAAAACCAGAGCTGAAAGAAAATCTATTTGCAATCGGCCACCGTGTAGTACACGGCGGTGAAAAATTCACTAAATCAGTTGTAATCACCGATGAAGTAATGAAAGGTATCGAAGAGTGTGTGGCACTTGCACCTTTACATAACCCGGCTCACCTTGTTGGTATTCGAGCGGCTCAGCATGCTTTTGCATCACTGCCGAATGTAGCTGTATTCGATACTGCATTCCACCAGACAATGCCGGAAGAAGCATTCTTATACGCACTGCCGTACAAGCTTTACCGCGAAAACGGTGTACGCCGTTACGGTATGCACGGTACAAGCCATTACTACATCAGCCTGCAGGCTGCTGAAGTACTAAACAAACCGGTTAATGAATTAAACATTATTAACTGTCACCTGGGTAACGGCGGTTCTGTTTGTGCAATTAAAAATGGTATTTCTGTAGACACTTCTATGGGTATGACCCCGCTAGAAGGTTTAGTAATGGGTACTCGTTGTGGTGATATGGATCCGGCGGTAATTTTCCACCTGCATGATGAACTGGGTTACAGCATTGAAGAAATCAATACTATGCTGACTAAAGAGTCTGGTCTGTTAGGTCTGACTGAACAAACTTCTGATTGTCGTTTTGTTGAAGATAACTACGAAACAGATGCTGCTGCTAAACGTGCAATGGACCTTTACTGCTACCGCCTGGCTAAATATATTGCTAGTTACACAGCAGCGCTGGACGGTCGTTTAGATGCAGTAGTATTCACCGGTGGTATCGGTGAAAACTCAGCACCTATCCGTAAGCTGACGCTAGAGCGTTTAAGCTTGTTAGGCTTTAAAGTTAATGAACAGGCTAACCTGGCAAACCGCTTTGGTAAAGAGTCTAACCAGGGCATCATTACTGATGAAAACAGCACAGTGGCTATGGTAATTCAAACTAATGAAGAATGGGTTATTGCTCATGACACACTAGACTTAGTAGAAAAATAATTTCAACTAAGTACTTCTTCTAAGTACGAGAAAGCCTCCGATTTATTCGGGGGCTTTTTTTTACCTTTAATAAAGTGAGCAGTGTTACGACAACAGCAGGTACTGACTGGAAAGCAGCTTTACACTCATTAGAACTGACATGCTGACAACCAGTGGTTTAATCATTTTCGTGCCCTTAGTTAAAACTAAGCGTGAGCCTAATGTTGCCCCCATCGCCTGCCCTGCCAGCATTATTGCGCCTAGCAGCCAGAATACCTGCCCGCCGAGAGCAAAAAAGATCAACGATGCAATATTAGTTGAGAAGTTAAGCACCTTAGCATGGGCTGTTGCTTTCGCTAACCCGTATCCGGATAGAGACACAAAGGCTAAAGCAAAAAAACTTCCGGTCCCAGGGCCAAAGAAACCATCGTATAATCCGACTCCCATGGCGGCCGTTAAAGCAAACAGCCCGGGGGTTAATACCTGATGACGATCATCTTCCGTGATCTTTTTTGAAAACAGGAAATAGCCGCCGATCGCCAGCATTAAAAACGGCAGCAGCATCTCTAATATCGCAATATCAATAAGCTGCACCGCAATTGTGCCTAGTGCGGCTCCGATAAAGGCGCACAGTATCGCCAGCTTCATGTCACTCAGTTTAACCAGCCCCTTGCGCACAAAATAAAAACTGGCAAAAAAACTGCCGCCGCAGGCCTGGAGCTTATTAGTTGCTAAGGCGGCTGTCGGCGGAAGCCCGGCCCACATTAAAGCCGGGATGGTTATTAAGCCGCCGCCGCCGGCAATCGCATCAATAAAACCAGCAAAAACTGCAGCGGCAAACAGCAGAGCGACAATCTCATGGGAAAATTCAAATAACATTTGTTAAAACTCCACCTGTCAGGATAAAAATCACTGTGCTATTAATACTTGGTTTGCACAAATACTGCAAAGGAGTTATCGTCTTGGTAATGTGAGAAATACTCACACGTAATAATTATTGGAAATTAATATGCATTCAAATTTTCCACCGCTTAATTCATTACTTGCATTCGAGTCGGCCTCAAGACACTTGAGTTTCAGCAAAGCCGCTGATGAACTTTTTGTCACCCATGGAGCCGTCAGCAAACAGATAAAAGGCCTGGAAAACTATCTCGGTGCCGCACTCTTTTTACGTCAGCACCGCAAACTGGCCCTTACCGATGACGGTAAACGCTATCTGCCGCAGATCCGGAGTGCTCTGCAGACTATCAGTCATGCAAGCGATGAAATAAAGTCACAGCAGATGCGCACACAAACCTTAGCAATTAACGTGCTGCCCAGCCTGACCATAAACTGGCTTATTCCGAGAATGGAAGAGTTTAAACAGCGCTATCCGCATCTCTATGTGGATCTTTCCATTGGTGATTTTACTGTGGATTTTGAGCAGACCCACTGTGATATTGCTATTCGAAGTGCCACCAGCAGGCCCAGAAACTGCAGCTGTATAAAACTGATGGATGAAGATTTGTGCCTAGTTTGTGCACCGCAGCTGGCGGCGCAGCTAAAAAGTATCGATGATATTAACCATATGACCCTGCTTAAACATACAACTCGTGCGGAGTTATGGCCGTACTGGTCAGAAAAAGTGGGGCTGACATTAACCGCACAGCAGCAGTTCGGCATGGAGCATTTTTATATGCTCAGCCAGGCGGCGGCCAGCGGCATGGGTGTTGCTCTTATTCCACGCTTTTTTATCGAACAGCAGCTGGCAGACGGCAGCCTGGTTATTCCCTTTGCCAGCAGTTTCAGCAGTCCCTACAGCTATTATGTACTAACCCCGAAATCAGCTAACCTGCCCTTAAAAGCGCAGGTTTTTATCGACTGGCTGCTGGAGTTATTTGCTCCCTATCGTAATTAACGGCTCAGCATTAATTTTGTATAACTTTAACACGCCCTCTTATACCATTCCGGATAAATAAGTGAGCAATTTAAGCGTAGAAAAAATCAATCATATCAAGGCATGAGTTGCAGTAAATGGTTGTTCCCTTTACAAAACTTATAACGCAGAGATGGTTTATTTTAACCAGCATAAAAGATCAGATACTTATTCAGACTGGTATTATATACCGGCCGCTGGAACTGTTTTCACCCTGCGTAGTCAGCTTGATAATATAAATCATTATTCATGAATAACTTTAACGCGTCCTACTGCACCGCTTTCTAAACGTACTTTAATACCGTGCGGATGATTAGACGAATTAGTCAGAATATCTTTAACTGTTCCATCTGTCAGTCTGCCGCTGCGCTGATCCTGTTTTAAAACTATCGATACTGATAAGCCTTTTTTAATATCCGCTCTGCTGGTCCCGTTCATCGTTATTTTCCTGTTAAGTATTTGATACAGAAGTCTGCCTTAAGACAGCCATGAAGGTCAATAGAGCTGGTAAAGCAGTTAAACTAAATCAGAAATGAAAAAGCACCGGCCTTTATTCAAGGGCGGTGCTGAAATTTTAATAAAGGTGCAGATTAAAGTACTACATCAATCCATACCAGACGGTGATCTGAAGAGATGTCTTTACCACCGCCCTCTTCACCGACCAGCTCATCATTCATCAGTTTACGCCCTTCTTCGAAGGTCGCAGGCCAGAATACGCCAGAGTCAGTTACGGTTAAGTCACTTGACGGAATCGTGTAATCCATACGCAGTCCACCATCACCGGTAATGCGGTCCGGATAAGTTGTATCCCAGTTTTCTTCTTTACACTCCTGCAGAGTAATACATTCCGGGCCGCCGTAACTAACTGGGGCATAAACACCGTTTGTTGCTTCCACGTTAACATGCTCACTGTTCAATAAGTCATTAATGGCTGTTAAATCACCGTCACCGCTTATCGGATCGGCATTTAAATCGCCCATAATTACAAATGACGCATCATCAGCTAATCCGCCGGTCACCCCTTTATCATCATAAATGTAATCACCGCTGCCGTTACCTGAAACATAATCTAACCAGAAATCAACTTCAGCACGGTTAAGCATCTTATTGTTCTCGGTCAGCGTATCAAAAACCGGCGGTGTAGGGTGAGACAACAACAGGTGAACGACTTTATCGCCGTTTTCTGTCGGCACAATAATCGGCGCATCAACATGGTTTTTAGAAGACATTGGTTTCTCTGCCCATGCTTCTGCTGTATACCATTGATCACCACATGCCATACCTGCTGGAATCGGATTATTTTCATCATCACAGTTAGTTATTGTCGGGTTTGTTTCCCCCGGCATATCTTTCCACTTAAATGTCTGGAAAGTACGTACTTTATCTTCATCAATTGGATACATTGACAATAATGCAAACGCATACTGACCATGGTAAAGACCAAAGCCCCACGCATCATCCGGGCCGCCGTCAACCACACCGTCACGATCCAGATCAAAACCGCTCATTAAACCGGTATTAGTCTGGTAGTTATCAGAATACGGGAACTCAATCGGCTCAAGCATACGCACTTCAGTAGAGCTTGCGCCTTCACCGTTCTGCGCCACAGCTAAATAGTTCTGCTGAAAACCTAACAGCGCTGTCGTATCTTCAGCAATACCGTCGTTATTAAATTCATTCATCAGGATCACGGCTGGACGCTCTGTCTGAATAACTGCAGCAACATTACGAATCTGAATAACTTTTTCTGCAGCTTCTAAATCTTGTTCAGATAAGCTCCCCTCAAACCAGCCGGCAATTAAGATATCCTGCTCAGCTTTAGTCAAACTCATTTCATCTGCTAACTGTTCGAATGAAGAACGGTCGAATGACAGATTATAAGTGGATATTCGAACGAGCTTATTTTCAGGGACCGGCTCCACAACTGGAGCTTCGCTGTTACAGCCGGTTAATAACGCAAGTGATATTGCAGCTGCGGCTGCCGTTTTTATTAATTTCATTTTCTAACTCTACATTGATAATAATCTATAGCTGGTCCCTCAAGCTTTCGAGTGCATTCTATAGAACTGAAACAGCAGAAACTATGAGCTGGATCCAACTTTTGGAGGTAGTTAATTCACCATATTTTGACCTGCCTTTTTATTGATGCTTTTTTGTTGATCAACAATGGCTAACAAAACAACAGAAAGAAATAAAAAACAGCACAAAACAAGTACATGTAATGTGCGTGGTTAAATTGAAGTAAAATACCAACTCACTCAAAAGCATTTGTATATTTGATATATTTTTAATAAAGATATATTTAACACCCACTAAGGGGTAATATGCTAATCTAAGAAAACAGACAAAAACAACTTATTTACTCAATCAGGTATCTTTTTCAAAATTCAAGATTACAGTCAGGCCTAACTACCTTCGGCTTCGTAAACTCACCTTTAAACTGGGTAAATTTTACAGTTTTGAATTAAAGGTGAAATCATAGTGAGAAGAATTGTGTCAAATTCACAACCAGCAGCTTTATCAGCCTATAAAATGTTCGTTTATGAAAATTAAGTCGAGATATTAAGTTTGTTAGCGCAAACAAAAGACGCTAGAGGAAATCAGCTTCATCTAATTTTTTATTAAAAAAGCACAACTTCAAATTAACAGGAAATTGTTGCCCTCCAAAAATGAAAGCGCTTCCTTTTGTTGCTTTTTCGCGCTAATGTTCAGCTGTCACTACTGCTGTTTAACAAAAAACAAGCAGTATCTATAACGTCTACATAAATAATAACGGTCGTTTATTCAGCAGATACTCTTTTATGCAGGACTGAGTAAAAGTAAAAAGGAATAGAAAATGAAAAGAATACTCGCTATTGGTTTAGCTCTATTAACCACAGCATGCGCTGACAATAAAAGTATGGTTGTTGATTACGGCGCGACTAACACTAAAGAGATGCAGCAGATTGATCCCGCTGTCAGTTTTCGCGCACTTGAACAGGCGCCTTTATGCTGTGACTCGTTGAATCAACTGAATTACCAGCAGATAAATCAGCCGGGTAAATTCGATTTCAATATTACACAGAAAAATGCGGCCTTTAACTTCAGTACAGGCAAATCATTTGTTCAAGGGTTTACACTGCCGCAGGCAAATGGAACTGTTAAAATTTCGATATCTGCGCCTATCGTGAGCAGCGTATTTGTACCGACAGTTTTGATACTGGATGAACAATATAAACCTATGCAGGTATATGGTGAAGAGACAATTAAGTACGACAGCGGTTCGTTATTAAATGTTGACCGTTTCTTCGGAAAAATTGAACTGCCGGCAATGTTTGCAGATGGAAGGCAGGCAAAATACCTGCTGGTACTTACAACAGAAGAGGCGATGAAAGGCACAACCAAACTTGCCGAACCCTATGCACCGGCCGAAACATTAGGCCGCACTGATATTGTCAGCAGAATACATCTCGATCAGCCTCTTCCACATACAGCTGTTGGAGTCTTTAGACTCGCCTTTGACTATCTGCCGAACAGCCATACTTCAGCACAGAAGATGGTAGAAAAAACGGATTCTGAGAACAGCCGACAGAAGGCCGAAGCACTGCTTGTTGAGCAAAGTGTAACTGCGCAGGCAGTTAGCGAAGCAGCGCTCAGCAGCTCAATACAGCCGGAAACCGAAGCGATGTTTATAGAGCTTATAAACCAGGCAGTTAAAAACGGTGAGTCCGGCAAAGCGCTTCGTTTTGTTGATGAAGCAGAACTGGCCGGCTCAAACAAAGCCCGTGATGCATTGTTTGAGGCAATGAAAAAGTACCAGAAATAAAGTGCCCTCCGGCTTCCTGAAGGTAAAAATTTAGGAAGCCGAAGCATAAATACCTTCCTGTGATCAAACTATAACTTTCCTGGTAAACACCTTGCTCTGCCCGACTTCGACACATAAAACAACGCAAAAGAAAGCGCTTACTTTAAATCAAGTCAAAGAGGTTAAAATGGAATATAAGCTCGAAAAAAAACAGCATTCTTTATCCGATAAATACCGCACTATTGTGAGCGGAGCCTGTCTGCTCTGCTTAACAGCCCCTGTATCCGCGGGCTGGCAGGTGCAGTGGATCGATAAGTTTGACGGCAGCAGCGTTAACTGGGATAACTGGACTGCGCAGACACAAGCCAATTATAACAATGAAGTGCAGTGTTATACCGATGATGACAGTTCTGCAGAAAAAAATTACGACATTTCCAACGGCACATTAAAAATTATTGCCCGCAAGAAAAACATCAGCTGCCCCGGCTTAGGCGGGGCTCAAAAAAGCTGGACCTCCGGGCGCTTAAACGGCAAGGATAAAAGTGAGTTTCTTTACGGCCGGATTGAGTCCAGAATTCGTTATCATAATTCAGAAGGCGGTACCTGGCCTGCATTCTGGATGTTAGAAAACCGCATCCAGGAACAGCCCTATAAAAATGATAATGACTTCAGCCATTGGCCGAATCCCGGCGCAGGCGAAATTGATGTCTGGGAATGGTTTTCTAATCGACCTGACAGCTATATCACCAACTTTTTTAATGCCGGATCTGACTGCGGCTTTGAGACTTTACACCACTACACTGGCGGTGCTCCAGACGTACTAGACTGGCATAATTATGCGTTAGAGTGGACAAAAGATGAGATATCCTTTTATATAGATGAAACACTGGTTATTTCACAAGATGTCAGTAACTGCAGCCAGTATGAAGAGCCGATGTTTGTGCTGCTTAATGTAGCAATAGGCGGTATGTTAGGCGGCAGCATTGATGCAGATCTGCACAAAGCAACTATGGAAGTGGACTATGTTGCCCATTGCACAGCGACAGATGAAAACAGCACAGCCTACTGTAACGAGAGCACACCGGGCAGCCTGTCTTCTGATGATGATCAGGTACCTGCAGAGAATCAGACAATAGATGTACCTCAAGCTGCTGATGACCAGACCGTTGACCCCTCTCAGGCAGCAGACAGTCAAGATAACAGCCAAAGCGGCGGAAGCATAAGCAGTTCACTATTGTGGTGTTTAGGTTTAATCGGCTTAGTTAGACGTCAGAGGAGAACGGATTAATTTCAGCCCTGCCCTTACAGCAAATGCTCCCGGCTGCATTTGCTTTTTCCTATTCAGCTTCTCCTGACACAGCCTTTCCTATCAGACCTAACATTTACTGCCGGCATAGCTAGCTATAATCAGCAGGCTAGTACCAGCCTGTCCACTCAGTGAATATAAATGAATTTATTTCCTCTGATTTAGACGCATTATAAAAATCAACAGGAGTATTCGACTTAAGTAACAACTAAAGAAGTTAAGTAAAAAAAGGAGGAATTAACTCTTTAACTCTTTAACTCTTTAACTCTTTAAACTATTGAGATTAAGAATGGAACACAGAGAATAGAGACAAAAAAGGCCTTAAATCACTGTTGTTGGATTCAAGGCCTTTTAAAGTGCCGCTATAATAAGCGGCCCTAGACAGGATTATTTTTGGAAAGAGATGTTTCTTACTTCAATAAGTCCACCGTCAATATCCGCACTGCCGCTGAAATAAATTAAAGAAGTTACATCTGTAAAATCAGGAGATCCCTTAACAAGATCAGTCACTGCAATCTCATAAGTTACCCACTCGTTTGTAATCGGGTAACTGCCGGTTCCGAAAACAACATAATTATTTGTCTGCGGTCTTGTCGGATTGTCATATAAACCAGTCTGGAAACCGATATTAATTATCGATGATGTTGTGCCCTTAATATCAAACTTTAATGTACCAGCTTCAAAGCCGCTTAGATTTTCCCCTGCATTACCAGCAAGTCCAAGAGAAGCTCCCCAGCCCCAGTCTTTAGCCGTACCTGCGGTAGGTGCCGTTGTTACAGTAACCACACCCCCCTCTTCTGCAATCCAGGAAGTATCTTCCCAGGCAACCGCTGATAACCCGGTATTAGAAACGGCAAATGACTCACCATCTACCAGCCCGCCAGTTACCGGAGCAGGTTCGGGTGCCAGTACACTGTCTAACACCGCTTGTTCAACACCTGCAAAACTCTTAGTAACAGCATTTCCATCACGCGTTAAACCGTCAAACACACCGTCATCAACCATATTCCAAAGTACGTATTTTGCTTTACCGTCGATATCAATCAGACCAAAATGTTTTTCTGAATCACCAGTATTATCTGCAGATCCTTTCCATGGCTCATCAAAAGCCTGGAAAAAGAATAATGCAGCACCAAATTCATTTGACCAGGCACGCATTGCGTCATAAAAAGCTTTCTGTTTATATTCGTCTGCGGCTTTAGAGCCCTCATCACCATAGTTTACATTTGTTTCCGATGCCCAGCCTGTCTCACCAATATGAATAGGTTTAGGAGCGATATCTAAACTCAACATATGATCCTGCGCAGTTTTAAACTGAGCAAGCGCTTTTTCTTTAGCTCGAATCATAGCTGCATCGGCCTGCTCGAGAGCAGTTAATGATGTTTCACTTTCAGGGGCTAACCAGAAAGCACTGTCATAGTGTGTATCATGGAACGGATAAGTGTGTAGTGAGATATAATCAACCGCGGCAATCAGTGCATTCATATCTGCACTCGCGTAATCACCTTGAGCGGCCCAGACAGCATGATTATCAGAGCTGGTGATCCAGATACTTTCATTAATGCCGCCGCTGACCTTTAAGGCCTGCAGCGTATTAACGTGATTAAGGATAATAGCCGGTGCAACATGATACGGCGCCCAATGCACCATAGCTTCATTACCCACTGCAATTACCTTTACGATTTCAGGATAATCTTTAGCAAGCTGAATGCCGGCAGCCATCTCATCCGCATTTGCCGGATTTTCTTGATCATGAATAACCTCCAGCTCGGTCCAGGAGTTTAATGCATCAATCCAGATACCCAGCATCACATACATTTCAAAGCTTGAGTCTTCAGTCATCAGTTCATCAATAGCAGTCAGCAGATTTTCAGTATTACTCTTACCATCTTCACCAAGATAACCTTGAGTGTTGTAGGTTCTTAATACTTTAATGCCCATGGCTGCTAAGATTTTCAGATCTTCTTTCTGCTCTGCAACACTTGGCACGTCAGCACCCGCTTGACGCGTAGTAGAACGCCAGGCTCCGTAGGAAATAGCCGGATAATTAGGGTTACCTAAAATCTGCTCACCAGATTTTGCTGTAGGAGCATCTGCAGCTATAACCTGAGGCTGCAGTGCAGATGAAGATGAAGATGAAGATGTATCCTCAGCTGTTTCAGCGGGTGTTTCAACGCTTGTTGTCGTCGGCTCATCTGCACATGCAGAGATAAATATCGACATCACTGCCGCTAAAAATATTTTATAACTTCTTGCTTTCATTGTACTTCCCTTTTTAAAAAATTTATTGACCATAATGCTGTGCTGTTAAAGTGTTTCATCAGTTTCGAGGCTAAACTCCTGTACTCTTTTTCCTGAGCTGTTTATCTACTATTTAGCAGCAGTGTAAGTTCACTCAGGCAGTACTGGTAAGCGCTTTCTTTTAAGCATAAAAACACCAGCAGCACTGCGCGAAGTAGTTAATTATTGTGCAGAAAAAGTAATGTTATCGAAGTAAACAACTGTTTCAGCTGTTCTTTCTGCGTCAGTGAAGTCTGGGAAAACAGCTAGTTCCGTAAATACTGCCGGACCTCCATTACCAATACGCGAAGAGAAGTCAAAGGTTAGCTCCTCCCACTCATTGATCTTGGTATTACTGACTTTAAGCTCGCCTTCAGACCACTGAGATGCAGTCGCAAATTTAATACCAACAGGGCTAATAGTCTCTTTATAAACCATTATTTTCACGATGCTGTTACCTGCATCTAATGTAAAGGGAGTGTATTCGAAAGTTTGTGTTCCAGCCCATCGAGCACCATCAGCCCGGGCGGTAAACTTAGCAACTGTATTTGAAGTATTTATACCAGACGTATCTAGATTGTTGACAAACTCAAGCGCTGGATTATCAGTATTCTCAAAGGTACTCCAAGCTAACTGAGAATCTCCCTCAAAATTAACAACAGCAACTGGGTCAACTGGGTCAACTGGGTCAACTGGGTCAACTGGGTCAACTGGGTCAACTGGGTCAACTGGGTCAACTGGGTCAACCGGGTCAACTGAATTTCCCGTGAATGAAACATTATCAATATAAGTAGTCGTATCGGCACTTCGTTCAGCAAAGTCAGGGAAAACAACAAAACCAGTGATATTCTGTGTTTGTTCATGACCGACATGACTGGAGAAGTCAAAAGTTAACTCTTCCCACTCATTGATTTTAGTATTGGCGACTTTGATCTCACCAGCGGATCCCATGCCGTCGCCGTTATCCTGCTCAAGCTTAAGACCTACATCACTGATTGTGTCTTTGTAAACCATGATTTTAATAATGCTGTTACTGCTGTCTAAAGTGAACGCCTCTAAATCCGCTGTATTGACACCGGCCCATGCCTGACCTGCTTGTGGAGTTAAAATCTTAGCTGCTGTTGCTGAAGAGTTAACTGCCGAGTCACTAACGGGGTTAGCAACAAACTCAACGGCGGCCGCGCCTTCAAATTCAACCCAAGTTAGCTGTGTACCTTCAAAATCAATCGCATAATCAACAGGGTCAACTGGATCAACTGGATCAACTGGAACAACTGGAACAACTGGAACAACTGGAACAACTGGAACAACTGGAACAACTGGAACAACTGGATCAACCGCATTTTCATTGAAGACTATATTATCTACACGATAAACACTGCCCGCTCCTTGTCCCCACTCAGGGAAAATCATTACATTATCAATAGATGTAAGATCCAGCCCCTGATTTGCCAGCTCTGACAGGTCAATACTGATGCTTTTCCATACACCAATTTCTAGTGCTGTTATTTCAACTTGTGCATTCTCGCCACTGGCCCCTTCTGCATCACTGCCGCCGTTACTCTCAAGTTTAACAAACCACTGTGTCGTACTTACTGCTCTGGTTAACTCTGCCGTGGGAGCAGTGACAATTTTCACATCTAAATCCAGCGTACCTGTCGCTGAAATTGCACTGACATCAAGCGGTGTGCTGCTTCTAAAACCTAAAACCGTATCGGCGTAATCACCAATCGAAAACTCAGTAACGATGCCGTGACCGCCGCTTGTTTCAATCGGGAAGGCTGCCTGTGATTCAGTGCAGCAGTCAAATGTCGTCCAGCCGGATTTAGCCGCATCAGAAAAAATAGTGACATTGTTGGTGCCTAAATCAGGATCGGCAGCCGGGTCTGTAACCGGATCTGTAAGCGGGTCAGTAACAGGGTTTACAACCGGATAAGCAGTCGAATCGGCAGCAGTAATTACCGGATCATCTGCACATCCGGATAAAGCTAATGCTAAAGACGCTGCAAGTACTGCGTTTGCTAACTTAAAACCTTTAATTGTTTTCATTTCCATATGTTCCTTTCGAGTTAATGTATGTTTTACTATTGATATTTGACAAACAAACCTTCATTAAAGTAACCGCTTTCTTTTTTGCTTTAATAAAAAGTAACTAAATCAGTTTCAACCCCTTTAAGCTCTATTAGTTAGATAGAGCTGTCATTGACCACCTGAAACTCAGTTAATCACTTTACGAAACGAGTATATAGGACAAAACTTCGGCAAATAGTGCCCCGAATCACAAAGGTAAGCGCTTTCATTGATTTGGGTCACAAACTCAATGTGAATTTGAAAATCATAGGATCTTTGCCAAAAACAGATATTTAATAACCATTTTTTACAGTTTTTTCAGAGAAAAACTGCTGTTCACTCAAAAACAGTTGTGAAACAGCTCTCAAATAGCGATGTTATTGCTGTTTATATGAACGGTTATATTTTAACTCTAATAGAACAGTGCTATAAAGAAAGCGCTTACAATGCGTTTCATCCATATAAGGAAAGGATAAATGAAAAGAACAGCATCATACCCGGCATTCAAAATATCAGCGGCGGCATTAGCAGTAACACTGGCAGGCTGTGCATCTGACAGCAAAGTTGCGCCAGCAGATGATGTGCTTGAAAAAACATCAACCCCGAAAGCACTTGTCCTGACAGCCGAGCCGCTGCAGCCTAGTGACAAATGGGATTTACTCTGGAGTGATGAATTTGACGGCAGCGAAATTGATAAAAAGAAATGGGAGCGTGTAGAGGACTGCTGGGGCGGCGGCAACAATGAACAGCAGTGTTATACCCGTCGTGACAGCAATGCTTTTGTCAAAGACGGCAAGCTGAATATTGTTGCTAAAAAAGGAAGCTTTACCGGCCCTGATAATGCAGACGGCAACCCGGGTACTAGAACCCTGCCTTATACATCGGCTAAATTGCGCTCCGTGAGAAAAGGCAGCTGGAAATATGGACGTTTCGAAGTTCGCGCAAAACTGCCCTCTGGTCAAGGCACCTGGCCTGCGATCTGGATGCTGCCGACTGACTGGGTTTACGGCGGCTGGGCGGCGTCTGGTGAAATTGATATTATGGAAGCGGTTAATCTGAAAACACCTTCGACTGAAACAGGCGCGCCTGAAGGCGAGTTAGAATCACGTGTATTCGGCAGCCTGCATTATGGTAAACCCTGGCCGGACAATGTATTTACAGGTCAGGCGACACATCTGCCGGACGGCGTTAATCCAGCCGATGACTTTCATACCTATACCATCGAATGGGAGGAAGGTGAAATCCGCTGGTATGTTGATAATGTCCATTTTGCAACACAAAAACAAGACGGCTGGTACAGCCAGCATATGCAGGATGGGATTTTTGTAAGCGGAGGCGAAAATGCGCCCTTTAATCAGAAATTCCATATGCTCCTGAATCTTGCAGTCGGCGGCAACTGGGCGGCGAATGCAAATAACGGCGGTATCGATTCGTCTGTATTCCCGCAAACATTAGCCATTGATTATGTGCGTGTTTACCGATGTTCAGCAGACCGATGGAAAGGCAAAGGCTGTGCAAGTATTTCTGATCAGGCTAAATTAGTTGAAGGTACTCCGGAGCCTGAAATTCTGATAGGTGACGGTAACTTCGGCAAGGGCCCTGTTTTTGATGTCTACAAGGATGAGTTAAGTGTCGGCATGGCTTTTGACGGCTACAATCCTGACAAAGTGGTCACTCAAGAACAAGTTGAAGAAGCTGGTAGAGGTAAAGTGTGGAAAATAACTAAAAGCGGTGAAGCTGGTAATGTTTATTTACGTGCACCTAAAACAGATCTCAGCCACTGGATGGACGGCGGTCAACTGGTATTTGATCTGAATGTAGAAAGCACAGAAGGTGATACCGAACTGCTGGTAAAAATGGACAGCGGCTGGCCTAAAGCGAGTGATATCAGCGTCATACAGCCGCCTGCAGGCACGTGGAGCGAAGTACGTATTAATGTTGCTGATTTAATTGCCGGCGGCAACAGATTTTCAGCTGGAAACCAGGCTGATATCAAAGCCATAAGCAACGTACTGGTTATTGAACCTTTAGGTGTAATGACCTTAAAAGTTGATAATATTCGTTTTGAATATGCGCCTGAGTAAACGCTTATTAAAGTGAAAACTAACTGTAATGTGGTTGTATTCAGTAATGAATCAACCACATTATTTATTTAAACAGCCCTAATCTACTTTGATGCTTCAGCACGCAGTATAGATAACCCTGTCAATTTCAGCCGGAGTAACAGCTAATGTCTGCCGATCAAAATAATTATTTAACGACTGCATTAGGGGCTGTTGATCTTTACCGGTTGAATTTTGTTCTATCTCAAAGCGTTTTGATCGCGACGAACGAGATGTAGCTTAGTCACCTAAGTAAATTTCGTTCAACAAAGAGCAAAACGCTTTGAGATGAACCCGAAGGGCAACGCTTGCTGACAATTTCTACTGCGTTATCGTCTATTTATGTAGAATAACTACACTACATAGACTCTGCCTTGTATAAATAGCCAGCAAACTGTTGCAAAAACAACCTTGAAAGATCAACAGCCCCTAATACATACTGTTTCAGCCTCTGCCGCAGCACGCATTAATGCAGCTGAAGCAAAAAAACAGTCTATATATTGTTTGAGCGGCTTACTTTTTGTATTCTCCATAAGCTGGCTTTTACTTTATTTAGAATTAAATATTCTCATCGAAATTACAGCTGCATTAGCAGTAACACTGGCAGGCTTTGTCTCTGACAGCAAAGCTTCAACGGCTGATAACACAGTTAAGCCCCCCGTTTGCGAAACGCTTATACCTGCAGTTAAGCCGTTAACGCTTAGTGAATCATGGGATCTGCTTTGGAGTGATGAATTTAACGGCGCCGAAATTAACAAAAAGAAACGTGAGCATATAGAAGACTGCTGGCTCAGCGGCGACAATGAGTAATAATATTATAACCGCCGAGACAGTAGTAGACTTTAAAACAAGCAGTAAGCACTCACCTGCAGCGATAGAAAATTTCCCACAATAAAAACGAATCCCCCCGCACGGCTCAGTTCGGAGTTTATTCGTTATTAACAATAGTTCTAATAAACACCTTAACAAGTAAGTGATGACTTACTGTCAATTTAATTATTCTAGACTTTAAAGCGATGCACTAAGTCATTCTGCTGATGCGCCAGTTGATCTAGTTCAGCGCTCACCTGCGCAACCTGTTCCATTGATAAACTGTTGCTGTCAGCTATCCGGCTAATATCTTCCAGGCTGCGTGCAATGGAGTTGGTTGTTGAACTTTGCTCTGCCGCGGCGTGCGTTATATGGTAACTCATTTTGCTGATCTCAATTATATTCGCCTGAATTTCTTCCATCGCACTATTTGCATCAGATGTCTGGGTTAAGCTTTTATTCATTTCACTGACGCAGGACTGCATGACTGTTGATGCCTGCCCGGATTTCTGCTGCAGATTCTGAATCATATCTTCAATTTCGGCCGTAGATTTAGTGGTTCGCTCAGCCAGCACCCGGACCTCATCTGCGACAACCGCAAATCCCCTGCCCTGTTCACCGGCACGCGCGGCCTCAATAGCGGCATTCAGTGCTAATAGATTGGTTTGAGCTGCAATATGACGGATAACATCTAAAATAGAGCCGATATCACTGCTCATATCCTGAACCGTTGAAACCACTTTAACCGACTCATCAAGATTCTCAGACAACAGGTGAATGGTAGAGATATTGTCACTCATCACAGCCCGCCCGGTCTGTGCAGCGGCTTCAACATCACGCACTTTATCCATGGAACTCTGCGCACTGGCTGCAACATCTTTCACGGAATGCTCCATCTCCGTCATAGCGGCGGCAACCGATGCAGTCTGCTGGCGCTGTTCATTAAGACGCACCTGCGACTCACTCATTGTCGACTGATTCTGCGCAGCCACTTCCGCCAAATTACCCGAGGTAGAACTTAATTTGTTAAGAATATCCTGCAGATTCGACGCCAGGGTATTGATATGCGCACTAAGCTGGTTGAATTCGATAAATGTATTACCGTGAACTCTCTGAGTCATATCCCCCGCAGTTAAGGCCTCAAGTGTTTTAAGAATAGAAACCAGGGGTTTACGCACATTTTGTGCCAGTAACCAGGCAAGAAACAGAAGAAATACTGTCACCCCTGCCCCCATCAGGATCGCCTGAGTATAACCATCTAGATAGATCTGATTAGCATTATCAATCGCGCCGCTCATCAGTTGATCAGCCTCTGCGCGAAACGCTTCAAGGATGGTCATTGCCTGGTCAACTTCAGCGGCAAGCACCGAAATATTGTCATACAAAAGATTTCGCGCCTGTACATATTTAAAATGCTGATCAAGGACACCGCCTTTCTGCCCCGCGTCCTGAATAAACTGCATGGTTGATTTATCAAACTCTTCCTTAAAACCCGGCAGCTGAGTAATAATGCCCTGATAAGCAAACTTTAGGCGCGTGACACTGCGTTTGTTTGTTTTCATCGCCTTGCTGATTTTACCGATATCTTCACTAGACAATGCATCTGAAGTAATTATCTCTATCGACTTTAACTTAGCGAAATAACCTTTAGCTAATAATTTAACCGTATCCGTTCCTTTGTCGTTAATATATTCGATCATGCCTAAGCGTAAATCTGTCTGTAACTTCTGGAAACGGCGCGCGGTTTTCTGTCGCAGCAGCTGCGCATTCAGCTGGGTTTTATAATTAGCCATCGCTTTATTGGATTCAGAAAAATAACGCTCTTCCAGCGCGAGTAATTCACTTAACTGATCGTTCAATGCAGAATGAACAGCTGAAATTTCAGCTAATTTGAGCAGCGCTTCACTAAAATCCTGCTGCGCCAGGCTGAATTTATTCTCGTAATCCAGCATACGCTGCGCATCTTGACTGGTTAGAAAATCTTTAAATATTTTGTCTGCAATTAATAACTTAACACTAGTTTGGTTGGCGAAAGTAAGCACCGGCAGCGCATCCATATTCACCGACTCGAGCTGTTTATGAATACGGCTTGTGCCGTTCAACATTAAAAGAACGGTTGCCACAAACAGCAGCACCATCACTGCAAATCCGCCATACATGCGTTTTATTACCGAGGTTTGTTTATTATTTTTTATCATATTCCTAATTTCCATTCCGGGAGAAGAGGTATATACCCAAACCACCTAGATAAAGATCCTGAATAATAAGTAGTTTGGCTATATAAGCGGTCATACTGAAGCTTAATAAGAGGAAAGAGGCGCCCTCTTTCCTCTTATCCCCTTTTATTTAACTAAGCGGACATTTTTAAAACTAAACTTGACGCCCGCCTGGGGATTAGCCCAGGCAGGTAATATGACAAAGGGTTTAGCAATTCTTTTGATGATTTCATCAGTAACTAATTTGTTAACCGGTACTGAAACAGCAGTCCATTTACCAGCAGGAACAGCCGGCAGGAAATATTCCGGGCCGCTGCTGGCCGGGCCCTCCATTTTAACTACCAGTCCGTCTGTATTTGCGCCGTAATCACTAACCAGCAGTTCAAACTGCAGCGTCCCCTCTGCTGCATAGTTAGTCAAATTTTGTGTTTTACCACTCAAAATAACCACGCCTTTATCTGTTTCCGGGCTGCCGGCCTGGTAGCTTACATTCACCACTGTCTCACCGTTATCACTGACTGTTTCGATGCTGATAAGATCCGCAGCGGGACTCCAGTCGGTTGTATGCGCACTCCATACTGAAACACTCGGACTCCAGGTGTCACTCCAAAGAATAGAGATGGGTTCATCTAACGGAAGGAGCGGCTGCTCGGTTAAAGATGCACAACTAAGCTGCTCAGGAGCGGCATCAATACTGCGGGGCACAAAACGGATTTCACCTAAATCAAACTCAGCTTTCCCCGCAGTCGTTATCAGGAAGGCGGTATTTAATAACGAATAGTCCATGCCTTTTTCGGCAAAGCAGCTTAACGGAATTTTAATCCTTGACCATTCATTGGAGACAGCGGGTAAAAAGTCATTCATTTTGACTTCACCTAAACAGGGCCACTCACAATGCATTGCAATTTTAGTGTCTGCTGCTGGTGTTTTGATCATACGAATATCGAACTGCAGTGTTGAATCCGCATTCGCATAGGCATTTTTATCCAGGGTTAAGCCGTTCGTCGTCTGCATATACAGCTGCGCGGCACTTTTTCCGTCAAACAGCACATTTAATGCATCCTGCTGATGTTTGTAGTTAATGGGTGTTGTTGTTAAACCGCCAATTGAAGTTTTACTGCCGTTGGAAACATCTACACCAGCCCAGCCGTTTGCATCCCCGCCGATCCTTGGTGTAAATTCCGCCGAGGAGTCACGGCCGAAAATTTCCATATTACTTGATGCAGTACCGTTATCCGGTGCATTCTGACCACAACCAAAATCTCGAGGATCCAGAGGCAGATTATTTAAATCCAGCTCAGAGGAAAGAACTGCATCATAAGAAAGACCGTAGCCATAAACAAATAATGGTTTATGCTCGCCGCTGATATCCTGCTCGGCTGCCGGGGTTAGATAGTCAGGGATATTAGGTGCGGCGCGGTTAATCGTTGTTGAACATTTTTTCATCGGCCACGAATATGATAAACGCCCGCTGAAGTCCATACCCTGTTTATTAAACAATACATCAGTAATCCCCCCCGCTTCAGTGCCGGGAAGCCAGGCCGCCACAAACGCGTCTGAGTGATTGATTTCTTCATTAACATAAAGCGGACGACCGGAATAGAAAACCGTTACAACCTTCAAGCCGGCGGCTTTAAGCTCTTTGATTTTTTCTAAATCAGCCAGATAAGAGGGTTTAATAGTCGAAAATTCTAATGTCTTATTGGCTTTTATATCACCAAACATTTCAGCATAGGGATCTTCACCGATAACCACCACCGCCACGGTGTTTTCGTCAGCGTCACTAATTTTTGTAATGATATTTTCACTGCCGACCACACTCTGCAATGCTCTCTGCAGGGTTACTGCACCAGGAAAATCATCTTCAATAGTGTTTTCACTGCCCTGCCAGGTTAATGACCAGCCGCCGGTTTGTTTCTGGATATCATCAGCCGCACTGCCTGCGATTAAAATTTTCTGATTGTCGGCTAATGGTAAAATATTGCCGCCGTTTTTTAATAATACCAGCGACTCACTTACCGCCCGGCGGGCTAATGCGCGATGCTTATCTGAACCAAGCAGTTCTTGGCGCCCTGCAAGTGGACGTGCAGACGGTTTAGCTTTATTCCATAAATCAGCACGCAGTTTAACGCGTAAAATACGTGTTACCGCATCATCAATACGTGATAATGCAATAGTACCGTCATTAACCTGTGCAATCACATTATGATAAAATGCCTGCCAGTCACTTCGTGCTGTCACCATAAACACATCATTGCCCGCATTGACCGCAGCCGGACAGTCTGCAGCGCTGCACCCGTTGATTTCACTCTGGCCGTTCCAGTCTGTTACAACAATCCCGTCAAAACCCATTCTGTTTTTAAGCACATCGGTGACCAGATATTTACTGCCGTGCAGTTTTTTATTGTACTTGCCCTCTGCAGCCTGGTCATAATTGGCCTCGTTATGCCAGGAGTTAAATGAGGTCATAACCACCTGGGCACCCGCTTCTAATCCGGAAAAATACCCGGCAGCATGAATATTACGTAAATAATCTTCTGAGTAATGGTTCTCGCCTCGGTCCACACCGTTCTGCGTCCCGCCGTCACCAACCCAGTGCTTTACATTGGAAATAACATGACTGTCGCCGGCAAGCCCGGCGGCCCCGCCTTGAATACCGGCAACCATACGTCCGGCATATTGATAAATAATCTGCGGATCTTCTGAGTAACCTTCATATACACGCCCCCAGCGGTAGTCTCTCGGAGCAGCAACCGTCGGTGCAAATGTCCAGTCAAGACCGGTAGCGGCAATCTCCAGCGCGGTCGCCTTGCCGATTTCATAAATAAGATCCGGATTATTGGCAGCCCCTAAACCAATGTTATGCGGGAAAACGGTCGCTTTAAAAACATTATTGTGGCCATGAACCGCATCGGTCGCCCACATAAATGGAATTTTAAACCCTCGTCCTTGATAAGCCTCTTGTAAAGCTAACCAGTATTTATCTGACTCTTTCGCCCAGTCCTGTGCGCTAGAGTATTTATTATTATTAGGCCAGCCGCCGCCGCCGTTTAATAGTGAGCCTAATTTATAGACTTTTGCTTCCTGAGGTGTCACTTCACGCAGATCCGGCTGAATCATCTGCCCGACTTTTTCTTCAAGCGTCATTAGTGCCAGTATTTCTGTTATTCTTTTTTCAATTTCAGGATCTTTACCGACCGCACTTTTCACCTCCGGCCACTGTGCAAAATAAGGGAGTTCAGGCTCTGTTACTGTGCTTACTGAATCATTTCTCTCTAACATGGTGCAGGCTGAGCAGGCAGCAGCGGACACAATCACAGATAACATCAATTTTTTACTAAAGAACATAAATATAACTATTCCAATATTAATAAAATGAAAAGGGCCGTCACTCTATGAATGACAGCCCTTGAAAATTAAACGTTATTTAATTCTTACCACCACATATCAGCCTGCAGGCCGACAATGAAATCATCATCACCAGCGTTAGTTGCGGCGTGATTCAGGTAAGTACCCAGCAGACGAATTTCAGGTGCAGGGCCCTGGCCCGTGCCGATAATCCAGGTTGGTGCGATAGTCGCTTTAGCATTATTACCACTTCCTTCCTCACCCGTGGCACTTTCCCAGTGGGTATACTGCGTACCAAATTCTGTAGCAATCATGAAATTATCGGAAACAGGGAAGGTTGGACGAATCATTGCTGATGTCCAGTAATTTGAACTGCCGTCATCATTATCATTGTATTGAGCCTGCAGCGCAGGGAACAGATTAATGCCGTTTTCCAGGAAGTACCCCCCCCAAAGTAAGAAACGCGCAGACACATCATCTTCGTCAATATAAGTCATTTGATCCGGACCTGGTCCGCCGGCAACATAACCGTTGTAGACATTCAGTGTGCCGCCTAACAATTGATTGGAGCCTAAGCCTTTACCAGCCTGAACAATTACTTTAGAGAAACCATTTCCTGGAAGACCAAGGAAACTGTCAAGGTGAGCAATACCCGTTAAATCATAACCTTTTTCGGCATATTCGTTACCCGCTTCATCCCAGTTATCAGGCATAGCTTTAATCTGACCATGCAGCTCGAAACTACCAAAATTTGCACCGACATGAACAGAATGCATAATGTTATTGGTATTTGTTGACCCCCAAGGGTAAGGGCGTCCATCAGCATTATTTCTATCACTGGTCATATAAGCGAAATCAAACTTAGTATCACCGATCTCATAATCATTCACACCAATACCTAAACCAGACATCTGCGTGTAGAAGAAATCTGTCATAAAGATATAGTTGTCTTTTCCGTAATCACGTTTACCGGCCCAGAAAGTACCTGTCTCTGTCAGACCGCCAAATTCAACATATGTCTGCCCGAAGCCCATACTGTTACTTGATGAATCGGCATCAACTGAAGAACCCAGCGCTTTATCGGTACCCGTACCGGCTACTGCAACATGAATGCGGATAGATTTACCGTCATCGAATGCCCATTTTTTTACCAGCTCAAAATTCATATCATTATCGGCTTCAAGACCCAGACGACCTAGTGTCTCTTTACCGCCCTGCCATGCTGAACGTTTAAAGTCATCTTCTGCGCTTAACAGCACGCCGGAACGAAAGTAGCCGTGAAATTCCATACCATCGGTTGTATCTGCATGAGCAGCACTAGTAACTGAAAGACCCGATGTTGCAAGAAGACATGCCAGGGTTAATTTTGATAGTTTCATTGTAACTCCATAATTATATTGCTTTCCGTGTATTAATAAATAAAGCACCAAGAAAGCGCTTTCTTTTATTGTTATAAAAAAAGGCCGGACATGATCAGATAATATCTAAAACCATCAAAAACCCGCCGGCCAATTTCTGAAACAAGTATAAAGATAAAATTAAGGATGAAAAGTGAGCAACGTCACCAAAGTAAGCGCTTTCACGGGATCTTGATCACACTATTAGATCTCCTGGTAAAACTTAGCGGATCATCAGATGAAAGATATTAAGAGAGCCTGATATGCCGGCGCTTATATTTCTGCACCTAAGCTGAGCATAGGATACAGCCTATAATGTGCGGACATCCTCAGAACTTAACGAAAGCGCTTGCAGAGTCTTAATTGAGCATTCAAAATTGAAAAATAACATTTAAAATATTCTCAGGAGAGTAAGTTGATCACCATTAAGGAAGTATCCGAACTTGCCCAGGTTTCTCAGGCGACTGTTTCAAGAGCTTTAAACGGCCACTCAACGGTAAAAGAAATAAATAAGATCAAGGTGTTTGAAGCAATAGAAAAACTGGGCTATAAACCCAACGCCTTTGCTCAGGCTCTGGCATCGAGTCGTTCAAATAGTATCGGCATGCTGGTCGGTACACTTGAAGGCCCTTTCTACGGACCTTTGATGCATAACGCTGAAAATGCTGTTCGTAAGAGAAATATGCATTTAATTGTTACTAGTGGTCAGGAATCAAAAGAAAAAGAGACAGACTCAATTCGATTTCTTCAGTCTAAGCAGGTTGACGGCTTAATTATTCACTCGGATATGTTATCCGATGATGAATTAATCAAGATAGCTAAAAATACACCCGCAACCGTTATTCTCAACCGCTATGTACCAGAATTAGCGAACCAGTGTATCTGCATCGATAATGAACTTGGCGGCTACCTGGCCACTAAACATTTACTTGAATCAGGCCATAGCAAAGTTGCCTGCATCACCGGACAGCTTAGCAAAATTGACAGCCGTGACCGTCTGCAGGGATATCGAAATGCACTGACAGAGTACGGTATTCAGTACGACGCCAGCTTGATTGCAGAAGGACGCTTTGATCATGACGGAAACCATGAAAAGGTCAGACGCCTGCTGGATCGAGATAATGGAATCACCGCGATTTTCTGCCAGAACGACAATATCGCCTTAGCGGCTTATGATGTATGCAGTGAAAGAGAGCTGATTATTGGTAAGGATATTTCTATTGTTGGTTTTGATAATGATACCTACAGTCAGCATATAAGACCCAGACTTACGACGGTTAACTTTCCTGTCCTGGAAATGGGGGTTGAAGCAGCCAACTGCGTACTCTCTTTAGTCCATAAGGAAGAGTATTTAGTCAATAACAAACTGGCTCCGGAATTAATCGATAGAGACTCAGTGAAAAAATTAAATTAATTAACGGGAGTCCCGTCCGCTCCCTCATTCAAGATCTGCAGCAGAAAAATTTCCTGAAAAAAAGGCAGATACACTGCCTTTTTAATACTTAAAAATAATTACGACCATAACGAAGTGGTTATTTTCAGCAGCCGCTGACGGACACTGTCATCAATAATAATCGATGGCGAGTTCGCATCGCTGGTATCACTGTTTTCTACAATCAACACCTTAGCGTCTTCACTCAGTGTATGCGTATGGTAAATACCGCGCTTAATATTGTAGGTTTTATTGATCTGCATATCCCAGCTGATAATGTCGATTATACAGCCCTGCTCATCCAGCTCAGCACAAAATAAAATGCACTTACCCGCTAACAGTATGAAAACCTCATCAGTTTCGTTATGACACTGAAAATTACTAATTTTATCAGCCTGCAGCTCATCAATATAATTGAGCATGGCAACCCGCCATGTCTGAAAATCAACGACGGGAGAATATCCCGCCGTATTAAATTCAGACACCTGTAAAAGGTGACTGTTCACAGTAACTCCTAAAGTGTTTTCAGTAACATAGTTTCCGGGATAGAAACAGTAACCTGTTTAATACCGCCACTGCGTGAAAATATCTGACGACTAAGCATTGGATTAAGCGATAAGGAGTTCAAGTGCAGTGCTTCACTATTTTCCAGCTCCACCTCTACCTTAGCAGCCCCATCCTGCACTGTCTTATAAACAAAAGGAACTTGGCAGTAAGTAAATGCCAACGTTCCTGCACCAAGACTAATGCTCTGCTGTTCATTACTAAGGTTAATGAAATCAAATTGATCAGCTTCAGATAAAAACTCAGCTTGTTTAAGCAGAGAAGGTTTGAACTGAATTTGACCATCATCAACCAGTAAACCTAATTCACCAAAGCGGGTCAGAATCTCTTCTTTTACCTGCCCTGTCATTCCCGGCTGCTGAGCACCAGCCTGTTTAGGCGTATGCGAATAAGGGTCAGTCGGGAAAGCACCGTAAACATCTGGCGTTTTATTAAAACCGATACCAGCACGTACTTTGTAATAGTACTCAGCAAGTTTCTGTGCCGCATCAGACTCTGGGTTTAACTGCAATGCAGCAAAATAATTTTCCTGAACAGCCAGCAGTAATTTAGAGACCATATGCCAGTAGATAGAGCCCAAACCTTCGTAACCGAACATAGTGCCTGAACGACCGGTAAATGCCTGATGATTAAACACTTCTTCGTAACATGTAAATACATCAGTTAAAGCGTCAGGATCGATATCCTGATAATCCGATTTAACCGCCTCTAACGCTGTTGATAAAACACCGGCATTTTCAAAGTTGGCATTAAAGTGATAAGCCCCCTGTGCATCCACTTCAATAACACGGCGATCGTCTTTTGCAAGCATCGCTTTAAGCAGCGGATTAGCCTGTACACGTGCCGAATTGATAGTGTTTTTCTCTGCAAAGCGGGATAAATCACGATCCGGATAAAGCATAAATGTATTTTGATCTGCGCGGAACATTTCGCTGGCATATAAGTTATCCAGCAAAGTCACAGCCTGTTCAGGTGATAATACGCCGGCAGACAAAACTGCCACCTGACCTTCGAGCATAGGATAAAGCAGATCCACATTCACACTTTCAGGCGTGTAATTAATAATATTATAAGCATTATAGAGGCCGTCTTTACGCAGGTTAGTTTTAATACTTTGATCAATGACCTGCAGACTAGCAGCCAGCATCTCTTTAATGAAAACACCGTCAATACTTGTTTTTCCTGAGAAACCATTTTCATAAACAGCCGCACGGTAGTCTGCTGATGCACCAGCCAGTTTACGCAGTACTTGATTTCGCTCTTCACTGCTGATATTTCCCAGCTCAAGCTGCAGATTAGCCTGCTGCAGGATTTTCGAAGTACTAATAACCCAGTCAGCCAGTTCAGTTGAAAGCTGTACATGACCCGTATTGCCTGTTAATAATTCTTGTAAAAAAGCAACATAGCGGCGCATGTAATACAATGTCACCATAGATAAACCAGTACCGACAATCGCATTATTAGCATCATTCCATTCTGGTCTCTGCGTATTTAACCAGATTCCGCCGTCTACAACTAAGTTACCGAGTTTAGCTAACAGAGGTACGAGCAGTTTCTCAGTTAAGTTAACCATATAAACATTATTATGCGCATCTAATAATAAGCGGCCGTCACTACCAAACTCATTAACAAGATTCTCGATAAGAGCCTGTTTATCATCATTGAAGATAACGGTATTTTTAGCGTCAGCAAATAATTTTTCAACGCCTTCAATTTCATAGGGAACATTTGCATAACTGAAAATTTCAGCAGTTAATAACTTATTCAGTTCCTGAGGCTGGTATTTCTGAGATAACTCTAAGAATTTAAGAAGGTAAATAATCTGATGATCACCCCAGTAGCCGATATTACTCCAGGCATCGTCAGCTTCTAACAATTCCCAGTCAACCCCCGCTTTGGTGATACGGTAAGGATTGTAACCATCAACAGTTGATGCATTAACAAACTTAGAAATAAACGACTTAATGAAATTAGGGTAACTAAGGCCCAGCGCTTCCCAGTTCTGGAAAATATCACGCCAGTTACCCTGATATGAGAGCAGTCTATCGCCGTTCTCATCTTTCAGTTTAATTTCAAAATGGTTCCATGGACGGCTTGGATCACCATGACGACGGCCGAAGGTTAACGGCAGGTATTCATAACAAAGACGGACTAGCTGCGGATCGTTCTGCTCAGCAGCCAGTGCGATCAGCTCCTGGTAATCAATACGTTCAGGCAGAGTCTCTGTAAATGCACGGCAGTTTTGCGCGACAACTTTATTTGAGTTGGTTAAAGTTTTTACAAAATCCTGCTTTTCTACCCAGTATTGATCAACAACCACACCGCCGCGCATATTATTAAATAAAACGTTAGCATAGTGATGCACAGTAGTCTCTTCTTCGGCTGTTTTCTGGTAAGCATCACTGCCCGCCATCAGCGTAAGAAGATCCTGGTGATTGGCTTCAATCGAATGTTTAATATTACTCTTAACAGCAACGTTAGCCTGCAGATTGTGCTGCAACGTAACAATATCACTATGCGTTTTATCAATATCAGCGATTATCTGCCAGCTGTTTTCCTGTCCACCGTCAAGCTGACAATTTTTATGAATGAAATATGCCCCTCTTAAACCACGACGCAGCGTTTCGCTGCTGATTTGTTCACCACGACGAAAAGCACCAAGCTGCTCACTTGACAGTAAAATAGACTGACAGTTTTCTACAACACTAAATACTGTTGTAGCCCGCAGTGATTCAGCAGGATCTGCGCGGTCACTTAACTTGGCATATAAACTGTATGTTGCCAGTGTCGAGTCTGGTAATAATTCATTCCACTTGTAAGCATCAAGTAACGCACTGCTGGTCTGCATCAGAGCAAGCGGCGCATTAGGCGGCAGAATATTTTGAATACCGTCAATAATTTCAAATTCAACAGCCTGCTGAGAATCATTTGTTACTGTCGAACTGCGTACAAAACCGTATTGTTCACTGGTTGCCCATTGATATTTAAAAGTCAGTCCCAGATCAAAGTTAATTTCTTCAAAAATAATCTTATCGCCGGCAACATTTTTATAAAGGTTGCGCTCAACCTGATAAAGACTGTTATGCTGCAGATTAAACGGCTCCCACTGTTTACCGCCGTTTTCTGTGAGTACTTTAACAATGGTTTTACTACCGGTATTTTCCGCACTCTCATGAATATAATCCACTGATTTATATGGAAACAGTGCATTTTCCGGTCTGACTCTACCCGCAGATAAGCAGCCGCTGGATGAAATAAACAGCCAGTGATCACTTGCTGATACAACACTGATAAAAAATGGATTCATCTGATCCGCATTTTTGATCTGGTAGTATTTATCCCCGTCTATGGAAACAAATTTCCCCGATATATCACTCGATGAGTTGTTACTATTTTCGTTTGTCATAATTAAACCTAAATCAAGAAAGCGCTTTCTTTTGAAAGCAAAAAAAAACAGATACCTAATACAGATAAACCAGGTTATCTGTGTAAGCACACAAAATTAAAACATAAAATTTACAACTTAAATGTTGTGGCAGCGGATAAAGTGATCCTCTGCTATTTGAGTTACTTCAGGGAAGCTCTCATTACAGCAGTCTAATGCACGAGGACAACGCGCTGAAAACGGGCAGCCTTTAGTGTCCGGCTTCCACATTGGTATTTCGCCTTTTTTAGCACCTAGCTCTCGACGACCGCTTTGACCGGCTTCCGGAACAGCAGACAGCAGTAACTGCGTATAGGGATGCTGTGGTGTCTGCGTGACTTTATCGCTGCTGCCCCACTCCACCATATGCCCGACGTACATAACCGCCGTTTTTTCAGCGAAATATCTTGCCGTTGCAATATCATGGGTAATATACATAAACGAAATACCGTGCTTATCTTTAAGATCCGCCATTAAGTTTAAAATACCTAGGCGAACGGATACATCGAGCATCGATATCGGTTCATCGGCTAAAATTACTTCAGGATCTACGGCTAGTGCTCGTGCAATAGCAACACGCTGTCTTTGCCCGCCGCTAAGCTCATGCGGATATTTTTCAGCAGTTTCAACAGCAGGAAACAACCCCACTAATTCAAGCAGCTCATAGACCAGCTTGTCGATTACTTTTTTATCTGCACGCTTATGAATAAGCAGAGGGCGCGCAATATGATGGTAAATTGAATGCACAGGATTAAGTGATCCAAACGGGTCCTGGAAGATCATCTGCACCTGACGTGCATATTCCAGCGTACCGTGATCATCAATATACTGCTGCAGCGGTTTTCCTTTAAAGATAATATCGCCGCCGGTTTTTTCATAAATACGTGTTAAAACACGGGCACCAGTACTCTTGCCTGAGCCGGATTCACCAACGATAGCCAGTGCTTCACCTTTGCACAAATCAAATGACACATCATTCACCGCACGCATATAACTGTTTTTACTGCTTGATTGTCCAATCGGAAAATCTTTAATCATATTTCTGACTGAAAGCACTACTTCAGGTTTGTTTGTCGTATCCATCATTGATTCCTTATAACTTGTGACATGCAGCATGATAATCGACATTCAACTCAATCAGCAGCGGATCATCTTTCTTACAGATATCCATACAGTCTGCGCAGCGGTCCTGAAAATTACAGCCGCTAGGTAAACGCAGCAGATTAACCGGATCGCCTGGTATTCCGTAGAGACGTTCTTTCGGCCCGTGAATAGTCGGAAATGATGCAATCAAACCTTTTGTATAAGGATGAGACGGCTTGCTGAATACTGTTTTAGCATCACCGATTTCAATCAGATTACCCGCATACATAACACCAATACGATCTGCAATTTCACCCATTAAACTTAAATCATGACTGATAAATAATATTGAGAATCCAAACTTTTCTTTTAAATCGTATAATTCATTTAAAATTTCACGCTCTACTACTACATCTAAAGCTGTGGTCGGCTCATCCATAATGATCAGTTTCGGTTCAAGCGCTAATGCAATGGCAATAACAACACGCTGTCTCATGCCGCCGCTAAGTTGATGCGGAAAACTTTTCAGACGATCACCATGAATCCCTACAATACCCAGTAACTCTTTGGCTTTTACAGCTGCTTGTTTAAAACTGATTCTTTTGTGGGCTACGATTACATCGGTAAGCTGTTCGCCAATGGTAATAACCGGATTTAATGAGTTCATTGCACTCTGGAAAACAATGGAAACATCATTCCAGCGGAAATCACGCAGCTCTTTATCGGACATTTTTAAAACATCACGACCGTTATAAATGATTTCTCCCTCAGATATCAGTGCCGGCGCTTTATGTAAACGTGTTATTGCAAATGCCAAGGTACTTTTGCCGCAGCCCGATTCCCCTGCTATGCCTAATGTTTCACCTGGAGCAATCGTTAAACTAACGTTATTAACGGCTCTTGCTACACCATTTGCAGAAACATAATCAACACACAGGTTATTAATTTCTAAAAGTGCTTCTTTCATAGTAGACCTCGACGTTTCATTGTTTCTCTATTCATTTTTTTCCATAACTTCATATGCGGACCAGTTTTTAGTTTCGGATTACTGACCTGATCAATCGACATATTAATTAATGCGAGTGCGCCGCCCGTTAATGCTAAGGCAATAGCAGGAACCAGCATCTCCCACCATGCGCCGGTATATAAAGAAGAAGATACCTGCGCCCAGTAGAGCATTGAACCCCAGCTTACTTCAGTAGCATCACCTAAACCTAGAATACCCAGACCCGCTTCAGCGCCCATTGCGTAGATCACTGTGCCGAGGAAACCACCAAACACAATTGAAATTAAGTTAGGTAGAATTTCAACCAGAATAATGCGGATTTTTGACTCCCCCATCACCTCCGCAGAGATAATGAATTCTTTGTTTCTAATTGCCATCGTTTGTGAGCGAATTACTCGTGCTCCCCACGGCCAGGAGGTAACGCCAAGCAGTACTGTAATCACCGTCGAACCAACCTGCCCCAGAAAGGCGGCCAGTACAATCAGCAGGGGCAGCTGCGGGAATACCAGAAACACATTAGTGATAAAGTTCATCCACTCATCAATTTTACCGCCCAGGTAACCCGATGTAACACCGACTGCAATCGCGATAGTCATCGCAATGATGCCGGCAAAAAGGGCAACGGTCAGGGATTTTCTTGCACCGTGAAGAACCTGACTATATACATCTCGCCCATTTCGTGTTGATCCCAGTACATGCTCTGCACTTGGTGCCTCATGCGGTCTGGCAACACGTTTCTCCGGGTTATGCGTACTTAATACAGGTGCAAATAAAGCACCAAGCAGAATCACAGTTATTAAAGACACACCAATAATAGCCGGCGGATTACCGTGGAAAAATGCTTTAGTTTTTATCCATGCAGAGTGACACTTCTTTTTAAACTCGCTTTTATGACCCGGCACAGGTGCATTAGCATCTGATGTAATTGAGTTATTCATATCTATACCTTATTTAGAAATTCGAGGATCAAGCCACACATAAAGCAGATCGGCTACAAAGTTGGCTGTAAGAACTGCAGAAACAAGAATCAGCAGGATTGCCTGAATAAGCGGATAATCTCGCGCCATAATGCCTTTAAGCAGGATATTTCCCAGGCCCTGATAGTTGAATACTACCTCTGTCATAATTGACCCTGCGAAGGAGAAACCAATCGCCATCGCTATTGCAGTTGCAACCGGTAAGATTGCATTGCGGCCTGCGTAGCGGTACATCACACGATAACTGCTTAAGCCCTTTGCTTCAGCCATGGTCACGTAATCTTCACCAAGGACATTGATCATTGCATTACGCATATTAAATACCCAGGTGGCAATGCCCACTAAAATCATTGAGCCCATCGGTAAAACCGCATGTTTTGCAACACTGCCGATAAATTCCAGAGTAAACCCAGGATCTATTGCCGGGTCATAAGTATATGCAAGCGGTAATAGCTCCAGCTGCAGGCCGAAAAAGTAAAACAGCAGCAGTGCTGTTACGATATATGGGAAATTACTAATAAAAGCTAAAAACGGCGGGACAAACTGTCCGAAGAATCCTTCGCGGCGGTATGATGAATAAGTTCCAATTGTCACCCCAAGAATTAAAGCTACAATTAATGAGCCTAATGCTAGAAACATGGTCCATGGCAGAGACATACCGACAACGGTTGTAACATCGATAGGAAACATCAAAACTGACGGTCCAAGATCAAGAGTAAAAACACTTTGCATGTATGAGAGGTATTGTTCAAAAACATTACCGTCTACAAAACCATACATCTCTCTTACTGCATCCATCTGTGCAGGATCCATTTTACCCTGTGCAGCGGCGAATAACGCATCAATAGGATCACCGGGCATCATTCTCGGCAGCATAAAGTTAAATGAAATTGCGATCAGGAAAGCAGTGAAATAAAAACTAAGTCGGCGTAATAAGAAACTCATAATTTTTTCCAATTGTTAAAGAGCCGCAGCGCGGCTCTTTTGATAGAACTCGGTTACTTGAGGTGAAGATTGTTGATAATCAAGTTACGCTTGCCGCCGTCATACCAGACAGGCTGAACATAAGGATTTTCCTTGCTCGGCCAGCCGACTAACTTCGCAGTACTGTACTGGAACCAGGTTGCATTGGAGAACAGTGGAATAAACGGTAAGTTTGCCGCCGTAAACTCCTGTAGTTCATCTAATATAGCCTGCTGTTTCTGCGCATCATTTGTTAGACCAAAGCTGTCAATCAAAACATCTATTTCTGGCGAATGCACGCCGTGACCTGCATGCCAGCTTTTGCCTATCTGTGACGTTGAGAAATATGCCTGATAAGCCTCGATCGGATTTGTCGCAACCATTGACCAGTTAATTGACATTTTGTAATCACTGTCTTTTAATCCGCTGTCATAAACAGCCCAGTCAACAGTTTTAACGTTTGCTTTGATACCAATTTCTTCATAATACTCAGTAACCATCTGTACTACTTGAATCCAGTCGGTCCAGCCGTTTACAACATTAATGTCAAATTCGACTCTTTTGCCGTCTGCCGTGTCTCGGAAACCGTCTCCATCAAGATCTTTAAGACCAGCGGCATCGAGCAGCTGCTTGGCTTTCTCTGGGTTAAATTTAGTAATATCCTTGTACTTTGCGGTTACATCCTTACTGATATATGGTCCGTAAAGTTCAGCAATACCAGCTGCATTGAAGTTGGCTGTCGGATAACCGTAAGCCGCGATATCAACAATCTCTTCACGATCCAGTGCCATTGACAAGGCTTTACGCACATTCAAATCGTCAAAAGGCGCTTCTTTAGTATTTACATAAAGATGGATAGCGTCGTTAGCCGGGTACCAGTAATGATTATTTTTAGGATCTGTGGCCACAAACGTATTATCAATATCAGCAATAAAGTTAGATCCCCAGTCAATTTCACCCTTCATTAATGCAGGCTGCACTTGTGAGTTATCGTTGTATGAACGGAATGTTATACAGTCAATATACGGGCGGTTAGGCAGGTAGTAGTTGTCATTACGACAAAGCTGCATCTGCTGCGGTTTAAGATATTTAATATCAGTCATCGGGCCGCTGCCGACAGGATCTGGATTGGTAAAGGTTGGTAAGTCTTTATCTGCAACTTTACTCCAGATATGTTCCGGTAAGATATGATATTTAGGCAGACCCCAGATAAATGTCGAATCTGCATTCTTCAATTTAAAAACAATTGTCTTAGCATCCGCCGCTGTGACGCTCTGCAGGTTTCCGGTTGCCCAGATCGCTTTTTGGTCAAATGCAGGTGCAGCCTTAGTCATTGTAAAACTGAATGCCACATCTTTAGCCGTTAACGCTTTGCCGTCGGACCAGCTCAGGCCGTCACGAAGCTTAACAGTAATAGTTTTCAAATCTTTCGAATATTCAGCAGACTCAGCTAAACGGTATTCAACATTACCGGTCATGTTATTAAAAACCATCAGCGGCTCATACAGCACGCCTTCAAACAGTCCACCACTTGTATATGGATTGAAGTTCTCAACGAAACCAGTATTTATAATAGGAACTGTTAATATCCCCCCTTGTTTAATCTCTTCAGCCATAACACCGTTTGCTGATACCAGCAGGCCGCATACGATCGATGCTAAAATCTTTTTACTACGCATTAAATAGTCCTTTTTAATTTAAGATAACCGAAAGAAAGCGGTTACTTTTCGTCGTATGAACAAATACTGTTCAGTCTCGTAAATTTAAACACCCGGCAAAGAAAGCGCTTTCTTGAGGTGATACTATGCTGCGGAAACCGCTGCAGCAACCTGATTTATTAGAAAGCTGTACTTCGATCACACTTACACAATAGTAGCCTATTCTCAGTGCTGTCTTTTGTGCTTATTGCTAATTAAAATTAAATATGAATAATCAACGTGTTAAATAAATTAGAAATATAAATAGGGGAAGTCTGGAAGATTGGCCTGCTGATATTGCTAAAAAGCTCCTGAAATTAGCGTTTCAGGAGCTTTTTGATAATAAGGATTAAATAACCACAGTCTGTATAGATCTTGCAGGCATAGAGATATAACAGCCCTTATCTATATTATGCAGCGCATAGGTCAAATTTTGTTGTGAATTGTTGCATACGACAATTACCTTTTGTCCGTCAGGATTAATAAAGCCGGTTGTTTCGATAACATCTGTTGTGCTGCACACCGCGATTCGCTTTGCACCTTTTTTTATAAATTTAGAAAAATGCGCGAAATAGTAGTACGAGGGGTTAATGATTATCTGGTCATTAACAGTATCACCGATAATAGGCGCACTGCATAAATTGTTAACATGATTCGGTCCGCCAGTTTCATCAAGAAAAAGATTCCAGTCACACCAGGCAGAAGTATTATGATTCAAGTCATTAATTATTGAGTGTGCATAACGTTCACCCACCTTCCAGTCTCCAATATGAGGCCCGCCTTCCTGGCACCCTTCGGTAAACCAGATTTTTTTATCCGGATAGACATCATTGATCAATTTCAGATTCTGATAGTTGTCTCCCATATACCAGTGAATACCGATACCGTAGACATATCTGCAGGCGGCTTTATCATCAAACATTTTCTGAGCCCGATCATACGCCTCGGCACGATTATGATCCCAGCAGACTAATTTAATATGCCCTAAACCCTGCTTTTCCAAAGTCGGACCAAGATAATCACGGACAAAATCACGCTCTTCTTCTGAAGTATATACACATGAGTCCCATACCTGAGTCGCCGCCGGCTCATTCTGTATTGTCAGAGCAGATATAGTGATTCCCTCATCCTGCATCGCTTTAATATATTTACAATAATAGAGTGCCCATACCTGCCGGTATTGAGCTTTTAACTTCCCGCCGTGATTCATCTGCCCGTTAGTCTTCATCCAGGCAGGAGGACTCCACGGAGAGGAAAACAGTGTTATCTCATCATCAGATAGCTGTTTAGCCCATTCAATCATTGGAATTATCTGCAGCTTATCCCGATCCAGATTAAAATCTTTCAATTCCGGATCTTCCGTTTCACAGCATGCCCAGTTGCCTAAAGAAAAATCACAACTGTTGATATGGGTTCTGCAGAAGTTATAACCTATTCCTTTGTGCGGATGAAAATATGCTTCCATCATCTGCTTCTGCTTATCAGGGCTCATTCTATTAAGCACATCAGCAGCAGACTCGGTAAAAGCACCACCGAACCCTTCCCACTCCTGAAAAGTCTTTGATTCATCCATATAGATCCTATGCAGTTCACCTGCATCGGTATAAGTTGTTGTATCCTCCTGCTCATAACCTTCGTGCAGATCAAGCAGATCCGTTTCACTTAAAAGAAAATTGCTGTCTTTAACTGTTTGGTAAAGTTTCATTATTTCTCCAGTAATTCAATTAAAACTAGAGGAAGTTTAAAGTATCAACTACTCAACACCACAAAAGAAAGCGCTTACAAAGATCTGGCTCACATTATATTTGTGCGAAGATAACTCATAAATTACAAATTGATTTTCTTGAGCAGCTAGGCTATATAGCCAATTCGGATTGATTTTAAAGCTAAATAGTGCGCGATTACTTTCGAGAAAAGTTTACGGCAAAGGGAATAATGCGCTCAAAAAGTCAGGATGGTATATACGTCACAGATAAATAACACTATGAATTCATATAAAAGAAAATATCATTATGGATAAAACAGAAGGTGCGGTTTACGTTAAAGATGGTGGGCGATACTGGGCTTGAACCAGTGACCCCCGCCTTGTAAGGGCGGTGCTCTCCCAACTGAGCTAATCGCCCATCTTTAAATT
>NZ_AUAM01000037.1 GCF_000428725.1 Psychromonas aquimarina ATCC BAA-1526
CTATTTTAAAAGCTTCAAACTCAGCCTGGGAAATCATACCGCTGCCGTCACTGTCTATTTTATTAAAGTCAGCTAATAAGCGTCCCTGCACATCATCTCTGCTTAACTGGCCGTCATCACTGCTGTCCAGCTGTGCAAATGTCGGACGCTGCTTGTGCTGTTTACCGCCTTTGCCTGCGTTATCTATTTTAAAAGCTTCAAACTCAGCCTGGGAAATAGTACCGCTGCCGCTTGTATCAGCATCATCAAAATGTACTAATAAACGACCACGCGCTTCGGTTTTACTTATTTCACCGTCGCCGTCCTTATCAAGCTGCGCAAATGTCGGACCTTTATGCTGTTTATCTGACTGAGCCGAGCTGCTGTTTTCCGGGTAAGTAACCACGTTCTCATTTACCAGGTTAGCAAAGGTATAGCTGGCGGTGCCCATTAATACTGCTGCTGTAATCAATGCGTATTTTTTCATAATTATCTCACTTAGTTCATATAGCCTAATATTCATATCATTCGTTTTAATAGAAACGAATATGCTGAGTTAATTAACAGTTGTGCAGTGCCTGGCGAAACCCGGCACCTCTGCAGACCGCTCTATTAACTTGATGAATAAACTATAAGATGCAAATGAGCAGGAAATGTGGAGAAAATAAGGAGATTTATAATGCTAATTTATAACCTACGCCGTAAATTGACTTAATATATTCACTGTCAGCCGAAATATCCTGCAGTTTGCGGCGTAAGTTTTTGATATGACTATCAATAGTACGATCCGTTACAATGCGGTTATCGTCATAAATCTGGGTCATCAGCTGTTCACGGCTGAATACCTGCTCAGGATGTTTATTAAAAAATGAAAGCAGACGGAATTCAGCCGGGGTCAGCGGTACAGGCTGCTCATTAAGCTCTGCCTGCATTTTTTTATCATCAATACAAAGCCCGAGGCTTGGCTGGCGGATACTATTTTCTTCACCGGAGCGGCGTAATATATTTTTCACGCGCACCACCACCTCTCTCGGGCTGTAAGGTTTACAGATATAATCATCAGCTCCCAGCTCGAGTCCGACTAAGCGGTCTATTTCATCGATTCTAGCGGTCGCCATCACCACTGGTACCTGACTGAAAGTACGCAGTTCACGGAAAATATCCAGACCGTTACGCTGCGGCAGCATTAAATCAAGGATCAGCAGATCCGGATGATGCTGCTTCACCCAGTCGATAACTTCTAAACCGTTATCGATAATATGCGTCTGAAACCCGGACTGAGAAAAATATTCACATAAAACTGCCGCCAGTGACGGTTCATCTTCAACCACAAGAATTGTTTTTTTCTGATAATTCATAACTTAAAGTTCCTTAATCGGCAGTGATATTTTTATCTGCAGACCGCCCAAAGCTGAATGGTCTGCACAAATACTGCCGCCGTGCGCGTTAACAATATTACGGCAGATAGATAAGCCAAGTCCGGAACCGCCGCTGGCTCTACTGCGGGACTTGTCAACACGATATAAGCGGTTAAACAGCTTTTCTAATGAGGCATTAGGCACCGCAGGGGCGCTGTCTTCAATAATCAGCTCAATGCTTTGTTCATTATGCCGCAGAGTTATCTGCATCAGCCCGCCGGGATCCGTATAACGGTAGCTGTTTTCAAAAATATTTAAAATCAGCTGTATTAATGATTTCTGGTCAGCCTTTAATATCACTGCACCGCTGTTTTCATAATTACGTTTCAGCTGTATATTTTTTTCAGCCAGACGGGCTTCATTCTGATCCGCAACCCTCTGCAGCAGCTGTGTTAAATCAACCTGCTGGGATCTTTCAATATTCACACCCGCATCAGAAAGTGATAACTGGTAAAGATCATCAACCAGACAGCGCAGATTCATAACCTGATCATGCAGGGATTTTATATACTTAGGCTCTGCTTTACGAATACCGTCTTGGATCGCTTCTATTTCACTGAGTAAAACAGCAACCGGCGTACGCAGCTCATGGGATATATCCGCCAGCCACTGTTCTCTGCTCTGCTTCTGTTCTTTTAATGTATTAGTTAAACTGTTAAAAGTTATTGATAACTCAGCTAATTCATCATTTCCCTGGACCGGAATCTGCTGCTGGAAATCACCATTTTCCAGCGCTTCGGCACTTGTATGCAGATTTTTCAGCGGCTTGAGAAAATGCCGGACCAGCAGAGCAGCCACAACAAATGAAAACAAAGCGGCCCAGGCGGCAATCAGATAAAAGTTATTTAACTGCTGCTCAAAAAAGCTCTCTGCAAGCGGCCCGGAAATCTGGTTTTTCTGAATAATAGAGATCCAGCCGACCGTTTTCTCATTCACCAGAATAGGTACTTTAATAAACTGCAGCTGCACTTTTTGATGTCTATGTTTTTTAGGGCCGTAAAGAACCGGTTTTTCCTGCGCATCAAGCAGAAAAACTCTGTCATACAGAGCCTCAGCGGAACGATGCCCTCGTGACCGCTTATCTCTTGATGAGTGTTTATCTCTTTTTGGACGCTCAGCAATATGTTTCAGTAAATTATCCCATAGCCTCGGCTGAGTTTTAATTTTATTCCAGCCGTGCTGCTCTGAGTAATACTGACTGATCTGCACCGCAATCACCTCAAGCTTTTCCACCTCGCGCTGATTAAGATAGGTCTGCAGCCCGCTCTGAAAACTATTATTAATCAGCAGTGCCATACCGGCCATCATTATGGCGCTGATCAGCAGCAGAGAAATAAACAGTTTATGAAAAATGGTTAAGCGCATTCAGTGAACCTTGCAATGATAGATAAAATGACTAGCTTTAAATTAAACAACAGCATTTTATGCTGTCAACAATTATTTGCAGATGCACTAACTATTGAGCAGAGCATTCAGCAGAAAATGCCGCATTGTTATTTTAAAAGCTATGCTGCCCAGTCTTTTATCAAAACTGTGCATTGTGATAAAGCGTAATTAAATGAATAGATTATTATGTACTAAATAAATCCGGCTTTTTAGCAAAAATTTCAACTATCAGAATGATATACAAAAATATTTAACAGGGACTTCCATGGCTAAAACTAAAACAATAACAACAGATGATATTCTGCTGGTCTTATGTAATTCGGTAAAATCTGTACTCAGCACTGCCACCGACCATCCGATTAACTACTCTTCAATGGTGCAGAAGATTAATAAAACCTGCCTCAAACCGGATCTCGGCTGTTTTGTACTCTTTGACGGTGGTTTCTCCGGATTAGTTATTATCAACTTCACAGCCCAAGCAGCCATAGAAATCTATCAGAACTATATGATTCATATGGGAATTCCGCAAAACGAACTGGCACAGTCGCATACCGCCGATGATGTTGGTGATGTGATGGGCGAGCTGATGAATCAGATTGTCGGGGATTTTACCGGCGTGATCGGCCATGAGCTGCATACATCAATTACACAAAACCAGCCTAAAATGTTAACTATTAATAAACAGGTGATGCTGTCAATTGATACTAACCTGGACCGTCCGCAGGCAAGACGCGTTACTTTCACCACCGAAAAAAACAGTATCTTCTATTTAGAGTTAGCCATGGATAAAACTGAATTTATCAAGCTGGCTAATTTTGAAGAAAGAGAAGCCTTTGATGCTGATTCAATTCTTGAGCAGGAAAACGGCAGAAAAGAGAGTAAACCAGAACCTAAAGATGAAAGCAGCGATCTGGTGGATCAGGATCTGCTCGACCAGCTGGGGTTCTAAGACCTGCTTTTTTAATCCGCACCACAGAAAAGCGTTTAACTGCACCACAGCAGTTAAGCGCTTTTTTCTTTTTCAATATTTTCAGCTGAAATAATAGATCAAAAAAACTGAACAAACTGCGCGATATAATCCCCTGTTTAAATATTTCCTGACCCGTATACTTCTAAGCAAGCCAACAGAAAAGGATAAAGTTATGACTAATGTATTAGCGTTGAAATCGAGCATTTTAGGAGACTACTCCAGCTCGTCAAAATTAATTGATGAATTATTAGCACAGTATGCACAGCAGCAGGCGGCGGTTACAGTGCACGACCTTGCGGAGCAGCCTCTGCCGGTTTTAGATGGTGAAATAGCGTCAGCAATGAGATCACCCGAACAGCTTAATGATAAGCAGCAGCATGCCCTGAACCTTTCAGACCAGCTGATTGCTGAACTGGAGTCTGCCGATCTGTTAGTAATCGGCGCCCCTATGTATAACTTTATGATCCCGACACAGTTAAAAATCTGGATCGATCTGGTTGCACGTGCAGGTAAAACATTTACTTATACCGAACAGGGGCCCGAGGGGTTAATCACAGGTACCCGTGCTGTTGTTGTCACTACCCGCGGCGGCATGCATAAAGATCAGGCCAGTGATCAGATGATCCCTTATTTAAAAAATGTACTTGCTTTTATCGGCATTACAGATGTTGAAGTTGTCTACGCAGAGTCATTAGCAATGGGCCCTGAAGCGGCGGCAGTTAACCTTGAACAGGCACGTGAACAGCTTGCTGTTGTCGCCTAACCCTAACAATCTTAGAATGCCGGGCAGCAGGGACTTAACCCAGCTGCATCTGCCGCTTATTTGCCATATAAACTATACTTTAGGTGACCCGTCACTAAAGGAGAGATTCTTATGAGCATTGTAGAAAGAGTGAGCACATATCTTGATAAAACTCGCATCCACTATCGGTTAGTCGAGCATGCACCAAGTAAAAATTCTCTCAGTTCAGCTATTCGTTCGAATGTTCCTGCATCTCAGGTTGCTAAAGCAGTGATGCTGGAAGATCATGCGGGAAACAAGCTGATGGCAATTTTACCGGCCAGCCATAAAATCAGCTTAACCGCACTCAACGAACAGTTAAATCGAAAATTTCATCTGATTAAAGAATCAGCTGTTTATGATCTGTTTGCTGACTGCAGTCTCGGTGCTGTACCGCCTCTCGTACAGGCCTCCGACATAGACAAAGTCTATGACGATAATTTACTGCTGCAGGAACAGTTGTATCTGGAAGGCGGCGATCATACTTCCTTAATACAGCTAAGTCAGGATGAATTCAGCCGCCTGATGCACAATACAAAACATCTACATTTCAGTCATAGAGTATTTCATTAATAAAAAGTACAGCTCAACAGGTTAATTAACGCTCAACATACACAATTATTATATGTATGTTGAGCGTCCTTATTTCTAGATCTCCCGACAGATCAATCCTGCCTTTTAAAAAGCACTGCAACATAAAAACAAAATCATCACAAGAAACTAAACCCAAGACTAAAAAAACACCACCACAGATCAAACCTGCAGCCTCAGCATAATTTACAACCTTAACCAATATAGATAATAGTTACGCATTAACAATAACTTACATGATTAACCACATGTAAAGCAGCCGGCACAAAAACAAGAGTTGATCTTAGTAACACTTTTACTCAAAACCATAAAAAAAACGCCCCACTTTACAACAAAAAAGTCACATACATATATATACGTCACAGTTAATGATTGAAAGCGCCCCTAGAATATGCCCGGTTAATATTCGCGCGGATTTAACCATAACCAATTTTTATACAAGGAAGAGCATAGTGAAAATACAGAGTTCTATTATCAGCATGAGCTTACTGGCTGCATTCAGCTCAGCTGCTTACGCGTCAAACCTGGCACAGACAGATTCAATATCTGATTTTATTCAAACCACCACCCCCTTCTTTCAGGAACAGTGTCATCTTTACGGCACAGAGGCGGAGCTGCCGAGCGATTGTGAATATTATCTATTAAATTTAAAAGATCAGAATCTAACTGACAGAAAAAACTTTACCTACCGCCTCTTAGGTTTAGGCATGCACAGTAACTACATGCTGGTCACTAAACCCGGCAGTCTTAAAAAAAGAGAAATTTACCTGCTTGATGAGATCGAGCTGGATTATATTGCAGAAAATTTAAGCACAGATTTAAGCAGATTAAGCCGCACCCGCAGATCAGCAGCATCAGATAACGGCAGTATTATGGAGCAGGTGATACACAAGCGCTTTAGTGTCGAAAGACAAAATAAGGGTAATGTCACTTTAAAATATAAACTGCGCTTCTATAGTAAATCTCCGTTTTATGCCCGCTCAGGTGATAAAGACAAGTATGTAGAAATCGTACTTGCCGAGGGCTCTGGAGTTGATATGGGCATGGCTGACAGCTGGTCTGATATTTATCGACGCTGGAACAGCAACAGTAATACCAGCTATGTTTATAATGAATACCTGGATGATATCAGCGTTGATATAAAAGTGAATGACTCCGCTAAATTACGCTCCGGGCAGATCTACCTCAATGATCTCTACCCGAGAATGCAGGATCAGGTTGAATCTAAAATTGAAAAAGAAACCAGCACCAGCATCAAAGTCGGTTTAGGTTTTTCTCCTAAAATTCCCATCAAAGATATTGAATATACATTTACTGATAAATACAGCATCACTAATAAAAAACAGTTCGGCCTGGTCTCGACAACTAATCCGGACGGTTACACTGTCAAATATGTAAACAACAAGTACGGCTCAGCAGTCAAAGCGGTAAATGGTTTTTGTAACCTAGGCACGGCTGACGGCTGGTGCTGGGATTATGATGAACGCCGCGGCAATCCGTGGAATTTTGATAAATTAAGAGATAACAATTCACTGGCGATCAGCGGTCTGCGCCCCGATTTTGTTGCCAAAATAGCAGCTAAAGAAAATGTATCTGGTTCATCGGATATCAGCGTAAAAACCAAGATAAGCAGCTTAGCGCTGTTCGGTCATAACCGCTGGATACTCGGACGCCGTTACGCATCTGGAAGCCAGTTATGGACCAGCAATACAGGTTCCGACTCTGACTGGAAAACCGACAGAGACTTTGAAAAATTAACCTATTCAGATCAGTTTTCTGTCACGGTTAACTGGGACAGTCCGTGGTTTCTGGGCACAGACTCCGTCACTATTAAATCAACTTATTTAAGCCAGGAAAGCGCACAGTGTTTAACCGTGCTTGGTGATAACAGTCTGGCATTTCAGGACTGTATTGACGGTGCCAAGTCACAGTCATTTGTCTACGATCAGGAACAGAGATACAGAAGTGTCGCCAATATTAACCAGTGCTTAGAGACATCAGGCGGCAGTCTGACATTAAGCTCTGACTGTTCAGCCGATTACGCGCGAAATACGCAGGTCTGGTACTGGCAGGAGCCTAACGGTTTTGCCAACGACGTACTTTATACCGTCAACTACGACCGAACAATTAACGCCATCGATGCATCCAGCCGGGTACCAGAAGTTATCACCTTAGCGGATAACGAAGAAAAGCCGGACAGTGTCCTTTATACAAGCCGTTTTACCGATTTCAGCACAGTTAAACCGTAACAAAACTTCCCGGGCGGAATAAGCTGCCCGGGATTTTATTCACAGCAATACTCTTTACTCAAAAATTATATGGATTTATACATGAAAAAGAATTTACTGGTTACAACACTGTTACTTTCACTATCCCCGTTTGCTTCTGCCGGCGAAGCTGTCACTCCTGAAAGCATAACCGCAGCAGAGGTAAAAAGCGTACAGTCATCAGACACTTATACTTATGTTAGATGCTGGTACCGTCCGCATTACAATCATAATGATCCTGCAACAGACTGGGAATGGGCGCTGAATGACGACGGCAGTTATTATAAACTGCCGGGTTACTGGTACTCCTCAATATCATTTAAAAATATGTTCTATACCGACAGATCCCAGGATGAAATAAAAACACGCTGTGATAAAACCCTGGATGTAAACCATGAAGCTGCTGATATTACCTATTTCGCATCTGATAACCGCTTCTCATATAACCATTCAATCTGGACAAATGACAGCAGTTATCAGGCGCCGGTCATTAATAAAATAATCAGTATCGGTGACAGTATCTCAGACACTGGAAATATGTTTAACGCTTCACAGTGGAAGTTTCCAAACAGTAACTCATGGTTCTTAGGTCATTTCAGCAATGGTTTAGTATGGACTGAATACTTAGCGAAAAAACATGATCTTCCTTTATATAACTGGGCTGTCGGCGGCGCTGCCGGAGAGACTAAATACCTGGCTTTATCGGGTGTTAATGATCAGATCGACTCATATTTAGTGTATATGAAAATGGCGAAAAACTATCAGCCGCAAAACAGCCTGTTTACACTAGAGATCGGATTAAATGACTTTGTTAATTACGGCCGCTCAGTAGCCGATGTATCAGCTGACTTCAGCAAGGCGATGCAGACGCTGACTGAAAACGGTGCACAGAATATTCTGGTTCTTAACCTGCCGGATGCAACTAAAGCACCGCAGTTTAAATACAGCGATCCTGCCGACGCCTTGAAGATTAAGCAGAAGATTGAAGCTTTTAACCTGTTTATTGAGCAGCAGGTTAATCAATATGCGGCGCAGGGAGTTAATATTTCTTTGTTTGATACCTATACATTGTTTAATGATGCAATCCAGAATCCTGAAAAATATGGATTTAAAAATACAACTGATGCATGTTTAGATATTAACCGCAGTAATTCCATCGATTATCTGCTAAGCCATTCTTTAAGTAATGGTTGTGCGGCAGACGGTGCAGACAGTTATGTGTTCTGGGGCGTTACTCACCCGACAACACAAACGCATAAAATAATGGCAGAGGAGATTACCCGTTTATCAATCGATAATTTTTCTTTTAAATAAGTAGTCTAACTTTAATAAAACAGGTGCCTTGTTGTTTGAAAAAATAACCAGGCACCTTCATTTTTTCCCGGCCTGCTTAAATAAGCAGCAGGCAAAAAGATAATTTCACATCGTAAACGCCCCTGTACACTTGTAATAAAAAGCTTAGCAATAAAACAAATTCTCCAGACCTGTTGATACAGCGCCATCTGCCTACAAGCTTATAACCATTTGTAAATACAATAGAATTTACATGCTGAACATGTTTAATAAAAGATCAGAAAATAAGCACTTTAGAGAAAAAAACAGGTAATAAAAGCGCACTTATTGTCAGCTAAAAATTTAAAAAAACAGAGTTTATCTACATTATTTTTTGACTAAAGAATAGCCAGTCAAGATCACAATTCAAAAACTGCAGCGTTGTTGAAATATGACAGCAGCGTTACTTTATTCGCACCACGGAACAAGGTTATCAACTCCTTTATATCCTCTTCAGTCTAATTTGGAATTGAACTTAAGAGGATGGTATTAATTATGAAAAAAATCAGAGCGCTAAGCCTGTCACTAATCACAATCTCTCTACTTTCAGCCTGTAATAATGACGAAACCATAATCAATGAAGAAACCATTGCCGATGCCGATATCGTTATCGGCTTAGGTCTGCAGGTAAACTATGCCAGTTGTTCGCCCCGAATTTTACTGGAAAGCCGCGTTGACCGACTGTACTTAGAGGGCAGCAAAAAAGAAAACCCTCTCTATGTGGTTTCAGGTAAGGGTAACCCAACTTCTGTACCACTTTGTGTTGAAGGTGAAGTAGACACAGATAAAACTGAAGCGGGTGCAATGCGTGATATCCTGATCAGTAAATACAGCGTTCCTGAAGATCAGATTATGCTTGAAGAGGAGTCAACCGATACCGTCACCAATGCGCAGTACGTTAAAGAACTGTTAGATGAAAAAGTGCGCAATAGAGAGTTTATTGTCCAGTCATACACACTGGTAACAAGTAACTACCATATGCACCGCGGCGGCGCGGGTAATGACTCCTCTGCTCCCTATTATTTCAATAATGAGTTTGGTGCAGGCACCTTTGTTGAAGGGGAAAACACCTTCGAATCCACCATTATTGATAATGAAAGCGTATGGACACAAGAGTTCACCAACAACGCAGGCTGGGTGGTAAACCAGGATGTCAGAACGGCTGCAGATATAAACGGTGACGGCAAAGCAGATGCCGTCGGGTTTCAAGCCGGCAGCGTATATGCAGGTTACAGTAACGGCTCCAGTCAGTTTGAAGATAAAGTACTGCTGACAGACAACTTCTTACCAGCTTCTGGTTCATGGACCGCGGCAGATTACCGCACCACCGCCGATATTAACGGCGACGGTAAAGCGGAGTTAATCGGCTTTGCAGCTGACGGAGTGTACGTCGCCAGCGCGGCCAATAATTACCAGGCAGAACTATGGACGACAGATTTTGCTTCAGCCGACATCTGGACGGCTGAACGCCACGTTTATCAGATGCAGGATATGAATAACAACGGTAAAGCCGATATTGTTGCCTTTGGTGAAGACGGCGTTTATGTCGCTTACGCTGAAGACGGAAGATTCGCTCCTATGCAGAAATACTCAGAGCAGTTCGGCGCAAAAGCAGTCGTTAACGGCAGCGAAGAGGGACACGATTTTGCTTCCAGTCTGACTAAATACCTGCGTTTAGCCGGAGATGTAACAGGTAACGGTTATCCTGATGCAGTTATTTTCGGCGCTGATGCCATCTATGTAGCGGAAAATAACGGCACTGAATTTGCGCAGGCAAAACCCTGGTTAGGACCGGAAACAGATGAGGAGGGTAATCACGCCAGTTTTATCGACGGCTGGGATAATGCAGATCATTATCGAGGTCTGGCTGATATGAACGGTAACGGCAGGGCTGATATTGTCACTATCGGCAATAAAGATGTAGTAATAGCTCACTCCACCGGCGAACGCTTTGAGCATTTAAACGGTGTCTGGTCTTACACCACTGAAAACCGTCATAATGATGAAAATGAGCTAGGCTGGCATCAGTTTACTAAAAATGTAGGCTGGACTGGTAATAACTCAGTGCGGGTATTTGCAGATGTCACCGGCAGCGGTATTCCGGATTTAGTCGGTTTCTATGAAGATAATGTTTATACGGCTATCTCAGCTGCTCATTAAAACCGAGCGGTTATAACAGCCGTACAACTCAGTACTCCTGCATAATCTGCCGGAGTACTGTTTTACTTTTGAGTTAAAGGATCGCTTCTACCTTTTCTTTCAGACAATCAGACCAGACACCAACCTGTACCTGACCAATATGCTGCTTTTGTAACAGCAGCATAGCCAGACGCGACTGTCCTATACCGCCGCCGATAGTTTGCGGTAATTTAGATTCTAATAACATCTTATGCCAGTCAAGCTGTAAACGGTCAACATCACCGGTGATTTTAAGCTGCTTCTGTAATGCTTCCGGACTGACACGGATCCCCATTGAAGATATTTCAAATACATCCTGTAAAACCGGGTTCCATACTAAAATATCACCGTTTAATCCGGCATATTTATCACAGGTTGCACTTGACCAGTCGTCGTAATCCGGCGCACGTACATCGTGAATTTTTCCGTCAGACAGAAGACCGCCGATACCGATTAAAAATACCGCACCGAACTCTTTTACGGCGGCTCTTTCACGGTCTTTAGATGACAGTTCAGGATGCTGCTCAGCCAGCTGCTGCGCATGGATAAAAGTAATAGTTTCCGGTAAAAACGGTTTCAGAGCATACATTTCATCCAATTGAGATTCTGTCGCTTTAATTGCACTGTACAGCGTACTGACAGTCTCTTTTAAAAAATCTAAAGAACGTTCTGAGCTTTCACAAATCACTTTCTCCCAGTCCCACTGATCCACATAAACAGAATGAATCGGGCTTAACTCTTCTTCATCAGGGCGAAGTGCTTTCATATGCGTGTAGATACCTTCACCAACACTGAAACCATGCTCGCCTAAAGTTTTACGCTTCCATTTAGCAAGCGAGTGCACCACTTCATAATCTTGAGCATGTTCAGGCAAAGATTTTACTTTAACCGAAACTGCTTTTTCATAACCGCTTAGGTTGTCTTGAATGCCGTCCCCTACTTTAGCTAAAATTGGTGCCTGTACTTCAATCAGCCCTAATTTTTGTTCCAGTTGAGATGAAAAGATCTGCTTGGCTTTACTGATCTGCTGCTGGCTTTGAATGTATTGGCTAGTCATAATTTTATTTCTCTATAAATAGTTTCTGGTTAACAAGTTGGTAAATATAATTACCTAATCAGGCACAAAGCTCAATATCCGCCAACAAAAATAGCTTTACACAAAAAGAATCATCAATAAAATAAGCGATTAACTAAGGAATCAATAATTACGGGTGATAAATATGACGGTAAATTATGAGATCGATAATCTAGATAAAGAGATACTTAACGCATTATCTGAAAATGCGCGTATTCCCTATGCAGAACTGGCTAAAAATTGTGCGGTTAGTGCCGGTACCATTCATGTAAGAATAGAAAAAATGAAGCAGGCGGGCATTATTGAAGGCACTAAAGTGTCGATTAATGCAAAAGCATTGGGTTATGATGTGTGCTGTTTTATTGGTATTAATCTGAAAAATGCCAAAGATTACCCGGATACCATTAAAAGATTAGAAGCACTTGAAGAAGTGGTTGAGGCTTATTACACCACGGGTAACTACAGTATTTTTATCAAGCTGATGACACGTTCCATTGACCACCTGCAGATGACTTTGATTAATAAAGTGCAGGCCATTGATGCGATTCAGTCAACGGAAACCTTAATCTCATTACAAAATCCGATTAATCGAGATGTACTGCCTTAGTATCGGGAGCTCCTATAATAAAGCCCGAAACAGTTACCTGCATCGGGCTTTAATAACCTGACTTAATGTTACTTACTTAACAGAGTTAAGCGCCAGATCGGGCTGCTCATTGTTATCTGTTTCTGAGATCTCTGGTTGAGTGCCTAACTGGCCGCGTTGTTTCTTATAGCGGTCTTCCCAGTAGTCAGCACCTTTAATACCCAGCGCAGCAGGGTTAAAGGTATACTGTTTAACACCGGCTTTCATCTGAGCTTCATAATCTTTTAATGCGGCCATTGCCGGTTTTGCCATAAAGAAGATAATTACAATACCGACAATATTTAACCATGCCATTAAACCAACACCAACGTCCCCCATTGCCCAGGCTAGACTTGCGGTCTTCACTGTGCCGTAAAACACTGCTGCCATCAGAACCAGCTTAAGCACAAATACCATGCCCGGAATTTTTATCGTGCGGCGTAAATAGGCGATATTTGTTTCTGCGATGTAGTAATAAGCCAGAATCGTTGTAAAGGCAAAGAAGAACAAAGCAAGCGCAATAAATACTTTACCTACACCCGGGAAGGTCTGCTCAATAGCCATCTGAGTAAAGACCGGACCGTTGGCACTGACCTCGGCCGCGATATTCTGGACAATAAATGCATCAGGAGCACCGCCGTGAACATTGTATGCACCGGTAAGAAGAATCATGAATGCCGTCGCAGAACAAACCAGTAAAGTGTCAATATAGATAGAAAATGCCTGTACCAGGCCCTGCTGCGCTGGATGATCAACGTTGGCGGCGGCAGCTGCATGAGGACCTGTTCCCTGCCCGGCTTCATTTGAGTAAATTCCACGCTTAACCCCCCAGCCGATAGCGGCACCAAAACCTGCCATTGGTGTAAAAGCATCGGAGACGATCATTTTAAAGATGCCTGGAACTTCACCTATATTCAGAAGAATAATAATAAAAGCAATAATGATATAAGCGAGTGCCATAAACGGAACAACAACCTGCGTAAAATTCGCAATACGTTTAACACCGCCGAAAATAATAAAACCAAGAATAAGCGCTGTACCTGCACCGGTTATTATTTTAGCAAAGCTGAATATACCAATACCGGTTTCAATCATACCGCCCGTACCAAAAGCATTCTCAACTGCATTACCGATACTGTTTGACTGTACACCGGGAAGCAGTACACCGCAGGCAAAAATAGTCGCAATGGCAAAAATCCATGCGTACCATTTCTGTCCCATTGCTTTTTCAATATAATAAGCAGGGCCGCCTCGGAACTGTCCTTCGTCTTTTTCTTTATAAATCTGCGCAAGCGTTGATTCCGCATAGGCTGTCGATGCACCTAAGAAGGCAACCACCCACATCCAGAAGACCGCACCTGGTCCGCCGAAACCGATAGCAGCGGCAACGCCGGCGATATTCCCCGTACCAACACGGCCGGATAAAGATACCGCTAAAGCCTGAAATGAACTGATCCCGCTGCTGGAGCTTTTTCCAGAAAACAGCAAACGCAGCATCTCTTTAAAAAGCCGCAGCTGCACAAATCGTGTAATGATTGAATAAAATAATCCAGCACCTAAACAAAGGTAAATTAGTACCGGACTCCAGATAATACCATTTAAAAAACCAACAAATTCCTGCATATAAACCCTTATAATTTATTTATATAGTTACTAGGGCCTGTTTATCTTTGCTCTTTGTTCCTGCTGGAGGCAATTTTCAAAGATAAACAGACTTCTAAAGCCGCCTTGCTGTATTAAAAGCAGACAGCAGACAAGCTGTCCTGATTAATAAAGTAATAGTTTTATAACCGCTGAATTCAGGTGCACATTTATCCCTGTTTAACTCAGTTAAAGATGTCGCTGAAAGTAAATGTTATGCTCTCCGCGCGACTGGTAACTGTTTATACAGAGGAATTTTCGAGATAAATAAGTGCACTGATACAAACAGTGATGCTTATCATTGTTTATTTTATATACTGCAGAGCAGGTCACTCTTCTGACAAAAATAACAATAATTTCACAACCATGTAACACAACTCAATTTCCCGACACGAAAGAACTTACCGCCTCGGCATACAACTAAGCATTAAGCGCGTTTACCAGCACAACAAAGCACTTAATAAACAATGCGTTACAAAAGCAAAATAAACATCTGCCGTACATCAACAGAAGCAGGACAGATTAAAATCCTGCGCATGATAAATGTCCACTCAGCGTTAGCTTTAACAAACTGCATACCAGGAAAAATAAATAAAGATAAAAATCAGCGGTTTAAGTTTTATTATTATTTATAAATCAGCAGCTCTCGGCACAACAGACTGTTGTTAAGAGCAATTTATATGCCAACAGAATCAAGCACTCATTAAGGAGTACTAAAACCCTCTATGCTCAACAGCTCAAGAGTTTTTCTATAGCAGCAGAACAGATTAAATACGCTATTTTACTGGCTGATAAAGAAAAATAACGCACCACATCAGTGCATAACGCACTGTTTTGGATCGTTCGTTTTATGCACAGGAAACGGATTAAAGAAGGGAAAACCGCTGTTTTGAATAAACAACGGCTTGTCAAAAAACGACAGGGATCTACGTGCTTTAACCTTAAGCAGTAATTTAACGGTTTTAGGTTTACTAAAACGGGAAGAATTGAAGGGTCTGCTCTCTGCTTTAATAAATACAGTTAAATAGAAACAGATGCAGCTGATCAGCTTTTTCACGACGTGCTGTATCATCCGCATTGTCATCAAGGGCTGTTTTATATTCTTGATAAGCCGGACTGTTTAACAGCCGCTCTTCAAACTGCTGGCCCGTTTTATAACTACCGGCTGAAACCGGGATTAAATTTCTCAGCTTTTCCAACTCGCCGAAATCAAACCAGATACCGGCACAACTCGGGCATTTATCGACTTCAATTTTATTCTTCGAGCTGTAAAAACTTCTATCCATTACAACACCACTGCACTTTGGACAGTTGATATGTTTATTTAAATCCAGTGACGGCGGGGTAAACTGTTTCAGATGCTGGACTAATAAACCGCCGCGGATTTTTGTTTTCTGATCGAACTTTTCTATTTCATCATGATCAAAAAATACACCGCCGCATTTTTCAGAAATATCGACGGTAATCCCGCCTATATTAACGGGTTTCAGGTCGACACCTGTTCTAGGACATTTCATATGACTTCCTTTTACAAAAATAAAGCGTTTAAACTTCAATTATGTCACTTATATACCATAACTAGAATAATTTTTATTCAAAGAATAAGCCCCAGAGTATTTTTTATATCCAGCCGCTGTGTTCACATATATGAGTAAATTACAGCTGAATTTGGCAGGCTTTACTTTTTAAATTCAAAAGCTTGATATATGCACCATTAAAAAAGTGATGCCTGAGCAGGATGAACAGCAAGCTGTAAAAACATAGGTTTAATTCACTTACCTCAGAGAGATATTATGAAACAGAAAAACGTTTACCAACCTTTCTTGATTTCAAGTTTCCAAAAAATACATACCCTTACTTTAAGTGATATGAAATGGACTGCATTTGAACGCCATGACTTTTTGGGTGATGGAGAAGACTGGGCCCTGCTGATAGAAAATCTGCTGACAGAAAAGAATCCACAGCTTCTGTCAAAACTCACCTTTGGCGATGAGACTATGATGTTTTGTATCCGCAGCGAAGATAAAGATGCATTACACGAAACTGCACAAATGGTTTTTGCATTTTACCAGGATGATGCTTTATTAGATGCGCATATTGCACAATATGCTCAGTATGAATTTGAGCCTGATACTGCTTAAACAGTTTTTATCCGCCTCTGTTTTAACTTCGTTCCCGCACCGTTCAGGGAACGAAGAATTCAAAAAAGAGAGCGCAGACACGCTGATAAAATCAAGCAATTACACTCATTTCATTTAAGGTAAAGTCCGCAACAGCTCCTTCAGTTGCCTGCATATATTCCGCTAAATGGGTATTATTCATATGCATCTGCCAAAGATCTCTGCTTTCCCAGTTTTCATAAAAAATAAAAACACTGGGATTAAGTCTATCTTGATGCAGATCGTACTGAATACATCCCTCTTCCCGGCGAGTCGGCTCAATTAGTTTTACTAACTCGCTTTTCACTAATTCAACCTGATCTGCTTTTGCTTCTATTCGTGCGACAATCGTTAATACATTTTTCATTTTACTTACCTTCTGTTGTTGAGCTGCAGTGATTATAGCCATTGCTAAACTAACCATAAACAGGGGCAAACACCTTACACTTTCAAAAAAAAATTGATAATGAACACAACCGGTCTTGAACTTGTTATTCGTATAGCAGACAACCACAGCACCCCCCCCGACTGTACAGAAGCCTGATATAACAGCAGCAGCCGCCAGGCAATAAATGTTTTAAACGAAAACTTACTGTCTGTTAACAGCATAAAAGATGAAATATCCGGTGAGCTTCGCCTTCCGGTTTAGAACGTAATATACTGCTTCCCTGGATAGATGAAATGATGGACAGCAGTTATCAGTTCATTTAAGCGTAAGTGATACTCTGGCCTGTTTTTATCAGGACAGAGTGGATCTGCTTTTACGCTATGGTCAGCAGCTGGACTCTTCACTGGCGGCTTTCTCGATTGCAAAAATAAACAGAATAACCTGTGCTTCACCCGCTTATCTAAAGCTGTTCGGCCCCCGAAAGTGCCGCGGGAGCAGCTCAATCATAACTGCTTAATCTACCGCCTTAGAAACCGGGTTTATATGAGTACTGACCTTAAACTCGGCCGTGCTGTCGAAATCTTATCGCCATACAGGACTCAGACAGGGCTGTTTATGGTCTGCCCTAACCGCAAATCTGTTACGCCTGCGGTATTAGCACTGCGAGATATGCTGCGCAGTAAAATATCACAAGTTTTAAGCAGTAATACCAATTCCATTAATTAGATAATCTATTTAGGCGAAGGAAAAATGGATGAAAGCAAGGCGTTGATTGCAGTAACTAGTTATTCTAATTACAAAATCAAGAACGAAGCTAGCGTCCATTTTAACAAGCATCAATGAATAGAAAATTAGTGGATTTGGTATAATTAATAAACAGCCCTATTCAGCGCGTTTTGCAGTCCGGTAAGCTGTAGGGGTTTTACCCACCAGGGTTTTAAAACGGCGGCTGAAATTCGCTAGATCCTTGAAACCCACCTGCTGCGCGATATCCTGAATAGACCAGTGCTGCAGCGCTAAAGACTGTTTAGCCTGTTCAATACGCAGATCCTGCAGGTGCTGCATGGGGGTTTTCGCTAACCACTGATTAGTTAAACGGTATAAGTGTGCCGGCGAACAGTAAATAAGAGCTGCCATCTGCTCAACTGTCCAGTCTTTATGAAGCTGCTGACTAAGCAGGTAAGTGAAATGCTGCAGACGCATCTGCACCGCTGATAACTGCGTTTTTTTCTGCAGACTGGATGACACTATGTGCTGCAGCTGCTCCACCAGCATATTGTGCAGACAGGGATCATCAAACTCGCAGTATTTACCGCTGAGTACCAAGGACTCAATGGTATGGCGCAGTACCGCGCCATAGGTGGTGGACTGCAGATAAGCACCGGATTTTTTCTGTAGCGGCCACTTTAACCTGCCGTCGAGCATTACCCAGGTTACTGACCAGTGCGAACAGTCCATCTCAAAGCCATTTGCACAGCCCTTCGGCACCACAATTAATGATCCGGCTTCAAGTCGGAACGACTCATCCTGCGTATGCAGAAGCCCAACCCCGTGCGTAGTATATAATAGCATATGATACTTCGGATTCTGACGGTACAGACTGAAGGTCTCAAGGGCATCACATGAGCCAAGCTGCGCGTAACCCAGTGTCGCTAATTTTGCTTCATCTTCCCGCTCCAGTATATGCTGCTTACATTTACTGGAAATCTCACACAACTCCGGCCACTGCATCTCAACTCACCACTGCTTTACTGTAAAAAATTAAAACCAAAATAGTTTAAAGCAAATTAAAGCAATACATCGACAACTATTTTTCATCTAAGCGGTTAAAACGCACTTCGTGAATCAGATCACATTTTAAAACCCTGTCATCAAAAAACACAAAATATACAGGAATTGTTTAATCCGGCATCACCTGTATCACTGCAGGCAAGCAATAAAATCTTCTACTCAGTATGAGATGCTCTCCCACAGATGCTTGCTTTCTCCCAGCTGCGAGTCTTGTACAAAACTTAGTATTTTTCTATTTCAGGTGCATTTTCGATGAAAATGAAAAGTGTGCATGATAACTCTGCTCACTCGGAAAAAGCGAACGTGGTCAGTGTGACCTGTTAAAGAATAGCAGGCCATTACCCTTACTTAAACTATGGTATAACAGGCTGTAACAGTTATATTTAGTTGACATGTTTCGCTTAATGTAATGGCGTTAAAAGAATCATAATATTCGGCTGTCCTGCCTTTTTGCTCCTTACACAAATGGTCTTTAGGAAAAAGAATGCTAAGCTATAAAATGAATTTCATTAACTATAACGGTAAGTTATTACATGAATAAAAATACGACAAGTGAATCGTCAAGTACTAAAGTTATTAGCAATATCGTTAAAAAAATTCACACGTCATCACCGCTAAAAGATTCTGTATACGAAGAAGCAGCAGCTTATTTTGCCCAATTACCAGAGATAGAGAAAAATTTGGCGGCTCTGCACCAGAGCTTAACTACTGCACAGCAGAATTTATCTGCTAACAGCAAATCAGAAAACGTCAAAAAACTGAAATCTAAGGTGGAACAGAACCTTAAAAAAATTAAGGTGTTTGAATCTCAACAGAATGAAGAACGGCTCTCTCGCTTACGTAAACTAAAAAGTATATGCGATGAAATTTTATCTTTCTGTATTGGTCAAAACAGGGATGACACAGATAAAAAAATTGCTAAGTTACTCGGTACTCTATCGTTAAGGGCGCCTGAAGGAATAAATCCTGCCTTGCAGTACAATCAGCAAAGTCAGCACTTATACCAAGCCGTACTCAGTCTGAAACTGCTTGATCAACTACTCGAAGATAACAAAATAGCCAATGAGTATATCCTTAAATGGATTTTGCCGGACGATACTGAAGAACTCCTCTCCTTTGGCGCGGAAGTACAAATCCCTTTATTAATGACTTCTTTATTACATGATGTGGGTCTTTGCCATCCTGCTGCACAACAGATATTAAAAGGAGAGTCTGGTGATGCAGACGAATTCAGAGTATTAAGTGCTGATGAAAGGCTAGACTTGTTAAAATGCAATTATCAGCAAACGTTAAACTATCTAACGGATGGTTTGGGGCTTGATAAATATATTGGAGGCTCAAAAGCCGAAAGAGAAATATTTAACAAGAAGGAAGAAGAAAAACTTGCCTTTATCCGCTTGTTGTTGAAAAGCTCTCTCAATCCTAAACAGGGCATTGGTAACCTGATTAAGGTCCCTCAAATTTACACTTCAGTGGTCCTGTCCACCAAACGAAATTTTACTTATGCCTCCCTTCCCAAAGTATTTCAAGTGCTAAATAAAGGCGTAGAAAGAGGATCCATTAACAAGCAGGTGGTAGAGACCCTGCTCAAAATCACCGGTATCTTTCCTCAAGGCTACGGCATTGCTTATATCCCTAAAAACTCGAAGGGATATGATTTGGAGAGGTACGAGTTTGCCATAGTAAATACACTCTATCCTCAAGAACCATACAGTCCTATCTGCCGTATTGCCACGAGAAACCAGGTTTTCATCTCATCAGGCGGGGATCTTAATATAGCGCCGGTTAATAACTTATATTTCGCGGATGCACGAAAAAAATTGATGAAGATTAGCCCGGAAAGACTCAAAGGAATACTGAGTAAACTCTGGAGCAACTTTGAAGAGCGGCATGAAGAACTCGACTTGATCCCGAAGTGCTGGCATCCTTATGAATTTTTTTCTTTTGCAAAACGGCAAAATATGTGGAACAAGACATTGTAGTGGTTAAGTAATGCCGGCCGCAAATTTGTAGACAACTCATATTATATAGGGGCGAAAGCGAGCGTAAATGTGGAATCTCAACAGATAAATAGAGCAAAAATTCTAACTCACTTTCTTCCCCTTTATGCCGTAGATAGTTAACTAGCCCCTAGACCATCAGTAAACAAGCAGATAAAACTACAGTTAAGTTAGCCGTTTTACTCAGCAGCATGATGACAATGGCTAGTCCTTATCGAATGCTGCAACGCTGTATTGGTTTTCGAGCTAGCGCCCCACAGGGCAAGCCGTGAGGCAAACACTTTCGTTGTTGTGAAGTTTCGATTTAACCAGTTAGATCTTCACCTTCACGCCTAGAAACTATTCACCTCACGACTTGCTGATTTTTGCATCTTGAATGGTAACGGGTATAAACCTGTTTAGATACTTACCTGCTTCAAAATCTCATCTGAAAATGAGAGCACTTTAAACGTGCCCTCTTCGTACAGCCCGTAACTAGGCGTATAGCCTTGTTTAGGGAAAGTTATCGAACCTGGATTAAAAATAAACTGAGCGCCGTTTTGTTCTGCCGCAGGTATATGCGTATGACCATGTGCAATCACGTCACCTGCTTTCAGCGGCGGTCGATGATCACTATTGTACAGGTGGCCATGGGTTAGAAATATTCGCGTACCGCTTTCCAGCAGAATCCATGAGTAGGTTTCAAGCATGGGGAAGTTAAGCAGCATCTGGTCAACTTCGCTGTCGCAGTTGCCGCGAACAGCCAGAATTTCATCACTGTAATTATTCAGAAGCTGCGCAACGGCCGCAGGTTGATACCCCTGTGGAACAGGGTTTCTAGGTCCATGATTCAACAGATCACCTAGAATCACCAGATAATCAGCACCTGATGCCTGGTACTTCTCCAGCACCTGCTCTGCTGCAGGTAATGAACCATGCAGATCCGAAGCAAAAAACAGTTTCATATGGGTAGTCTCCTAAAAGTTTTTATCCCATTTTACAGTCTTAAGCATCCAGCGCCATACCGTTTAACACGATATTATTGTAACTCACCATACCAATAATTTTACCATCTTCAATAACAGGAGCACGACTAACGCCAAAACGCTCAAACAATCGCGCACAGTGCTTCACCTTCATATCAGGTGAAACAGACAGCGCAGGTTTGGTCATGATTTCATAAATATTAGTACGCTCAACAGAACGGTTCTGTGCTAAAACCTTCTTGGCAATATCATTCATCAAAACAATACCGTATTCATCATCATCGTGACGCTTGTTCACTATTAACGCTTTTACGGCATGCTGTCGTGCTAAGCGAATACCTTCTTCAACTGTGGTTACTCCATCGACCATCACATAAGTATTGGCCATAACATCTCTTACTCTAATAATCTTATGCTGGTTCATAGCTCGTCCTCTACTATCTTAGTTAATGTTTCCACCTGATGGGCAACTCCAACCGCGTCTTCTATGTCTATTTGAATGGCAATGCCCCGCCCCGACTGCTGATCAAACTCACCAACCTTATCAATTGTTTCTAATATATGCCTGGCTAAGTGTTCTTCTACTACAAATAACAAAACGTCTTTTTGAACATCTAAGGTCAGGCCCATAAAGGTGGTTTTTTGATTCAGCCCTTCCCCTCTTGCGTTATTAATTACGGTTGCGCCAGTGGCTCCTGCTGAGCGCGCGGCATCTAAAACAGCATCTGTCTTTGTATCTTCTACAAAGGCAATTATTAGTTTAAAGCGCATCCTCATTCTCCTTAGAATCTGCTCTTGAGTTTAGCCATTGAGTAATCTGGGCGTATGCCATAACTGATATTATTGGAAATAAACTTGCAAATGCGATTAATCCAAAACCGTCAATAACAGGGTTTCGTCCCGGAACGGTGGAAGCTAACCCTAGACCTAATGCCGTGACTAATGGAACAGTCACCGTCGATGTTGTAACACCACCAGAATCATACGCTAGCGGTATTATCAGTTTCGGCGCAAAATAAGTTTGTATAATAACCACGACATAACCAGCCATAATGTAATAATGAATGGGATCACCAACAACGATCCTGTAACTGCCTAAGGAAATTCCAATCGCTACGCCTAACGCCACTGCAACTCGTAAACCAGTCACGCTGATGGCGCCGGCAGAGACCTGGTTAGCTTTAATAGCAACGGCAATTAACGAAGGCTCGGCAATGGTTGTGCTGAATCCGATAGCAAATGCGAACAGATAAACCCAATAATAATCAATCCAGTGCAGAGACTCTGTGATGTCATCTTTAAAAGAGTAAATAAATTCGGGTGCGGTCAGCTGCTCCGCCATGGTTTCGCCCAATGGAAAAAGTGCTAACTCCAGTCCCAGTAAAAAGAGAGACAAGCCTAAAATGACATAGAAAAAACCCAGTACAACTGTTGCTAAATTAGCAACTGGTTTTCTTAATACCGCAAGTTGAAATCCAAAGATGATGACCGCAATAGGAATAACATCAACCACTGTGCTGATAAACGTATCAATGAACTGCGACGGGCTTATCATGATAAAGCCATCCCGTAGAGCATCACAAACATCATGGGTAACAAGGAAGCGAATGCAATCAAACCAAATCCGTCCAGCATAGGATTTCGGCCTTTAATTGATGATGCCAGCCCTACGCCTAGAGCGGTTACCAGAGGGACGGTAATAGTGGACGTAGTAACACCGCCGGAATCGTAAGCAATACCGATAATGGTCTGCGGGGCAAACCAGGTTAGTACAACAACACCAAGATAACCACCAATAATCATTACATGGATAGGCCAGCCTTTAAGAATGCGAACCACGCCTAATACAATTGCGATACCAACCGAAAGCGCCACCGTTACTCTCAATCCATTGGCGTAGTCATCCATTTCATCAATAGTATGCGGGATCAACCCGCCTTCGGCTGCTACTTCTGCGGCTTCATCGGCCACAGCGGTTAATGCCGGCTCAGCAATAGTGGTTCCAAAACCTAAACAAAATGCGAATAAGATTAACCAGAAAAGACTTCCTTTTCGGGCGAAAGCCTGCGCCATGCTTTCACCAATGGGAAACAATCCCATGTTCAAACCAAAAATAAAGAATGTCAGACCCAGCACGACAAAAAATAAGCCGAAAAGGATAGGTAATATATTTGGAAGAGGCTCCTGCAGCACCACCAGTTGAAAGAAAGCTATCACACATACTATAGGCAGAAGATCAGCTAAGCTTCCCAGCATTGCTTTAAATAATGCAGTCAGTGCTTTCATGACTCCCTCCCTTTAGAATATTCTCCTGTTCTTAATGTTGGTCAAATATTAAAATTCCGTCCATTACTATCTCTTTTTTTTTACATAAATGAGAGATTTAGCGCGATGTAAATACAAAAAAGGTCGCCGATTAGGTAGCCTCTAGAGAGTTAGAGTATAGCGGGTAATAAAAACACTTAATAATAGAGAAAAATGCTGAGGCAGGCAGTTACTTCGCTGCTTTACCAGACAGTAAATCTGGATTAGTCACTAGATTTCTCACACCATGAGCATGATCTTCCTCAAATACATTACCTTCAAGCCATTTTCCAACACTTTCAATACTTACTTTAGCAACATTAGGCCGAACGCTCCAGGATACCTGGAAAGGAGATCCTTTTTCATTGTAGCTCGGGCCGGTTGTTGATCCGGCATACTGCACGGCAGTACCGGTATTATCTGGAATGTTAAGGGCTTGATGATAACCATCTTTTAATCCGTGCTCTGTGAGTTCTGAAAAATTTAATGCATTGTTATCATTAACTAAAACATATACCTGCGTTTCTACGCGCAGCTGTGGATTACCAGTTGATTCATCTAAACAAGCGCCTAATGTTGGGCCTGGTTTTACCTGTGCCGTCGAGTGTACGTAGTGGACTTCTATAGTATCACCTGGATATAAACTACCGTGCTCTCCCCCGCCAATATCTTTTTTAAGTGGTGCTAACTCAGTCTTGCTTAACTTACCTGAATAAACATAGCCGCTGTTGTAACCGAGACCATCTCCGTTACCGGCATATTTAGTAAATTCGCCGCCTTTATGCTCAGCATTTTTATGAAAATGTATATTACATAGATTCATTGACGTATAAGCGGGAGCACTTCCAAAAGTACGTTGGTTATTTCCCTGTATTGAATCGATATCACGTGGTGATTGAGGGCCGAAACCTTTACCTTCAGTATTTTTGGCTAATTCAGCACGCTGCTGTGCAGCCACTTTATCTGAAACCTGCTCATCTTTTCCCGAGTGAAAGTCCGCTGCATTTGCTGCTGGTAATAACGCCGCCGCGGCACAAAAAATTAATGCTTGTTTTTTCATAGTGAATCCTACTTATAAAGAAAATGATACTACTAAAGAGATACAAATACTTCAATACGGTTAGATTGCAAACATAGAATATATAATATATTTATAAACAAGGTAAACAATAATCAGCCAGGCCGTAAAAATGAAGCAGCGCTTAAGCGGAGGTTTACTAATTTTATGACCTGTTTTACACGTTAAAGCCGGACTTATTCAGCATTACCTCCGAAAAAACAGCTCTGTTAGCCCGCTCACATAATTAGTTCATTTGCGTTGAATATCTGTTAAAATCCCGCACCAAATTAGCAGGAGATTTATTTATGACAGACAATAGCCAAATTAAAGTGATCGTCGGTATGTCCGGCGGTGTTGATTCTTCAGTATCCGCGTATTTATTACAGCAGCAGGGATACCAGGTTGAAGGGCTATTTATGAAGAACTGGGAAGAGGACGATACCGACGAGTATTGTGCTGCAGCCCAGGACCTTCAAGATGCCCAGGCAGTCTGTGATAAATTAGGTATAACTCTGCACACCATTAATTTCGCAGCTGAATACTGGGATAATGTCTTTGAACACTTCTTAGCGGAGTACAAAGCAGGCCGTACGCCGAACCCCGATATCATGTGTAATAAAGAGATTAAATTTAAAGCCTTTTTAGAATTTGCCGCCGAAGATCTTGGCGCGGATTATATCGCTACCGGCCATTATGTACGCCGCCGTGAGACAAACGGTCATGTACAGCTGCTGCGCGGACTGGATAATAATAAAGACCAAAGTTATTTCTTATATGCGATTGGTGAAAAACAGGTTGCTAAAACACTGTTCCCTGTCGGCGAACTGGAAAAACCAGAAGTACGCCGTATTGCTGAAGAGCAGGATTTAATTACCCACAATAAAAAAGACAGCACCGGTATCTGTTTTATCGGCGAGCGTAAATTCACTGACTTCCTGCAGGAATACTTACCTGCACAGCCGGGTGACATTGTTACACCAACGGGTGAAGTTATCGGTCAGCATCAGGGCCTGATGTATCACACACTTGGTCAGCGCAAAGGGCTGGGTATCGGCGGATTACAGAATTCTAATGAAAATCCCTGGTATGTTGTCGGCAAAGATATGGAAAACAACCGTTTATTAGTCGCTCAGGGTGCAGATAATCCGGCGCTGTTTTCTTACGGTTTATTGGCCAAACAGTGTGACTGGGTTGACCGCACAGCTAAAGATAAAACCTTTAAGTGCACAGTAAAAACCCGTTACCGTCAGACCGATATTGCCTGCACTGTTAAACCGCTGGATGATGATACATTAGAGGTGATTTTTGATGAACCTCAGGCGGCCGTCACACCGGGACAGTCTGCGGTATTTTATATTGATGAAGTTTGTTTAGGCGGCGCGATTATTGAGCAGCATTTACAAAAGTAACTGTGCTCTGTTCATATGCCGTAAAATTAAGGCTCAGCTGAAGAGCCTTAATAATTCGTCTCTTAGAAAACATAACCGTATTTATTAAAAGAGAAATATTCATGCCATATCATAATTTACAATCCCGCAGTCTCGCGTTTGCAGCCATCTGTCAGGCGGCTTACCTGGTTGATAAAATTGCCAACAAAGGTTTATGCCCTGATGCAGCCGCATTTAATGCTTCGCTTCATTCTATTATGCGCACTTCAGGCGATTCTCCATTAGATATATTCGGTGGTTACGAGTCACTGCAGGTCGGTTTTAAAAGCATGATTGAACAGCTTGATAATGCGGGTAATAACCGCAATATGCAGGTAACCAAATATGTAATCGGCATGATTGCCCTGGAGAAAAAGCTAAGCCGCAGCTCAGGTGCACTGAACATGCTCGGCGAACGTATTAATCAGGTACAGCGCCAGCTGGCACATTTCGACATTAATGATGACAGTGTATTAAGCAATTTAGACTCTATCTATAAAGATATAATCAGTAATCTGGGGCCGAAAATTCAAGTCAACGGCAACCCGGCCAGCCTGCAGCAGGTACAGACACAGCATAAAATCCGTGCATTACTGCTTGCCGGTGTTCGTGCAGCCGTTTTATGGCGTCAAATCGGCGGTAAACGCCGTCAGCTGGTTTTCTCACGCAGAGCGATGATCCACCAGACAAAACAGAATTTACAACGCGTTTAAAGCGCGCTTTAAATAAGCAGAAAGATACACACTTAACTAATCAGCTCTCGTCGTTTATTCAGCTAAGCACGAGGCAGAACAGTTACACAATAGTTTTAAAACAACCTACTTTTATTTAGGAGCAACAAATGAAACTTTCAGGACTAACAGCTGTATCACCAGTTGACGGCCGTTACGGTAGCAAAACAGCACTTTTACGCAGTATTTTCAGTGAATTTGGTCTAATTAAATTCCGCGTACAAGTTGAAGTCCGCTGGTTACAAAAACTAGCGAAGACTGACGGGATTGCAGAAGTTCCTGCTTTCTCTGATGCTGCTGACGCACATCTTGATGCAATTGTTGCTAATTTCAGCGAAGCTGATGCACAACGTGTTAAAGATATTGAAGCGACAACCAACCATGATGTAAAAGCGGTTGAGTACTTCTTAAAAGAAAAAGTAGCTGATGTTGCGGAACTGGACGCAGTCTCTGAATTTATTCACTTTGCCTGCACTTCTGAAGATATCAATAACCTGTCTCACGCATTAATGCTGAGCACAGCAAAAACTGACGTTATTCTGCCTTACTGTAATAAAGTCGTTGATGCAGTTAAAGCTAAAGCCCAAGAATACAAAGCAATGCCGATGATGTCTCGTACACACGGTCAGCCGGCTTCTCCAACAACACTGGGTAAAGAGATGGCTAACGTGGCAGTACGTCTGCAGCGTCAGGTTAAGCAGATTGAAGCAACGGAAGTATTAGGTAAAACCAACGGTGCAGTAGGTAACTACAACGCTCACCTGAGTGCTTATCCGGATCTTGACTGGCAGGGATTTGCAGAAGAGTTTGTAACCAGCTTAGGTGTAACATTTAATGCTTACACTACACAGATTGAACCGCATGACTACATCGCAGAGCTGTTTGATGCAATTGCCCGTTTCAACACTATTCTTCTAGACTTTGACCGTGATATCTGGGGTTACATCTGCCTGGGCCACTTCAAGCAGAAAACCATTGCCGGCGAAATAGGCTCTTCAACCATGCCGCATAAAGTTAACCCGATTGATTTTGAAAACTCTGAAGGTAACTTAGGTCTGGCTAATGCTATCTTTGATCACCTGGCGGCAAAACTGCCTGTTTCACGCTGGCAGCGTGATTTAACGGATTCAACCGTGCTGCGTAACCTGGGTGTTGCTATTGGTTATTCTGTTATCGCTTATGAATCAAGCCTTAAAGGTATCAGCAAGTTAGAAGCAAATGAAGAAAACATGCTTAAAGACTTAGATGCAAACTGGGAAGTACTGGCTGAGCCTATTCAAACAGTTATGCGTCGTTACGGTATTGAAAAACCATACGAAAAACTAAAAGAGCTGACTCGCGGTAAACGTGTAGACGGCCCGGGTATGGCAGATTTCATCGATACACTTGAGCTGACAGATGCAGTTAAAGCAGAGCTTAAAGCGATGACACCGGCAAATTACATCGGTCAGGCTGTTGATCTGGTAGAAAAATTAGTCGACTAATATTCGTGTTAAACGAATGTGACTTAAGGCAACCTTCGGGTTGCCTTTTTTGTATACTCTATAATATATCCTAAATAAACAAAGCATTGTGATTCAATAACCCTATGAGGTTTCTATGTTCGAACTAAATTTAGATATTAACCAGTTTCTCGACACCTACTGGCAGAAAAAACCAACTGTTATTAAAAATGGATTTATCGACTTTGAAGATCCTATTTTACCCGATGAAATTGCCGGGCTGGCAATGGAAGAAGAGATTGAAAGCCGCCTTGTTTATCAGGAAGAGGACAAGTGGCAGGCAGAATCCGGCCCCTTTGAAACCTTTGAGCGGCTGGAAAAAGACGGCGCAACGTTATTAATACAGGCTGTAGATCACTGGCATGAAGATGCGCAGCAGTTAGTACGCCCTTTCCGTTTTCTGCCTAACTGGCGTATTGACGATCTGATGATCAGTTACTCAACCCCTAAGGGCGGAGTTGGTCCGCATATCGATAATTATGATGTGTTCATTATTCAGGGCAAGGGCAAACGTCACTGGCGGGTTGGTGAGAAAAAAGCACTGCAGGAATTTGCCGCTCACGGCGCATTAAAACACTGTGAAGCCTTTGCCGCTTTGATTGATGTAGTGCTGGAGCCCGGCGATATCTTATATATTCCCTGCGGCTTTCCACACGAAGGATATGCTGTTGAACCGTCAATGAATTACAGCGTAGGTTTCCGCGCACCGGATCAGAATGATCTGATCAGCAGCTTTGCCGATTACTGTTTAGACATAGATCAAACTGCACAGCGTTACCTTGACCCGGAGATGATAATACGTGAAAGGCCGGGCAGAATAGAAGAGCAGGAACTTAATGAACTGCACCGTTTATTAATTGAGCGCAGTAAAAGCCCCGTAGATCTAATCCCCTGGTTCGGGCGCATGATCAGTGAAGCAAAACATGAACTGGATATTGCATCCTCAGATATTCCGCAGACTAATCAGCAGATATTAGACCTGTTTGAAGCCGGTGCGCAGTTTATCCGCTTAGGCGGCCTGCGGGCAGTTTATTTTCAGCAGTCACCGGAGCTGCTGTTTATCAACGGTGAACAGTTTAACTGTGAAGGTTTTACTGAGCTAGGTCATCACCTCTGCGATCAGGATGAAGTAGCCGGCGAAATCGTCGAACTGCTCAGTGAAGATGAAAATGCCTTAACTCTGTTTACCCGCTTAGTAAACCTCGGTTACTGGTACGCGGCTTAAACAAAAAAATGCCGTTCAAATAAATGAACGGCATTAGTTACACTACTATATTAATTTATATTGCTTCAAGCAGGATCAGACCTTCACTTCCAGCGTCAAAGCTGACAGAACCATTAGTTACGGTTGCTACTGTTCCGTCATAAGCATTACGTACACTGCTGCCGTCAGCAAAATAACCGTCGACATTAATGCTTACCTGACCTGCACCGTCCAGCACCACCACAACATTATTGACACTGCCGGAAACAGGATTAGTCCAGCTGCGCGCAAATGCTCTGCCGCTTGACTGACCAGAAAGAGTTCTGTGCTGACCAGCACCAACAGCAGGGTTATCACGACGGAACTGTCCAACTTTCTGCCAGTGCTGATGAACGGCATTATTATCGCGGCTCCAGTCAATACTTGAACGGCTGCCCTGATCTGCATCACTGCCGCCGTCGCCGTTTACACGCCCCAGCTCATCACCATAGAAAATCTGCACACCGCCTGGTAATAACAGTAAAGCTGTACCAGCGCGTTTTTGACGAGCATCATCACCATTGTAAAAAACGGATCCAGTATCATGGCTGGAGATATAACTCAGCACATTCCAGTCTGTTGAGCTGTTAACCTGCCCCGCATAACTGGCAAATTGATTAAGCATAGTATCGGCATTTGCAGTCATACCGTCTACTGCGCCTTTAAAGCTGAAGTTAATCACCGAATCAAATTGAGCTGTTGTGTGGATATCTGACTGACCAACGCCATGCCCCCACACTTCTGCTGTTGACCAGAACTCATCATTCCAGTCTGCACCAGGCAGGTCCGGGTTATTTTGACGCCACTCATTTAATGCTGCTTTAGCTTGTGCATTGAGGTTTGCCCAGTTGTCATAGGTTACGTGCTTAGCAGTATCTACGCGGAAACCATCAATGCCGTAATCTTTAACATATTGAACTAACCATTCAGTTATCCAGTCACGAACACGTTTACTGCCCGCGACCTGATAATCACTTAAATAACCTTGACCGAAGGTTGCTTTATTCGCTAAAAAGGCAGGAATGCCGACAGCCTGAGTTGACTCCGTTTTAAAGTCCGGCAGGTAGGCTAAACATTTACTGAGATCATCTCCGCCGCATGCATCATAACCAGGCAGACCTACGCGCACCCAGTCTTTACCCCACCAGCTCAGCCACTTAGACTGATCACCGTCATAGTTAATAGTGCTGTGATAACCAAACCAGTTGCCGTCGCCTGGTGTCCAGTATTCGCCAGCCGTGGTTGAGCCGTAGTTAAACTCATGCATATCTTTAAGGGTGTTGTAACCTGCATGGTTCATTACCACATCCATCACTACGCGGATGCCTTGACTATGCGCCGTATCGACAAACTGTTTAAATTCAGCCCGCGTGCCCATATTGGCATCAAGGTTAGTGTAATCCTGTACGTAATAACCGTGATACGCATAATGAGCGAAGTCACCGTTACTGCCGCCGCCGACAAAACCGTGCGCCTGCTCGTATGGTGCAGTCAGCCAGATAGCGTTGACACCAAGATCAGTAAAGTAACCGGCATTAAGCTTTTCTGTCAGGCCTGCAATATCGCCGCCGTGGAAAGTACCAATGTTTTTTCCAGTAGCATCAATACTTGGACGACCATAAGAGTTGTTATTCGACGGGTTGCCGTCTTTAAAGCGGTCGGTAATAACAAAATAAACACTGGCGTTATCCCAGGTAAAGTCAGAAGCCTCAGGCGGCGTTACTTTAGTCAGCGTGAAACACTCATTCGCGCGGCTGCTGCTGTTGGCTGCCCATAAACAAACCTGCATTGACTGATCAACTGCTAATGCTCCGCCGACAACAATGGCTGTGCCGTCAGTAAAACTAATGCCGTTAACAGGATCACTTCCGTCAATAGTATAACGGCCGCCGGATATATCATCACCGGCTGCGTGAAGTGTTACGCTTAATTCATCAGTAAAGAAAGTCGCACTGCTAGGATCGATGCTGACATCAGCATCTTTCGGCTCGATACAAGTCTCAACCCAGCTCTGCGTTTCAATAATGTAGCAGCCGTCTTTATCACGCGTTAGATCAGCTGTCTGCTGTGCGCCGTTATTACTGAAAATCATATTGCTGAATGTACTTGCAGCAAATGTACGGCTATATATACCGTCGCCAAGATCCTGCATTTCATCACTGCCGGGCCATGTAGTATTATCTTCACTGCCAGCAGGTAGTGCGCCCCAGTGGTGCATTGCTGGAACCCAGTTTGACGGTGCTTTTAACCACACTGTGAAACCTACTTTCTGAGCTTCTGTTTTAGTGTAAGTGTAAGTCTGCGTTACCGATCCCTGTGCATTAAGCGCAAAGACCTGCAGATCAACCGACTGACCCGCTTGTAAATCCGCCCCGACAGAAATAATATCGCCGTTACTGAACACTGTTCCCTGAGTTACATCACCACTGCCCAGTAGATAACGGCTGTCGCTAATATTTTCGCCCTTATAACTTAGTGTCACCTGATAACTGTCGCTGTTAAAATCACTGCTTCCCGGATTTACAGTCAACTCAGGTTTTACCGGCAGCGCGACTTCAGCGGCTAGAATTTCATGGCTGGATGCATTAAAGCTGACAGCGTAGTTACTATTATCAACTACCGTGAAATCCTGCGCTGGATAATTTTCAGCCCATGTTCCATCAGCTGTACAAGCTGCAATTTTAAAACGTGCAGGTATCTCTTCCCCGGAAAATGCCTGAGTTAACTCATATAAACCAGTCTCTGAATTAAACTGCAGTGCTGTCTGCTCCCAGTTGTTCGGCGTCCCGCGCAGACACCATAGTGAAGGCTGTTCACCGGCAACGGTGATATCAACACTAGCAGAGGCACTTACAGCACCGAGATCATCAGTCACCTGCAGTGATATTGTCTGACTCTGTGAAAAAGTAACAGTAATTGATTCTGATGCGGCACCTGTGCTCCAGTTATATGCGGCAACTGAGCCGTCTGCATCACTTGAGCCGGCGGCAGTGAAGGTGATGCTGGTACCGGCATCAACAGTTTGCGCACCAGCTGGAGATATAACTGCAACGGGGGCCTGGTTACTTGAACAGCTGCTGACCGGGTCAGCTTGAATATTTTTACTGTCACTGTAAAAAGTGATCTGGTAACTTCCCGCAGAAACTGTGTAGTCAGCGCCTGGATATGCCTCACTCCAATTGCCGTAACGATCTATTTTAAAGCGGGGATTATCACTGCCGAAAGTTTGGCAAGTTTGATACTCACTTCCAGAGATATGTTCCAGGGCTGTATTAGCCCAGCCGTTTGGTGTACCGCGGAAATCCCATTCTGCCTGCGCAGACAGCGAAACCGCAAACAAACCAAACAATAATGCTTTGTTCATTTTAACTCCTTTTAAAACTAAGTTAGCGCAGCAGCCCCTATGACTGCTGCTGATTGTGTAAATAATAAAGAACTACATTGGTTGTAAAACATGTCTAAGGGGAGCTGAAGGGCTCCGCTAAAAAGTAAATATTTTTAATAAGCGCAATGCTTTATAGAGCTGCTTTTATCCGCCTTTGCTGCTCTTATCCATGGCCCTGTCGATACTCAACATGACTTAACAGCGCTGACTTCATTTTGTTTGATTTGTGATTTTTTTTAGAATAATCAAACACTGCTCTTTATCAGCCTTAGTCTATTTAAAGTAAATATCACCATAAATCCCAGACAGCACAGACGCTATAAAACTGCCGTTTCAATCTACTTTCACACTTCCACAACATGCATAAAACAATCTGATATATAGGGATTTTTAGTTAAAAAGTCACACTTAGTGCATATTATGCAGACAGCAAATACTGCTTACTTAAGCGCTTCGGATACTAGAACCGTGCAGTTCAAAATACCAACAACAAGTGTTTAAAATACGAGCACCCTCAAAGTGTAAACGATTGCAGACACACAAAAATGATATTTAATTGCTTTTATTTTGCATTTAAATAAAGACAGGAAGGGATAAAACAGGTTTACTTTTTGCTGTTGAGAGAATAGAAAAGCAGCCGTCAAGGCAAAGCATCAAAGCTGAAAGATCAAGCCGGCAGACAAACGAAAACCGGCAGTCAGAAAAAGGGCTGTTTTTTTAAAGACCGCCCCATAATTGATTAGCACCTAAATACAATGAAATCCCGCCAACTACGGGCATAAAGACTGCCGGCAGATAAAACAGCACCGCTCTGCACTTGGCGTAACTGAGTAACTTTTTAGCGGCCTTGGCATAGGTGACCATAATACTCACATCAATCACTACCCATAAAACTAAAAATATCAGCGCCTGCTGGGTAAATGATTCCGTAGCGATAACAAACGAAGGTAAAAACGCGACAAAAAACAGAATATCTTTCGGATTAGATATTCCCGCGCGCATTGCACGCCAGAAACAGTTTTTATTATGAGATTTCATATCATCAATGCTTACCTCTTTACGCAGAGCTGTCAGCCCCAGATAGATAAGGTAACAGCCGCCGATAACACGCCCCCATTCTAATAGATGCGCATCCAGAGAAACGGCAAAATTCAGCGCAATGAGTGCACAGACAAGTAATATCAGTGAAGCAAGCGCACTGCCGAGAATGGTGCCAGACGGCCAGCCGTGTTTAGAATCAGAGATAATTAAAGCAATAAGCGGACCGGGTGTTGATATTAATATAGCGATAGATACAGCATAAGTAATATAAATGGATAACACGATACATCCCTAATAAATTTTAAACGACCGATCATAGTGCTTATGTGCATAATTAGGTAATCAAAAAAAGCTACTAAACAATTGTTCTTTTCATTAAGCACACAATTTCCACACAATTACTAAAAACATATTAAAAACAATGAAAATACTCAACAATATCAATACCTTAATTATATTTTACTTCTTCATTTTTATACCACAGTGCTTTTATATACTGAGCATAAATCGACAGTTAGACATTACCCGGCAAATACACAGGAGTGTTATTATGAAGCATAAAATATTGATATTAATCCAGGCAGTTTTAATCTCTAACCTTTTCGGCTGCGGCTCAGGCGGCGGCGGTTCAACAGACAGTACAGCAAGCTCCACAGCAGCCGCTTCCGAAGTCACCACGACCGTGACAGACAGTTCCAGCCAGACACCAGGCACGGCAGAATCCCCTGCCCCGGGAACTTTTACCATGGCACAGACTCTTTCCGACGGCGCGCAGCGCACAACAATCGCCTTTGCCGGCTTAGGTATGATAACCGGTAATCTGCAGGCACAGTCCTTTTTCCCTCCCGGTAAAGTAGCTGACTACTGGGGATTTCAGTATCTGCGCGATAATGATTCCGACGGTATGGGCCACAATACAAGTTTTCTGACCAGAATTGCCAGCAATGTACTCTATATTCTTGATGATCAGCAGTTAGCCGTTCTGACCACACTGGCTTCCAGTCAGGTCAGTCAAATTAATGAATATGCCTACCAGCGCTATCCGCTGATGCAGGCTTTCCGCAGTCATATGCTCGGAGACTTACCCTTAGGTACTTCAGGTTTAAGTGTGAGCGCAGTTAAACAAGCCTCCAAAGAGCTCTACCAGCTGGACGGACAGATCAGTTATGACCGTGCAGTTGTATTTGCAGAAATCTACAGAGGTATGAGTGCCAGTCAGTTAAGCTACCTTGATGATATGAAAGGCAGCGGCTGGGAGTCATGGGCGGACATTGACCAGTCAGTACTTAAAGAAAGAACCCAGGGCCTTTCCCATGACGAGTCAGTCGCAGTAATGACCTACGCCGGGGATCTTTTCAGCTGGTATGCCGGATCGCTTGAAGCCGACGCTTATTTCTGCCCCGAACGCCAGGGCACCTATTACGGCTCTTTTTACATAAAAGATGCACCTGCTATCGGTGTTGAAGGTTACAGCATTAATGAACAGTTAACCGCCACAGCGGGGCGCGTCCTAAGCGACAGCAGCGAGGGTTACGTTTCGGCAGATCAGGCCGCATTAGTTTCCAGCCTGGTAGATACCCAGCGCAGTAACCTTTATGCAGGAAACTTAAACATAGTTCAGGCCAGAACGGATATTTCCACCGCCCTGCGCAGCCTGATCAGCAGCGAAGAACTTTCGGACACCTATAAAGCACAAGTACTGGCTGAAGTACTGGAAAAATCAGCTGTCTATGGTGAACTCGACGGAGAAAATAATTTCCACTACGCCGGCGTTTTTGCACAGCTATATCAGTCTTTATCAGACACACAGATGCAGCAGTTAACGGCGCTTAGAAAAGAGATCATGTCCGGCACCTATGACAGCGGCGCCTCTTTTGATTTTTCTACTGCGACAAGCCTGTTCCTTTACTCTGCAGAAATCACCGACACTTCAGTGCTTGACAGCTATCTGGCAGAGGGCGCTGACCTGTTTGAATAATAATGGTACTCACTAAAGACAGTGTTTTGTGTCTGGGCGTAATAACCTATGCCCAGACACAAGCCGTAAGTGATATCAACAGCACTTTCAGCACCTTAACAACGGAACAGTGCATAACTGTTACTCTATTAACTCGAGGGAGTATTATAATGAAACAACCTATTATACTGCTAAGCTTAGCAGCAGCTTCACTTTTAATAACAATAGCTCCGGCACAGGCACAAACGAACTCCGCTGAAAACAGCGGACAAGTTACTCAGGAATCTGCAGACAGGAAGCCGAAGAATAAAGCGCCGCAGGCAGGAAAACCGCCTCAAACGGCCATTGATGCCTGTTTACAGCAGGCGCCTGCAGCACAATGCAGTTTTCAAGGACCTAAAGAGATAGAATCAGGTGTCTGTGAAGATACGCCTGATAAACAGTATTTTGCCTGTAAACCGGATCGGAAAAATATGATTTAATGCACCGCTTATTATAATCAACAGTAAAAGCAGCGCCGCGGCGCTGCTTAATTTTATTATTAACAGCAGTTCCATTAACTGCTATAACAGGGGACGTTTTTTGAAACTGCTGCACAAGTTCTTTCTCGCCTTCTTTGTCAGCAACCTGGCTGTTGTCGTGCTGCTGCTGACAGCTATTAGCCTGAGTTTGTCCTCTGATTTTAATAAGCTGGTTAATGAGACTGAAGATAAACACCTGCAGGAAACTATCGGCCAGTTAAGGACCTTATACCAGCAGAGCAGCAGCTGGCAGGCAATTATTAACGACGTGCAGATCTGGCGTGATATCGTTGACCCCAGACAGCAGCGTCGACCACTGCCTCCCCGGAATAATCAGCCGACATACGATGATCCCCCACGAGATAAACGCGGACAGGATCGCCGCAAAGATAATCCCCCGAGGCAGGAGAGACGAGCAAGGCAGGAGCCGCTGCAGGGTCAGCGGGACACATCCGCTGCATTTCTCAAAACAGGTCAGCGTATGAGTTTATACGACAGCAGTAAAAAAGTTATCGTCGGGCGAAAAGAGCTTAGCGGCCATAGCCGTATTGAGCCGGTTATCAGCGGCGGAAAAACCGTAGGCTGGGTAGGGTTAGCCGTTTCAAATGCGCTTGAAGACAACCCGGCGGCTGAGTTTCTGCAGCAGCAGTTTAAAACATACCTGCTGATTGCCGGCATCGTATTATTAATATCCGTTTTTACAGCAATAATGCTGGCTAAACATCTAGCAGCCCCGATAAAGCAGCTTATCAGCGCAACCGGCAGGCTGAGAAGCGGCGACTACAGCAGCAGAATAAACAGCAGTTCAAAAGATGAAATCGGCATCCTATCGGAGAATTATAATGATTTAGCGAATACGCTGGAAAAAAATCAGCACAGCCGCCGTCAGTGGATGTCTGATACCTCCCATGAATTACGCACCCCGTTAACAGTGATTAAATCACAGCTGATCGCCATCCAGGACGGCGTTCTTAAAGCCGCCCCCGAAAAACTGCAGATGCTGATTGAAGAGGTTGATAAACTCAGCCGCATTGTTGCGGATCTGTATCAACTTTCCAGCTCAGATATCGGTGCGTTAACCTACAAAAAAATCAAACTTGATCCGCTTAAATTATTAAATCAGACCCTGGACAATTTTCAGGTAAAGTTTGCTCAACGAGAACTCACACTGTCGCGCAGTGCACAACCTGATGTACCATGCTACCTGTTTGCTGATAAAGACCGGCTGCTGCAGCTTTTCTCAAACTTATTTGAAAACTCATGCCGATATACAAATCAGGGTGGTAAAATCCATATTGTTACCCGCATCGACGGCAGACAGCTGCAGATACAGATACAGGACTCAGCCCCCGGCCTAACAGAAACGGACAGGGTTAAAATTTTTGAACGCTTCTATCGTGTAGAGCAGTCCCGCAGTCGAGCCCACGGCGGTTCCGGATTAGGACTCGCTTTATGTTCACAGATAGCGGCGGCGCATCAGGGAACAATCACAGCACAGAACTCCCCGCTAGGAGGTGTAACCATGCTGATTACCCTGCCGGTTAATTTAGGAGCAGAACAATGATGACAAAATACCATATTCTTATTGTTGAAGATGAACCGGCCATTGCCGAAGTATTATGTGCCTACTGCACCGCTGCCGGTTACAGTATTAAGCACTTAAGCACCGGTCAGGGGGTCCTCGCTTATATCAAAGAGAATAACGTTGATTTAGTGCTCCTGGATTTAATGCTGCCCGATATTGACGGTGTCACTCTATGTAAAGAAACCCGCCTGTTTTCACAGGTACCGATTATTATGGTGACCGCAAAAAATGAAGAGATTGACCGCTTAATAGGATTAGAAATCGGCGCTGACGATTATATCTGCAAACCCTTCAGCCCAAGAGAAGTGATAGCAAGAATAAAAGTTATTTTACGCAGAGCGGGAAACCTGAGCGATAAGATTATCCGCCAGTCAGGTTTTGAGCTGGATATGCACAAATTCAGTGTCACCCTGCATAACCAGCCTCTGGATCTTACTCCCATCGAATTTAAGATACTGGAGCGTTTTCTGGCGAATATCAGCCGGGTATTCAGCCGCCAGGAAATAATGGATGCTGTGTATGACGGTTTTGAAGAGATAAGTGATCGTAATATTGATACGCATATAAAAAATATCCGCAAAAAAATAGCGGCCGTTTCAGCAGATCTTAACCCGATAGTTTCCGTTTACGGAGTGGGTTATAAAATGGAGTGCTAGACACTTAATCAATTAAACGGCGCGCCTGCCAGTAGTTCGATTTCCAGTAGACATTATCCAGCGATGATATCATCACACCTCGACTGGTTGACGCATGCAGAAACTGTCTGTCCGTAATGTAAATGCCCACGTGGCGCACTTTCCAGCTGGTTTTAAAAAAAACTAAATCTCCAGCCTGCAGATCCTTTTCATTTACAAAAACACCTGAATTTGCCTGCACCTTGGTTGTACGGGCAATATTAATATTAAAGCTGTTTTTATAGATAACCTGCGTTAATGCAGAGCAGTCGATGCCCCTTTTATTACTACCGCCTAAGCGGTACGGCGTGCCCTTCCAGTCCTGATGTTCGCTGTGCAGAAGCATCACAAACTGTTCACTATCTTTCCGGGAGAGACTGTTATCTGAGCGGCCCGAAGAGACACTATGCGATGAAGGTGTCGTTGAACAGGCACTGATAAAACTCAGTGTGAAGAGCAGACAAACGGCTTTTAAATTAAATTTTATCAAGCTGATACTCCTCGATTAACGGCTCAGACAGTTTTATTGACTGCCTGTTACTAATGCATGTAATAACGATATATGCTCATCTGAATCATTTAAACATGGTATATAATTGTATTTTTCACCACCGCAGCTCAAAAATAGTTCTCTGTTTTCGATAGCTAACTCTTCTAATGTTTCTAAACAGTCACTGGCAAATGCCGGGCTGATAATATCCAGCGTTTTTGTGCCGGACTTAGCGGCCTCAGGTAAAAAATTATCTAAATAAGGTTTTAACCACTCTTCTCTTCCGACGCGGGACTGATAACATAACTTATACTGACTTTCATTTAAGCCTAGCGCTTCAATAACTAACTGCACAGTAGACTCGCAGTGAGCCTGATAGACATCACCAAGTGTGACATAACGTTTCGGAATACCGTGAAATGAAAAGACCAGCAGCTGTGCCTGTCCGTTTTCCTGCCAGCTTTTTCTGATGGAGTTAACCAGCGCAGTAATATACAGCGGGTGGTTATGATAATCGTGAATAAAATTAATCGCAGGAAAATTAAACTGCTGCTTAACTGCCGCACTTAACTGATCAAAAACAGAAGCTGTGGTTGAAACTGAATATTGAGGATATAAAGGCAGTACGGTTAAATCCGTCACCCCCTGCTCCTGCAGCGTACTCAACTGTGATGCAATCGACGGCTTGCCGTAGGTCATTGCATACTCAGCCCTTATATTTTCAGAATTAAGGCTGGCGGCTAATTTCAGGGTCTGCTGCTCGGTATAAAAACGCAGTGGGGAGTCGTTTTCAAACCAGATTTTTTTATACAGCTTAGCAACACGTGCGGAACGAAAGGGAAGAATAATTAAATAGAGAATCGGCAGCCAGATTAAGCGTGAGGTATCTACAACACGTTTATCTGATAAAAAATCACCTAAAAACTGCCTGACACTTTTTTTATCCGGAGACTCAGGAGTACCTAAATTAACCAGTAAGACAGCTCGTTTTTTCATTTTTCTTTTACCTGCAAAAAAGGGGCTGAAAGCCCCTAATTATAATTTACAGTCTGAGAATTAACCAAGAATTTCAGCTAACTCAGCACTGATAATATCAACGGCTTTTGTACCGTCAAATTTATGATGCGCGCCGTTACCCTGCGCAGCTTCATTTTTGTAATAAGCAACAAGCGGTGCTGTCTGTGCATGGTAGATATCTAAACGTTTACGTACCGTTGCTTCTTCATCATCCGGACGAATTGCCAGATCATCACCAGTTACATCATCTTTACCTTCCACTTTCGGCGGATTGTAAATGATATGGTAAGTACGGCCTGAACCAGAGTGAACACGACGACCGGCCATACGTTTAACAATTTCTTCATCCGGCACGTCAAATTCAAGTACGAAATCAACAATCACACCCGCTTCTTTCATTGCATCTGCCTGCGGGATAGTACGCGGGAAACCGTCTAATAAGAAACCTTTTGCACAGTCTTCCTGGGCAATACGCTCTTTAACCAGACCAATAATTAGTTCATCAGAAACAAGTTGTCCTGCGTCCATTAACTCTTTTGCTTTTAAGCCAAGCTCAGTGCCTGCTTTAGCGGCTGCACGCAACATGTCACCCGTAGAAATTTGCGGGATATTATATTTGTCCATCATAAATTGAGCTTGTGTGCCTTTACCAGCACCTGGAGCACCTAATAAGATAATGCGCATTCCTGCATCCTTTGTAATTAATAAATTGAAAAAGAAACTTACACGGTTAGTTTAAGTTTCTCAAGACTAACAGCAAAAAAGGCCAGCATAAGCTGACCTTAGTAACATATATATATGTAAATTAACCTAACAGTAACTTGTTGATACGACCAACAAACTCAGAAGGATCATCAAGGCTGCCTTTTTCAGACAATACAGCCTGCTCCAGTAATAACTCAGACCACTGAGCAAACTGCTCTTCATCAGCCATATCAGCTAATTTAACCACCATTACGTGATCCGGGTTAAGTTCAAAAATCGGTTTGCTTTCCGGTACCGGCTGCCCCATCTGTGCCATTAGTTTAGCCATCTGCGTACTCATATCATCATTATCAGCAACGATACAAGAAGGTGTAGAAGTTAAGCGGTGTGTTAAACGCACATCTTTAACTTTATCGCCTAATACTTCTTTAACACGTTCAATAAAGCTGGCAAATTCAGTCTCCTGCTTTTCCTGCTCTTTTTTATCTTCTTCACTGTCCAGTTTACCTAAATCCAGGTCACCTTGAGTTACAGAAGTGAACACTTTACCGTCATACTCTGGTAAGTGGCTTAATAACCATTCATCAACACGGTCAGAAAGCAGTAATACTTCGATACCTTTCTTACGCAGAACTTCTAAATGCGGGCTGTTTTTAGCTGCATTAAAGCTGTCAGCTGTGATGTAGTAGATCTTATCCTGACCTTCAGTCATACGGCTGATGTAAGCATCTAAAGATACAGTCTGTTCGATTGAATCAGTTTCTGTTGAAGAGAAACGGAACAGTTTACCGATTTTCTCTTTATTAGCCGCATCTTCAGCCGGGCCTTCTTTTAATACCTGACCGAACTCTTTCCAGAATGCGTTGTATTCTTCTTCGTTTTTCTTAGCGAACTTAGTCAGCATAGAAAGTGCACGTTTAGTACATGCACTGCGCAGTTTCGCTGTTACACGCGTATCCTGCAGAATCTCACGAGAAACGTTTAACGGCAGATCATTAGAATCAAGCACACCTTTTACGAAACGCAGGTAAGTCGGCATAAACTGCTCGGCATCATCCATAATAAATACACGCTGTACGTATAATTTCAGGCCGTGCGCTTTTTCACGGTTCCAAAGATCATAAGGAGCACGTTTAGGGATATATAACAGACTTGTGTATTCCTGCTCACCTTCAACTTTGTTATGGCTCCAGGTTAACGGGTTTTCAAAGTCATTGGCAATATGCTTGTAGAACTCCTGATATTCTTCATCATTAAGTTCATTTTTAGAACAGCTCCAAAGTGCAGTGGCTTTATTGATCGCCTGCCACTCTGCAGCTGTACCTGGAATTTTTTCACCGTCAGGACCATCAGACTCTTCTGTTGCTTCTTTGAACATCTCAACAGGGATGCTGATATGATCAGAATATTTAGAAACCACAGTGCGAAGTTTGTAATCATTTAAGAATTCACTTTCATCTTCACGCAGATGCAGAATGATTTCAGTACCGCGATCGGCTTTTTCGATATCCGCAACTGTATAGTCAGCTTCACCCGTTGAAGACCAGCATGTACCTTGAGACGCTTCTTCACCCGCTTTGCGAGTATTAACCGTTACTTTATCGGCAACAATAAATGCCGAGTAGAAACCAACACCAAACTGACCGATTAACTGTGAATCTTTAGCCTGGTCACCGGAAAGCTGCTCAAAGAAATCACTTGTACCTGATTTTGCAATCGTACCTAAATGCTCGATTACTTCATCACGTGTCATACCGATACCGTTATCACTAATAGTAACTGTTTTAGCATCTGCATCAAAACTTAAACGAACACGCAGATCGGCATCATTTTCAAAAAGAGAACCATCAGAAAGTGCTTTGAAACGTAATTTATCAGCGGCATCAGCGGCATTAGAAACTAGCTCACGCAGGAAAATCTCTTTATTAGAGTATAAAGAGTGGATCATTAATTTAAGAAGTTTGCCGGTATCAGCACTAAAAGTATGATTTTGTTGATGTTCCATAATATCTATTTCTCTTTGAATTAGCCTAAACAAGACTTTGGTTTAAACGATGATAATAAAATGGGGATACTGGAGACGTTTTCAAGGTCTTAAAGTGAAATTTGTTCAAAATAAATATAGTGTGATCTAAGTCTATATTTTAATAATGTAACTCCCATAACACAGCACTACTCAAACTAGGTATATTTTAAATTATGATGAATATTAACCAGTTAGCAGAGTGAGCATTTTAAAGCGCTAAAACTACCTATATCGGCTAGTTGACGGCCGCATAAGCACAACCTAAAATTCCACGCCTCCAGCCGCCAATTAACATTTGATCAACCTAAAATCAACACAAGGTTAACCTGGAGCAGGCACAACCATAATATCAGGACAGTTATGGAAGAGTCGCAGACGGACTCAGTTAACACCTCAAGAAATCATGGAGCATGACAATGACATACAAGTATTCACTTCTTTCAATTTTTACAGCGGCGGCGTTAGCAGGCTGCGGTGGTTCATCGGGCTCTTCAAGTTCGTCAACGGCATCAACTTCATCGGACACTTCAAGCACAGAGCAGGCAGTTACCACGACACTCTCAGGTAAAGCTGCAGACGGTTACCTAAGCAATGCAAATGTTTGTCTGGATCTTAATTTAAATAAAGTCTGCGATACAGGTGAACCATCAGCTGCAAGTACAAGCGGTGGTGAATTCTCCTTAACAGGTGTTACGCAGACACAAATTGATAAATTCCCGATAATTGTAGAAGTAGTTGCCGGTGCAACCATTGATGAAGACGATCCAGGTACCGTATTAACCCAGGGTTATACATTAAGCGCACCGGCAGGTTTCACTTTTGTCAGCCCGTTAACCACCATGGTACAGAACGAAATTGAAAAAGGCAGCACGGCCGAAGAAGCTGAAACAGCCGTTAAAGGTAAATTAGGTACGACTTTAAATTTAGCTGACGACTATGTTGCAGGTAAAAAAGATGACTCCCTTTCCGAAGAAGATAAGGCTGAATTTAAAAAACTGCATCAAGTCGCACAGGTTACTGCAAATGTAATTTCCAGCAATATGGCGTTACTTGAAGACACTGCACAAGCAGAAGGCATAAAGGTTGATGATTTAATCTCACTTATTGTTGATCAGGTTTTTGACGCTATGGATGAAATCACGGTGCAGATTGAAGCGGCAGAAGCAGATGACAGTACTGAATTCGATTCAGATTCAATAGCGGCAGATATCGACAAAGAGCTGATTACGCTTGAAGCGGATAAGCTGCAGGAGCAGATTGCCCAGCAGGAAGCAGAAAGTCAGGCCGTTGCAGCCAGTCTGGTGGATCTGATCAAAACAGAAGGTATTAACTGGTTCTGGGGTGAAACAGACGATACTGCACCTGAATTTGAGTACGGTACAATAACAGTGAATGAGCAGGGTCTTGTCAGTGATATTGAGTACTCCTGGGAAACAGAACAGTGGGTACTGCAGAGTAATGATAATGATGATAACAATGAATGGTTATTAACTTCAGCGGGCTGGACTGCCTATGATGACTCAGTAGAAACGGTCACATTAAACAGTGATGCAACTATAACTCTGCATCATGCCGGACTGCCGGAACTGAATGAAACCATTAAAGGTACACAGCTGGCACTGGCCGGGTTAAATGCCTCATTAATCATGGATGAAACAGACGGAGACGGAACCTGGGCTGAAGCAATACCGGAAAATGTTGTTTTCCCGCAGGGCGCTGTTGGTTATAAACTGGATTTCCAGCAGAACGGCGACCGTTACACCTTTAATAACTGGGACGGCTGTGATGATCAAAATAAACTTGGCGGCTTATGTAATACAGTATGGCATCAGAAGGGAACAGGTAATTATGAAGATAACGGCGCGGCGGTAACTCTGGCTGAAATGGTTGTTGCTAATGCACTTTCTCTCAGCGGCACCCAGGAAGACATTCGTAACTTAAATGCAGTTCATCTTGGCTGGATGGGTAAAGACACGTTAGCTGCAGAGCTGGTAGCTGGAGGCAAAATTAACTATTACAAAATTAATTATTATGACTCGACTGTTGCATTATTAACCACAGGCAGCTGGAGTGATATCACAGTTCATGGTAAAACCCTAAGAACCATCAGCGCACCAAATTACTTTAGCGAGTATGACGGCTTCTTTGATGACCGCGACAATATCATATTATTAGAGTATTTAGACGGTGTTCGTATTGGTGAACATAAAGCTGCAGATGAACAGGAAAACCAGGGATTTGTATTTAACAGTACAGCAAGAGACTTTATCCTGGCTAACTTTGACAGCACGCTAATCAGCGAATAAGCAGTAAAACTTAATCTAAGTTATTATTTAATACCTGTCAGCTGAACACTGACAGGTATTTTTTTATATGACCTCCACAAAGCGCCCTGAATCAGTGCTGAAAAGTTACCGTCTCAGTCTGCTCAAGGTTGATCGTTGACAGCGCAGGCTGCGTTTGTGCAATAACTTTGCCGTGACGAATTGAATAACGAACCGCGACCTGACGGCGAACTGCATCAAAACCATTTTCAGCAGGAAGGATCAGCAGGCTGGCACTTTTACCTTCTTCTATTCCATAATTTTCCAGAATATTCAAAGTACGTGCTGAATTACAGCTGATCAGATCCAGTGATTTATTAATCTGCTCATAACCCATGACCTGAGAAACATGCAGTCCCATATGCAGCACCTGAAGCATATTCGCCGTACCGAGCGGATACCAGGGATCAAATACATCATCGTGCCCGAAACAGACGTTAATATCAGCAGCCAGCATCTCTTTAACACGCGTCATGCCGCGGCGTTTCGGATAATCATCGAAACGTCCCTGCAGATGAATATTCACCAGAGGGTTAGCCACGAAATTAATACCCGACATTTTTAATAACCGGAATAAACGTGATGCATAAGCACCATTATAAGAGCCCATTGCAGTAGTATGACTGGCCGTTACCCGTTCACCCATATCATATTTGTGTGCAAGCGCAGCCAGCGTTTCAACAAAGCGCGACTGTTCATCATCAATTTCATCGCAATGAACATCAATCAGGCGCTCATATTTACGTGCCAGCTCAAATACATAATGTAGAGATTCAACACCATATTCACGGGTAAACTCGAAATGCGGAATGGCGCCGATAACATCAGCTCCCAGCTGTACAGCTTCTTCCAGCAGCTCTTTACCGTTAGGGTAAGATAAAATACCTTCCTGCGGAAATGCAACAATCTGAATATCCACCCACTGCTTCATCTCTTGTTTAACTTGCAGCATTGCTTTTAATGCCGTCAAAGTCGGATCGGAAACATCAACATGAGTACGCACATGCTGAATACCGTTGGCAATCTGCCATTTTAAAGTCTGCTTAGCACGGGACTTTACATCTTCAATGGACAGCGTTTGTTTACGTTCTGACCAGCGTTCAATGCCTTCAAATAAAGTACCGGAAATATTCCAGCCTGGCTGACCAGCCGTTTGTGTTGTATCTAAATGAATATGCGGTTCACAGAAAGGCGCAACGGCAAGCCCGCCTTCACCATCAATAATTGTAGTGCCGGGTTTTATCTTCAAATCACCCGCGTTTGCAGCAATCGCTTTAAAAATTCCATTTTCAATGTGAATTTGATGTTTACCTGGCCTGTCCTGCAGGCAGATATTTTTAATCAGCATATCTAAAGAGTGCATTTTTTTATCCTCTAATTTATAGAACAGGTTCTGATATTTTTTCAGGCGGCTGCTTGATAACTTCACGGTTTAAAAACGGGTTAAGAATTAAATAACTAACCGCACCGCCAAGCACCGCATTTAAAGGTACAATCCCCGGCAGAAAATGTCCTGCACCGATTCCCGCAGCAACGGCTGCAACTGCAGCCCAGTTAACACTTTTAAATTGAGCATTAGCAAAGTCTTTGTAATACTTACGGTTTACCAGAAAATCCGCAATGATAATGCCGCCGATAGGCGGAATGGCGGCAGAAAGAAATGTTAACCAGCCGACAAAGTTATTGTATAACCACAAAGCACACAATGTACCAATAATCCCGTTGACCATCGAAAGGTATTTACTAGGCAGGCCGGTTACATTAGAGAAACCTAAACCGGATGCATACAGAGCATTATCATTAGTCGTCCAGATATTTAAACCCAGAACAATAATGGCAGGAATTAACAGACCTTGTGCGATCATAACTTCGGAAATATCTGCAAACCCGGTTGCAGCAGCCCCGGCCGCCCCAAAGAGAAACATCAGTGAATTACCGATAAAGAAAGCAATCATAGTAACAAAAACCGCCGTTTTAGGTTTTTTACCAAAACGCACAAAATCAGCTGTTAATGTGCCAGCTGAAATAAAAGAGCCCACCACTAAAACTAAAGCCGTTGAGAAATCCATCGACTCTTTAGGAATAATAGCAAACAGCCCTTCAATACCGCCGACACTTTCTACAGCTTCATTGACAGAATAGCCGCCAAGCACAGCGATAGCCGGCACCGCAACAGCAGAAAGGATCATCAGCGCTGAAATACCGAAATACACAGTAGCAGTCATCAATAAACCGGAAACCAGGATCAGAACGTTAGTATCAATACCAGTCGCTTTATGGACAGGAACAGCAAACATCGCAACACCGACACCAAACCAGCCGACTTGTGTACCACCGAGAAGAAGAGAAGGAAGCCAGGAGCCTTTAGAACCGAAAGAGAAACGAGCAAGAAGATGAGTAGATAAACCAGTGGAGGCGCCGATGTAACCAAGAAAAGAAGTGTAGATACCGAGAATTAAATTACCAATTAGAACTGCAAGAAGAAAATCACTGAAGGAGAGTCCCGTCCCAAGTGCCCCGCCTGTCCACATACTGGCGGAAAAGAAGGTTAACCCCAGCATCACCATGGTCAGTGAAACTATACCTTTTCTCGCCGATTGGGGGACGGGCCCCAAACTATAATTATTATCGCCAGCCATTCAATACCTCTATTAGTTATTAGCATAAAAGAACTGTTTACTGAATAAACACCATAAGCCATAGATTGGCGTCAGCTGCAGGAAACAGGCTGTGACATTGTGTTTAATTCAGGTAAACGGCGCGTATTCTAGTGATAATAACCTTGCTGTCAATGGGTTCACGGCCCGTCTAAAGGCCCTATGCAGTAAAGGATAAATTGGTTATAAAAGCTTTTTAAAGCATGATTCTTATATTTTTATCACAATTATAAAAGCGCCAGCACAAATCAACCAGTTATACCATTCCGCCTAATTATGTGATCTAATAGTATTATTATTTTAAATAATTAAATACTACTGGTGATTATGAAAAAAGATGACTTTAATTT
>NZ_AUAM01000038.1 GCF_000428725.1 Psychromonas aquimarina ATCC BAA-1526
ACTTGCATGTGTTAAGCCTGCCGCCAGCGTTCAATCTGAGCCATGATCAAACTCTTCAATTTAAAGTTTAATACGCTTTCTTTTTCGTGAGAAAAAGAGAAGCAAGCTCAATATTACTGACTAAAACTAATCACCGAAGTGATTGGTTATTCTGAATTAATGAATTAATTCGTGTGTCACTAAATATTGATGTTGCCTTACAAGTAAGGTCTTTGATTTTTTTTGAAATCACATCAACAATAAGTGTCCACACAGATTGTTTGATTAAATTGTTAAAGAGCGTGCCTTTCGGCGAGGTGCGTATATTACGTCACCAGCGAACATAGTCAAGGCTTATTATTTAATATTTTGTAAAGATAATTAATCTTTCTAAAATATGAAATTCAATGTTTTCAAACAACGTTTAACGTTTTTAAAAACTAACCTCTTTTGTTCTCAGTCACTTGGCAACTTGCGTTGTACCCCGTGTCTGTGGGGTCGCATTATAGGGATTAGAGGAACATTGGCAAGTGTTTATTTATGTTTTTTTCAATAAATTATCTGAACGAATATTTTTCACACAATCTGCTGTTTTGTTCGGCAATTTCAGCACCATTCACTATTATTAGGTTACATAAATTCATTAATTGTATTTTCCCTTATATAGTAGAAGTACATTTTATGGAGAAGACCAATGAGCAATATACAAATATTAGTAGGCAGTACACTAGGCGGCGCTGAATATGTAGCGGAAGCTATACAGCCTTTGTTAGAAGAAGCTGGTTTTGACAGCGAACTGCATTTTGATCCGGATTTAAATAATTTATCTTTACAAGAAGATCAAATATGGCTGATTTGTGTTTCTACTCATGGTGCCGGTGATTATCCGGAAAATTTCAAACCTTTTGTCGAGCAGCTGCAGCAGGTTAATGCTCCTTTAAATGAAGTTCGTTACGGCATAGTCGGTATTGGAGATTCAAATTACGATACTTATTGTGAAGCTTCTAAGAATATAGATTTTTTATTAGAAGATATGGGAGCAGTCCGTTTAGGAGAACGTTTTGAAATTGATGTTGCAGAATATCCAATCCCGGAAGATCATGTTTTAGAATGGATCCCTATGTGGATTGAAGATCTAAACGATATTATTGAAGATTAATAATATATTTACCCACAGGCTGTTGTGCATAAAGTCTTTATAAGTATTTAATTAGTTTTGTTTAAACTTTGCATAAAGTTGTGGGTAATTCCCCCTGTGTATAACCCGCTAAAATATCCCAAGATTAATCCCGCTTAGATCTATTTTTGATCACACTTTAGGATCCAATCTAAGATCCTGATCTTTAAATTAAAAAACAGTTTTTACACAGAAACTCAATTACTTAATAAGTATAGTAATAAAAGATCTTTAAAGATCTATATATAATACTAATACTATTGATTTGATCTTATGTGTGTCTTCTTAGCTAGGAAAAAGGTAAAATCCTTTTTTAAATTTTTAACTCAAGTTTTGGAAGACGAATGAATTACCACGAACATTTTGATGTAATTGTTATTGGCGGTGGCCATGCAGGTACTGAAGCAGCCGCTTCATCCGCACGTATGGGTATGAGCACTCTGTTATTAACCCACAATATTGAAACATTAGGTCAAATGTCATGTAACCCTGCTATTGGCGGTATCGGTAAAGGACACTTGGTTAAAGAAGTTGATGCTTTAGGCGGTTTGATGGCAAATGCTATCGATAAGGGTGGTATTCAATTCAGAACACTTAACTCAAGTAAAGGACCTGCTGTACGTGCAACCAGAGCACAAGCAGATCGTCTTTTATATAAAACAGCTATCCGAGAAAAACTTGAGAATCAGGAAAATTTAAAAATTTTTCAGCAGGAAGTTGAAGATCTTATTGTTGAAAATGATCAGGTGACTGGTGTTGTCACTAAAATGGGTGTTAAATTTTCAGCTAAAACCGTTGTATTAACTGTAGGTACATTCTTAAACGGTTTAATTCATATCGGTTTAAAAAATTACAGCGGCGGTCGAGCAGGTGATCCAGCTTCAATCGGCCTGGCTGAAAGATTAAAAGATCTTCCTCTGCGTATGGATCGTTTAAAAACCGGTACGCCTGCACGTATTGATGCACGCTCTATTGATTTTTCTGTTTTAGAAACTCAACATGGTGATAATCCTACTCCGGTTTTTTCATTTTTAGGAAACCGTAACGATCATCCTAAACAGATCCCGTGTTTTATTACCCATACTAATGAAAAAACTCACGATATTATTCGTAACAATTTACACCGAAGCCCAATGTATTCTGGTGTAATTGAAGGAATAGGACCGCGTTACTGTCCATCCATTGAAGATAAAATCATGCGTTTTGCTGACAAAAATTCACATCAGATATTTGTTGAACCGGAAGGGTTAACAACACATGAAGTTTATCCTAACGGGATATCTACGAGTTTACCTTTTGATGTTCAGGTTGATTTTATTCGTTCCATGAAGGGGTTTGAAAACGCATTTATTACTCGTCCTGGTTATGCTATTGAATATGACTATTTTGACCCGCGGGACCTTAAATCTACTTTAGAGAGTAAATATATCAACGGGTTGTTTTTTGCCGGCCAGATTAACGGTACAACTGGTTATGAAGAAGCTGCCGCCCAAGGTTTATTAGCCGGCATGAACGCCGGTTTAATGGCGCAGAATAAAGAAGGCTGGTGCCCAAGACGTGACGAAGCATATATTGGTGTACTGGTTGATGATCTTTCAACTCTTGGAACAAAAGAACCATACCGTATGTTTACCAGCAGAGCCGAATACCGTTTACTGCTTCGTGAAGATAATGCCGATGCACGTTTAACTGAAAAAGGCCGTGAACTAGGTCTGGTTGATGATATTCGCTGGAAAGCTTTTAGTGAGAAACAAGAAGCAATTGAAATTGAACTGCAGCGCTTGAAAAGTCAATGGGTTAACCCAACTTCAGTTAATGCTGAGCAGATTAATGCTTTATTGAAAAATCCGATGCAGAGAGAAAGTACGCTTGAAGCTATGATTCGCCGTCCTGAAGTCACTTATGATGGGTTAATGTCTGTAGACGGATTAGGACCGGCAATTGAAAATGTACAGGCGGCTGAGCAGGTTGAAATTAAAATCAAATATCAAGGTTATATTGATCGTCAGTTAGATGAGATCGAAAAACTAAAACGTCATGAAGATACTCTGCTGCCGAACGATCTTGATTATACCGATATTAAAGGTTTATCAAATGAAGTTACTGCCAAACTGAATGACATAAAACCTGAAAATATTGGACAAGCTTCAAGAATATCCGGTATAACTCCAGCAGCTATATCTATACTGTTGATTTATTTGAAGAAAAATGGTTTAAGACGTAAGGTTTTATAAAATGAGTCTGTTACAGCAATTACAAGATATGCTTGAAAAAACTGATCTTGAAGTCTCTGAATTACAACAAAATCAGTTAATACAATTAGTAGAATTATTGAATAAATGGAATAAAGCGTACAATCTCACTTCTGTAAGAGATCCTAAGCAAATGCTTGTCAAACATATAATGGACAGTATAGTTGTATCTCCGTACCTGCAGGGGGAGCGCTTTATTGATGTGGGTACAGGCCCCGGTTTACCTGGGCTGCCTCTGGCAATTTTAAATCCTGATAAGCAGTTTGTCTTACTAGACAGCTTAGGAAAACGCCTGCGCTTTATTCGTCAGGTTCTCCTTGAGCTTGGTTTAAAAAATGTAACTGCGGTACAGAGCCGAGTTGAAGAGTATCAGCCGGAACAGAAGTTTGATGTTGTTCTCAGTCGAGCATTTGCTTCACTTCAAGACATGCTTTTCTGGTGTAAACATCTGCCTAATGAAAACGGTCACTTTTTAGCACTGAAGGGGCAGTTTCCTGAGCAGGAAGTTGCTAATTTAGATAATGATTTTAAATTCATTGAATCTATCTCTTTAAATGTGCCGGATCTTGAAGGTGAACGTTGTTTAGTTAAAGTGAAGCGTATTTAACATTGGTATTAATAACTTAATTTATAAGTAGGTTTTTGTGGGTAAAATAATTGCAATCGCGAACCAGAAAGGCGGAGTTGGTAAAACAACTACCTGTGTTAATTTAGCTGCTTCTATGGCGGCAACAAAGCGCAAAGTACTGGTGATTGATTTAGATCCGCAAGGTAATGCAACTATGGGCAGCGGTGTTGATAAGTATGACGTTGCCCATACCGCTTACGATCTGCTTATTGAAGAACTGCCGTTAGATAAAGTTGTCGAAACTGAAACTTCCGGCGGTTATGAACTAGTGGCAGCTAATAGTGATGTTACGGCTGCTGAAGTTAAATTAATGACGTTTTTCTCACGCGAAACACGCTTACGCAGCGCTCTAATCGATTATAAAGATAAATACGATTATATTTTTATAGACTGCCCGCCTTCATTAAATATGTTAACTGTAAATGCAATGACAGCTTCTGATTCTGTATTAGTACCAATGCAGTGTGAATATTATGCATTGGAAGGTTTAACTGCGCTGATCGATACCATCAGTAAACTTGCTTCTGTGGTGAATTCAGATCTTAAGATCGAAGGTATTTTACGTACTATGTACGATCCGCGTAACCGCCTGTCTACAGATGTCTCTGATCAACTCAAAAAACACTTTGGTGAAAAGGTCTATAGAACTATTATTCCACGTAATATCCGCCTTGCTGAAGCACCTAGCTTCAGTACCCCTGTTATGTATTACGATAAATCATCAACCGGCGCTAAAGCATATTTAGCATTAGCGGGGGAGATCTTACGTCGTGAAGAACAGCTCGAACAAAACAGCCTGGAAACAGTTTAAATAGGAATTCTCATGTTAGGGAAAAAAAGAGGTTTAGGTAAAGGGCTTGATTCTTTACTTAGCAGCAGCACCGACAGCCGTAAAAAACAGGTGTCTCATGATTTTAATGCTGAAAAAACCCAACAATTAGTTGATGATATTAAAGGTGCACTGACGGATCTTGATATTGAGTGTCTACACGGCGGTAAATACCAGCCTCGCCGTGATATGTCTCCGCAGGCGCTTGACGAATTAGCCAATTCTATCCGTGCCCAGGGGATTATTCAGCCGGTGGTAGTTAGAGAAACCGGTCATCAAAAATATGAAATTATTGCCGGTGAAAGACGCTGGCGCGCTGCGAAAATTGTCGGCCTTAAAAATGTCCCCTGTTTAATAAAAAATGTTGAAGATGATGCTGCTATTGCCATTGCGTTAATAGAAAACATTCAGCGGGAAAATTTAAACGCGATGGAGGAAGCCATTGCATTAAAACGGCTTTTAGAAGAGTTTGAGCTAACCCATAGTGAAGTTGCAAAAGCAGTTGGTAAATCACGAACAACGGTCAGTAATCTGCTGCGTTTAAATAACTTAAATGATGACGTAAAAGTCCTGCTGGAGCATGGTGATATTGAGATGGGACATGCCAGAGCACTGCTGGCCTGCGAAGGACCGCTGCAGTCTGAACTGGCAAAGATCGTTGCCGCCAAGTCATTAACGGTTCGTGAAACTGAGCGCCTAGTTAAAAATGCATTAAACCCCAAACCAGTTAAAGAGCCTCCTCAGCCTGGTGCGAAAGAGGTTCAGATTATTAATACGTTACAGGATAAATTCGGGTTAGCGGTAACCTCTAAACCGGGTAAAAAAGGTGCCGGTAAACTGGTTATTGATTATAAATCTCTGGCTGATTTAGATGCATTAATTTCGATTATTGAACAAAACTGAGCGATAAGTTTAAACTCCTGCTCACACCCTGTAAGACTCTGCTTAAAATCAGAGATAAAAATCTCTTATTTAAGGGGAATTTAGAATATTCCCCTGTTCCAAAACAACATATTTTGTTAACGATTTTTTTCTCGATACCTGTGATTATTATTCTATTGCTCTAGCTCACATTTTTTATGACGCTTAATAAATAAACTCCTTTGAATTATTACCCTGGTGTCTGTAAAGACCCTTGCTGTAAAAGAGCTGACAGTTTATTCTGCAGAATAATTGGCGTGATAATCATTAAGCCGTTAATCTGCAAAATAAGCTCTGCTTTTCAGCTGCAGGGAAGCTGCTTAGTAAATATAATGACCTTTCCATTGCCGATGCTGGGTGTAATAAACACCCGGTAAAATTGGAAATTAATTACATGTAGCTTGTGGCTTTGCTAGTGGTAATTAACCTAGATCAATAAAACCCCCTGCTTTTCTTGTGGTTTTATTACGCGAGGTGTAATTTATTTTCATTATTGCTCAATAACAAATTAACCTTTCATAAAAACGTTATTTTGTTAACACTATAACTAACTTATCCGGTCATTGCGTATGCTCTATATTGCATTGATAGGCTTTGTCGGTATACTTTGCGCAATATTTTTAATCTGTGTCATAGAAGTTGTTAATAAAAAACACCTTATTGTGCTGCAGGCTGAAAAATAAAAGGAAATCATAATGGTCGATAAACTAGCAGTTAAAAGTCAGAGAGCCGGGCTGAAGTTAGTGCGCTTTCAATTTTTGCTGGTGCTTCTTCTTGCACTGATTTCAACAGTCATTTTTTCTGCTAAGCCTGGTTATTCAGCTTTAGCTGGAGGAATGACTTATGTGCTCCCTAATGTAATCTTTGTTTTAATGACTTTTGCACATGTAGGTGCTAGTAAATCAAATATGATCGTTAAGGGGTTTTTCGCAGGAGAGGCAATAAAGCTTTGTTTAACTGTGGTTCTCTTTGTTGCATTTCTGTATTTCACAACTTTATCTTTAAGTTCGTTTTATGCCGCATTTGCAATATTAGTGGCCTCACAGTGGTTAGCGCCTTTCTTTTTTCAACAACAACAACGGGATGACAAATGACTGCTGCTGTAACTCCAACCGGTTATATCCAACATCATCTTACCAATGCACAGATGTGTACTGTTGATGGTGGAATAGCATTTAATCATGCTTGTGCTGATGCTGGATTTTGGACATGGCACATTGATTCATTACTGTTTTCTGTTGGCTTAGGTGCGCTTTTCTTAGCTCTTTTTTACAGGGTCGGAAAAAAAGCAACTACAGGTGTTCCTGGAAAATTTCAATGCTTAGTTGAAATGGTTATTGAACTTATTGATAGTTCTGTAAAGGGATCATTCCACGGTCGAAGCAGCGTAGCTGTTGCGCCGTTAGCCCTGACGCTGTTTGTCTGGATTATCCTGATGAATACGATGGACTTAATACCTGTTGATTTTGTACCTGAAGCCGCCAGTCGCATATTAGGTGTGCCTTATCTTAAAATTGTACCAACAACTGATCTGAATATAACTTTCGGCCTGTCTTTAAGTGTATTTGCATTGATTGTTTATTACAGCATTAAGATTAAAGGTTTATCTGGGTTCGTAAAAGAACTTACTATGCAGCCCTTCAATCATTGGATAATGATTCCTTTTAACTTTGTTCTGGAATTTGTTACTTTGATTGCGAAGCCTATTTCGTTAGCGCTTCGTTTGTTTGGTAATATGTACGCAGGTGAGTTGATATTTATCCTGATAGCATTAGTCCCTTGGTGGGCTCAATCCGCACTTTACGTGCCGTGGGCGATATTCCACATTTTGATTGTATTGCTGCAGGCCTTTATTTTCATGATGCTGACTGTTGTTTATCTCAGCATGGCGCATGAAGATCACTAATTTTTTATACTATTTAATTTTTAAATAACTTAACTATCTCGGAGAAAAAAAATGGAAACTGTTATCGGATTTACTACGCTGGCTGTTGCTTTCATGATCGGTGCCGCTGCATTTGGTACGGCAATTGGTTTTGCACTTTTAGGCGGTAAATTTTTAGAAGCTTCTGCTCGTCAACCTGAAATGGCTCCTGCTCTTCAAGTTAAAATGTTCATCGTAGCTGGTCTACTAGATGCTATCTCTATGATCGCGGTTGGTGTTGCACTTTTCTTTGTATTTGCAAACCCGTTTGTAGGCTTACTAGCAGCATAACTAACAGTTCCTAATTAACTATATTATTGAGGATCGGTTATGAATATAAATGCCACTCTAATAGGCCAAGCAATAGCATTTGCTTTGTTTGTTTTGTTCTGCATGAAGTACGTGTGGCCGCCATTGATTGCTGCTATTGAAGAGCGACAAAAGAAAATTTCTGACGGTTTAACGCAAGCTGAACGTGCCGGAAAAGATCTTGAGTTAGCTCAGGCTAAATCAATTGAACGATTAAAAGAAGCAAAATCTCAAGCTGCTGAAATCGTTGAACAAGCAAACAAACGTCGTGCTCAAATCGTTGAAGAAGCGAAAATGGAAGGTGAAACTGAGCGATTGAAGATCGTTGCCCAGGGCGAAGCTGAAGTTGAAAGTGAACGTAGCCGTGCTCGTGAAGAGTTACGTCAACAAGTATCTGCTCTTGCGATTGCCGGTGCCGAGAAAATTATTAAACGTTCTATTGATAAAGAAGCGAACAGCGACATTATTGATAAATTGGTTGCTGAACTATAAGGAACGAGCTTATGTCTGAATTGACTACCGTAGCTCGCCCTTACGCAAGAGCTGCTTTTGAACTTGCTGTTGAAAATAACAATATTAAAGCCTGGTCTGAAATGTTGTCCTTTGCTGCTGAAGTTGTTACTAATCCAACAGTTGAAGTTATATTAAGCAGCACGAAAACAGCGCAAGAGCTAGCCGATTTATTGATTAATATCTGTGATGACAAGCTTGATAAAAGAGGTCAGAACTTAATTAATCTAATGGCTGAAAATGGACGTTTGAGTGTTTTACCTCGCGTAGTTGAACTCTATGCCGACTTAGTTACTGAACATAATCAAGAGATTGACGTTATCGTCGTTTCTGCTTATGCATTAGCTAAAAAGCAAAAAGAAGAGTTAAGCAGATCGTTAGAAAAACGTCTCGCACGAAAAGTAAATCTTAATTGTAGTATTGATAAATCCCTGATTTCCGGAATGGTAATTACTGCGGGTGATTTAGTGATTGATAGCACTGCTAGCGGTCAGCTGAATCGTTTATCTGATACTTTACAATCTTAATGGGAAATTGGCATGCAACTGAATTCCACTGAAATTAGCGACCTTATCAAGCAGCGAATTGAAAAATTCGAAGCGGTAAGTGAAGCGCGTAATGAAGGTACAATCGTTTCTGTAAGCGATGGTATTATTCGCATCAACGGCCTTGCTGAATGTATGCAGGGTGAGATGATCGAATTACCAAACGGCAGCTTTGCTATGGCACTTAACCTTGAGCGTGACTCGGTAGGTGCGGTAGTAATGGGACCTTACCGTGATCTTAAAGAAGGCGAAAAAGTTAAATCAACTGGTCGTATTCTTGAAGTACCTGTAGGTAAAGGTCTTTTAGGTCGTGTTGTAAACACTCTTGGTGAGCCGATTGACGGTAAGGGCCCGATTGATAATGACGGTTACTCTCCAATCGAAGTAATTGCTCCGGGTGTAATCGACCGTAAATCAGTTGATCAGCCTGTTCAAACGGGCTGGAAATCAATCGATTCAATGATTCCAATCGGTCGTGGTCAACGTGAATTAATCATCGGTGACCGTCAGGTAGGTAAAACTGCTATCGCGATTGATGCAATCATTAACCAAAAATCAACAGGTTTATACTCTATCTATGTTGCAATCGGCCAGAAAGCCTCAACTATTGCTAACGTAGTACGTAAACTTGAAGAACACGGTGCATTAGAAAATACAATCGTTGTTGTTGCATCTGCTTCTGAAGCTGCTGCACTGCAGTACCTGGCGCCTTATGCCGGTTGTTCAATGGGTGAATACTTCCGCGACCGCGGTGAAGATGCACTGATTGTATATGATGATCTTTCTAAACAGGCTGTTGCCTACCGTCAGATTTCACTACTGCTTAAACGTCCTCCTGGCCGTGAAGCATACCCTGGTGACGTTTTCTATCTTCATTCTCGTCTTCTTGAACGTGCATCTCGTGTAAGCGAAGTTTACGTTGAACAATTCACTAAGGGTGAAGTGAAAGGTAAAACCGGTTCATTAACGGCATTACCAATCATCGAAACGCAGGCGGGCGATGTATCTGCATTCGTACCTACTAACGTAATCTCTATTACCGATGGTCAGATCTTCTTAACGACTGAACTGTTTAATAGTGGTGTTCGTCCTGCGGTTGATCCGGGTATTTCTGTATCACGAGTTGGTGGTGCGGCACAGTGTAAAGTAATTAAAAAACTGTCTGGTGGTATCCGTACTGCACTAGCTCAGTACCGTGAATTAGCGGCCTTTGCACAGTTTGCATCGGATCTTGATGATGCAACGCGCAAGCAGCTTGATCATGGTAAAAAAGTAACTGAATTAATGAAGCAGAAACAATATGCTCCAATGTCAGTTGTTGAACAGGCGTTATCACTATTCGCTGCAGAGAAAGGATATCTTAACGATGTCGATGTAGAAAAAGTTTTAGACTTTGAAGCATCACTTATCTCTTATGCTAAAAATGAGCATGCTGAGTTCTATGCTCAAATTAATGAAACTGGTGATTACAGCAAAGATATTGAAGGACAGTTCAAGGCTATCTTGGAATCTTTCAAAGCGACGCAAACCTGGTAATTAGTTAACGGCTCAGGTCGTTAATTAAGCATTAATTAGGAGCTAGAAATGGCCGGCGATAAAGAAATTAGAAATAAGATCGCGAGTGTAAAAAACACTCAGAAGATCACTGGCGCCATGGAAATGGTTGCTGCATCAAAGATGCGGCGTGCGCAGCAGCGTATGTCTAGCACTCATGCTTATGCTGAAACTATGCGTAAAGTGATTGGTCATATCGCACTTGGTAAACTTGAATACAAGCACCCTTATGTCGAAGAAAGAGAGATAAAGCGTGTTGGTTATATTGTCATTTCAAGTGATCGTGGTTTATGTGGCGGTTTAAATATTAACTTGTTTAAACCTGTTATTGCAGCAATGCAGGAACACTCGGAAGCGGGTGTTGAAGTTGATTTAGCCGTTATCGGTTCTAAAGCAACCACATTCTTCAATGGCTTAGGCGCTAATGTAGTCGCTCAAACTTCTGGTTTGGGTGATGCACCAACCGTTAATGATTTAATCGGTTCGGTGAAAATTATGCTAGATGCTTATGATGAAGGCAAAATCGATCGCTTATATATAGTGAACAATAAATTCATTAGTACCATGGTACAAGAACCGTCAGTTAACCAGTTGTTACCTCTGCCGAAAGCAGAAGACGACGAAGAGGTGTCTAAACACCTATGGGATTATATTTACGAAGGTGATGCAAAGGTTATCCTTGATGCATTATTAATTCGTTATGTTGAATCTCAGGTTTATCAAGGTGTTGTAGAAAATTTAGCATGTGAGCAGGTGTCTCGAATGGTTGCAATGAAAGCTGCAACTGATAATGCTAATACCTTAATTGACGAGTTACAGCTTGTTGCCAATAAAGCACGTCAAGCGGCGATTACTCAGGAACTTTCTGAGATTTGCGGCGGTGCGGCTGCGGTATAAGCAAATTAACAAATTTATGATTTTAGAGGATCAGAGATGAGTACAGGTAAAATCGTTCAGATTATCGGTGCCGTTGTGGATGTTGAATTCCCACAAGATGCTGTACCGAATATTTACAGTGCGTTGATCGTGACTGAAAAGAATCTAACAATGGAAGTACAGCAGCAGATCGGCGGCGGTGTTGTTCGTTGTATCGCAATGGGTGCTTCTGAAGGTTTGAGTCGCGGCCTAGAAGTTACTGATACCAATCAAGCAATCACAGTACCTGTTGGTACGGCTACATTAGGCCGTATTATGAATGTACTGGGTGAGCCGATTGATGAGTGTGGTGATATCGGTGCTGATGAGCATTACGAAATTCACCGTGCTGCGCCTTCTTATGAAGAGCAGTCGTCTTCTATCGACACGTTAGAAGTTGGTATCAAAGTTATCGACTTAATCTGCCCGTTCGCAAAAGGTGGTAAAATCGGCCTGTTCGGCGGTGCTGGTGTTGGTAAAACAGTAAACATGATGGAGCTTATCAATAACATCGCATTAAAACATTCAGGTCTGTCTGTTTTTGCCGGTGTTGGTGAGCGTACTCGTGAAGGTAACGATTTCTACTTTGAGATGCAGGAAGCCGGCGTTGTTAACGTTGAAAAGCCTGAAGAATCAAAAGTAGCAATGGTTTACGGTCAGATGAACGAGCCGCCAGGAAACCGTTTACGTGTTGCCCTGACTGGTTTAACAATGGCTGAGCGTTTCCGTGATGAAGGTAAAGACGTTTTACTATTTATTGATAACATCTACCGCTACACACTAGCCGGAACTGAAGTATCAGCTCTGCTGGGCCGTATGCCTTCTGCCGTTGGTTACCAGCCGACACTTGCAGAAGAGATGGGGGTTCTTCAGGAACGTATTACATCGACTAAAACAGGTTCTATTACATCTATCCAGGCGGTATATGTACCTGCCGATGATTTAACGGATCCGTCTCCAGCAACAACCTTTGCTCACTTAGACGCAACAGTTGTATTATCTCGTAATATCGCATCGCTAGGTTTATACCCGGCAATCGATCCGCTTGATTCTACTTCTCGTCAGCTTGACCCGCTGGTAGTTGGTCAGGAGCATTATGATGTTGCCCGTGGTGTTCAAGGTATCCTGCAGCGTTATAAAGAGCTGAAAGATATCATTGCAATCCTAGGTATGGATGAGCTTTCTGAAGAAGATAAGCTGGCTGTAGCACGTGCTCGTAAGATTGAGAAATTCTTAACTCAGCCTTACCACGTTGCTGAAGTATTCACTGGCGACCCGGGGATTTACGTACCGCTTAAAGACACATTAGCTGGCTTTAAAGGTCTAATTGCCGGTGATTATGATGATGTACCTGAGCAGGCTTTCCTATACGTAGGTACTGTTGAAGAAGCAGTAGAAAAAGCAAAAGGCTTATAATAACCGGAGGTTACTATGACTAAAGCGATGACCACACATTTAGATGTTGTAAGTGCGGAAAAGTCTCTGTTTTCAGGACGAGTTTCACACCTGTCAGTATCTGGTCAAGAAGGTGAATTAGGCATTATGCCTGGTCACACGCCTTTATTGACGCCGATTAAACCAGGAATGGTTAAATTGGTTAAACAACATGGTGCTGAAGAAGTCATTTACATTTCTGGTGGTTTTCTTGAGGTTCAGCCGGGCGGTGTAACCGTGCTTGCTGATACTGCTATTCGAGGTGAAGACCTGGATCTGGCAAAAGCCGAAGAAGCGAAACGGGCAGCTGAAGAGCAGATTTCAAATCCTGGCCAGGATGTGGATTATGCACTTGTTACTGCTCAGCTTGCACAAGCTGTTGCACAACTGCGTGTTATCAAGTTAATCAGAAAGTGATTATTTAACTTTTTGCAGAAAGGCGGCCTAAGGGCCGCTTTTTTTTTGTCTGTTTATTTATACCAATCTAGATAAATACCTGATCAATCTTGCTGGATAAAATTCACGATAACTTCGTTGTTTTCAATCCCAATAGCCAGCTATTGTTCAATCAAGCGCCTTGCTCTCATTAATTTTTCCTACGCAATTTTAGACCATTTACTTATCCAGATCGGTATTATGCAGTTTTTAATTCCAGCAGCGTATGACCAAGACCTATATCATCGGTGCGTTTAGCTACCGTAAATCCTGCGGCTTCGACAATCTCTAAAAAGTCTTCACTACGGTAAAAACGGCTGTTGCCGTTAGCTAAGCAGGTAAAGTACAGCGAGGTTGCATTAAGGCTTAATGCGGCAGCATCGTAGCGCTGTGCATCCCAGAACAGTTCAAGAATATAGACACGGGCATTACTGTGCATCGCTTTGCGTACCCGCTGCAAAATGCTTAATATCTCCATTGGCGAGAAGCAGTCTAAGAACTGACTCATCCACCAGGCGTCGGCGCCTGTCGGTAATTCCTGAGTTTTATCCAGCATGTTGGCCGGGCAGCCTTTAATACGCTCGGCAAAGCCTTTTTCCCGGGCATTTTTCATCGCCATTTCTATCTGCTGAGGAAGATCAATAATGGTCATCTGCACATCTTTATCGTAATTAACACACTGCAGAGACCACTTGCCGGTATTACCGCCGATATCAAAAATAGACTTAGGTTTATGTTCAAATACTTTTTCTAATAAAACCGGGAATGAGCGGTCAGAATAGAAGTGATCGAAATTAAACCAGCTTTCTTTGGCTTTTTCCGGCAGTCGGGATAAACCTTCATAAATAGTCGGCCAGTCACCCAGCTCTTTAAGACCAGCTGGTGTCCCCTCTTCTATTGCTTCGGTCAGGTGCATCATAGCCGCATAACAGACATCAGCTGTAAAATCTAAATTAGCGCGGGTCATGCCGTCATGTAATAAAAAGTAACCTAATTTAGCGATTACATAATTTGGACTTTTCCAGGTAACAATATGAGCACTTAATGCCATATCTAATAATACCTTAACACCATATTCGGATACGCCGGATTTTTCACTGATCTGTACTGCATTCAGGCCTGCACTTTCTGCCTTGTCTAAAACCGCTAAAATACCTAAATCACGTAACGTCCGCGCGGTATGAAAAATAATCGGAGAAAAGGCCAGTTTCTGCGCTTCGTTTTTTGCTTCAAGAGCAGTAAACGGGTCGTTTGTATAATCTGTCATTGAGTAACCTGTTGAATCCATATGTAAGTTATTTAAATCTATGCTTTATCGGCAGTGCATTAAGAATAAAGAGAAAAACAGCATAAATTACAATGAAGGTGATGATTAATTTTTGCTTTTCTTCTGAGGGCTGTGCGTATCTGTGCTGGCTACCGAATCCTTATTTAAAGGCGCAAGATTAACATCATAAGCATAAAAAGGATATTAACGCCTGCTGTAAGGCGCTGCTGAATATATTTGTCCTATAGAAAATAATAATAAAGGCTTTGTGCTTAAAATAGCTAAACAGCACGAACAGTTTAATGTTAAAATAGCATGCGATTTCGGAGGAACTATAACTCATTGATTGTGTTATTTTTCTATTAATAAAAAATAATATAGTAAAAGCAAATGGATTTTATTAATTTTAATATCATAAACTGGTTTGCCCTCTGCCCCGGTATTGCCCTGCACAATAAATGGCATGAACAGGTTGAAAACCAGCCTTTATGTCTAGGGGTACTTAATGAAACTCCTGTAAATCTGATTCCTGCTATGATGCGCCGCCGTATGAGCTCATTAAGCAAGCTTGCTGTGCAGACTGCCATTCAGTTATCGCAGCACAATCATATCGATTATATTGTTTTCGCCAGTCGTCATGGCGAACTAACCCGCACTGTTAAATTAATCGAAGATATCCTTGCCGGTAATGACGCTTCTCCAATTATGTTTTCGCAGTCAGTGCATAATACGGCCGCCGGATTATTTACCATCTCAACTAAGCAGGCCGTGCCTGTCTGTTCTCTGGCCGGCGGTGAAAACACTCTGCATAGTGCACTTATTGAAGCCGGTTGTTATCTACAGGAACATCCGGATCATAATGTACTAGTGGTTAATTTTGATGAGCCTCTGCCTGAACCTTATCAGGCATTCGAAAAGGCTGAACATCAGGGCTTTGCTCTTGGTTTGTTATTAAGCGGTGGAGGAGAATTCAAAATTAAAGCGGTAAAACAGGAACAGCTTAGTGAAAGTTTTTATCCTCAAGCTTTCAGCTGTATTGATTATCTGTTAAACGAACAGAAAACGGTTTCTATCTGCAGTAAAAAAACTGCCTGGTATTGGGAAAAGAACTGATGAGCCTGAATGAAAAAATTAATAAAATCTGGCGGATTTTTGCAACCGGATTTTGTTTCGGCCTGTTTGGAATAGGCGGCCTGGCTTTAACTTTTATTGTTTTTCCTTTATTAACATTTTCATTAGAAAACAGTAAAAAACGAGAATTAAAAGTACAGAAGATAATTCAGCGTTCTTTTTATCTGTTCTGCGAAACAATGCGTATCAGCGGCGCGATTGATTATAAATTTGTCGGAGCTGAAAAGTTACAAAACGATCAGAATTGTTTAATCGTTGCTAACCATCCTAGTTTAATTGATTATGTATTAATTACTTCCCGTTTAGGGCAGTGTGACTGTCTGGTTAAAGAAGCGATATGGCATAATCCTTTTATGAAAGGAGTTGTGAAATCTGCTGGTTATATTCCTAATAAAGATCCTGAAAATTTACTCGATGACTGCTCTGAGCGGCTTGAAAACGGTAATGTTCTGCTGATCTTTCCAGAGGGAACAAGAACAACGCCGGGTAAAGAATCGTCATTACAGAGAGGGGCTGCACAGATAGCAGTTAAAACAGAAACCGATCTGCGTATCGTGCATATTAAAGTAAGTCCTTCATTTTTAACAAAAGAGAAAAAATGGTATCAAGTACCGGACAGCCGGCCTTTTTTTCATATTGAAGTGAAAGATAAAGTTTCGATAAAACCATTTATTGAAGAAAACCTATCCCCTTCAATAGCCGTTAGAAAATTAAACAAGCATTTATATAATGTGCTTTTAGCACCAGAACATTAAAACTGAGTAGGTATTCATGGAACAGTTACACACAGAAATAAAAAAATTAATCATTGATGCGCTTTATCTTGAAGATATGAGTGTCGATGATATTGAAACAGATGCCCCGCTGTTTGGTGAAGGTTTAGGTTTAGATTCAATTGATGCCCTAGAGCTGGGGTTAGCGATTAAGAAGCAGTACAGTGTTGTTATTGATGCCGACGATACACAGACACGAGAGCATTTTGCATCTGTTGCAAATTTAGCAAAATACATTTCAGCAAATAAGGCTTAATAATATGACTGAATTAAATAAAAATGAAATTTTCAGCCAGGTTCAGGAAGCTTTGGTTGAACTGTTTGAGCTTGATGCCGCGGATATCCAGCTTGAAACTAAACTTTATCAGGATCTTGATTTAGACAGTTTAGATGCTGTTGATTTAGTGGTTCATTTACAAAAACTTACCGGTAAAAAAATTAAACCGGAAGAGTTTAAAATGGTACGTACGGTTGATGATGTAGTTAATTCAGTTGTTGAACTGCTACAGGAAAAATAAATAATGAAATTGCTGACGATATTGTCGGCAATTGTTTTATTAGCTTATCCATTTGCTGTTTATTACGGCTTAAATCAATGGGGAGTTGGAACGGTTGCTGCGGTGCTCGGTGTATTATTTATTCTGCGTATTATCGGCGGGAATAAAACCCGTTTACGTGAATTAAAATATATAGCCTGGGTAAGTGGTGCAATGGGGCTTGTTTTAGCGCTGCTTGCAATAACTTTTAAAGATACCAGCTGGTTCACTTATTACCCTGTTATAGTCAATATGTTAATGCTTACTTTATTTGCCTGCAGTTTATGGCAGAAAGAGAGTATGGTTGAGCGTTTTGCCCGTCTGCAGGAACCTGAACTGCCTGATTATGCGGTGAGTTATACCCGCAGCGTCACTAAAGTCTGGTGCCTGTTTTTTGTTATTAATGGTTCCGTTTCTCTACTGACCAGTTTCCTGTCACTTGATATCTGGACCCTGTATAACGGTTTGATCAGTTACCTGCTGGCCGGTTCCCTGTTCGCTGCTGAATTTCTGGTTCGTATTTATGTTAAAAGAAAAAATGAATGAGTTTTAGCTCTCTAAAAAATGTACTGCTCAGTGACAGAGAAGATCAACAGCTGGTTTCCTTCTCGACAGAAGAAACGGTTTGCTGGGCGCAGTTATTATCGGACATAAAAGCATTAAGTCTTAAGCTTCGAAATTCTGATAAAAAAAACTGGGCGATCTGCTGTGAAAACAGTTATCTCTTCTGCACAGCTTTTTTTGCCGCTGTTTATGCTGATAAGAATATTGTCTTACCCGGTAATCACCAGCCGGCAATGCTGCTGTCTTTAGCGGAGCATTTTGATGCTGTTGTGCATGACGGGCTTGTTGCTGCTGATTTCAGCAAGCAGCAGCTGACACTGCCTTGTACAGACAGACATCCGGGCTGCGCTCTGCCGTTTACTGAATTAGATCTGCAGCAGGTAAATATTACTCTATTTACTTCCGGGTCAAGCGGTCTGCCGAAAGCGGTCAATAAATCATTATTAATGTTAGACAATGAGATCACCCAGCTTGAACTTGTATGGGGAGAGCTGCTTGACGGCTGCAGTATTGTCAGTACGGTCTCTCATCAGCATATATACGGCCTGCTGTTTCGCATTTTATGGCCTTTATGCGCCGGACGGGCCTTCCAGTCTAATGATCTGGTTTACCCCGAGCAGGTGTTAACCGGTGCTGATAATAACTGCTGCCTGATCAGCAGCCCGGCTTTATTAAAGCGTTTACCGCAGGATAAACAAAGCAGTGCTTATCGTGCTGTTTTTTCATCTGGCGGTCCGTTAAATAATGAAGCCGCAGAGCAGTGTAAAGCTTTGTTTGACCAGTATCCCTTTGAGGTATTCGGCAGTACTGAAACCGGTGGGATCGGTTACCGTCAACAGCAGCAGGCTGATACTGCCTGGAATTTTTTCCCGGGAATATCTGCCCGGCTTGTTGAACTGGGATGTTTAAGTCTAAAGTCGCCGTGGATTGATCCGCAAACATGGTATCAGACCAGCGATCAGTGTGAATTATTAGAGAATAATCAGTTTATTTTGAAAGGTCGAGTTGATCGAATTGTTAAAATCGAAGAAAAACGTATTTCATTAGTTGAGGTTGAACAGCGCCTTAATCAGCTGGAATGGATCGATGAAAGTGTTGTACTGGTTATTGATGATATTCACCGTCTGAGTTTAGGGGCTGTTATTAAGCTTAGCGCGCAGGGGGAACATACCATGCAGGCGCTTGGAAAAGGAAAATTCTGGATAAAACTTCGTCAGGCCTTACGTTTATGGATTGAACCCGTCGCTATTCCCAGACACTACCGTATTGCTGCTGAAATACCGGTAAATAAACAGGGAAAACGCCTGCACAGTGAAATATCACAATTATTTGAAAACGAAAAATTCAGTAAAGAAAGTGGAATAAAAAATGTCTCAACGTAAAGCGACCATTATTGATCAGCAGATTATAGAAAACAGGGCTGTTTTAACCCTGCAGATTGATGCAGGTATTACTGATTTTGAAGGTCATTTTCCAGGATACCCATTACTGCCCGGTGTCACACAGATAGACTGGGCTGTTTTTTACGGCAAGAAACTGCTTAACTGCGGCACCCGTTTTGCAGGTATGGAAGTCATTAAATTCCAGGATCCTATTCTGCCGGACAGTATTGTTTTATTAACTCTAACCTGGGATGCAGACAAACAAAAACTGCATTTTGTTTACAGCTCTGAAAACAGCCGGCATTCATCCGGTCGTATCAAATTACTTGTAAACGAGTAAGGGCCGTTATGACTGATTTTAATCCGTGCTTTTTGATCCCCTGCTATAACCACGGCCAGGCATTAACGGCTGTTGTTAAGGCTTTAGCTGCTGATTATGATTATCCGATCATTATTGTTGATGACGGTAGTGATCTTGTTACCAAAGAGGTAATCGGCCGGCTTACTGATATAGCGACTGTAGTTACCCTGATTGAAAATCAGGGGAAAGGCGGTGCTGTTATCGCCGGAATTAAAGCCGCATTTGAGCTGGGATTCAGTCATGCAGTGCAGATAGATGCCGACGGTCAGCATGATCTGACTGCGCTGCCGGTTTTACTAAAAGAATCGCAGGCACATCCGGATGCATTAATATCCGGACGCCCGGTTTATGATGAAAGTGTACCCAAGGGGCGCTTATACGGCCGTTATATTACCCATTTCTGGGTGTGGGTAGAAACCCTGTCATTTTCAGTTAAAGACAGTATGTGCGGGTTTCGTTCCTATCCCCTGACACCGTCCATGGATATTATCCGCCAGGAAAAACTCGGCTTAAGAATGGATTTTGATACCGAAATAATGGTCAGATTATTCTGGAATGATGTTGATGTGCGTTTTATAAAAACGCGGGTGATCTACCCGGAAAACGGTGTATCTCATTTTGATGCTTTCTGGGATAACGTAAAAATAAGCTGGATGCACACCTGCCTGTTTTTCGGCATGTTAAAACGTCTGCCTAAATTATTAACCCGTTCTAAACGAATGACTTTAAAGAATAAGCATTGGTCAAAGCAGGCTGAGCAGGGAACCTATTACGGAATGAAAATTCTGCTGGGCATCTATTCGCTGTTCGGCCGGACAGCATTCAGCATGCTGTTAAAAGTTGTCATGGCTTATTATATGCTGACAGCTAGAGAAACCCGGGCGGCTTCAGCATTGTATTTACAGAATGTGCGCAGCTATGCTCAGCAGACTGGACAGAGTCTGCCTGGAAAGTTAAGTGTTTATCGACATCTGAACTCTTTCGGGCAGACCATGCTGGATAAACTGGCTGCCTGGAAAGGTGATTTCTCAACAGGTAATCTGGCTGTTCATGGTCTTGAACATATTGAACCTTTGACTAAATCCGGGCGGGGCATTGTTATTATCGGTTCACATCTCGGCAATTTAGAGTTGTGTCGTGCGCTGAGTGAACAATATGTTGATTTAAAAATTAATGCTCTGGTTTTTACCGAGCATGCTCCGCGTTTTAACGCGATGATCAAAGTCGTTAATCCTAAATCAGATCTGAATATTATCCAGGTAAATAAACTCGGTCCGGAAACGGCCATTCTGCTTGATGATAAAATTGAACAGGGAGAATGGGTGGTGATTGTTGGTGACCGGACATCATCCAGTGTTGAACAGCGTTCAGTCTGGGCTGATTTTCTAGGTAAACCAGCCCCCTTTCCGCAGGGACCGTTTTTATTAGCATCAATTCTAAAAGCCCCGGTTTATTTACTTTTTGGTCTGCGTAATGAAAATAAAAAAGGGGCATTTTTTGATGTCTACTTTGAACCTTTCAGTGAGCAGATAAAATTACCAAGAGGCAGGCGCGAGCAGGCCCTGCAGGCTGTGGCTGACTTATATGCCCGGCGCCTTGAACATTACACAATGAAAGCACCGCTGCAGTGGTATAACTTTTTCAATTTTTGGCAGTTAAGCAGTAAGGCTGAAGATAAGTAACTTTTATATATAGCGGCAGATGAAAGCACATCTACTTTTACAATCCGCTATAACTTTTTAATTTTTGGCAGTTAAGCAGTAAGGCTGAAGATAAGTAACTTTTAGCTATAGCGACAGATGAAAGCATATCTACTTTTACAATCCGCTATAACTTTTTAATTTTTGGCAGCTAAGTCCAAAATCTGAAGAGAAGTAATATTTTATAAACGAGGCAGATGAAAGCCCTCTGTTTTTACAATCCGGTATAACTTTTTAATTTTGGCAGTTAAGTGGAAAGAAAAATGACAAATAAACAACAAAGCATCAAGTTTGGTGACGGACGTTTAACCATTGAAGATATTGTAAGTATCTCTGACGGCGCCGGCGCAGAAATGAATTCCAGTGCTGAATTTAACACAAAAATCGACCGCGGTGTGGCATTTTTAGAGCGTCTGTTAAAAGAAGATGGTGTTATTTATGGCGTGACAACCGGTTACGGAGACTCCTGTACCGTTGCTATTCCGACAGACTTAGTTTCTGAATTACCGCTACATTTAACCCGTTTTCACGGCTGCGGTCTGGGTGATAACTTAACCGAGAAACAGTCAAAAGCAGTTTTAGCGACTCGTTTATGTTCATTATCACAGGGTGTTTCCGGTGTTACGCATGATCTGCTTAATCAGATTATCACTTTGATTAATAATGATATTTCTCCGCGTATCCCGGAAGAAGGTTCAGTCGGGGCAAGCGGTGATTTAACACCTCTCTCTTACCTGGCAGCTGTATTAATCGGTGAGCGTGAAGTTATCTATAAAGGTCAGATTCGCCCGACAGCAGAGGTTTTTGCTGAGCTGAATATTAAACCTATCGTACTGCAGCCTAAAGAAGGCCTGGCATTAATGAACGGTACCGCGGTTATGACCGCCCTTGCCTGCTTAGCATTTAAACGCGCGGAATATCTGGCAAAAGTTGCAACAAAAGTGACTGCGATGGTTTCAGTTGCGATGCACGGCAATGATTTCCACTTTGATGAAGCACTGTTTGCTGTTAAACCGCATGCCGGACAGCAGCAGATTGCAGCCTGGTTACGCTCGGATCTGCAGGCTGAACGTCCGCCGCGCAATAGTGACCGTCTACAGGATCGTTACTCGCTTCGCTGTGCGCCGCATGTTATTGGTGTTTTACAGGATACCCTGCCGTGGCTGCGTTCAATGATTGAAAATGAATTAAACAGCGCTAATGATAATCCGATTATTGACGGTGATAATGAACGAGTATTACATGGCGGTCATTTCTACGGCGGTCATATTGCAATGGCGATGGATACCTTAAAAGTAGCTGTGGCGAATATTGCAGATCTGTTAGACCGTCAAATGGCGCAGTTAATGGATTATAAATTTAATAACGGCCTGCCGTTTAACTTAACCGGTGCTGAAGGGCCGCGTAAACCAATTAATCACGGTTTTAAAGCCGTACAGATTGGTGTTTCTGCCTGGACGGCTGAAGCATTAAAGCACACTATGCCGGCAAGTGTATTCTCTCGTTCAACTGAGTGCCATAATCAGGATAAAGTCAGCATGGGGACGATTGCTTCACGTGACTGTCTGCGGGTATTACTGCTGACTGAGCAGGTTGCTTCTGCTTCATTACTGGCTGCTACCCAGGCTCTGGTTATTCGTAAGCGTCATAATGAACTTGATGAAAGACATTTCAGCGAAGGTTTAAAAACAATGACTGAAGCGGTATTAAGCGAGTTTACCCCGGTTGATGAAGATCGTCCGTTAGAGACTGACTTACGTCATTTTATGCAGTTAATTCAAACTCAGCACTGGTCGTTATACTAATACAGATCGTTATTTTAACAGTTAGGACTTATCAATGGTCGAAAGCAATATTAACTTAAGCGCTGAAATCACTCTGATTACAGCATTTCAGGATGCGGATCCTATGGGAGTTATCTACCATGGTAACTATTTCCGCTATTTTGAGGAGGCCCGTCGTATTTTGATGCAGAAAATCAATTACAACTATCGGGAAATGGAAGCTTCTGGTTATATCTGGCCGATCATTGACAGCTATGTAAAATATGTAAAAGCGATCCCTTATAACCATGAAATACGAGTGACAGCTGTATTAAGTGAATGGGAAAATCGTCTGCGTGTTGATTATATGATTTTTGATGCGCAAACGGGACAGCGTATGACTAAGGCTTATACAAGGCAGGTTGCCGTTGAAATAGCCAGTAAAGAGATGTGCTTTGCTTCACCTAAGGTATTTATTGACAGACTGGAGCCCTATTTTGTTGATTAAAAATAGTTTTTTTGCAGCTGTGCTGATGATCTTGAGTTTTTCTGCACAGTCTGTAACGCTCGCTGATGTGCAGCAGAAACTGACTGCACACTCTCTGCTGCGCGGTCAGTTTACCCAGACAAAAACTATGCAGATGTTTAATCAGCCGCTTGTTTCAAAGGGGAAATTTCTACTGCACCAGGATCAGGGGTTGCTGTGGAAACAAGTTGATCCATTTTCAGTCTCTTTAGTTCTGGTAAAAGACAAACTTAGTCAGCAGTTTGCAGAACAGGCTCCGGAAGTGATTGCCGCAAAAGATAATCCGATGGTTTTTTATTTTACTCATCTGTTTTTATCGTTATTCAAAGGGGATGTTGATGGTTTAACGGATCAGTTTGAGATGAAGCTCAGTGAAAAAGGAGATAACTGGCTGCTGTTATTAACCCCAAGAGAGGCTCCTTTGAATAAGGTGTTTGCTAATATTTCAATTGAAGGCTCTGATTTTATTGATGTGCTTGTTTTAAGTGAATTAAGCGGTGATATTTCCGAAATAAAGTTTGCACAGCAGCAGACGACTCCTAAGACTCTAAGTGAAGAAGAACAGCGTGCCTTCCAATTCTAAACCCGCTGTTTTCTGGCTGTTTTTTATATTGCTGGCAGCGGTAGGTTTAGTGCGCCAGACAGTTCTGCAGCCGGACTTGCCCATTGAAACAAATATATTAGCCCTGTTACCTGAAAACCAGCAGGATCCCTTTGCTCAACAGGCTTTTGAGCAGGTCAGCAGTAATGTCAGCAATAAGGTGGTATTTTTACTTTCTGGCGAAGATAAACCCCAGCTTGCCGCTGCCGCATCTGCTTTTTCAGGTAAGTTATTAACCACTAACCTGTTCTCTGGTTTATCTGCGCAGTTAAGTGAACAGCAGCAGCAGGCCTGGGCTAAACTGTACTTTCCTTATCGCGGGCAGTTATTAAATGCGCAGCAGAAAGAGTCTCTGCAGCAGGCCCCTGAAGAGCAGGTTACTAAAGTACTGCAGCAGGTTTACAACCCTTTTTCCGGTGTAAGCGGCGGGGAACTTAAAAATGATCCCTTTTTGTTATTCAGAGACTATCTATCTTCACGAAATAACAGCTCAGCAAACTTTACTTTATATCAGGGGTATTTAACCACTGAGTATCAGGGTAAATACCATATTATTATTCGTGCAGATCTGGCCGGTGACCCCTACGACACACAGCTGCAAAACAGACTATCCGCTTTAGATGAACTTGAAACGACGATTAAAACAATGTTTCACGTGGAACTGGAACATACAGGTACGATATTCTATGCCGCCTACGGAACACAGAGTGCCAAAAGTGAAATCAGTACCATAGGTGTCGGCTCGCTGATTGGTGTTGTGCTTTTACTGCTGATTGTTTACCGCAGTGCCTTACCTTTAACGCTGGCATTGTTATCCATAAGCTGCGGTCTGCTGGTGGCATTTGTAGTTACTGCTGCTGTCTTCGGCAAGGTGCATCTGTTTAGTTTAGTGTTTGGTGCAAGTCTGATCGGAGTATCAATTGACTACGCTTTTCATTATCTTACCGAGCGCCTGGTGCAGAAAGATAACTGGCATTCGCAGTCGGCGCTAAAACATATTTTTAATGCCATTACCTTAGGTTTGTTAACCAGTTTAATCGGCTATTTAGGTTTGCTGATTGCGCCTTTCCCGGGTCTGCAGCAGCTGTCTCTATTTTCCGTGGTTGGTCTTTTAGGGGCTTATCTTACGGTTGTCTGCTGGTATCCGCTGTTAGCAAAATCAGCAAGTACAACAGCTGTGCCGAAATTAACTTTTATTAGTTTATGGTTAAAAGCCTGGGAAAACCCTAAATTCCGAACTCTCCTGCCGAGTTTATTACTGCTGTTTTCATTAGCTGGTGCTTTTAATGTGCATTTTGATGATGATATTCGCCAGCTGCAGGCATTACCGGCGGCATTAAAAACGCAGGAAACATATATTAAAACCGTTAGCGGTGTCGGGCAAAGCCAGCAGCTGCTGCTGGTTAAGGCCGCCAGTGATAATGATTTATTAGTTCGTCTGAGTGAAGTCGGGAAACAGTTAACTGTCTGGCAGAAACAAGGTCTGCTTCTTAACTATCAGAGTATCAGCCAGTATGTTCCGCCGCTGCTGAGTCAAAAAGAGAATTTTGAATTAGTTAAGTCTTTATATCAGTCACAAGCACAGAATCTCAGCGAAAAACTGAATTTTTCACAAGCTGTGCATTTTGATCAGCCTTTTAAGCCTTTGTTAGTGGATGACTATTTAGCGTCATCGGTTTCTGAGCCTTTAGGTTTTTTATGGCTGGATAAAATTAACGGTAAAAGCTCTGCGGTGATCCTGGTTAATGATATGAATGACAAGCAGATTTTACAGTCTTATATCAATGAACATGATGATCTCACCTCTCTGGATAAAGCCAATGAGGTTTCTGCTATTTTTGGTACGTATCGCGTTCATATCAGCAAGCTGTTAATCGGAGCATATTTGTTAATCGCTCTTTTAATGTTCTGGCGATATGGCTTAAAGCTTGGTTTTCTGGTGATAAGTCCGCCTGTTATCGCTGCCTGTGTCGGTTTAGCGGTAACCAGTGTGGCTGGTATTCCTGTCACTATTTTTAATTTATTAGCGGTGATTCTTATCTTAGGTATCGGCATCGACTACACCCTGTTTTTTGCAGAGCAAAAGCAGTTGATTGAAGCGAAGAATACTCTGCTGGCAATCACTCTTTCTGCACTCACCACGGTATTATCATTTGGTTTACTGGCGTTAAGCGAAACCCAGGCTATTCATGGTTTTGGTATCACTGTTTTAACGGGGATTATTGTTGCCTGGCTGCTCGCTCCTTTAGCAATGACCAGTCGTAAGGTTAAAAGGTAATAAGATGAAATTAAAATGTTTATATTTCCCTATACTGATAATGATGCTGAGCGCCTGCTCAATGCAGCCGCAGACTCATCCGGTTCAGGTTGAGGTAAATAAAGACGTATTTGTTACTCTGCCGAAACCTGCTGAGTTAGGTGAGAGACTTAATGTCAGTCAACTTATCACCGCGCAGTGGGGTCATGCAGAAGGTAATAAAGAGCAGAAATTACCGGTACAGCTGCAGGTCGATCAGCAAAGTGTCGTTTTAGCTGGCTTTTCTGCCTGGGGGGCGCGCATTATCAGCTTGAGCTATTCAGGTGAAGAGATTCAAACCTATGTGCTTAGCGGCTTAGCTGATACTTTACCAAAGCCGGAACAGGTATTATTTAATGTGATGATTTCAATCTGGCCTGTTGAATCATGGTCTGCCCCGCTTGCACAAATAGGCTGGTCGCTTGTTGAAAGTGATTTTGAACGTTTTTTACTTGATGAAAACGGACAGATTGTTGCATCTGTCTCTTATCAGGCACACCCTTATATTGATGGAATTATAGTGTTTAAACATTTGCAGCTTAATTACACCATCACTATCGAAACCAGCAAATCAGATACTGATAAATAGAGAATTAGATGAATACTAATCCCCCTGCTTTTCCCGTTTATATTCATGCCTGTGCGATGAACTCAGCATTAGGTGAAACACAACAGGAGAGCATAAAGCGTCTGGCCTTAGGTTTTTCACCTGATATGTGCCTGGAGTCCGGCTGGTTAAACGACGGCGGTAAAACCGTTGTCGGTAAGATAGTAAGCCCGTTACCTGAGATTGATGCGGATTTAACAGATAAAAATACCCGTAATAACCGTCTGGCATTATCAGCTCTGCTTCAGATTAAACCTCAGATAGAGCAGGCTGTCAGTTTGTACGGCGCGGATCGTATTGCGGTTATTGTCGGTACCAGTACTTCTGGTATTGCTGATGGTGAAAGTGCACTGGCTGTAAAACAGAAAACCGGTCAGCTGCCAGAAGATTATCACTACCATCAGCAGGAAGTGGGTAATCTGGGAGAGTTTGTCGCTGATTATTTTAAGATCGATGGTCCTGTTTATACGATTTCTACTGCATGTTCATCAAGCGGCCGGGTATTTTTATCGGCCAAGCGCTTATTAAAAGCAGGAATAGTTGATGCAGTCCTTGTCGGCGGCAGTGATTCTTTGTGTAAACTGACGCTGAATGGATTTCACGGTTTAGAAGCTCTCTCCAATGAACTCTGCAGCCCGTTTAGTAAAAACCGTCACGGTATTAATATTGGTGAGGCGGCCGCATTTATGCTGCTGTCCCGAGAAAAAAACTCAAGCGGCTTAGCCTTGCTTGGTGCAGGAGACAGTTCCGATGCTCACCATATTTCAGCACCTCACCCGGAAGGAAAAGGGGCTGCTGAAGCGATGCACAAAGCATTAAATGATGCGCAGCTGAGTACAGAGCAGATCGGTTATATTAATGCGCATGGCACAGCAACTAAGCTAAATGATGCAATGGAAGCAAAAGCCATTTATGCCCTCTTCTCAGACAAGGTGGCTGTGAGCTCAACGAAGCCGTTAACCGGACATGCATTAGGGGCCGCCAGTATTTTAGAAGCCGCACTCTGCTGGTTACTCTTAGATAAAAATCTGGATCTGCCCGTACAAATTAATGATGGAGTTTATGATCCGTCTCTTGCGCCGATACGTTTTGTGCAGGGTAAGGAAAAATTACAAAAGCCTGCTGTTTTAAGTAACTCATTTGCATTCGGCGGCAACAATATAAGTCTGATCTTCGGTTACGCAGATGAATAAGATTATAAGCACTGGTTCTTTTGTAAATGAGATATTTGCATTCGGCTGCTGTTTAAAGCGGACAAAGAATATAAGCCTGATTTTCGGATATGCAGATGAATAAGCGGGCTCTTTTTTAAATTTAAAAGAAATAAATATAAGCATGGTATTTGGATACACAGATGAATAATATCCCCGACGCAGCGTCTTTACTGCCGCATGAAGCCCCGATGATCCTGATCGATAAACTAATCGATGTGACTGAATTAACGGTACATTGCCAGGTTAAGATTGATTCAGACGGACTGTTCTTTGATAAAGAGAGTAATGGTGTGCCGGCATGGGTCGGCATTGAGTTTATGGCGCAAACCATCGCCGTCTGGTCTGGCTATCATGCCTGGAGACAAAATAAACCTTCACCAGTCGGTTTTTTATTAGGCAGCCGCTCTTATACAAGTGAATGTGAAATCTATAAAGAATCGCAGCTGCTTGATATCTATGCGGAACAGGTAATGGAAAGTGAAGGTATGGCGGCTTTTCTGTGCCGCATCGAATGCAAAGGTAAAGAACTTGCCGCCGGGCAGTTAAATGCCTTTGTACCTACGCCGGAAAAATTAGAAGAGATGTTAAAAGGGAAAAATAATGACTAGACAAGTATTAGTGACTGGTGCGAGTAAAGGCATCGGCCGTGCGATTGCATTAAAACTAGCACAGGACGGCTTCACTATTGCCGTGCATTATATGGGCGATAAAAATGGTGCATTACAAACAGTTGAAGAAATTAAAACATTAGGCGGCAGTGCGCGCATTTTACAGTTTGATATTAGCGATCGTGAGCAGTGCCGGACAGTACTGGAAAACGATATTGCTGAAAACGGTGCTTATTACGGTGTAGTTAGTAATGCAGGTGTTAGCAATGATACTGTTTTTCCAGCTATGACCGGTGAAGAGTGGGATGGTGTGGTACATACTAACCTTGATGGTTTTTATAATGTTTTACACCCTTGTGTTATGCCTATGGTACAGCTTCGTAAAGGCGGGCGTATTGTTACCTTAGCATCAGTTTCCGGCTTAGTAGGTAATCGCGGCCAGACAAACTACAGTGCGGCTAAAGCAGGTATTATCGGCGCGACTAAAGCGCTGGCCTTAGAAGTGGCTAAACGCAAAATCACAGTAAACTGTGTGGCACCCGGGCTGGTTGATACCGGTATGGTTAATGAACATGTTAAAGAGCATGCCCTGCCGCTTGTGCCTTTACGCCGTATGGGACAACCTGAAGAGGTTGCCGGTCTGGTAAGTTATTTAATGTCTGATGCCGCGGCTTATGTTACCCGCCAGGTTATCAGTATTAACGGAGGAATGGTTTAATGAGTATTCGTCGAGTTGTTGTTACAGGCATGTCCGGTGTTACTGCATTCGGTAATGACTGGGAAAGTGTAGAAGCTAAATTAAAAGCTTGTGAAAACGCAGTATTATATATGCAGAGTTATGAGCAGTATGACGGTTTAAATACCAAGCTGGCTGCGCCTATTGTTGATTTTGAGCTGCCGAAGCATTACACCCGTAAAAAAATTCGCGGTATGGGCAGGGTTTCAAAATTAGCGACACTTGCTTCTGAAAATGCTCTTATTCAAAGTGGTCTGCTTGGTAATGATATATTAACCAACGGCCAGACAGGTGTTGCTTACGGCTCCTCTACCGGCAGTACCGATGCGGTTGGTGCTTTTGGTGTCATGCTTAATGAAAAAAGCACTAAAGCTATCACAGCGACAACTTATGTACAGATGATGCCGCATACCAGTGCGGTTAATGTCGGCCTGTTTTTTGGCTTAAAAGGGCGTATTATTCCTACCAGCAGTGCGTGTACTTCCGGCAGCCAGGCAATCGGTTATGCTTATGAAGCAATTAAGCATGGCTATCAGACAGTAATGGTTGCTGGTGGTGCGGAGGAGTTATGTCCGACGGAATCTGCAGTATTTGATACCCTGTTTGCTACCAGCCTTAAAAATGATAATCCTAAATCAACACCCAGCCCGTACGACAAAGACCGTGACGGATTAGTTATTGGTGAAGGTGCCGGTACATTGGTATTAGAAGAATATGAACATGCTAAAGCGCGCGGCGCAAAAATATATGCGGAGTTAGTGGGATTTGCCAGTAACTGCGATGCGGCGCATGTAACACAGCCGCAGCAGGAAACCATGCAGATCTGTATGGAGATGGCGCTTAAAAATGCAGATTTAAGCGCGGATAAAATCGGTTATGTTTCTGCGCATGGTACTGCGACAGAGCGTGGTGATATCGCTGAAACTAATGCAACGCAGAATGTGGTCGGCAGTAAAACACCGATCAGCTCATTAAAGAGCTACTTCGGTCATACCTTAGGTGCATGCGGCGCAGTTGAAGCCTGGACTGCTATTGAGATGATGAACAGCGGCTGGTTTAATCCGACTTTAAATCTTAATAATATTGATCCGTTATGCGGTGATCTGGACTACATCACAGGCAGCGGCCGTGAAATCGATTGTGAATATATTATGAGTAATAACTTTGCCTTCGGCGGCATTAATACTTCATTAATATTTAAACGTATCAGAGATTAATTCTGAGCTGTAATCAGGTTGCTATTCTTTAGTAACCTGATTCATTTTTTCCCGCCACTGCGGCAGTTCGTCTGCCCCTTTTTCAGACAGCTGGTAAATACCTCGTTCCACTTTATTAAACCAGCCGTAGTAATTACTGCCTAAAAACTGTGTAGCCTGTGGCTCATCAATTGCCTTTTTTATTTCAGCCCCCTTGGCGTTAGGCTGTTTAGATAAATATTCAGCCACCCGGATGCAGCGCTGCCGGTAAGCTGTTAAACCGGCTTCTCTACGGGTTGAACCGCCCTTTTGTGTATCACCCTGACGGCTGCTGAACTCTTTTAACAAAGCTTTTTGTCTGCGCCGGTTTTTCCGCGGCGTGTAGTCTTTCGGATCGCTGACCACTTCAACATACTGCTGCTCTTTCTGCATATCTACGATAATCAGACCTAAACCTAATCGTGCGATCAGTTTTTTGACCTGTTTAGCCTGTTTTTTATAGATGGTGCACTGTTTGGGAACAGCAATATAGACGGTATCTGCCAGGGTAAACCGTTCAACAGCCTGCAGCAGCAGGGTTATATTGATACTTAATTTAAGTTCGATAATCACCATTGAGTCATCTTTTACTGCGACAATATCACAGTCTTTTATCTCGCCTTTTACTTCATAACCCAGGCTGCTTAAAAAGCCTTTAATCGGTAAATAGAGATCGTTTTCTTTAAGTTTTGTGTTCATCTGCTCTTTCTATGATTGAATATCAGAATCTATCCATTATATTAAAATTAAGGGCGAAGTAATCGCTATTTATTCGCAGACTTATCATATGGATATGCTTATGTTTAAAGGTTTTATTGTAATTTTATTTATCGTCCCGTTAACTGCCTGCATCAGTCTGCCGGATAACAACAGCTCTCCCAGCTATACTCTGGAAAAATCAACGCAGTCAAAATTAGTCAGAGAGGTGGAAAAAGCGCATAAAGGTTTAAATTTAGGGGCGGATCAGGTCTCTGTTTTGTTATTAGATGACGGCATTGATGCGTTTGTCGCCAGGCTTTCACTGATTAAGTCCGCACAGTCGAGTCTTGATCTTCAGTATTATTTATACCATTCAGATTTAAGCGGAGGTCTGCTGACCACTGCATTATGGCAGGCTGCCGAACGCGGAGTACGGGTTCGTTTACTGGTTGATGATATGGATCTTGCCGGTAAAGATCAGAATATCGCCATGTTAAGTGCACACCCTAATTTTGAAGTACGTATTTTTAATCCTTTTATTCGCGGCAAAAACCGTACCGGACAGCTTGTAACGCAGTTTGGCGCTGTTACACGTCGTATGCATAATAAATCCTTCACCGTAGATAATACGCTTTCAATATTAGGGGGACGAAACATCGGGGATGTTTATTTCGGTGCGGATCCGGATGTTGTTTTCGGTGATTTAGATGTTGCCTTTTCAGGCCCGGCTGTACAGCAGGTCTCTGCTTCATTTGATCTGTACTGGAATAATCAGCTTTCTTACCCGATTGAATTACTGAATGATTATCAGGCCACAGAAAGCACCTTGAATGAGGTATCCAGCGAGCTCAAAAAGTTTATTGCAGAAAACAAAACGAATGCCTATATCAAAGCTCTACAGCAGAATAATTTAGTTGAATTATTAAAAAACAACGAAGTAAAACAATATGCTGGAACTGCTGTTGTACTCTATGATGACCCGCTTAAAATTGTTAAAGACAGAAGTAAAAAAGAATATCACCTGGCACCGCAGTTAAGTCCCTATTTTAAGAGCCTTAAAAAAGAACTAGTCATTGTTTCTCCTTATTTTGTTCCGGGAGTTGAAGGAATGTTGTTTTTCGAAGAGCTAATCGCGAAAGGCATTGAAGTCAAAATACTAACCAACTCTTTAAAATCTAATGATGTCAGTGTCGTACATGCCGGATATTCAAAATATCGTAATAAGTTATTAAAAATGGGCGTGAAAATATATGAGATGGATAGTGGAATACTGACCGAGAAGGGCCGTATAAACAGCAAAAACAAAAAAACCTTTAACCTTTCCGGTATCTCCAAGGCAAGTCTGCATGCAAAATATTTTGTCTTAGACCGCCGTCATGCTTTTATCGGCTCACTTAATTTAGACCCTCGTTCGTTTAATGAAAATACCGAAATTGGTGTTGTTATTGACAGCAGAGAATTAGCCGATGATATAGCCGCTAATTTTGACGATAATGTTCATAAAATTGCTTTTGAGTTATCCTTGCAAGATGATCAGTTAGTCTGGATTAAGCTGCGCGGAAACAGGAAAACAAGCTATTACAATGAGCCGTACAGCAGCTGGTGGGACCGTTTTGTTATCGGATTTTTGCGTTTATTACCCGGTGAATCTCAATTATGATGTAAATGCTCACTAGCGGTTTATTTTAACTGTTTAATGATTTGAATGACTTTTTAAACTCATTAATTGTGGTACTTTTTACTTTTCCTATGTTCTGCTGAGTACGGGTTAATAATACGAAACTCCAGCGTCCGTCACTATTCATAAAATCGATATTTAGTTTTTTTATCTGCTGTGCATTTGCAGATGAACTGACCACGTGGTTTGGTAATAATGCCCAGCCGCCCTCTTTTAATAATGATAAAATAATATCCGTATTACTGATAACTGCCTGTTGTGAAGATATCTGCAGCATTTTACCTAAACCGACTTCCATATGATTTTCTGCGACATACTGTAGGTTTTGTTCTAAATCAGGCAGGCTGCAGCTGTTACTTTTTCCTAATTGAGTGTCTTTATGTGCAAAAAATGAAAAAGGTAAATAACCAAGGTTTGTGAAGGCCAGTCCTTTTTCCGGAAGCACGGCGTTAACGCCGCCTAGTACTAATGCTATATCGGCCCGCTGCTGAGCTAAAGCTTTAATTGATTCCCCTTTTCCTCTATGTATCCAGTTTAATCGGGTATTAGGAAACTGCTCCTGAACACTGTTCTGTACTTCTATGATCACTGAAATGGGCAGTGAAATATCATGATAAATAGTTAAACTTTTCTCCAGACCGCCAGCTAAGCTGTCACCACTATTCTGCAGCAGCTGTGCTTGATACAAAATATGTTTTGCCTGGGTTAACAGGCTTTCTCCCTCAAAGGTGATTTTTGGAAACTTGCCGCTGCGGTCAAATAATGTAATACCTAAATCGATCTCCAGGTTGCCGACCTGCTGATGCAGAGTGGAGCGGTCTTTATGGAGAGATTTAGCCGCTTTACTGAATGATCCCGTTTCGGCAACGGCAATAAATGCAGATAATTGTTCAAAACTAAAACGAAGCATAAAAGACCTTTCTGTTGGGGATTTTCAAACATAACCGAGATTACCTGATGTTTGTATTGATTACTATATGAGCATACAAACATAATCGAGGTGAATATCATGGCTTTATTTTTTAAAAAATCCGTAGTTAATGCTGCCCTTGCCGGTGCGCTGACGCTGTCTGCACTGTCTGCTGCTCAGGCTTGTTCCCGTGTTTTCTGGGAAACTCAAGATCATGGCGTATTTGTCGCCCGCACTATGGACTGGATGGTGGAAACGCATCCTACCATTGATATACGTACTAAGGGGATAAGCTACCGGGGAGCTGAATCAGGTGACAAAGTAGTGACCTGGACCTCTAAATATGCGTCAATTATGACCACCTTTTACGGTAAAGCAGGTATTGATGGTTTTAATGAGAAAGGCTTAGCAGTTAACGCCTTGTATCTGGGGGAAGAAAGTCCCGGTCAATATGATAAGAGTAAATTTCAGTTAGAAAATTCACGTATTGTTCCGTATTTATTAGATAATTTCAGCACGGTAAAAGAGGCGGTCGCTGCTATTAAAAATATTCAGTTACAGCAGTTTGGTCCTGAAGGTGAAAAATTAAAAGGGCACTATTCTCTTCAGGATAAAAGTGGTGACTCTGCTGTATTAGAGTTTGTGGATGGAAAATGGTTTGTTTATCACGGCGCAGAATATGACGTATTAACTAATAGCCCGGTATACAAAAAACATTTAGAAAACTGGCAGAAAGCAAAACCCCAAAATAATGAAGTGGTGGATGCTGAATTTCCTCTCGAGGGTAATGTTGCGCCGGATCAGCGCTTTATCTGGAATAAATATATGCTTGAGCAGCTGCAGGAACCAGGTAGTTATAATAACGGTCTGGCAAAAATTGACAGTGTGGCTTACAAAGTACCTTTAGATGCAGCTAATAGAATAGTTAATGGAAAAATGACTGGTTATGCTACTCAGTACACTTTGGTATATAACCTCGAGGCGTTAGAGTTAAATATACGTTATCAGTATGGAGATGTTTATACGCAGTTTAAAGTAGACTTTAATAAACTAAACGACGGTCGAAACTATACATTAAAAGCGGATCAACAGAGTAACAGCGGCGATATGACCAGCAGCTTTAAACAGGGAAATGGAGTGATGGCGCAGTACCGCACTGCTGAATAAGCATAGCCGGTTTGGGGATTTATTTACTCAATAATGCCGTTTGCTATAAATAAACGGCATTTGCTTTCTTTATATGAACTAATTTTATGAGTTTTAGATTTAGCTGACGAAATCTGAGCGGCAGCATTTTTACTGGTAAATATTTATCTGTTTGTAATTTATTCAATGATCTTTTCTACTCCCGGCCTGCTCTTCACTTCAATAGTGACCTGTGTTATTGATTGCCATTGGTATAATTGACTTCTAATGGTTATAATACCCCCCATTTTTTATAAGCAACTCGAAGCGGAAATCATGCAAAAATTCGATACAAAAACATTCCAAGGGCTAATTCTTGCACTGCAAGATTTCTGGGCTCGTCAAGGTTGTGCCATTGTTCAGCCGCTAGATATGGAAGTGGGCGCTGGTACATTCCACCCGCAGACATTCCTGCGTTCAATTGGTCCTGAGCCGATGAGCAGTGCATATGTACAGCCGTGCCGCCGTCCTACTGACGGTCGTTATGGTGAAAACCCGAACCGTCTGCAGCATTATTACCAGTTCCAGGTGGTGCTTAAGCCGTCTCCGAAAAATATTCAGGAGCTTTACCTTAAATCGCTTGAAGAGATCGGGGTTGATACTTCAGTTCATGACATACGTTTTGTAGAAGATAACTGGGAGTCCCCAACGCTGGGCGCATGGGGATTAGGCTGGGAAATCTGGTTAAACGGTATGGAAGTTTCACAATTTACCTATTTCCAGCAGGTTGGCGGTTTAGAGTGTTCTCCGGTAACCGGTGAAATAACTTACGGTCTTGAGCGTCTTGCAATGTATGTACAGGGCGTTGACAGTATTTATGATCTTGTCTGGACAGACGGCCCTATGGGACGTGTTACTTACGGTGATATTTTCCATCAGAATGAAGTTGAGCAGTCTGCTTATAACTTTGAACATGCAGATGTTGATGCATTATTCGGTCAGTTTGAGCAGTGTGAAAAAGACAGCCAGAAACTGATTGAAGCCGGTTTAGCACTTCCTGCATACGAACAGGTGATGAAAGCGTCTCATGTATTTAACCTGTTAGATGCACGCCATGCTATCTCTGTTACAGAGCGTCAGCGTTATATTCTGCGCGTTCGTACTTTATCTAAAGCAGTGGCAGAAGCTTATTATGCTAAGCGTGAAGCGCTTGGTTTCCCACTTTGCAAAAAAACTAGTTAAATAGAGGCAAGTTTCATGTCACAAGAAAATTTACTGATTGAACTGGGAACTGAAGAGTTACCACCGAAATCATTACGTAAACTTGCTGAGTCTTTTGCAAGTAACGTTGAAGCAGAATTAAATAAAGCGGAATTAGCATTTGATAATGTACGCTGGTTAGCGTCTCCACGCCGTTTAGCTTTAATTATTTCCAACCTGTCGAGTGCACAGACAGATAAAGTTGTTGAAAAACGCGGTCCTGCAGTGAATGTTGCATTTGATGCTGAAGGTCAGGCAACTAAAGCCGCACAAGGCTGGGCACGTTCCAACGGTATCACTGTTGAACAGGCTGAGCGTCTGGTTACTGATAAAGGCGAGTGGTTATTATTTAAGTCGGAAGTTAAAGGTCAGTCTGTTGCACAACTGATCCCCGGCATTGCCGCTGGTGCACTGGCTAAACTGCCGATTCCTAAACCAATGCGCTGGGGCTCTGCTGCGACACAGTTCATTCGCCCTGTTCATACTGTCACTATGTTATTTGGTGAACAGCTGATTCAAGGTGAATTATTAGGTGTTGAATCAGATCGTGTTATCCGTGGTCATCGCTTCCTGGGTGAAGCGGAGCTGGTACTAAATCATGCAGATCAGTATGAAACATTATTAGACGACAGCGGAAAAGTTATTGCTGATTATGAGCGCCGTAAAGCGATTATTCGTGATCAGGTTGAAGCACTTGCCGCTCACGAAAACGGTGTTGCTGCTATTGATGACGATCTGCTTGAAGAAGTAACTTCACTGGTTGAATGGCCTGTTACACTGATTGGCTCTTTTGAAGATAAATTCCTTGCGGTACCTTCTGAAGCGCTTATGTACACCATGAAAGACAACCAGAAGTATTTCCCGGTATTAGATAAAGCAGGAAACTTACTGCCGCGTTTTATCTTTGTTTCTAATATTGTCAGCCGTGATCCTGCCCAAGTGATCAGCGGTAATGAAAAAGTTATCCGTCCTCGTCTAGCGGACGCTGAGTTCTTTTTCGAAACAGATAAAAAGAAAACGCTGGCAAGCCGTTTAGAGTCTTTATCAAGCGTATTATTCCAGAAGCAGCTTGGCACGCTTAAAGAGAAATCTGAGCGTATTTCAAATGTTGCTGAAGATATTGCACTGCAGATTAAAGCTGATACTAAACACGCGCAACGTGCAGGTTTATTATCTAAAACTGATTTAATGACTGAAATGGTAATGGAATTCCCAGACGTTCAAGGCGTGATGGGTATGTATTACGCGAAACATGACGGTGAAGATCATGAAGTTGCTGTTGCATTAAACGAGCAGTATTTACCGCGTTTTGCTGGTGACAAACTGCCGACCTCATTGGTGGCGTGTGCTGTTTCTTTAGCTGACAAACTGGATACGCTGGTGGGTATCTTCGGTATCGGTCAGGCGCCTAAAGGTGATAAAGACCCGTTTGCCCTTCGTCGTGCGGCGATTGGTTTACTGCGTATTGTTACAGATAAAAATCTGGATTTAGATATTGTTGAATTAGCTGAAATTGTTAAAGCACAGTACGGTAGTAAATTAACCAACGACAATGTTGTTAATGATGTTGTTGATTTTCTGTTTGCCCGTTTCCGTGCAACTTACCAGGCAAATGGTTTTTCAGTTGAACTGATTCAGTCTGTATTGGATCGCCGTCCTACTAAACCTGTTGACTTTGAAAAACGTATTCAAGCTGTTGCTAAGTTCCAGGAACTGCCTGAAGCAGCGCCGATTGCAGCCGCCAACAAACGTATTAGTAATATCTTAGCGAAAGTTAAAGGTGATATTAATACAGATGTAGATGCTTCTCTGTTTGAAGAAGACGCTGAAAAGGCATTAGCTGAAATTTTAGGCTCTCTAGAAAGCAAGCTAAGCCCTTTATTTGCAGCCGGAGACTACGAGGCAGCCTTGTTCGAACTTGCCTCTCTACAAGCGCCTGTGGACGTATTCTTCGATAACGTAATGGTTATGGCTGAAAATGACGCAGTAAAACAGAACCGTTTAGCAATATTAAACCGCTTACGTAATCTGTTCCTGCAGGTTGCCGATGTATCCGTTTTATAATATGAACACTTAATTTACGGGTTACTGTAAATTTACATTGTTTTTAAAAGCTCAGTTTTTACTGAGCTTTTTTGTATGCGCTGAAATTTTATATTTTTTCGCTTTGCCTGCTATGGTATATACCCATGATACCTCAAGGTGCTTTATCAGGACTCAGCTCGGAGACCAGAATAAGGCACAGTATGAGGGTAATGGTGATCCCTTATTGAATGCTGTAACGCGATACTGGTTTTCGATCTGAGCCCCCGAAGGGCAAGCCAAATTGCACTCATCTACGTCGTTATAAAGTCTCAATGTAGAGCAACTATACTTCAATTTTATGCCTAGCATCTAAGTACAATTTGACTTGCTGATTTTGCATCTTGAAGTAACATGGGTATAACAAACTATAATTTTTACCTGTTTCATGTGAAACATACTTCTAAAGAACAGCAATATAGGAAAATAAATGCCTTACTCAATCTTCGGAAATAAATTTACCCAGCATTCAGGAATTACTGAACTAATGGATGACCTCAATGAGGGAGTTCAAGGCGGGGATGATATTTTAATGCTGGGCGGTGGTAATCCGGCATCAATACCGGAGATTCAAACTCGACTGGCGGAGTTAATGCAGGAGTTGTTAACCCAGGGAAAGCTCGTTAATACACTGGCCAACTATGACGGCCCGCAGGGCAAAAACACTTTTATCAATGCACTTGCCGAGTTGTTTAATGATCTCTACGGCTGGGATTTAAGCTCGGAAAATATCATGCTTACTAACGGCAGTCAGAATGCCTTCTTTTATCTGTTTAATTTATTAGGCGGAAATTTCAGTGCTGATAAAAAGAAAAAAATTCTATTCCCATTAGCTCCTGAGTATATCGGTTATGCTGATGCCAGTGTTTCTGAAGATGCATTTGTTGCTGTTCGTCCAAAAATAACTGAATTAGAAAACGGCTTGTTTAAGTATCATGTTGACTTTGATGCGTTAGAAATTAATAAAGATGTCGGGGCTATCTGTGTTTCTCGTCCAACTAATCCGACTGGTAATGTATTAACCGATGAAGAGATAAACCACCTGGATCAGCTAGCACGGGAAAATAATATTCCACTGATTATTGATAATGCTTACGGCACCCCTTTCCCGAATATTATTTTTGCACAGGCAACACCATTCTGGAATGCGAATACCATCTTATGCTTAAGTTTATCTAAATTTGGTTTACCAGGAGCACGCTGCGGTATCGTTATTGCTAATCCGACTATTGTTAAAGCTATGTCTAATTTATCCGGGATTATGGCACTGTCCCCTGGTGGAATAGGACCGGAAATCGCGCTGCCTTTAGTTAAAACAAAAGAGATTATTAAGCTTAGTGATGAGGTGATCAAACCCTATTATCAAAGTAAAGCTGAGAAGGCAGTGGCACTTCTACAGTCAAAAATCAGGACAAATAATTTTAAAATCCATAAAGCTGAAGGTGCTTTGTTTTTATGGTTATGGTTTAAAGACCTACCGATTTCTTCAAATGAATTGTATAAAAACCTTAAAGCAAAAGGTCTGCTGATTGTATCTGGACATTATTTTTTCCCGGGTTTAGATCAGGAATGGAAACATACCCAGGAGTGTATTCGTTTGAACTATGCACAGGAAGATGATGTAGTTGAGCGCGGTATTAGCATTTTGGCTGATACGATTAATGAGTTATACCAATAAGAAAAATGGAATCTGTTCCACGTGAAACAAATAATTTGTAAACGTGGAACAGCAATTTATTGATTGAATTTCCTAAAATTTTATCAGCGGATTTGATTAAAGCGTTTGCTTAAAATAGATGAGTATTTCCAGATATGATCGAAGACATCCATCAGATCCGGGTTGCCGTCCGATGACAGACAAACGGCATGAAATCTATTTTTATTAGCTTTTAAAACCCGTATTTCATTAGCCAGACTGCTGGGCAGTTTCTGTGCGATAAAGTCTGAAATTATCAGGGTGTCGGCATTCTTGTACTGCTGCCCTTTCATTAGTTCAATTGACTTGGTTATAACCGGTTTTAAATCAGTTCCTCCGCGAAAACTTGAAGATAAAAAGGTCAGCACAGTCGCAAGACTGGTTGTTTTAGTTATTGGAAAAGTAATGACCTCATTAGAAAACATCATAAGAAAACACTGGCGCTTCTGTTCAAAAGCTATCTGAAATAATGCGTAGCAGATAGATTTTGCCGTCAGCTCAGGAGAGCCTTTCATGGATGTGGAGCTGTCCACACAGATAATAAACGGACCGCCGTTTTCTTCATTATCATCTGCAGTATCTCTGAACTGAGTTACTTTTTTATACTGATCAACGGCACCCTGGTACTGATAAGATAATAAATGTCGTTCGATATAACGCTTATAAAAAATAATTTCCAGTTCTGGAAAGGTTAAATTAACCGCTTCGGTCTGAAGCATTCGTGATATTTCATTGCTGTAACTGACTCCCTGCATATCATCTGGAATATCGTCCTGATAACTGTTATCTAAAACCCATGTCTCGTAGCTGTTAGGAGTTTCTTTATTTTCGACATGGGCAATAGCCATTCTTCCTAACTGCGCAGCAATAGCTTTTAACTCGGGGCTTTTAGTCAGATGCCTGCTAAAGCGCTGCAGCAGGCTGATATCTATATGGGTGAGCCTGCCTTTAGACAGATCCCAAAGACGCTCTCCATTGCTTAACAGTTCGTCGTCAACAACTGCAGTTAAATTCTCTAAATTTTCATTTCTCAGCTGCAGTTCTTTTAATAACTCTTTTCTTTTTTCTTCTATTAATTCTGTCTGGTGCTGGTGAACAGCCTGTTCGATAGACTGCTGCCACTGATCAATAAAAACAGCAAAAAAGACTGTATCCGGCATGGTCTGATTCTGCTGAAGCAGAGAAATTCCCGACGGGTAGAAGTTAGAATCAGCTTGTATTTTTTCTAGAATTGAAGGGGCTTTGCTGCGTAATTTTGCCGGAGATAAAAGGCGGGACATCTCACATAGCGTTATTTCATTATTTAAAGGAGCAGGCATTGGAGCTTCAGCTAATAATGAAATCAGGCCGCTTTTCCAATTCTCAATATATTTATCCTGCACCTCATCCGTATCACGACTTTGAGTGGTAATTTCCAGCAGAGCCTGATCAATTAATGAAGTGTATATAGAAGACACTTAGGCACTTTGTCCGAAAAGTTTAGCGGTGGCAGACAAGCGTACCATGAATGCATCTTTGCGCTCTTTAATGTTATTTAACTCTAAAGTTAATGCTCCTAAACTTTTAGCCACATCTTCAATAAAATCTTTTGCAACAAAAATATTTTTGTTCATTGTGCTGAATTCCACCTGGTTTTTTAAAATACTGCTTTCTATTTTCTGTATCTCTTGATCCAGGGCCTGTAGGGGTAATAACCAGTTTTCATTAATATCTAATACAGCTTCGCTGCTTAATACCGCAACCGGAATTGCCTGATTAGAAAAGTTCTGCACATGCAGGTGGCGGTTTTCATCAACAGTAAAATTTAACCAGGTGCCTTTAATACGATCGTTAACATAACCTTTTACTACACATGAACCGGTTTTAATCTGCTTTTGGAAATCATCTAAGCCCAGGTATAACCATTGCGCTTTTTCCTGTGAGCCCTCTTCTAAAATGTCATATTCGCCGATTAAAGCAATCTTACACATATTAGGCAGGCCGTTATGAACTTGAGTGCTAACCTGCTGATCATTTAATTTATAACGTATTTTAGTGAGTCTCATATCGGAAGCTAAGCGGGTTGCAAAACGATCTGCAAATTCATTATCCAGCAATAGTATTTTTTCGTTCAGCTCTACTATTGTACTTTTTACTTCATCCTGGTCACAAAAGCGCTGTTTTGCAAAATCATGAATAACTTCTAGAATGGCATCTCTTGAAGCGAGGTCATGCCAGATACAGTCTTTTAATATAAACAGATCTGTTTCTAAAACTTCACTGCGTCCGTTAAAGTAAGCACAGGCCTGCAGCAGTTTCATGGACTTTTTCCAGCGTCGGTCCGATACATAAATCGGCTCTTTAATTTTACTGCCGCTGCTGTTTCGTTGTTCTAAAAAAAGCTTTAATTCATAAATAAGCTCAAAACAATGCTCGCTTAAATTTACTTCTGCGATCTCTTTCTGCCATAGTTCAAATTCATCATTGCTTACTTTTTTTACATTTCCTGCACTTCTGCTGAGCGGTTTCTGCACCATCATAGCTTTAAAGTTTCTTTTATCCTGAATAGGCTGTAAATATAAACGAAGCAGCATGCGGTCATATAATGCCTCTAAACCAGCATCGGCTCCAGGAAGCTCATTTGAAGCGGAAACAATCACCCGCATCGGTACATTTTCGTGCTCTACGCCGTTATGGAAAGTTCTTTCATTAATAACAGTAAGCAGAGTATTTAGAATCGCCGGTCCGGCTTTCCAGATTTCATCTAGAAAGACTACTTTTGCTTTCGGTAGATACCCTTCGGTTAAGCGGATATATTTACCTTCATCTTTTAAGGCTTTAATCGATAAAGGACCAAATATTTCTTCTGGTGTGGAGAACCTGGTCATTAAATATTCGAAATAACTTTCATCTTCAAATATTTTAATCATACGCTTGGCTATTAAGCTTTTGGCTATTCCAGGAGGGCCTAATAAAAAAACGCTTTCACCGCTAAGTGCTGCTAATAAACATAATCTAATCGCGTCTCTGCGCTCATAAATACCATAAGAGAGCTGATCAATTAATGCCTCAATACGATCCGCAATGGTGTTCTGTAAAACCGTCATTTAACTTTCCTGGAAATATAAAAATATCTGAGTGCCACATTACATGAGATACAGCCGCTATGAAAATTTATCTGTGATTTGAACTATATGCATATGATACATATCAACTAGACTGGGGGTTTTAAGTATTGTGTGGGAGCAATCCAGGAGAGTTTTTAAAGTGTAAAGACTGGTCCTTCAGTCGTTGTATACACTACAAAAAGTTAACAGGTAACAGCCTTTGCTGGAAGCGGTCGCAATAAACTGAAAACTTGTGAAAACATAACAATGGTAAAGGTGATAAACAGGTTGAAATGATCAACTTGCGGGTGATTCAGCACAACAGCAAACAGCAGGATCATTAAAGTAAACTTACAAAAATATCCAAACAGCATGAGAGAGTTAGTTAACAGCTGCTTTCCTTTTCCCATAAATAGAAAAGATAATTTAGTGAATATAAACTGCGGAACCAGAAAAATAAGCCCGCCTAACAGTGCCGATCGTGCCGAACGGTGATCAGATGTAAATTCCGTCATCAGCACCATGAACACAACGAGCAGCAGTTGCCCAAGAAGCAGCTTTAAAGCATGACTTCTTATTGCTAGTTCATAGAGAGAGTGCGCCATTATATTATTAACCTTATATGTTGTATTAAATGAAATTTACAGCGTGTGTGGACCGCTGTTTCGCGCGATAATTATACATATATTTGCGTTTTTTGTATAAATAACAAGCAGGGAAATGTGCTGTATTTCGTGTTTTTTACCTTAAAAGAGATATAAAAAAGCCAGCATAATTAGCTCAATGCCGTTCGGTTAAGCAATTTTAGGCTTATATCTTAACGGGTACCTTGATGGTATATAAAGCACTGAACGTGGAAACGTTCGGTGTTTTCTTTTTTTAGGCAAGATAAAATGCTTAACATCTTCGCGCATAAGCTGTAATTTTTTCGGAATTGTGCCGTTACCTGAGAGTGCATATCCGCGGATCTGCATATCTATAATGCAAATAGCTGATGTAAAGCTAACTCGGGTAGGCTCGACCTTTGCTTCTTGGGCTATATGTACCATTTCAAGTCGGATCAAGTTATACCCAAGTAATACTCCCCATAACTCCTGCCTTACCC
>NZ_AUAM01000039.1 GCF_000428725.1 Psychromonas aquimarina ATCC BAA-1526
ATGGTGCGGGTGAAGGGATTCGAACCCCTGACCGCCTGGTTCGTAGCCAGGTACTCTATCCAGCTGAGCTACACCCGCTTTAAGAATCTACAAGAATGGCGGTGGAGGAGGGATTCGAACCCTCGAACAGGCTATAAACCCGTTACTCCCTTAGCAGGGGAGCGCCTTCGGCCACTCGGCCACCCCACCGTCGTCTTGTTGGCGCACATATTACTGTCTTATGAAAACAAGTCAAACTTTTTTTAGTGATTAAATTGCGTTTGCCTACTAAACAGGCAGATTATCTAATATCAGCAGTTTGTAGAGCAGAATATCACCGTTAAGCGGCTAATAATCGCCCTTCCATAGTACGGTTCAATTTCGAGTTAAAAAGCGGCGGCGGCTCAAAAGTCCTTATCAACTTAGTAAAAGACACAATAATCGCACTAATAAATGTCGAACCGGCAAAAACAAACAACAGAGCATGCTCAACTAATAGCAAAGTGCCCTAATAAACAGAGATTTGTTCTAAGCAGACAGAGGTGCAATAAAGGAAGTTATCAGCAGGCTGGTATTGGAAGTATTGGAAGATATTTTTACAAACAGAGTACAAGAGTACGCAGGCTATGAATTTCAGGCCCAAAAAAAGAGCCCTCAGGCTCTTTTATAACAGTTAAACAACTAAGCTTAAGCTTCGCTGTTTTTTTCTGCCTGTATGCGCATATAAATTTCTTCACGATGAACAGATACTTCTTTCGGTGCATTAACACCAACGCGTACCTGATTACCTTTCACACCCAAAACTGTTACTGTTACGTTGTCGCCAATCATCAGAGTTTCACCAACTCGACGTGTCAAAATAAGCATATCCTGCTCCTATTCAATTAGATTATCCATTTTTTTTTATTATGAACTAATACACAGTAAAATTCAGATTTTTTTACCGGGTAATATCTCAATTATTTTTCTTCTGTCGGTTCTGTCGCTAATTCAAATGCTTTATGAAGAGCACGTACTGCCAGCTCAAGATATTTACTGTCAACCAACACTGAAATCTTAATTTCTGATGTAGCAATCTGATGAATATTAATACCTTCCTGACCTAAGGTATCAAACATTTTCTTTGCAACACCAGGATGATTCCACATACCGACACCAACAATGGATACTTTTGCAATCTCATTGTTGCCTTGAACGGCATCAGCCTGCAGTGAGACACAGACAGCTTCAAGAAGTTCCTTAGCCTGCTGATAATCATCACGATGCACTGTGAAAGTAAAATCGGTTTTACCGTTACCCACGGTATTCTGCACAATCATATCGATATCGATATTGGCTTCGCCGATCGGAGAAAGAATCTGCGCGGCCACAGTCGGCTGATCCGGCACACCGGACAGGGTTAAACGAGCTTCATCACGATTAAAAGCAATACCAGAGATTACTGGAGATTCCATTTTATTTTCCTCATAACTAATTAATGTACCACCGCCGTCTTTAAAGCTTGATAATACACGCAGCGGGACATTGTATTTCCCGGCAAACTCCACAGAGCGAATCTGTAAAACCTTCGCACCCAGACTTGCCATTTCCAGCATCTCTTCAAAGGTAATGCTGTCCAGGCGGCGGGCATGAGGTTCAACACGCGGATCGGTTGTATAAACACCGTCAACATCAGTATAGATCTGACATTCGTCGGCTTTTAATGCAGCCGCAATTGCCACAGCCGAAGTATCGGAACCACCGCGGCCTAAGGTAGTGATATTATTATTTTCACAGCGCCCCTGGAAACCAGCGACAACAACAACACGCCCGGCTTTTAAGTTGTCCACAATATTGTCGGTTTCAACATCTAAAATTCGCGCTTTGCTGTGGCTTGCATCAGTCTTGAGACGAATCTGATCACCCGTCATAGATACCGCATCAATATCTAACTGGTGTAAAGCCATTGCCAGCAGGGCAATGGTTGTCTGCTCGCCGGTTGTCAGTAAGACATCCATTTCACGCGGACTCGGATTTGCGTTCAGTTCTTTAGCAAGTGCAATCATACGGTTGGTTTCACCGGACATTGCAGATAAAACAACTACAACATCATTGCCTGCATCTTTTGCCGCTTTTACTTTCTCAGCAACAACTTTTATTCGTTCGATATTACCTACTGAGGTACCACCATATTTTTGAACTATTAATGCCATTGTTATATCCCACCTTTAGGCCTGCCTCTATTCAGACAGGCCTGTCTTTTTATAAACGTTCACTTAACCAAGGTTCAACTAACGCCAGCGCCTCAGTTAAAGCAGCTGGATTATTACCACCCGCCATAGCCATATCAGGACGACCGCCGCCTTTGCCGCCGACCGGGCCGGCAACTAAATTAACTAGCTCACCTGCTTTAACTTTTTTAGTTAAGTCTTTGGTTACGCCGGCAATCAGGCTGACTTTATCGTCACTCACCGCAGTAGCTAAAACCACAATACCAGACTGCAGTTTGTTTTTCATTTCATCAACACTGTCACGCAGTGATTTAGGATCAATGCCTTCGATATTAGCAACAACGACTTTAACACCGTTAATTTCAACCGCATTACCGGTTAGATTAGAGCCGGCATCACTAGCCATTTTAGCTTTCAGCTGCGCAATCTCTTTTTCCAGCAGTTTATTACGATCTAAAATCTGCTCAACCTTCTCTCCCAGAGAAAAGTGATCACCTTTCACAAGGCCGCAGACTTTTTCCACTTCCTGTAAAACATTATCGATTGCCTGGCCGGCAGCAATACCGACTGAAGCTTCGATACGGCGGACGCCGGCAGCAATACCTGATTCTGAGCGGATTAAAAACGCCCCCATATCACCGGTACGAGCCGTATGAGTACCGCCGCACAGTTCGATAGAGACATCACCCATCTGTACAACACGCACCATGTCATCGTATTTCTCACCGAATAACGCCATTGCGCCGGACGCTTTCGCTTCCTCGATATCCATCAGCTTAGTGACAACTTCAAAGTTATTACGGATCGCTTCATTTACCAGGAACATGACTTGGCGTATGGTGCCCATAGATAATGCTTCAAAATGTGAGAAATCAAAACGCAGTTTATCCGCCTCAACTAATGAGCCCTTCTGGGTAACATGTTCGCCTAGAGTATGACGCAGCGCGGAATGCAGCAGATGTGTTGCCGAGTGATGCAGAGCAACCGACTTACGGCGAACAGGATCAACATCAGCCTGCACATTATCGTTAAGCTTTAATGTACCGGTACTTAAGTAACCGATATGTAAGACAGCATCAGACGATTTTTTAGTATCCGTTACAACAAAAACGCCGCCAGGGAAAACTAACTCACCGGCATCACCAGACTGACCACCCGATTCCGCATAGAAAGAGGTCTTTTCTAAGATAACCTGACCATTGTCACCTTCATTCAGGCTTTCAACAAAGACACCGTCATGAATTAACCCGGTAACGCCGGCAGTAATTTCTAACGAGTCGTAACCGACAAACTCAGTTGTCTGCTCGATTTTCAGTACGTCGTTATAATCTGTGCCGAAATTATTTGCCTGCTGTGCACGCGCGCGCTGCTCTGCCATTGCATTATCAAAACCAGGCTGGTCGATAGTCAGTTCTCGCTCACGAGCAATATCAGCCGTTAAATCAGCAGGGAAACCGTAGGTATCGTATAGTTTGAAAACAAGGTCACCAGGAATAACAGAGCCTTCCAGGTTATCTAATTCGATATCCAGAATCTGTAAACCGCGATCCAGTGTTTTAGCAAACTGCTCTTCTTCTAAACGTAATATTTTTTCAACAAAGACACGCTGCTGTAATAACTCAGGGTAAGCGTCACCCATCTGTTTAATTAACTCTTCATATATTTTGAAGAAGAAAACTTCATTTGCGCCCAGTTTATGTCCGTGACGCACAGCACGACGAATAATACGACGCAGTACATAACCACGGCCTTCATTAGAAGGCATCACACCGTCACAGATCAGGAAGCCGCATGAACGAATATGATCGGCAACAACACGCAGTGATTTATCCTGCAGATCTTTCGCACCGGTTACTTCTGCAACCTTAGCGATTAACGCCTGGAAAATATCGATATCATAGTTTGAGTGACCGTCCTGCATAATTGCAGAAATACGCTCAAGCCCCATACCAGTATCAACAGACGGTTTTGGTAAATCTTCCATAGTACCGTCGGCATGACGGTTGTACTGCATAAATACCAGGTTCCAGATCTCGATATAACGATCACCGTCTTCTTCAGGTGTTCCCGGAGGGCCGCCCCAGATATGCTCACCGTGATCATAAAAAATCTCAGTACAAGGACCGCAAGGGCCGGTATCACCCATTGACCAGAAGTTATCTTTAGCACCGATACGTGATAAACGAGCAGGATCAACGCCCACTTCTTCTAACCAGATCTTTTCAGCTTCAAGATCCTGATCAAATACAGTTACCCATAATTTTTCTTTCGGCAGCTTTAATTCAACAGTCAGATATTCCCAGGCAAAAACAATCGCATCACGTTTGAAATAATCACCAAAGCTGAAATTACCCAACATTTCAAAAAATGTATGGTGACGAGCGGTATAACCTACGTTATCAAGGTCATTGTGTTTACCGCCGGCACGTACACAACGCTGACTTGAAGTCGCACGCGTATAAGCTCTGTTTTCAGTGCCAAGAAATGTATCTTTAAACTGATTCATGCCCGCATTGGTAAATAGCAGGGTTGGATCGTTATCCGGCACAAGTGAGCTGCTGCTTACACTTTGATGCCCTTTCTTAGCAAAGAAATCGAGAAATCCCTGACGGATTTCAGAAGTCGATTTGATCATGAGTTATTCCATGTAAAGTATCTGTTTTGCAGTTTTATAGAGAAATATAAAAATGCAAACGGGTGAAAAATAAATGCCGACTAATATAACATGGAGCGTGGTGCGGGGAAAGTAGACAAATAAGCGCTTTATCACTGAAAAAATGTATTATTTATGATCAGTTGACAGCAGTTTAAAAAATAGAGAAACTAGATGCGTAACCAGTTACGTAATCAGTTAAGGGAATAACCATGGATTATATGCACCAGCTTGGCAGTTTGAGCTTAGGCAGCCGTCTTAAACGTTTAAGCGACACACTTATGTCTGAAGTTACCCATATTTACAATGAAGCGGGTATTTCACTTAATCCCAGCTATTTCCCGCTGCTTACGCTTATCCACCATCAGGGACCGCAGGGAATTACCCAGGCTTCTGAAATGCTGGGCGTCAGCCACCCGGCGATCAGCAAACTGGCCGATAAAATGATCCGTGAAGGTTATTTAATTAAAAGCCCCCACCCTCAAGACAAACGTGCAAGCCGGTTAGGCTTATCCGATAAAGCGGATCAGGTTATTGAACAGGCAAAACCGGTCTGGGCAGCACTGCAGCAGCAGCTCCATTTTATTGAAGCCCGCCAGAGTCTGCCGCTGCTTGATGCAGTGAATGAGTTTGAACAGTTATTTCAGGAGCAGAATTTTAAAAACAATGTGCTGCAGGCACTTAACCGCGAAGCACAGAATATTGAAATTATAAACTGGGCACCGCAGTATAAAGATGATTTTAAAAGACTGAATATGAACTGGTTAAATACTTATTTTAACGGCGAATTAACCGAAACCGACCGCCGCTCATTAAATTCACCGGAAGACTATTATCTGGCTCGCGGCGGCTATCTGTTTTTTGCCAGGCAGGCAGACAAAATAACCGCGGCCCTGGCATTGCGCTTGTGTGAAAACAACAGCTTTGAAATATCCAAAATGGCTGTAGATCCGCAGGCACAGGGGTTGGGTATCGGCCGTCAGCTGCTTTTAACCGCTCTTAATAAGGCCCGCCGGCTGCACGCCGACAAGGTCTGGCTGGAGACTAACAGCAGACTGACACGCGCTGTTAAGCTTTATTCTAATTTCGGTTTCACAACACAAGAGCATCCCAAGGGCAAAAGTTCATATCCCCGAGCTGATATGTATATGGAATTACAACTTACAAAGGCATAAAAACTATGTTTACTTCAATCCAGAAAAGGGAATTTTTCGGCGGTGCAAAAGCTTCACTACCATTAATTGTCGGCGCAATCCCGTTTGCATTATTATTCGGCACGCTGGCGCCGAACAGCGGCCTATCCGCGCTGGCAACGGTTGCTATGTCAGTAATTGTATTTGCAGGCTCTGCACAGTTTATTGTACTGGCTTTAATTGCCGTTCAGGCCCCCTTAGAAATTATTATTCTCACCACCTTTGTAGTGAATTTACGCCACCTGCTCTATGCGACTGCGCTGGTTGAATATGTAAAACACCTGCCGTTATCTTTACGGGCGCTGCTCGCTTTTGGTCTCACCGATGAAACCTTTGCTAATATGAGTCAGCGTTATCAGCAGAAAGATCATACCTATGCGCATTATTTTTATTTGGGATCCATGCTTACTTTCTATGTTACCTGGGTTAGTTTCACTATCGTCGGGCTGCTGCTGGGTAATCTGATCCCGGATATGAGCAGCTGGGGATTAGAGTTTGCCATGTCAGTAACGTTTATCGGCATGGTTGTGCCTTATATGAACAGCAAAGCCATGATAGCAGCTATTATCTGCGCAGGTTTAAGTTCACTTGTTTTCGCTGATCTGCCCAATAAACTGGGGTTAATTATCAGTGCAGTTATCGGCGTAGCAGTCGGGCTGAGTGTTATCCAGCTTGCTAAAAAGGAGCTTTCTTATGAATGAGTTTTATCTTATTTTCGGCATGTTTGTTGTCACATTTGCGATCCGTTTTGTGATGTTTGCATTTGCCGGCAGGATGCAGTTTCCCACCTGGATGGAAAAAGCGTTAAAATTTGTACCCCCAGCAGTACTAACGGCAATTATAGTACCCTCCGTTACTATGCCCACAGGTGTATTAGATATCAGTTTCAGCAATGTTTATTTAACTGCCGCACTGTTTTCTCTGATCGTTGCATTAGTGACTAAGAACCTGCTGAAAACTATCGGCTTAGGCATGGTGTTTTTTCTGTTTTTAAAATGGATGCTGATCTGACTTTAAAACTGAAGCGCTGCTGGATATTTAGGTAACTGCTTTGTAGAAATGAATAAGGCGTGAAATTTCACGCCTTATCGGAAGCTGTTTTTCTTTGAAGCTTATGCTTCTTCAGCTGCTGTCGTTGTTTTCTCTTGTTCAGGTTCGCTTTTAGGCATCAATGACTCACGAATTTTAGCTTCTAATTCTTCAGCTAAAGCCGGATTTTCCAGAAGATGCTTGCTGGCATTGCTCTTACCCTGACCGATCTTAGCGCCGTTATATGAATACCAGGATCCCGCTTTTTCAACAAAGTCCTGTTTAACACCCAGATCGATTAACTCGCCGGCATGGTTAATACCTTCACCGTACAGGATCTGGAATTCAGCCTGCTTGAACGGCGGCGATACTTTGTTTTTTACTACTTTCACACGTGTTTCATTACCGATAATCTCATCACCGTTTTTAATCGCACCAATACGGCGGATATCTAAACGTACAGAGGCATAGAACTTAAGTGCATTACCGCCAGTTGTGGTTTCCGGATTCCCGAACATCACACCAATTTTCATACGAATCTGGTTAATGAAGATACATAAACAGTTAGTTTGTTTAATATTACCGGTCAGTTTACGCAGTGCCTGAGACATTAAACGTGCCTGCAGACCCATGTGCGAATCACCCATGTCGCCTTCAATTTCTGCTTTTGGTGTTAACGCTGCAACGGAATCAATAATGACCACATTAACCGCACCAGAGCGTACCAGCATGTCACAAATCTCTAACGCCTGCTCACCTGTATCCGGCTGAGAGATAAGCAGGTTATCAATATCTACACCTAATTTTTTCGCATAGATAGGATCCAGGGCATGCTCAGCATCAATAAAGGCACAGGTTTTGCCCATTCTTTGTGCTTCTGCAATAACCTGCAGAGTTAATGTTGTTTTACCCGAACTTTCCGGACCGTAAATTTCAACAATACGGCCGAACGGCAGACCGCCTATGCCTAACGCAACATCCAGACTAAGTGAGCCGGTCGAAACAGATTCAATTTCCATCATTGCAGCTGCACCGTCACCTAGACGCATAATTGAGCCTTTACCAAACTGCTTTTCAATTTGACCAAGTGCCGCTGATAATGCTTTTTCTTTGTTTTTATCCTGACTCATGTTCTCTCCAGATTTACGTATAAACGTATTTATTTAACTGTATACACAAATAAAATTTGCGGCTGATATGCCGTATCAAGTGCTTTTGTTATTTTTAACTGTATATGCACTCAGTACACGACAATTAGTATACTGTTGATTTGAACAGTATCAAGTGCTTTTTTACTGCTTGTTTAAATTATTTATTATTCGACAGCTTCAATCAGTCCAAGAAGTGCCAGACGAATCGCCTGCGTCCTGACTTCCGAACGATCTCCGACAAACAGATAAGTTTCGGTTTTACTGCATGTATGAGCGTTGTACCACGACATGCACACTGTGCCTACTGGTTTTTCAATCGTACCGCCGTCCGGTCCGGCAATGCCGCTGATGGCAACAGCAAGATCCGCATCGGAATTCTTTACCGCGCCGATTGCCATCTGCTCTACAACCGGCTCAGAAACCGCGCCGAATTTATCAATCAGCTGCGGATCCACATTGACCATCTGATTTTTCGCATCATTACTATAGGTGATAAAACTGCGGTCAAACCACTGCGAACTTCCAGAAATTTCCGTAATAGCGTATGCTACGCCACCACCGGTACAGGATTCTGCAGTTGCTGCAACCAGCCCTGCATTAGTCAGCTTTTCACCTAATACCTGCGCTAATTCTTGAACGGTTTTTTCAGTAAACATAAGTTTTCTCCAACTTATTTAACCAATAATAATTAAGTGTATTCATTATGAAGCCAACTGCGCAAGAATTAAAACAACATACGCCGATGATGCAGCAATTTCTAACCATCAAAAGCGAAGTACCCGACACCCTGCTGTTCTACCGTATGGGTGACTTTTATGAATTGTTTTTTGATGATGCTCGTAAAGCCTCACAACTGCTTGGTATCTCCTTAACACAACGCGGTAAAACCGGCGGCAACGCCATTCCAATGGCCGGCGTTCCTTATCATAGTGTAGAGGGTTATTTAGCGAAATTAATTGAAATGGGCGAGTCGATTGCAATTTGTGAGCAAATTGGTGATCCGGCTACCGCAAAAGGCCCCGTTGAACGCAAAATTGTCCGCATTATCACACCCGGAACAATTACCGACGAAGCACTGCTTGATGATCGGCGCGATAATCTTTTATGTGCAGTGTACCAGCAGCAGAATACTTTCGGCGTTGCGTCATTAGATATAGGCAGCGGCCGTTTTATTGTTAACCAGTTTCAGCATCTGGAAACACTGCAGGCGGAAATGCAGCGCCTCAACCCGGCAGAGCTTTTATACCCGGAAAATTTTGAACATATTAATTTAATCGAACATCTTCCGACTATCCGCCGCCGTCCGGAATGGGAATTTGAACTTTTAACCAGTAAAAAAACCTTAAATCAGCAGTTCGGCACCAAGGATTTAATCGGTTTCGGTGTCGAACAAGCAGAAGTTGCCCTTTGTGCAGCCGGTGCTTTGCTGCAGTATATAAAAGATACGCAGCGTACCAGCCTGCCGCATCTGCAGTCGATTAAACTTGAACAGAATATTGACAGCGTTATTTTAGATGCCGCCACGCGTAAAAATTTAGAGCTGACGCAGAATCTTTCCGGCGGATTCGACAATACCCTGGCGGAAGTTTTAGACTTTACGGTTACTCCCATGGGAAGCCGTTTATTAAAACGCTGGATCCACCAGCCGATCCGCAATTTTAATACCTTAAATTACCGCCAGAGTATGATTCAGACCCTAATTGATCAGGATCTAACCAGTGCATTAGCTGAACCTTTAAAACAGATCGGCGATGTTGAGCGTGTGATTGCACGTTTAGCACTGCGCTCAGCACGCCCGCGAGATTTAACCCGTCTGCGTACCGCATTCTCGTTATTACCGGAACTGCAGAACCTGATTGGCGAAATGCCGGCGGAACTGGTCAGCAAGCTCAGCAAAGAGATGGGCTCATACCCTGAACTTTTAGAATTATTAGAAAAAGCAGTTATCGATAACCCGCCGGTGATTATCCGTGACGGTGGTGTAATTGCACCGGGTTATAACGAAGAGCTGGATCAATGGCGTAATTTAGCCAAGGGCGCCACTGACTACCTTGAGAAACTGGAGCTGCGCGAGCGTGAAGCAACCGGTATTGCAACCCTGAAAGTAGGTTATAACCGGGTTCACGGTTATTATATTGAAACCGGCCGTTCACAGTCAGATGCTGTACCTGCACATTATGTTCGCCGCCAGACCCTGAAAAATACCGAACGTTATATTATTGCAGAGCTTAAAGAGCATGAAGATAAAGTGCTTTCCAGTCAGGGCAAGGCATTAGCACTGGAAAAGAAACTTTATGAACAGCTGATTGATCTGCTCCTGCCGCATCTGCACAGCTTACAGTTTACTGCGCAGTCACTAGCTGAGCTGGATGTACTTAATAATCTGGCAGAGCGCGCATTAACACTCGATTACATCCGCCCTACGCTGCAGGCGAAAAGCGGCATAGAGATTGAGGAAGGCCGTCACCCGGTTGTTGAACAGGTTAGTAAAACCCCGTTTATTGCCAATCCGATCAACCTTAATGACCAGCGCCGCATGCTGATTATCACCGGTCCGAATATGGGCGGTAAATCAACCTATATGCGCCAGGCGGCATTAATGGTATTGATGGCGCATATCGGCAGCTTCATTCCCGCACAAAGCGCAAAAATCGGACCTGTAGACCGCATTTTCACCCGTATCGGTGCATCGGATGATCTGGCCAGCGGACGCTCAACCTTTATGGTGGAGATGACAGAAACGGCGAATATCCTGCATAATGCCACTAAAAACAGCTTAGTATTAATGGATGAAATCGGCCGCGGCACCAGTACGTTTGACGGTTTATCGCTGGCCTGGGCCTGTGCCGAGGAGTTAGCGGAAAAAATCCAGGCTTACACTCTGTTTGCTACCCATTATTTTGAGTTAACCAGCCTTCCGGAAAGTATTCCAGAACTGGTAAATGTTCACTTAGATGCCGTTGAGCATGGTGACGGTATTGCTTTTCTGCACGCCGTACAGGAAGGAGCCGCCAATAAAAGTTACGGTTTACAGGTAGCGTCACTGGCAGGTGTACCCAAAGAGGTGGTTAAGAACGCCAAACGTAAACTGCAGCAGTTAGAGCTGGCATCCAGCCATAACTTAGATGTAAATCAACTGCCCGTACAGGCGGCATTAAGCTTTGCAGAGCCGGAAGCACATCCTGCAGTGGATCTGCTGCAGAGTATTGATCCCGATGAATTAACCCCGAAAAAAGCATTAGAGTTAATTTATCTGCTTAAAGAAAAAGCCTAACAGCTGGAAGAAACAGGCGCAGAAGTATTCCAATTGCCTTCTGCGCCTTTTATTTATTTGTATCTGTGTCGGACCGACGCAAAGATAAGTAAATTTATCGGCTTAATTAACAACAGCGTGCCGGGCGCACTGCCCGATATGTTCAAACATAGCCGCACTATTATTACTGTTTACGCTAAAAAATGCCTAAATCAGAGCAGTTCAACACTCTAAACACCTACTTTCAAGAAAAATTCATCACACTAAGATACTGATTTTATTGGCTATGGTTAATTGTTTGCTAAATAAACAGCCACTGAAATATTTCTGTCACATTTCTCTGTTCTAATCTGCCTGTCAAAAAACTGAAATATAATCGTCATAATTACAACAGGTAATAAATATGAGTTTAAATCAAAATAATCAGTCACTAAATAAACTGTTCAACTGGACAGCCGTTGTCTTTTTAGTTTACTGCATGTTAGTTGCAGTAAGTACGGTTAGCGGCGGTTTCAAAATATTTTCGGGCGGCGCAAGCGGTGCAGAGCAGATATTCCAGTTTGCCACCAACCCGTTTGTAGCATTAATCTTAGGCACATTAGCCACTGCATTAGTACAGTCATCCTCAACGGTTACCGCGGTAACCGTTGGTTTAGTTGCCGGCGGCCTGCCGGTATCCATTGCCATTCCCCTTATAATGGGTGCCAATATGGGTACAACAATCACTAATACGATTGTTTCCATCGGTCATATCCGTGAAAAAGAGGACTTTAAACGTGCTTTCAGTGCAGCTACTGTGCATGACTTCTTTAATTTGATTGCTGTTGCGATCTTCCTGCCTTTAGAAATAATGTTTGGTATCTTAGAAAAGCTGGCGTCCTCCGCAGCCCACCTTTTTGTCGGCAGTGCAGATATTTCCATGAAAGGTCTTAATTTTATGAAGCCGCTCACTAAACCAGGCGTTAACCTGGTGACGGATCTGCTTTCATTTATTCCAGGCAAAATGGCTGGTATCGCCATGGTTATTGCCGGTGTCGGCATAATATTATTTTCGGTTACTTTTCTGGGTAAAGTACTGAAGAAAGTATTAGTGGGTAAAGCCAAAGATATTCTTCATAACACCATAGGTAAAGGTCCGGTATCAGGCATAGCTTCAGGCGCATTAGTTACGGTGATGGTGCAGTCATCGTCAACCACAACCAGCCTGATGATCCCGTTAGCCGGCAGCGGCATGTTCAGCACTCGCCAGATTTACCCGTTTACACTAGGTGCGAATATCGGTACAACCATCACGGCGTTATTAGCGGCCACCGCAATTTCCGGTGAAATGGCCGAAGCAGCCCTAACCATCGCCCTGGTACATTTCCTGTTTAACTTTTTAGCGGTTGCTTTAATTTACGGAGTGCCGTTCCTGCGTGAACTGCCGCTTAAAGCTTCTGAGCATCTTGCTGAAGTCGGTACTAAAAATAAGCTTTTAGCATTTTCTTATGTAGTAGGGACTTTCTTTGTCTTACCCGGTTTAATACTTGTCGGGGTTCGTTAACCGGCAGCGAATGTCCGGATAACCCTGCTGAAAACCACAAGTTATACTGCTTGTGGTTTTTTGTATTGAGCTGTAAATATTATAAAGCGCCTTTTAATATAAAAGGTTTAAACGCTCACTAACTCTGCCAGATCAGCCGGGCGGTAATAAACGGACTTCAGCACTTTACCCTGACGGACAGTTTTACCGGCCATCTCAACATCCTGCGCACATTTGGCAATAACAAAGTCACCTTGAACAGAGTCAACCAGAGCAATTCCCTGCTTGGCGTAAAAGGCTTGTGTTTCCTGGAATTCCTGCTGATTACGGCAGACTTTGCTCATATTGCTTGAATGGACTTCATCCCAGCAGGGCAGAAAGTTTATGTCCCGGTGCTTGGCAACATTCAGCAGCAGATCAATCAGGTAACTGATTTCCAGATTGTCATTTACCTTAGAAGCTCCTAAATGTACCAGGCGCCCCATCAGAACATAAACGCTGTCAACAATGGCATCTGCCTGTTCAATTTTACAGTCTGCTTCAGCTAATTCGGTTAACTCTTCAATAATCAAAGAGGTATGCAGGGTGTCGGCTTTAGCATCTAATGAATTCTGATCTTCACAGGGCAGATCAAAGGTTTCTCGGAACTGTACAATATCACGGTATAAATGATCATAAACAGGCTGGGTTAATAGTGATAATTTCATGGCTTAGGCCTTTTAAATAAGGGAAAATTCAGCGCGCTAAGTTAACAAAATGCCTGTAAAAAAAACAGCCTCATTTTAGGGCCTGTTTATCTTTGCTCTTTGTTCCTGCTGGAGGCTATTTTTATGCTCAGCAAGGCAGAAGTCATGCAGTGTAGTCACTCTACATTAATGACTGATAACGAAGTTGAGTGTAAAAATAGCCCCAGCCCTTCGGGTTGAGGCTGAAAATTCCTCACTCTGCGTTGCTCATCACTCATTTAGAACGACTAAACTTCATTCTTCGCGCCTTGATTGAGAAGCTTTCAGGCTCAACAGGGGCAATTTTCAAAGATAAACAGGCCCTAATTATTAAATAGCCAGTACAAGTCAATAACTTAGATATATAATTAAAGCTAAGAACAATATTTTTAAACAGTTTGCTTATAAACACAGGAGAATTGATTGCGTAAAGTCAAACTTAAGCAGCAGGAAAAACTATCCATCAAAGTAACCCATCAGATAAAACAGGGCGAGTCCCGGAGAATCGACTTATATTTCTCACTGCCGAAAGAGATGGGCATCAATAAAAATACCTTGTCTGAAACCGACTATTTTAATTCAGCCATCAAGGGGCGTCGTGCCTATTTTACCAAAGGCCTGCATCTGCCTCTATTACATACGCGTTTTGCCAGCCGTATGAAACGTTCTCCTGAAGAATACAAAACTAATCTTAACCTGTTTGCCTACCAGTACATTACTGCACTCGATACCGATACCGATGAAACATTAAGCATTGATGACAGCGAAAGTCTGCGTGATTTCTACCATGCGGCCGCGGATATGACCGAACATAGCCTGGCTATTTTAAAAAAACACCGCAGCCACACCCTTAAAGATCCTAAACTGCAGTCTATTTTTGATAATGTCGACAACTACCTGTCCTGGTATACCGAACAGAGCATATTACGTATGCTGGCAAAGAAACCCCGTAATGCCGAGTTCGCTGATGCTCGTCTGGCACTGCTTAAGGTCTGCGAAGAAGAAAGTAATTACCGCAAAGAAAAAGCTTATAACTCCGAAGCTACACTCAAAGATCCTAATCGTATTGCTAATAAAATGCGTTTATTACGGCGGTTAATTGAATACGGCGTTATTTTTAAAAGTGAAACGCAGGAGCTGGGTAATATAACCCGCAAGATTGTAACCGGTGTTGCGACGGCCTTAATTATGTGTGTGGTGCTGGTTTTAATTATCAAAACTCAAGGTGCACTGAGCAAGCTGACTTCAGTGATGATTTTGGTGCTGGCTGTTATATACGGCGTACGTGAAGTCTTTAAGGACGATTTTAAAAATATTTTGTGGCGCTGGATCCGTAAAGGCAAACCGAAATGGTCACGTATATTAAAAGATTCAACCAGTCAGTCAGAGATTGCCCGGCAGAGAGTATGGTTAGATTATATCAAAACAAAAAAACTGCCGGCGCAGAGTAAAGAGTTATTAGCAAGACGCCATATGCAGAATATACAAAGCGCAGAGCTTTTACATTACCGCATTGAAACAAAAGTTGATAACCACGATTTTCAGGCGGGTTACGATACACTGGAAGAAACAATTTTATTCAGTCTGCGTCCCTTTGCCCGTTATCTGGAGCGCGGTACTGGTAAGGTTTACGAACAGAATGACGCGGCTTCTAACAAAGAAAAAATTCAGGCTACATCCATTGAACGGCGCTACCAGATCAATGTGGTGGTAGCACTGGATCAAGGCTACTATACAGAGCAGTTTGAACGTTACAAAATTACCCTGAACCGCTCCGGAATTATCGAAATAGAAAAAGCCGGCGAGACAAAGAGTAAAGATAAACCTCGGACAGATCGTTATTCAAAACTAAGAACGCTGCTGCATTTTAAAAAGCGCCGTTAACAAAACTCAATAAAAACAGCAGAATCTGCTCTACTGTTTTTATTCCGCAGCTAACGTTTCAATACGATAAAAACCCTGTCCATCCTGCCCTAATGTTTCAGCTAAAAACGGCAGAGACTCCTGCATCTCTTTTTTCAACGTCCATGGCGGATTAATAACTATCATACCGCTGGAAGTCATGCCTCTTTCTGCCGAGTCACCTTGAATTCCCAGCTCAAACAGCTGCATATTTTTAATGCCCGATTTTTTCAGCTCTCTTTCCATGCGGTTAATTACCTGACGGTTTACTACCGGATACCAGAGTGCGTAGGTCCCCGTTGCAAAGCGTCGTACCGCCTGAATAAGTCTTTCCACAACTAGATCATATTCATTTTTAATTTCATAGGAAGGATCAATTAAGATAAAACCACGGCGTTCCTTGGGCGGCATGTTCGCAACCAGACCTTCCAGGCCGTCTTTTTTAGCCATTTTAATCTGCCGATCACCGCCGAAGTTTTCACGCATACTGGTAAACTCATTAGGATGCAGCTCAAAAAGAAACATTCGGTCGGTATCACGCAGCATCTGCCGGGCAATACTTGGTGAGCCCGGGTAATGCGCCAGCTTGCTCTGGGCATTAAATTCAGCAACCTGTTCAACATAACGCGCAACGGGTGCAGGCAGATCATCGCGCTGCCATAACGGGAAAATACCGTTGTTAAATTCTTTGGTTTTTAACGCCTCTGAAGACTGAAATGAATAAGCGCCGCAGCCGGAGTGGGTATCGAGATAACACAGAGGTTTATCTTTTTTCAGCATGTAATCAAGGATCGAAGCCGCAACGGTGTGTTTTAACACATCCGCAAAATTACCAGCATGAAAAGAATGACGATAGCTCAGCACAAAATACTCCAAAAACAAAAATATAATAAGCCGCGCAGTATATACCCGTTATCATTCAAGTTGCAAAAATCAGCAAGTCGTGAGGTGGACAGGTTCTAGGCGTGAAGATGAAGATCTAACGGGTTAAATCGAAACTTCACAACAACGAAGATGTTTGCCTCACGGCTTGCCTCATAGGTCGCAAGCTCGAAAACCAATACTGCGTTGCAACATTCGATAAGGGCTAGCCATTATCATCATGTTGCGCCTTGTCTTGGTGTCCGATCTCGCGACTGATAAATGCATTTTGATTGGTAACGGGTATAATGAAAATTGTCAGCTATTGCGCTAAAAATAAGCACCTAAATCTTTAAACGCATGTTATTATCCCCGCCCGAATTATTTGCTCTAAAATGGATGTTCAATGCAACCTGATGCTCTAAATCCCATTGAAAAGCGCACCGCTTTCTCACTCTCCTTAGTTTTTGCATTACGCATGTTAGGTCTTTTTATGATCATGCCGGTATTTGCAGTCTACGGACAGGATCTGGTCGGCTATTCACCGCTTTGGGTTGGTTTTGCCATTGGTGCATACGGCCTGACACAAGCATTACTGCAGATTCCAGCAGGCATGCTGTCCGACAAATTCGGACGCCGTCCGGTTATTTTCGGCGGTTTAGTGATATTTGCAGCGGGTAGTTTAGTAGCAGCCTATTCCGACAGTGTCTACGGTGTAACAGCAGGCCGTGCCCTGCAGGGAGCGGGTGCTATTGCCAGTGCCATTTTAGCTTTAGCCGCCGATGTAACCCGGGAAGAACAGCGCCCTAAAGCGATGGCTATGATTGGAGTAAGCATCGGCCTTGCTTTTGCAGCTGCTATGGTTGCAGGCCCAGTTTTAGCACCGCTGATCGGTCTGCAGGGTTTATTTTTTATCACAGCGGCCGGCGCATTAGCCGCTATTGTAATTGTTCATTTTGTTGTCCCGCATGTAGTCAACAAAGCCCCGCGCGGTGAAACCATAGCTATTCCAGCTTTACTCGGCAAACTAGCCAAAAACCCGCAGCTGCTGCGTTTAGATGCCGGTATCTTTATTTTACATATGACACTTACCGCCATGTTTATCGCACTGCCGCTGCAGCTGCAGGAGATGAATCTGGCAGCAGAGATCCACTGGCATTTATACCTACCGGCACTGTTAATTTCATTTGCCTTAATTATTCCCATGCTGATCACTGCCGCCCGTAAAAATATGAACAAGCAGTTTTATCTGTTTGCCATTTTACTGATGGCGGCCAGTTTAACCGCAATGGCCCTGACTTCTCAGTCACTTATTTTGATGTTTATCTGTGTATTACTTTATTTCACCGCATTTAATTTTTTAGAAGCATCACTGCCCGCTTTTATCTCAATGCTTTCTCCTGCAGGCGCAAAAGGCAGTGCAATGGGGATCTACAGCACTTATCAGTTTTTAGGCGCATTTTTCGGTGGTATTTTAGGGGGCTTATCCTATAAACTACTCGGCAGCAGCGGCTTATTTTTATGTTTAGCCGCATTGATGCTGATTTGGTTTTTCATTTCGCGGGGTATGCATAATCCAAGCAAAGTCCGCACTCATACCATTACAGCATTAATAAACGATGAAACAGATGCACAGTTAAAAACACAGCAGCTCATTGCACTTGGCGGTGTAATCGAAGTAGTAATGATCATCGAAGAACAAACAGTTTATATCAAAGTCAATAACCAAGCGTTTGCACTGAAAAAAGCGAAAGAAATTTTAGCAAATACTTAAGAAAACCCAAACAGCAAGCGGAGCAAAAACATGTTTAACCGTAGTGTAAACAAAGTCGTATTAGTCGGTAATCTAGGAAAAGATCCGGAAATGCGTTACATGCCTAACGGCGGCGCAGTGGCAAACCTGACACTGGCAACAACAGAAAGCTGGAAAGATAAGCAAACCGGCGAACGTAAAGAAAAAACAGAATGGCACCGCCTGACTGTCTTTAACCGTCTTGGTGAAATGTGTGGTGAGTACCTGAAAAAAGGTGCAAAAATCTACGTTGAAGGTAAGTTACAAACACGTAAATGGCAGGGTCAGGACGGTCAGGATCGTTATACAACTGAAATCGTTGTAGCTGAAATCCAGATGATGGATTCACGCAGCCCGGCACAGGGTCAAGGTCAGTTCCAGCAGAACGCACCACAGCAGAATGCACAGCCGCAGCAGAGCTGGGGTAATGCACCGCAGCAGCCGCCGGCACAGCAGGCAGCACCGCAAATGGCACCGGCTTACCAGCCGGCTCAACAGGCACCAGCTCAGCAGGCTCCGGCTCAACAGCCCGCTCCGGCACAGCAGCAGACACCAGCGCAGCCGCAGCAGGCGCCAGCTCAATACAATGAGCCGTCAATGGACTTTGATGACGATATTCCGTTCTAAATACTATGTATTTAAAAGTGTCAGAATAAATATTAAATTCATAACTAACCCAGCATTATTGCTGGGTTTTTTGTTTCTACACTTTTGTATTTAAACACAAGGTTATGATGCATCTTATTTTTCTGTAACAGCAGACTGATTAAGTAAATAGTCATTTTCAGGCGCAGGAAAAATCAATGCCGGCAAGGTATTAATTGATGTAACTGATTATTTGCAATTACGAAGTTAATAACGAAGCTAGAATTCCCTAAGCGCAATAAACCTGAATCGACAAAACAAACAATAGTGATTGAGAATAAGGGGTATCTCATAGCAGGTCATATCGGCATGGTTCACAAGAAGAGTACTAATTCAGCTGTTACGACGGTTTAAAACGGCTCCACTTTGCAGCGATAACGCAGCGGTAAACCTTTTTATTTCGTATCCATTTCTCTTAGATAGAGGTAAACGGTATCTCTTGATACTCCTAGTATCTTAGCAGCTGAGAGAATACTGTTTTTGTACTTAAAGATACCGAGCTCATGAAGTCTCGTAACCACCTCTCTATTTCTCTTTGAAGGTGAAATTGCAGGGTTATCCAAAACCTCATTTCGTACCACATCAATGGTGCTGGTTACAGTTTCGTCAATATCTTTGGCGAACGTCTCGGGAGAGTTCGACGGTTCGCCGCCAAAATCAAGAGGAAACATTGTTTTCAAAAACGACTGCATCGGTGCATCCATATCAACATTGATACAAAGCAGCCCGATAGCTTTGCCCTTGGGGTTACGGACAATGGTAGTTATTGAGCGCAGCGTCTTACCCGTTGCGCTCTTGGTCATATACGAGTCGGATACGTCTTTGCCGTCCTTAAGTTTCAACAGCGCAATATTAGTAATTGGAGCACCAGTTTCACGATCAGTAACATGACCATTTGCTATTTTAAGTACCGACGGAGAGTTAATATCGAGACTGTGCAGCACTACCTCGGTATATTCACCGTACATTCTAGCAATCCCGTCCACTACGTTTTCCATAGCGTTGAGAATGTCATAATCACCTTTAGTTAGCTTGCGTAATTCCAATTTCTATACCTTCTCGGCTATTTAAGCTGACATAATGTCGATAATGGCAGTGTCAGTGCCGCACATACCTTTACTCACCATTTTACCAACATTCTTAACTGTTTGCTCTACTTCTTTGGCAACAATGCCCTGCCCAGCCGCGCAGTTATTACGCAGCGCCATCATAAATGAACGCACAGCAGTCGTTGACGAGGTACATACTTTCATTGCACACGAAGATTTAGCACCATCACAAACCATGCCGGCACTGTCGCTAATTACGTTTTGAATGGCATAACAGGACTGCTCAAACGTACCGCCGGCGAGATATACAAGTGCCATCCCGGCGGCCGCACTGGTCACCGTATTTCCGCAAAATGCAGACAGGGGAGGATAATGCGATTTGATGTATATTGCACCAAGATGACTCATAATTAGTGCTCGAGCCAACTGTTCTTCAGAAGAGTCAAAGTGATCAGCTGCCACACAAACCGGAATTGTCGCCGCGATACCTTGATTGCCGCTGCCGAAGTTACTCATAGCAGGAAGAGCCGCACCGCCCATACGAGCATCTGAAGCAGCAGAGGTGAGCATCTGAATTCGAGTCATCAGATCTTCACTCAAAAAGCCCTCTTCGATATCAGCTTTCATTGTGCGCCCTATTTCCAGACCATAACCACTTTTAATACCTTCAGCAGAAAGCATCTCATTAATTACCGCCGCTTCAAGGATAAAAGAGATATCATTAAACTCGGCTTTGACGGCAAAATCATAAATTTTCTCGATATCTATATCAACACCGTCACAAACAGAAGCAGTTGTCTGAACATCTTCCAGGTGAGCTTCGAAGGTAATAACATCATTCAGAGTCTTTTTAACGATATTAGTGTGACCACCGCTAATCGTAACCTCTGAGCGCATGTCGTCTAAAGAGACAGCGACTGAACAGTAAATAAATTCGTCGCAGTCCACCCGCCTGACTATTACTTTTCCAGCGTCGATAAGCGCCTGCGCCTTATCTACATCATCCATTGAAATACCGGACAGCACTTCCAGTTCAGCTTCTGCCTTACCATTGACCGCCCCGGCAGCGGCGGCAATAGGCAGACCGATTCTTCCCGTCCCCGGCACAAATACGCCCATTGAGTTTTTGTAGAGATTACTAGAGACAAAAACTTCAATTGAATCAGGTATTTTATTGCCTAGCTCCCTTACGGCAACTGCTGAAGCATACGCGGCCGCAATAGGCTCAGTGCAGCCTAAGGCAGGCTTAACAACTCTTTTAATAATGTCGATGTACTGCTGCCACTCTTTTTTCATAACCAGCTCCACTTAAGCTTTGTGAGCTATGGCTTCAACTTCAACCAGAACACCCATAGGTAAATCTTTAACTGCAAAACAGCTGCGGGCAGGACAGTCCTGGTTGAACAGATCTGCGTAAACCGCATTGAACGCAGCAAAGTCTTCGATGTCTGCCAGGTAGCAGGTGGTTTTAAGAACCGTATCGATAGCCCCCCCGCCGGCTTCAAGCACACTTTTCAGGTTCTCAAGTGACTGCAGGCTTTGCTCAGTAATCCCACCTTCAACGACTTTACCTGTTTTACGGCTGACCGGCAGCTGCCCGGAAGTAAAGATTAAGTTTTCAAAACTAGCCGCGTGTGAATATGGGCCGATTGCTTCAGGCGCTTCAAGTGAATTGATTAATTTTCTCATAAATCCCTCATATATTTTTTAATTTAATTTATTAAACCTCGGAAACATCATCTCAACTGAAACAACTTTTTTCAACATTTGTTGAGAAAAAAGTTAAAGACCAATTTATTTTGTGATGAGCAACACAAAAAACCAGGTTTTGCGCTTAATCTCTCATATTTTAATGAGTTTAGCAGTAATCGATTGCCAATAATCAAAATCTCAAATACATTTGAGAAAATTCTTAAAGGGAGATGTTAGCAATGAGTGAAAATATTGGATCTATATCAGTAACACCGAAACCAGCAGCCTGGGAACAAGCTGGTATGAGTAAAAAAGAGTGGAAGAAAGCCACCAAGTTCGACAGCGTGGATGTCGGCTGGATTGTAATGAGTATAGGCATGGCGATCGGAGCCGGTATTGTATTCTTACCCGTTCAAGTAGGCATAATGGGTCTATGGGTTTTCCTGCTTTCCTCTGTTATCGGCTACCCGGCCATGTACCTTTTCCAAAAACTCTTCATAAACACTCTTGCTGAATCAAAAAAATGTACGGATTACCCTGGTGTTATTTCGGGGTATCTAGGCAGGAACTGGGGCATTGCACTGGGTATTCTTTACTTCTTAATGCTGGTGATCTGGGTTCTGGTTTATTCATTAGCAGTAACCAACGACAGCGCATCCTATCTGCAGTCATTTGGAGTGACTGAAGGACTGTTAAGCGAAAACGTACTTTATGGTTTGGGCTTAATCTGTGTTCTTTCTTATATCGGCAGCAAAGGTGAGAAGCTTCTATTTAAACTGTCAGGTTTTATGGCGGTAACAGTGCTTTCGCTTGTGGCAGTAATGGGAGTTCTTCTTATAGCTAAATGGGATCTCAACAATATCCCTCAAGCCGGCGAAGTTATGCCGATGATTAAAGATGCGATCATTACTCTGCCATTTACCCTTACATCGATTTTATTCATTCAGTCTCTTAGTCCAATGGTTATTTCTTACCGCTCTAAAGAGAAGTCTATTGAAGTTGCGCGCTTCAAAGCAAGCCGGGCGATGACTACTGCATTCTCAATCCTATTTGTAATTGTGTTCTTCTTTGCCGTGTCTTTCACGCTCGCTATCAGCCAGGAACAAGCTGCCGATGCAATGAACAAAAACATCTCAGCTTTAGCTATCATTGCTCATTACTTTCCCGGCAGCTGGGCGACGATTGCAGGCATTGTGATCAATATTTTTGCAGTGGTAACTTCATTCTTTGGGGTATTTCTAGCATTCCGCGAAGCCTGCAAAGGCTTAGCGATGAACATTATTCTTCGTAAGTTTAAAGAAGAGGATATTAAAAAGGATCTGGTGGATAAAGGGATTATTGCTTTTATCATTCTACTTTCTTGGAGTGCAGTAGCATTAAATGCTCCAATTCTGTCATTCACTTCAATCTGCAGCCCGATCTTTGGTCTGGTAGGCTGCTTAATTCCTGCTTATCTGGTTCACAAAATGCCTCATCTACACAAATATAAAGGTATTGGTACAAACCTGATAATCGGTACTGGTGTCCTGCTTTGTATTTCTCCAGTATTAGCATTCATCTAACAAAGATAAGCCCCGAGTATTCGGGGCTTCCTTTTATCTATCACTTTCCAATACTGAAACTTCATACTGCATTCGATACCATAAAACAATAATTGCACAGCCCTTACACTTAACCGCTCTAGAGCAAGTTTTTTAGATGCCGGTGCATAAATAACCGCTTCATTCCGACAGCTGTAAAACACCTAAGCGAATTATGGATTACACTAAATTTATCAGCTTAGAAACAGATAAATATCACAGCGAGTGTACATAAAGCATACTGAGTGTATCACTCAATAATTCGGGGGTGGGTCATGGAACGTATTACACTTAAAGATAATTGTGAAAGCTTTATTAAAGAAGCAGTAAACATTTACTGCCGTAAGCCCGCGACACTTCATAAAAAAGCAGTTTCTTTAATACTGTTAGTTCAGGCTGTGGAGCTGCTGTTGAAGCAGAAGCTGGCAAATCACTCCTCTCTGCTCCTATATGAAAATGTGGACGAGCCTAAAAAAAGCGTATCGATGAAGTCATGTCTTAAAAGGCTTTCTCATATTAATCAGACACCTGAACAAAGCAAGGTGCAGAAATCCCTGAGAAGAGCAATGGAGCTGCGTGGTAAAATTATGCACCATGAATTTGAGACCAATGAAATGGCAGTTAAATCAGATTTTGTGCGTTTATGCAGCCTGATTCATGAGCTTAGAATCGAAGTCTATAACGAACCGCTGTCAGCAATAATTCCCCAGCAGGAAATGCAACTGCTTGAAGAGGAAGAGAAGCAGCTGGCTGAAGCCGTACAGCAGTGCCGGGAAGAGATAAGCAGACTGAGAAAAGATTCAGCACAGGGCGAACCACACTGGTGCGGCTGGTGTGGAAATTACTCGGTCAGGTTAAGCGCAGAAGGTGCCGATAATCATATCGTAAAAGGGCAATGCCTGATATGTGCAGAATCAGAAGATTACTGCAGCTGCGGACGCTGCGGCAGATGGCTGCCGGTATCTGAAATAGAACATTGTGAAGGTAAAAAAAGCATGTGCTCAGAGTGTTTGGAAAATATTACGGATGACTGCTGGTATGAATAGCTTGTGCCGGGATTTACAACGGCTCAAACAGCCTTAATAACGATTTCCGGCACTAGCGGATCTTACTAGATATAATCAAGATGTTGAATTAACGGTGATTAATAGATATGTTTTGTTATTAAAAAATTCCAATTACGAGAAAGCAAACTATGTCTAAGGTCACCACCTATTATCTGGAAATGAAAACAGCAGACTCTCTCAATGAAAAAGCTCTGCCTGCTGATTTTGAGATTCAGGAAGCACAAATTAAACAGTATCAGTTAAACCGTTTTTTATATCAGTTTGTCGGCGCTAACTGGGGCTGGACCGACAAACTGTCGCTGACAGATCAGCAGTGGCAGGAATACGCCGAAAGAGAAGATCTAAGAACCTGGGCTGCTTATTATAAAGGTTCAATTGCCGGCTATTATGAATTAGAAAAGCAGCAGGATGGTGATGTTGAGATAGCCTATTTTGGTTTATGTGAAAAATTTATCGGTTTAGGCTTGGGCGGTCCTCTTTTATCACATGCAGTCAAATCAGCATGGGCATGGAAAACTACCAAACGGGTCTGGGTACATACCTGCACATTAGATCATAAAAGTGCTTTAAATAATTACCAGGCAAGAGGATTTAAAATTTATCGAGAAGAAATAAACTAATAGGAGTTATTGCTGTCTCTTTATCCTAAGGCGCCGCCATTAATAAACGTGCCGCCTAAATAAAAGGATCAATATGAATATATTACCAGTAAGAATTCCGTTGTTAGGTTTTTTCTTATGCAGCATTTTTATTATTTTCTTTTCTCACAGCGCTCAAGCCGATAATGAGACCTTTAAACGAATCAGTGAAAATGGTGTTTTAGTTGTCGGCATGTCAGGTGAACAGCCTCCCTATAATTTTGTCACCAATAAAGAGAGCATTATAGGATTCGATGTTGAGCTAGCTGAACAGCTGGCTGATTCGCTGGGTGTAAAAATGCAGATCGCTCTAATGCCTTTTCCTGAGCTGCTTAATGCACTGCAGGAGAACAGGGTGGATCTGATAATCTCAGGCTTTTCTATCAGCGAGCAGCGTCTGCAGAAAGTAGATTTTGTCGGCCCCTATGCGCGGGTAGGTAAATCATTGCTGACCAGCAAAAAAACACTGGATCGAATTAGAAACAGCACCGGATTTAATCACGCCAATGTAAATCTAGTGGCACTGGAAAATTCAACCAGTATTACTCTGGCCCGGGAGCGCTTATCAGAAGCAGATCTACAAACCGTTACTCACTATGAAGATGCTGTACTGGCGATATTATCTGGTCAGGCTGACGCATTGATTGCCGATCTGACCATCTGCGATCTGCTGGTAATACGTGATCAAAGCAGTGACTTAACTAAATTACAAGAACCCTTAGCCGTTGAAAAAATCGGCATTGCAGTTAATAAAAATGAGCCCTTGTTAGAAAGCAGGCTAACAGAGCAGCTGCAGCTGATACAGAACTCCGGAGATCTACAGAAACTCCATCAGAAATGGTTTAACAATGCAGGCTGGTTAAATTTATTGCCCTAAAAAAAAGCCCTGACACTCAGGGCTTTCTGCTATTGCGTCGAGAAAAAGAGTTAACGCACTTCTCCGCGTAAATCAGTCACCAGCAGCTCGCGGATAACTTTGTTGGATAATCCCTGGCTAAGCAGATAATAAAGCTTAGCAATCACGGTTTCAGTAGTCATATCTAAACCGCTGATCACCCCGGCTTCGCTTAGTGCGTGACCCGTTGCATAACCTTCCATATTAACACTGCCTTTAAGACACTGGCTGCAGTTCACAATCAGAATACCGCGCTCACTGGCTTCTTTTAATGTGGCTAATAACTGCTCATCCTGCTGTGCATTACCCACACCATAGGTTAATAACACCAGTGCCTGCAGCGGACTTTTTAATAAATTATCTAATACCTGCCAGTCCAGTCCGGGGAACAGATGTAAAATAGCAATCGACTGCGCTTCAAGTTCACTGACACGCAGACGGGTGTTCACTGATTTTTGTGTCTGTCCGGCAATATTTTTGATCTCAATTCCCGCTTCTAACAGCACCGGATAATTCGGTGAAACAAATGCATCAAAACCATCGGCATACTGTTTCGTTGTTCGGTTACCACGGAATAACTGGTTATTGAAAAAGATGCACACTTCATTAATCGGGTGATGAGCGGCGATATATAAAGAATTTAATAAATTAACACGCGCATCTGAGCGTAACTGCGACAATGGAATCTGCGATCCTGTCACAATGACTGGTTTGCTTAAATTTTCAAAAACAAATGATAATGCCGAGGCCGTATAAGACATAGTGTCAGTGCCGTGCAGAATAATAAAACCGTCAAAGTCATGATAACGTTTCTGAATATCTAAAGCTAAAGTCTGCCAGACTTGCGGAGAAACATTAGCCGAATCAATCAGAGGATTGTACTCATGAATCTCAAATTCCGGCATATCTTCATGATAAAATTCAGGCATATTTGCAATTGTCTGCGAAAGATAACCGGCCACAGGTATAAAACCGTCTTTTGAAGGTTTCATACCTATAGTGCCGCCGGTGTATGCGATATAAATTCGTTTTTTATCAGCCATGCTTATTCTCTTTTATCTAATTTTTTATCTAGTTTTTTATTGGATTTAATTCAGCCGTAAGTTAACAGCTAATGAAGAGATTCAGAAAGGTTATCTTTAACAATTTCGACTTTAATGTCTAAAAATGTTGTTTATTGATTTTTGGTTCGATACAAACAGTACCTGCAGATGAAAAGGAAGCAGAATTAAAGCGCTGAGCTGTCAGTTAAATAAAATACCTTTTACAACTTTACTAAGCTGTTCAGATAAAAACAGAACCGAGGCGGGCAGGGTTGAACGGGTCAAACTATAACCTTCTATAAACGGCAGAACAAAACATGCTGCATGGTCTATTTTTGACTCTTCACAATATTCAGGCGCAATAACCTGCAGCTGCTGAAATACAATCTGATAGAGCTCTCGGTAATATTGATCTAAAACTAAACGCACCTCTTTATTGTGCAGAGCAATTCCCCAGAGTTCTTTAAAAACAACAGCACAGGCATCACTTTCACGATATTCCAGAATATTCAAAAAAAATTGATTTAAAGCCTTATCAGCATGCTGGTTCTCTTCTATTTTAAAAGACCTAAGGTGAGTTGTGCATTGTTCAACAAAAGAGATCAATATGAACTCTACTAATAACTCTTTGTTTTTAAAATACTGCAGCACAACATTCAATTCCAGATTAGCCTGCTCGGCAACATTTTCCATGGAGAAACCTGCACAGCCGGACTCTTTTAAGACCTGCATTGCACAACAAGATATATGCTCGCTTTTATCATTCATCAATTATTTCACCTAATTCATTCACTCTGATTTATTGATTGTAGGGTGTCGGACAGAGCAGAGCAATTTATCAAAAAAACAAGATGATTAGTTTTTATATTATGCGCATTTTTATTAATTTTCTGCTAATAAGAATCAACAATATTTATTTTTAATAATTTGATCCGACGCACAAAACAATAAGTAAAGCCATTGACGGCTGACATTAAATTGATGTTGCAAAAATGTAAACTAGACTATAAAAGTCAAAATAAGATAAATACGAATAACTGATACTTACAATGAAATCATTCTATAAAGGAACAGTGCTGGATCGCTTAACAGCTTTCAAACACATATTTCAGGTGCTTTATTATGTTAACTTCAATTTCAAATATATTAAATCAGCTTAAAATTTCACATTTTATTCTGCTTATCGCTTTGCTGGTTATTTTAACCATGACAATCGGGTCACTTTTATCAACAACGAATATGCGCAGTGAAGTGCTCGAAGCAGAGCATCAGACGCTGGCGGCACACGTCAGCGCATTAGCAGAAGTGCTGGAAACAGTAAAAAAACAGGAGCTGAGCCAGCAGCTGCAGAGCTTAAAAGATATTATCTATCCCACCCGCTGGAATAATGATGATTCCGGGTATGCATTTTTAGCCGACGGTGTAACTGGACGGTATATTGTATATCCGCCTACACCGGCTAAAGAGGGAAAAAAAATGGTAAATATAAAACTGCTTGAAGGAGGCACTTTAGAACAGGCAATTATCCGCACCAGCCGGCGCGGCAGTGCAGAAATGATACACTACCCGCACTCGCAGCCCGGCTCTAATAAAATCCATCTAAAAGCAGCCTATTTATATCCTATTGAACAGGGAGGAGCCGTGTTAATTGCAGGAACTTATTTAAATAAATCAGATATTCTGCAGCTTAAGCTGTATAAGCAGATCGTTTTTCCGGTCATCCTCAGCACGCTTTTTGTACAGTTTTTTATTTATATTTTCAGCAGATATATTAACTATCGGGAAAATCACTTCAGCACAACAATGCGCGGCCGGACAAAAGACGATTTATATGAAGCGGATTATCTAAGCGGACGAAATGAAATGGCATTCCTGGCTAATGCACTAAATATCACCCAGGTAAGTTTAAGCAGGGTACTCAAACAGCAGACAGATAAGGATATTAATATCAGCAAAGCTTCTCTGCAGCTTAATTCAAAGCAGAATAATAACAATGACTAAATTCATCAGAAACTAAAGCCCAGGCTGCTTTCAGCTGTACCACCAGCTGTTAGCTCAGCTCTCTGCTGCTTTCACCAGCGGTCAAAAAACTTAAGTGCCGTCAGCGGCACTTAATTCAACATATCAGCCTTTCAGTAAACTTGATTTAAAACAAACACACATACAACACCTTTATTTAAATTGGATTTTTAGTTGATATTAAAAGCAAGTAAAACTAGGCTCAAAAAGTTCGCCAGACACACTGTTACGGGTACTTGTTCTTTTACTCAATTAGAATTATGTACTCTATCAAAAGTTCCTAATGATATTTTTTTGTTAAAGATAAACAAACGCACAGGGAGTTATATATGTTGAGTTCGATTTATTACCTGCTTAGTCAGTTCAAGTTATCACGACTAATGTTAATTTTATCTATGTCGGTTATTCTAACCCTGCTGATCAGCGCGGTTTTATCAACAAACAGCGTTCGAACTGGCGTTATTGCCGTTGAGCATCAGGCTCTTTCATCACATGTAACATCACTTGCGAAAATTATCACTCACGTCCAGGAATCAGCACAACGCCCTCAGTCTCAAGTAATCGAAGCATTAAAAGCAGTTATCTACCCTGCGCGCTGGCACAGTGACAATTCTGGTTATGCATTTTTAGCGGATGGTGCAACGGGGCGATATATCATTTACCCCCCTAAACCTGCTAAAGAGGGCAATAAAATGGTAAAAATCGAACTACTTGAAGGGGGAACGTTAGAGCAGGCTATCATTCGTACCAGTCAGCGCGGTATTGCAGAAATGGTACATTACCCGCATTCCAAACCAGGATCTGATACAACAAACTTAAAAGCTGCTTATTTATATCCAATCAAAGAAAGTAAATCGGTATTAATTGCCGGTGAATATTTAGATAAGTCTGACAGCATTTTATTTACTATCTATCAGAGAATATTCACTCCAATGGCATTAATCACGCTTTTTGTATTAGTTTTTGTTTCTATTCTCACCAGGCACCTCAACGGTCGTGCTGACTATCTAAACAGAGCAATGCAGCGCCTGGCTAAAGGAGATTTGTGTACCCCGGCAATCTTGAAAGGACGTGATGAGATGGCCTTTTTAGCGAATGCCTTAAATATCAGCCAGACAAGTTTAAAACAGGTTTTAAAGCAGCAGGCAGATAACGGTACAAATATCGCAGCGGCTTCATTACAAATTGACAACAGCCTTAATCATACCGATCAGCTGATCCGCAGTGAACTTGGTAATTTAGACCAGCTGGCAAGCGCCATGGAAGAGATGGTCTGCAGCGTTGCAGAGGTTGCAGAAAATGCAGGCTCGGCAAGCTGCAGCACACAGTCAACTGAGCAGCGTGCCCTGCAGGGCTCTAAGCAGATAAAAGAGAGCATTCAGGCTCTTGAAGTTTTATGCGGCAATCTCAGTAACTGCGCACTGTCAGTAACTGAAGTAAAAGACGGTGTGGTTTCTATTGATTCTGTGGTCGATACGATCCATGCCATTTCCGAGCAGACCAATATGCTGGCGCTTAATGCGGCAATTGAAGCAGCCCGGGCCGGGGAGCAGGGACGTGGTTTTGCAGTGGTTGCCGATGAAGTTCGTCAGCTGGCTTCCCGTACCAAAGACGCAACACGTGAAATCACCGATATGATTGCTAATCTGAATAACCAGGCTTTATCTGCCGTGGCTCTGGTTGATAAAAGTGTCAGCACAGCCGAGACAGGTATGAGTGCGGCTAAATCAGCAGGCACTGAATTTGCCGATATCACCCAGGATATAACACAGCTTAATGACAGTAATCTGCAGATTGCTACAGCGGCCGAACAGCAGCGCAGTGTTGCTGAAACCATGAGCCAGAATATCAACCGGCTTAATACCGAGCTGGCTGAAACCAGCAAAGATCTTGGAAAGTTAGCCTCTTCCAGCAATAGTTTAAAACAGCAGACAGACAAATTAGAAGAACAGCTGTCTTTATTTAATTTTGAACAGCCGGATCAGGAACCGGTCTACAGTGATTCTCCAACTTTAGGGCAGAGTTCAGCAGTTATTAATAATTAATACTGAACAATTTCCTAGCAGGGATAAACAGCAGAACAATGCTGTTTATCCTTTTTTCTCACTATTTCCCTCTATCCAGCTTTTTACCTGTGAAAAGCGGTATCTCTCCAGCACAGCAAAACCTTTTACACTGCGTACTTTTAAACGGGTAAAAATCGGCGTAGTCAAACCACAAAAAAAACGCGCCAGTAGCACAGAGGTATTATGTGCACCTAATTTTTTACTAATATCTCCACTTAACTCTGCAAAATCATAGTTATTTAAAGGCTGCAGAACTTCAGCTGCAGGCATCACCGCCGGAGAGCCGGCACAGACACTGCAGTGCCCGCAGTCCTGGTGAAGATTCTGATCAGAAAAATAATTCGCCAGCAGCAGGTTCAGGCAGCTTTTACTGGCAAAGAAATCTAATAAAAAATGAATGCGTTTAATTTCACTGTCTTCTTTATCTACAAAGCGTTTTACCAGGCGATCCCGTAAATCCGGGCTGATCTGCTCTTTAAATACTTTATAAACATTAGTCATCTGCTTGGTCTGCAGTTCAATCAATCCCTGCTGATCCAGATAATCAACAGCAGTGATCACCCTGCTTCTATCCGATGAATAAACGGACTGCATTTTTTCAAAGTTAAGCGTCGCCCAGGTACGTGCTTTATCCGATGAACTTAAAATTGCCTGCACAAAGTTATAACGCTCATCCCTAAAACGTCCTAACAGCTCATTTTCCGGCACCAGTAATTTATATTTATACTCAGCATAATAACTATAAGCAGGCTGCAGCACCCCTTCTAATTCCAGATAAACCAGCAGAGTTTTCAGCGCCAGTAAGCGGATATTTGACTGGCTGGACAAACTGTTCATCAGGACTTCCCATTGTCCCTGTGTTTTTAAAATCTCATTTAAAATAAAATCAACGGCACTCGGCTCCGGGGTATCGGCATAAACAAAATTTTCTAAGATATTTAAGTTACTTTTATTAGCCAGCAACAGACAATCCGAAGCTTGACCATCCCGCCCGGCACGGCCTATCTCCTGGGCGTAATTTTCAATTGATTTGGGCATATCATAATGCACCACAAAACGAATATCGCTTTTATCAATGCCCATACCAAAAGCGATGGTTGCTACAATTAAAGGCAGCTGCCCGGACATAAAGCGCTGCTGAATCGAAACCCGCTGTTCGCTGTTCATACCGGCATGATAAGCCTGTGCACTTATGCCGGAAGCAGTTAATGATCTGGCAACCTCTTCAGCGGTTTTCTGCAGAGTGACATAAATAATACCCGCCTGATGACTGCGCTGATTTAACCAGGGAAGCAGCTTATTAAGTTTATCCTGCTCAGTGACACCCAGTACTGATAAGTTTAAATTTGCACGGTATGAACCGGTTAAAGTGATATTCTGCGGTTCGACAGCAAACTTTTCGCCCATATCTCTTATCACTTTACTGGTTGCTGTGGCAGTTAATAACAGCACCTGTGGAATTTGAAATTCACGGCGGTACTGCGCTAATTTTAAATAATCAGGGCGGAAATTATGCCCCCACTCAGAAATACAATGCGCTTCATCGACCACTAACAGGGAAATCGGCACCTGTTTTAAGAACATCCGGAAACGTTCACTATTAAGACGCTCTACCGAAATAAACAGAATTTTTATCTGCCCGTCAGCAACCGCTTTATAAACGCCGGCAGATTCAGCAGGAGTCTGCATTGAATGAATACTGGATGCACTGATACCTTTACTCTGTAGAAACTCTAACTGATCCTGAATCAAAGCAAGCAGCGGTGAAACTACCAGTGTCAGATGAGGAAGGTGCAGAGCAGGAAGCTGATAACATAAGGATTTACCCGAGCCGGTTGGAAAAATAGCGGCCGCACTCTGGCCGTTTACCAGAGCCTGGATAACCTTCTCCTGGCCCGCTCTAAAAGTAGAAAACCCGAAGTACTGCTGAAGTAACTGAAGCATTGATAAACCTTAACCATTATTAACTGAGAGGTATTTATAACATATATCCCCAAACTACTTGAATATGCATATTTAAGCCGCTTGGGTATAATCCTACTCTTTTTATTAAATAACGGTTAACAGTTCCATGCGCATCCATGCCCTGCACAAACTTTACCAGCGTCGCCTTAGTCAGTGCACCCGCCCTTTTTTAGCTCGCGGCGGCAGTATCGAACGCTGTACTCACTGCATGCTGCTTCCTTATCTATGCATCTGCGCCATTAAAAAAACCGTGGCTAGCGACAGCGCCTTTTTATTAATCATGCACGACAATGAAATATTAAAACCCAGTAATACCGGACGTTTAATTGCAGATTTAATTCCCGATACCTTTGCTTATACCTGGTCACGTACACAGCCGGATGCGGCTCTGTTAGCTTTATTAAAAAATCCGCAGTGGTTTCCTGTGGTTATTTTTCCTGCTGAATACAGCAGACCGGAACGGGTATTGAGCGAATACAAAGCGCCTGCTGATAATAAACGCCCCCTGTTCATTTTATTAGACGGCAGCTGGGCACAGGCAAAGAAAATATTTCATAAAAGTCCTTACTTAAATAACTTCCCGGTATTGTCATTTTCCCCCGAAACACTTTCCCGCTACTTAGTGCGTAAAGCTGTAAAAGATAATCAGCTTGCCACCGCAGAGGTTGCCGGACGAGTACTGGAGAGCATCGGCGAGCCAGAGAATGCGGCCCTTATGGATCTTTTATTTGAAACCTTTAAGGAAAACTATATGACAGGTAAACAACGCCGGCAGCTGCCGGAAAATGCGGCTCAGTATAAATTATCGGAAAAATTAGCAGCACTCTAAATCACAGCGGCTTGTACAGATAAAACAGCAGAAAACTACGTCCTGTTATTGCAGCCTCTGACACAGATAATAAAGAGTCTGTTCCAGAATACTCTAAGCAGATCAAATTTCTCGAAAGCAGCATTATTAATACGCGGACAAATTGATTATATTGATAAAATATTGTCAATATAATCAGGGAGCCGGGATTTAGATCAGGGAGGATTTTTCAACGCGTCAGATTAAGACTGAGATCATTTTTGAGGAGAATCGTATGTCACAACAACAGCTGTATTCAGATAGAAAGAGCACTCTTGAACTGTTTCCTGATAACTATGCAGACAAAAAAACTGCAGTGGTTAAAGAGAAGTCAAAACGATCATATGGATTCTGGCTGCTTGCTCTGATTTTTGTGCAGTTACTCATAATGAATGTCACCCTGGCAACTGTTGCATTCAAATCGGCCACCTATGATAAATATATTTCTACATTACAGGAAAGAATGCTGGAGTTTGTACTTGTAACCTTTGCCTGACCAGTCAGAAAATTTTCCGCTGCTGACATATTAAGATCTGTGCAGCGGAAAAGTCATACAGTGAGGCCCGCCGCCGGCTTTTAGTATTTCAGCGGCATCCAGTTCAAACACCTCAAACCCCCTCTCTCTTAGCTCGGCATTGACCGTTTTATTCGCCTTTAAAGAGATAACACGTTTATTACCTAGTGCCTGCAGATTACAAAAATGTTTGAACACTCCCTGACGCTCAATTTTAATCAGATCAAATCCCGCATCATGCAGATAACGTTTAAAATGCTCCGGCAGCGCCTCATAATATGTAACAGCGGTCTTAACCCCGACAATATTAAAAATCATATCAAGGTGCAGGTACTCAGGCTCAGCCTGTACTGAAAGAATACGGTAACCCAGAGGAGCCAGCTGGCGCCTGATATTCTCGACTCCCGTTTCATTAGAACGCTGCACGCAGCCGATCGCTAAGGTTTTTTCATCTAACTGCCAGAAATCACCGCCCTCAATAAAACCTTCGCCACAGGCGGCAATTAAAGGAATATTAAGCGCCCGCAGCTTAGCCGCATACTCAGTACTTTCAGGACGCCGGACCTTTTCTTTAAAACGCCCAAGCACATATCCCTCTTTTATAATAAATCCAAAATCACGTGAAAAAGTCTGGCTGGATAAAAGCTCATTAGGTTCGATAAACTCAACTTCAACTGCATTTTCACGATAAATATCAATCAGCTGCTGATGCTCCCTTAAGCACTTACCGCGGTCCAGTCTTACGCCTTTATTTAACCAGGAAACAGCAATTTTATTTATCGCCTCTAAACGTAAAAACTGCGGCGGGCATAACAAAACCTCTTTCAATATCCCCGAGGCTGACTTTACATAACTCTTATCCATCCACTTTCCCCAATATAGTTAATATCTCGGATTTAAATGAATACCAGCCATCATACAGCGGATTGAACCGCCCCCTAGCTCGATAGTTTCAACATCGACCGCAATGATTTTCGAGTAAAGCTCAATTTTATTTATCTGCGCCGCAGTTAATGAATTTTTTGCACGTAACGACATAAACAGATAACTTTGACCATTACTGCCGGTCAGCTCGATTGCATTACCCGCAAAATTATTAACCTGCTCAAAACTTAAATTGATCACCTCTAAACCGCTGTCAATCAGACGCTGCTTAATCACCACTCGACGTATTTTATTTTTTATCATCTCTAAACACAGCAGCGCATAATCAGAGCAGATACACATCATAACATTGGTATGGTAGACAGCTTTTCCCGAGACATCCTCCGTATTAAAAGCCATCGGCTCATAGAGAAACTGAGAGCAGAAACGCTCTAAAATAACCTCACTGGCACGGTTAGACTTAGCGCTGTATGCAACACGATTAACATTATCAAGGACCATTGCACCGGTTCCCTCTAGAAACAAACCGTCCATTTCTAACCCTGAAAAATCAACCACATCTTGGACACGATACTGTGACTTGAGCATTTCAATCACATCTGTACGCCTCTCACTGCGCCGGCTCAGCGAACACATAGGATATACAGCAACATGGCCGCCGCTGTGGGTGGAAATCCAGTTATTAGGAAAAACTGAATCAGGGGTGTTTTTCTCACCGAAATCATCAAACACATGGGCTTTAATACCGCATTTCTGCACCATATGAACGACATTATCAAACTCCTGTCTGGCACGAGCAGTGACTTCAGCCGCGGGTAATTCACTTTCAGCTTGAAAAACATTGTCAGCCGCAGTTTCAGGATTTGGAAAAAACTTCCAGGGACGAATCATAATTACAGCATTAGGTGCCTGAATTAAAGCCATACAATCCTCCTATAAATGATTCTGAACTGCTGTTCAGTGATGTTAATAACATGTTACTACTTTAATATTAGTCGTATTCCTCTATTTGGTTTAACCAGACGCAAAGAACTTAGCGGCAGCAGCTTGCTAATGATTAAAAACAAAGCAACACTTAAAGCAGCTAAGGGTTAATAGTAAGGGCTGCTTATGATTGTTCTCGAAATTAAAGATATCAGAACATTGCTGTCTAAAATCGGCTGCCGCGAATTTTTCCTACAGCTGATATCGACATTAGAAGAAGATTATAAAAACTGGCGGCAGTTCGATAAATGCCCGCGTCTTGCTAATCATGTTAAGGACGGTGTGATTGAATTAATGCCCATTTCCAACAATGAAATGTACAGTTTTAAATATGTTAACGGCCACCCTAAAAACCCTCAGCAGGGAAAATCCACGGTAATGGCAACCGGGCAGTTATCATTAACAGCAACGGGTGAACCGTTAATGTTTTCAGAAATGACGCTGCTTACGGCCTTACGCACGGCGGCCGCCTCGGCAATGGCGGCATCGCATTTAGCTAAAAAAAACTCCAAAGTATTAGCGCTGATCGGCACAGGTGCGCAAAGTGAATTCCAGTATTCAGCTTATTCGATTATTTTTGATCTGCAGGAAATAAGGTACTTTGATATCGACCCGGCTGCCATGGATAAGTTTCAACGCAATCTGGCACAGGTTAATATTAAGCTCACGCCTTGTAAAGACGCCCGCGATGCCGTGCATGGAGCCGATTTAATCACCACCTGCACTGCAGATAAAAAGTTTCAGACTATTTTAACAAAAGATATGATCAGCAAAGATGTCTTTATTAATGCACTAGGCGGAGACTGCCCGGGTAAAACAGAACTGGAAAAAGACTTAGTTGAAAGCGCAGTTGTGGTGGTTGAATATTTACCGCAGTCAAAAATTGAAGGCGAAATCCAGCAGCTGCCGGCAGACTTCACCTGCACTGAACTTCATGAGATAGTAAATAGAGAAAAAATACTTAATGTAGATAAAGACGGGACGATTATCTATGACTCGGTCGGTTTCTCACTTGAAGATTATTCGGTATTAAGGTTAATTTACTCTCTGGCAGAGCAGTATAATATCGGCCGGCAGCTGGATTTAATCCCGCAGCTCAGTGATGTTAAAGATTTATACTCATTATTAGAGCCGCAGAACAGTTAATCGTTATAGGCCTTAACAAACTCAGACACAAACTGTGCAAGCGCATTTAGATCATTTAAATCCATTTGCGGTAAAGTGCAGTTTTTTACCTTGTGATCGCAGGCAAGGGCAATAACAGACGAATCAGACTCAAAAAGAAATGGTTTATCCAGGCAGCTTCTGTGCAGTTCTATTTTATTAAAAACTTCATCGCGGAAACCTTCCACCAGCACCAGATCCAGGCTGTCAGTCTGCAGCAGTCTCAACTGTTCAAGCAGTTTGCTGTCACGCGGCCTAGCATATTCTGAAAATAAAATTGAACGATGAGTGCCTGCTAAAACAACTTGCGAGGCCCCGGCTTTGCGCAGCCGGTAACTGTCCTTGCCGGGTTTATCCATCTCAATATCATGATGGCTGTGTTTCACTAAAGCCACATTTAAACCTTGAGCAGTTAATAGAGGAATTAACTTTTCTAACAGGGTTGTTTTACCTGTACCGCTAAAAGCGGCAAAACCTAATAAAGGAACCGGGAAATCTGCAAGTACTGACATAGAGTTACCTTATTGACTGAAAAGTTGAGGTACAGCGGGCAAAAAATATCCCCGTATTATAACGAGGATATTTTATTAATTTACGATAAAGTTAAGCAACACCGTGACCTTTTGATGCGACCCATATTCGATACCACTGCTCTCTGCTCATATCCAGCGCCAAGGCACCAACGGCATCTTTAACCCGCTCTATTTTTCCGGAGCCGATTAAAGCAGCCGGATTTGACGGGTGTTTCAATACCCAGGCAAAAATAACCTGCTCAATCGAGTCTGCACCTAACTCTTCCGCTAATTCAATTAATGCACCGCGTAAACGCCTTGCCTGGTCGCTCTGTTCACTGAAAATACTGCCGCCGGCTAAACATGACCATGCCATTGGACGAATACGGTACTGCTGCAGCTGATCAGTTGTACCGTCTTCCAGCACAGCAAAGTTAAGCGGATTTATTTCAACCTGGTTGGTGATCAGCGGCGTATCTAAACGCGACTGTAATAAATCAAACTGCGAGGCATTAAAATTAGAAACACCAAAGTGTTTTACCTTACCGCTTTGCTTTAACTCATAAAATGCTTCGGCAACCTGATCGGCATCCATTAAAAAATCAGGACGATGTACCAGTAATGCATCTAACTGCTCAACACCTAAACGCTTTAAGGAATTTTCAGTTGAGCTTAAAATAAGCGCCTTGCTGCTGTCATAATGCGATACTCGTATCTCGCCGGTAGCCGGGGCAATACTGTTAATACCAAATTTTGAAACAATCTGAATTTTCTCCCGCATTGCAGGATCAAGCTTTAATGCTTCACCGAATAATACTTCGCTGTCACCGTAAACAGCAGCGTTATCAACGGTTGTAATACCCATTTCAACATGCTGCTTAAGGAAGGTCAGACGCGCCTGTGCATCCATATTCCACGCACCTAAACGCCAGTACCCCTGTACCAGCTGAGAAAACTCAGGCCCCTGCTCCGCCATTAATACTTTTTGAACCATGCTCATTTACATACTCCTAGAAGAAAATACCAGTCCGTTAACAAAATTTATTCTAATCAGTCTAACACCCCTGTCTGCTGCCAGAGGTGATTTACACGAATTATTTATAACAAAAGTTAGTACCTTGACACAGAGATTTTGATTGATTCAGAGTTCACCTGGTGAGTTAGCACAAGGCACTTTGATTTAGGAAGGCTGATGCCTTTCAAATTAAAGTAACGCAGTGAAAGCTTGCCAGGTGAGCTCCCTCCGGGCGGGTTTTAAATCGCCAACTACTGCGTTATTTGTTTTCGACATAGAACAACTATGTATTCAAGCAAATGCCTTGTATTTGACAATTTTAAATCCCGCTGAATCGCTCAAAACTTTTGAGTCAAGGTACTAGTACTAAAACGCGTAACGCACACCTAAAGCAGCATCAACACCAAATTTAAAACTGTCGTCAAAATCTAAATCAGGGGAAACCTGCCCGTACAGCTCCCACTGCTGTGCAAAAGGAAGTGTTACTCCCAGCGGCAGCCTGACACCGTAACCGTCATCCCAGCCTGCAAATGCACCACCGCCCACATACCAGTTAAATGGTATATCATCCTGCGTAAATGTTCCCTGCTTGAATATATAATCAATGCTCACACCATCGTTGCCAACAAAGGTATTTATATTGTCAAACTGTGCAGTAATACCGAAGCCCTGATCAAAAGCAAAACCTGCTTTTATATCGGCATTAGCCGCCGTAGTTGTAAATAAAGCAGCCAGACAGGTTAAACCGATTAATGCTTTTTTCATGCTCTGTTTCCTCAATAAGTTATAATTAATGATCAGCGTATCCTGCTGCAGTCACCTCAATAAGTAATGCACATATCAATTCCTGCCGAAGTTTATTTCTTAACAAAACCGGCTGATATTTCTCATATTTAGTGAATATATCATAGGATTTAAAGGGATAATCGAGAATTCTCTCAGATAAAATCTTAATCTGATGCTAAGTTTCATATTATAAACAATCGTCGCCTGTCAACGTCTGGGAAAAGCGCACCTGCAGGGTATTACCTCCTAATACATAAACGGATCTTATGTTGAAAATAACTCGAGCAGCTTTAATAAAACGCTTTATTTTTGTTACCTTTATTTTGACTCTGCAGTTAACAGCAGGCCCGGCCGGCGCAGGTGAATATATTAGCGAAGATATCAAGCGGTCAGGCAGGCAGAAAAACTGGGTTATTTTGCCTTATATTTTCAGCTCAGACAGCATGGGACTTACCGCAGGTGCTGTCGCTATTTTTAACGGTTATATACAGCCGCAGATGAATATTGTTGCCAGCACTTTTGTCGGTGAAGAGTTTGACGTGAATGTGCAGGCAGAGCAGGAAGTTAAACAGGAACGAGCCGCCGGCGCAATGATAGCAGTCGACAGTTATCAGAGCTTCTTCTCTGAACGTATGTTTATTACGGCAATGGGCGCATATGGATATTACCCTAATCAGCGCCTTTATCTGGACGGCGGCAATGAATCCACAAGAGACTTAGAATCAACAGATCCGAACAGCTCAACCCCCTTTAAGTCCCAAGGCTATAATAACTGGTTTGATATTGATTTTCGTTACGTACTGCCCTGGGGAGAAAGCACTCAACAGATACTACCTATAATACAGCTAAGCCGTGGGATCCCGGTTAACCGGGCCGACATTGGAGGCGGCCGTCCTTTTTCAACCGGGCAGACTATTTTTGGCAGTAAACTGTTTTATTCAAAATGGAGCGCGGAAAAACTTAAAGAAGCCCCCTCAATCAATACCAACGGCATACGTTTTTATTTAGATCATGATAATACCGATTACCCGAGTAATCCTTCCCGCGGTTACTCCTTTAAAGGCCAGTTTTCAGCTGACTTAGGCATAGGAAATTCAACACAAAGCTGGAATTCTCTGGAGTTTGATTATGCACATTATATTGAACTGCTTAATTTTTCATGGACTCGCCAGAATGTATTAGCATTTAATGCCTGGACGGCTTACTCCCCTTCATGGCGGACCGATCAGGAACTGGTTGAAGGCGGTATCCTAGAAAAACATCAGACACCAATGTGGGAAGGCGCCCGATTAGGCGGCTGGAACAGAATGCGTGCTTACGACAACAACCGCTTCAGTGATAAAGCGGCTGTTTATGGAACAATGGAGTACCGCCTGATTCCATCGCTAAACCCAATGAAAGATCAAAGCTGGAGCCCCTTCGCCATTGACTGGTTTCAAACAGTACTGTTTGTTGAAGCAGGACGCGTAGCTGAGAGTTATGACTTGAGTATTTTACTCTCGGATATGAAATATGATGTCGGCTTCAGTCTTCGCGCATTAGCGGCTAAAATGCCGGTACGCTTTGAGTATGCTTATGGAAGCGAAGGTTCAAGCATGTGGGTGATGCTTAACCAGCCGTTTTAAAAAAGTAAAAAATCGAAGTGCTCAGTGCTAGAATATTCGAACCAGTGAATGTCCCCCGGGGTTTCTGGGGTAGAGGTTCTCTAAAATGAAAAAACCCGCTGAGCTCTATGAACTAAGCGGGTTAATCAAATGTGGTCGGTGATAGATGGAGCGAATAAGCGGCAGCTTAGTGTCTGAGCAGTCTTTTATCTCTATCTCTGCTAGTTTGATTGAAATACTCAAACTGCAGACGAAAAAAAACCGCTTTTGCGTTTAGGCATAAAGCGGTTTCTTTAATGTGGTCGGTGATAGAGGATTCGAACCTCTGACCCTCTGGTCCCAAACCAGATGCGCTACCAAGCTGCGCTAATCACCGAGTATTATTTAGGATTTAATTCTGCTTAACTATCGGGTTTTACCCTCTGTTCCAGCTCTTTATAAACCCAAGGAGATGCACTAACAAACTGCGCTAATCACCGATAATCTTGTTTTACATCGAGAAAAGATGGGGCGAATGACGGGGATTGAACCCGCGACAACCGGAATCACAATCCGGGGCTCTACCAACTGAGCTACATCCGCCGCTAAACTATGCTTAGTTAAAAGCAAAAACCTGTAATATTTTAGAATCACAGGTTTTAAAATGTGGTCGGTGATAGAGGATTCGAACCTAAGAACGGCCCCTCTAGTCCAACCATCTATAAGCTTCGCGACAATGCGCTACCAAGCTTATAAATATAAAAGTGGTCGGTGATAGAGGATTCGAACCTCTGACCCTCTGGTCCCAAACCAGATGCGCTACCAAGCTGCGCTAATCAC
>NZ_AUAM01000040.1 GCF_000428725.1 Psychromonas aquimarina ATCC BAA-1526
GGTTCGAATCCCTTCACCCGCACCATTCTTTGTTTTTAAGAGCTTTATAATATTAAGTCCGTTAATATTATGCACTATGCGGGTGTAGCTCAGCTGGATAGAGTACCTGGCTACGAACCAGGCGGTCAGGGGTTCGAATCCCTTCACCCGCACCATATTTCTCCCCTGTTTATTTATCTCTGTTTTATCTTTTTCTTGTGCTTTAAAATATATTTCTATATTTCTATATTTCTATATTTCTATATTTCTATATTTCTATATTTCTATATTTCTATATTTCTATATTTCTATATTTTATCTATACAGCTAAAAAAATACTAAAAGTGAATAAAAATTTACTATTTCAGAATAAATTGTCATATTTATTCTTCTGCATAAATTCTGCTTAATTAGTCACTTTCTGCTGCTCCTTCAGCCCGCTAAACAGCCCGGATCCGCGTTGTTTTTGTGCACTGCTTCACTGTTTGAAAAACTATCTGTAATTGTCGCTATTTTGGGCGTTTAAACTGAGATCTTGCCCTGCTTTCAATTTTATACGAAAACCAGTACAATATTAGTCCCTTAGAAGCGACATTTAATTTATATTAAGCCTGTATCTAAAGGAATTATAAAGCCGTTAAAGCATATTTGTACTGCTTTAAGCTGGTTTCGAATAATGAAGAGGTTTATTAAATAACCGTTTTTCATGCGTTAAACTTATATTGTTAGTGAATATTTATTCAATTTGATGTGTTATAGGCAGGCAACTATTAGCTGAATGTAAAAAGGATAATAAAGTATGGATGTTACTGAGTCATTATTTAGAGCATTAACACTACTAGGGTTAGGAATGACCTTTGTATTTTTGTTTTTGGGTTTATTAATGATTGCTGTCAACCTGATGGCTAAATATATACCTGCTGATGAACCCGCTGTAAAAAGAAGCGTGGTCCCGCGAAAACAACCCTCAACTGTCTCGTCTGAGTCAGAAATCAATCCAAAATTAATCGCCGCTATTAGCAGTGCTGTGCAGCAGTATCGTAAAACTGAAGCAGCATAATGGGGAAAGAACTAATGAAGGAGCAAGTGAATATGTCTAAGCCTCTCGCAATTACAGAAGTAGTACTACGCGACGCACACCAATCATTATTTGCAACACGTATGCGTATCGACGATATGCTGCCGATTGCAGAGAAACTTGATAAGATCGGTTACTGGTCTTTAGAGACCTGGGGCGGTGCAACGTTTGATTCATGTATTCGTTACCTGGGTGAAGATCCGTGGGATCGTATCCGTGCTTTAAAAGCAGCTATGCCGAAGACTCCGCAGCAGATGTTATTACGTGGTCAAAACCTGCTGGGTTACCGTCATTATGCCGATGATGTTGTTGAAAAGTTTGTTGAGCGTGCACACACTAACGGCGTCGATGTATTCCGTATTTTTGATGCAATGAATGATGTGCGTAACTTTGAAACTGCAATTAAGTCTGCCGTTAAAATCGGTGCTCATGCACAGGGCACTATCTCTTATACTACCAGCTCGGTTCACTCTATCGACGGCTGGGTTGATATGGCAAAACGCCTGGAAGATATGGGCTCGCACTCTATCTGTATCAAAGATATGGCAGGTTTATTAAAACCTTATGCTGCAGAAGAGCTGATCACAAAAATTAAAGCCGCTACCGATATCCCTCTGGCACTGCACTGCCACGCAACGACAGGTTTAAGTGTGGCAACACAGCAGAAAGCGATTGATGCAGGCATTGATATTGTTGACAGTGCAATTTCTTCAATGAGTATGACTTACGGCCATTCACCAACAGAAACCTTAGTGTCTATCGTTGAAGGCACTGAACGTGATACCGGGCTTGAATTACCTCAATTAGCTGAAATTTCTTCATATTTCCGTGAAGTTCGCAAAAAATATGTGAAATTTGAAGGTGAATTAAAAGGTGTGGATCCGCGTATTCTTATCGCACAGGTACCGGGCGGCATGTTAACCAATATGGAAAGCCAGCTTAAACAGCAGGGGGCCGCCGATAAGATGGATGATGTATTAAAAGAGATCCCGCGTGTACGTGAAGACCTTGGTTTTATCCCGCTGGTTACACCAACTTCGCAGATTGTCGGTACGCAGGCGGTTATCAATGTATTAATGGGTGAGCGTTATAAAAACATCACTAAAGAAACTGCCGGTGTATTAAAAGGTGAATACGGTGCTGCTCCTGCTCCGGTTAATGCACAGCTGCAGGCTAAAGTATTAGACGGCGGTGCTGCAATAACCTGCCGCCCTGCTGATAATCTCGCTCCGGAAATGGATACTATTGCAGCTGAACTTAAAAAAGTGGCTGCGGAAAAAGGTATTAAACTTGCCGAGCAGGAGATTGATGATGCGCTGATTTATGCTTTATTCCCGGAAATCGGTCTTAAATTCCTAGAGAACCGTAATAACCCGGACGCTTTTGAACCTGTACCAAGTGCAGATGATCTTAAGCCGGCCGCCGCTGCACCGGCTGCTGAAAAAGGTAAAGTTGAAAGCTATTCTGTGGCTGTTGACGGCCAGCTGTTTAATGTTCAGGTTGGCCCTGAAGGCAGTATTTCTGGAATAACAGCTGCTCCTGATTCTGCTCCTGCTGCACCAGCCGCTTCGGCACCTGCCGCGCCCGTTTCTAATGCTGAAGGTGAAGATCTTCCAGCTCCGCTGGCGGGTAATATTTTTAAAGTATTAGTTAATCAAGGTGAGCAGGTTAGTGAAGGTGACGTACTGCTGGTGATGGAAGCGATGAAGATGGAAACTGAAATCCGCGCTACCAAATCCGGTGCTGTACTGGCTGTTCAGGTTAAAGAAGGCGATTCAGTAGCTGTGGGTGAAGCCCTGTTTGTAATCGGGTAAGGAATCAGAGACGTGGATGGATTAACAAAACTTTGGATGGATACAGGCATAGCAAATTTCGGGCTGCCTGATCTGGTGATGATTGCCGTTGGTTGTTTATTATTATACCTGGCAATTGCACGTAAATTCGAACCTCTATTATTATTACCTATTGGTTTTGGCGCTATTTTAGCGAACATACCGAATGCTGGTTTTAATGATGAAGGCGGTATGCTTTATTACGTTTACCATGTTGGTATTGAAACGGGGGTTTTTCCGTTAATTATCTTTATGGGGGTTGGCGCTTTAACTGACTTTGGCGCGTTAATCGCGAATCCTAAGGTACTGTTTTTAGGCGCTGCTGCTCAGTTTGGTATTTTTGCAACGCTGTTCGGGGCTATTTTACTTAACTTGATTCCTGGTTTTGAATTCAGCCTGCAGGATGCATCTGCCATTGCAATTATCGGCGGGGCAGACGGTCCGACAGCTATCTTCTTAGCGTCCAAGCTTGCACCTGATCTGCTGGGGGCGATTGCGGTTGCCGCATACTCGTATATGGCGCTGGTGCCTATTATTCAGCCGCCGATTATGCGTGCGTTAACGACACAGGAAGAGCGTGAAATAAAAATGGAACAGTTACGCCCGGTAAGTAAAAAGGAAAAAATTATTTTCCCGCTTGCTGTACTGCTGCTGACTATTCTGTTTTTACCGGCCGCCACACCGCTGGTTGGTATGTTCTGCCTGGGTAACTTGATGCGCGAGAGTGGTGTTGTTGAGCGCTTAAGTTCAACTGCGCAGAACGAGCTTATTAATATCGTGACTATCTTCTTAGGTTTAGGCGTCGGTTCAAAATTATCAGCCGATAAGTTCTTAAATATTGAGACATTAGGTATTCTGGCGTTAGGGGCGATTGCTTTCTCAATCGGTACTGCGTCTGGTGTGATTATGGCTAAGATTATGGGGCGCTTCTCGAAAAGCCCGATTAACCCTCTAATTGGTGCCGCCGGTGTTTCTGCCGTACCTATGGCCGCACGTGTGGCTAATAAAGTGGGACTGGAAGCAAATCCGCATAACTTCCTGCTGATGCATGCGATGGGACCCAACGTTGCCGGTGTACTCGGCAGTGCGGTTGCCGCCGGTGTACTGCTGGCATTAGTCGGTTAAAACACTGTGTTTTATTTTACAGGCCGCTTAATTAAGCGGCCTTTTTTTTAGCCTGACTTGTCTGCCTGGTTTTTCCTGCAAAAATCCTCTTCTAAGAACAGGAAAATTAGTCTGCTATGTCAGTTGTTATAAAATAGTTAAAGCTTGTAAACAGTGTCTTTTTTAAGGTACTCTGCTAGCTCTTTTCGTAAATTCAAAGGGTCTGCTCTTGTCTCTCGATTTTAAACAACGTATGACTGTTATAGGTCAAAAACCGCAGTCACTGGTCGGCTTCGGCCGCGGTATAGAACGTGAAGCTCTACGTGTTAATCCGGATGGTAAACTTTCACAAAAAGGCCACCCTTATGCTTTCGGCAGCGCTTTGTGCCATAGCTCTATTACAACCGATTTCGCAGAAAGCTTATTAGAATTTATTACGCCGGTTGCCAGAGATGTTAATCAGCTTTTTGATTATCTTAATGATATCCACCATTATGCGGCTAAAAACTTAGAAAATAATGAATCATTATGGCCGATGAGCATGCCTTGTTACGTGCAGGATGAAGATCAGGTTGAATTAGCACAGTACGGCAGTTCAAATGTAGGTCTGATGAAAACAGCTTACCGCCAGGGGTTAAAAAACCGTTACGGCAATATGATGCAGATTATTTCCGGAGTGCATTATAATTTTTCACTGCCGGAAGCATTCTGGCCGGTCTGGGCTGATATACATAACTCAGACCTGGCGGGTAAAGATGCGCAGTCCAGCGGTTATCTGGGACTGGTACGTAACTATTTTCGTTACGGCTGGGTTATTCCTTTTCTTTTCGGCGCTTCTCCAGCTTTATGCAGTTCCTTTATTCAGGGCAGAGAAAACGATTTTGAATTTAAAAAATCTGGTAAAGGGACTATTTATCTGCCCTATGCGACTTCATTGCGCTTAAGTGATCTGGGCTATACCAGCAGCGCGCAGTCTGGACTTAAGGTGGGTTATAACAGTATTGATAACTACCTTGCTTCTGTTCGTCATGCATTAGCTCAGAAAGCACCTGAATTTACCGGTTTAGGTATAAAAGAAGACGGCAGCTACAAGCAGCTGAATGACAATATACTGCAGATTGAAAATGAACTATATGCATCAATCCGTCCGAAACGGGTGCAGAAAAAAGGTGAAACCCCGTCACAGGCGCTTAATGCGCGGGGGATTGAGTATATTGAGATCCGCTCTTTAGATGTTAATCCCTTTTCTAAAGTCGGGATCACCGAAGAGCAGGTTAACTTTCTGGATCTGTTCCTTACCTGGTGTGCGGTTATTCCTTCTGCGGAAATATCAGAAGCACAGTCGAAGCTGTTTTCCAGCAACCTTAACCAGATCGTGACAAAAGGGCGGGAGCCTGGCCTGGCACTTAATATTGACGGCAGTGAGCAGAGCGTTGCGGACTGGGGGAACTGGCTTACGGAGCAGCTTAAGGAACTTGCCGTTGTATTAGACGGGAATAGAAACTGTACGCGTTATCAGACCGCGATAGCACATATTGCACCGCGTTTTGCCAGCCCTGAGCTGACCAGTTCAGCGCGTATTCTGGAAATGATCACCGCAAATGATTCTGATAACGGTCCGCTGGCACTGAGTCTGGCTAAAACCTATAAAGAAGAGTTAATGACACAGGGATACCGTATCTGGTCAGACAGCTTTTTTGAGCAGGAAAAATCAGATTCATTACAAAAACAGCAGAAAATTGAAAGTAATGATGTGCTGAGTTTTGATGACTACCTGCAGCAGTATTTTATTAACTCGGAAAAAGAATAAAAAAAAGCCTCTTTAATAAGAGGCTTTTGAAGGAATATAATATGTTTAACTATGCGACGTTGATGGTTAGGCAACGGTTTTTCTAACGTTGTTGATTAGGCAACGCGGTTGTTATCACACTGGTGGTTAGGCAGCGTGGCTGGTTTTATAAATATTATTGCTAATGTTTACAAACGATTAGTCAGTGTGACTGGGAATAAGTTCAATGAATTTCAAAAAAAATTTAATATTTATTTTAAGTGCTTTATTTTTAACCGCCTGCGCGACTCCTCCGCCTAAAAATCCAGATAATATCTGTGAAATATTTTATGAGCATCGCGACTGGTACAGTGCTTCTAAGGATATGAAAGAGAAGTGGGGCACGCCGATTCATGTGCCGCTGGCAATGATGTATCAGGAAAGCAGCTTTAAACATAATGCTGCGCCGCCGATGGAATACTTCTGGTTTATTCCCATCGGCAGGGCGAGTGATGCTTACGGCTATGCGCAGGCGAAAACCATGACCTGGTCTGATTATAAGCGCGAAACAGGCAACAGCTGGGCTGATCGTGATGATTTTGCCGATGCCATTGATTTTATGGGCTGGTTTACTAATAAAACGCAGAAAATCAACGGCGTGTCCAAGTGGGATGCCTATGCTCAGTACCTGAATTATCATGAAGGCTGGGGCGGTTATAAAAAGAAGAGTTATAATAAGAAACCCTGGCTGATTAAAGTTTCTCGTAAAGTTGATAATCGTTCCAAACAATATGCCGCCCAGTTACGCGGCTGTCAGGAAAATTTAGATTCAAGCTGGTTATGGCGATTGTTTTTTGCCTAAACCGCAACCCGTTATAGAAAGGAAAGAAAATGCCGTTATTAGATAGTTTTACTGTTGACCACACTATTATGAATGCGCCTGCAGTGCGTATTGCAAAAACCATGCAGACACCGGGTAAAGATACCATTACTGTGTTTGATTTACGTTTTACCGCCCCGAATAAAGATATTCTTTCAGAGAAAGGTATTCATACACTGGAGCACCTTTATGCCGGTTTTATGCGTGACCATTTAAATGGTGACAGTGTCGAAATTATTGATATTTCGCCTATGGGCTGCCGTACCGGTTTTTACATGAGCCTGATCGGTACGCCGACTGAAACACAGGTGAGTGATGCCTGGTTAGCTTCTATGCATGATGTGCTGGCGGTTAAAGAGCAGAATGACATTCCGGAACTAAATGAATACCAGTGCGGTACTTATGCTATGCACTCTTTAGCTGAAGCGCAGGAGATCGCAAAGGCAATTATTGATGCAGGTATCGGTATTAATAAAAATGAAGATATTGCGCTGAGTGAAGAGCAGTTAAAGCAGCTTTAAACTAGCCGCTGGTCATATATACCCGTTACCAATCAAAATGCATTTATCAGTCGCCAGCTTGGACACCAAGACAAGGCGCAGTATGATGACAATGGCTAGTCCTTATCGAATGCTGCAACGCAGTATTGGTTTTCGAGCTGACGACCCGGAGGGCAAGGTGTAAGGTAATCATCTTCGTTGTTGTGAAGTCTCGATTTAACCCGTTAGATCTTCACTTTCACGCCTAGAATCTGTTCACCTTACGACTTGCTGATTTTTGCATCTTGAATGATAACGGGTATAAAGTAAAAAGGCGCCTCTCCTGACTGGAAGGCGCCTTTTTTAATGCCTTGAGAAAAGGGAAATCAGTTTTCTTCACTGAACAGGTGCGGCATAACTTTTACCAGTTTAACCATGTTATTTTCCACTTCTAAAATCTCCATGGGATAGCCGCAGATCCGTGCACTGATTCTGCCCGTCGGGATCTCTTCAAGATGTTCGAGGATCAGGCCGTTTAATGTGCGCGGTCCGTCAGTCGGCAGAGTCCAGCCCATCTCTTTATTAATATCACGAATTCCCAGGCTGCCTTCAATAATATAGGAGTCATCCTGCTGTTTATGGATTTCCTGTGAGCTGTGAGGTTCATGGGTGGTGGTAAAGTCACCGACAATCTCTTCTAAAATATCGGCCAGTGTTACTAAGCCCTGGATATCGCCGTATTCATCAACCACTAAACCGATACGTTCTTTATTATGCTGGAACTTAACCAGCTGGGTATTAAGCGGTGTACCTTCCGGGATGAAATATAACTCTCTGACACTGCGCAACAGGGTGGTTTTGGTAAAATCTTCTTTTAACAGGATCAGCAGAGAATCACGCGCATGAAGAAAACCGATAGCATCATCGATGGTGTCGCGATACAGCAGGGTCATAGTATGAGTGCGGTGTTTAAGCTGTTTGAGAATGGTATCCCAGTCCTGATTGATATCAATAGCGGCAATTTCATTACGCGGGATCATTATTTCGTCAACGGTAACCTTTTCCAGCTCAAGGATACTCAGGAGCATCTGCTGGTGATGTGCGGGGATCATAGTTCCGGCTTCATGCACCACCGAGCGCAGTTCGTCACTTGAAAGCGCGTTATCATTCTGCGGTGTGACGCTGATACCGAAAATGCGCAATAAACCGTTGGAAATACCGTTAATCAGCCACACCAGCGGGCTGAGTAATTTCTGCAGCGGGCGCAGAATCAATGAGCTTGGAAAAGCAATTTTTTCCGGATAAAGCACTGCTAAGGTTTTCGGTGTTACTTCTGCAAAGATCAGAATCACTAGAGTTAGTGTACCTGTGGCAATGGCGATACCAGCATCACCAAACAAACGCTGCCCTAGAATGGTCGCCAGTGCAGAGGCTAATATATTAACCAGGTTATTACCGATTAAGATTAAACCAATCAGTTTATCCGGCTGATTAAGCAGTTTTTCAACCCGAACTGCAACTTTGTTATTATCTTTAGCAAGATGGCGTAAGCGGTAGCGGTTTAGCGACATCATACTTGTTTCTGAGCTTGAAAAATAAGCAGAGATAACGATTAAGATAATAAGTGTTATCAGTAATGCACTGGTCGGTATGTCGTTCAAAATATTCTCTTTGAGCTGTTAGTATTAACTAGGGATAGTAGCGAAGAAAAGTAGATAAAACAAAGATGATTGCTGAGATTCTTATAGTGACTCCAGCCCTGAAAAATTTTACAGCTTTGTTTTCGCCTGTCACAGTATAAAAACAAAAGCATAATTATGCCTGTGTGCCTGCTGATTTATTTTTAATTAAAGCCTAAGAGGCAGAGCTGATAAACTGACGTTTTTTCTCCTGGTGCTCTGTTATCAAATACTTAATTCTACTTCTGCTGTTTTCAGCTGCTCTGTCTGCCGACCCCGGCAATGCCGCTAATCACTCTTTTAATAAAGCTAAAAAAATGCTGGAAAGACAGGTATACACAAACGACCTGGAGCGTAAGACCATTTACTGTGGGGCGCAGTTTGACAGTAAAAAAAAGGTCACTGCTCCGGCTGGTTTTCAGGCCGATAAATATAAAAAACGGGCGAAAAAAATAGAGTGGGAACATGTGGTGTCGGCGGAGAACTTCGGGCGCACCTTTAGCGAATGGCGTCAGGGCAATGCTCAGTGCGTGAGCCGCAAGGGGAATTCATTCAAAGGGCGCAGATGCGCAGAAAAAGTGAATGCTGAATACCAGCTTATGCAGGCTGATATGTATAATTTGTTTCCTGCGATCGGCGCAGTTAATGCCAGCCGCAGTAATTACAACTTTGTAATGCTCGCGGGCAAGGAAAGCAGCTTCGGCTCCTGTGCCATGAAGATAGCCGCTAAAAAAGCTGAGCCGCCGCAGTCGGCACGGGGGCAGATAGCCAGAACTTACCTGTATATGGCAAGTGCCTACCCGCGTTATAAAATGAGTAAACAGCAGTATAAATTGATGACTGCCTGGCATCAGCAGTATCCGGTCAGTAACTGGGAGTGTCTGCGGGCGAAGAGAATTGCCCGGCTGCAGGGTAATCTGAATCAGGTGTTGATTAAAAGCTGCGGTGAAGCGGGTTACAGCATTTAACTAGCTAGATCATTATCAGGTCAGAATAATTTCACGGACAAAGCGGCTGCCGAAATAAGCAAGTGTTAACACGGAAGAGCCGACAATGGTGATGTAGACAACAAAACGCCCGCGCCAGCCTTTAGTGTAGTGCCCCCATAATATGACCGCATAAATAACCCAGGCTATCAGGGTGAAAACCGCTTTATGCGCTTTTCCCTGGGCAAACATATCTTCAAGAAAAATAAAGCCGGTCAGCAGGGTGCAGGTTAATAAAATAAAACCGATAAAAATAAACTGAAACAGGCTTTTTTCCAGGGTCATTAACGGCGGCATATTGATCTGCGTTAATGGTGATTTGTGGTTTTTCAGGCGGTAATCAATATATGCCAGCTGTATGGCCAGCAGACTGGCAATGCTTAATATCGAATAAGCTAACAAGGCAAATATGATATGCGATCCCACCTGCGGGTGTGTTTCCAGGTGGGTAATAAAATGGCTGGGCAGATAAACAACGGCGGCGAAATTTATTACAGTAAAAGCGTAAACCACCGGCAGCAGTACGCCGGTATTTAGGCGTTTGCTGGCAAAAGTAGAAAGTGCTGAGATGATAAAAGTGACCAGAGAGAGCACATTCAACATAGGCAGGTTCTGCCCGTCGACTAGAATAATATGCTGATACAGCCAGACGGCATGGCTTGATAAAGCAATGGTAATAGGGATTAACTGCCAGACAGGCTGAGATTTATTAGGTGAGAACAGCTGTCTAACTGCAGCCGCACCTGCAGCAATGTAAAAAAAACTGCTAATTAACGCAAAATAATCCATATCAGCCCACTAATTACTTTTTAATAGACCTGATTATACGCGCAGCTTTGCCCTTAAAACAGTTTTTATCTGCTTTATTAAGCCGATCAGAAGTTAATACTATTTTGAATATCGATAAATGCGTATAATCGAGTTAATTTATTAGTAACGAGATCTGAACATGTTTGAGAATTTAACCGATCGATTGTCGAAAACCCTAAAAAACATTAGTGGCAAAGGGCGTTTAACCGAAGACAATATTAAAGATACCTTACGCGAAGTACGCATGGCTTTATTAGAAGCTGATGTGGCCTTGCCTGTAGTTCGTGACTTTATAAAAGCCATAAAAAAACGTGCTGTCGGCCAGGAAGTAGCTAAAAGCTTAAGCCCGGGCCAGGCATTTATTAAAATTGTTCAAAATGAACTTGAACTGGCAATGGGTGAGGTTAATGAATCATTAAACCTTGCGACGCAGCCGCCGGCTGTTCTGTTAATGGCGGGTTTACAAGGTGCGGGTAAAACCACCTCTGTAGCAAAATTAGCGCGTTTATTAAAAACTAAAGAAAAGAAAAGTGTTTTAGTGGTGAGTGCCGACGTTTACCGTCCGGCCGCTATTAAACAGCTGGAAACCCTTGCCGGTGAAGTAGATGTTGAATTCTTCCCGAGTGATATTACACAAAATCCTATTGATATAGCGAATGCCGCTATTGATCATGCTAGAAAGCAGTTTATTGATGTCGTTATGGTCGATACTGCAGGCCGTTTACACGTAGACGGCGAAATGATGGATGAGATTAAAGAGCTGCATAAGGCGATTGATCCGGTAGAGACTCTGTTTGTGGTTGATGCCATGACAGGTCAGGATGCGGCTAATACTGCAAAAGCATTTAATGAAGCCCTGCCTTTAACCGGTATCATCTTAACCAAAGCGGATGGTGATGCCCGTGGTGGTGCGGCGCTTTCTATTCGTCATATTACCGGCAAACCGGTTAAATTTATCGGTATGGGTGAGAAGGTTGATGCCTTAGAACCTTTCTACCCGGATCGTATTGCCTCCCGTATCTTAGGTATGGGTGATGTTCTTTCTTTAATCGAAGAGCTTGAAACCAAAGTTGATAAAAAGAAAGCAGAAAAATTAGCGAAAAAAGTTCAGAAAGGTAAAGGTTTTGATCTGGAAGACTTCCGTGACCAGCTTGTACAGATGAAAAGTATGGGCGGCATGGCCGGCATGATGGATAAACTGCCGGGTATGGGGCAGGTGCCGGATGCTGTAAAGAGTCAGGTTAACGATAAAAGTACCGCTCAGATGGAAGCGATTATTAACTCTATGAATAAAAAAGAGCGCGCTAAGCCGGAGATTATTAAGGGGTCGCGTAAGCGCCGTATTGCAGCTGGTTCAGGTACGCAAATTCAGGATGTTAATAAACTGCTTAAACAGTTTACCCAGATGCAGAAAATGATGAAGAAAATGTCCGGTAAAGGCGGCATGCGTAAAATGATGAGCGGTATGCAGGGTATGCTGCCGCCTGGAATGGGCGGCGGTGCCGGCGGCATGGGCGGTATGGGAATGCCTCCTGGTCTGGGCGGATTTAGAAAAAAATAAGACTTTTCTAGAAAACTTATAAGTTTAAAGCCCAGGTTAGAGCGTCTCTAACCTGGGCTTTTTGCTGTAGGGCGTAAATATCTGCGTGCCTTTCAATGACTCAATAAGTGCTTGGCTCTTCTTATTTTTCTTATGTATCTCCACTGTTTTTACTGGAATAAACTGCACTAAATTTGAGCAAAGTGTGATTTTGATTGTTCTTTTTTTGAATAAGGGTATAATTTTGCGGCTTTCTACAAAAGCAAGTGGTCAGAAACCTCTGACTTTCGACGTTTAATAATAAATAGAGGACGATATGGTAACTATTCGTTTAGCTCGTGGTGGCGCTAAAAAACGCCCATTCTACCAAGTGGTAGTAACTGATAGCCGTAACGCACGTGACGGCCGTTTCCTTGAAAAAGTAGGTTTCTTTAACCCTACTGCACAAGGTAAAGCAGAAAAATTACGTTTAGATACAGATCGCATCAACCATTGGGTTGGTCTTGGCGCACAGCTAAGTGATCGTGTTGCTAAATTAGTAAAAGATAACGCTGTAGCTGCTTAATTGCAGTCAGGTGAGGAGAATTAGGTGAGCGAAAAAGCAGAGCCGATTGTAATGGGTAAATTTGGTGCAGTATACGGCATCAAAGGCTGGTTAAAAGTCCACTCCTACACCGATAATGCTGAAAGCATTTTTGAATATAAGCCGTTGTTAATGAAATCAAAAGGGCAGCTTCAAGAGGTTAATATAACTGACTGGAAACGCCACAGTAATGGTTTTGTTGCAAAAATAGCAGGATTTGATGTCAGAGAAGAAGCGCAGGCCTTAGTTGGTTTGGAGCTGTTCGTTGACCCGGATAAACTTCCAGAACTGGAAGAAGACTTCTATTGGCGTGATTTGATCGGGTGTCAGGTTAACACTGACAAAGGTTATGATCTCGGTGTTGTCACCGATATGATGGAAACAGGCTCTAAAGATGTGCTTGTTGTAAAAGCCAACTCGAATGATGCTTTTGGACAAAAAGAACGGTTAATTCCGTTTATTGAAGAGCAAGTAATTTCTAATGTAGATATTACGGGCAAATTAATTACAGTTAATTGGGAACCTGATTTCTGATTACCCTGGGAGAAAAGTGATGTGGATAGGGGTTGTAAGCCTCTTCCCGGATATGTTTCGGGCCATTAGCGAGAATGGGGTAACAGGTCGAGCAATTAAAAATAATCTGCTTTCGATTCAATGCTGGAATCCGCGTGATTTCACTTTGGATAAGCATAGAACGGTTGATGATCGTCCCTATGGCGGCGGTCCTGGTATGCTGATGATGGTGCAGCCCTTACGGGATGCGATTATTGCAGCAAAACAGGCAGCTAAAGAAGCAGGACATGAGGCAAAGGTGATCTACCTTTCTCCTCAAGGACAGCGTTTAGACCATTGCGGTGCGCAGTCATTATCAGGCTCTGAAGCTTTGATTCTGGTTGCAGGGCGCTATGAAGGTATAGACGAACGGGTAATAGAAAGCCTGGTTGACGAAGAATGGTCAGTCGGTGATTATGTTTTAAGCGGCGGCGAACTGCCGGCCATGATCCTTATTGATGCTGTGGTACGTTTTGTACCGGGTGTTTTAGGTCATGTGTTATCAGCCGAGCAGGACTCCTTTGCGGATGGTCTGCTGGACTGCCCGCACTATACACGTCCTGAGGTGTTAGACGGAAAACAAGTGCCGAGTGTGTTATTGAGCGGTGATCATGAAAAAATTCGCCTTTGGCGGTTAAAACAGTCACTGCAGCGCACGATACAAAGAAGGCCCGATTTATTAAACAACCTAGCTCTGACTGACGAGCAAGTTAAAATACTTGCTGCTCTGGAAAGTGACTCCAACTAACCAGCGATGTTATTGGTTAACTAGGCTAAAAAGGTATTAAAATGAGCAATATTATACAAGCAATTGAAAATGAACAGCTACGTACGGATATCCCTAAATTTTCACAGGGTGACACTGTAGTCGTACGTGTTCGCGTAAAAGAAGGTGAAAAAGAGCGTCTTCAGGCATTTGAAGGTGTTGTAATCGCTAAGCGTAACCGTGGTTTACACTCTGCATTCACAGTTCGTAAAATCTCGAACGGTGAAGGTGTTGAGCGTGTTTTCCAAACTCACAGCCCACTTGTAGGAAGCGTTGAAGTTAAACGTCGCGGTCTGGTTCGCCAAGCTAAACTATACTACTTACGTGAACTTACTGGTAAAGCTGCTCGTATTAAAGAGAAGCTTGGTAAGTAATAAACAGCCCCTTAATTCAATTATCCTCTCTTAGGCTGATTGAATGCTGGTAAGTTGTTAAATTGCTGGGCAGTTTATAACCGTTTTTACGGTTGTCGACTGCTTTAAAAGGCCTGCAGACTGCGGGCCTTTTTTATAGGTAAACAATAATAATGCGCAAAATCGTTATTCGTTATCTGCTCATAACCTGCGGCTGCCTAAGCACTATTATCGGCCTGATCGGTATTATTGTGCCTCTCCTGCCGACAACTCCTTTTCTTATTCTGGCATTAGCCTGTTTTGCCCGCAGTTCTCCCTGTTTTCATCAGTCTCTGTTAAATGCACCTTATCTGGGAGTGATATTAAATGACTGGGAAAAAGAAAAAAAGATAGATAAAAAACGCAAGAGAAGCATCTATGTAATTGTGCTTGGTGCCTTTTTTATCTCTATCCTTGCTGTGCATCCCTCTTTTTTACTGCAGCTGTTACTGCTGTTAATTATGTGTATTGTGCTGTTTTTTATCCGCTCAATCGATGAAAAATAATCCTGCCAACTTACCAGGTTGGTGAATCTTTATGGGCGATAACAGATGTACGCTCACTTTCAATATGCGGATTAAATATCGGCAGAGTGATTATAAAGCGCGTGAATTGATCGGGCTGCGACTCAATCTCTATCGTTCCGTGATGACGTTTGATTATTTGCGAACTAATGGTTAGGCCTATGCCTAAACCAAAATTTCCCTCTCTTTTGGTGGTGTAATTAAGCTCGAAAATTTTTGTTAAAATATGCTCAGGAATACCCGGCCCGTTATCTTCTATGATCACCTGTACACTCGGGGCTTCGTCATAGGGCTGGTATAAGGTTGATATTTTAAGTGTGCCTTTGCCTTCGGTTGCGTCAATCGCGTTAGATATTATATTGGTCCATACCTGCTCTAATGCAATCGGATGACATTCAACATCCGGGAGCTGCTGGTACTCTTTAATAACCTGGTAGTGTTTGAGTTTATTTTCAAAAATAATCAGCGTTTCTTCTAATCCGTCGTGAATATTAACCGTTGAAGATTGTTCGCTGTCCTGGCCGGCATAATGTTTTAAACTTTTTACCAAACCGGCGATGCGCACGGCACAGGCGTTACTGTTTCTTAAAATGGTACCGGCCTGGTGAAACTTATCTAACAGGTCGACCGTTTCTTTTAAGCTGAGATAGTTATCCACGGGAATAGTCTTTCCGTCAAGATTCATATTGACCATTTTTTTGGCGAGCTGCTTATCTTTAATGGTGCCCTGCAGTACTTTAGTACGTTTGCGGATTTCTGATGTAGAAAGCGGGGTAACGGTTAATCCTGCCTGCAGTGTTTTTTGTGCCAGCAGTGAGAAATCACTTTCGCTGTTGCTGCTAAGCAGGGTGGAAATAAGGGTAGTTAAGGTATCAGAGCCTCGTAGAATGGCTGCAACCGGATTATTAAGCTCATGTGCAACCCCGGCAACCAGCTGGCCTAATACCACCATTTTTTCGCTTTCAATCAGCTGATTGTAGGCAATATCTAAGGAGTGCAGGGTTTCCTGCAGCGCCAGCTCGGTGGAAATACTATGCTGCAGGCGGCGGTTAAAATTACGCAGAAGCAGGTTGGTAAAAGGAGCAAGCAGTGCGGAATTGGACTGCATTATCTGTGAAAAGATAGCATTATCAACTTTTAATACTTCCGTATCTGTTAAGGTGATACCGGTGCTGAATGCGCATTCCTCGGTCAGAAATGACATGCCTCCCACCATAGTACCTTCCTGCATAATGGTAATATCCTGCGTTTCCCCCTGGGCATTACGCTTTTTAAGCAGTACTTCGCCTTTGGTAATAAACCACAGAAAACGGTTTTTTTCACCTTCGCGAGTCAGTATATGGTTGGCGCTGTAAGAGCGGCGCACTTTATGTTCATCATTTTTTTCAAGGATTTTATGCAGTGATTTAATTACTAAGTTTGACAGCTCGGAATCTGAATACAGTGAATAATCAAGAAATCTGTCCTGAAAATTAGATGGGGCAGACTGCTCCGGTTTATGAAGCAGGCGGGTTTTATCCACAATGCTGCTTTGTTTCTGTTCATGTTGATTATTTATCTTATAAGCACTCATCTCGCGCTGAATAATATGAGTCAGCTCTTTTGCCTGATAAGGAAGCTGCAGAAACTGATCAATACGCCCCTGGTTAATGCAGTCGCTCAGCTCTGTTACGCTGGCATCGGCCGCATAAATAATTTTACGCATTAAGCTGCAGTGAGACTGCCTGCACAGAATAACAGCACTACCCTCTTCGAGTTTGAGTGCACAGAGTATTAAAGCAATTTTCTGCCTGTTTTGTATGATAAGCCGTTCGGCCTGGTGAATATTAGCCGCTTCTATTAATGTCAGGCGGGCACTTAAAGGCAGAAGATCCTGTTTGATCTGCGCAAGGCGCTGCTGATTACTATCAACACATAACATGGTTAACATAAATAGGGCTCCTGAAAGATAAAGGCGCTTAATTAATAAGCCTAAAACAGTATAAGCAGGAGGTGTTTATTTGTAAGCCTCTGTTTTTTCTTCTTATGATCTGCAGCGGATCTTTTTTCAAGATGCTGTCCGGCTGCGCTTAAGCCGCCTGCAGTAAAGGTCTGCGCCTGCTCAGGTTTTATAAAATAGCAAATGATTGAAAATGAGATTTTGATATGATTATGCTAATCTTACCCGCTGCTTCATTTAAAACTTATATTAAGAGAGACTACATGAAAATAACATTACCAGAATATGCAAATGCCCAGGTCTTAGTTGTCGGCGATGTGATGTTAGATCGATATTGGCATGGTCCTACAGGCAGAATTTCTCCTGAAGCGCCTGTTCCTGTTGTTAAAGTTGAACAGATTGAAGAACGTCCCGGCGGTGCCGCCAATGTTGCATTAAATGTGGCCGCTCTTGGCGGTAAGGTTAACTTAATTGGTTTAGTCGGTGACGATGAACCTGCGGCCGCTTTACGTAAAAGCCTGCAGTCGGTACATGTAAATACAGATTTTGTTACTATTGATAACTTTCCTACGATTACCAAATTACGTGTATTAAGCCGTCATCAGCAGTTATTACGTTTAGATTTTGAAGAAGGTTTTCATGATGTAAACAGCGCGCCTATTTTAGAAAAAATGCAGACGCTGCTGGTTAATAATAATGATGTTGTTATTTTATCTGACTACAATAAAGGCTCATTAGCTGACGTGCAGAGCATGATTCAGCTTGCTAAAAAAGCCAATGCAAAAGTATTAGTAGATCCGAAAGGCTCTGATTTTGAAAAATACCGTGGTGCGACGCTGCTGACTCCGAATTTATCGGAATTTGAAGCGGTAGTGGGTACCTGCAGGAGTGATCAGGAAATCGTTGAACGCGGTCTGGCAATTATTAAAGAATTTGATCTTGAAGCGTTACTGGTTACCCGCAGTGAGCACGGTATGACTCTGCTGCGTGAAGGTGCCGCACCCTTCCATCTACCGACACAGGCACAGGAAGTTTATGATGTAACGGGTGCCGGTGATACGGTTATCTCAGTACTGGCATCTTCATTAGCGGCCGGCAGTTCATTTGAACATGCATGTACATTAGCGAATGCGGCCGCTGGTGTGGTTGTCGGCAAAATCGGTACATCAACGGTTAATACCATTGAACTGGCGAATGCGGTTTACAGCCAGCAGGAGATTGGTTTCGGTGTACTTTCTGAAGAGCAGTTAAAACTGGCTGTTAAGCTTGCCCAGCATCGTGGTGAAAAAGTAGTAATGACTAACGGCTGCTTTGATATTTTACATGCAGGTCATGTTTCTTATTTAAATACAGCTAGAGAGCAGGGAGATCGCTTAATCCTTGCTGTAAACAGTGATGAGTCGGTACGCGGCCTGAAAGGTGAAGGCCGACCGGTTAACCCGGTGGATCGCCGTATGGCAGTCCTTGCCGGCTTAGGTGCTGTTGACTGGGTTATCGAATTCAGTGAAGAAACACCACAGCGTTTGATTTCTGAAATACTGCCGGATCTTTTAGTGAAAGGCGGTGATTATAAACCTGAAGAGATTGCCGGCGGCAGTGAGGTGGTTGCTAACGGCGGTGAAGTCCGTGTGCTGCAGTTTGAAGAGGGCTGCTCAACCACTGAAATAATTAAAACCATCCGTAATGAAGCTTAATAAGCGCCTGCAAAACAAAAAGAGAGGTTAAAAACCTCTCTTTTTTTATCACTGTTATTTAATTTCAGTGATCATTTTATCCTTGGGAAAACGTACTTTCTGAGCTTTATCCAGGGTGTTGAAGTCATTTATATCACGCGAGCCGATCACGGCACTGACCACTGAAGTTAAGCCTTTTTCTTTTAAACCCAGCAGCTTATCCATTTCTTGTGGATCAAAACCTTCGATGGGACAGCTGTCCAGGTCGAGCAGTGCACAGGTAGTAAGAAACTGTCCGAAGACAAGATATACCTGGCGCTTCAGCCACTCCTGTTTATCTCTTTCCGACATGCTGCCGACGTAATTATCAAGCATCGCCAGGCGCCCTTCATTTACTTCAACATGACGGGTAGAAGCTGTCAGCTCTTCAATCTCCAGCAGATCTTCTCTGGCAAAGGCGGTTTTGGCACAAAAGACTAACAGATATGAACTGTCTTTATATTTTGCCTGGTTACTTTCCCAGGTGGTTTCGGCTAAACGTGCTTTTTCACTCTGGCTGCTGATTAAATACAGATGCCATGCCTGTGAATTAATAGAGGTTGGTGCCAGCCGCAGAGTCTCTAGTAAAAGGTTTAGTTTTTCCTGATCAACATCTTGACCGGCTTTAAATATTTTAGTGCTGTAGCGTTTTTGTAATGCTTGTTTTAGTTTTTCTAACACAGCTTTTCTCCTGTAAAAAAGGGAAGCACATTGCTTCCCTTCTTGTAATAACAATCAAATTATTATTTAGTTAGTGCTTTGCTGCTTTTCATCAATCAGAGTAGCGGAAACATCGCTGATATCCTGCTCAGATAATGTACCTGCAGAAAACTTAAGCTGCAGCATATTGATGGTGTAATCGTAACGGGCATTTGCCAGCTGATTTTCTGATGCGTATAAATTACGTGTCGCATCTAAAACGTCAACAATAGTACGTGTACCCACTTCAAAACCAGCTTCCGTTGCTTCAAGTGCACTGCTTGAAGATTTTACTGTCTGCTCATAAGCGCGGATAGAACTGATTGATGCACGAACATTGTTATAACCACTGTTAATTTGTGCTTCAGTTGCCCGGAAAGTCTGTATTAAATCTTCGCTGGCCATTACATAGCTGTACTGTGCCTGTTTCACTTGAGAGGTAATTCTGCCGCCCGTATAGATAGGTACATTTAAGTTTAGGCCGACATTGCCGGAAGTGGCGTCAATATCGGTCATTATTGATTCATCATAATCCTGATTAGTGTAACCAACACCCGCAGTTAAATCTAAAGTCGGTTTATGTCCGGTTTCTGCTAAATCGATCTGCATTTGGGCAACCTCTTTAGCAATACGCATACCGTGCAGATTAAGATTATGCTCCAGAGCTTTATTGCGCCAAAGTTTTACATCACCTTCGATAGGTTGAGGTGCAAAGGTATCTTCATTTAAATAAGCAACATTGGAGATATCTTCGCCGGTTAATTCTCGCAGTGAGTAATATGAATTTGCCAGGTCATTTTCGGCCTTGATTTCATCTGCTGTTGTTCTATCAAATTCTGCCTGTGCTTCATGAACATCAGTAATGGCAATTAAACCTACTTCAAAGCGCTGCTTAGTCTGTTCAAGCTGACGGGCAATTGCACGTTTATTTGCTTTAACTGACTGCACCGCTTCATCTGCGCGTAACACATTAAAGTAAGCGGTAGCAGTTCTAAAGATCAGATCCTGTGCCGCGTAGCCGTAGGCGGTTGCAAACTGTGTGGCTTGTTTTTCGGCAATATCTAACTGCTGCCAGTATGTACCGCTGTACAGCGACTGGGACAGAGACAGATCGGCACCATATTTTGTGTTAGTACCAGTATCATCACCATCAATGGTACGGCCTGCATTTAATCCGAAACCAATCTGCGGTAATAAAGCTGCATTGGCTTCTGATACTTTTTCTGCATACACATCATACTGTGCTTTGCTTTTTAGAATGGTGGGATCTTTAAGTTTGGCTACTTGATAAACCTGTAATAAATTATCAGCATTAACAGAGTAACTGAAAGTCGATAATGCAATTAAAGTTGAGATAGAAATTCTTTTTAACGTCATGGCAAAGCATCCTGTTGAGCAAAGCTAATAGTTGATAAAATTAGGAAAATAGAGTGTTCACTTAGTGTATTATAAAAAAATACTATTATGTAACTATTTTCAGGGGGATTGGAAAAAAATGAACGAACATTCACTTTTAAGCTCGTCAGAGCAGATTAATTATGATCACAGCGATGTTGAAGTAGTAAAAAAAGAACCTTTATATAAAGGTTTTTTTGAATGTAATAAATATACGCTAAGGCACAAACTGTTTGCCGGCGGCTGGAGTCCGGAAATTCAGCGTGAGTTTTTTGAACGCGGACATGCAGCCGCTGTTTTACCCTATGATGCCGAAACTGATACGGTTGTACTGGTTGAACAGTTTCGTTTCGGCGCCATGGGGGGGCAGCAGTCCCCCTGGCTGCTTGAATTAGTCGCCGGTATTATTGAAGAGGGTGAAAAAGCTGCTGAGGTGGTTGAACGGGAAGCACTAGAAGAGGCGGGATTAACGGTGAAATCATGCCGCTTTATCCTTAATTTTCTAGTAAGCCCGGGCGGAACAACCGAGAAGATTGATCTGTTTATTGCTGATGTAGACAGTAGTGATGTCGGCGGCATTCATGGGCTGGCTGAAGAGGGAGAAGATATCCGTGTGCACGTTGTTCCAAGAGAGACTGCTTATCAGTGGGTAATCGACGGCAAAATCAATAATGCTGCGGCTGTTATCGCTCTGCAGTGGCTGGAGCTGAATAAAGATACCTGGCAGGTATCACATACTGACAATATCTAACTGCACAGTTTTTATCGGCTTATTGAAAGACATGTTTATAAAGGTAAATGTGTCTTTACCGACATTTTTAGCTATTTGTTGGTAATCGAGGCCCGGCTAATGGTAAAATTGTGCACTTAACGGCTTATAAAAAAGCTGCTTAATTTATACTCAATAACAATACATTAACAAACGTTTGAAGCCACAAGAATGCTATGAAGACAAAAGTCGCACAATTAAAAGCAAATAAGCAGGGCTGTTTAGAGCTTCTGCAGATAACCGATACCCATCTTTTTGCTGACAGGGACAAGGATCTGCTCGGCATAAAAACGGTGCAGAGTTATGAAGCTGTCGTTGAGCATGCCCGTCAGTACTCGACTGACTGTCAGGCGGTTTTATCTACGGGAGATCTTTCTCAGGATCATTCCGCGCAGTCATATCTGGATTTTACTACAGAGATAAAAAAACTGGATATGCCCTGTTACTGGCTGCCGGGCAACCATGATATACAGACTGTGATGCTGCCGAGTTTATTAAAGCAGGGGCTGGCGCGGACAACACAAATCAGCAGTGAGTTCTGGCAGATTATTTTACTGGATTCGCAGGTGGAAGGTGTTCCCCATGGTTTTTTAAGTGACGCACAATTATGTTTCCTGGAAGAAGCATTAGCAGAGCATCCCTATAAACATACCCTGATTTGTATTCATCATCATATTTTACCCGTCGGCTCTGCCTGGCTGGATCAGCATATATTAAAAAATAATGAACAGTTTTTAGCCTTAATTAAACCTTTTAAAAATATACGTGCAGTTTTATCCGGGCATGTCCATCAGGCTGGTGATGTCACTCAGGACGGTGTGCGTTTTTTAACCACCCCGTCAACCTGCGTACAGTTTAAACCCAATTCCGATGATTTTGCATTAGACTCGCGTGCTCCCGGCTACCGTTACTTAGGACTTCACAGAAACGGTGAGATTGAAACTAAAGTTGAGCGGATAGAGCAGGGTGCATTTACTGTTGATGAGGATGCAAAAGGTTATTAATGGCACAGGTATTATTGTCATTACACGGTTTTCATAGCTCTCCGGCCTCGTTAAAAGCGAAGCAGATGTCTTCCTACTTAAGTGAATTCTTTCCTGATATTCAATTTATCTGTCCGCAGCTGCCTTCTTTGCCGGAACAGATGTGGGCAATGGTTGAGTCTGTGTTTGCACAACACAAGAATGATCAGATTGCAGTAATGGGAAGTTCACTGGGCGGTTATTTAGCGGCAAAAGCCGCGCAGAAATATTCAGTGAAGACTGTACTGATAAACCCGGCTGTTTACCCATATCGTTTATTAGAGTCATATGCCGGCAGACAGGTGCACCCGTATACGGGTGATGAATATCAGATTGATCAGAACTTTATGACTCAGCTAAAAGCTCTAGAAGTGCCGTTGTTAAGCAGACCGGAAAAATGCTGGGTTTTATTACAAAAAGAAGACGAAGTTTTAGATTACCGTCAAGCCTTCAACAAATACAAGCAGTGTAAAATGAGTTGTGAAGAGGGAGGCGATCACAGCTTTGCTGGTTTTGAGCGTTATCTGCCGGATATTATTAAGTTCCTGTTTTAATTTTCATACTCGACACGGCAGTCAGTTATCTTCATTAACTCTTCAAACAGTTATTAGCTGTAAATATTCATTTTCTAACGCACCGCGTAAGATTTTATTCAATTATTGATTTTCCAAGATAGGTACAAGCATGAGCGAGCAATACAATTCAGATTCCATTGAGGTACTAAACGGGCTGGATCCTGTCCGTCACCGCCCGGGAATGTACACCGAAACCTCACGCCCCAATCATCTTGGTCAGGAAGTTATTGATAACAGTGTCGATGAAGCACTCGCTGGTCACGCAGCTTCGATTCAGGTCATATTACATGAGGACCAGTCACTAGAAGTGATTGATGACGGCCGCGGCATGCCGATAGATATTCACCCCGAAGAGGGAATCTCCGGGGTGGAGCTGATTTTCTGTAAACTGCATGCCGGCGGCAAGTTCTCCGGTAAAAACTATGAAATATCCGGTGGTCTGCACGGGGTAGGGATTTCGGTAGTTAATGCTTTATCAACACGTATTGATGTACATATCCGCCGTGATGCTAAAGTTTTTCATATTGCTTTTGAACATGGTGAAAAAGTTCAGGAGCTGCATCAAGTTGATACCTGCGGTAAGCGTAATACCGGGACCAGCGTACATTTTCGCCCGGATCCCAAATACTTTGACAGCGCTAAATTTTCCATATCACGCCTGCTGCATCTGCTTAAAGCCAAAGCGGTGTTATGCCCGGGTTTAAGCATTAAGTTTAAAGATAAAGTTAATAAAAATAACTATGAATGGTGCTATCAGGACGGTTTAAATGACTACCTGATTGAAGCTGTTTCAGAAAATGAGCTGCTGCCTGCCACTCCTTTTGTGGGGCAGTTTACGGCAAATAGAGAAACTGCAGACTGGGCGGTTGTATGGCTGCCTGAAGGCGGCGATTCTATATCAGAGAGTTATGTTAATTTAATTCCAACGGCGCAGGGCGGCACGCATGTTAACGGCTTTAGACAAGGTTTATTGGATGCGATGCGCGAGTTCTGTGATATCCGCAATCTGCTGCCGCGCGGTATTAAATTAAGTCCGGAAGATATCTGGGATAAATGTGCTTATATCCTTTCAGTTAAAATCAAAGAGCCGCAGTTTGCCGGACAGACAAAAGAACGTTTATCTTCACGCCAGTGTGCTGCTTTTGTTTCCGGTGTTGTTAAAGATGCTTTTAGTTTATGGCTGAATGCTAATGTGAATGAAGCTGAGCTGCTTGCTGAATTCTGTATTAATAATGCCCAGACCCGTACCCGTAAAAGCAAAAAGGTAGCACGCAAGAAAATAACTCAGGGGCCGGCACTGCCGGGCAAATTAACCGACTGTTCTACCCAGGAACCGGAACGCGGCGAGCTTTTCCTAGTGGAAGGGGACTCGGCGGGAGGCTCGGCAAAACAAGCGCGGGATCGGGACTTTCAGGCAATTTTACCGCTTCGGGGTAAGATAAAAAATACCTGGGAGGATGAATCCGATGTTATTTTAAACTCTGATGAGATACATAATATTTCTGTAGCAATTGGTATTGACCCTGCCAGCTCGGATTTGTCTGCTCTGCGTTACGGTAAAATCTGTATCCTTGCCGATGCCGACTCAGACGGTCTGCATATTGCGACCTTAGTCTGCGCACTGTTTGTACGCCATTTCCGGCACGTAGTTGATGCAGGGCATTTTTATGTCGCTATGCCGCCTTTATACCGTATTGATATCGGTAAAGAAGTTTTTTACGCCCTGGATGAAGATGAAAAAGAGGGGATTCTGGACCGTATCGAAGCAGAGAAAAAGCGCGGTAAAGTCAATGTGCAGCGTTTTAAAGGGCTGGGGGAAATGAATCCGGATCAGCTCCGAGAAACCACCATGGATCCTAATACCCGCCGCCTGGTGCAGTTAACTACCACTGATGCGGATAAAATGTTAGAAATGATGGATATGTTATTAGCCAAGAAACGTGCCGGTGATCGTAAAGTCTGGTTAGAAGATCGCGGTGATATGGCCTCGGTTGATTAATATAAACAAATAAGCCCGGATTTCCGGGCTTATTGCTTAACTTTCTTCCTGATGTTCAAAGTAATAATTTACCCGGGCCCGCGGATTCAGATATTCCTGAATATTTTCCGGCAGCCTTGCAGGAACAAGGACTTTTTCAATGGTTATCTCTTTTTCGCTTAATGAGATAATCGGCGCATCATTTTTAGGGATAGAGGGATCATAGATCATTACATTCGGCTGCAGAATATTTTCTTTGCTCACGCTCATTACCAGTGCCAGTTTTTCATTGGAAAGCTGCACGATACATCCCGGCGGGTAAATTCCTAATTCCTTGATTAACAAGCCTAACACTTCTTTATTAAGCTGCTTGCTTTTGTTCTTATAGAGGTAAGATAAAGCATGGTAGGGTGTACGGCTCGGGTGTTTATTGGTTGGATTACAAATATTATCATATTCATTAGCTATGGTAACAATTTGTGTTAGCAGGCTGATCTGATCACCGCTTAATTTCTTCGGGTAGCCGCTGCCGTCCAGATACTCATGGTGCTGACTGACTATTTCACTTACTGACTTAGGAAACCCTTGAATATTATTGATTTTGTCTAGAGCAAAGCGGACATGCATTTTATAATAATTATTCTCAGCCGGTGTTATCTGCGGTCTGTTGTGCAGAATCTGATTGGGAATTTTACTTTTTCCGAGGTCGTGGAATAAAGCGCCCAGCCCTAGATAGACTAACTCCTGCTCCGACAATGCTAATGCCTTGCCGAGGATCATGGACAAAATGGCAACATGAAATACATGGCTGTGGTACTTATCCCCCTCCTGGCCCTCTTCCATTAAATGCAGCATGGTACTGTTGCTTTTATTGAGCTTAGCGGTAATACCGCTGACTAACTCCTTTGCATCAGTTAATGCCTGCGGAGCCTGGTGTTCCAGTTTTAAATTAATTGCACGCACCGCGGACAGTGACTGTTTAAAATCATTTTCACATTTGCGTAGGTTTCTTAAGTAGGATTTCTGCTCTTCAACCTTGCGCTCTTTTTCCAGCCACAGTTCATTTAAATAGGTATTTTCTCCGTCATCAGCCTGTTCTTCATTCTTGATATCTTCTCTAGGGGGAAGCGGAGTGCTGTCACTTTTCTCGGGAATATAAATAACAAAGCTGAAGTCTAATGACTGCAGTGCTTTGATCTGTTCCTGGTCTTGAATTTTGAAGCTGCTGAAAAGAAACGGATGGCCTCCCCAGGAACAGGGAAGCTGAATATACAAGCCGATAGTCAGTCTGTCGGTTGATAGTTTAATCTTGCTCATTTAGTCTCCAACCATGCTCGAATAATCCTCTTTAAGCTTAAACTTAATTTATCGCATTGCGAGGTTTTGTTAAAAAAATAACAGGATATTCGAGCCTGGTTCTTAGTGTTTAGCGGTCAGAAATCGGGCTTTATTTTAGCTCAAAGCGGAACGAAAAAAGTTGTTCTGTAGTAATTTTTTCTTCACCTTTATGAGCCGGCATAAACAGCTCTTTGCTGATAAATTCAAGCACTGCATTATCTAAAATAGGGTAACCGCTGGAGGTAATTATTTTAGGGTTTTTAGCTTTACCACTCATGGTTACGGTTAATTTTACAACTACTCTTCCCTGCTGATTACGCAGAACAGCACGATTCGGGTAGGTAGGTTTATTGCCGGAAACCACTATGGCCTCCTGTAATACTCCCTGCTTTTGTGACGAAGGAGCCGCTGCATTGTCCGCCGGTGAGGGTTTGAATACGCGTTTAGGCTTTTCCTGGTGCTTAATAATTTCACTGCTGGCCGGCGGCTGTGGTTTTGGCGCTTTCAGCGGTTTTTTCAGCTTTTTCGCAGGTGCTTTTCTGCTGACGGGAGCTGCCGGTAAATCAAGGTGGAAGTCTTTCTCATACTGTTCACTTTTTAATAAGGCATCACTCTCTGCGCTGGTCTCATGAATGCTCCTGCGCAGTTCCTGTCTGGCTATTTTTATCTGCGACTCATTTTGTGTATGGACAACCGGCGCAGGTACTGTTTTTTTCTCAGGCCGTGGAGCAGGTGTTTTTACAGGCTCCTGCTCTTTTTTAACCGGCTCTGGTTTGATTATTTCTGCCGGGGCTTGTTTTGCAGGTGTCTGTTGAATTTCTACAAACTGAAGCTGCATTGACTGTTTTCCAGAGTTTAACTGGATCGGGGTAACAATAGTGGTCTGGGCGTTATAATAAAAAAACAGCCCGTAAAGCAGGATGCTGAGTATAAAAAAAGGAAAATAATGGCTGATATATTTCATGATGTTCTAATCGTCTTTTTCTGCTGCAAAAGTTACGTGTTCAAATCCGGTTGAACGCAGTTTGTTTAAAATGGATAAAGCGATACCTAAGTCGGCCTTCTGATCGCCGCGAATTAATATCGGTAATGTCTTTTTATGCTGCAGAGCAGTAACCTGCTCAAGAAAATCCGCCACTGATGAAAGCTGTTCATTAACAAAAACCTGGTTTTCAGCACTAATACTGATTGTCAGCATCTCCTTTGTCTGTAACTCACTGCTGCTCAACTGAGGCAGATCCACTTTGATGCTGCTCTGTACGGTCATTTTTAACATAACAAAAATGAAAAATATCAGCAGTAGAAAAATCACGTCAATCAGAGGCAGCAGTTCCACACGGGCCGGCTGCAGGAAGCGTCGTTTGTGCAGTTTCATCGCACTTCCTCGCCTGTCTTCTGCTGCTCTTTAAGATGAGCGGTTTCCTGCAGTTCCTGCAGCTCTACCTCATCAATACCATAGAATTCATCCTTATCATTAACTGCATCGCTGTACATTTCCACTAAGGACTCCTGAGAAGTTTTATGCAGCTCTTTCATCTCATCATCATGAATACTTACTTTCACCTCGTCTGAGCCTTCTTTAAACTCATAGTGGTAGGGCATTTCACTATGCTCTGCTACGGTATCTGTTTTATTTTTTGCTGTCGGCTTAGCGCTTAAGCTGTCGTCCAGCTCCTGCATATCTGAACTTATCTGATTAGTGACCAGGCTTTTCTGGTGGCAGATATGATAAAACTCGCTGCCGACACTTTCAAGATGCAGTGTCAGTTTCTGAATCTGCGAGCGAAACAGGTTATAGGGCAGCAGAGCTAACAGCGCCACGGACAGCCCGGCCGCTGTTGAAATCAGTGCCTGGGCAATACCGCCGACAACCGCTGTGGGATTCTCAACCCCCTGCAGACTTAAAATATTAAATGAATCGATAATTCCTAATACTGTGCCTAAAATGCCCAGCATAGGCGCAAGGGTGATCACTGTATCTAACAGTGACTGTCCGCGGGACATGGCGCTTATCTGTATTTCTGCGTAGGATTCCATTTTTTCGTTAGGTGAAAAAGGCAGGGCGTTGATTCCATGTTCGAGCATTTTTAGAGCGGGTGTATCACGTTTCTGACAGTGCAGTAATGCATCAGTTTTTTCATATTTATTTAATGATGCAAAGCACTCATGCAGCGGAAAATGCTCCTCTTGAAAGTGATAGTTAAGCCAGATAAAACACCTTTCTAATGTCACTATAGTGGTCAAAAAAGAGGTGACTAGTAATAACCACATCACCACGCCGCCCTGTTGAAACCATTCCGGCATAGTCTGCTGTATCTGCTGAAAAAGAGAAGAGCCTGCAACGGTATTTAGAGTGCTGTCCAGTGCCATTTTTGTTTGATTCCTATAATTATTTTTTAATATTGAGCTTAGAACAGTCTGGGAAATGTTGTTAACTGTCGAGGCTGCTGTTGTCAATTAGACTGTCTGTTAAACTGCCATTTCTGCTCTATTCCAAGGATAAATGCCCGGCTTATTAAAGTGCTTAAATCTGCTTGTATAAATGTTCTCAGCTGCTGATGAAACTGCTCAAAAAGGGTCATATTAACGCTTAATGAGACACTGAGCAAAGCACATTGGTTAATACGCTGCTGTTGTGCCGTGCCGCCCGCAATTGTATTGCTGAGTAAGTTGTCCTCAATTGATGCCAGTGCATAGGCGCTGGATACAACAAGCGGATCGCTTAATAATACTTCGATATTGTTTTCGATATGTGTATAAAGTGACGGCGCACAGGATTCTTTTATCTGTGCAAGCAGTCTTTCCTGAGTAATAGAGAAACGCGCCAGGGCGTAGCAGAAGTGCTGGGTTTTTACCTGATCAAAACCATTTTGTTTACGTAATGCACTGTGCACTGCTTCGATGCTGGATAATGCAATCAGCTCTCCAAGTTTACTGTGCCCGCCTGACCACTGCCTTTCTGTTAATTTTTTTTTCTGAGCATCTTCAAGTGCGCTGGCGATAATATACTGATCGGTTCCCGTGCCGGTTGCCAGGCGGGCTGAGTAATTACTTTTTACCGCTAAGCGGCGCAGGGCTTCTGTTTTTGCTTCGCATAAGGTTACCGCTGCCCGCGCCACTGCTCCTTTGGATAACGCCCGATTGATCAGCAGGATTAAATTAATGGTGCCGGCCTGCTGGTGCGTCTCTATACAGCTTTCAATGCCGTTATCATTTTCATGCCAGCTGGTTTTATCTCCGGCACAAAGAGCATTTGATTCAACACCGGCTGTCGCAATCACTGTGACACAGAGGTCTTTATAGGAATGCTGCACAACAGCGTGATTATTCATATTTACAGCGGTATTAAGCAGTACCGTTTTATGCTCTGGAATACCCAGGCCGCGGCACTGAAGCTGGTGATACTGTGATGCCGATAAACTGTTTAAGTAGCTGCTATGAGCTGATTCAGGTACCGGATCGCAGCTTTGATGATTGACTAAATAAGTTAGGTCATCGGACAATCCGCCGTTAATAGGACAGCTTGATAAAACCCTGTGCCTGTGTAATAAGTTTATGCCGATAAAACGCCCCTGCTGTTTAATGGTAAACAACTCTGTCTGCAGCAGCGGGAAGCCGTTATGCAGCGGCTGTTGATCTTTGACTGAACTGTGCATTTTTAACCTGCCTGCTTAGGTTTAAACGGTTTAATATTAGCTAGACTGATTGTACTGTTAGTTTTAATAATGTCTGTCTGAATAGAAAAATAACGGGTGAGATTATCGTGAGTAAGTACCTGCTCTGGCGTACCGTCTGCGACAATAGTTGTCCCCTGCTGATCTGTTTTTCTGCCGATTAGAATCAGGCGGTCGCAGTAGGCTGCTGCCAGATTAAGATCATGAAGCGCGGTAACAGCCAGTTTACCGTTTTGAGTGAGTGATTTTATCAGCTGCAGAGTTTCAATCTGGTGGCAGATATCTAAACTTGCAATCGGCTCGTCCAGTAAAATAGTCGGGGCCTGCTGAGCAAGCGCCCGGGCGATAATAACCCGCTGCTTCTCACCGCCGGAAAGAGTATTCACAAAGCGGTCTTTAAGATGCAGAATATCTGTTTCTGCCATCGCGCTGTTTATAAGCTCCCTGTCTTCCATGGTCTCTAGTTCAAAGGGGCCGAGGTAAGGATTTCTGCCCATGGCAACTAATGCCTGCGTGGTAAAAGCATAGGGCAGCTCAATGGACTGCGGCACAAAGGCCAGCTGCTTGGCGATTTCACGGCGTTTCTGTGAATGAATTTCTCTGTCGTTAAGGGTGATTTTACCTGACTGCTGTTTAATCAGCCCTAAAAGCAGCTGCAGCAGGGTAGTTTTACCTGCGCCGTTGGCACCGATCAGGCCGACAAACTGGCCGGCTTGGAAATCCAGGTGAATATCCGTCAATAACGGTTTTTTATCATAAGAAAAATACAGAGCAGAGCAGCTTAAAGGTGACATATTAATAATCCGGTTAACTTAAAACAAAACGTTGTTTGATTAAAAGAAAGAGAAAGAACGGTGCACCTAGTGCCGCTGTGACTACGCCGAGCGGAATTGCCTGCTCGGCAAAGAAACTGTTTAAAAACAGATCAGCTCCCAGCAGGGTAACTGCGCCGCCGAATAAACACGCGGGCAGCAGATAACGGTGCGAAGGCCCCAGGGCTAAACGTAGAATATGCGGTACGACTAATCCGATAAAACCTATGCCTCCGACAACGGAAACCGATGCGCCGACCATTGCGGTGCTGATAATAAGCAGATTGCGCCGGGTTCTGCGTACATCAACCCCGACAGATAGTGCATGCTGTTCTCCGAGCAGCAGCAGATCCAGCTGTTTGCTGTAAAACAGCAGCAGTACAAAACCACTGACCACTATCGGGAGAATGATCAGTACATGATCCCAGGTGCGTCCGTCGAGCCCGCCCATAGTCCAGTAGATAATCATCCGTGCTACATCCCAGTTGCTTAGGGACAGCGCTAACAGTAATGATGTAGCAGCGACATTAAGGGCACCCATAGCGACACCTGAGAGAAGCAGTGTGGCGATATTTGTCTGACCACGGGTTGAAGCAACCCGGTAAACTATGCTTAGAGATATACCCGCACCAATAAAAGCAAACAGCGGAATAGCCCAGGCGGAAACTAAAGAAGCGCCAAGGTAAATTGCAGTGACCGCACCTAATGAAGCTCCCGACGAGACACCTAGAACGGAAGGCGAAGCAAGCGGGTTACGGAACATGCCCTGCATGACCAAACCGCATAATGCCAGACTTGCTCCGGCAAACAGTGCAATAATCATGCGCGGCAGGCGTACATCTAAAATAATACTGCTTTGCCAGTTAGGGATATCACTGCTGCTGACAGCGAATAAGCTTTGTTTCAGGATCGCTGCAACAGCCGTCAATGAGATATCGGCGGGCCCCTGTAAAATTCCCAGGACAGATAAGCCGATAAATAATACCGCTAGAAAAAGCAGAGCTGACTGTATAGAGCGTATATTACTGAGCATTTATTTTCTCTTGCGGGTAAGTACTGATATCAGGATGAAGCAGTTTTGCTATTGCCTCCACTCCTTTGATGCGGTGCTGTGAGATACTTCTTAACCAGGTGCCGGGTACAGCATAAATACGCTGGTTTTTTACTGCCGGTACATCTGACCAGGCTTTTTTACTGCTTAATAGGGCGGCAGGAGACTCCTGCCCGCTGCTTTGGTTAAAAACCCATTGATTCATCACAATCACATCCGGCTGCAGTGATATAGCCAGCTCTTCACTAATCTTATTTTCTCCATCAGCTAATAGACCGGCGGCCGCATTGATGCCGCCGGAAAGGCGAATAGCTTCATCCATCAGTGAATTTGCGCCTACGCTGTAGCCGTTAAGATCATAATAGAGTACGCGCGGCTTAGGTTTGTCTTTAACTTGTGATTTTATATGCTGGATGCGTTTTTTAATGCCGCTGATAATTTTCTCAGCCTGTAGTTTGCTGTCGGTAACATTAGCGACAATACGAATATTGTTATAAATATCGGCAAAGGAGTTAAATTGACTCAGACGTACCACGGAGATGCCGCTGCGCAGCAGGTAACGCACGGTTTCCGGGTTGCTGTAGGAGGCGACAAAAACTAAATCGGGCTGCAGAGCCAGCATAGATTCTATTTCTCCCTGAGTACGGCTGATGCTTTTATCATAAAAACCGACAATATTAGACAGGCTGGGGTAGTCAATATAGCTGCTGACTGCTGCTAAACGCTGCGGGTTAATTAAATCAGAGAGAATATGGTCGGTAGCCAGAGTGGCAGAAATAATGCGCGAAGGGGGCTTTTCTAATATGAAACTTATGCCTGTGGTATCCAGCAGTTTTTTTGGAAAGCCCTCCCCCTGCACCTGAGTGGTAAAATTACCGCTTCCCTCCGGGAAAAGAGCAAACAGGCGGCCTTTCTGCAGGTGAATGACAGTGATCAGTAATAATAAAAAGAGGGTAAAACCAAGCAGTTTCAGATTGTTCATTTTACCCTCCTTAAAGTTTTCAGCTTACTGGAAACGCACACCCAGGTATGCAGTTAACGGTTCAGTGCTGTAACCTGTGATATCGACATAATCCGTGTCAAAGGCATTTTCAATACGGCCGTAAACAGTAATACGCGGGTGTACTTGATAATTAGCACCTATGTTCACAAGGTTATAACTATCCAGTTTTATGTTGCCGTAATCAAGACGTGTTCCGACATGACGCGCGCCTAAATTAGTACTGAATTTATTAGTAAATTTATAATTCAAGTTAAGGCTTGCGCTATGTTTTGGACGACGCAGCAGTTCATTGCCTGCCTGTGTACCGTCATTAGTTTCCATATAAGTGTATTGACCGTTAATACGCAGTGCTTTAGTTGCGCGGACAAATGAACTTAACTCGATACCGTTAGATTTTTCATTCTGGTTAACATAACCACCAAATGAACCGTTATTTGGATCCCAGCGAATGGCGTCATCATAATCAGCATCAAAATAAGTTAAATCAATATAACCATCAATACGTTCAAAGTTGTATTCAATACCTGCGTCCCAGCTTCTGCTGCTTTCCGGGTTAAGATCCGGTGTTGCGTAATAGCCGAAAAGCTGGCTGAAGGTAGGGTTCTTGACACCCGTTCCCTGACTTGCATGTAAACGAATACCGTCATTAGCCCAGCCGCTTAAAGTGATTTTATGAGTGCTGGTATTATCAAAGTCACTATTAAAATCACGACGCAGAGAAGCAGTTAAGAAAACCGTTTTTGTCCAGTCAACAGCATATTCACCGATCACAGCAGAGCTGTCCATCTTCTGCTCCTGATCAACAGACCAGGCTTGAAATTTTGACTGTTCAGTTTCAGCCGCCAGCGTAAATCTGTGGTTGAAGTCACCAGTGCTGTTTAAGAAATAATCACTCTGTAAATCAACTTTAGTGTTATCTCCTGAGTTTTCTGCATAGGGGCCGTAATAACCCTGGGGCTCGTAATTTTGAGAAACAGTATCTGAGTAAGCCAGAGATAAACGGTTTTTCCATTTATTATCGAGTAAATTAAGGTGGGAATTTATTTTTGCTGAGCGCTGACGATTTTTTGCGTAGTTATCATCGTAGCTGCCGGTTACATCATATTCTGATTCAGAATCTGTGTAGCGCATTACTGCATCAAGAGAGAAAATACGGGTGAACTGGCGGCCCGCTTTTAAAGTGACATTCTGATTTTTGTATCCGTCATCATCGGGGTCATCAAATTCACCGTTTTTGGTGCTGATACCGTCGGTTGATAAATTAGAAGCTGAAACTGAGTAATGGTTTTTGTCGTTTGAACCATTTAAATTGATGCTTTGTTTATTGAATTTGTTTCCGCCAAACTCTAAATCAACACTGCCGTTTAGCTGGCCCCGGCCTTTTTTTGTGACAATATTAATGACCCCGCCCATAGCATCACTGCCCCAAAGTGCACTTTGCGGGCCGCGTAATACTTCAATGCGTTCAATATTATCTGCCATTAAATGTGAGAAATCGAAACCGCCTGACGCCGATGAATGATCTGTTACTTTAACACCGTCAATTATAACAACAGTATTACTGGAGCTTGCACCACGAATAAAAACAGAGGTTTTTTTGCCTAATCCGCCGTTGCTTGCAACGCTTACACCGGGAGCATCACGAAGAATTTCAGCAACGCTGCGCGTCTGATTTTCTTTCAGGTACTGCTGATCAAATACTGTAACGGCACTGCCGCTTTCAATGCGTTTTGTTTCAACGCGGCTGGCAGAGATAATAATATCATCCCGGCTGCTGTCAGCGGCTGCATCGCTTTCTGCCGCCAGGCTTTGGGTGCTGAAAATACTGCCTAATATTAAGGCTATTGGAGTGATACGTAAGTGCGGCATGGTTCTTCCTTGTTATTTTATAGTAAATATAAGAAAGTCTGCTGCTCTAGGCTCTACGGGAAGGCGGTGGCCTTTCATATCTGCTGAGCAACAAAGACTTTCTCTGGCTCGCCACCATTACGAATACCGAAACCATCTGCATTCAGGAGTGCAGCGGTTCGGATGCTGATTTACGTTCCAGATAAGCCGACCCGCTTAATGGACAGTGACGTTTTTATGCTGGTATCTGACTATAGTTTTTACTTTGTAAAAACTTACACAGTTGCGGGGGCAGTGCATGCTCTTTTCACCCTTAAGCTGGTGAAACATGCTTCCCATTTAATCCTCACTTTTGTGACATGAGGAACATAAAGAAGACGATTATAGGTAAATAGTAATTACTGTCAATAAGTCTGCGGGCATTAAAAAAGACAGATGTACGGATCGGTACATAATATTCTATGTAAACAAGGTGTTGTTAATTTGCCCTTGCAAAACATTTAGTTAAAATTAAGTTATGTTTTATTTTGTTGAGTTAAGGGCATAAGAATAGAATATTAGTACAATTCACTCCAGTTTATTTCACCAGCTGCAATTCGTTCGTCGGCAATGTAGTGCAGGTAATCGGCACTGTGCACAAGAACATTGCCCTGCGGATTTAACAGCATTTTATCACCGTTCTTAAAGTGACTTAAACCTATTACAATCATGCCGTTATTGGATTTTAGATGATTGAACAGCAGGCCGAAAGGCAGAGGTTTTATCAGTTCCGGTGTCTTTATACTGTACAAGGTTGCCCCGCTCAGGGTGGAAAGCAGCTGCTCTGCCACCTGGCTGGAGCCCGGATCCTGCATGCTTCTGACCATCATTTGTGAACTGGTATCAACGCTGCATTCAATCTGCGGGCAGTGAATTTTTAATAACTCTGCTTTACTCTTATCAAAAAAATGGGCGGAAATATTGGCGTCTGAGCTTGCATAAGTGGCAATACTTAAGGCGATAGACAAGGTTTCATCATCGGATTTACCGTCGACAATGATGCGTTTCGCTTTACTTAAAGCGATGCGCTGCAGCTCTTCGGTATCTGAAAAAGTACGCACCCGGGCAAAAGAGACCTCACTGTTGTCGGGAAACGGGTTCTTCATATCATCGGTTACGCAGAGCAGTATCTGGCGTTTCTTACGCTTTTTGTCTCCGAGAATTAACTTTACAATCTGCTCTGTCGAATGCTTGTCCCAGCACAATAATAATATATGGTCATCATAGTGATAGAAGTCGTTAGTACCGTTCATGTTGGATCTCGCTATATTGATAAACAGTTGGGTTATTTTACCGATGAAAGTGGCAAAAATAATCAGTCCAGATGGTATCTGGAAAACGGAAACGATGATTTTACCTAAGTGGGTTGCCGGGCTGAAATCACCAAATCCAACGGTTGATATAACCACCATGTTGTAATAAAGAAACTGTAACGGATTTTGGGTTAATTCTGTTTCACCGGCTAAAACAAACAGCAGGTAGGTAATGCCTGCCTGCGCAAGCACCAGAAGAAACATCATAGGCCAGGTCAGCTGCCGGGTTAAGCGGCGCAGGTGTTTTTTCAGCTTTATCGGTAAGTACATCATGTATCGTCCTAGTGGTGGCCCTGTTGTGATAAAAAGAAACGATATGACTGATTTTGAGTTTCATCTTTATAACTGTAGCCGAGCGCATCTAGATGTTCACTGAAGGTATCGGTATTGTGCTCATCTAGCTCAAAACCGGCTAATACCTGGCCGTAAGCAGCTCCATGATTACGGTAATGAAACAGTGTAATATTGGCATGTGTACCGAGCATATTCAAAAACTTAAGCAGTGCATTGGGGTGCTCTGGAAATTCAAAGCTGTACAGGCGTTCATTTAAGTTGTTGAGTGGTGCGCCGCCGACCATATAGCGCACATGTAATTTTGCCATTTCATCATCACTTAAGTCCGCGACAGAATAACCGGTTTTCGCCAGTTTTTCAGTGAGTGCCGCCAACTCATCAAAACCCAGCGGGGTGCGTACACCAACAAAGATATTTGCTTCTTTAGGTGAGTTAAAGCGGTAGTTAAATTCAGTAATTGCGCGTCCGTCAAGCTGGTTGCAGAAGTCTAGAAACGCGCCCTGCCTTTCTGGAATAGTAACGGCAAGAATGCTCTCTTTCTGTTCGCCTAATTCACAGCGCTCGGAGACATAGCGCAGGCCGTGAAAGTTAACATTTGCACCGCTTAAAATCGCACTAAGACGTTCATTTTTCAGCTCATGCTGGTGGCAGTACTTTTTCAGACCCGCTAATGACAGTGCACCTGCTGGTTCTGATATAGCACGTGTATCATCAAAAATATCTTTGACAGCCGCGCAGATTTCATCACTATTGACGGTAATGACTTCATCGATATATTTCTGACATAAACGGAAGGTTTCCGCACCGATTGTTTTTACGGCAACACCGTCTGCAAATAAACCCACTTTGCTTAAGGTGACCGGTTCACCCTGCTGCAGTGCTTCTTTTAAACAGGCTGCATCTTCGGGTTCAACGGCAATAATTTTTATATCGGGCAGCAGCTGTTTTATATATACAGCAATGCCGGCCGCTAAACCGCCTCCGCCGACAGGAATAAATATTTTATCCAGATGGGCATCCTGCTGCAGCAGCTCTTTAGCAACGGTACCCTGACCGGCAATAACATCCGGATCATCAAAAGGGGGAATTAAGGTATAACCGTGCTGCGCAGCCAGTTCTTTGCAGTGTGTGCTGGCTTCATCGAAAGCCTCTCCAAATAAAACTACGCCTGCACCTAATGCCCGTACCGAATTTACCTTAATATCGGGTGTTGTCCGGGGCATAACAATCGTTGCTTTCAGGCCCATTCTTTGAGCGGAAAGCGCAACACCCTGGGCATGGTTACCAGCCGAAGCCGCAATTACGCCTCTTTGTTTCTGCGCTTCAGTTAAGTTAGCCAGCTTATTGTAAGCACCGCGTAATTTAAACGAGTGAACCGGCTGCAGGTCTTCACGCTTTAATAAAATATGATTATTTAAACGGGCTGACAGCTTAGCTAAAGGCTGCAGCTTAGTTTCAACGGCAGCTTCATAAACAGGGGCAAGTAATATTTTTTTTAAGTATTGTGCTGCTGATAATTGAGACATTCGTTGTAAATTTTCCTGTTAAGATTCTTTGCTTGTTTGTGCTTCTATTTGTGCTTTTGCAAAAAGTTCACCTAAACGAGTAACAGAGCCTGCCTGCAGCTCTTCAGAGAATGCGATGCTGTCTTTAGGGAACAAAGCCACAATCGTGCTGCCTAGTTTGAAACGGCCCATTTCTGCGCCTTTTTCAAGGGTGATGTCTTTATCTGTATAATCCCAGTATTGAATCTCTTTTTTGTCTGCTTTCAGCGTTCCTGCCCAGACTGTTTCGATACTGGCTACAATTGTTGCGCCGACCAATACCATCGCCATCGGCCCGAGTGCGGTAGAAAACAGTGCCACGGCCCGTTCATTACGAGCGAATAAATTAGGTACATTTTCCGCGGTGAGCGGGTTAACCGAAAACAGATCGCCGGGAATAAATATCATCTGTTCTAATTTACCCGTTATAGGCATATGAATACGGTGGTAATCTTTCGGCGCTAAATAAATGGTCGAGAATAAACCGTCATCAAAAGGGGCTGCAACGTCATCGCGTCCGCCTAGCAGTTCCCGTAAGCTGAAGTCATGTCCTTTAGCCTGGAAAATTCGACCTGCTTTGATTTCACCTAACTGACTCACGCAGCCGTCAACAGGAAGCGCCAGATTATCATCTCCCTCAATAATAGTGCGCGCACCGGCTTTTAGTTCGCGGGTGAAAAAGTCATTGAAGGTATCAAAATAAACCGGATCAGAATGTTTCGCCTCATCCATATTAATTTTAAACTTAGCAATAAACTGCTTGATTAAAAAAGTAGTTAATTTACCTGCTTTGGCAGCCGCTATTTTACCCGTTAAACGAGAAACAAGGTGCTTAGGTAAAAGGTACTGGCCAGTAATTTTAAGCTGGTCGATCATAGTTTTTTACTCTCTTCAGTATTGGTAACGGGTATATAATATGTAATAAAGTCATTAAATATCAATAAGTATTTGGATTACGGTTACGCGCATTTTTTGCATCGTCCATGGTTTCTAATATACGCAGGAAACTATGGTAGCGGGCTTCATGAATCTCACCTGCTTCAACGGCAGCTGCTAATGCACAGCCCGGATCGTTTTTATGTTTACAGTCACGGAAGCGGCAGCCGCCTAAATGCTTGCGAAACTCAATAAAACCGGATGCGATACGCTCGGCCTCTAAATGCCATAATGAGAACTCGCGAATTCCCGGGCTGTCGATTAAATCTCCGCCGTCGGCAAAATGATATAAACGCGCCGTGGTGGTAGTATGTCTGCCCAGACCAGAGCCTTCTGATATTTCACCTGTTACGGCTTCGACTTCAGGCAGCAGCGTGTTCAGCAAAGAGGTTTTACCAACCCCGGACTGCCCGACAAATATATTGATTTTGTCTTTCATCGCGTTTTTTAAGTCGTCCAGACCGTCGCCATGCTTTGAGCTGTATAGAACTTTGTAGCCGATATCCCGGTAACTCTGCAGTTCCTGGTCAATAAGTTCTGCCGTTTCATCGTCTAAAAGGTCGCTTTTATTTAGAACGATAATAGGTGTAATGCCTATATCTTCGCAGGCAACTAAATAACGGTCGATGATATTGCGGGAAAATTCAGGCGCAATTGAGCTGACGATAATAATATGGTCAATATTGGCGGCTATTGGTTTAATACCGTCGTAATAATCAGGACGTGTTAATACGGTTTTACGCGGGTGAACAGCTTCTACCACACCGCTGATGCCGTGATACGATTCCTTGCCTGCACGCCATACCACTCGGTCTCCAGTGACTAGGGATTTTATTCCGCGGCGTAAATTACAGCGTTCAATACTGCCGTTTTCATCTTCAATATCAGCATGCTGCCCAAAACGGCTGATTACTATGCCTTGAAGCTGCGGGCCAAGTTCAGATTCGTCCCATTGTTTGTTCTCATTTTTTGTCAAACGCTTATTCTGATTACTTTGAACACGGCGAACTTGATTTTTACTGAGTCGTTTCTTCTTAGCCACAGGTTTCCTTAGCTATCACTAATTGTATTAATGACGTATCATACTATATTTTTAAGTAACGTACTCAAAGCACTTGTAAATAGAAATTGACAGTTTAGCTGGAATGCCGGAAAAAGCGTGCCGTAAAGAGAGGAATAATCCCCTCTTTAATATATTTCAGCTCTATGGAATTTTCCTGACTATGATAGAAGCAAGTTGAGAAACAGCAGGTTACAGGAGTTGCGCCTGTATCTGAGCATATTTTAACTTGTCGATTTATATCCTTACAAGGTACTGGGTGCATGGAAAGAGCCCTCTCTAGCAGAGAAAAGGATCACAATAAGCATGAATGAAAATAACCTTGTCTGGATTGATTTAGAGATGACCGGATTAAACCCGGATACAGATCAGATAATCGAGATCGCGACCATAGTCACCGATAGTGATTTAAATATAATTGCTGAAGGCCCTGAGTTCGTTATCCATCAAAGCAAAGAAGTGATGGATGCTATGGATGAGTGGTGTACAGAGCATCATGCGAGTTCTGGTCTAACGGCGCGGGTTATCGCAAGTAAAGTAAGCTGTGCACAAGCAGAGCAGGCGACCCTGGCATTTTTAAAAAAATGGGTTCCTGTTGGAGCGTCACCATTATGCGGTAACAGTATTGGTCAGGATCGCCGTTTTATGGTTCGCCAGATGCCTGAGTTAGAAGATTTTTTCCATTACCGTAATATTGATGTGAGTACGGTAAAAGAGCTGGGCCGCCGCTGGGCGCCGGAAATGACTGATGCACACAAAAAGGCGGGTACGCATTTAGCACTGCACGATATTCGAGAATCAATCTCGGAACTGCAGCATTATCAGAAACACTTCTTTAAATTCTAGGGTTGTTTAATAAATAAACCGCTTTGATTAAAAACTCGGCAGGCAGGCTTTGTGAACTGAAAAATCAGTAAAAAAAGCTTGCATTCATCTGCCCCCTCTCTATAATGCGCACCTCATACGAAGCAGGTATCACCAACATACCAGACAGCTTTTTATGATAATAAGATGTGATGCGGTACTAGCTCAGTTGGTAGAGCACGACCTTGCCAAGGTCGGGGTCACGAGTTCGAGTCTCGTGTACCGCTCCAA
>NZ_AUAM01000041.1 GCF_000428725.1 Psychromonas aquimarina ATCC BAA-1526
CGACCTTTATCAAGGTGTTCAGCATGGTTTAACCACCCCGACTAAAGGATTCGAGCGTGACTGGCAGACCGTTTACAGCGATTTAGTTTACCTCTATTACCAGAACAAGATAAAAGCGGATGAAAGCTGTGAAGTGTCTGTTATCAGTCAACTGGTCGCTGATATTGCTAACGGCGACATCATTATCAACGCACCGCTTAAAGCCAAAGTGTATGCCGTTTACGGCAAAGTCACTATGTCTTTAGGGCAGACAGAAACTGCCGTTAAAGCTTTTAAAAGCGCGCTTAATTTAAATGAAAATGTCGGTGTGAAAAAACTGCTGACTGAATGTGAAAGCAAGCTTGAATCTGATGAGTCAGGCATGGATAAATAAGGAAAAAACAATGAATAAAGCAACTAAAACCGCCGTATTAGCGCAGCCGATTGAAATTGAAGAAGGCAAAACAATCACGGAAGTGAAATTACGTAAACCCTTTGCTGGGGAAATGCGCGGTTTATCTTTCTCCAAGATTATGGAGTTCGACGTAGATACTATGGTGACCTTAGTCCCGCGTATTAGTGAATTAACAGAACGGCAGATGATAAATCTTGAGCCTGTTAATATGCCTCCCTTATTTACAGCGGTGGCCAGTTTTTTCGTGCAGATCGACTCCCCGAACGAATAGAGTCGATTTATGCAGACTTAGCAATCATCTTTCACTGGCAGCCCAGCGAAATAGATAAACTCACATTAGATGAGTTATTACTGTTTAGAGATGAGGCTGGCAAGCGTAGCAGTACTGCAGAAAATCAATTGTGAAGGGCATAGCTTAAATAAGAGTGAGAACGTTTCACTCTTCATGAGCGCTAAGGAAATGTCAATTACAAGTCAGTGATGTGATCTTGTTCATTATTTATAACCATTAATTCTGATATAAAGCTCCTCCCCTGAATACGAGAGAAAAAGTATCAAACTTTTCTAGAAGTTGTTTTATCAGGAATTTATTAATTTATGTATATGGAAGTATAAAATGAAAAAGAAGATTTTATCAGTTGTTGTATTAGTGAGTGTTCTTTCAGGGTGTGGTAGCAGCAGTAGCGATAGTGCAACAGTTACTCCTGCAGTTGAACCAGTAGTTGAACCAGTAGTGGAGCCAGTAGTTGAAACAGCTTCAGTTTGTTTTAATGAGACATTATATAAAGCAGGAACCGAATATAGCGTCGTTTATAAAGTAGGTGATCAGGTTCAAGCAAGGCAAAAGAGTAAAGTGTTTGAAAGTGGTTTATTTAGAGGGCAGGAGGCAACTATGATACGAACCATGAATGAAGAAACTTCAAGTTTATCTGCTCAGTTCATCGCAGTTGATAACAATGAGAAACTATATTCTATTTTGGGCCAGAGCTTTGGTGCTGATAATTCATATTACGAACCGGGTCATTTAATTAGGTTTAACCTTAATAAGGGAGAATCTCATGAGCAAACATATACTGATATTAGTGAATCACCATCTAGCTTGGGTGATACTGTCGTGAATGAGCATGTTACATTTGCAGGAATTGAGACAATTACTATTCCTGCAGGAACATATGATGCGTGTAGACTTGATGTTAAAAGTTCAAGGACAGAAGCTGATGGCTCGACTTATGATAGTACGATTTCAGTTTGGTATGGAGTTGAGTCCGGCATCACAATGCAATTTGTTCTAGGTGATATAAAAGTGCAGTTAGTAGAAGCCGAAATTAACGGCGCTAAAATGTAAATTTAGAACAAATTAACCAAGGGGCTAAACAGCCCCTTTATTTTTGTATGCTGTAATAGAAGGTAATAGAAATGGTTCGGTGGTTTATGTAATATGCCGTGTGAAATTATGAACATACGACAGCCATTCTAATGTATTGATTTAAAATGCTTTAGAATGGCTGTTTTTGTTGGAATATTATATTTAGATATATGGAAGTATAAAATGAAAAAAAGAGCTTTATCGGTTGTTATGTTAGCTAGCGTAATTAGTGGTTGTGGTAGTGATGATGTCAGCATTTCTCCAGGAAAGACTACTCCTGTAGTTACGCCTGTAGTTGAAAATGCTTCAGTTTGTTTTAACGAGAGCTTATATGAAGTCGGCGCAGGGTATAATTTTACTTCACAAAGAGGTGCGGAAACTGCTGAAACAGAAAGTTATAAAGTACTAGAAGATACTCGATACAGAGGGCAGCCTGCAATCCACTTCAGAGTTACAGAGTCTGCTAAGTTAACTGAGAATTATATTTTTATAAACACTGGTGAAAAAACCGTTTCTGTTTTAGGGCAAAAAACTGCAAATGGAGAATCATATTATGTGCCGGGACGATTATCGAAGTTTAACCTCAATAAAGGTGATTCTTATGAACAGACAGTAACTGAAACTGAAGTACTATCAGAGTCTACTAATGAAACCGTGACTAATATAAAGACTACATTTACAGGGTTTGAGACGGTTACAGTTCCTGCCGGAACATATAAAACATGTAAGTTTGAATATAATGCTTCAATTACGATGCCTGACGGTTTGACTCAGAAGTTTACAGCTTCGATGTGGTACGCTGCTGAACATGGTCTCCCAGTTCAATCTGCGGATAGTAATGGAACTTTAAAGAAACTTATCAAGGCTGATATTAACGGCGTTAAAATATAAATTCAGAACAAATCAACCAAGGGGCCAAAGAGCCCCTTTTTATTATCTATGGCTTTTATAAGAGCGATCAATTAGAGCGAACACTTTAGATACTCCCCATAAAACATCCCCAGATAGTTTCCCCTCTACAAAACACGTATTACTTTCCATTTATTCAATATGCCCGTGTTGATGTGGCAAGATATAAGGAAAGCTTCCATGAAAATGAACCTCTCTGTGGTGATGCAGACCATCGATAAAATGAGTGCACCGCTCAAAAAAATCACTTCAACACAAAGTAAATACAGTCAACAGATTGCGCAGGTTAAAGCGCAGAGCGACAAACTCGCCAGCAACCAGGCATTGATTTCTCAGTTACGAAAAACAGGTAAAGAAGCGGGAAAAAACAGTGTTAAATTCAATGAAGCAGAGCAGAAGCTGGCAATGTTTAACGATAGAATGAAGTCGGCTAAAAAGCCCTCTGAAGCACTGCAGAGGCAGATTAAAAAACAGCAGGATGTTGTAAAAACGTTGAAAACAGCGCAAAGCGCCTACACCAGAGAGTTAACCAAAACCCAGAACAAAATGAAATCGGCGGGCATTAATGTAAAGCGTCTGAGCAGTGAAGAGAAACGCTTGTCTAAAGAGTATGAACAGCGCATAGGTATTATCGCTAAACTCGTCAAAAAAGAGGAACGGCTGCAGCGTGTCCGGGCAAAGCTCTCTAAGTTTAAAATGCCGAATATCGGTGGTGTGGCCGTGGGCAAAATAGGGGCTGTGATTGGCGGAGCCAGTTTTGCCGGTTTATTTTCCCTGGTTAACAGCGCTGCCGGAGAGATGGATAATCTTTCGAAAAAGGCGCAGAACCTGCAAATGCCCGTTGAAGAACTGCAGGCCATGCAGTCACAAGCTGAGCATGCAGGCGTAAGCGCAGATACTATGACTGTGGCCATGACTCGATTCACCAAGCGATTAGGTGTACTGCAGACTACGGGCGCAGGAGCAATGGGATCCTTTCTTAAAAAAGGTAAAAACCCGTTATACGAAGAGCTAAAGCACGCCACTGATACTGAGCAGGCTTATGACAAAGTTCTTAAGTCATTTTCTAAATTAAAAACCAATCAAGAGCAGATGGCCTTTGCTGATGCTGCCTTTGGTCAAGACGGCCGTAAAATGCTGATCATGCTGCGAGAAGGTACAGAAGGTTTAACCAGTGCGCGCAAAGAGTTTAATGCCCTTGGCGGTGGTGTCACAACGGAGGATGCTAAAAAAGCAGAGGCTTATAATGATGCGATGCAGAAAATACAGGAGTCGTTCCGCTCTATTAAGTTTGCAGCATTAACGCCTGTTATGGAAAAGTTAACTGCTTTATTTACTGAGTTCTCAGAAAAGTTTAAAAATGTACAGTGGCGAACAGAGGTTATTGAAAAAGTGAAAGAGGTGGTGAGTTCATTATTCCAGGCGTTCAAGTTACTAGGTAAAGGTATCGTGTTTTTAGCACAGCATATGCCCGAAGTGATTGCCGGTCTTGCTCTGTTTAAGATTGCTATATTTGCCTTAAACGCCGCTATGTTCGCGAGTCCTATCGGGCTGATTATTGCGGCAGTTGCAGCACTTTCTGTGGGTATTATTTATCTGATGGATAAAACGGGCGTGTTAATGCCGGTGCTGAAAACATTGTGGGCAGTATTTAAACGGATAGGTGCAGGTATTGGGGCAATTGTCAGCAGCCTGGTGCAGCAGATTTTAATGCTCCCGCGGGCCATGATGAAAATGGTGTCATTAATTCCAGACAGTTTATTACCACCTGGCTGGGGTGAGAGTATTAAATCGGCCCAGAAGGACTTAGAAGCATTTAATAAATCAGTCGGCCAGTTTGGTGATAAAAGCATTAACTATGCAGTTAATGGGGAGTTTAAAGAAAGACACGATAAACTTGAAACGGTAAAACAGCAAATTAAAGCGCCCCAGCAGAAGCTTGTGAGCGGCTCCCATGAATTAGAGCGAACGCTTGGTAATAATAAGGGACAGAAAGGCTTTGCAAAACTACCGTTTCAGTTTCCAGGTACCAAATCGCTGTCACCATATAATTATGGAACCGTGTCACCTCAACTTAAAGAGACGCACGAAAAGCTCGAAATAGTGAAAGATAAAATTCAAGAGCCTCAAACAAACAAGCAGGTGAATACCGAGTTTAAGGAAACACATGAGAAGCTTGAGATAGTAAGAGAAATAATAAAAGACTCACAACAGGACAAGCAAACTAATCAGACAGCACAAGGTTCGGTGAGATCACCAATAGTACAAAATAAAGGTTACAGCGGTATGCTGCGTCATCCAACAGTGCAAAGTAAATCGCAGGTCGATGTACGGATAAAATCAGATAAGCCGGTTGAAATAGTAAAAGCGGAATCAGATAAACATACAGAAATGAATGTGGACACGTTTGACTTTAACTGGTCATTTTGAGGGGAAACGATCATAGGATTAAAATGAGTGTGGACAGAATGTGGTCACTAGAACGAAAAAGCCCCTGTAACCTATTGATTACAGGGGCTTGTAGGTGGTGGAGATGGGGGGAGTCGAACCCCCGTCCGAAAAACCTACGTCCTCGGTACTACATGCTTAGTCTATCTTTTAGTTAACTCTCTACTCTCCGATAGACAGGATAGTAAAAAGCGAGTCCGATACTGTTTCGCGGTTCACCCTCGAACAAGGTTCCCTCGCTATCCAAATGTAAATGACCTTCCGAATCCCTGCCCATAGGAGAAACGTGGGTGGAAGGCTAGCTAGCCTAAGCTGCTAGAGCGTAGTTATCGTCGTTTGCAACTATAACTTTTGCGGCTTTTTTACGAGGCCAGCCGCACCTCGGCATGCACCTTGGGTTTCAAGAATCTCGTCGAGTCCTAAATCATCCCCACAGTGATAAGCACATTCACTTGCCTATATATTAATAGTAGCAAAACAAAGAGCGTGAAGATAGTGTTATCTACGTCACATTACCTTTATTTGACACTAATTAATGAGTTTTACTGCTTAACTGGTTACTTATCGAACGCTGTGCTTCATCATGCGTTCTTTTTGTACTTTCCATTCTCTGTCTTTTACATCTGTACGTTTGTCGTGGTCTTGTTTACCTTTTGCTAATGCAAAGGAAATTTTAACCCAGGCTTTTTTCCAGTATAAAGAGATTGGAATAATCGAGTAACCCTGACGTTCCACTTTACCGACTAAATTGTCGAGTTCGCGTCTTTTAAGCAGGAGTTTACGGTAACGCAGCGGATCACATACTACATGTGATGATGCTGCAATTAACGGGGGAAACGTTGCATTTAATAACCATGCTTCTCCATTTTTCAGGAAAATATAACTATCGGCAATATTCGCTTTACCCGCGCGTAACGATTTCACTTCCCAGCCCTGTAGTTCTAGACCCGCTTCAAAGCGTTCTTCCAGGTGGTACTCGTGACTAGCACGTTTATTGCGTGCAATCGTATTTTCGTTGTTTTTTGTTTTTGATTTTTTCTTAGCCATAGCCTCGTATTATAAAGTGACAATTTGAAATTGCTATTTCATTTGTGTAAAAGTTGCTGATTTATTACTGAAATTGGGAAATATTTTTTCTTAGCGGATTGATGGTGTAATATGACCTCTTTTTTTAGTGTGGAGGGCAAATGGCACACGTATCCCGTAGTGCGCTGCTGATGTACAGTGCAGATGAAATGTATCACTTAGTTAATGATGTACTTTCATATCCTGAATTTTTGCCTGGTTGTGTGGATTCAAATATTTTGTCGAGCAGTGAACGTGCGATGCAGGCATCGGTACAGGTATCTAAAGCCGGCATCAGTAAAACCTTTGTAACCGAAAATACACTGGTTAAAGGCCGGAGTATTATAATGGCGCTGGTTGAAGGGCCTTTTAAGCATTTAAACGGCGGCTGGACCTTTACCGAACTTGATGAAAAAGCCTGCAAAGTGAGTTTAGATCTGCAGTTTGAATTCAGCAGTTCACTGGTTGAGCTGGCATTCGGACGTGTTTTTAATGAGTTAGTCGGCTCTATGGTAAAATCATTTTCGAACCGGGCTAAAGTCGTTTACGGAATCCGCTAGGAAAAACATGAATAATTTATTTGAGATTGAAGTGGTGTACGGCCGCCCGGACAGACAGGTCTTATTGCCTGTTTTAGTTTCAGAGGGCTGTACTATCGCGGAAGCTATTGTGCTTTCCGGAATTTGTGCGCACTTTCCTGAAATTAAAGTGACTGAAGCAAAAGTCGGTATTTTTAGTCGTCCGGAAAAATTAGAGTCGCTTGTTAAAGTCGGTGACCGGGTTGAAATTTACCGGCCGCTAATCGCAGATCCGAAAGAGATGCGTAAACTGCGGGCCGCTAAAATGAGCGCTAAATAAACTTCAGTTGTTAAAAACAATATTTTAATGGATAAAAAAAGAGCAGAGAACCGTTTAGGTGTCTGCTCTTTTTTTGTTGGGGCGGATCTATCCGTTAATCTTCGATAATCGGAGCCGGAGATCTTGCTTCTTCACCGGTGTCACCCTTGGAACTTTCCGTTGATGGTTTCGGCGCTTTTTTGCGGCCCGACTTAAGTAAAGGGTTGTTTTCAATTTCATCTTCCCTTTCCATACTCACCAGCACTTTATTATCAAATACTAGTAAAACCTGATGCTGCTGAATTTCTTCTGCGCCGGGTTTAATATAACGGATGTAGTACCATTTTGATGAATCAAACTGGTCAATTAACATCGGAGAGCCAAGAATAAAGATAACCTGCTCTTGTGTCATACCTATTTTGACCTGATCTACTTTTTCATCGTCGATATAGTTACCCTGGGTAACGTCAATCTGGTAAACAAATGTATCGTAAAGAAATGAACATCCCGACAGAGAGAAAACTAAAAATAATGGGGCTATGATTTTTTTAATAAGCATGGTTTTAACAACATCTTAATTCAAGTGAGTGGATATAAAGAGCGTCGATAATACCCAAGGCACGCTGACTTGTAAAAAAATAACGACAGATATTTGTCGATTCTGTTTTGTTCGCTCACAGTTAGACACTAATATATGAAAAAAACAGCTTTAATATGGCTGTGACTGAACGATTTCTTTAAATATTGCCTAAATGTCCGTAGAATTCCCACTTTCGTGTAAATCGTTTTAACTTGTTTTGTGAATTTATTGAATGCCTCTATTTGCGTTAGGAATTAATCATCAGACTGCCTCGGTATCACTGCGGGAAAAAGTGGCATTTTCACCCGAATTTTTACTGGATGCTTATCAGCAGTTATTAGCGCAAAGTTCTGTGCAGGAAGCGGTGATCGTTTCCACCTGTAATCGAACTGAAATCTACTGCAGCCTGAATCAGGAAAGCTGTCAGGAAGTGATTCAATGGTTCTGTGTCTTTCACGATATTGTTGAAAGTGAATTGAGTCAGAGTTTGTACTGTTACAGTGATGAGCAGGCTGTGCAGCATCTGTTCCGTGTTGCCTGCGGCCTGGATTCGTTAGTGCTGGGGGAGCCGCAGATACTCGGGCAGATAAAGCAAGCTTTTGCGACTGCCGGTCAGGCGAAAAGTATTAATAAAATTCTTAATAAGTGGTTTCAGCAGACTTTTACTGTGGCCAAGCGGGTGCGTACTGAAACACAAATCGGTGCCAATGCTATTTCTGTGGCATTTGCCGCGGTTTGTTTAGCAAAGCAGATCTTTAGTGATTTATCGCAGAGCCGGGTTTTATTAATTGGTGCCGGTGAAACAATTGAACTGGTGGGCAAGTATTTAGTTGAGCATGAAGTTCCTAATATTACCATTGCCAACCGCACATTAGCACGGGCAATGGATCTGGTTGAGCAGTTTAATGCGCAGGCAATTACCCTGGGTGAAATTCCTAATCACCTGCCGGATGCTGATATTATTATCTCATCAACAGCAAGTCCGCTTCCAATTATTGGTAAGGGCATGGTTGAAAGGGCTTTAAAAACCCGCCGTCATCAGCCGATGTTATTTATTGATATTGCTGTGCCGCGGGATATTGAAGCTGAAGTCTGCGAGTTAAATGACGCTTATCTTTACAGCGTTGATGATCTGCACGGCATTATTGAAGAAAATAAACAGGCAAGACAAGAAGCGGCTATTGAAGCCGAAAAAATTGTCGAAGGCTGCATCAATGATTTTATGCATTGGATGGAGTCCTTAAAAGCGGTTGAAACAATTCGTTTATACCGCAGTAACAGCGAGATATTGCGCGATCAGTTATTAGAACGGGCGAGTCTTTCATTAAGTAACGGCAGTGAGCCGGAAAAAGTAATAAAAGAGCTCGCTTTTAAATTAACCAATAAATTAATTCATCATCCAAGTCAGGCGTTAACCCAGGTCAGTCGCTCGGGTGATGATAATGAGCTGCAGATATTACGATCTGCCTTAGGACTCAATTTAGATGAATAAGTTTACCCTCGGATGACAAAACGTCACCGCTATAACAATAATAAATTTTCTTAATCGGGTCTTTATAAGGCAGGTTAAGCGCAAAGAATATAAAACAAGAAGAGAATAGATATGAAAGCATCAATTGTAAGCAAATTAGAAGGGCTTGTTGAGCGTTATGAAGAGGTTCAGGCACTGCTTGGCGATCCGGATACAATTAGCGATCAGAACAAATACCGCGAATTAACTAAAGAGTATTCACAGCTGGAAGTTGTAGTGCTGTGTTTCCAGGCTTATCAGGGAGCGGTTGAAGATTTAGAAGCTGCTGAAATGATGATGGAAGATGACGATCCTGATATGCGCGAAATGGCAAAAGAGGAGATCCGCGAAGCAAAAGAATCGGTTGATAAATTATCTGATGATTTACAGATATTATTACTGCCAAAAGATCCGAACGATGATCGTAACTGTTACCTGGAGATTCGCGCCGGTGCCGGTGGTGATGAAGCGGCTATTTTTGCCGGCAACCTGTTCCGTATGTACAGCAAATATGTTGATACTAAAGGCTGGCGTATGGAAGTGATGAATACCAATGCCAGTGAACAGGGCGGTTATAAAGAGCTGATTGCTAAAATTGACGGTGACGGAGCTTACGGCCTGATGAAGTTTGAATCGGGCGGTCACCGTGTACAGCGTGTGCCGGAAACCGAGTCCCAGGGGCGTATCCATACTTCTGCATGTACTGTGGTAGTGATGCCTGAAATTCCAGAAGCAGAAGCTATCTCAATTAATCCGGCTGACTTAAAGGTTGATACCTTCCGTGCATCCGGTGCGGGTGGTCAGCACGTTAATAAAACAGATTCTGCTATTCGTATTACTCATATTCCGACAGGTACAGTGGTAGAATGTCAGGATCAGCGTTCACAGCATAAAAACCGCGCGCAGGCGATGTCGGTTTTACAGGCGCGTCTGCAGCAGGCGGAAGATGAAAAGAATCAGGCAGAAGAGCAGACAATCCGCCGCAGCCTGGTTGCCAGCGGTGACCGAAGCGAGCGAATTCGTACTTATAACTACCCGCAGGGGCGTGTAAGTGATCACCGTATTAACTTAACACTTTACCGTCTAAATGAAGTATTAGAGGGAGAGCTGGATGCGCTGCTGGATCCGATTTTACAGGAAGATCAAGCGGATAAATTAGCCGCACTTGCACAGGGTGATTTCTAATTGCGCATAGATGATGCATTAGTCTGGGCAGAGTTTACATTAGTTAACAGCGACAGTGCGTTATTAGATGCACAGGTTCTGTTAGCTTTTGTACTGGGTAAAGAAACGGTTTATCTGATGACCTGGCCTGAGCGTGACTTAACTCACGAACAGAAAAGTCACTTTGAAGAGTTAATCAGTCAGCGGGTTAACGGGGTACCCGTGGCGCATTTGACCGGCACTCGTGAATTCTGGTCTTTAGCGCTTAAAGTGAATAACTCAACGTTAATTCCGCGCCCGGATACGGAAATATTAGTGGAAACTGCGCTTGAATTCTGCCCGCAGGATGCTCATATATTAGATCTGGGCACCGGCACCGGTGCAATTGCTTTAGCATTAGCCAGTGAACTGCCGCAGGCACAGTGTCTGGGTATAGATTTCAGCAGCGATGCCGTAGCTTTAGCAAATGAAAACAAGCAGCTGTTAGAGATGACTAATGTGACCTTTAAACAAAGCAACTGGTTCGAAAATGTCTGCGGTGAATTTGATCTGATTGTCAGCAATCCGCCTTATATAGATAAAGACGATCATCATTTAGAACAAGGTGATGTGCGTTTTGAACCTTTATCGGCGCTGGTTGCCGAGCAGTCAGGATTATCGGACATCCGCTTAATAAGTGAACAGGCTCGGCAGTATTTGAAAAAGCAGGGCGTGTTAATTATTGAACATGGCTTTGAGCAGGGGCCGGCGGTACGCGAAATATTAAGCGCTTACGGCTATTCACAGGTTCAGACTAAAAAAGATTATGGCAGTAACGATCGTATTACCATGGCTGTTTTCGAATAAGAGATGACGTACCGACGTCAGGAGAAATAAATGTACACTATTTTAAAACATACCCATTTAGTTTTTATACTACTTGCGGTTGTTCTTTTTGTATTAAATTTTTACTGGTTAAGAACTAAGCATGCCAATGCTGAAAAAGCAGTGTTTAAAAAAGTGCTGCTGCATACTAACTTAACCGTTCTGCTGTTAGGCGCCGCCTTAACGGGTCTTCTACAGGTTAACCCTCTACAGGAGCAGAACTACTGGGTATTAGAGAAACTAGGCGCATTTATCGCTTATGTTGTGATGGTCCATGTTGCATTAAATGAAAAAACGCGTACAAGAATGCAGTTTATGACCTTCATCGGCGCATTCGGCTGGGTTGCATATATTGCTGAGCTTGCGATGACCAAACAAGCAATTTTACTGGTGGGATAAAACGTGACTAAAATTTCTAATAAGGAGCACAGGGCTCTGCTGATCGATGATCAGTTCGATTTTGACAAACATTCTATTATCCAGACTGCAGTTGCTGTTGAATCGGAATTGACCGGTATTAATGTCAAAGAGTTCGAAGATGAGCTGAATCTGCAGCATATAGTGATTAAATCTAAACTGGCCGGTTTTGCTGAAGCAGACCGCGCTAAATTACATAAACTACTGGATATTCTTTATCAGCAGCAGGCCTTTAAAGGCGACTGGAAAGCCTTTTTTAAAGTAGAAAATGCTTTGCTGTCTAAAGTGCTGGCACGCCGCAAAGGTATTCCAATCAGTTTAGGCATCTTAGTTTTAGACTTTTTAAAAGAGTGTGACTTTGATGCCCAGGGAATCTGTTTCCCAAGCGGATTTATTATCCGCATTAATTTAAAAAATGAAGTCGTGTACCTGGATCCGTTTACCGGGGAATTACCTTCCTGGGAGCTGCTTGAATTGAAAGTGCGCGGTCAGCTTGGTAATCATGCCCGCTTAACCCTGGATATGCTTAATCCCGATGATAATAAAACCATTATCATGCGTTTAGTTAACGTGATTAAAGCGGCTTATATTCAGGCTGATGAGCTGGAGCTGGCGCTGCTGTGCTGTGATATTTTACTGCGCATAGATCCGGAAGATGCTTATGAAGTGAGGGATCGCGGTTTTCTGTTCCAGCAGCTGGAGTGTTTTAACTTAGCGCGCACTGATTTTGAATTTTTTATTGAGCAGTATCCGAAAGATCCGATTGTAAATTTGTTAAAGCAGCAGATTGAACAGATGAATCTAGATACAAATATACAAGTAATCCATTAAAAATAAGAGAGTTGGTTATGCACCAGAAAATAGTAAAAGTCGGCAATATCGAAGTCGCTAACGATCGTCCATTTGTACTGTTCGGCGGAATGAATGTTTTAGAGTCTCGTGACTTAGCAATGAAAATGGTTGAAACCTATGTTGAAGCTACTTCAGCATTAAATATTCCTTATGTTTTTAAAGCGTCATTTGATAAAGCTAATCGTTCTTCAATTAACAGCTTCCGCGGTCCAGGCCTAGAAGAAGGTCTGCGTATCTTTGAAGAGATCAAAAGCACCTTTAATGTGCCGATCATTACCGATGTTCACGAACCTTACCAGGCAAAACCTGTTGCAGAAGTTGTGGATGTTATTCAGTTACCTGCATTTTTAAGCCGTCAGACTGACCTTGTTAAAGCAATGGCAGAAACTAACGCGGTTATTAATGTGAAAAAAGCACAGTTCTTAGCACCGCATGAAATGAAGCATATCATTACCAAATTCAATGAAGCAGGCAATGATGAGATCATCCTGTGTGAACGCGGCAGCTGTTTTGGTTATAACAACCTGGTGGTTGATATGTTAGGTTTCAGTACTATGAAAGAAACCGGCTACCCGGTTATCTTCGATGTGACTCATTCATTACAAAAACCAGGTGCGCGTAGCGATAGTGCTGACGGCCGCCGCAGCCAGGTTGTACAGCTTGGTTTAGCCGGTATGTCACAGGGTATTGCCGGTCTGTTCTTAGAGTCTCATCCGGATCCTGCTAACGCTAAGTGTGACGGACCGTGTGCGCTTCCTCTTGATAAGCTGAAACCATTCCTGTCACAGATGAAACAGATGGATGAACTGGCAAAAAGCTTAGATATTATCGACACTGAGTAAATTTTATCAATAAGCCGTTTATCAGCAGCACGACACGTCTGTTTATTATTATCGCGTCGTTATTCGGCGCGTCAGGCGTGGCCTGCGGTGCTTATGCCAGTCATGGTTTAAGCGCCTGGGCATCTCCCGTACAGGTTGAATACTTCCAGTTAGCTGTAACTTATCAGCTGCTGCATGCCATTACCCTGTTAGCGGTAAGTCTGCTGTCTGTTTTTATCTCCAGCCGGTTATTAACGGCGAGTAAAATTGCTTTTGTAACAGGTATCTGTTTCTTCAGCGGCAGTTTATATATATATGTATTGACCGGTACTAAGATACTCGGGGCGATAACGCCAGTCGGCGGATTACTCCTGATTGCTGGTTGGCTGTTACTGCTGCTGAGTTTATTAAAAGATAAGAATATTAAAAGTTCAGATTAGTCTGAGCTGTTTATCTCATTGCCATACTTCGCGTGGCAATGCAGGCTTTAAAGATTGTCTCGTCCCCATGCTCTGCGTGGGAATGCAGACTTTAAAGATTACGTTCGGCAGTGTCTGAACAGAGATAAGTATGTTAGATCTCGTTCCCATGCTCCGCGTGGGAATGCAGACTTTAATAGAGTTAGTTTTATCTCGCTGCCGTGCTTTGCTCAGCAGTGCAGAATTTGTCTCGTTCCCATGCTCTGCGTGGGAATGTAGACTTTAAAGATTACGTTCAGTAGTGCCTGAACAGAGTAAGTATGTTAGATCTCGTTTCCATGCTTTGCGTGGGAATGCAGACTTTAAAGATTACGTTCAGTAGTGTCTGAACAGAGTAAGTATGTTAGATCTTCTTCCCATGCTCCGCGTGGGAATGCAGACTTTAAAGATTACGTTCAGCCATGCCTGAACAGGCAAGTATGTTAGGTCTCGTTCCCATGCTCTGCGTGGGAATGCAGACTTTAAAGATTACGTTCAGTAGTGTCTGAACAGAGTAAGTATGTTAGATCTTCTTCCCATGCTCCGCGTGGGAATGCAGACTTTAAAGATTACGTTCAGCCATGTCTGAACAGAGGTAAGTATGTTAGGAATTTTATTATATTGTCGTCCGGGTTTTGAAAATGACTGCGCAAACGAAATACAGGATAAAGCAGGCGCTTTAGAAGTATTTGGTTTTGTGAAAACTAAACGTAACAGCGGTTATGTTTTTTATCAGTGTTATAACCCGGAAGAAGTGGAAGGTTTATTAAAAAGTATCAACTACAAACAGCTGATCTTTTCCCGTCAGTTAATTGCTGTAAAGGCGTTTGTAGAAGACTTACCGCTGGATGATCGTATCAGTCCTATTTTAGAGGTAACGCGTAATATGCCCCTGGGCGGTGATCTTTATGTTGAAACGCCTGAAGGTGATGAAACTAAACCTCTGCTTACTTTCTGCCGTAAATTTACCGTGCCCCTGCGTCAGGCATTAAAAAAACAGAACAGTTTAACGGCTAAAGAAAACCGCAAAAAACTGTGTTATCACTTATGCTTTTTAGATAACCAGTCAGCTTATATCGGCTTTTCTGTGCCCCATAACCGCAGCGAATTTTATATGGGTATTGCCCGCTTACGTTCGCCAAGTGAAGCACCAAGCCGTTCAACTTTGAAACTTGACGAAGCGATTCAGATTTTCCTGACACCGCAGGAGCAGGAAGAGCGTATGCATTCCGGAATGCGTGCTGTTGACTTAGGCGCCTGTCCGGGGGGCTGGACTTATCAGCTGGTGCGGCGCGGATTGTTTGTCACCTGTATTGATAACGGTGCCATGGCGCAAAGTCTGATGGACAGTGGTCAGGTTACTCATTATATGGTTGACGGATTTAAATACGAGCCTGAGCGTAAAAACATCGACTGGTTAGTCTGCGACATGATTGAAAAACCTAAACGTGTAGCAAAACTGATGGCGAAATGGTTAATTGAAGGCTGGTGTAAAGAGACCATCTTCAACCTGAAATTACCCATGAAAAAACGTTATCAGGAAGCCTCTGAAGACTTAAAAATATTAACGGATATGCTCGAGGAAGCCGGCATGAGTTATCAGCTTCAGGCTAAGCACCTTTACCATGACCGGGAAGAGATTACTGTGCATGTCAGTCTGCAGGGAAATGTCTGGGGTAAACAGTTAGGCAAGTAAAACCGTTAGAATCAATCAATAAACGCCGCTTGAGATAATTATGCGGCGTTTTTTTATCTCTCCCTGCCTCCCATTAAAATCCTCTTATAAAAACTTCAGAACATCCTAAAGAGACTATGCTGTCATACAGTTATTAATAATATTGACCTGCGTAGTGAAAATATCGGCTAAATTAATTTATTATATTACAGTGTGTTAAAACTCATGGGCAGCAGACTTCGACAACCCAAATGCTGCAGACCTAACAGGCAGGGAATAAGTGGACAAGATAAAAAACAAAAGTTTGCTGGCTAGATTTACAGCGGTGATTTTACTATTAATAATCGCCTCATCGGTGTCAATTTCGTTTTATTATATTGAAATGATTAAAGCAGATCATCGAACGCAGATTGATGAGCTTCGCAATGCACAATTGTTAACAGCAAAAACACATGTTAAAGATCAGGTGGAGGAGCTGATCGATTTTATCGCATTTCAAAGGTACAGTAACCGTAACCGGGTTAAAGCGGATCTTCAGGAACATGTTGAGCAGGCGTTATTAATTGCCGAGAATATTTATTATCAGAACCGGGCAGACAGTTCACTTGAAGAAATTAAACAATCGGTTATCAATGCATTAGCACCTGTTCGAGGGGGCAGTGACCAGCAGCGTTATTATTTTATTTATAATAGTGACGGTTCACCTGTGCTGGATATTTCAATATCCGGCAAAAGCGGACAAAAAAGCGAGTTTTCACAGGCCCTGCGTAAAAAAATGACCACTGCAGTTAAACAGCAGGGACGTGTTCTTATGCAGGAAAATTTAACCGCCGCCGATCTGAGTAGACAGCCTGCTTTGATTTTTATCAAGCAGTTTAAAGCACTGGGCTGGTATATCGGCAGTTTTGAGTATGAGTCCGATATTGAGCAGCGGACCAAGCAGAGTATTCTCGATAAAATTAATTTCAAGCGTGAAAGTTCAGATTATATTTTTGTGTTTGATAATCAGGGAAAATTTATTGCGCATCCTGAACTGACTGGTATGCAGCACCGTAATATTTCCGAATTTTCAGATATCAGTGGTAACAAATTACTCAACAGCATTAATAAGGTGATTAATGAGCAGTATGGTGGTTTTGTACAATATTCATGGATGAACCCCGTTACTGATAAAGTGTCGACTAAAACCTCTTACGTGCAGTCCTTTTCTCCCTGGGGATGGACGGTGGGCGCCGGCACCTATATCGACGAAGTAGACTCGTATATTGCTGATTTCGAATCGGAAATGGATAAATCACTACATCGTATTATGCTTGGTGTGATGACTATTACGATGCTCTTATTAGCCGTATTCCTAATGGTCGGCCTGGGTTTTAAAAACAGCCTGGAAAGAGATATGCAGCGTTTTATTCATCTATTCAAATTAGCATCTACTAAAAACAAGCTGATTGTAAAAGACAGTTTAAAATATTCAGAATTTATTACTCTGGCACATTATGCCAATAATATATTAGAGGCGCAGATCGAGGCGCAGAATGAATTAATCGAACATGCAACCGTTGACAGCCTGACCAAGGCTTTTAACCGTCGTCAGTTTATGTCTTTGTTCAGGCTGGATTATCAGAAGGCCGTTGAATCTAAAAATGATCTGGTGTTAATGCTATTAGATATCGATTTCTTTAAATTAGTTAATGATAATTACGGTCACCCATGCGGTGATTTAGTGCTGCAGAAATTTGTGAATATTTGTAAAAGCCAGGTTCGAAAATCTGATTATCTAGGGCGGGTAGGCGGTGAAGAGTTTGCCCTGTTATTACCTGATACGAATATTGATGAAGCGTTGATGATTGCTGAAAAACTGCGTCAAACTATTGAAAATGCAGTATTCACCTGTAAAGAGTGTTCATTATCAATTACCGTTAGTATTGGTCTCAGCAGTATTATCGACCAGCCGTATCATGATGAGTCATCCATGTTTAAACAAGCCGATGCATATCTCTATCAAGCCAAAGATTCCGGGCGGAATCAAGTCTGCAGCCGTTTATCTTAACTCATGGCAGATTATTGGAATTGCGATCATTAAAAAAGGGTTTGAACCCTGTGGCTCAAACCCTTCCAAGTTGTGTACTGCTATGTTTTGTCTGGGTAATTACCAGCCTTTAACAACGCCGCCTTTGAAGATCTCTTTGGCTGCCGTGTAAACTTCTTCTGACTGGTACGCTTTAACAAATGCTTTTACATTTTCAGCATTAACGTTGTTCTCACGAGCCACGATAAGGTTTACATAAGGAGACTCTTTATCTTCAACAAATATACCGTCCTGCTCTGGAGATAAGTTAATGCTGCTGGCATAAGTCGTATTGATAATTGCCAGGCTGACATCATCAAGGGAGCGCGGCAGCTGTGCGGCTTCTAACTCAACAATTTTCAGATTCTTAGGACTGCTGACAATATCCAGTACAGTTGCTGTCAGGTCTGCACCATCTTTTAACTTAAGCAGGCCCTGCTGCTGAAGAAGTAGTAAAGCACGGCCTAGGTTTGTCGGATCACTTGGTACTGCAATCTGGTCGCCGTCTTTTAATTCATCAAGCGAGCTGATTGTTTTTGAGTAACCTGCAATTGGGTATACAAAAGTATTACCTGCAATAGCAAACTTATAATTACGATCTGCTACCTGTTGATCTAAGTAAGGTTTATGCTGGAATGCATTCACATCTACAGAGCCTTCTTCCAGTGCCGCATTAGGTGTGATGTAGTCTGAAAAAGTCACTAGTTTAACATCTAAGCCGTACTGCTCTTTTGCTACTTTAGCTGCGACCTCTGCAACTTGTGCTTCTGCACCGGCAATAACACCGATAGTGATTTTACTCTGATCAACAACAGCTTCTTTTTCGCCGCAGCCGGCAAGTGCCAGTGTTGAAGCTAAGCCTACAACTGTGAAAATATTTTTAAGATTAAAGGTCATGATATTTCTCCTTTTCAAGGTAAGCCCTGATTTTTTGTTTTAATAAAATTGTTTAACGATGATCAACACGTTTAACGATGATCAACACGTTTAACGATGATCAACACGTTTAACGAGATGATCACCAAGTGATTGAATTATTTGTACAAGAACTACCAGAATGACCACAGTAATAAACATGACTGTGCCGTCAAAACGCTGATAACCATAACGGATACCGACATCACCCAGTCCGCCGCCGCCCACGGTGCCGGCCATTGCTGAATAACCCACTAAGGTTACTAAGGTAATGGTGACGGCATTAATAATGCCCGGCAGTGCTTCCGGAAGCAGCACTTTAGTAATGATCTGCTGCGGTTTAGCGCCCATTGCCTGTGCGGCTTCTACCAGACCTGAAGGGACTTCTAATAATGCGCCCTCAACCAGACGGGCAATAAACGGAATTGCACCTATGGTCAGCGGCACAACAGCCGCTGCTGTACCGATTGAAGTGCCCACTACAAACCGTGTAAACGGTATGATCGCAACCAGCAGAATAATAAAGGGAATTGAACGTCCGATATTAACTATGATGCCCAGGGATCTGTTTAAAACATGATTTTCCAGTAAACCGCCTTTTTTACTTAAGTGCAGTAAAACACCTAGCGGAATACCTAAGGCAAAGCCGATAAAACCCGAAGAAAAAACCATAGCTAAAGTCTGTCCCAGTGCATCTATTAATAAATACACCAGACGTTCATTAGCGGCCCACCAGTCAGCTGCTGAATTAAGCGACATAACCTAATACCTCTATTTCTACTTTATGTTCATGCAGAAAAGCGAGTGCCTGCTCTGCCGCCTGCTCTGTACCAAAAAATTCCGCCAGCATCAGGCCGAATTTAACCCCGCCGACATAATCCATATTAGAGCTGAGGATGCTGATATCGATATTAAACTGTCGTGCTACCTGACTGATTAAAGGAGCATCTACAGATGCGCCGGTAAACTCTAAACGTACCAGGGGATAACTGCCGCTGCTGCGCTGTGCCTGCATACGTGAGCGGTAATCTTCCGGTATCGACAGATCCAGAGTTGAGCGGATAAACTGGCGCGCAAGTTCGGTTTTCGGGTGAGCAAAAATATCACCAACCTGACCCTGCTCAACTAATTTTCCTGCGCCGATAATAGCTACCTCTGTGCAGATACCTTTAACCACCGCCATTTCGTGGGTGATTAATAAAATAGTTAAGTTCAATTCCTGATTAATTTTACGCAGCAGCTCTAAAATAGACTGCGTTGTCGCCGGATCCAGTGCACTGGTAGCTTCATCGCATAATAATACTTTAGGGTCAGAAGCAAGCGCGCGGGCAATGGCGACACGCTGCTTTTGTCCGCCGCTTAAGTTTGCCGGGTAGGTATCACTTTTCTCACTTAGTCCGACCAGCTCTAATAAACCGTCAACTTTAGTTTTTATTTCACTTTTAGCCATGCCGGCCAGCTCTAACGGCAGCGCGACATTATTAAAAACCGTACGTGACGACAGCAGGTTAAAGTGTTGAAAGATCATGCCGATCTTACGGCGGTTTAATGTTAATTCCTGACTTGAAAGCCCGGTTAAATCAACACCGTCAACAATGATACTGCCGCTGCTCGGGCGTTCCAGTAAATTAACGCAGCGGATCAGGGTGCTTTTTCCGGCACCGCTGGATCCGATAACCCCGAAGATAGTTCCCTGGGCAATAGTAAGGTTGATATCACTGAGCGCATTGATAACACGATCTCCCTGATAAAATACCTTATTAACTTCTTTTATTTCTATCATCAAATTTCCTGAGTTTGCTAAGAGTGACATGATTTTTCTGTCTGCATCGTGCAGAAAGCAGATGATTTAGCGTAAACAATGAAAAGGTACAAAGCCGTCTGGACGTCTAAGTGAGTAATGTAATGATACTAAGCCGTCTGGACGTCTAAGTCAACGACTAGTTAGAATCTAATTTTGATTAGTGCTTAAATATAAAAATAACAAGATAGTTGTAATTTATTTAAAGCAAAAAAGCTGTAGGGGGAGAGCTTCCTTGCTGTTTAGCGCCTTTATTTCGCGACGGGTGAAAATGTGCTGCATTTTATCTGTGAATCAGGGCGCCTGCAGATAACTCTGCAGCTCTTCACCTGGAATCGAACTGTCGGTGGCAACTGCGATAGACGCCCAGTATGCCCCTTGTTTCATTGCTTCTGAAATATCGTTTCCCGCAACTAGGGCGTTGATTAAACCGGAAGCAAAGGCGTCTCCTGCGCCTGTGGTATCAACAACTTCAGCAGGCACAGCTGCAGTATGTAACTGCGTGTCCTGCTGATAGGCAGCTGCGCCGTTTTCACCATCGGTAATAATAAAATAGCGTAATGCCGGGCCGGCAATCTGCAGACCGTACTGCCATATGGCGGCATTGTCGTTCCAGTCTGAGCAGCGCCCGGCCATATCTGATTTAGAAGAAATTAATATATGGCAGGGGCGGGGTCGTTCGTCTTTACTTAACTGTGCCACCACTAAGGTATGCTCAAGAGCTGATTCAGCCCATACTTCAGCACCGACAGCCGATGAGTTGATATAAAGAGCATGCCACTGCGAGAAATCAGGTGCCTGACCCAGTATAAACTGAGGACGCTGCGGGCGGATAATAGTTCTTTCTCCGTCTGGAGTCATAATCAGTAATAACTCCGGCGTAAGCAGATCATTACGCTGCAGCAGATGACAATCAAGGCCGCGCAGGCCGGCTTCCGCTAATAACCAGTCTGCGGTTTTATCATTACCAATCTGACTGACCAGACTGACATTATGTCCCGCAAAAACCAGACCTAATCCGGTATTCGCGCCGCCCCCGCCTAAACGGCGTCCCATATCGCGGTAGTGATGGCGCCCGCCGGTTGTGAGTGGTTTATCTAACTGCAGGACACGATCACAATTGAGATTAGCGAGTAAAAGTATGTTAGCCATATGAGTGTTCCATTACTGAATTTTACGATTAAGCAGCAGTAAATATATAGGGCACTGCTGAAGGTATTGTAGGTCAGATTCATTTTGCTTTTTTATTGCGATTATTGCTACTTATTATTGCTGTTGGTCAAGTAAATATCATTGTATTCAGTGCTCTATCAACATTGATAATATTCATATTAATAACTACGTTTAAGCTTATGAACTAGCCTTTTTTGCGCTTATTACAAAAGGAAATTATTGTGAAAAGTATTAAAGCTATTTTTGTAGTACAAGTTGTTGTCGCAGTTACGCTTGTTTTACTGCTTTCATCCTACCTTAAATACAATGACTTTAAACAGGATTTGTACAGCAGTCTAGATCTGGATATTAGCAATGCCGCAAGTCGACTGACCGTCAGCCTTCCTCGGGCAATATGGGATTTTGATTTAGATACTGCCCGTTTAGCTATTTCTGCTGAGTTGAAATTACCAGAAGTCACTGCAATTAAAATTCTTGATAATCAAGATGCAGATGTACTGTTTCTGATGCCGAATGCAGATAACGTGGATGAACTTGCTGTTGACGTTGAAAACAGTTCATTATTCCCCGAAGAAAACTCGGTTAGTGAAGCGCTGGTTTTTATTGAAGACGGTGAAGAAAATGACGTCGGAAAAGTTGTTGTTTATTTTGAGACCGCTTCATTAGAGGCTAAGTTAAGTGCATCCTTATACCGCAGTGTAATTGAACTGCTGATATTAGACATTATTATTTCTCTGCTTATTATTGCGGTGCTGGCATTTGCAGTATTAAGGCCGTTAACCCAGCTGACGGAAAGAATTCAAAACCTTGCATCGGGTGAAGGTGATTTGTCGAATAAAATTCCAGCCGCTAAATTAAAAGAATTTCATGATATAACGGAAGGTATCAACGAATTTACCGCTTCACTGCGCACCATTGTCTGCGAAGTCACTGAATCATCTGGTCTTCTGGAAGACCGTGCCAGCGCCAGCGGTGAAATGGCGCGTGCCAGTGCGGAGCGCTTAAGTCAGCAGAAACATCAGCTTACCACCGTTGCCACGGCTGCTACTGAGCTTAATCATTCGGTGGGAACCGTTACTGATACAGCGGGTCAGACTGCGGATGAAGCGTCAACCGCGACAGCTCTTGCCGGTGAAGTGTATGTTGCAATAGAAAGTTCTGCGCAGGAAATTATCAATATGCGTGAAGAGATGAATAACGTAAACACCGAAATGCATAAACTGGTTAATGAAGGTGAAAAAATATCAACAGTGCTTAATGTGATTAACGATATTTCCGGACAGACTAACCTGCTGGCGCTAAATGCTGCCATTGAAGCTGCCCGGGCTGGTGAGCAGGGGCGGGGGTTTGCCGTGGTGGCCGATGAAGTACGAAATTTAGCGGTAAAAACCGGGGAATCTACAGAGCAGATTCAGAAGAACATCTCTTCTCTTGACAATGCTACTAAATCGGTAGAAGCAGAGCTTACCCGTATTGCCAAACTGTTAGAAAAAACAGCAGAAAGAGTCAGTGAATCTCAGTCTTCAGTCAGTGAAGTCAGTGATCTCATCACCCATATTTCCGATAAAAGCAGTCAGATTTCTCAAGCAACCGAAGAGCAGAAAAGGGCTGTGGAAGAGATAAGTCAGGCAATTGTTGAAGCTTCGGAAGCATCAAATATGGTATCCGACGGAGCGACGAAAAATGCGCAGCGGACAGATGAAGTGCTGAAACTAAGTAACAATATTGCTGATCAAATGTCGAAGTTCCGTACTTAACGTTAAATTAAAGAGGTTACATATGAGATACATTCTGGTTTTTATTACAGCACTGTTAAGTTCTTTTGCCGCCTGGGGAAACAGTGTTACAGCTGCGCAGGATCCATGGCCTCCTTTTGTAATGAAAGGAGCAGTTAACAACCAGGGAATAGCGATTGATATTGTCACAGCCGCCCTGGCTAGCCAGGGATACCAGGTAAAATTCAAAATTATGCCCTGGTCCAGAGCGCTTAACGAGGTTAAAGAAGGACGCATTGATATTCTTCCTGCAACCTGGTTTACTCAAGAAAGGACTAACTATTTAACTTATAGTGACAGTTATCTTGAAAACAGTCTCAAGTTTATTAAAAAAGCAGGTGACAGCTTTGAGTTTGACGGCATCTCCAGCCTGAATGGTAAAAAAATTGGTATTGTCAGGGGCTATGGTTATGGTGATGAGTTTTTAAATGCGGGGAATTTTTCCCGTCCTGAAGCCAATGATTTGATTGCTAACCTTAAAAAACTCAAAGCAGGGCGCATTGATCTTACCCTTGAAGATGAGCTGGTCGCTAAATCATCGATAACCGATAAAGGCTTGAATGCTGCAGATTTTTCATTCACCAGTAATGCACTTTCAGTTAACCCGCTGCATGTTACATCGGGCAAAGCAAACCCAAGAGCCGGCGAGTTGATCAGTGCCTTTAATAAAGGGCTGGCGGCCATTAAAAGTAATGGTAAATTTAACGAAATTCTGGACAGATACGGTATTAAACAATAGATGTTTTTTAACCTGCAGGGGCTTTTACACCGGCATTTTCGATAATACGGATGCCGGTCAGCAGATCAAAATATAAAACTTAACTGTCTTTGCTGAATTCACGACTCATTTTAAAAGCAAAAGAGGTAACATAAGCTTCCATCTGTTGAATCTCCTTATCCATATCGCCTAATTCACGGCTCACATTTTCTAATATCTGTTCGGCAGAGTGGCCTGACTGCCAGGATTTCTTCTTAATATTATGTGCCTGATAAATGCTTTGGCGCCATTCTCGTTTTTCCGGCATTTTATTTAAAATAAAATAAGCCGCGATATATGCCAGAATTACAAAAAATCCCGCAGAGAAGAGAAATGCAGATACGACAATAAGCCGTACCAGCCATATTTCAACGGAAAAGTACTCTGCTATTCCGGCACAAACACCGCCTAATTTAGCGTTTTTAGGATCACGATAGAGTGTCTTTTTTTTCATTTTTCTCTCCACTGCGGCGCTTCATTATCCAGGATCTGCTCTAACGCTTTGATGCGTTTCTGCATCTGTTCGGTACGGTTTATTAGAGCCTGCAGGTGCTCCTGATCTTTCTCTGATAAACCTTTATTGGTCTGTTTACGGCTGCGGTACTGTAAGATCAGCCACAGCGGTGCGACAAAAATTAAAAATATGCTCAGTGGGACCACAATAAAATCCATAGGAATTCCTTAAATAATTTATGCGAACAGGTATTACTTATTAATATACACGGCAGTGCTGAAGTTATCATTGCTGTTATTAAATATTATTGTTTTTATTAACTAATTTATTATAGATAGAATGAATATTCTGCGGGCGGGCTGAACGGGAAAATACAATTCTGTAATCCAGATACTTGAAAAACACTGTTGCTGAACTATTTGAGATGAAAGCATACTTTTTTTGTAAAAATAATTACAAAAATTATAGCAAAAATACGCAATAAGAGCTTTAATCAATACGGGGCTTTCGTTGAAATTATCTTTTGTATGGAGGTTTATTGTGAAAAAACCATTACATAGCAGAGTGTTTAGCTATAAAGAGTTGTCTTCAAAAGGGCTGATAACAGACTTAAAAGAAGCGGCTGGATGTGAGATAAAAAGAGTATGTCGTATAGCCTGCGGTAATTGTCCTAATGTAACTGCAGGAATAAAATTGGATGAGGTACTGATTGTCGGTTTGAAATCTTACTCAGTAATAATTACGGATGCAGAACGTGATGATCTTAATATATTTCTGAGTGCTGAAAACATCGATGACTGGCTCCATGATCATCACCTTACTCCCCGAAAAAATGTAGTGCACCCCGCTCTTACTTCGTAGTACCTCACGAATTCATTTTTTACCTGCACAGGGAAGTGTAGGCCTGCCGACCTGTAAACAGACAGATAAATATACCCCTTAAATTTTTTATACCATTCCACTTAATTAAATGGTCTGAAATTACGCCGGAAAAATGCATGACAGCAAGGCGGAATGATATTATTTAACCATGAAAAGCCACAAACCAGTTAATAATCAGTGCGTTCGCCAGGTCGATAAAGAAGCCGCAGACCAGAGGAACAATAATAAATGCGCGATGGGCCGCGCCGTACTGCTGTGTTACTGCGGTCATATTAACGATTGCCGTAGCGGTTGAACCTAGGGTTATGCCTCCAAAACCAGAGCTGATAACCGCTGCTTCATAATCTCTGCCCATAAATCGATAAACAATAAACAGAGTAAAAGAGATTGAAAGCAGGGCCTGCAGGAACATTACGCTGCTTAAATAAGCAATTGCGCTTTGTAACTGCCATAACTGCAGAGCCATTAATGCCATGGTAAGAAACATGCCTAAGCAGACATCTGAAATCAGCCCTAATCCCTGCTGTGCATTATCATCTATTTTTTTCTTTAGTATTAAAGAGTTAAAGTTACCTATAAAAATCCCGGCAATTAAACAGGAAACAAACATCGGCAGCTGCAGCCCTGTTTCTGCGATCAGCATGTCCAGTAAATAACCTAATATCAGGCTGATATTGAGAAGTAACCAGGCCAGTAAAACCCCGAAATAATCTAATTTCACATGATCGTGATGGCTGATACCAATATCTAAATGCTGTTCATTGCTTGGAGTTAATTTATGGCGCTTGATTAAGTGATTTGCAATCGGGCCGCCCATTAAACAGGCTAGTATCAGACCGATTGTATTACTGGCGATGCCGATTTCGGCAGCCCCTTCTATGCCCATTTCAGCGTAAGCTGGAGCCCATGCCATGGTGGTGCCTACTCCGCCAATCAGAGAAATTGAGCCCGACATCATGCCGATTAACGGTTCAAGCCCGAATGCACTGGCAACACTTATGCCGATGATATTTTGTAATACAATGTAAATGACCGCCAGCAGGGTCAATAGCAATAGTGGTTTACCGCCTGCGATCAGTGTTTTAAAGTCGGCATTCAGGCCGATGCCGGCAAAGAAATACAGCAGCAGAACATCGCGGACTTCTAAATCAAAATTAATTTCAATTCTAAACAGGTAATAAAACAGTGCGACCACTGCCGCACAGACGAAGCCGCCGATAACCGGTTCCGGAATACTGTATTTACATAACAGCGGCGATTTGAGTGTCGCGTACTTGCCTATAAACAGTAAAACAATTGCGATGGTGAAGGAGACAAATCCTTTGATCGTTATTATTTCCATATTCATCCTGCTGAAATTTCAGTTATTTCAACACCAGTATTGCAGCGTTTAAGATATTTGCGTTGTAACGCTCTATAAATAAGCTCTGTTATTGGACTTTAATCGCAAAATTCATTAACTGTATCCACTTTTTTACTGCTGCATTTAACATAGAGTAAATAAAACGGGGTAGATCAGCTTTTAACTATATTATTATCTTTATGTTGTCTTAAGTCTGCTTCCAGCACCTGGGCTATATCTTGTTCATACTCCTGCAGTGAGCAGTAACCTAATGCGCGCCATAAACCCTGGTAGTTGACACCATAAGTTTTTATTACCAGCAGCAGGTAACTGCGGCGGTTTTGTGCGATATGCCGTTTAATGTAAGCGCTGAATAATTTCATAATTTTCTCCTCGTGTTGTTGATGATTTGACTGTAGCTCTAAGCGCATAGGTAAAATAATGCTATCCCGCACAATATAAGTACTATTCCGTCAGTGCCTGTTAAATGCTCTATATTCAAGTACTATTGCGCCGCTAAGTAGTACTATTTACTCATAGTATTTAAGTCTGAAATCGGAACTGTAATAAATGAAAGCAACAATTGAAAAAGTACCGCAGCGCTTAGGCACGTCCTGGCGGTATAAAAAAATTATCGAGTCGAATAAACCCTGTGACTGGCACTTTCATCAGGAGTTTGAGCTGGTTCTGCACCGCCACTTTAAAGGGCAGGCATTTTTAGGTCATTATCAAGGAGGCATTGAGCATAATCATCTGCTTCTGATTGCACCTGATATTCCGCATATGTTTGATTCAGTGGGAAATACAGGGGATCACTGTGAAACACATGTTTTCTGGTTCAAGCGCCGCTGGATTGAGAATATGATGTTTAATTGTGTGGAGCTGAGAAAGCTGGATATGTTATTAAAGCGTGCTCAAAAAGGGCTTTTATTTTCTGCTGAAACGGCAGAAAAGGTATTTTTACTGGCGGATAAAATGCTGAGCACTTCTCCTATCGGTCAGCTAGCAGTTTTGCTGCAGGTGCTGGATACACTGTGTAATGACAAAACTTGTAAAAGTCTGTTGTCTTTTTCATCGCCCCCTAAAAGTGTGCTGGATAAAGCAGAGAAAGAAAAAATTGAAAAAATCTGTTTTTACATTGAAGAGAATTTTCATAACCCTATCAAACTTAGTGATCTTGCAGAGTTTATGTACAGCAGTGAAAGTACGATTCATCGTATTTTTGAACAGCATTTTAGCGAGAGTTTTGGAATGTATTTGAAAAAGTTGAGGCTCAACCATGCTGCAGAGCTGCTTACATCATCAAATTTAGCGGTCAGTCTAATTGCAGAGAAAGTCGGATATCGTAATCAGGCAAACTTTAACCGTCAGTTTAAGTTATATAAAAAACTGACTCCGCGTGCTTACCGCAATGAGCTTAAACTGGCGGTTAAGGTTTAATCAGACAGAGCGCAGACTTTTCTATTAATAATAGAAACTTAGGTAGATAATTATGTTACCTTCAAACTCCGCTTAAGCTGATTTACCGCAATAAAATTATCAGTAATATAAGCAAAAATGAATATCACTCAAATAATAGAAGAACCTCTCCCATGCAAAATCTTGTCCAGCGTTTCCTTAATTATGTTTCTGTTGATACCCAGTCTGATGATCAAATTACCACCTGCCCAAGCTCCTGCGGCCAGCTCAAGCTTGCTGAAATACTGAAACAAGAGCTGATCGCCGTCGGCCTTAGTGATGTGGTGCTGGATGATAAAGGTTATTTAACGGCTAAACTTGCCGCCAATGTTGATTATGATGTGCCGGCTATCGGTTTTATTGCACATATGGATACTGCGCCAGATGCTTCGGGAAAAAATGTCAAAGCGCAGATTGTTGAGCATTACCAGGGCGGCGATATTGTTTTAGGCAGCAGCGGACATGTATTGTCTCCGGAGCAGTTTCCAGATCTTAATGAACTGCACGGCCAGACCTTGATAACAACTGACGGCACAACTCTGTTAGGGGCGGATAATAAAGCCGGTATTGCTGAAATTATTACTGCCATGATCACCTTAATCGAGAGACCTGAAATCAAGCATGGTGATATCTGTATTGGTTTTACGCCGGATGAAGAGATCGGCCGTGGAGCGGATCTGTTTGATGTTGAAAAATTCGGTGCTGAGTGGGCTTATACGATTGACGGCGGGCCGCTGGGGGAGCTGGAATATGAAAACTTTAATGCATCGTCTGCCGTTGTGACCTGTCTGGGGGTGAATGTACATCCAGGTACGGCAAAAAATAAAATGGTTAATTCAATGACGACGGCCGCCGAATTTATTTCAAAAATGCCGGCTGAGCAGACGCCGGAAGCAACAGAAGGTTATCAGGGATTTTTCCACTTAACGGATATGAAAGCGTCGGTCGCTAAAACTGAACTGAACTATATTATTCGTGATTTTGATTCGCAGCAGCAGCAGTCACGTATTGAGTTTATTAAGGCACTTGCCGCTGATCTCAACAAGACTTTGGATAAAGGCTCTGTTGAGATTGAAGTCACTGAAAGTTATCGTAATATGCGTGAAAAGGTTGAACCCTTTGCGCATATTATTGATTATGCGCAGCAGGCCATGATCGCTTGTGATATTAAGCCGGATATAAAACCTATTCGCGGCGGTACAGACGGTGCGCGTTTGTCATTTATGGGGCTGCCGTGTCCGAATATTTTTACCGGCGGTTATAATTTTCACGGCATTCATGAGTTTATAAGTGTTGAAGCTATGCATAAAGCTGTTGAGGTAATTGTTAAACTAGCTGAAATCACCGCTGAATCAGAGAAACCAGTATGCTGATTTCTTTCTCTCAGGGAAAAATTATTGCCAATAACCGTGAAATCATGATCAAGCTGAGCGGGGAAGCGAGAATTACTCTGCAGGCTCAGGTTGATGAAATAACCCTTATCGGCAGTGCTAATGTTATTACCGCTCTCGGCAGCGGTATAAACTGGTCTGTTTCTCTGGATGATAGTGAGCAGTTACAAACCGTTGCGCAGGAAACCGGTATTGCGGTTCAATACCGCTAATTTATCTTTTGGAGAGGCGCTGTTTTTTGATTAAGCGCTTTGAAAAAGTTTGGGATTTTAAAATGGCCAAAAAATTTTACGTAGTATGGAAAGGCAGAGAAACCGGCATTTTTACCGACTGGGAATCATGTAAAAGGCAGGTGGATAAGTTTAACGGTGCAAAATATAAATCCTTTAAAACTGAGCAGGAAGCCCAGAGCGCTTTTAATGGTGAGTCTTTAATGCCGTCTCAAAAAAATAATAAAGCCTCTGGTGCTTCTGCGGTTAAGAAAAAAACATCTGCCCGGACTGTTAAAACTTATACGGCAGGTGAAATTGCCGCTATGTTAACTGAGACAAAAATATTTACTGACGGCGGCTGCGATCCTAATCCCGGTGAGTCAGGTTCCGGTATTGCTGTGTATCGTGATAATGCACTGGAACAGCTCTGGTACGGTTTATATAACCCGCAGGGAACCAATAACAGCGCGGAGTTGAATGCATTACATCAGGCACTGCTGATGGCAGAAGCTGAACTCGACAAAGGCAGATCGGCTGTTGTTTTTTGTGATTCGCAGTACTCTATTAAGTGTATTACCCAATGGGCGGTTAACTGGGAAAAGAACGGCTGGAAAAAATCCGGCGGTGAAATCAAGAATCTGCAGCTTATCCAGGAGATGTTCGTTTTATACCAGAAATTAAAAGACAAAATTCAAGTGTTACATGTAAATGGTCATGTTGGTGTTGAGGGTAATGAATTAGCTGACCGGATGTCAATATTAGCGATTGAAAGCAGGGAGCGTGCTTTTACCCTGTATAGCGAGGAGCTTGATATTCAGGCTGTTTTAGCAATGAGAGCTGGATAACGCTGCTTCGCAGTGCAGAAAAGAAGTGTTCACTATTAGAAGTGAGTGAACACTTTCATACTTACTTTCCGGCCGCTTTATTTATGGATATGAACATCCATTTGCGGATAAGGTATATTAAGGCCTTCTTTAGGGAATGATTTGTAGACATTTTCATTCATATCAAAGAATACTGCCCAGTAATCTGGTGCTTTAACCCAGGCGCGGACAGTAAAATTAACAGAACTGTCGGCTAATGCTGAAACGGCAATCAGCACGTCAGGATCTTTTAAGATACGCTGATCGGCATCGCAAAGCTGCTTGATAACCGCGCGAGCTTTATCTAAATCATCACCGTAGCCAACCCCTATTGTCCAGTCTACCCGGCGTGTTTCTTCAGTAGAATAGTTAACCATGGAGCCCGTTGATAAACCACCGTTGGGCAGAATAATTGTTTTGTTATCAGGTGTTTTTAAAATGGTATTGAAGATTTGAATCTGATTAACACAGCCGGTATGCCCCTGGGCCTGAATGACATCACCAACTTTAAATGGTTTGAAAATTAAAATCATCACACCACCGGCAAAGTTCTGCAGTGTACCGGAAAGAGCCATACCTACAGCTAAACCTGCGGCTGCTAAAATTGCCACAAAGGAGGTCATTTCAATACTCAGCATGCTAAGTACTGTAATACCGAGCATAACTTTCAGTAAAATTGCACTCAGGCTGGACAGGAATGGTTTTAAAGAGATGTCTACCTTACTTTTGTCCATGATTTTATTTAATGTGCTGATAAGGATTTTTATTACCCATATACCAATGACCCAGACCGCTGCTGCTGCAATTAATTTGGGGCCGTACTCCAGAACAAAGGTTTGCGCCAGATTAAATACTTCTGCTGTATCCATACATTTCTCTCTTTAAGTTATTAATTATTCGGATGTATATCTGCTGTACTTATTTTTGAATAATCCAGATTAACATGCTTTATTGATATTTATTTATTCTTATTTGAGTGATTTTTGTTTAGCTCTACAATTTTTAGCCTAAATCTGCTTTTATTCAAAGATGCACTTCACTTTATGCACATATTTACAATAAAAACTAATGAATTAATGGACTTAGCCGTTAAGAGCTGCGCTAAGTTCTTTTTTGATAATCAGCAGAGCTGCTGTGTTACTGTTTTTGGCCGGTTATTATTCTCTTTGCAGTTAGGGAGCTATAATTTTTATAGCGAATAGATAAAACAATCTATTTTCCTATGCTGCTGAGACCGATATTCATGCACAAGTTATGGCAGCGGTTTAACACTATTATTTCATTCACTGAACCGGGTATAAATTATGCGGGGAAAAATACTAATATTATTCTTTGTATCGATTATCTCTACTTTCTCTAACGTCTTGAATGCAGGGGATAGTCATGAACTGCAGCTGATAACCGAAGAGTGGGCTCCCTATAATTACCTGGACGGGAAGAAGATTAGCGGGTTTTCTGTGGAAGTCGTTCGGGCAGTTATGGAGGAATTAGGCGATGATTATCCGGTGCAGGTTTACCCGGCAGCTCGAGGTATACTGATGTTAGATAATATGCCTAATATAATGAATTTTTCTATTTTTCGTACTCCCGAAAGAGAGAGTAAATATAAATGGATAGGTCCGTTGTCTGACGATGCTGTTTTTTTCTACAAAAGAAAATATGAGCCGCGTATCTTCAGCAGCATAAATGATATTAAGAGTGTCAACGCAGTTTCTGTTCCTGCAAGCGGAGTGATCTTGTCTTATGTTGAGAAACAGGGGATCACCAGATTAACAAAGTCTCAGAAAAAAGAGCATCAACTGACTCTTTTATTAAAGGGCAGGGTAGATCTGTTTATTGGTGTGACTCCGCTTGGCCTTTCCTATTACCTTAAAAAAATTAATGCTCCCGCCGATTCTGTAGTAAAAACTCAGGTGAAGCTTTTACGCTTTCCGTTATACATTGCCTGTTCAAAGGAAATTCCAGACAGCGTTATAGATAAGTGGCAAAGTGCATTAAATAAGGTTAAATCCAGCGGACGCTATCAGCAGATTTATAATAAGTATCTGCTTAATAGACACTAATTTAATGATTTACAGCGGCTGAAATCACTCCGGCTCTGGCGCATGACTGCTGGCAATACGGTCATTGATTTCATTTACGACTAATTCCCGCAGCTCATATAAATCATCCATTGAAACTTCAGTGAGGTGAATTGAGCCGAAGATACGTTTCGATACTAAATCCCGTTCAGCGCAGATGGTATGCGCGATACCGCGGCTGGGGATAGAAATCGGCTTACCGAGAAAATCATCTTTTTTCATTATTTCATGATTGCAGAACATGCATCGCATAATTTATTCTCCGCTTTTTATGAAGTTGTTAAACTCGAATGTGGCTGTTTAGTAAATGATAGTATTAAAATATGAAATCAGGTTCTTAATGCCTGCTTGATTTTTGATTACTCTGGAAAACCAGTTTATTTACAGGTGCTTGCTTATTATCGGAAGCATTTTTTCCTGTTGATTATAAAGTTGCAGTTAACACTGCTTTTCATTCTACATTGACTTTTCAGTATATTATATTTCATGTATTATTCGCTTACCATGTTTTAATGCATATGATAAGTGGTTACCCTGCCTTTTACTCTAAAGTTTATTAAACCTGCTAAATCTATTAAATACACTCAAAATATTAACTGGGAAAAAATATGAACAAGTTTGTACTTGTGCTGTTCTGCACTTTTGTTGTTTCAGGCTGTGTAACTAAAAAACTAAGGACTGAACCGGATGCAAAGAATATTACTGAAATATCAGAATACCGACGCGGAAAGTTAAACTGTGAAATAGTTAAAGTTCAAAGACTTGAAAAGGTTCATCCGAATAATGTAATTCCGACCTTACAAAATGCAACGTTAGCTGCTGGTGGTAACCATTACAGTATCAATGCAGTACTGGCAACTAGAAAATCCAGACCAACTAGTTTAATAGCTGAACTGCTAGAATGTGATGACGCGTATAATTTAACTGCCTCCGCGCAGTATAAAAAATCCACGACTTTACTGCCGGGGGCTAAAAGTGTTGAGCCGATTTCATTTGTCGAAGCTGAGAACAATGAGTGTAAAATATTAACTACCTATGTTGTTGAAAAAACAGCTGCAAAAAACTTAAATGTTGAGCTGAAAAATGAAACGTATATGAAAAGCGGTAACAGGTTCCATATAACCAAAATTTTAGAAATTGAAAATGGTCAACCCACTTCTGTTGTTGCAGACCTGTATCGATGCAGGCATCAGAGCGTTAATTTTTAACCAATAGATAAAAATGAACGCTCCTGTATTTTATCGGCTGAAGATAAAATACAGGAGCTGTACATGCAGCACTCAGTTTTTCTTTTATAATTCCTTTTTCTGCCTGTCTTTTTAATCTGACTTTTATCACTTTACATAGATAAAGATGCTAATCTTTTGGATAAACAACATATTACTTTTAGGGTGCTGTAGATGATAAAAAATATCTGTTATGAGACTGAATGGCTGGATCCGGATGCTGTAAAACCGAGTTCACTTTCCTGGGCACGCACGAACGAGCAGCCGCTGATCAGGCAGCGCCGAACATTTTTAGCTCCAAGCGGACTGCTGCAGGAAGAGAGGAAGCTTTTATGGGTGCTTTTTCAGCCCGGCAATTCCTCAGTTGATAAATCGTTTGTTGATTATCCGGATGAACTGCAGCAGTCATACCTTGTTAAAGTCGAACTGCTGTGCAGTGAGGATTTTGTTTTTGTAGAAAATGATGAAACCCGCTATTACTCCGGTACATTAAATACCTGGTATGACTGTACTGTTATTGAAATAATTAATCTTTATGATATTCCGGAGCTGCTCGGCAGTACGGAGCTTACCTCTCTGCCCGACTATGATGAAAATGAGTGGGTAACAATGACGGAATTTGATTCATTTTTTGTCATTCGTGCTGATGATCAGGGATACGCAGGAAAAACATCACTGTATCTTAAGCAGAACAACAAAGTGTACTTAACGCTGCATCACGAGTATTTCGGGGATGACTGTGAAACGACCTGTTATAACTATCGCCTCACTCCGGAACAAATTACCAGACTAAAAGGTTATTTATAATAACTCCAGTCAGCTGATGTTATGCACATCCCCGTGCTCGTCGAAGGTTACTCAGACGCTGCTGATTTATTAACAACAGGACGCGGTTTTCCATCAGCGTCGATTGCAACGTAATTAAATACAGCGTCACATACCTGGTAGGGCGCACTAACACCGTCAACTGCAACAGTTTTAACCCAGACTTCAAGTGCAACAGAAAGAGATGCGTTACCTATTCTTGTACATTCGCCATAGCAGCATACAACATCACCGACACTAACCGGGGCTTTAAAGGTAATACTGGATACAGATACTGTTACCACACGGCCGCCGGAAATCTCTTTAGCAAGAATAGCACCGGCTAAATCAAGCTGCGACATGATCCAGCCGCCGAAAATATCTCCATTGGCATTAGTATCTGCCGGCATTGCCAGTGTGCGCAGTAATAATTCGCCGCGGGAAGATGGTTCGGATGGAGTGTTTTTGTTCATAAATACGTTCTCATAAATAATAAAAATTTGCCAGAGCTGCAGAGAGTCTGTTTTATCTATTTTATCACTGATATTCGTAAAAAAGCACGGCCAAGACAGACTGATTTTGTCAACTAAAAGGCAAAGTGTTTGTTAATTGTACTTAAGCTGCTGTTAGCTTAAGCAGTAAAGTTTGTTGACGGTAAGGTAAATAGAATAGCTATAGGTATAAGGGGGGGAAACGGCACACGGGGTGCCGTTTTTGTGTTTAAGCGGGATATTATTTTTCTATTAAATAAATATGCTCACTGCTGACATAATAATCATCCGCTAAAAAGTTTTTGCCTAAAATCATGCTGTAGTCAAAGCGGCTGCGGTCCTGCAGGTTGACCCGTACTTTTTTGGTCTCACCATTGAGTGTAACGTCCATGATAACAATCGGGCGTTCGTTGGCTTTTTCACCTGCTTTGGCTTTGACTCTCATTACACCCGCAACTTCTTTGGTAAATTCTTTTTTAGTGCCTAATTTATTTTCATAGGTAAAGGTCACCATATCTTTACCTTTATCTTTAAAGCGCTGGATATTAACGGCATTCATGGAACTTACATCGGCACCGGTATCAAGTTTAGCCGGAAAAGCTAATTTACCAAGCTGTACAACTTCAATAAAACCGGCTTTAACCGGGGCATGGGCCGTTAAGATATTTTCCGATCTGACGTTAAGAACCCGCTTATCAGAAAAGAAGCTTCTGCCCAGTAAAATATCCGGCTGCTCAGCATTTTCTTTTACCTCAAGCGCCAGCTGCAGTTTAAAGGGGTTCGCATTTAACTGGACATCACCCTCTATAACAGGTCTGCGCTCTTCACCGACAACAATAATTTTTTCAACAGGTTTAACTATCTCCTGCTGTAGTCCGTCTTTTTTAATGGTTATTTTTACTTTGCTTTGTTTTTCTAAAAGTTCAAATTTCTCTACCAGCAGCTTTGATGTTTTAGCCGCAAAAGAGGGCTCTGCCGAAAGTTTAATATTTTCAAAGAGCATATCTTCTTTTGCGGAGATCACCTCGGTTGTCTTGCTGTTAAATTTTTCTGTTTTTTCAGCTAAAAGATACTGCCTGCTCGGGTCAATCATAAAAAACTTGCTTAATGATTTACGGCCCAGGCGTAACTGACTGCTGCTTTTTGAGCGGTCTTTTAAGTAAACTAATATATGCTGTTTAAATCCGTTAGCCGCCTCAATAGGGACATAAACCAGCGGAGTAGAATAATCTCTGAAATTCAGCATACGTACTATCGGCAGCTGCATATTTTTCTTTTTGTTGTTTGAACCGACAAGATCAAAGTTAACAGTGCTGTTTTTTTGATCAACTTTCACATTGGCCGCATTTAAAATACTGTAACGGTTGTGCATCGACATGCTGACATTAACAGGAATGTCTAATACCGACAGACGCTCTTTTCTGCCTATGATTTGCGACTCTTCCTGGGTTTGAAAATAATCATATCCGGCTAAGACCCAGGCATTTCCCTGCAGATAACTTTTTCCGACCAAAAATGGTGCAGAAAAGACACTACGATCGGTTAAATTAACCGGTGTAGTGATTTTGTGGCCGCCGATAGACAATGCCATTTCGATTACCGGTCTGAAAATCGGCTCAGGGCTGCTGCGGCTGCGTATAGAGCTGATGTTAAACAGAGGCCGGGTAATGGTAATATCTTCACCTGTATAGGGGTTTGCTACTGTAAATTCTACTGTTGCTTGAATATTTTTTTCTGTTGACGTGAAATGGTCTTTGTCTAACCTTTCTTTTGGGCCGCCGAGCTCATAAACTATTGTTTCCAGTAGTTCATTAGTTTTTAAACCTTTATATTTTTCATTTTGGCTGGTAACCACAATATTATCGGCGTGCATTGATGTGGTTTCAGCTCCGGTGTCAATTTTTCCGGTAAATGGAATGGCACTTAATTCTGCGACATCATTGTAATAGATGTTTTCTAAACGTCCTAAAACCGGCTTATCATCTACTTGATAACTCGTCTGCCCGGCAATGATCTCAGCGCCTGCGGTAGAGCATAATAGTAAAGCTGTAAATGTGGTCAGAATTCTTTTAATCATGTTTCAGCACTCATCATTTAGATATTATTAATAAAGCTTAACAGCCGCTTATTGTCTATCTGCCGCTAAGTTCGTCTATATCCATTAATATACCCGTTACACTTCGAGATGCAAAGTCAGCAGGCCGAGAGTCGGGTAAATTCTAGGTAAATTCCAGCTATACATCTGCAGGTACTTCCGAGCAGCTGAACAATCTGTGCTGTAAAATATTTCTGCTGTTAATTTTCCTGTTTACTGTCGATACTGCTGATTTATTCACCTGTTCCCGGCGGCCGTAGATCATTATTTTAATTTAGTGTCCGATCAGCGTAAATAATACTTGCCTGGAAGCACTGTACTGCTGTACTGTTGCGTCATTACAATGGGCGTCAGGGAGATTGAAAATGATAGCTGAATTATTAAGTGAAACAGCCGTTAGTGAGGACTTAACATTACTGCTTCCTCTGCTGTTGTCACCTGAAGAGCTAAATGCAGTTAACGGGCGAATCTTGGTTTATAAAGAGCTGCTGCTTGGTGAAAAGTCGCAGCGTGAGATTGCTAAAGAGTACAAAATCAGCATTGCGACCATTACACGCGGTTCAAATAATTTGAAATCGATGAGCAGTGCGGAAATAAAATTGTTACAAAAATTATTAATTAAGGAATAAGTTTATGTCAGAGGTAGTAAGCAGCGAGGTAATACAGCCTAAACAGGATACGCAGATATCTTCGCTTGGTGGTATTTTTATTATTACAGGGACCAGTATTGGTGCCGGTATGTTCTCGCTGCCGGTGCTGACGTCAAATATGTGGTTCGGCTGGGCCGCCTTGTTTCTTGCTGTTTCCTGGTACTGTATGTACAGCTCTGCTTTATATTTACTAGAAGCAAATCAGAAGTTTAAGCACGGTGTAAATTTCGACACCATGACTAAAACATTATTGTCTCCTTCGTTACGTGTAATCAATGGGTTATCTGTTCTTTTTGTTAGTTATATTCTGGTTTATGCCTATATATCCGGCGGCGGCTCTATGCTTGGGCACAGTCTGCAGTCTGGATTAGGTATTAACCTGAGCCAGTCAGTGAGTAGTTTTATATTTGCTGTTTTACTGGGTTTAATTGTGAGTTTCAGTACCCGTGCCGTAGACCGTTTTACTTCAGCAATGCTCGGCGGCATGGTGATCACCTTCAGTATTGCTATTTTTGGTCTGCTTAATAATGCTCAATTTTCGCAGCTGCAGCCTTTTGCTGAAATGGGTGAACGCTTACAGTACAGCTGGGCGGCGATTCCTGCATTAATGGTATGTTTTGGTTTCCACTCAAATATTCCCAGCCTGGTTAAGTATTATCAGAAAGACAGTAGAAAAGTGGTTAACTCAATTCGTTACGGCAGTTTGTTAGCGATAGCTATCTACCTGGTGTGGTTACTGGCAAGCTTTACTGCGATCGGGCGTGAAGGTTTCGCCGCTGTTATTGATGCCGGCGGCAATATGGGCGCATTAGTTGCCGCTATGGAATCTGCTGATTCTGGTCCTACGCTGGCCGTTATGCTGCAGCTGTTTGCTAACTTTGCCGTGGCGACATCATTTCTCGGGGTTGCACTGGGCTTATTTGATTTCTTAACCGATCTGTTAAAAATGGATAATAGTATTGCCGGGCGCAGTAAAACGGCACTGCTGACATTTATTCCACCGATGATCGGCGGCGTGTTATTTCCTAATGGTTTTATTTATGCAATTGGTTATGCCGGTTTTGCAGCGGCTGTTTTTGCACTATTCACTCCGGTGGCTTTAGCATATCAAGCGCGTAAGAAAATGCCGCAAAGCAGCTTTACTGTACCTGGCGGCAGCCTGCGTATGTTGGTGGTTATTATATTTGCTGTTTGCGTAGTGGTATTCCAGGTTTTATCTATGTTAGGAGTTGTTGCCTAAACTGATCTGCAATGTTGTGATAGAAAAGTTTATTAGTAAGTGCCCCAGGTTAACTGCATAACTCGGGGCTTTTTTTTGGCTATGTCTTAGTTAGCTGTTGCGACACTCGTCCAACAGCCTCAAATAAACAAATCTCAGGTGTTATTTCCGTACGATAACGTTCTAGCATTCGACGCCAACCCAAGTAATTCCCCAAATACTTTGTTGCCACACCGTGAAACCGATTCATCCATTCTTTAAGGCGACTATCAAATGCATTAACATTTTGAATATGGAAAGCGCCTCGAGCCCTTGGTCCTTTACTACTAATGACTTCATGTTCAATACCGACTTTTCTGCAAAATGCTGAATAAACAGCAGCACCATCTGTACAAAGTATTGCGTCTTTATCTATAAGCGGTGTTAAGGCAGTTTCAATATGTACTGCATCTACTCTATCTAAAATTATCGTGGCGGTTGATTGGTGCCGATCTCTTACCACCAGAACAGGAATTTAGTCATCACTTGTTCCCCTCGTTTTACCAACGCCTCCACGCTTTCTCGGTGTACGGGGCAAGTTACGCTGGCCTTTAAATGATTCAAGAAAGAAGGTCTCATCAGCCTCTACAATCCCTTCTTCATGCAAGGCTTGATGA
>NZ_AUAM01000042.1 GCF_000428725.1 Psychromonas aquimarina ATCC BAA-1526
GTATTGAGCTAACTTGTACTAATTACCCGTGAGGCTTAACCATACAACACCTAAATGGTGTTGCGTAGCAACGACATTAGTTGACTACACCAAGACAAATATACGTTTGCGAAAACATATTTTACAAACTGCAAGATTGATAGAACAAAACAAGTGACTATGCATCCCCACGCGGATGCATGGGAACGAGGCTTTCCTAATTAAATTTTTATGCTTGGCGGCAATAGCGCTGTGGTCCCACCTGATCCCTTTCCGAACTCAGAAGTGAAACGCAGCTGCGCCGATGGTAGTGTGGGGTTTCCCCATGTGAGAGTAGGTCATCGCCAAGCGCCTAATACGAATAATCCCTGTTGACTACGTCAGCAGGGATTTTTTCGTTTTAGCGCTTTGACGGCGATGACTACTTCACATGGGGAAAGGTGAGAAGCACCAACGAAGTTGGTTTCTACTCATGTGATAGTAGGGCGAGTTGCGCGACAGCGCAGTGTCACGAGCGGACGAGCTCTGCGACTCCTGTCCATCGTCAAGCTTGCAATCTATAAGCAACCTATACAAATAGCCCCACTGGTTAGTTCTGGTGGGGCTTTTTTAATTCCTGCGATTTATGTTTTGACCTGCTCTCGCATGGGGAAAGGTTAACAGCACCAACGAAGTTGGTTTCCTGTCATGTGATAGTAGGGTGAATTTGGCGTAAGCCAAGGTTCATGAGCGGACGAGCTCTGCGAGTCCTGTTTCATTGCTAGACACCTATTAGAAAAAGCCCTGATGGAAACATCAGGGCTTTTTTGCTTTTAAAATCTAAAGATGGCCCCATCAACGTCAAACAAAGCTTCCACTATTACAGCGAACTTCCTTATGCCACTAGCATAAGGGGTTCGCCTACATTCTCCTCCGGGTCAAGGGACCCTACTCTCCTTCCCTTTCCGAACTCAGAAGTGAAACGCAGCTGCGCCGATGGTGCTTAGCTGCATCTTGTTTCCTTGAACCTTGTTCAAGGGACTGCAATACAAAAATGGTCTCCCATGTGAGAGTCGGGGTGAGTTCAGTGAAAGCTGAGTGTCACGAACGGGCTAAGCTCCGCGTGCCCTGTAGATTGCGCGACAGCGCAGTGTCACGAGCGGAGGAGCTCTGCGAATGCTGTCCATCGCCAAACGGGCAATAACGAACCCGAGTGAACCTGCTCGCTCCTGTATGGAAATTCAAATTCCAGATAAAAAAAACCACTATCAAATTTCTTTAATAGTGGTTTGTTGTTATCTGTTTATTTTGAGGTTATAAAATATAGCGGCTTAAATCTTCATTTTCTACAACGTCATCTAAAGAATTTGCTACGTATTTTTCATCAATGATAATACTGTCACCTTGACGATCAGAAGCTTCATATGAAAGTTCATCCATAATCCGTTCCATTAAGGTGTGTAAACGACGTGCGCCGATATTTTCGGTTGTTTCATTCACATGCCAGGCTGATTTAGCTATTTTATCAATACCGTCTTTAGTGAATTCAATTGTTACCCCTTCAGTAGCTAACAGCGCTTGATACTGCTCGCTTAGAGAAGCTTTAGGCTCTGTCAGAATTCGAGCCAGGTCTTCTTCTTTAAGCGCTTCCAGTTCAACTCTGATAGGCAGACGACCTTGTAATTCAGGAATAAGGTCCGATGGTTTCGCTATCTGGAATGCACCTGATGCGATAAACAGCATATGATCTGTTTTTACCATGCCGTGCTTAGTACTTACCGTTGAACCTTCAATTAACGGCAGCAGGTCGCGTTGTACACCTTCGCGTGATACATCCGGGCCTGATGCTTCACCGCGTTTACAAATTTTATCAATTTCATCGATAAAGATAATGCCGTTATTTTCCGCTGCAAATAACGCTTTTTCTTTAAGATCTTCCTGATTAACCAGTTTAGCAGCTTCATCTTCTATTAATGCTTTAAGCGCATCTTTGATTTTCATTTTGCGTTTTTTAGTTTCTTCTTTCCCGGACAAATTCTGGAACATACCCTGGAGCTGATTGGTCATCTCTTCCATGCCTGGAGGTGCCATAATCTCTACACCGACTTGTGGTACCGGCACATCAATCTCAATCTCTTTGTCGTCTAGTTTTCCTTCACGTAATTTTTTACGGAAAGACTGACGAGCCGCGCCGTCTTCAGTCGAGGTATTATCCCATTCACTGCTGGTTTTCGCCGGTGGAATTAGAATATCCAGAATACGGTCTTCGGCTAAATCTTCTGCCCTATGCGTTACTTTTTCCATCTCTTGTTCGCGAGTGATTTTAATGGCTACATCAACTAAATCACGTACGATTGTTTCAACTTCTTTACCTACATAACCAACTTCAGTAAATTTGGTTGCTTCAACTTTAATAAACGGCGCATTGGCCAGTCGTGCTAAGCGGCGGGCTATTTCCGTTTTACCTACACCGGTCGGGCCGATCATCAGTATATTTTTAGGAGTTACTTCCTGACGAATCTCTTCATCAAGCTGCATACGGCGCCAGCGGTTACGAAGTGCTATAGCAACAGCGCGTTTTGCTTTATTCTGGCCGATAATATGGCGGTCTAATTCATGTGCAATCTGTTTTGGAGTCATATTTGACATAATGCTGTATTCCTATTTTTTGCTGTCTGCGTTGTGATTATCTTCATAATCAATGCATTCGATTGTCTGGTTGGTATTTGTGAATACACAAATGTTACCTGCAATGGTCAGCGCTTTTTCAACAATTGTTTTCGCGTCTAAATCTGTATTTTCTAACAGCGCTGTTGCTGCTGACTGTGCGAAGTTGCCGCCTGAGCCAATTGCAATTAAATCATTTTCCGGTCTGACCACATCACCGTTACCTGTAATGATGTATGAATGGTGCTTATCTGCAACGGCTAATAATGCTTCCAGCTTACGGAGCATCTTATCTGTACGCCAGTCTTTAGCTAGTTCTACTGCTGCTCGTTCCAGGTTACCCTGGTGTGCCTGTAATTTAGCTTCAAAACGCTCTAATAAAGTAAATGCATCTGCAGTACCGCCGGCAAAACCTGCCATTACTTTATCGTTATATAAACGGTGCACTTTGCGTGCATTGCCTTTCATGACTGTATTACCGAGAGAAACTTGACCGTCACCACCAACAACAACCTGGCCGTTGCGACGTACTGAAACAATAGTAGTCATAATTATTACCTTTGAGCTTAGAAATTGAATGAGCCGAATCGATTTTGGCTCTTAGTGTTATAGATATATGGGGGATTATTTTTATTTCAAGGGAAGTAAAAACACAAAAGGGTAAATTATTCATTTACCCTTTTAGTTCTTTCTTAAATTAATTAACGCCAAAACCAGATCTGGCAGCCGTTAATTCTAGCCCGCTGCAGTTTATGGCGCTCTTTTTCAGCGACACGTTTACGCTCATAGGGGCCCAAAATTACGCGGTACCAGTTACCGGTTTTCTTAACCTGGCTGTTTAATCCCTGAAAGGCAATCTGTGCTTTTAAGGATTCAGCATCCTCTTTTCGACGGAATGAACCACACTGCATCTGGTAAGGATCAGTTGCTTTCTTTGCAGCAGGGATATCGACTACAACCTCTTTTTCTTTAAGGGCATCTTCATATTCCCACTGCGGCTGTGGTTTTTCCGGCAGTACTTCTTCTTTTTTCACATGTTGTTTTTTTATCACAGCGGCCGGTTCTGGTTTTTCAACCGCAAAAATAAAATAGCCGATAAAAGCAATTAATAAAAGCGCCGCGAAAGACGCTAAAAAAGGAAATCCCTTTTTAGGCGAGTTTCGTTTGCTGACCGGGCGTTTACGAGGTGCTTTTTTATTCGTTTTTGCCGATCTAGCAGGTTTGCGTCTATTAACAACAGCCATTTTTACATGCGTTCCAGTGTGTTAATACCAAGCAGTGATAGTCCTTGCTTAAGGGTTTTCGCTGTCAGTGCAGCTAATTTAAGACGGCTTTGTTTTTGTGTTTCATTTTCTGCAGCTAGAATCGGGCAGGCTTCGTAGAAACTTGAAAACAGACCTGCTAACTCAAACAGGTATGAGCATAAGAAATGCGGCATCCCTTGCTTAGCAACACTGTTAACTATTTCGTTAAACTGCATTAGTTTGCCGGCCAGATCTCTCTCTTTCTCTTCTGTTAACGATATATCAGCTGTTACGCTGTCCATAGATATATCGGCTTTATTGAAGATACTTGCTACACGTGTGTAAGCATATAATAAGTAAGGTGCTGTATTACCTTCAAAACTTAACATGCTGTCGAAGCTGAAGGTGTAGTCACTGGTGCGGTTTTTAGAAAGATCTGCATATTTAACTGATGCAATACCAACAACAGATGCGATATGGCGAAGCTCCTGCTCATCCATCTCTTTATTTTTTTCTTTTACTAATTCGTAAGCACGCACTTCAGCTTCAGTTAACAGATCTGCTAATTTTGCAACAGTACCTGAACGAGTTTTAAACGGACGGCCGTCTTCTCCCATTACTGTACCAAAGGGCATATGTTCAAGAGACGTCTGTTCTTTTACGAACCCAGATAAGCGTGCAACTTCAAATACCTGCTGGAAGTGTAAACCTTGACGCGCATCTACAAAATAAAGAACACGATCAGCATTCAGCTCATTCTGGCGGTAACGCATAGCCGCTAAGTCAGATGTTGCGTATAGGAAACCACCATCTTTTTTCTGAATGATAACAGGAAGCGGTTCGCCTTCTTTATTTTTGAAGCTTTCTAAAAAGACACATTTAGCGCCCTGGCTTTCTTTTAATAAACCTTTTTTATCCAGATCTGCAACAACAACTGCTAAGTCTTCGTTATAAGTGCTTTCACCACGCACATCTTCACGAGTCAGGCTCACACCTAAACGATCGTAAGTTTCCTGACAGTGGGAAAGGCTGATTTCATTAAATTCTGTCCAAAGTTTTAAACACTCTTCATTACCGCCTTGTAATTCAACCACTAAATTACGTGCGCGTGTTGCAAACTCTTCGGATTCATCAAAACGACCTTTGGCCGCACGATAAAATACTTCAAGATTGGAAAGATTATTCTCAATAGGTTCGTTTTTAGCACGCAGCTCTTCCATGTAAGCGAGCAGCATACCAAACTGTGTTCCCCAGTCACCAACGTGATTCTGGCGAATAATATTATGTCCCTGAAACTCTAATGTACGAGCAACGGCATCACCGATTATTGATGAGCGTAAGTGACCGACATGCATCTCTTTAGCAAGATTTGGTGAAGAGTAATCAACAACAATTGTCTGCGGATTTTCAGTAACGTCAACATTTAATTTAGTATCTGCAAAAGCACCGTCAATTTGTTTCTCAAGGTGGTTAGGATTAATAAAAAAGTTAATAAACCCCGGGCCTGCAATTTCCATTTTTGTTACTAAATCGGACTGTGGAATATTTTTTACAATTAACTCCGCTAAAGCGCGAGGGTTTTGTTTTGCCGGTTTTGCTAACATCAGCGCAAGGTTATTTGCAAAGTCACCATGAGATTTATCTTTCGTGCGGTCAATAACAATGCGCGGCTGGATATCTTCAGGAAGAATCTTTTGTGTTTGTAGAGAAACAATCGCTTGCTCAAGTAGTTGCTGGATATGCGCTTTCATAGATAAGTCACCAATTGATACGGGCCGATACACCAAAACCACTTAAAAATAGGGATCATATAAAAATTATGATTCCTGTATTTTTAGGTGATTCGGGTAATATAAATAAGCGCAGATTCTACCGTTTATCGGCGGTGAAGACTAGGGGAAGGGCTTTAAAATAGATACTTTAAACAGAAAATTATCTTCTGTTTAAAGTGTCAGAAAACGACTGTTACTATTTTTACATAAATTCAAATTCATGGCTTGCCATCACCACATGGTGCAGTGTTTCTTCTTCCCTGTTGGATAAATTTTCCAGTGCCACTTCCGCTTCAATGGTCGGGGAGTTATAAGCGGCGGTCTGCATAAGCTCAATCAGCTGTGTATCAAGCTTCATCGCTAAAGCGACCACGTCGTCAATCGCTAGTTCCGGCTGCAGTTTCATCTGCTGGCATTTCATGGGAAAGCTTTGATCAAAAACATTATCAAGCCAGGTGTCCAATAAACTTTGCGGCGCCTGCTCCGCATAATCATGAAGGTTGAGATAGGAAAGCTGTTCTTTGTTGCGCATAAAATCCAGCAGTAACTTAACTTTTTCTTCACTTGCTTCCTGGCTGAGACGCAGATAGAGATCTGCAAGTGCCATATGGCATTCTTCTATATAACTGAGAAAATCTTTAACGGGTTTAAAAGACATTCTTAACTCCTGTACATATCCATTTGCGGCTGCCGGCGCTTACTGCCGGCATGCATTGGATTTAAATAAATATAAAATTTTACGTTTAAAGTTTAGTTAATATTATTTTATTTTATAACAAGGGTGGTTAAAAATTGTACGAAACTTGCGCTGTGACTGAGTTTTTTTATAGGGGGAATTAATATCAATGACTTATATCTGGAAATACGCTTACCGTCCGGTTATAAGCTGTATAACCGGACCTTGATTCATTTTATTTAAACTGCTTCAAGTCGTGCATAAGCTGTCATTAACCATTTACTGCCGGCACCCATAAAATGAACTTGTAAACGGCTGTTTTCACCGCTGCCTTCCTGTGCTGTCACTGTCCCTTCTCCAAATTTAGGGTGTTTGACCTGCTGACCAAGTTTAAAGCCCTGGATATCCTGACTTTCTCCGCTAAAGACAGGTTTTTTAACTGTTGCCGGCTGCATTCTGCGAACCTGGGTTTTAAGGCGGATATATTCGATATCCTGTTCCGGCAGTTCGTTAATAAAACGGGACGGTGAATGAAATTTTTCCTGGCCGTATAAACGACGGCTTTCTGCATGACAGATGGTCAGCTTGTGCATCGCACGAGTCATGCCTACATAACAAAGGCGGCGCTCTTCTGCTAAACGTGTTTCATCATCGGCAGACTGCTGACCGGGAAACATGCCTTCTTCCACACCAACCATAAATACCTGCGGGAACTCCAGGCCCTTAGCAGCATGCATGGTCATCAGCTGCACTGCATCGTCAAATTCATCAGCCTGGTTGTCGCCTGACTCTAATGCGGCATAAGCGAGGAACGCAGTAAGCTCATCCATATCCTGCTCTTCTTCAGGGATAACAAATGATTTGGTGGCAGAAACAAGCTCCTGCAGGTTTTCTATGCGGCTGCGGGATTTTTCACCTTTTTCATTTTCAAACATTGCCTGCAGACCCGAACTGCAGATGACATGGTCAACGATCTGAAATAAAGGAAGTTCCGATGTTTCGCTTTTAAAGCGGTTGATCAGTTCAATAAACATTCTCAGCGAAGAAGCCGCGCCGGCACTGAGCTGTTTATTTTCAATTAAAAACAGACTTGCCTGCCACATGGTATAACCCTGCTCGCGGGCGCAGATGCGGATTTTATCAAGTGTAGTATTGCCAATTTTACGTTTCGGTTTATTAACCACACGTTCAAAAGCCGCATCATCCTGGTGATTATTCATTAAACGCAGATAAGCGACACTGTCTTTTATCTCTAAACGGTCGAAGAAACGCTGCCCGCCGTAGATATGATAAGGGATCTGCTGCGCCATTAACTGTTCTTCGAACAAGCGGGACTGGGCATTGCTGCGGTATAAAATCGCACATTCAGCTAATTTTTTGCCGCTGTTTTTCCAGGTCTGCAGCTGCGTGGTGACATAACGCACTTCGTCATAATCATTAAATGCGCTGTAGATAGCAATCGACTCACCATCTTCTCCGCTGGTCCATAATTCTTTACCAAGGCGTTCACTGTTGTTTTTTATCAGATGGTTAGAAGCATTCAGTATATGCCCTGTGGAGCGGTAGTTCTGTTCTAAACGTACGGTTACCGGGTTATTTTTTTCTCTTAAAAAACGCTGGATATTTTCAACATCGGCGCCGCGCCAGCCGTATATTGACTGATCATCATCTCCTACAATGGTCAGATAATTACCGTTATCGGTGAGCAGATTCAGCCAGGCGTACTGCAGTTTATTGGTATCCTGGAATTCGTCGACTAATACATGGCGGAAACGCTGCTGATAATGCTGCAGTAACGCCGGATATTGTAGTAGCAGTTCATGGGCACGTAATAACAGTTCTGCAAAATCAACCAGCCCGGCCAGCTGACAAGCCTCTTCATAGGCTTGATAAACCTGCAGGCGCTGTTTTTCCTGCAGACTGTAACCCGCTTCAATATGTTTCGCGCGTAAACCTTCATCTTTTTTATCGTTGATATACCACTGCAGCTCCTTCGCAGGATAGTATTTTTCATCCAGATTAAGGCTTTTGATGATACGTTTAATCATCTTCTGCTGATCATCACTGTCAATTATCTGAAACTGTTCAGGCAGGTCTGCTTCCTGATAATGTAAGCGTAATAAACGGTGGGCTATACCGTGGAAAGTACCTATCCACATGCCGCCGATATGATGTGGACAGATGTCGGCAATACGGCCGCGCATCTCTTTGGCCGCTTTATTGGTAAAGGTTACCGCTAAGATGCCGTAGGTCGGGATGTTTTCTACCTGCATTAACCATGCAATGCGATGGGTTAAAACCCGTGTTTTACCACTGCCGGCGCCTGCCAGAACAAGCATATTCTGCTCGGGAGCAGAAACTGCCGCACGCTGGTGATCGTTTAAACCATCAATTAAGTAAGAAACATCCATAAGAAAACCTGTTTATTTATTCAGTTGTCAGCTAACTATAGCAGTTTGTACAGGTGATCTAAATGGCTGATTTCAACACTCGGCAATAACCGAGCACCATTTAGAGATTGTTTATTGGGATTAAACCATACAGCCTGTGCGCCGTTATTCTGTGCGCCGTAAACATCACTGATCAGATGATCGCCGACATGCAGGATATCACTGACTTCAATATTTAAACGTCTGGCCGCTTCTATAAAAAGATCTGCGTGCGGTTTGGATTTCAATCCGTCACCTGCTTTTAAAATAAACTGAAATTTATCGTGCAGGCGAATTTGAAATTCATCGACATTACCATTGGTAATAGCAATAACCGGATAAGATTCAGCAAGTTTTTCAAGAAGCTGAATGCTTTCTAAGGGCACAGTAAAGTCGCTGCGCAGTTTTAAAAACTCTGTAAAGGCGTGCTTAGCATATTCAACGGCTTTGAACTGAGGAATGCCATGGATGGTCATTACTCGAGTCAGTGTTTTAATGCGCCATAAAGAAACATCATACTGCAGTTCTGGAAACTCTTTTACAATAAGATCTTTGTATAATAACCACTGTTTCTGCGTTAACTGTGCAAGTTCAGGGTAGCTGTTATTGAGGTGTTCAATAATAGCACTTTCCGCTTTTTTGATGATCGGATGGTTGTCATACAAGGTATCATCAAGATCAAAACTGATCGCTTTAAAGGGTCTGACAGGTCGATAGTACTTCATAGTGATTATTCCGATTGATGTTGAATAGATAGTGAACAGTTACTTTTTTCGTTTTGCACGCGGGTGAGCCTGATCGTAAACCTGGGTTAGATGCTGAAAATCAAGGTGGGTATAGACCTGAGTGGTTGCTAAATCAGCGTGTCCCAGTAAGCTCTGCACCGCACGCAGATTACCGCTCGACTCTAACATATGTGTGGCAAAAGAATGGCGTAATTTGTGCGGGTTGAGGTGACTGGGCAGTGCCTGTTTTAATCCCCACTGTTCCATTCTCGCCTGCACATTACGCTCTGAAATTCGATTTTTCTGTTTAGAAACAAACAGGGCGGTTTCGCCCGGCTGGCAAAAGTCAGGACGTATTTTGAGCCACTGCTTAATTGTCTGCACCGCTCGATCCGTAATGGGTAATAAACGCTGTTTACTGCCTTTACCGGTTACCATCACCTCTTTTTCAGAGAGTTTAATATCAATCAAGTTAATACCAACTAACTCGCTAAGGCGCAGCCCTGATGAATACATCAGCTCCATCATGCATTGGTCCCTGACGCTGAGCGGATCGTCTTCATCAATATCTAGGAGCTGGAATATTTCGTCAACTGATATATTTTTCGGTAACGGTTTGTCCAGTTTGGGGGCAGATATGCCCTTGGCCGGATTATGAGTTATTACTTCGAACTGCACTAAATGCTCTAGAAAGGAGCGTAAAGCTGACAGCTTAGTGGCAATTGAACGTGCTTTAATACCTTTCTGGTGAAGCTGTTTAACCATCAAACGCACGGTCTGACTGTCCAGCTCTGTCCAGCTGCTTATTTTTTTATCCTCAAGCATAGCGCTGAACTCGGCTAAATTGCGCTGGTAGTTTTTAATGGTGATCGGGCTTAACCCCCGCTGGCTGGCAAGGTGGTTTAAATAACTTTTTATAAGAGGCTGTAATGAGCTCATAAATTCTCTAAGTTAAAAACGAAAGGGTATATACCCGTTACCAATCAAAATGCATTTATCAGTCACCCGCTCGGATACCAAGACAAGGCGCAGCATGATGACCTTTCGAGAGATTAACTTCGTTAATCCTCTATCGGTAGGATTAAAACAAAGACTTTAATCCTTGAATGGCAGGCCCTTATCGAATGCTGCAACGCAGTATTGGTTTTCGAGCGAGTGACCCACGGGGCAAGCCGAGAGGTAAACATCTTCGTTGTTGTGAAGTCTCGATTTAACCCGTTAGATCTTCACCTTCACGTCTAGAAGCTGTCCACCTCTCGACCTGCTGATTTTTGCATATTGAATGATAACGGGTATAAAGCAAAAAAGTGCAATTTTGCTGTTATAACAGAAAAATTGCACTTTTACAGACAGACCGCTTTTCGGGGGAGATAATCAGATCTGAATCTGCCCGTCAAATACAAACTCTGCCGCACCTGTCATTCTTACATTTTGTCCAGGCTGCCAGAAAAAGCGTAATTCACCGCCGGGCAGGGCAATGGTACAATGTGTATCAAGCTTACCCTGCAGCTGGCCGACAACCGCTGCTGCGCATGCTCCTGTACCGCAGGCCAGTGTTTCGCCTACACCACGCTCCCAGACACGTAAACGTGCAAAGTCACGGCTTTTAACTTCTAAAAAACCAACATTTACTTTATTTGGAAAACGTTCATGTTTTTCTAATAACGGTCCGAGTATTTCAACGGGGGCTTTATCAATATCATCAACTAAAACCACGCAGTGCGGATTCCCCATGGATACTGCACCGCAGATAACCGTATGATCTTCAACGCGAAGGATATAAGTTTTTTCTTCTTTTTTGGCTGTAAAAGGAATTTTTGCCGGATCTAAAACTGGCTTGCCCATATCGACGGTAATGTTGCCGTCCTGTTCTATTTTAAGCTGAATTTTACCTTTAGCAGTGCTGACATTAATCACTCGTTTCTGCGTTAAACCTTTCATTTTAACAAAACGTGCAAAGCAGCGTGCGCCGTTGCCGCACTGTTCAACTTCACTGCCGTCGGCGTTAAATATCCGGTAATGAAAATCCAGCTCTGGGTCATAAGGCGGCTCAACCATTAATAACTGATCAAAACCAATACCAAAATTACGATCGGCTAAGCGGCTGATTGCATCTTTTGACAGGAAAACATTTTGAGTGACGTTATCAATGACCATAAAGTCATTACCTAAGCCCTGCATTTTGGAAAATTGAATATTCATTAGTTCTCGCTGTTGATTTATCGCTGCATCGGTATTTTGTCTGTAACTGGAGTAAAGCGGGTGCATTCACTCCAGTTAATAAAGAGAATTATTTTTACGGTAAAACGTGCTCGCCGCGCCATAGATCTCTATGCTCTTCGCGTTCCTGCACCACAAAGGCCTTTTCACCATCAACAATAATTTCGGCAGGGCGGCATCGGGAGTTATAATTTGAACTCATTGTTGCACCATAGGCACCCGCGCTGCGTACAACCAGATGATCACCCTCTGCTAATGCAAGCTGACGCTCTTTACCCAGAAAATCACCGGTTTCACAGATCGGGCCGACAATATCATAAGTCCGCAGCGGACGAATTTCTGAATCACCAAGCTGGTTATTGAGCGGGATAATATTCTGCCATGCGCTGTATAGTGCCGGGCGGATAAGATCGTTCATGGCGGCATCAACAATTGCGAAGTTTTTATGATCGTTCAGTTTTAAAAACTCAACTTTAGTCACTAAAACACCGGCATTGGCCATAATGGCACGGCCGGGTTCAAAAATCAGTTTCAGCCTGCGGCCGTTCATTCTGGCTACAATCGCTTTCATATATTCAGGCGGCTCAGGCGGTGTTTCTTTATCGTAAGGAACACCTAAACCGCCGCCTAAATCAAGATGATCAATAGTGATCCCCTGTTCAGCCAGCTGGTCTATTAAAATCAGTAGTTTATCTAATGCTTCAAGAAAAGGTTCAATTTCAGTTAACTGTGAACCAATATGGCAGTCCACACCTTTTACTTCGATAAATTCAAGTTCATTCGCCAGATGGTAAACCGTAGAAGCCTGTTCAATTTCGATACCGAATTTATTTTCTTTTAATCCGGTTGAAATATAGGGGTGTGTGCCTGCATCGATATTAGGGTTAATACGAATCGATATAGGTGCTTTTTTATTTAGGCTCTCTGCCACTTCGTTGATCCGGTACAGCTCAGAAATAGACTCAACATTAAAACAGAGAATCCCTGCCTGTAAGGCCGTTGCAATTTCAATTTCGGTTTTACCAACCCCGGAAAAAACCACCTTTTTCGGATCACCGCCGGCCTGAATAACACGTAATAGTTCGCCGACAGAAACAATATCAAAACCAGATCCTAAACGGGCCATTAGATTCAATACGCCTAAATTTGAATTAGCTTTTACGGCATAACAGATCAGGTGAGGGTGATCACCGGCAGCCAGATCAAATCCCTTCCAGTGACGTTCAATGGTTGCTCGAGAATATATATAAGCCGGCGTGCCGGATTTTTCGATAACCTGCTCTACCGGCAGTCCTTCAACAAAAAGACGACCATCATTCTGATAATTAAAGTGATCCAATTTTAAATCCTTTTCATTTACTTAAGTCTGTTTATGAACCTAGTTCGTCAATCGACGACTGGCGAGAGTTGAAGTGAAACCTTGTCTGTTATATCACTCGCTTATAGCTGTATTTTCAGAAGTGCTGTCAGGCTCTTCGCTGCTTGTTTTCTGGCTATCCTGCTGTAGCTGTAGCTGTAGCTGTAGCTGTTCTGTCTGCTGCACAGTTTCAGTCTGCGGCGGCTCCACAGGTGTTCTATAAAGCGGGCCTTTCATACCGCAGCCCGCGAGCAGACTTGAAAAAAGCAGAGTTGTTAATAAGATATTTGTGTTTTTCATGCCTGATCCTAGTAATATTTTTTGCGCGAGATACTCAAGAGCTTTGAGTATATAATCGCATTTCATTGTTCAAAAGCAAAGGGGAAGTAAGATGAATGATAGTGAATTTCAACAATTAGCTGATGAGCTATACCAAATTATTGAAGATTGCATCGAGGAATCAGGTGCCGATGTGGATTATGACCAGAACGGCGGGCTGTTAACCCTTGAGTTCGAAAACCGCAGCAAGTTCATTATTAATCGTCAGCAGCCGCTGCACCAGGTCTGGTTAGCGACTTTAGAAAATGGCCATCATTATGACTATAAAGACGGAAAATGGATTGATGACCGCAGTGGTGATGAGTTTTTAAGTTTTTTATCTGAGGCTGTTTTTAAACAGTCAAAAGAGAAGGTGGCCTTCAAGTATTAATCAGATTCTGCCTGAATGCTTATTTGAATAACCACCTGCTGCGGATTAATTTCTGTGCAGGTGGCGGCGCCGGAAAATAAGATGATACACGGCATATAACCCGACTAAAGCAGATATAACCCAGTTGTGATAGGGACTGTAACCTTGAATAAAAATATCAAACAATACGGCTAATGCTAAGGTTAAATATGTGCTTTTAATTACTTCGTGAAAAATGTAATTCATAACAATTATCTCCTGCTGCATTCGAATAACAGTCATAAATGTAGCTCAATAATTAGACATTTTCAGTTAATTACTGCTGCAGAACGGTTGTTTTTTTAAGTAGAAAATTAATTAGTTGTTTTAAAAAGACTTTTTTTTGATGGATGTCGTTTTTTGCGATAAGTCCGGAATTTTTACAAATTTTCGCCGAAATCCTTATTATTTGAATGAAAGTTGAGTCTAAAAAAGACCTTATTAGGGTTAGTTTACTGTAAAACATATTCATTTTGTCATAACATTCGCGATACAATAGAACTTGAAAATTAATGGAGTTTGTTATGTTTAAAATGTTCTGCATTTACCCTTTTGTAGCTTTTGTGCTGTTTTGGTTAACAAGTGATGTTGAGATTGGAGCCTCGGTTTATTCTTTTGACGATAATTATATTACCATTGAATTTCCTAAAGAAAGCTTTCGCTCTGAAGAGAACCCGGATCCCTGGTATAGTTTTTACTGGAATGCAGAGTCAGCAAAAGACGAGTTAAAAGTTATTAATGATGCAGTGGTTAAATAAATATGCACACAGTTATTTTCCCCGGTTCTTTTGATCCTGTTACCTTCGGACATATTGACCTGTTAAGCAGAGCCAGCAGACTGGCCCCGCGAGTTATTGTTGCTGTGGCGGTTAATACCAGTAAAAAGCCGCTGTTCAGTTTAGAAGAACGCTGTGCGTTATTAGCGGAAGCTACAGCAGATATCCCTGGAATTGAAGTTATTCCTTTTTCAGGATTACTGGCTGATTTTGCCGTTGAGCATAAAGCTGAGGCTCTGGTTCGCGGCATCCGCGGTGCAACAGATGCCGATTATGAACTGCAGCTGGCCCAGGTTAATAAAACACTAAACCATGAATTAGAAACTATCCTTTTACCGGCTAATGCTTCCACAGGTTTTATCTCGTCAACGGTTGTTAAAGAAGTATTCAAACATAACGGCGATATACACTCCTTTGCCCCTGCCTGTGTAAAAAAAGCACTGCTTAAGAAACAACTTTAATACCTCATAGGCAGAACTATTTTCCCTTTCTATACTTAAAAACAAGTTATAGAAGGGGATGTTTATGTCTGACTGCAATACTGAAGTCTGTAAATATGTAAACCATTTGGGAGAGCGCTGTTCTGCGCCGCTTCATTCTTCAGAATTTTGTTACTGGCATGACCATAGTATTGAAAAAACTGCGCCGGACAGTGCGGAAAAACTAGAAAAATATGCGCGCAGCGGCGGCATGATGCACGGTATCTCCTTAAAAAATGCAAATTTAAAAAATCTTAATCTAGTACGCAGAGGTAAAAAGTACGGGTTTGATTTAACCGGTGCTGATCTGTACAGAGCAGACTTACAAGGAGCCCACCTTTTTAATATTGTTTTAATTCGCGGCAGTTTAATGAAAGCGAATTTATCCCATGCCAATATTCACTGTGCACACCTTGAAGAGTGCAATTTACTCGGTGTTAAATTTAAGGACACAAAGATTGAGCATATAAAAACAGGCCACGAGATTATTCAGGAAACTCGTGCTCGAGAATTCGAAGAGCAGGGGGATCAGAAACAAGCAAATGATTATTATGAACAGGCCGAAGAGGTTTATCGTAATTTACGAAAAGCCAGTGAATCACAGGGGTTATTTACCTTAGCGGGACCGTATCTGCGTAAAGAGTTAACCATGCGCCGCTTCCAGGCGCCGCCTTACTCGGTTAAGCGCCTCTATTCAAAAGTTGTGGACCTCTTCTGCGGTTATGGTGAAGATCCTCTGCGAGTGGTGTTTTTCTCATTACTGCTGATTTTTATCAGCAGCCTTTTTTACTACTGTTTCGGTTTACGTTTCGCCGGCGAGTATCAGGTATTTTCTATACATACGAGTTTAGAGAAAAATATCATATTCTTCTTTGAATGCCTCTATTACAGCGTAGTGACTTTTACCACGCTGGGTTATGGCGACTTTATACCGGTTGGTTTGTCGAGGCTGGTGGCCGCTATAGAAGCCTTTACGGGGAGTTTTACTATCGCGCTGTTCGTGGTGGTTTTTGTTAAGAAAATGACCCGCTGACGGGAGTCTTCATATTTCCACTTGCTAAAGGTATTGATTGATCAAGAAAAACGTAAACGGAAATTTTCGCAGCCGCATTAGTTTGGTGTTCTAATGCATGAAATTTGTTGTGAAATTGAGAGGGCTCTTATTGCTCGTACCCACGTAGAGTGTGGACACGAGTAATAACTTGCATAACGGGTGTTATGGTAAATGCAGAAGCTTGATCGAGTTCTATTTTACATATCCATCCACATTCCAGCTCCTTTTGCCCATAGCTTAACCTTATTCCCATCACACATAAATTTGTGAGTCTTACCCATATCATTTAAATAGGTAACGATAATACTTCTTCCATCGTTACCTATGTAATTTAAACGATCTTTATCGTACATAGTGTTTTCGTGAATACGATTCAAACAAGAATTAACCTCGCCCTGTGATATTTTAATAGAGGTATCTGAAGTTTTAATAGATGTACCTGATCCTCTCGGTCCCATTATGCTAGGCAATATCACTGCCGATGCCATACCGATTACAAATATATAAAGAAGGAGCTTTCCTAGCGACATGAAGTATTTCCTTTATCTAAAACTTAAGGCCTTGCTATTAGATTGCAACTACCCTAATAAATTAATTTATTAGGGTAGCTTAAAACGCAAAGCAAAAAAATTACAGGTGATTACACCAAGCATATTCACCAAATACCTATTATGTTAATTAGTGTTTTTTCTCGTATAAATGACGGTTTTATCACCAAACCAATGCGACTAAGTATCTCCCGTCCATTTTTCTTGCTATGAACAACTGCTTTAGCAAGAAAAATCATGGATGATTTTTCTAATCTCAGTCAGTACAGGGATGTAATGTCTGAGATGGTGCGTTTAGAAGCTGGTGGGCATGGCAAGATAAAAAAATGGCTCGGGCAGCCTTTCTTTTGGTTACTTTTCTTTGGCTGTTCAAAGAAAAGTAACACGCCGTCAGGGCGGGATAGTGACGGTGAAAGTTACACCATCAGCTCACAGGCGACAGCTATAACCTAACGCTGACACTTCGGGCAGTAAACACTGTTTCTTGCTGCTAATTTAACCGCTTTTAAAGGTGTCTGGCACTGCGGGCAGTTCTGGCCTGCTTTGCCGTAAATATGCAGCGTCTGCTGAAAATACCCCGGCTTGCCGTCACTTCCGACAAAATCCTTCAAGGTGGTGCCGCCCTGCTGTATTGCCTGCTGTAAAATCTCTTTAATCGTGTCAGCTAATAACTGATAGCGTTTTTGTGAAATATTATCTGCTGCTCGGTTCGGATTAATACCACTCGTAAATAAAGCTTCTGTTGCATAAATATTTCCGACTCCGGTAACGACCTTCTGATCCATGATGAACTGTTTTACCGGCAGTTTGCGCTTCTGCGCTGTCTGGTGCAGATACTTGCCGTTGAAATCCTCGCATAGAGGCTCCGGTCCTAATTTATTTAGTAAAGTTGATGACTCGGGATTCAGGCCAAGCCATAAAACTGCGCCGAAACGGCGCGGATCGGTAAAACGCAGTACCGTATTCTCAAAAATTAAATCTACATGATCGTGTTTTTGATGGGGGGTATTTAACGGGCAGATCCGTAAACTTCCTGACATACCTAGATGTATCAGCAGGGTGCCGCTGGAAAAATTAAGCAGCAGATATTTTGCGCGGCGGTCAATGGATATTAAAGGCGCGTTGTGCAGATGCTCAAACAGATCCTGCGGAATTTCCCAGCGCAGCTGTGTATGGCGAAGTATTACCTGCTTTACTTTTTTACCTGTCAGGTGTGGACTGATACCGCGGCGGCTGGTTTCAACCTCTGGTAATTCTGGCATAAATATTCCCGGTTTAGTCTAATATGATTAAGTGTACTTTTTTCATAGGAAAAATCTATGTTTGGACTGCCTACCTGGATGATTGTACTGACTGGTCTGGTTTTTAATATATCTTCGGCTTTAGTGACACATTTTATTATTGACGGTAAAAGCAGTCAGCTCAATAGTTTAGCGTTGCAGATGTCGAATAACAGTAAAGAGATGGGACTGCTTTGGTCGCAGATTGAAGGTATTGAACGTAAGAGGGAGACCTTGTATCTATTATTAAATCAGGGGAAGCTAAAAGAACCAATCGCACAGCAGTATGCTCTGTTACTTGAGTCTTTTCTTCATCAGAAGGTGCCTGCTGCTCTGCTGCAGGATGTGCGCAGTCTGGATCTTATAATCAATGATTACCAGAATAATATTAGGAACTCGATAGATAATAAGTATTTCTTGAATTTAGAGTTAATGGATCTGCAGCTGTATTTAAGAAAGGAGGTTTCTACGCTGCGTAACTGGTCAATCTTTCTGCAGATGATCGGTTTATCTTTGATACTCGCGCGGGATTTAAGCAGAAAGCGGTTGAATTAACGTCCTAGAAAAAGCGGCAGCTGCTCTGCTGCTAAAAATAGTGACGTGTCTGCATCACTCTGCAGAAGGTAATTATCACCATGCTGAAATAACTGCACGATGATCGGCTGCTCCTGATCTGCGCTGTAAATAAATATGTTGTAGGGAGCACTGAGATCGGTCACCGCAGGTTGAGTTTCTAATTTTACGCTCTGCCAGTTCTGTACCAGCAAGGCCAGCTGCTGTTCTGATAATCCTAAACTCGGCTCGCTTAACCAGCTTCTACCGTCTCGTTTAATCCTGAAGTCCGGGGTTTTAATCTCAACTATCATTAACTGTTTGTCGATCACTGTCCGCTGCTGGACTTTAGGCGAGAGAGTTAATTTATGACTGAAGTTGAAAATAAAAATAATAAGCAGCACACCAAAGATCAGAACATTATTCCAGCCTTTCTTGGATAAGCGCATTTTGATTCTCCCTGATTACTTTTCTTCAGACATAAAAAAACCCAGTATAAACTGGGTTTTTGTCAGGTTAAATCAAAATTACTTGATTTTGCCTTCTTTGTACATAACGTGCTTACGTACAACAGGATCAAACTTTTTGATCTCAAATTTTTCAGGCATAGTCTTTTTATTTTTATCAGTAGTGTAAAAATGGCCAGTACCAGCACTTGAATTTAAACGAATTTTATCACGCATTTTTAAGCTCCTTAAACTTTTTCACCATTGGCACGGATATCAGCTAATACTGCATCAATACCTTTTTTATCGATGATACGCATACCCTTAGTAGTTAGGCGTAGTTTTACAAAACGGTTCTCACTCTCAACCCAGAAACGATGTGTCTGCAGGTTAGGTAAAAAACGACGTCGTGTGCGGTTCTTTGCGTGTGATACATTGTTACCAGTAGCTGGACGCTTACCTGTAACTTGACATACTCTAGACATGTCGAAATTCTCCAAAATAATTGTTTTACTCGAGCAAAATAGTCGAACACCTTTTTTAGCCGTCGCCAAAGGCGTCGAGGGCGCATTTTATACATGATTGAGTGTGAAAGATCAACAAAACTCTGATGTTTTGCATTAAATCCACCCATTTTCTGCAAAAGATGTACATTTTGTGTCCCCTATAATGAAATGATCCAAAACGCGCACGTCGATCAAATGCATTGCAGAAATGATTTTCTCGGTGATTTTTTTATCGGCAATACTGGCGGTCGGATCGCCGGAAGGGTGATTATGCACCAGAATAATTGCCGCTGCATTTTCAGATAAGACTTTCTGCGCGATAACTCTCGGGTGAACCGCTGCGCTGTCGATTGAACCAAAGAAAAATTCATGAAAGCGGATCACTCTATGCTGCGTATCTAATAAAAGAGCCGCAAATACTTCATAGGGCAGGTTATGCATCTGTGCACTTAAAAAGGCTTTGGTCTGCGCTGCACTGGTTAATGCTTCTCCTCTTTTTATAGGCTCTTGTAAATAACGGCGCGACATTTCCAGCACTGCCTGCAGCTGCACGTATTTTGCCTGCCCTAAACCTTTCTTAGTGCAAAACTCATTTTCTGAGGCCGCGAACAGTGCATGCAATGAACCGAATTCACTAATCAGCTGTCTTGCCAGCGACACGACATCTAAGCCTTTACAGCCGGTACGTAAAAATATTGCTAATAACTCGGCATCGGAGAGTGTACTGCTGCCCTGCCTTAATAATTTCTCTCGAGGTCTTTCCTGATCCGGCCAGTCTTTCAGTTTTGTCATGAATTTACCGCCTTAAGTTAGATCAAATTGTTATTATACCCGTTACCAATCAAGCTGCATTTATCAGTCGCTAGCTCGGACACCAAGGCAAGGCGTAACATGATGACAATGGCTATCCCTTATCGAATGTTACAACGTAGTATTGATTTTCGAGCTAGCGACCCACGGGGCAAGCCGTGAGGCATCCATTTTCGTTGTTGTGAAGTTTCGATTTAACCCGTTAGATCTTCAGCTTCACGCCTAGAAACTGTTCACCTCCCGACTTGCTGATTTTTGCATATTGAATGATAACGGGTATAAATCTAGACGATTTTGTCACACCCTGCCTGCTGGATTTATGTTATTGTAGCCGTCTTTTTTGACTTCTTTTATTGAGACTTCTTTTATGCCGTCAACCTTAGCACTTAGTGGAAAAAATATTTTATTAGGTATTTCTGGAGGCATTGCCGCTTATAAATGCGCAGAATTAACCCGCCGTTTAAAAGAGCAGGGGGCTGATGTACGCATTGTTATGACAGCTTCTGCTAAAGAGTTTATTACCCCTTTAACCATGCAGGCTGTATCTGGACATGCCATTGCTGACGATCTGCTGGATCCTAATGCAGAGGCCGGCATGGGACATATCGAACTGGCTAAGTGGGCAGACCTGGTTCTGCTGGCTCCGGCAACAGCAAACTTAATTGCACGTTTAAGAGCCGGTATGGCCGACGAGCTGCTAACAACATTATGTTTAGCCACACCTGCGCCGATTGCTGTTTCTCCTGCAATGAATATGGAGATGTACTTAGCCGCCGCAACGCAGGAAAATATCAGCGTATTAGCACAGCGGGGTATGATGATCTGGGGGCCGGGGCAAGGCGCTCAGGCATGCGGTGATGTAGGACCCGGCCGTATGCTGGAACCTGCGGATTTAGTGGAGCGAGTTATTGACTTTCTAGACAATAAAGAAGCGCCTTTTGCCGGTGTTAATATCACTATTACAGCAGGGCCGACACAGGAAGCGTTAGATCCTGTTCGTTATATTAGTAATTACAGTTCCGGAAAAATGGGCTTTTCACTGGCTGAAGCTGCTCAAAAGATGGGGGCAAATGTCTCGCTGATCAGCGGTCCGGTTAATTTAACGACACCTGCGCATGTAAAGCGTATCGATGTAAAAAGTGCATTAGAGATGCATCAGGCAAGTTTAACTGATTTAAACAGCTGTGATATTTTTATTGCCTGTGCGGCTGTCGCTGACTACCGTCCAGAAACTGCCGCCTCCCATAAAATGAAAAAACAGCCGGACATTGATGATTTAACCATCAGGCTGGTAAAAAATCCGGATATTATTGCTGATGTTGCCGCAGATGAAAATCGTCCCTTTTGTGTTGGTTTTGCCGCCGAAACGCAGGATGTTGAACATTATGCTTTAGATAAATTACAGCGTAAAAATTTAGATTTGATTGCCGCTAATGATGTTGCTAAAGCCGGACAGGGGTTCAATAGTGAAAAAAATGCATTAAGTGTATTTTCTGCTTCGGGAAGATTTGATATAACTCTCGCCGATAAAAAAGCAGTGGCCCGTCAGTTACTTGAAATTATTTATCAGCAGTATGGCGTAGTAAACCTCTGAGCTAATACTTGAAAGTATTAGCTCAGCAGTATGGTGTAGTAAACCTCTGTACTTAATAGTTGAACTTGTTTATCAGCTTAAACAGACGTACTTGAACTTATTTATCAGCAGTATGCTGTATTTTACACTCATTTATAAAACAATGGATTATAAAGATGAAACAAATCGAACTTAAAATTCTTGACCCGCGTATTGGTAAAGAGTTTCCTCTTCCTGAACATGCCACTGCGGGTTCAGCTGGAATGGATTTACGTGCATGTATTGACCAGCCTATGGTTATACAACCTGGCGAAACGCAGCTTATTCCTACAGGTATTGCTATTCATATTGCTGATCCGAAATTAGCCGCCACTATTTTACCCCGTTCAGGCCTTGGTCATAAACATGGTATCGTATTAGGCAACCTGGTGGGTTTAATTGATTCCGATTATCAAGGACCGTTAATGGTGTCCTGCTGGAACCGCAGCCAGGAAAGTTTCACTTTACAGGCCGGCGAGCGTTTAGCACAGCTGGTTTTCCTGCCCGTGGTACAGGCCAGTTTTGAAATTGTAGAAAGCTTTGACAGTTCTGAGCGTGGTGAAGGCGGTTTCGGTCACTCTGGAAAGCATTAATTTAGTTTTTCAATAAATTTTAGTTTTTCGGGTAAGCGTTAATATTAGAATAATTTAGCAAAGGAAACTGTTAGCAATGGTTACACAAACAACCAAAAAGAAAGTGAACCGCAAGGAAGATATTTTACGTGCATTAGCTGTGATGCTTGAAGGAAAACCAGGGCAGCGCATTACCACGGCAAAACTTGCAGCTGAAGTCGGGGTTTCTGAGGCCGCTTTATATCGTCACTTTCCAAGTAAAGCACGTATGTTTGAAGGATTAATTGATTTTATTGAAAGTACTATTTTCACTCAAATTAATTTAATTAAAGAGCAGCAGAAGCAGACTCTGACACGTATTGAACATCTGCTGCATTTTTTACTCGGATTTGCCGAGCAGAACCCGGGTATTACCCGAATTCTAACGGGTGATGCTTTATTAGGTGAGAATGAGCGTCTACAGTTACGTATTGAACATATCTTTTCTAAGCTGGAATCACAGGTTAAGCAGGTTTTAAGAGAAAAGCCTATGCTGGACGGCGCTAAGCTGCATATTGATGAAGCTGTGGCTGCTAATATACTGCTTGCCTATGTTGAAGGACGGATGAGCCAGTTTGTGCGCAGTCAGTTTAAACAAAAACCAACCCAGAACTTTAAGGTGCAGTGGTCATTTTTTTATAACCAGCTTAATCAGAATTAATAATTAGGGAGATTTTATTATGTCTGAGTCAACTAGTGCCTCGGCAGGCGCTGCTACTTCAGAAAAAGCAGCGGAGCTGATTGCTGAGCGTCTTGATAATAGTATGGATGTTGTGGAAAACAGCCTTATGTGGGTGACCAACAACCAGGGGCTGCTGATTGAATACGGGATGAATATCATCTCTGCTGTATTAACGCTGCTGATCGGACTTTTTGCCGCACGTGTTATTTCCAGCGGTTTTAACAAAGTGCTTACAAAACGTAACCTTGACAGTACGATTGTTGATTTTGTGTCACATATGACTCGTTATGTGATTATTGCCTTTGTTGTTATTGCAGCTTTAAGCCGTATCGGCGTGCAGACAACCTCGTTTATCGCTTTAATTGGTGCCGCCGGTCTGGCGGTGGGTTTAGCGCTGCAGGGCTCTCTTTCAAATTTTGCATCCGGTGTGTTAATTATTATATTACGTCCGTTTAAAGCGGGTGAGTATATCGAGGCTGCCGGTATTGCCGGTAATGTTGAATCGGTACAGATATTTGCAACAACCCTGACTACGGTTGATAACAAATTTGTTGTTGTACCTAACTCTGCGATTTTAGGCGGTAATATTATCAACTATTCGCGTAAACCAACGCGCCGTATCGACCTTATGATTGGTGTCAGCTACAGTGCGGATTTAGCAAAAACTAAGGCTGTTCTGGAAAAAGTCGTTAAGGAAAACAGTAATGTACTAAGCGATCCGGCTCCGCAGATTGCTGTCGCCGAGCTCGGGGATTCAAGCGTTAATCTAGTGGTGCGCCCATGGGTTAAAAGTGAGCTGTACTGGGATATACGTTTTGAATTAATGGAAGCGATTAAAAACGGTCTCGATGCTGAAGGTATTGAAATACCATTTCCGCAAATGGATATACATATGGATAAATAAGGCTGACAGCAGTTTACTGTCTTGCTTGTTGAAGAGTAAAAAGCCGCTTACCCAGTAAGCGGCTTTTTTGTTTCTTTTGTTTCTTTTGTTTCATTCTGCGCGTGTTTATGATTTATCAGGGATATTAATAAACTGCAGTGTATGCTGCGGTGCTAAATAGGTACGCAGGAACGCGTTCATATCTGTTAGTGTGATGGCTTCAATAATAGACTGCGCCTTTTCTGTTGAGCTTAATTCAAAGCCGTACAGGTGATCCCGCTGTAAAAACCACTGCCTGTCATCTGCAGTTTTTAGTACTGATGACATGCCGTTGAGCAGGCCTTTTTTATGATCTGCTAACTGTTCTTCGGAAATGCCGTTATTTATGAAGTCTGTTATGATCTGCCTGATCTCTGTTTGTGTCTGCTGTGCATCTTCTACTTTTGCAACAACAGAGATCATTACTTCAGTGAATGCCATGCCTGGTTTTTGGTCTGCCACCATAACGTAAGGGCTATAGGTTAATGACAGCTCTTCTCGTATGATTTTTGTTAGTTTCCGGCTGATAATCCGCTGCAGGAGATCTGCTTGATAAATTTCCTTAATATTTTTATTCGGCGTATCTGTGATGCTGAATAACAGTACTTCAGCATTATCCTGAGGGTTGGTATTTTCATTTAATGAAGAAGCGTGTTTAATAATTGACTGTCTATTATGATTAAATTTATGCATTTCACCACTCGGCAGAGCAGCAATATACTGCAGAATACCGGCTTTCAGATCATCTACTTCAAAATCACCGACAATGGTTAGTGTGTATCCATTGGCATGAGAGAATAAGGTTTGATAGATCTTTTCTACTTCCTGCTGCTGAACAGCTTTAAGCTCATCAACGGAGAAAATCCGTAGATAGGCATTGCCTGGAAACAGCTTGTTACGCATACGTTTATGAGTGTTTGTTATTGCCTGCTGCAGATAGTTTTGTTGTGCCTCTATCACTCTTTCTTTTTCTGCAGCAAATACTGTTTCTTTTATCCTGGCCTCAGTAAAGGCGCTGTATAAAACAGAAAATAACAGTTCCAGACTTTTAGGATTATTCTCCGAAGTCATTGTAAAGCCGTGAATGTTCTGCTCCATATAGGGGATTAATGAGACTTTAGCATTATTGAACTTCTGCTCTAACTGCTGTGCTGATAATCCTGCTATACCGCTGTTTATATACGAGTTAAAGAGATACAGTGCTGCCGGAAGCTGATCCGTGCTGAGTGAATTAGTACCTCCCGGTGCGCTTAATCCCATAAATATTGAATTTTTAACGCTGTGATCCGGCTGCAGTACAACACTGACACCGTTACTTAACTGCCACTCGGTGAGCTGTTTTTCTGGGTGATACTTTTCAGTTTCTATTCTGCTGGCATTTTTCCCTTTTGATATCACCGGCAGGGTGAGCTTAGCTATCTTGATGTCGGCTTTTTCTGTCGGTTTTTTTATTGTATCTGCAGCTGCTTTCTGCAGGGCAGCCAGGTCTGGAGACTGGCTTTGATACGGGTAGGCAAAGTTCCACTGTTTAGGCTGCTGCAGTAAGGTTTTGCTAAGCTGCTTTAACTTATGCAGATCCGCCTCGGCTAATGTTTTCTGATATGCGAGCCTTTCTATTTCCAGAGTGTGTTCAATATTTCCACTTGTCCATGAATTAATAGTATCCGAGGCTAACTGCTCCGATGTTTTATTAATATAGTCATTCTCCAGTCCCGATAGAGACATTCTGATTTCTTCAAGCTGCAGGTCCAGTTCCGCCTGGCTGAAGCCATGCTGTTCGATGCGTGCCAGTTCCTGTGCAGCAAAATTAACAGCCTGCTGATATTGGTCATTATTATGAACAACGTACAGCTGTTTGACCGGGTGATTACTGAAGTATTCGAAACTATGAAAACCTATTTCAGTAAACGGCTGCGGACGCTGGTTATTTTGTACATTCAGCCGGTAGTTGATTAAATTATCAAGCAGCCGGCTCTGCATAGAACGGCTTATATCATCGCTGCTTTTAATGCTGAAAGCGGGCATTTCAATAAACAGATCACTTTGTGAATAGTTAATTACTTTGCTGCTGTATGATTTACTTTCAGTATTTATTTTTGGTACTGTCGGTATAACCTGCCTGCTTTTATTGTGTGAGGACGGGACACTGGCGAAGGCTTCATTAATTAATCTAGCTGCTTCAACGGTGTTTACATCGCCGGTAATTAATAGTTTTGCATTGTCGGGGCGGTACCAGGTTTTATAAAACGCCTTAACACCCAGCTCTGTACTGTTACCGACACTTTCAATAGTGACAACCGGTAAACGATCCGCGTAAGGGCTGTCTGCTATATAATCATCAAAGATGGCGTAATAGTAGGGTTTCTCCTGAGGAACACGTAAGCGGTATTCATTTTGTACAACACCTTGTTCTTTATCTAACTCTGCCTGATCAAATTCAATATCTGTCAATACATCCCGTAAATACAAAATTGTATCTGCTAATAATTGTGCATCTGATTTCGGCACTGTGAGTGTATAAACCGTAACGTCGAAATGGGTATAAGCATTAATGTCCTGACCGAATGTTAAGCCTGATTTTTCGAATAGTTCAATGATTTTGTTTTTTGGAAAATGTTTGGTGCCGTTAAACGCCATATGTTCAAGCAGATGGGCATAGCCTTTTTGAGTATCTGTTTCGCTTAAAGAGCCGGCGTTGATCATTAAACGAAGCTGAATTTTGTCTGAATTTTCCTGCTTGGCATGAATTGCGTAAAATAAACCATTAGCGAGCGTACTGCTGGTTACTTTTGCTTGTGTATTTTCCGGGTTGGGGCTGCCGCCTGTGCAGGCTGAGAGGAGAAAAACAGTCAAAGCGGTGAGTATTAACTTTCTAAGTATCATCATTATCATCCTGTAATTTTAATAAATAGGTATGGCTTTTTATGTCTTGTCATAATAAGTCATATCAATAACATGTCAATGACTTATTTTGCAGGTGTAATTATTGTTGGGGTAATAACCTGTTATTGTGCTGTTAAGGAAAGTTTGAGATTAAGCGCTATGGCGCCGCTATCTTCGTAGGGGGAAAGCGGATTAGTCGTAACCGGAAAATAATTTGGGGATATATAAACTGTAGAGATACGGCTGAGTAATAAAGTTACTCAGCCTGTTGTTATATTTTAGCGGATCAGTGTTTACTCGCTTTCATCCATTAAGCGTTTAACGCTCTCAGGAATACCTGCCGCCTGGCTTTTATCAAGATCATCGTCTTCTGGTAGGGGCTGACCGGTATATGCGTGTAAGAACGCTTCACATAACAGTTCACTGTTGGTTGCATGACGCAGGTTATTCACCTGACGGCGGGTACGCTCGTCAGTAAGAATTTTTAAAACCTTGGTAGGTATCGAAACAGTTACTTTCTTTACTTGTTCGCTCTTTTTACCGTGCTCAGCGTAAGGGCTGATGTATTCACCGTTCCACTTTGTAGACATGTTCTTTTATCCCGTAATGTTTGAAAGGCCATTTTATCCTGTGTTGTTTTACTTGGCAATCCATACGTCGAGAGGGCTAGAAGTCCAGCCGAACATTGTTGAATAAAATTTGTACTTTGTTGAGATATTTTCATCTTATATAAAGTTGGTTGACATAAATTCATATTAGATTAGATTAATAGTAACTAAAGAAGTCTAGACGTCTAAATGAATGCAGAAGGAACAGGTTATGAGTTATCAGGGCCAGGCAGATGGTTATTTTTCAGCACAGCATGTCGCTAAATTAAATCAGAGTATTGCGGATATTAAACAGGACGTGGGTGTGTCTTTTGAGTTTTTTCCGCCGGCAACACCTGCTATGGAACAAACTCTGTGGGGGTCTATTGAGCGTTTAAAAACACTAAAACCGAAGTTTGTCTCTGTGACTTACGGTGCAAATTCAGGGACTCGTGATCGTACCCATGAAATTATTAAAGATATCAAACATAAAACCGGCATGGTTGCTGCGCCGCATTTAACCTGTATTGATGCCGGTAAAGATGAACTGCGTAATATAGCGCGTGATTACTGGGATAATGATATTCGCAGTATCGTTGCTTTACGTGGTGATATTCCTGACGGTGAATCGAAACCGCATATGTATTCGACGGATCTGGTGAAGTTGTTAAAAGAGGAAGGTGACTTCGATATATCAGTGGCGGCTTATCCGGAAAAGCACCCGGAAGCATCGAGCTCTCAATTTGATTTAGATGTATTAAAAGCTAAATTTGATGCCGGTGCCAACCGTGCTATTTCGCAGTTCTTTTTTGATGCGGAAACCTTTTTACGCTTTCGCGACCGCTGTGTTAAGCAGGGGATTGAGGGGGACATAGTACCGGGTATTCTGCCGGTTTCTAATTATAAAACCTTGGTTAAGTTTGCCGGCTTAACTAATGTACATGTGCCTGACTGGATGCATAAACTTTATCAGGGAACGGATCAGGATCCGATGACGCGTAATCTGCTGGGGGCAACCATTGCTATGGATATGGTGAAAGTATTAAGCCAGGAAGGTATTAAAGATTTCCATTTTTATACCTTAAACCGCAGTGATTTAAGTTATGCGATCTGCCACTCTTTGGGGCTGCGTCCTGAATAGTTGTACAGCCGTTATCGTTCAAAATGTATTTCGACAGCTAACGGCTGCCGCTCAGCTGGATAATTTCCGGTTTTCTTCTTCGTTTGCTTTAGCGCTGCTTTTAAAGGATGACAAAACAAGCTCATTATTTTCAACTAGCTCAATTTCATAAAACTGCGGCAGGTTGAAGTTAACCTGCTCGTCTAAGTTGTTTAATTCATTGTTGTTGGAAGCATAAAAGCGGTTTACGTTCTGTACTAAATCGTCTTTACTGCCGGCAAAGCTATGGAATGTTTCCACTTCATTGTCGGCATTAGCAATATAAACGTTAAAACCATCTGCATAATTTTCAAAGAAAAACTGAATCAGACCTTCACTGATATGTGATTCGATAATTTCAGCTGTTTGATCAAAATGGGTGTTTTTTAAATTGATCACGCTGGTGGATATTTTTTTTCTGGAAATATGGCTGTAAATATCAACAGTACTTTCCAGATGCTGCAGTGATACCCCGGTTCGTTCAAAGTAGAAACCGAATTTTCGTCCACCGGTCCATAAGGTCTGCACAGAGCGCTGGAACACTGAATCCAGGCGCAGCTGTATAAATTCGCTTAATTTTGCTCTGAATGTCTGACTGAGCTGTTCTTTAAAATGACGGCTGTAGCTGAATATATGGATCTGTTCGGGTGGTTTCGCATCCTGATGCATCTTGCCTAGAATTGTATTTAATGCATCCACCACTGCGTAGTCATTATCAAAATGCAGTGTGCGCACTTCATTCCAGGAATTGCGGTAAATAAGATCAATACTGCCGATTAAGCATTCATTATCCTGGCCATATGATAAAACATCACCCACCTGGTTATCTTCGCTTTCCTGTGTATCCTGCCAGTGACGGGTCGGATCTTTTTCGACATTTAAAAAGATAGCCAGCTGTTTTATTTCACAGGGCTGACTAAGCGCCTGATTGCTTGCTTTAGGCACATAGATTGGAAAAACCGAGTGCAGATCCTGAATAAACTGGTTTAACTTTTGATCAACCAGATCTGAGCCCTGATTATACAGATGCAGTTTAGTATCTTCTTCATATAAGCGGTTCATATGACACCAGGATATCAGTTTAGAAAGATATCTTGCATGCATCAGCGTTGGTGTATTAATTAAGGTGTAATTATCCAGAGAGCAGTTATACAGGTACCACCCGGCTGCATTTTTTCTATTCTCGGGTACCTGAATAAAGCTTAAGTGAGGCTCGGAAAGATCCGGTGAAATATTAGGATTAATCAGATCTACTTTACCCGGCAGTGTTTCATGGGCCGCATATAGTTTACGTGACAAAATGCCGATATCTTCAGCACTGATCGATTCACCAATATTATTATCGCGGGCAAAGCTGAGTAATTTACGATAACTGGTCATTAACGCATCTAATAAAACATCTTTAGCTTTGGTTACTTCGTTTACTTTCCAGTTATTGCGGTTATCCAGATCCGCAATTTGTCCTGCATCCCAGTGCCATTGACTGACAAATTTATTTAATACTGTACGACGCCAGGCTGTATTGTCGTTAAGACAGACTTTGGACAGATTTTCTTCGGTTTTCAGATAAAAGCAGGCGCGCACCACTTCAAGACGTTTGCTGTCATTGATACTGGTTAAATATGAAGTTACTTTTTCCAGCATTAAGCAGTAAGGGTCGAGGTTCTCATCGTAGTGGTCCTGTTCCTGGAAGCTTTTTTTATAGGACATTGCGATTAATTCGGTATTCGGATATTCCCAGGAGTAGGCTTCCATAAGAATGGTTTTTAATACCGCTTTGTAAGGCGTGTCGATCCCTTTATATAGCTGCCAGAGTGTTGCACCGAAATATTCTTCAGCCGGAATTCTGTGAAAGCCGCCTAAATCTAACCAGTCCTCAGGGATCAGTTCACCCTTGTTATAGAGGTTCTGCACGTAGTCGTCGTAATTATGCTCATGTTCAATGGGGATTTGACGCCATAAAATGCGTTTCCCGGCAACACGTAATGCCGTGCGGTAAAATTCATCAAGTAACAGCAGGTGCTGTGAGGAACCGCATGCATCTTTCGTCATGCCCGCAGTATTATCAATACGGAATTTATTATCGGGGATCAGAAAGAAATTAAGCTCAACTGCGAAACTATTTGCCCAGCGGCTGATCAGTAAAGACTTTTCCTGCAGCAGCTTAACTCTTTTTTCATCAAGCTGGTGCGGATAACAGATCCATACATCGAAATCACTTTCAGAAGACTGACCTATCGACGAGGTACTGCCCATGGCGTAAAGGCCGATAATATCCGGTTCCTGATTACTGTTTTCCGGTAACTGCGCATGAAGGAAATTATCAGCAAGACGGCGGTGCGCCTGGGTTATTTCAAACTGGCAGATACCCGCCGGAGTGTCACTGTTTATATAACCAGGCAACGCAGGGTGGTTGAAGTGAAGCAGCAGCGGAAAGGCTTGAAAGATATTAAGTTCGTCTTCACCCATTAAAACTTGTGCTGACTGTATCCGTAGACGATTAAACTCATCGGATTTATCACGTAATTTTTTTATTTCTGGATTCAATCGAGAACCTGCTATCAGTTAGATAAAATCAACGCACGGATACAAAAGTGTGAGGATTATAACATTCTTTCCAAGGACAGGTAAATATACCCTCTTTTTCTCCGGATTTGTAATTTATCGGCAGGAATCAACCCTGAATATGATCAGGGTTGACTGATTGCTCTTTTAATCTTCTTCAACCTGATATGGAAGCGGAGCGTAATAGAGTGTTGAGCCTTCAATTTCCTTTATCTGGTAAACATCGTCGGCGCTGCTGTCTTTTGGTAATACCGCTAATACTTCAATGTGTCCGTCGCCGTACTGGCACCCTGAAATAACGGTTCCGCAGCGTTTCCAGTTATTGTTTAATAAAATCTGTACTGTGTCGCCTGCTTTAGGTGCATCATCTGCCCGGCCGGTAAGAATAAACAGGGCACGTTTATTGGCGCCGCGATATTTTGCACGAGCTACCGTTTCTTGTCCGATATAACAGCCTTTAGTAAAGCTGATACCGTCAAGTGCCTGCAGGTTAAGCATCTGCGGGATAAATAGGCCTGACGTTTCTGGTTCAATAAAACCGATACCCGAAGCGATATTCATGGCATTCCATAAGCTGTCATCAAAAATTTCAGCACGGTTTTGCAGATCTTCTAATAATTCTTCTGCGGTCTCATTTTTCATAACCGCTAAGTAGCGTAATGACGGGTAAGGCTGCTTGATGATAACTGTGCCGCTTTCTAATAAACGGCTTTGATCATGTGTGGCCGCAGTATCGACCTCTTCGGCAATATATTGAGCTGATTTACGGCCCACTAAACCAAATGCTCTGTATTCAGTCTCTTTGTTTATTTCAACTTTTGAAAAAGCCGCATATTTTTGTAATTCCGGCAGTTGTTTAGCAGTGACTGAGCTTGGCTGAGTCAGCAGAATACGGTCTTCTAATACAATAACACGGAAAATACTCCATGCTTTTCCCTGCGGATTACATTGAGCCGCCAGTGTCTGCTGTCCGGGTTTTAAACTAGTTAAATCACAAGTGAGCTGCCCCTGTAGAAAAGTGATGCGGTCTTCGCCTGTTACACTGATTAAATCCCAACTATCAAGCGGACATAAAGCTAAATCCGGTAGCTGGCTGATATTTTCAAGTTGACTAAGTTTAAGCATTTGCGGCCTCATTTTGATACTGTTTCTATATTTTACAATGGTATAGCTCACAACCTATTTTGTCAGCAGTTGCTGTTAATAATTTGTTGTTGTTATGATGTAGAAGCACTTTATTCTATTACAGGAAATCAAAAGAATGACAGAAATGGTCAGTAAATCACGTTTATTATGGGCATGTCGCCGAGGTATGTTAGAGCTTGATGTGTTATTCATGCCTTTTGTTAATGAAGCTTATGATGATTTAATCGATGCTGATAAAGTTATTTTTCAGCGTCTGCTGACTTGCGAGGATCCCGAGCTGTTTTCCTGGTTTATGGGGCATACTCCCTGCCCGGATCTTGAACTGAAGAGCATGATCGATGCCATCCTTAAGCGCGTTAAAGCATAATATTGCTGTTAACACCTCTGTTTATGGAGGTGTTTTTGTTTTCACGCTTTATTTTTCTCTTATCTTATTTATTCTGCTGTTTTTTGAAATTATTGTTGTGACTCTTATCTTTGCCGTCCTGCTGCTGATGCTCGCTGTTTATGCGGCTGAAAAGGCCTATGCGCAGAGATATAACCTTAAGGTTAGTGATGCCGGAGATATCGAAGTTGAATTTTCTGATAAAGAAATAATAAGCGCCACAATCAGCAGTGCCTCTTTCTATAATAGTTTCTGTATCTATTTATCGCTGCACAGCAAACCAGATAATTGTTTTACCGGACTTAATAGAGCGAAAGCTAAAGCATATATTGTGATTTATCGGGATGCTGTGACGGAAGAACAGTACAGGTTACTCGCCCGACTGGTGAATATCGGGCGGGATTTAAAATAAACAACAGATTTATTTAATCTCTCTTACTTAAGATGGTAGGCTGCGGGTTATCCAGCTGTTCAGGATAATCAAGGTTATAATGCAGACCTCGACTTTCTTTCCGCTCCATGGCACTTTTTATTATAATTTCAGCAACCTGCACAAGATTTCTTAATTCCAGCAGATTATTGCCGACTTTAAAGTGACTGTAATATTCATTGATCTCCTGCTGCAGCATCTGCACCCGGCGCAGTGCGCGTTCTAAGCGTTTGTCGGTACGCACAATACCTACGTAATCCCACATAAATAAACGCAGTTCGTGCCAGTTATGCTGAATAACAACTTCTTCATCTGAATCTTCAACCTGGCTGTCATCCCAGTCTGGAATATCTGCGAATTTACGTTCTTTATAAAAAGGCAGGCGGTTAATGATATCTTTGGCGCTTGCATGTGCATAAACAACACATTCTAATAAAGAGTTTGAGGCTAGACGGTTAGCACCGTGCAGTCCGGTATATGAAACTTCTCCGATTGCATATAAACCGTCTATATCTGTCTGGCCGTGATGATCGATCATCACTCCGCCGCAGCTGTAGTGAGCAGCCGGCACAATAGGTATCGGCTGGTGGGCAATATCAATACCCAGCAGTAAACAGCGTCTATAAATTGTCGGAAAGTGCTTAACGATAAAATCTTTTGATTTATGGCTGATATCGAGGTACATGCAGTCAGCACCCAAGCGTTTCATCTCGTAATCGATAGCACGTGCCACAATATCTCGTGGTGCAAGTTCTGCGCGCTCATCAAAATCAGGCATAAAACGTGTACCGTCGGGGCGCAGCAGGTGGGCGCCTTCACCGCGCAGGGCTTCGGTTAATAAAAAGTTTCGTGCTTCAGCATGATATAAACAGGTCGGGTGGAACTGATTGAATTCCATATTCGCAATGCGGCAGCCGCTGCGCCACGCCAAAGCAATACCGTCACCGCTGGATACATCAGGGTTACTGGTATACTGGTATACTTTACTTGCTCCGCCGGTAGCCAGACTTACAAAATGCGCCTTGATTGTTTCAACGCGTTCTTTTTTACGGTTCCATACATAGGCACCCAGCACGCGGTTGGCCGGCAGGTTTAATTTGCGGCTGGTGATCAGATCAACGGCGTTATAACCTTCCATAAGGGTGATATTCTGGTGCTTTCGTACTGCGCTTAATAAGCTGTTTTCAATTTCGCTGCCGGTTGCATCTGCCGCGTGTAAAATCCGTCGATGAGAATGACCGCCTTCGCGGGTTAGGTGATATTGGGTATTGCCTTGTTCATCAATTTCGGTATCGAAGTTCACACCGGTATCAATTAACCACTGCATGCTCTCTTTACCGTTACTGACGGCAAAACGAACAGCTTCTTCGTCACATAAACCTGCACCGGCAATTAAGGTATCTTCCACGTGAGAGTCAACACTGTCAGTATCAGAAAAGACCGCGGCTACACCGCCCTGGGCATAAAAAGTAGACCCTTCCGAGAGTTTTCCTTTACTTAAAACGTTAACTTTTGCATGGGGGGCCAGTTTTAAGGCTAATGAAAGTCCAGCTGCGCCGGCGCCAATAATTAAGACGTCACAAACATGTTGTTCACTTATTGATTTACTTTCTTTCATGGCACTATATGCTCTGTAATTAATGTATATTTTCGATTAGGGTTCCATTGTATACCCAGACCGTCTTGAAATGCGGCAGTCAACAAAAACGATAAGTTATATGAATTAAGGTTCTGTAACAGCTGATACGGTTACTTCCGGCTGGCTCTTAACACACATTTTCAATTGATTTAGGTACGTTAAGTGTGCAGTCTATCCAAAAAATGATTTCTTTTGAAATTATTTGGAACTTTCTTTTTTATAAAAAGTCATAACAGTGAACGCCGATAAGGCTCCACATAATTATAGGTAGAGTAGCTCAATGCATGAGCGAGATTTAGATTTACAATTAATTCGGCGTATTCAAAATGGGGAGCAGGCGGCTTTTACATTATTGGTTCGAAAGTACCAAAACCGTGTTGCTAATATATTAACGCGTTATGTGCGTAACAGTGGTGATATCGCCGATGTTACCCAGGAAGTGTTTATAAAGGTGTATAAATCACTGCCTTCTTTTCGAGGCGACAGTGCGTTTTATACCTGGTTATACCGCATAACGGTTAATACAGCGAAAAATTATTTAACCAGTCAGGGGCGTCGACCTCCTGCTTCCGATATTGATGCGATGGAAGCAGATAGTTATGACGGTGGTGACGCATTAAGAGAAGTAGATGATCCGGAAGGTATTTTACGTTCTCAGGAAATAAAAAGCGTTATTTTAGATACCATTGAGCAATTGCCTGCTGAATTAAAATCAGCCATTACATTAAGAGAGCTCGAAGGAATGAGTTATGAAGAGATAGCGCATATTGAAGATTGTCCCATCGGCACTGTACGTTCGCGTATTTTCAGAGCCAGGGAAGCGATAGATAAGCAGTTAAAACCTTTATTAGAAGATTAATTGGAAAATACAATGAAAGAAAATAATGAACAGTTGTCTGCCATTTTCGATAATGAAATAATTGATGATCAATTACTTAGCGAACTTATGGCAAATGAAAAACAACAGGAACAGTTTTCTCGTTATCAGCTTATTGGTGATGTCATGCGTGGTGAAGCGGCAGATCAGTCTCTGAATATTGATGTTAGTCAAAGTGTAATGGCTGAAATCAGTCAGGTTCAGCCTGTGGCTCAAGTAACTCAGCTGGATACATCAGTTAACAAAGATAAAGCGCAGCAGAATAAAAACAGTAATGTTATCTCGTTTGTAAAACGCTTTGGTCAATATGCCATTGCCGCTTCTGTTGCCGGTGTTGTTGTATTAACAAATCTTGTAACATCACAGCCGGGTGTTGAAAATAATAACAGCGGAATTGAAGTGTTAAATACAGTGCCCTTTGGTGGTGCCGTAACACCTGTTAGTCTGCAGACAAATCAGAAGCAGTTAAAAGAATCAATCAAACAGCGTAATGAACGTCTGGAAGCTTTGTTAAAAGATCATCAGCTGCAGCTGCAGACACAGCCGTAAGCTGAAAAGTGTGATTGTAAGTATAGTTATAAGGGAAATTAATGAAGCGCCAGCAGTTTTTTACAACTTTGATTATCAGCATTTCTGCTTTAATCAGTAACGTTGGTTTTGCCGCGGAAGTAAATGAACAGGTAGAAGTAAGCAAAACAGTACAGGCAGTTGAAACAAAAGAAACGTTAACTGCAATTGAATATCTACAGCTGATGCAGGCCGCATATAACGAAAAAAATTACGAAATTTTATATTTAAACAGTTTACAAAATCAAATTGAACCCAAACAGTTAATTCACGGTGTTATTGATGGTGAAGGGCTTGCATACTTCCGTTATTTAAATGGAATTATGCGTGAATCACTACAATACTCGGGAAAAGTTAGTTATTTTGAGCAGGGGGCTCAAGCTTACACTCTGGAATCAGCTCAAGATCGCAGTGTTTTTGCTAATATTGCTAACTTTGACTACAGCAAAGGTCAGAACAGCTATGAATATATTATTTTAGGCAAAGGGCGCATTGCGGGTAAACGAGCAATAGCAATTAGAATGATAAGCAGAGATGAATATCGCTATAGTTATGTAGTCTGGTTAGATACTGATTCTTACTTACCGCTGCAGCTGGACACGCTGGATAAATCAAATTTAATTCTAGAGCAGGTGATGGTTGTATCATTAGTTGTTACTGAACAGGTAAACCCCTGGCTGGAAAAATTAAGTCAGCAGCAGCTGCCTCAAGTCCTGCATTTACATAAACCATCACCGGAACAAGCTTCTTTATGGAAAGTAAACTGGCTGCCGACAGGATTTAAAGTCGTTAAGGATGATCAGCATAATTTAGTGATGAAGGAAAATGAGCCTGTATCTTACATTATGATTAATGACGGTATTGTTAGTGTATCAATTTATATTTCAGCCAAAAAAATAGCTTTGGCTGAAAAACAAAAAATTATTCAGCGCGGAGCAACAGTCTTATATACTTATCAGAACAATGATATCGAATATAATGTTGTTGGTGACATTCCAATTATTACCGCAAAGCGTTTAATCGAATCAATTTCAAGGGTTCAGTAGAGAGTTTCGATGATTCGAGAAACAGGAAGAATAATAGCGATAGAAGAGCAGGGTGATAAAAGTATTGCTCGTATCGAGTGTATATCTAAATCAGCCTGCTCATCCTGTCAGAATAAAACTGACTGCGGCGTTGGCGTCGTCTCTAAAGCTTTTTCAGATAAAACTCATCAGTTTGAAGTTCCTTTTCAAAAAGGAATGCAGAAAGATAGCTATGTAGAGTTGCAGATCAATAATAGCGATTTAGTGACAAGTGCAGTTGTAGTTTATCTGGTACCGCTTCTATTCTTTATTGTCGGCGCATTAATTACGAAACAGCTTTCAGATTATAATGAAGGTCTAATCATTGCAATTTCTATACTGTGCGCCGCCGCCGGCTTTGCAGTCTCCCGTTTATTAAGTAATAAATTACTTGTAAAAAAGCACTTCGATAAAATTATCAGCTGTAAAATATAGCTGTAATGCCTAATAAAACCGCACTTTGTTTGTTAATTGTTCGTTTGAACAGTTAATTACAATAATTTCAAATAAACACTTGCCAACATTCGTCTGATCTCTATAATGCGCCCCCACAGACACGGGATGTAACGCAGGTTACCCGGTGAATGAGAACAAAAGAGGTTAAGTTTTTAAAGGCGTTAAACGTTGTTAAAAACAAAAATTAACCATTGACATTGTTCGCTGGTGACGTAATATACGCACCTCGCCGAAAGGCACGCTCTTTAACAATTTAATCAAACAATCTGTGTGGACACTTATTGTTGATGTGATTTCAAAAAAATCAAAGACCTTACTTGTAAGGCAACATCAATATTTAGTGACACACGAATTAATTCATTAATTCAGAATAACCAATCACTTCGGTGATTAGTTTTAGTCAGTAATATTGAGCCGCACTTCGGTGCAAATTAAACTTTAAATTGAAGAGTTTGATCATGGCTCAGATTGAACGCTGGCGGCAGGCTTAACACATGCAAGTCGAACGGTAACAGAAGGTAGCTGCTACTT
>NZ_AUAM01000043.1 GCF_000428725.1 Psychromonas aquimarina ATCC BAA-1526
CGCGAAATGACGGAGGGGTTCCCGAGTGGCCAAAGGGAGCAGATTGTAAATCTGCCGCGTAAGCTTCGGTGGTTCGAATCCACCTCCCTCCACCATTTCAATCTTCACTATAATCTCCTGCTTCACCCTTTTTATATCCAATGTCTCTTATTAACAATTCTCTTATTATTAGCGTTTTAATCTAACTCGGATTTATCTACACTTAGTTATTAAAGTAACCGCAGAAGTGAATGCTCAATGTTTAGCTACAAAAATAAAAACATTCTGATTGTCGATGATCAAAAAGCATTCCATATCATGCTGAAAACAATGCTCACCAATCAAGGTGCAAAAAATATCACTTTTTCAGACAGCGCTGAAAATGCGGTTAAACTTGCGCATCATAGAGAATTTGATATCTACCTTATTGATTACAATCTGGGTTCTGGGAAAAACGGCGCTCAGTTACTGGATTACCTGCGCAATAATCATCTCATTCCCAGTACTGCTTTATGCTTTATTATTACCGGCGATAACAACAAAGGTATGGTGCTGACCGCCATTGAAAAATCCCCCGATGATTATTTAATGAAGCCCTTCTCGCAAACACAGTTATTTAACCGTCTGACCAAGGCATCACAGAAAAAAGCGGTGTTAACAGATATATTTCAAGCACTGGAAGATAAAGAATACCCGAAAGCTGTCACACTATGCCGAGAGAAAATCAACAGCGCGCCAAAATTTCGCGGCCTGTGTAAGAACCTGCTTGCCGATATTTTTATTCAGACTCAACAGTTCGAAGCGGCTGAAAAAATATTAAAACCTCTGGTTGAGAAACGTCCGCTGGTTCGTGCCAGCATCAGTTTAGGTAAAGCTTATTACCTGCAGAAGAAATATCCTGAAGCCATTAAGCTTTTAAAAGAGACCATCTATAATACGCCGCTGCAGATGGAAGCCTATCAATGGTTAGCACGCTCATACCAGGAGAACGGCGACCTAAGTAAAGCGCTTAATATCCTCACGCATGCGGCCAACATGACCAACCACAGCATTGAGCGTCACCAGGAGGTTGCTCTGCTGGCAAATGAAATGAACGAGCATAAGATAATGCTCAGCAGCTACTCCGCTATTTTACAGCTCAGCCGCAATTCCTTTTATCCCGATCCCTGCCATTTAGCCAATTATATCCGCAGCATTATTGATTATGCGAAGGAGCAGGAAGATATCAATGAGCGTAAGCTGATATTGAAACAGGTTAATTCTGCACTATATCAGAGCCGTTTTGAGGAAGGGCGCAATAATAATTTTGATTTCAACGGTTTTGATGAGATCTGCCAGGCTAAAATATCCATCGCTATTGATGAACCGCTAAAAGCAAAACGCAGAATCTTAAGCACCCTGCAGAACAGCGAAACAGAGATCACCGATCTAGATACAACATTCCTGTGCGAAAGCCTTTTTTCATTATTAGATATCGGCGAATTTGATTATGCAGAGCCGTATTTAGAAGAGCTGAATCAGCGCGATATCATGGACCCCAGCACCCAGATTTCGATAAAAAAACAGACCGGAGAAGCCCTTGAATTACGTGTACAAACCTTTAAGGAGCATAACAGACAGGGCATACAGGCTTTCAAGCAGAAATCATACGACACTGCTCTAGAGCATTTCAATCAGGCGTTGAAACTCGAAGCACTTAACTCCGGGGCACTGCTCAACCGCATTCAGGTATATATCCAGCTGCTTAAACAAAGTCAGAACGAGGAAAGGCAGGTACTGTTAACTAAATGCCAGGCCAGCTTTAATTTATTAAGTAATACCCGCTTACCAGAAGAGCATGCTGTACGCTACAAGGAGCTCAAACATGAATTAGCTGAGCTCAAAGTATCAAAATAACCTTTCAGCTCAGCAGCTTTAATTTAACCCGTTTCTCGGAAACCGGATAAGCGGTTCCTGGTAACTAGATGCGTTTACCAGAAGAACATGCTTAACGATAACAAAAGCTCAAAATACTAAAACAACTAACCTTTCAGCTCAGCCAGTTTTAATTTAACCCGTTTCTCGGAAACCGGATAAGCGGTCCCCAGCTGCTGGGCAAAGAAAGACACTCTTAACTCTTCTATCATCCAGTATATTTCAGCTAGTTGTGCATGCTCTTTCTCATTCGTCATCATGGTTTTACATAAAGCGCTGTAACGCGCTTCCAGCTCATTAACTGCAATGGTATGTAAACGGTCCTGAGTCGGATTCACCGGCAATTTTTCTAAACGTTTGTGCAGCGCCGTTAAATAACGCTTCAAGTCAGGCAGCTTAGTTTCTCCCACCTGACAGGCAAATCCAGGGAAGATAAGACGCTGCAGCTGCGATTTGATATCTCCCTGGGCAACCAGCATAGTTAAATCAACTTTGCCTTTAAGCTTCTTATTGACAGCATGCGCCAGGGTTAATACCTCTTCAACCAGCTGCGTGATCACTAGCGTACGATCAGCTAATTCTGCCCGCACCTTTTCTTTCTGAGTTTCAAACTCATCTTCGTTCTGTGCAGGTTTAGTTTCTTTTAATATTGCATCCACTGCACAGGCGATACAGTCATCAATAAGATCTTTTACCTGTCCGAAGGGGTTAAAATACAGCCCTAATTTGGCTTTATTAGGCAGACTCTGCTGCAGATATTTAATCGGCGAAGGCACATTCAGGAGTACTAAACGGCGTAAACCATTTTGATTCGCACGAAGCGCTTTTTCCTGACTGTCGAACAGCTCAATCGCCACACTTTTGTTTTTATCAACCAGTGCAGGGAATGCTTTTACTTCATAGCCGCCGTGGTCTTTGCTGAATGAGGTCGGCAGCTTACCGAAATCCCATGCAACTAACCCCGTTTTTTCAATACCCTGTTTAGATACTTTAGAAAGAGTCTCTTTAACCTCACCTTTTAATTCATGCTGCAGCAAAGCCAGATCCGTTCCCAGAGCAACACTCTTGCCGTTATCATTAATAACATTAAACTTCATTTTCAGGTGGGTAGGTAAGGCACTTATATCCCATGAATTTTCAGGAATTCTTACCCCGGTCATTCTCAGCAGCTGTTTTTCAAATGCCTCTAATAACGGCATTTTTAACGGCTCCATAACCACCATAGCGGCCTGTGCATAATTAGGTGCCGGCACAAAATTACGACGCAGGGTTTTAGGCAGGGTTTTAATCAGCGCAATTAATAACTCTTCACGCAGTGCCGGTATCTGCCAGTCAAATCCGCCCCCTTGTACTTGATTAAGCAGCGCAAGCGGAATATCAACAGTTACACCGTCTTGTTTTGTCCCGGGTTCAAAAGCATAACTCAAGTTAAGCTTAAAAGGCCCCTGCTGCCAGAAATCCGGATAAGCATTTGCCGTCACTTTATCTGCGCCGTGAGCCATCACCTGTTCACGCTGGTAATTTAACAGTTCCGGATTTGCTTTCTTTTCTCTGTTCCACCAGCTGTCAAACTGCTTGGCGCTGCCAACATTGCTGGGAATATGTTGATCGTAAAAATAAAACAGAGTTTCATCATCAACTAAAATATCGCGGCGGCGGGATTTATGTTCTAACTCTTCGATATCCTCTAATAAAAGCTGATTATCCTTAAAGAACTTATGACGGGTTATAAACTCCCCTTCCACTAACGCGTGACGAATAAACAACTCACGGCATAAAACCGGATCAATCTTGGTGTAAGTTACTTTACGTTTACTAACAATCGGCAGACCGTATAAGGTTTGATTCTCAAACGCCCCAACTACACCGGATTTTTTCTGCCAGTGCGGTTCGTTATAACTGCGCTTTATCAGGTGCTGTGCCTGCAGCTCAACCCATTCAGGTTTAATGCGCGCGGCAATACGTCCAAACAGTTTTGACGTTTCCACCAGCTCGGCAACCATGGCCCATTTAGGCTGTTTTTTAAACAAACCGGAGCCGGGAAACATAAAGAACTTACTGTTACGTGCACCGAGATATTCCGCTTCTTTATCTTTAAAACCAATATGCGATAACAGCCCGGCTAATAAAGCCTGATGAATAGAATCAAAGTTCGACGGCTGCTGATTAACTTTAATGCCCAGCTCATCGGTCACCTGTTTGATCTGCGCGTAGATATCCTGCCATTCGCGTACGCGCATATAAGCCAGAAACTCTTTCTGGCACATTTTTCTAAACTGATTACTGGACAACTCATTACGCTGCTCTTTCAGGTAATTCCAGAGATTAACAAAAGCCATATAATCCGAGTCTTTGTCAAAAAAGCGGCGGTGCTTTTCATCGGATGCCTGCTGCTTATCCATGGGACGCTCACGGGGATCCTGAATACTTAATGCGCTGCTTATCACCATCACTTCATGTACACAGCCGAACTTATCGGCAGCCAGTATCATACGTGCTAAACGCGGATCAACGGGCAGTTTAGCCAGCTGTCTGCCTAATGGGGTCAGTTTTTTGCGCGGATCTTTGGTATTTAAATTAACCGCCCCTAACTCTTCCAACAGCAGCAGGCCGTCTTTAATATTTCGATCTTCCGGCGGCTGCACAAAAGGAAATTTATTTAACTCACCAAGCCCCAGGGAAAGCATCTGCAGAATAACCGAAGAAAGATTGGTCCGCAGAATTTCCGGATCCGTAAATTCCGGACGAGACAGAAAATCATCTTCATCATACAGGCGGATACACACACCTTCACTGACCCGTCCGCAGCGCCCTTTACGCTGATTCGCACTGGCTTGAGAAATAGGTTCAATCGGCAGACGCTGCACTTTGGTACGGTAACTGTAACGGCTGATACGCACCGTTCCAGTATCAATCACATATTTAATGCCCGGAATCGTCAGCGAGGTTTCAGCCACGTTTGTTGCTAAGACTATACGCTGGCCGCGATGTGACTGGAATATACGGTTCTGCTCTGCAACACTTAAACGAGCAAACAACGGCAGAACTTCAGTATCACGTAATTTACGACGTGTTAATGCTTCTGCAGTATCACGAATTTCACGCTCACCATTCATGAAAATAAGAATATCACCGCGCCCTAAGCGCTGCAGTTCATCAACAGCATTAAAAATACCTTCGATCTGATCGCCGCCGGCATAATCTTCCAGGGAACGGTACAGAGTTTCAACGGGGAAGGTACGACCTGATACTTCAATAATCGGCGCTTTTTTACCATTACGATCAGTAAAATGCTCGGCAAAACGTTCCGGATCGATAGTTGCCGAAGTAATAATAACTTTAAGATCCGGACGACGCGGTAACAGACGTTTCAGATAACCTAATAAGAAGTCGATATTCAGGCTGCGTTCATGGGCTTCATCGATAATAATGGTGTCGTACTGGCTTAAAAAACGGTCGTTTTGAATTTCTGCTAATAATATTCCATCGGTCATCAGCTTAATATAAGACTGTTCACTGACTTTATCGGTAAAACGAACACGGTAACCAACGGTTTCACCTAAAGTTGAATCCAACTCTTCGGCAATACGATTAGCAACAGTACGTGCAGCCAGACGTCTCGGCTGCGTATGCCCAATCAGCCCGCTGACACCGCGGCCTAACTCTAAACAGATTTTCGGTATCTGTGTAGTTTTACCGGAGCCGGTTTCACCGGCAATAATTACCACCTGGTTATCGCGAATAGCTTCGGCTATTTCATCTTTTTTCTGACTGACCGGAAGATCCGGATAACTCACCTCAGGCAGGTTAGTTAAACGCATCTCACGTCTGTCCATTGAAACTTGAATATCACAGGCAATTTTCGTTAAGGCCTGCTCTGCTTTTTCCGGGGCTGTTAGTTTGGCTGCGCCGTCGATGCGCCGTGCTAAACGAAACTGGTCCTTATATAAGACCTTAGAGAGATGTTTTTTTAAAGTAGAAGCAGAAATGGTCAAAACGAATACCTAGCAAGGATCAAAAAAATGATCCTAGCAAGGCGAAAGGAAAAAAGACAGGATAAAACTAGCGGCAGTTAGGGTCTGTTGATCTTTACCGGTTAATTTTTGTTCTATCTAAAAGCATTTTGATCACGGCGAACGAGATGTGGCTTAGTCACCTAAATGAATTTCGTTCAACAAAGAGCAAAACGCTTTGAGATGAACCCGAAGGGCAACGTTTGCTGACAAGATCGTATGCGTTGTCGTCTATTTATGTAGAATAACTACACTACATAGACTCTGCCTTGTATAAATAGCCAGCAAACTGTTGCAAAAACAACCTTGAAAGATCAACAGCCCCTAATCAATACCCAGATACTTATGCACCTGTACCGATAAACGCCAGTTACGTTCGATACAAACACGGCTGCATAAAGCCGTTGCTTTGGGCTTTTGCGAAATAGGCTGCAGGCAGATGGTTTTATTTCTTGTCGATTTAAGCTGCGATAACAGCTCATCCAGCTGCTCTATATCCTTTTCTGTACCAACCGGATGCTTGATTTCGTTAGCGCGTTCAAGTGCCGACTGTAAGACTACTTTTCCGCCGCGCATTTTTACTTTGGGTGAAAGGGTCACCCAGGTACAAGCATCTACTAAAACCGGGTAGGTGCCGCTGGTTTCAACTTGAGTCTGAAAACCAAATTCATGTAACAGATGCGTTAATTCTCGCAGATCAGCCATGCATGGTTCTCCGCCGGTGATCACCACTAATTTAGCCGTATAACCTAAACGTTTGATTTCATCTACAATATCCTGTGCACTCACATCAGCCCAGCGATCCGATTCATTACTGCGGTCGGTTAACAGGTTTAAAGCGCTCTGTTTATTGGGATCTATTTCCCAGGTATGTTTGGTATCACACCAGGCACAGCCGACATCACAGCCCTGCAGCCGCACAAAGATCGCCGGTACTCCGGTATAAAAACCTTCACCTTGTATGGTCTGAAATAATTCATTTACTTTGTAGTTCGGATGCATTGGCGTATTATACTCTTTAATAATTGGTCAAAATTTAGATGACCAGCTTTATAAATGAATATAGTAGGAAATACAAATATTATGAACAAAAAAGTCGTTGTCATTTATTCCGGCGGAATGGATTCATACACGGTTCTGCACAAGGCAATTCAGCAGGGTTTAACACCTTACGCACTAACATTTGATTATGGGCAGCGCCATATCAAAGAGATAGATGTGGCGCGCTCTGTTTGTAAAGAACTTGGAGTTGAACATAAGGTTATTGATATTTCAGCCATTAATGAATTAATCGGCGGCTCTTCATTAACTGATGACTCAATTGACGTGGCACTTGGTCACTATCAGGAAGAGAATATGATCACCACGGTTGTACCTAACCGAAATATGATTCTGCTCTCTTTAGCGATTGGTTATGCTGTTTCTATCAAAGCAGAAAAAGTTTATTACGGCGCCCATTCCGGTGACCACGCTATCTACCCTGACTGCCGCCCTGAGTTTGTTGAAAAGATGAATGATGTAGCGGCCATTGCCAATTATGAAAAAACTGAAATTTTCTCGCCTTATTTGAACAGCGATAAAATTGGTATTTTAAAAGACGGTTTAGCAATGGGCCTTGATTACGGCAAAACCTGGACCTGTTATAACGGCCGTGAAAAAGCCTGCGGCAAGTGTGGTTCATGTGTTGAACGCCTTGAAGCATTTGCTGCCAATGGTGTTACCGATCCGGTTCCATACGAAGATTAATTTTTAACCTTTGCAGGATTTTAAGAGCGATAATCATGCAGGTGGTTATCGCTTTTTTGTTTGTGCAACTGATAATTTTAAATTTAAAAGCAGTTACGGATTTGTTTTTTCGTAGGCTTTCGCCTGCAGCTTATGCTGTAAACTTCTTTATAAGTCATTTCGCTTATTTAAACTCTGAAATAACAGCAAGAAGAAACAAACTAATTAATAAAAAGGTGCCTGTATATCGGCTGCGCTTTTTTTGCTTTGGAACCCAGAATTTACCTTCTCCTGTACTCGTTTCACGGATTTCTAATACCTTTCCGTCCGCCTGCGAGTCTGCACAAATAAATCCCTCTCTGCAGAAGATCAAATGCATTGAATTCGCTTCAATGCCTTTATCTAACATCAAGGCAGCCATTTTTTTGGCGCGCTCTAGGCCTTCTTCGCTGAAATTATCTGAATGCTGCAGACTTAATTTTACTTCTCTATAGATGTAACTTTTCATTTTCTTCAACAAATACTCGACGTGAAGTAACTCCTGACGTCTTATTGAATGAGGTCGAAAAAATCCTTTTTGCCCCTAAGAACACTCAGTTAGAGTGTGTTTAATCTTTTATTTTATATGAATTCAGATAAATAAATCCATTAAAATCCACTATCAAGCACAATTAAAACAGCATGAATTTGCTGACAGAAAGCAGAAAAAATTAACTGCTGCGGCAGCGGCTATCTGCTCATTATTTCTAATAAGGATGGATATTAATAATCGATCTTCTTGCTGCGCATGCTTTTTGTCTGTCCGCGCTGGGTTTTCTTATCCATACGGCGGCGCTGTGAACCTCGTGTTGCTCTCGTGGCACGGCGCACCTTTTGTACCGTTACCGCTGACAGTATCAACTCTTTTAAACGCTCTAATGCATCAATACGGTTTTTTTCCTGGGTACGATGCTTCTGCGCCTTAATAATAATCACCCCGTCGCTGGTGATACGGCTGTCCGATATTTTCAATAATCGTTCTTTATAAAACGGTGGCAGTGTTGAAGAGTTAATATCAAAGCGTAAATGAATCGCACTCGACACTTTATTAACATTCTGTCCGCCGGCCCCCTGTGCGCGAATAGCAGTCATATCGATCTGCCAGTCGGCGATTTCAACACCGTTTGATATTTTTAACATGGTTATTGCTCTTCCTGTTTATCGAGATAATGTTTCTGGTATATCTCCGGTGGCATTTTTGAAATCTGATAATCAATCATATAAGAGAAACTTTCCAGCAGTGGTTTAAACTTTTCACTACTCTTTTCCAGTTGTGATAACAGATAATATCCAGCCTCAACCGTTGATAAGCCGTCTTCACGCGGCGATTTACGAATCCGATAGGCGCTTTTCTGATCAACATTAATTGATACTTTTGGAAGAACCTGTAAAAACGGGTTACTCATTAATAATTTGTAGGCTTTTTTCCAGCTTCCGTCGAGTAAGATAAACTGAGTGCTGCTGTTAATATCTCTACTGTGCAAAAGCTGTTGAGCAGGAATTGCAGATTCATCGGGAAACACCAGATAGCTGTTGTCTAAATCAAACATATCAGCATCAAAGCGTTCTCCTATGCTGATTTTTGAGCGGGTTAACGACAGATCTAAAATTCTAGCGGTGCCCACTGCCTTTTTTTCTTCACTGGGATCTTGCAATATATGTAAAAAATGTTGATTATCAATCGATTTAATCGTGGCACAAATACAGGCCGATGCGGCTTTTGAGCAGCGTTTACAAACAGCTCTTTTACTCATTAATAAAACCTCAAAATAGAAAAGGAAATTCATGCGCAAGCGAATTATCGAAACGACATTGATAATATTAATATCAGTTGTAGTTTATCTCTTTGAACCGCAGGCGAGTCAGTTTCTTGCATATTACCACACAGGTATCGCTGAAGGTCAAATTTGGCGCCTGTTAAGCGCGACCTTCTGCCACACAAATCTAAATCATCTGCTGATGAACCTCGCAGGTTTAATTATTACTTTAGTGTTGTTTCTCGATACTTTTAAAACAGCACGATTATGGCCTATGATTATTTTTAACAGCCTTTTTATCAGCTTATGCCTGTTTTTCTTTGAGTCAGATGTTATCTGGTATGTCGGATTATCGGGAGTTTTACACGGATTGTTTAGTTACGGGGCGGCGGCTGATATTAATAATAAAGACCGCTGGGGTTACCTGCTAGGTATTGGTTTGCTTGTTAAGCTCGTCTCTGAGCAGGTTTATGGTGCACAGCAAAGTACAATTGATTTAATCGGCGCTCAGGTAATGGTTAACGCTCACGCCTATGGTGCGCTGGCTGGAATTGTTTTTTATATCACACACAAATCATTTTCAAAGCAACAAGTTACTACGAAAAGTAAATAAAACAGCTTCTTTGTTACAATGTGATTTTCATAAAAGGGACGTTATGAGCAATGATAAACTGGGCAAGCACTCATCTAAAATTACTCACCTATAAAGATCCTGTCGAATACAGAGAAGGTATCACAGCTAATTTTGTTATTTTTCTTTCGCTGATAGGTCTTGCTCTTTTTACTGCCGGGCATTTTTATTATGGTAATACAGCATTGTTTTACGGATGCGGGTTGTTATTGGGGCTTTTCTCGATCAGCCTGATTATATTTAAAAAACAGAAATCACTGCTTATTATCCTGTTAACGCTGCTGATGGGAAGCGGTCTGTTATTAATAATTTATATCAACAAAGGACAGCATTATTCTGCCACCTGGTCATTTTTATATATTTATATCTGCATGATTATCTACGGACATAAAAACGGCTTAATATTTACGGGTATTTATCTATTCATTGTACTAGCAATGCTGTTTACCTGGGTTGGCCAGACAATAGAAGTATTAGAGTTTATACGCTTTACTTTTATTGCTCTTACATCCGTCTTCTTTTCTTACCTCTCCGAATGGTCAATATCTGCCACGCTTAAAAAGTTAACTGATACGCAGAAAAATCTAGAGATTATAAGTCAGACAGACGGATTAACCGGACTTTATAACCGCCGACAGTTTGACAGTGTTTTTGCTAAAGAGATAAATACCGCGAAACGTAATAAAAATATATTAGCTTTTGTTATGCTTGATATTGATTATTTCAAATATTATAACGATGCCTACGGGCACCAGAAGGGAGATTCTGCTCTGATTAAGGTAGCTCAGCAGTTAGAGGCTGAAATGCAGCGCTCTAATGATGCTGTATTCAGGATCGGCGGTGAAGAGTTCGCTCTTTTATTTCAAGTAAAAGAAGAGCTGGATGCCGTCACTAAAACGGAAGAGATAAGAAAAACCATTGAGCTCCTGCAGATCCCCCATAAAGACAGCCGGATATCCGCTTATCTGACCCTGTCAGCAGGGGTATTTACCATAAAACCTCAGCAGATTATCAGCGAACAGTATGCTTATAAAGCTTGCGATGAGCTTTTATATCAGGCTAAAAAATGCGGACGTAACCAAGTTATCCACTGCATTTAAATCTAGTGGCCAACTGATTATTGAACAGCCACGTCATATCACAACTGATTCAACAAACAGTTAGTACATAATTATTCGCTGTCACTTATTAATAAATTAAATAAGACAGTTAACTAAAACAGGTGTGCTGCAGTATAAAAGAACAAGACAGAAACGAAAAAGACAGCCTAGGCTGTCTTTAAATGGGTGAGAACAGAGGAGAAAATGAGAGTAAAAACCAAGGAAATCTTCACCCATTTTGCCTGTAGTGGTTTAACTTATTAAAGTCGACCACCATGTATTTATATTATTAGCCCTGTAATAATGATAATACATTTTGCGTACTTGCATTAGCCTGAGCAAGCATTGAAGTACCCGCTTGCTGCAGGATCTGCGCTTTACTCATTTTCGATGTTTCAGCTGCAAAGTCAGCGTCAAAAATACGTGATTTAGCACCTGATAAGTTTTGCGATACATTTTCTAAGTTAGAAATTGTAGAACCTAAACGGTTTTGAATTGCACCGAGATTTGCACGCGAATCAGATATTTTACTTAGCGCTTCATCAATACGGTTAATAGAGTTGCTGGCATTAGCCGCAGTGTTAACACTCAAACCTTTACCAATAGCACCGCTGTTGCCCCCCGCATCAGTAAGGCCTAACTTATCAAAAGCAGCTTCCTGTAATGCTTGAGAAGATGCAGTACTGGTAATAGTAACATCTTGGCCATCTTGACCGGTTAAGGTAATTTCGCCACGGGTAGTACCTGCAGTTAGACCTGTACCAGCTAATACAATATCATTACCAGACTGTGAGGTTAAAACAAGTTCACCTGTTGTTGTATCAGCAGTTGCAACAACACCTTGTAATGTCGATCCTTGAATAGCGGTGACAACATCATCTAAAGAAGTAGCACCAACAACGGAAATGGCAGTACCATTGATAGATAAATCACCAGCAGTAACCAATGCAGCAATACTGACTGACGTCTTAACCTCGGTTGTCGCCGAAGCTGTTACCCCAGTTTGAGCGGATATTGCATTAATACCAAACGCTTTATCAGCCGCTGAAGTACCTGTAACAGCACCAAGTTCAACACCATTAATTTTAATACCATCGTTGCCATCAATCACATTTACATTAACCTGACCGCCTTTAATAACATCTGAGCCAGTTGAAATATTAAAGCCAAAATCTTGTACATCTGAAACGGTAGCAGTACCTGCAGATCCTACACCGACTTCAACCGGTGTTCCATCTGAACTGCTTAAAGATACATAACCTTGATAATTATCCTGCACTAAACCAATACTGGCGGCAGCAGCCGCCGCATCAGCAGCGCTCGGATTAGGGGCTAATGAGCCGTCACTATCACCGATATCAATTGCTTTACCTGTATCATTACTAAGCACTAATCCACCCTCACTATTTAGTGAGGCAGTAACACCACCTACATCGCGATTAATGGTATCAACTAAGTCTTGTGCACTGGAGGTCGCTGCAATTACAACATCATTAATGACTAAATTACCGTTAGTAGTGCCGTCAATACCAGCCCCACCTTCCACAATATTATAAGCAGAAGCTATAACACCAGTTAACCCTTGCTTAGCATTAATTGCAGTGGCAATATCATCAGCTGCGCCACTCGCGGGAGCCCCAATATCAACACCATTTATAGCCACTTCATTTAATAGAGGAGCACTACCGCTTACACGCCCGCCGTTAAGATCCCCTAAACCAGAAACTGCATTTAAGTTAAGATCAGTTGTTGTTACTGCATCAATAGCAAACGTTAATGTTTCACCGGAGTTCGCCCCGATCTGCAGCGTTGTACTGCCGCCGCTGCCGTCTAATAAATTCACGCCGTTAAACTGGGTTACCGTTGAAATTCGGTCCAACTCTTCATAAAGCTGATCAACTTCTTTCTGGATTGATGCTCTGTTTGATGCCGAGTTGGTATCATTACCAGCTTGAATCGAAAGTTCACGCATACGCTGCAGGATATTGGTCATCTCATCCATCGCGCCCTCTGCGGTCTGCGACATTGAAATACCATCATTAGCATTACGTACAGCCTGGTTAATACCACGAATTTGTGATTCCATACCCGTTGCAATTGCCAGACCGGCAGCATCATCTTTTGCACTGTTGATACGTAGACCACTCGATAGACGCTCCATCGCTTCGTTCTGCGTGAGCTGACTCTTGTTTAACTGACGCTGTGCATTCAGCGACATTATGTTCGTATTAATCATCTGCGGCATAATTTGCTCCTTAGTTCCTTTTCTATCCCTTTGAACGGGAAATCGGCAATTTCTGTATTAATTACCGTCAATTTTTACTCTCAAGGTTTATAATGCGAGTTCCATGCCAACTTTTAAAAACATCAAACATTAACCTTATAAACAACAACTTATTAAATACAGCAAGAAGTAAAATGCAGAGATAAAAATCTTGCTCTTGTTTTAAACAAGAGGCAAAAAAAAAGAGGCAATTAATTGCCTCTTTTTTTTGTCTTAAAAGTGAGTGGTTTTATATTAATTTAAATAAACTTAATGACTGCATCTGTACAAACGTCTGCTGCGTGACTTCCAGTAAGCTCATCTGCAGTTTAAAATCACTAATTGCCGAGGCCATATCTAGATCTTCTAAATTTGATAATGTTTTTTGTGTCGTAAGATTAAAATCCTGAGTAGATTCGCGCTGATTATCAATAGTACGCATACGCGCCCCCACAGATGTTCGAACGCCGGATACATTGGTCATGGTATTGTCAATTTGGTGACGCGCCATATCTAAACGCATTTCCCGCTGTGCTTTTGATACATCGTCTTCACCGGGCATCCTTAATGCGTCAATGGAATCCTGCATAGTGGCAAAAATGTCCTTTGTTTCACTTTGGCGTAATGTGAAGTTATCTAAGTCATCAACTTTACCTTTCAGCTCGGTCTTGATGCCGTTAAACTCAATCGACTGCCCCTCTGTATACAGAGTCGGAGCAACATATTTGGTTAAAGTATATTGATCGGCGGCAGCCGGCAGACCGTCAACTTCAACGGAAATACCGTCAATCGTTATCTCCTGGGCTGTCGTATTAGCACTGTCATATACAGCCGGCAGGGAAGACTGACCATTAATACGCAGTTCAAACTCGGTTGGCACTGCAGTTGCTACAAACTCAATTGTTATATCGCTGTTTATATCCGGGAAGGTATTAGCCGGATTAACATTGGCTATATTGGCATCGTTTAAATCAACCTTGGTGATTTTAACATCTGCCTTGCCGGTAACAGTTGTTTCTTTTAAACCGTATACCGAGTATTCCGGATCTGCACCAGGTGCGGGTTCTGTGATGGCAATAGTGTAATCTTCACTTAAAAAGCCATTAGCTGCTTTGCTGTCAATTACCGAAGCTTCATCAATTACACCTGAACCGGTATTTTTAATGTTTCCCTCAGAAACAAAAGTACCGTTGCCTTCCGCTATATCGGTAAATACTGATGAACCGGAATCATTACCTGTTACAAAAACCCCAGGCCCCACCTTATAAGCACGATCACCACTATCACCATGGTAATCAACAGTACCGAATTCATTTTTCTGGAAAGGCTGGGTGTCCACTTCAAACCCGGCAAAAATATACTGACTGTTACCATCTTTGGTATTCGCCACGCCCATTAACTCTTCGCGCAGTCCTTCCAGCTCTTTCGCAATTGCTTCACGATTTTCAGCGTTATAAGTTTCATTACCAGCAGTTACCAGCAGCTCACGGGTACGCTGCAGTATATTAGTGACCTGTGCAAGAGAGGTTTCTTCCAGCGCATTAGCGGTTTCGCCCAGTTCACCATTTTTTATATACTGCTCCCCGACGGAAAGGTCCTGCTTCAAACGCTGAATAGTCGAAATTGCCACTGCATCATCAGAGCCGTGAATAACCCGTTTTTGAGTCGACAGATGAATATTCTGCTGGCTCAGATCGGTCTGTTTTGTTAATACACTTTCAGTGTTACGTTGAAAGAAAACCTGGGTGGAAATGCGCATAATTGCCTCTCTTATACTTTTATGAGCCGGTAAACTCAATCCAGATTATAAGATGCAAAAATCATTCCAGTTTATTTGAGATATGGGAGACGGGAAGAAAAACCAGGTAAAGCAGCTTACCTGGTTTTTACATTACCTTGCGGATTGTAAAATTGTATCAAACAGCTCACTAGCGACGGTAATAACCCGGGCGGCGGCACTGTAATACTGCTGATACTGTAGTAAATTAGCAGCTTCTTCATCCATATTAACCCCGCTAGTGCTTTGCATGCGTTCAAAGGACTGGGTCTTTAAAATTAAAGTAGACTGCATCGAAACATCTGCATTGGCCGTTTTAGCCCCCAGTTCAGATAACATGCCGCTGTATACATCCTGAAAAGTAGCCTTGTTATTATTCATTATTTTCTGGTTTTGAAAATCAGCTATTTTCATCATATTACGGTTATCACCGTCACCCGTCTCATTATAATTAAGGGTGAATTTATCACCGGCGGCAGGAGAGCCGGCGTACATTTCAACATCAACACCCGCAAGAGAAAAAGTCACTTTTCCTGAAAGCAGATCCGGCGTTACCGTCAGACCGGTCAATGCATCACCAACAACTTTTGCCGGGCTATAGGTATTTGCCGATCCCGCAGGTAAAGTCACCGGATTACCACTTTTATCAAGAATATCGTAAGTGATCACCCCGGCAGCATTACCAGTAATAACAATTTCAAGCGGATTATCAGCATCCATATACAAAGGATCCTGCGGATTATTAAGGGCGCTGGTACGTAGTTCTGCCGTTCCGGTGTTAGCCGCATCGGCCGCCACTTTAATTTCAGCGTCAGCAGCTGCAATTTTTTCCGGATCTGTATGCTGCAGACTGGCCTGCTGTGCAGCTAAACGTGTCGGACGCAGGGTAAATGATTTACCAGCTACCGGCGGATCGGCAGCGATAATCGCATCAACACCAATACTTAAACCCGAATTAGGGATTTCGATACGCTTTGTTACCGATAAATCTACCGGCGCTAAAACTTGTGTCGAACCTGTACTCTGATTGGTCACACTAAAACCGATCAACTCCGGCGGCCCTGCTGCATAACTGTCAACAACCAGTTCATACTCATCCGGTGTAAGCTGACTAAGATCATCAACACGTAAACTTAACTGCGCACTGCCCAAACCGTCATTATGTGCTAAAACACGGCTTTTCATGGTCAGATCCGAGTTAATATCATTAAACAGATCTTCACCAATTTTACCTTCCAGCGTCTGCCCCTCTTTCTGCTGCTCATTAATCGAGTGCGTTAATCCTAAAATATTCTGCCCAAGCTGATTAAAAGCGCGCTCAACAACATTTTCACGAGTGTCAAACATAGCTGCAACGCTGCCGCCTAAACGGCTTCCGTCCACTTGCTGAGATTTTCCATTAATACTTACTGCCAGCTCTTTTCGAGAGGGATCCGGATCACCATTAACAGCAATAACGGATAATGCCTGCGATCCCATCACTAATGACTGGCCGCTGCCGATATAAACATTTACCATACTATTTTCAGCAGCTACCACAGAAACATTGACATACTGACTTAATTCTGTGATCGCCTTATCACGCTGGTCCATTAAATCATTGGCATTACTCTGATCACCACTGCCTGTTACGGCAGCAATCTGTGCATTAATTTTAGCAAGATTGTCAGCCAGTGTGGTAATAGTGGCAGCCGTATTGGTGATATCATTATTAATACCGTTATACTGGATCTCCATATTGTCATAAAGACGGTTATACTGATTAACCATATTAGTCGCAGACTCAAGAAATACTTTGCGAGACTCAAGCATATTCGGATGATCGGCCACTCCATTCACAGATTCAAACATTCCTAAAACGGGTTTAGTGGCAGCAGTACTTTCATCTGAAAGCAGCATATCAAGCTGACTGGATTGTTCGAATGCGCTTTTAGCATAACCATATTGCGAAGTATTCATTATGTTTTCAGTAAAAGCGAATTGATCATAAGCACGTTCAATACCGGTTACAACCGAACCTCGACCGATAAAGAAATTACCAGATCGATCTGCACCTGCTGTAGACACTTGCGTGCTTTGACGTGAATAACCTTCCGTATTGATATTGGCAATATTATGACCAGTGGTAGCAAGGCTTGCTTGTGATGAATAAATGCCCGACAAACCAATTTGAAATAGATCAGCCATTGAAATCTCCTCCCGCTAAAACTGCTTTAAACTCTTGGTTCTGCATAATTCTTTTAATTTTTTCAGCATATTTCGGATCTGTAGCATATCCAGCCTGCTGCAGCTCTTCAATATAAGCCTGTGCATTACTGCCCTGCTGCAGCGCTTCCTGATAACGTTTATTCTTGGAAATAAAGTTCTGATAATCAGCAAAACTCTCCTGTAAACTGCTGTAAGCCCTGAAGTTAGAACGGCGCTTAACGCCAACCCCGCCTTCCACTTCTAAACTGTCTTTGGCGACCTTGTCTCCCTGCCAGCTTTTATTGGCTTTAATATTAAACAGATTAAAACTGCTTTGATTATCTGCGGTATTAATAATCTTTTTACCCCAGCCGGTTTCCAATGCCGATTGTGCAACCAATACTTCCGGAGTAATACCTAATACCTGCGCCGCTTTTTTGGCATAGGGCATTAATGTTTCGATAAATGATTTTTTATCGGCAAATTCCGGCCGTTTGCCGCCGTTATTATCTTCAGGCTGCCGGGTATTGATAACTGCCTGAATATTTTCAGCAACAGCTGATTCTTTATTTCCTGCAGACAGCTGCTGCGAAGAACTCATTCGGTCTGCCGGGTTTAAATTAAGCGGCGCTAAAGCTTGGTCTAAATCAATCATCTGCTGTTTTTTACTGTCCGGCATAGTAAGCTCTTCCTGAGGCACAGACTTAGGACCGATAATTGAGCTCGGGTCAAGTTGCCTGACTAATGCATCAGCAAGCCCCAGAGAGCCGTGACGGCTGATATCAAGGGCTAACTGTTTATCCTGCATATCAGTATAAAATTTTGTCTGTCTGTTATTAAACGGGCTGTCAGTTTCGAAAGCTTCATTAGCCTGGCGCATAGATTTGATCAGCATAGTGGCAAACATTGATTCAAACTGATTTGCCACCTCTCGAATCGCCTCTTTGCTGTTACCCTGGGCTTTTTGACGCAGCTGGTCTAACCCTTGTAAGTCAAAGTAACTGCTTGCCTGTGTCACTGCCTGATTAGCCATTTTCAGCCTCATTTATTATCCGTTACCGTTAACAAAGCAAAAATAATGCCACCATTATGTTTTGAATGTTTTTTGACCGTTAATTTATGGCATTGGTTAATTAACTTTTGCACAGTCAAATAGTCGCGTAAGATGCACACTTTTTATTCTTTCTACTAAATAAGGACTATTTATGATTAACCCGGTTTTACTCTCGGTATGCGTAATGCTTGCCCTGTCGCTGATGCGTATCAATGTCGTCGTGGCATTAACGCTCAGCGCTATGATCGGCGGTTTAAGCGCAGGCATGTCGTTAACGGATACGGTTAGTGCGTTTGAAGGCGGTTTAGGCGGCGGTGCAACAATTGCATTAAGTTATGCAATGTTAGGTGCATTTGCGGTAGCTATTTCTAAATCAGGCATTACCGATCTGTTAGCACAAACCATTATTAAACGCATCCATGGCAGACACCCGGATCATCTTACCTATGTCATTAAATATGTTGTACTCTCTTTAATTCTGCTGATGACAGTCGCATCACAGAATGTCGTCCCGGTACATATCGCCTTTATTCCTATTTTAATTCCACCGCTGCTGGCTGTATTTACTAAATTACGTTTAGACCGACGTTTAATTGCCTGTGTTTTAACCTTCGGTTTAATCACCCCTTATATGGTTCTTCCGGTTGGATTCGGGGGCATCTTTTTACATAATATTTTATTAAAAAACTTACATGATAACGGCTTAGATGTAACTGCCAGCCAGGTACCTACGGCAATGATTTTACCTGCCTTAGGTATGGTGACGGGTCTGCTGATAGCGGTATTTTTCAGTTATCGAAAACCTCGTGACTACCCGGTTACAGAGCCTGTTAAGCAGTCAGAAACTAAGGCACTGGACAAACGTCATATCACAGTTGCCTGTATTGCGATTATCGCAACATTAGCAACACAGCTGACCTCCGGCTCTATGATTATCGGTGCATTAGCAGGTTTTGTAGTATTTACTGCCGGCGGCGTTATCGCCTGGAAAGAAACCCATGATGTGTTCACTAAAGGTGTGCATATGATGGCAATGATAGGTTTTATTATGATTGCGGCTGCCGGTTTTGCCGCGGTAATGAAATCAACAGGCGGCGTTGAAACTTTAGTGGAAATGCTTTCCACAAGCATTGGTCACAACAAAGGGTTAGCGGCCTTATTAATGCTGGTTATTGGTTTACTGGTAACTATGGGTATCGGTTCATCTTTTTCAACGATTCCGATTATCGCGACAATTTATGTACCGCTTGCTGTCGCATTCGGTTTCTCACCGATGGCAACTATTGCCCTTGTGGGTACAGCAGCAGCACTGGGCGATGCAGGCTCTCCTGCATCGGACTCCACACTAGGTCCAACATCCGGTCTTAATGCCGATGAGAAACATGATCATATCTGGGATACGGTTGTACCTACCTTTATTCACTACAATCTGCCGTTAATCGCATTCGGCTGGATTGCTGCTATGACTCTATAGTTGTTTCAAAGTAACAAAAAAAGGGAAAGCAGACCGACTGTTTTCCCTTTTTTATTTCCGCCAGGTTTTCTAGATAATAATCAGCTCACCCTGCAGTGCACCGGCCTGTTTAAGCGCTTCTAAAATTGCCATTAAATCACCAGGCGCTAACCCGACTTCATTGACTGCCCGTACTAAATCATTAAGGCTGATGCCGGTATCAAATTTAAACATGCGGCTGTCTTCCTGGGTGACATTAATAGTGCTGTTATCTGTAACTTCGGTTCTTCCACCTGCAAATGCATTAGGTTGAGAGACCTCTTTATTTTCAGTAATTGTTACACTGATACCGCCATGGGTGATCGCTGTCGGCAGTAATTTCACATCCTGGCCAACCACAATTGTGCCGGTGCGGGAGTTAACAATAATTTTGGCGTTAGAGCGTGCCGGTTCAAATTCTAAGTTTTCCAGCGTTGATAAATAAGAAACCCGCTGAGAAATATTACGCGGTGCCAGCACCTGTACAGAAGTGGCATCTAATAAACTGGCTGTATTCGGCCCAACTAAATTATTAATAATATCAGCCATTCTTTTCGCCGTAGTAAAATCAGACTGGTGCAGATTAAAAGTAATTGTGTCCCCTTTAGAAAACGGTGACACAACTTCCCGCTCAACAATTGCACCGTTTGATATACGTCCGACAGTCGGAGTATTAATAACAACCTTGGATCCGTCAGCTCCCTCGGCTCCTAAACCACCGACCACTAAACTGCCCTGTGCAAGTGCATAAACATTACCGTCGACCCCTTTTAAGAAGGTCTGCAGCAGCTCTCCGCCGCGCAGGCTTTTTGCCTCTCCAATTGCCGATACTGTAACGTCAATCTTTTGACCACGTTTAGCAAAGGGTTTTAACTCCGCAGTGATAGCAACGGGGGCAACATTTTTAATTTTTAACGTCTGACCCGCAGGAATATTGATACCAAAATTACGCAGCATAGTTGCAAACGCCTGCTCGGTAAACTTACTGCTTTTCTCACCTGTACCCGGCAGACCAACAACTAATCCATAACCAACCAGCTGGTTGCTTCGCACTCCCTGAACACTGGCAATATCTTTAATTCGCGCGCTGTAACCCGCGGCCGAAAATGTCAGCAGAAGCAGACTTAAAAGTAATCTGATTGTAAACTGCATAGCAAACTCCCTGCTTATCAATCTTTGTCTGGTTTAAAAAGGCCAGTACGGGCCGCTGAAGAATGCTGTTAACCAGCCCTGTTTCTGCGTATTGGCAAACTCACCGGTACCGCCGTACTGAATACGGGCATTTGCCACACGCAGTGACGGAACGGTATTATCTGAACTTACATCTTCAGAGCGGATAATGCCTGTAATGCGCACAAACTCTTCACCGTTATTAAGCATTAACCATTTTTCACCGCGTATCTCTAAATTACCGTTACTTAATACCCTGGTTACATTGACTGTAATACTGCCCTGTAAACTATTACTCTGGTCAGCATCGGAATCACCTTCAAACTTACTCTTCTGACCTAAACCAAAACTGGCACCCGAAGTTGATAATGCATTACTCCATACCGCAGGCACTGTCATCTGATCAATGCCCAGATCATAGTCATTTTTCTTTTCTAGACTGGTGCCGGCTTGTTTCTTTGCTGAAGTCGATTCTTGTAAGAAAACAGTAATAATGTCACCAACACGATGCGCTTTTATATCTGAATAGAGATTATTAGCATAACTAGGCTGAAAAAGAGAGCCGCTTTCCACTACATCAAGCCCTGGTTCCTGCGGTTCAACCGGAGCGAATTCCGGATCATTTTTCATTTCTTCATTGGGCAGAGAGGTACAGCCGCTTAATAAAACAATGCTGATTACCAGTACAGCTTTAAACATAACACACCACCTATTATAACTGCTGACTAACGTAAGAGAGCATTTCATCAACCGCAGAAATTACTTTTGAGTTCATTTCATAAACACGCTGACTCTCAATCAGATTTACCAGTTCTTCGGTAACATTTACATTGGATGTTTCCAGCATACCCTGACGTAAAAAGCCAAGACCGTCACCGCCCGGTGTTCCCTGCAGCGGTGCGCCGCTGGCACCTGTTTCAGAAAACAGATTCTCTCCCAGCGGTTCAAGTCCAGAGGGGTTAATAAAATCATTTACATTAAGCTGGCCAACCACCTGGTTTTCCGCCTGTCCTAAAATACGCACCGATACCTCGCCTTCCGAACCAATACTGATCGACTGGGCATTAGTTGGAATTTGTACCTGCGGTAATAACGGATAACCCGATCCCGGCGTGACAATAATGCCTTCTTCATTTAACTGAAACTGACCATTACGTGTATATGATGAACTGCCGTCGGGCATTTCGATTTCAAAAAAGCCACGCCCGTCAATCATGATGTCTAATGAATTCGATGTTGTTAAAGCATTACCTTGAGAAAAGTTTTTCTGCACAGCAACCACTTTTGCACCTGAACCGATCATTAACCCGGAAGGAAGTTTTGTATTCTGCGTCGCATTTGCGCCCGGCTGGTTAATATTCTGGTAAAGCAGATCTTCAAAAACAGCACGGCTTTTTTTAAAACCAACGGTGCTGGCATTAGCAAGGTTATTAGATATAGTGGCTACATTAGTCTGCTGAGAATCTAACCCTGTCTTACTTATCCATAAAGCGGGATGCATAATCTTTCTCCTTAATTCTTTTAATAACGGCTGTTTAGCTGATCACTAAATCAAACCTAAACAACACGTAATAGAGATTCTGAACTCTTATCAATCTCTTCCGCTTTTTTCATCATTTTAATCTGCATTTCAAACTGACGCTGCAGATTAATTAAACTGGTTAACTCACTGCTCAAATTTACATTCGATGATTCCAGTGAACCGCTCTCAAGTGCTACGTTAAGGCTCATCTGCGGATCAACACCATCGATGCGTCTGAATAAACCGTCACTGCCGCGCATCAGATCTTTAATATCCGGGTTAGCCAGTTTAAGCTGTGCAACCTCTTCAATGGCTTCTGGCGGAGCACCTTCCGGACGCACTTCAATCATACCGTCCTGACGAATATTAAATTTTTCAACCGGTAACGGAATAAAAATAGGCGTACCTTGCTGACTCAGGAGCTGATTGCCCTGATCATCCACTAAATACCCCTGCTGATTAATATTTAAACCGCCGGCGCGGGTCATTGCCTGTTCACCTGACTGCGATTCAACTACCAGCCAGCCTTGATCACGAATAGCAACATCTAAATCACGGCCGGTTGTATGTAACGTACCGCTATCAAAATTCTGCCCGGGCTCTTCTGCCAAAGCAAAAACGCGGGTGGGCAGTCCTTCTCCATATACCTGCATACTTCTTGCTTGCTCAAAGCTTGCTTTAAAACCGGTTCTGTTAGCATTCGCCAGGTTATTACCATGAACAGCCAGGGAATTCATGGTCTCTTTAGCACCAGACATTGAAATATAAAGAAAGCGATCCATTTTGATTCCTTAACCGGTTTAAACCGATACGACGAGTTACTTCTACACAGAAGTAAATGCAAAAGATATGCCAATAACATTAAATAGGAAAATAAAACAAAAAACGCACCGTGAAAGGTGCGTTTTATTAAACAAACAGGGGAGAATATAATGATTAACGTATCTGCAGTATAGTCTGCTGCAGAGTATTATTTATCTCCAAGGCACGAGAGTTGGCCTGGAAATTACGCTGTGCGGTTATAAGATCGACAAGCTCTGTCGTTAAATTGACATTAGACTGCTCAAGTGCGCCGGAGTTAATCGAACCAAATGAGCCTGTTCCTGCTTCACCGGCAAGCGCATCACCCGAGGTTTGCGTCGCAATCCAGTTCGTTCCTGTCTGAGTCAACCCCTGCTCATTACGAAAGCGCACCATAGCAACTCGCGATAAAGGCTGTGAAGTACCGTTACTGTAGGTTGCCTTCACCAGACCGTCTTCACCAATTTCAACTCCGGTTAAGCGCCCGACGGTCAAACCATTTTGATCCAAGGCGGTTACTTCAAATGATGAAGCAAACTGGGTCGGATCTTTGTAGTTCAGCGTGAAACGCTGCGTCCCGTCCGCACCAAGATTTAATACTCCAGCACCATCTCCAGTCGTGAGAGTCGAACTTGGATCATCAAGACCTAATGACTGATAGGTTAATGTTGCAGGATTACTACTAGTAAAGCCCCCCACTGAATCAAAGGTTAAGACTGCACCTCTATGCGTAGAAACAGCACCAGTAATAGGATCTGTGGTGGTATAGGTGGCATTCTGGGGAGTCCCGTCGGCAACACCGTCACTATTGACATCAAGATCATACACCCCCACAGCAGCGGCCGGCTGTACAGGCGGCGCTGCAGTCGGATCACCTGTAACATCCCAAGGATCAACCGCTTTACCGTCAACTGTGACATAGGTTATCCATTGGTTAACCCCGGTATAAGCTGCATTTTCCGGTTTAAGATAATAGGTAGTTAAAATATGCGATTCACCTAATGAATCATAAATGGTCACTGAAGTTGCATTATTGTAAGTCTCAGGTTTTGTCGGATCAAACTTAGAAGCATCTTTCGCATCATCATTCGCCGGTAAATTTAAAGTAATACCAATTTCTGAAGTAGAAACAGGTACACCGGCAGTTTCCGGTATTTGAATCGGTTGAGTGGTGGTCAAACTTATTGACGAAGAAGAGCCGTCTTCATTAACTGGAAAAGACTGCAGATAATTTCCGCTGTTATCAACAATGAAATTCTCGCTGTTAAGTTTAAAAGTCCCCGCACGGGTATAGCTTAAATCACGAGCAGTTATATCACTCGTTGTGGCAAAAAAACCACTGCCGGTAATCGCTAAATCTAACGGATTCTGTGTAAATTTCAGGCTACCCTGATGAAACTGCTGTGCGACAGATGCAACGGAAACACCGTCACCTACTTTTGTTTTACTATTGGAAAAAAGAGAATTTGCATAAACACTGTCAAATTCTGCCCGCGATTCTTTAAAACCAACCGTACCAACGTTGGCTATATTATTTGCTGTAGAATCCAGATCCGTTTGAGCAGCAGCAATCCCGCTTAATGCAATATTAAAAGACATAATATTTTCCTCTTATATATTTTCTGCAACTTCAATTGCATCAGTTAGTTTAATGCCGCCCAAGCCCTGAAGGTTTAGGTTAACACCTGACTGCCCGCCGCCTAAACTGACACTTTCGACATGCGCATAAGCGCCAGTTGTTAATTCTTCACCTTTACCGTTTACCAGACCGTACGCTTTTAATGTGTATTGCCCCTCTTTGACCCGTTCTCCTTTGGCATCTAAACCGTCCCATGAGAAGCGTTTATTACCAGCACCGATATCACCAAGCGGAAAAGAGTGAACAACTACGCCGGAAGCATCTTCGATATTAATTTTTACCTCATGAGCGCCTGTTGTTGTACTTATTGAACCGGACACATCACCCGATTCCGACAGGTAAGCCTGATTACTTGGAATAAGCACTTTTTTTCCAACTAAAGATGAAGCTTCGAGTGCCTGACTTGACGTTAATACCTCGGTCAACCCTGTAAGTTCAGTCCCCATATCAGAAATACCTTCAGCGGTCGTAAAGGAAGTCATCTGTGAAATCATTTCTGAGTTATCAACTGGTTTAAAGGGGTCTTGAAAAGCAAGCTGCTGGGATAATAACGAAAAGAAATCTTCCTGTGTCAGCTGCTGTTTCGCATCAATCTCTTTATTGGCCGCAATCTGCTCTTCAGTTAAAGGAACATTCAGGTTTAATGAGCTGTAATTATTAATTGTAGTCATAGCTTACCCCTTAGCTTTTGCCCATTTGTAATGTACGGCTCAGCATCTGTTTAGCCGCATCGGCAATCTGAACATTGGTCTGGTAAGAACGGGAAGCACTGATCATATTTGCCATCTCTTCCATCACATTAACGTTAGAGTGGTATATAAAGCCGTTTTCATCAGCCTTTGGGTGATTAGGTGCATATTCCTGATTTAAGGGGGCAACACTTTCCACAATGCCTTGAACCTTGACGCCGACATCACTGCTTAAACCACCCTTAGCACGGTTTAGCTCCGCGGCAAAAACAGGATGGCGGGCGCGATAAGTTTGCTCTGCACTGCTGCTGACACTATTGGCATTTGCCAAGTTACTGGCAGTTGTATTTAAACGTACAGATTGAGCACTCATACCCGTTGCTGATACATCTAATACTCTTAATAAACTCATAATAATTCCCCTAGCGTCTGATTACTGACCCTTGATAGCCTTACGCAAACCTGAAATTTTACTGTTTAGAAAATCTAAACTTGCCTGATATTCCATACTGTTTTTCATAAATAAGTTACGCTCTACTTCTAAATCTACTGTATTACCGTCACCGGTATCCGGCTGATTGCCCATGCGGTATAACTCGCCGGACTGTGCCATAGAAAATGACTGAGCAAATTTATGGCTGTCGTGGGTACGGTTCAGATGCACACCAGAGCGTGATTTGGCACTTTGCAGTGCATCTGCAAAGTTAAGATCACGCGCTTTATAACCTGGTGTATCTGCATTTGCGATATTACCCGATAGAACTTCAGTACGACGGGAACGGATTCCTAAGGTGTGCTGATGGATTCCAAATGCTTTTTCAAAGTTAATCGCCATAAATTTCTCCTCTGAGAGAAATACTGCAAACTTTGTGCCAAATAATAAATAAGAGCATAGTTATTTATTATTTTTATCGTAAACAGAGAGGCTGACGCAGGGTTATTAGCTGCTGTTAGCGGGGGAAAAGAACTTATAAAGAAAACGCGATTGAATAATACCTGTTTATAACGCTCAGAAAGGTAAAGCTTGAACGGGCGGAAAGCGGGAGCGGAAAAAGTGGCAAATATTGCCTCTCTATTTCGAATAAAGAGGCAAGGTTAAAGGCTTCTTCTTATTTACCTTTTAATTTATAGATAATGCCTGGATTACAGCGCACCATTTCAAAACGATCCGTCAGACCGGTTAAAGACTCAGATGCTCCAAGAATCAGGTAACCGCCAGGGTTTAATGCGCCGGCAAACTGGTTAAGTATTTTTGATTTCACATCATTTGAAAAATAGATCAGTACGTTTCTGCAGAAAATGATATCGAACTTACCCAGTGTGGCATAGCTGTCTAACAGATTATAATTTCTAAAGTTAGTCAGTTTTTTGACTTCCTGTTTAACCTGCATTTTACCAGAGCCGTCATTAACCCGATCAAAAAACTGTCTCTTACGCTCTTCTGATAAACCTCTTGATAAAGCCAGCGTATCATAAGTACCTATTTTACACTGCTCCAGCATGGTATTGGAAATATCCGTACCAATAATCTGTACGTTCATTCCAAGAACCGCTTTTAATTTCTGATACTCTATTGCAGTCATCGCAATTGAGTATGCCTCCTGCCCGGAAGAGCTGGCGGCAGACCACATTTTAATACTCTTTTTACTTTCCAGAATCTCCGGAAATATTTTATTTGATAACAGATCAAAAGGGTATTTATCACGAAACCATAACGTCTCATTAGTCGTCATTGCATCAATAACAGCAGTTCTTAATTCTCTATTTTTATAACTCATTGACTGATGAATCAAATCCGAGAGTTTTGGAATAGAGAATTGTGTCATTAAAGGAATCAATCGACTTTTTACAAGGTACTGTTTATTTCCTCCGAGCACGATACCGCACTGAACTTCTAGAAAATCGGAAAATTGCTTATAAATGTCGTCTGAAAGAGCTCTCACAAATAGTTTCTCACTTATTATTTATTTTTTAGGTCATCTAGATGAATAACCTTTTGTACCGCTGCAGCTAACTCATCCGGGTTAAACTTAGCAATAAAATCATCAGCACCTACTTTTTCAACCATAGCCTGGTTAAAAATGCCGCTTAAAGAAGTATGTAAAATGACATGAAGGCCAGAAAGATCCGGATTGGCTTTAACTTCAGAGGTCAGAGTATAACCATCCATTTCCGGCATTTCCACATCAGAAATCATTAAAGCATAGCGGTCTGTCACAGGCTGCGTTTTTGATATTTCTTTTAATAAATCAAGTGCTTCTTTACCGTCCTTAACTAAATCACACTCAATACCCAATGCACTTATTGCTCTTACTATCTGCTTACGGGCAACCGATGAATCATCGGCAACAAGAATTTTCTTATCAGCGACTCTCTCTTTTATATCCTCTTCAATAACATCGGCGGCAACTTCAGTATTAACCGGCGCAATTTCATCGAGTATTTTTTCAACATCAAGAATTTCAACTAATGAGCCGTCAATTTCCGTGACAGCGGTTAGATAGTTATAACGTCCGACGCCGTTTGGAGGAGGTAAAATATTTTCCCAGTTGATATTAATAATACGTTCGACAGAGCCGACTAAAAACCCCTGTATTGATCGGTTATATTCAGTAATGATAATAAAGCGCTCTTCAAGGTTATCAATTGCCCGCCCCCCTGTTGCCAGGTTCATATCAATTACGGAAATAGTTTGTCCGCGAATATGAGCAACACCGCGAATTGAATGGTGAAGTTTAGGCAGTGCAGTTAAAGGAGGACATTGTAGAACCTCTTTCACTTTAAACACGTTTATACCGTAACGCTGGATACCGCCTAATTTAAAGAGCAGTAGTTCAAGTCTATTTTGTCCGACTAATTGGGTGCGCTGATTTACAGAGTCTAACAGACCAGCCATATTCTATTCCTTATATCTTATAGGTATTTACATTTAAATAGTTCTATAATGATAGCAATTACATTTAAAAATTAATGCCTACCGCTACGGTAATTCATTAACAAACAAGGTTATTATGTTAAAACGTTTCATCTTTCTTTTTCTTAGTTTAGGCTGTTCTTACACTTTTGCTGATACTAATTACCGAAAAGATATCGAAAACTTTGCAGAGTCTCTTGTTTTTGATAAATATGGCGAGCAGCAGACACTTAAAAATGATGAAAAATTATACATTAAAGCCGCGCCGTTAGATAAGCGCAGAACTTTTTCACCATGTATATCAGATCTTAAAGGTGAAATAACCGGCTCAAAAGTCAAGAAAAAGACATCTATAAAAGTAACCTGCCCGGATCCGGAAAGCTGGACAACCTATGTACGTGTAAAGGTAAAAGTGTTAGTACCAAGTGTTGTTGCTGATCAGCCTCTCAGCAAGGGACAAGTCCTCAACAAAACTAACATTAAACTAATTTACATTGACAAGTCGCAGATTAGGAACGGCAGTTTTTCGCAGGTTAATCTGTTGTTCGGAACCCGGCTAAAACGTAATATTTCACTGAATAAAGTAATTAAAAACCGTGACATCTGCTTTGTGTGTAAAAATGATAAAGTGACCATTAACGCAATTAAAAACGGCTTATCAATTAAAGCTTCGGGCATTGCTCTAAATGATGCTAATATTGGTACAGTGGTAAGAGTTAAAAATTCACGCACACAGCGCATTATTGTCGGTACCGTTTCAGGTTTAAAAGAAGTACAAGTTTCATTCTGAGTTTTTGTGATTTATTACTAAAGAAATTGTTATGTCAGTCGATATAATAAACACGTAATACTATTGGGATATGGTTATGAGTATAAATATCAATCAACAGACGACACAAAAAAACATTGTAATTGAGCAGAACAAAACTCAAAAACAACAGGATGTGCGCAGCCAGGGGCAGGCCGGTACAAGCAGCAGTAAAGATTCTGTACAGCTGACGTCGCAGGCTTTGAACTTAAATAAAATGCATAAACAGTCGCCTACCGAGCCCAAAGTGAATAAGCAGCGTGTCGAAACATTAAAAGCGGCGATTTTAAACGGGGATTACAAAATCAATACCGAACGTTTAGCTGAAAAACTAAGTAAGTTTGAAGGCGACTTTGGCAAGGCATTCAGCTAATAATAGAGTAATACGAAATAATGCTATTATCCCAACTAAATCAGCAGCTAGAATCTATTAATAATCTTCAGACTACCCTTGAAGAAGAAACAGCCTGCCTGAAAGAAAAAAACTTTTCCTCACTCAATGATCTTCTGTTCAAAAAACAAAAATTACTGCAGGCGGTAGGTGAACTTGATAAGGTTTTATCAACAGCGGCGTCACAAGATGAAATCAGCGCAGATGACAACCTTTCTCAACTTAAGCAGGAAATTGAACAGCAGCTGCAGGCCTGCCAGAAAATTAATGATATTAACGGCCGGCTTGTTGAACTAAGCATGAAAAGCAATAAGCACCTGATGCAGGTAATGACCCAGGCAAGCGGCAGAAACAGCGTCACCTATGATCAAAAAGGCACACTTAACAGCGGTCAGCTGCTGGGTAAAAATATTAAAGCCTAGTCCAGTCTTAGTAATAAATCTGATTCTCAACCTTAATCACTGAGTTACTATTTTTACCGAACTGTGGAGCATCTAAAAACGGCAGAGTCTGCATATTAAGTTCTAACTCAGTAATGTATACATCACCTTCGTGATAACTTCTCAGTACTCTAGCCCCCCTGACTAACCCTTTAACAGTCGATTTAATCTGATCCTCCTGCAAGCGGGATTTACTCATATTATTTTCAGCACTCAATAATACCCCGTAGATCTGCTCAGCCATCTCTTTATACGCCTCTAGTTTTGACGCTTTTATCGCATTTAACATCTGCAGATCAAAGCTTTCACCTTTCTGCAGAGCAATAGGCGCATAACCGACAGAGGTAAAAGTATGCTGGTAGTTCTGCATGCTGCCAGCCGCGTATTCATTAGCCGGCTGCGCACATGAAAACAGAAACAAAGAAGTACTTAAGATCAGTGTGAAAGGTCGAATTGAGCATAAACAATATTTCATGGTAGTTTCCCTGCCTGGATAAAATCAGCGTTATTTTTTAAACAAGCAAGAAGTAAGCCAGTGTAACCATAGTTATTTTACCAGCTGCACCTGAGCTCTTCCCTGACGCATAAATTTACTATTTCGAGAGTAATATTTCTTCGTCTGATAGTCATACTCTCCGCCGACAAACATGCTATGGGGGACAAAAGCACTACTGGTAGACTCAACTATATTCGAATCAACATTAACGATACGCACATTGATAATCATGCCCTCTTCATTACGGGACATAGTACCGGTCAAAAGGCGCTGAACATCAACGTTTTTGTTTAATTTTTTCCAGTCTCTTGTTAATGCAAACTCTCCCTGCGGAGTCAGCTGGATATTACCAGTTAACTTAAAATCAACAACACGCAGGCTGCGGATATGCAGTTCATGAATAAACTGTTCTGAAATAGTCTGACCAAGCCAGTTGGTCTCTTTATGGTTATTTAAGTCAACAATTGAAGTAAGAGCGATAGATTCGTTATGATATTTATTAGGGAAGTTATACAGGAGCTGATCTGCCATTTTACTGACGACCTCTGACAGGATCAGCGATTTTTCTCCGTTAAACGAATACAAATGCCCGTAACCATTAGACTCAGTCTGCACGCCTGATGTTTCACGATTAGCATCCGCTTCTACATTTCCGCTGCTGTATGAGTGGGCGATATAATAATAAAGGTAGTCATCACTATTTTGTCTTTGCGCAACGGCCGTATCCTGAGTGGTTGACGGACTATCGGTCTTTTTTAATCCAACCTTCATGTTACTGCACCCCGCCAGTGCTAATAACATGAAGCTGACAAAGAGAAATTTTTTCATTCGATACCTACCTTGGATAATGAAGTTTGTAAATTCACTAATACTATCGGCATGACTTGTAATAACTTTAATAAAGAATTGGATAACACACTAATTTATATAACGTTAAATTTCTGGTTCAAATCTTGCTTTGTTCTAGTTAAAGCAGGACTCTTAATCACACCTGAATTAAGAATACATTTCGTGACGGACATTAAAGGTGATCAAATGATCAAATCTCTTATCTTAGCTTGCGCCCTATTTTCGACAGTGGCAGGCGCACAATGGTTTCAGTCATCCGGTGATGCTTTTATTATTGATAACGATGTTGAAACTGCGCGTGAGAAAGCATTAAAAAAAGCGGTAAAAAATGCCCTTCTTTTCTCAGGAGGTGCTATTTCCAGCCTGCAGCAGGTCAATAATGGAGTACTTGTAGAGAATAAATTAATACTCAATAGTGAAGGAGAAATTAAAGCCCTGACTATTGTTGATGAAAAGCAAGATGCCAAAAAAGTTTATATCAAAATAAAAGTTGATATCGAGCCCCCCGAAAAAACCTGCTTCGGCAGTACTTATGCAAAATCATTAGCCGTCACCCGCTTTAAGCTCAACAATCCAGAACAAGCTATACCTGGTGATATCCATTTGATTAATCAACAGATAAGTAAAACACTGTATAACCAGTTAAAACTTTCACCACAAAGTTTAAATGTCAGACGTTTAGTAAACAAACCTGTGAAGCTAGGAGAAAAATACAATAATAAATATATTGCTGATACATTACGCGCCCTATCAACCCAGACAGACAGTCAGTATATTATTTATGGTGAAATTGACGATCTGTCGGTTAAGTTTGACAGCAAGAACTCAATTAGTTATTGGCTGACTAACCCGCCCCGCCACTTTTATCTCACCGTATATTTATACGATGCACTGCAGGGACAGTTACTTTCGAGCAAGCAATATCGAAGCAAAGCACCATGGCAGTACAATAAACATGACGCGGCCGATCTGCAGAGTAAACTATTCTGGGAGCGAGACTACGGACAGGCAATTCTCTCCGTACTCGATGATGTTAATTTTGATATAGAAAAACAGCTCCAGTGCCAAGTGCCAACGGCAAAAATAATCTCTGTACGTAATAACAGCGTGCAGATAAACTTAGGCAGAAGAAATGGAATCAGACAAGGAGCAGTTTTATCACTCTCCTATTCGAGCAATTATAAAGATCAGTTTGGTATTGAAAGAAGCTCCCAGAGCCAGTATCAAGGCGCGATGGAAGTTATTGAAGTACACGAAACCAGTGCAATTCTGCGCACTGTAGACAGCTACCCGTTAAGTAATATTCAAATTAATGATTTAGCACGTATTAAATAGCTGATTTTAATAGTATAGTAGCGGTATCTCCTCATAGCTCAACAGGATAGAGCACCCGCCTCCTAAGCGGATGATCGGGGTTCGAGTCCCTGTGAGGAGACCATTTAAAACAATGAGTTACAATCAATTTGTTAAAATGGTCATCTAAAAACAACAAAACCGCCTGTAGTTACGCCTGCAGTTAGCAGTATCCCTCCTTTTTCAAAACGACCAGTTAAAATCGAACGTGTCCACATTCATTTCTGTATGTTTATCTGATTCTGCTTTCACTATCTCAACCGGCTTGTCGGATTTAATCCGCACATCAACCTGCGATTTACTCTGCACTGTTGGGTGACGCAATATACCGCTGTAACCTTTATTTTGTACTATTGGTGATTTCACTGAATCTTGTGCAGTCTGACTGGTCTGCTTGTCCTGCTGAGAGTCTTTTATTATTTCTCTTACTATCTCAAGCTTCTCATGCGTTTCCTTAAATTCAGACTTCACCAGTTTGTTTTCTTGAGGGCCTTGAATCTTCTCTTTCACAATTTCGAGCTTTTCGTGAGTTTCTTTAAGTTGAGGTGACACGGTTCCATAATTATATGTAGATGCCGGTTTTGTACCTAAAAGCTGAAACGGTACTTTTGCAAAGCTTTTCAGCCCCTTATTATTACCATCAGTTCGATCTGATTCATTGGGGGCGTTTACAGTATTCTGCAGGGGCGCTTTGATTTGCCGCCTTACAGTTTCAAGCTTATCGTGAGTTTCTTTAAATTCACCATTGACTGCATAGTTAATGCTTTTATCACCAAACTGACCGACCGATTTATTAAATGCTTCTAAATCCTTCTGGGCCGATTTAATGCTTTCTCCCCAACCAGGAGGCAATAAGCTGTCCGGAATTAATGACACCATTTTCATCAGGGCACGCGGGAGCAGTAAAATATTCTGAACTAAGGTGCTAATAATGGCGCCTATACCTGCACCTATCCGTTTAAATACCGCCCATAATGTTTTAAGCACCGGTTTTAATATGCCCATTTTCTCCATTAGATAAATAATACCAACCGACAAGGCAGCAACACCTGCGATAATCAGCCCCATAGGGCTAGCGAACATAGCGGCGTTTAAGGCAAATATAGCTATCTTAAACAGAGCAAGCCCGGCAATCACTTCGGGCATGTGTTGTGATAAAACCACGATGCCTTTACCTAATAATTTAAACGCCTGAAATAATGAGCTCACCACCTCTTTCACTTTTTCAATGACTTCTGCTCGCCACTGTGCATTTTTAAATTTCTCTGAGAATTCAGTAAATAAAGCAGTTAACTTTTCCATAATCGGCGTTAATGCTGCAAACTTAATAGAGCGGAACGACTCCTGTATTTTCTGCATCGCATCATTATAAGCCTCTGCTTTTTTAGCATCTTCCGCTGTGACACCGCCACCAAGGGCATTAAACTCTTTGCGCGCACTGGTCAGCCCTGCAGTTCCCTCTCTCAGCATGATCAACATATTACGGCCGTCTTGACCAAAGGCGGCATCAGCAAAGGCCATCTGCTCTTGATTGGTTTTTAACTTAGAAAATGCATTCAGAAGTTTGTCATAGGCCTGCTCAGTATCAGTGGCGTGTTTTAGCTCTTCGTATAATGGATTTTTACCCTTTTTAAGAAAAGAGCCCATTGCTCCTGCGCCCGTAGTCTGCAGTACACCTAATCGTTTGGTGAATCGAATCATCGCCCCAGTCATGGTATCTGTGCTTACGCCTGCATGCTCAGCTTGTGACTGCATGGCCTGTAGTTCTTCAACGGGCATGTTTAAGTTTTGCGCGGACTTGGAAAGCTTATCCATTTCTCCGGCGACACTGTTAACCAGGGAAAATAAACCGGCAAAACTGGCACCGCCAATTACCGCCCCGATTTTGCCCACAGTAGCCCCGCTGATATTCGGCATTTTAAACTTAGAGAGCTTTGCTCGGACACGCTGCAGACGATCCTCTTTTTTGGTGAGTTTACCGATGATATCGATGCGCTGTTCATACTCTTTAGACAGGCGTTTTTCTTCACGGCTTAAGCGCTTTACATTAATGCCTGCTGATTTCATTTTATTCTGGGTTTTGGTTAATTCTTTGGTGTAAGCGTTTTGCGTAGCTTTTAATGTTTTTACAACATCCTGCTGTTTTTTAAACTGCTTCTGCAGTGCTTCAGAGGGCCTCTTAGTCGACTTCATTTTATCGCTAAGCTTGGCCAGCTTCTGCTGTGCTTCATTGAATTTAACGCTGTTTTTCCCCGCCTCTTTACCTGTTTTTCGTAACTGAGAAATTAATGCCTGGTTGCTGGTGAGTTTGTCGCTCTGCGCTTTTACCTGCGCAATCTGTTTACTGTATTTACTTTGTGTCGAGGTTATTTTTTTGAGCGGCGCGCTCATTTTATCGATGGTCTGCATCACCACCGAGAGATTCATTTTCATAGAAGCTTTCCTTTATTTTACTGCGTCAGCACAGGGTATATTTCATAAATTGAAAGTATTACGTGCTTTGCAGAGAAGGTGATAACAGGGGATGTTTTATGGGAAGTATCTAAAGTGCTTGCTCTAATGAACACACTTATATTGAAACAAAGAATAATAAAAAGGGGCTATTTAGCCCCTTGGTTAGTTTGATCTGAATTTATATTTTAGTGCCATTAATTTCGGCTTCTACAAGTTGTTCTGTCACTTTTTCATCCACAGCAATTTGTATTGTTATACCTGATCCAGTCCCCGTCCATGTTGTAAAAGTCGAATTCGAAGTCGAACCATCCTGATTCGTTTTAATATCGAATTTACACGCAGCATATGTTCCCGCAGGAACAGTAATTATCTCAATCCCTGCAAATGTAACATGTGTATTATATACCGACTCCTCACGACCGTATGGTGAATTACTAATAGACGTATATGTCTGCTCATAAGACTCCCCCTTATCAAGATTGAATCTGCTTAATAAACCCGGTTCATAATATATTTGAGTAGTATTAACATTAGAACCTAGAAAAGAATAAGATTTCTCATTATTATCAACGGAGAAGTAATTAAACTCCATTGCGAGTGAGTCTTCTGACATGACTTGTATCTGAGTTGCCATTTGCCCTCTAAATGAAGTGTTTTCAAGCGCCGCACTCTTCTGCTTTCTTGAAGTTTTATCCCCCTGCTTATAAGCGGTGATATATTCGGTGCCCTCTTTATATAATGTCTCATTAAAACAAACCGAGGCATTTTCAACTACTGGAGTAACTACTGGTTCAACTACTGGTTCAACTACTGGTTCAACTACTGGCGTAACTGTTGCACTATCGCTACTACTGCTACCGCACCCTGAAAGAACAGTCGCTAATACAACAACCGACAAGACCTTTTTTTTCATTTTATATTTCCATATACATTAATTAATAAATTTTCGCTCCCTCATGTTTAGGGGGGACGTGTTATAACAGAATTATTGATTATATATAGCGAACAAGATCACACGTATGACTTAGGGTTGATATTTCATTGGCCCTCAAGTAGAGAAATTGAAAAGTGAAATATTCTCACTCTTATTTAGGTAGCAAAACATATACTCTTCACAATTAACTTTCTGCAGTACTGCTACGCTTGTCAGCTTCATCTCTAAACAGTAATAACTCATCTAATGTGAGTTTATCTATTTCGCTGGGCTGCCAATGAAAGATAATGGCTAAGTCGGCATAAATCGACTCTATTCGTTCGGGGAGTCGATATGCACGAAAAAACTGGCCACCCCTGTAAATAAAGGAGGCATATTAACCGGCTCCAGGTTTATCATCTGCCGTTCGCTTAATTCACTAATTCGCGGGACTAAGGTCACCATGGTGTCCACGTCAAACTCCATAATCTTGGAGAAGGATAAACCGCGCATTTCACCGGCAAAGGGTTTACGTAGTGTTACTTCAGTGATTGCTTTGCCTTCTTCAATTTCAATCGGCTGCGCTAATACGGCGGTTTTAGTTGCTTTATTCATTGTTTTTTCCTTATTTATCCATGCCTGACTCATCAGATTCAAGCTTGCTTTCACATTCAGTCAGCAGTTTTTTCACACCGACATTTTCATTTAAATTAAGCGCGCTTTTAAAAGCTTTAACGGCAGTTTC
>NZ_AUAM01000044.1 GCF_000428725.1 Psychromonas aquimarina ATCC BAA-1526
CGCCACTCGTCAGCAAAGTAGCAAGCTACCCTCTGTTACCGTTCGACTTGCATGTGTTAAGCCTGCCGCCAGCGTTCAATCTGAGCCATGATCAAACTCTTCAATTTAAAGTTTAATGCGGTTTCTTTTTCGTGAGAAAAAGAGAACCTAGCTCAATATTACTGACTAAAACTAATCACCGAAGTGATTGGTTATTCTGAATTAATGAATTAATTCGTGTGCCACTAAGTATTGATGTTGCCTTACAAGTAAGGTCTTTGATTTTTTTTGAAATCACATCAACAATAAGTGTCCACACAGATTGTTTGATTAAATTGTTAAAGAGCGTGCCTTTCGGCGAGGTGCATATAATACGCAACCTTAAAACGATGTCAACAGTTTGTTTTAACTTTCAAATCAAACTTCTTTCGTTTTTAGACTTGGTGAGTAGCTCGCGCCGCATCCCGTGTCTGTGGGTGCGCATTATAGAGATTCCGATCACGTTGGCAAGCATTTATTTGTAATTATTTAAATTCAAAGTTCGAGTGAGCAATTAACAAACAAGACGTGCATTTATCAGCTAAATTACGCTTATTTTTTAGCTGGAAAGATTATTATCAATAGTTACAACAGTTGCCTTTCTTAACTGAACAGAAGGATTGAGAACGATAAGTTATAAAAAAAGGAGCTTTCGCTCCTTTCTAATCACGACAACTACCATTATTTTTCATAAAGGCAAAGATAAGCAGTTTGTACTGTAACTTTTACATCAAAGCTGGAATTGCCTTCAACTTCGAATGTTTCACCTGCATTAACTGTTTTCCATTGTGCTTCACCGGGTAATTTTACTGTCAGGTTTCCACTAACTACAGTCATGTACTCTTTAGCACCTGTACCGAAGGTATAATCACCAACTTCCATTACGCCGACTGTTGCAGGTAATGTTTCACTTTGGAATGCAATTGATTTTACATTGCCGTCAAAATATTCATTAGTTTCAAAACTCATCATCTTTCCTTTATAGGTGTAGTTTGTCCGAAAATGATTATGAACAAGCTGAATTTAAAACTCAAGCGGCTAAAGCAGGGACTCAAACTCAGTCTGCATTGTTTCAATCATTTCTTGTGCGTCCATCCAGTTCATTTCCGCTTCTTCAAGCTGTTCTTTAACCTCACCCTGTGTTTTTAACAGTTCAGTTAAACGCGCTTTTTCAGAATGCTCATATAATGAAGAGTCTGCCAGCTGCTTTTCAATCTCCTCAAGCTGCAGAGTGAATTTATCCATTAACTTTTCAGAGCTTGTTAACTGTTTCTTATAAGGTGTTAACTTTTTACGAAATTCTGCTTCCAGGCGCTTTTGTTCCTTGCGGTTAACACTAGGCGAGTTGATTTTTTCAACTTCCTGTTCAGGCTGCTTTTCAATTCGCTGCTGATCAGATAACCAGCGGTGATAATCATCTAAATCACCAACAAAAGGCTCAACTTTCTGATCATGCACTAAATAAAGATCATCTGTGGTAGTACGCAATAGATGTCGATCATGCGAAACTACGACCATCGCACCTTCAAACGCCTGTAGTGCCATGGTTAATGCGTGGCGCATTTCCAAATCCAGGTGATTGGTGGGCTCATCGAGTAATAATAGATTGGGTTTCTGCCACACTAATAATGCTAAAACCAGGCGGGCCTTCTCTCCACCGGAAAATGGAGCGACTTTCTCTAAGGCTTTATCCCCCTGGAAACCAAAACTACCTAGAAAGTTCCGCAATACCAGTTCTTTTTCATCTGGTGCCAAACGCGCTAGGTGCTCAAGGGGAGATTCATCTAAACGTAAGAATTCTAACTGGTGCTGTGCAAAATAACCGATTTTAGCATTCGGGTTAATTTCCAACTTGCCGGAGAAAGGCTGGAGCTGATTTGACAGGAGCTTAATCAAAGTTGATTTACCCGCACCATTTCGCCCTAACAAACCGATACGACTTCCGGGGACAAGGTTTAGTTTGATTTTATCAAGAATTAACAGATCATCGTAACCAGCACTGACTTTTTCTAAAGTAAGCAGCGGCATAGGTAATGCATCCGGCTCTCTAAAGGAGAAACTGAACTGGCTGTCCATATGAGCCGGCAGCAGCTGTTCCATCTTTTCCAGTGCTTTAATACGGCTTTGCGCCTGTTTAGCTTTACTGGCTTTATAACGGAAGCGATCAATATAACTCTGCATATGAGCCATCTGTTTCTGCTGTTTGTCGAATGAGGCCTGCTGCTGCGCTAGTTTTTCAGCACGCTGGCGCTCAAAGCTGGTGTAATTGCCGGTATATTCATGAAGCTGTTTCTGCTCTATATGAATAATTTTATCCACAATTGAATCAATAAAATCACGGTCATGCGATATAAGCACCAGTGTTCCTGGATATTGGCGCAGCCATTTTTCTAACCAGATAACAGCATCTAAATCAAGGTGGTTGGTCGGCTCATCGAGTAACAATAGATCCGAAGGACAAAGGAGTGCTTGTGCTAAGTTTAAGCGCATGCGCCAGCCGCCGGAAAAATCACTGACCGAGCGGCCTTGAGCCTGCTCTGAAAACCCTAAGCCAGCGAGCAGTTCAGCAGCCCGGGATTCAATGGTATAACCACCAGCGTTATCCAGAAGAATATGCATTTCAGCTATTTTAGTACCATCATTATCAGCCTCAGCTTCACTAAGCTTTTCCTGCAGCATTCTAAAGTCTTTATCACCATCGATAACATACTGCAGCGCATTTTGATCTAAAGCAGGCGTTTCCTGCGCAACGCTGGCAAGCCGCCAGTGATGAGGAATACTTAAATCACCACCATCAACATGAGTTTCCTGCTTTAGTAAAGTGAAAAAACTGGACTTACCGCAGCCGTTTGCCCCGACTAAGCCCACCTTCTGCCGAGGGTTGATTGCTGCACTGGCATTTTCGAGCAAAGGTTTACCACCGCGTATAAATTCAATATTACTGGCAACAATCATAAATATGGCTTCTCAATATAATAAGGTATAAAAATTAGGAGTGGATAATAACGGACTTTGCAAACTTGAGCTATAGCCGCTGGTAATGAAACATTATTTGGTTACCATTAGAAAATGATTAATTATACAGATGACTGCCATGGCTTTATCAAAAACAAAAAAACGCTTTATCGCAGGTGCGGCCTGTCCAAAATGTAATGCGCTTGACACTGTTGCATTGACATTAGAAAATGCAGTCGAAACGCTAAATTGTGTGCAGTGTGGTTTTAAACAAACTCAAACACCCAAACAAGCAACCGCAGCTACGCGTCAATTTGAACAGATGATCGGTGTTTTTGATCCGGCTGCAGATTGAGCAAAATTATATAGTGAGAAATAGAATGAAAATTGAAAATGATTTAGTGGTTTCAATCCACTTTGGTGTTGCAGAAGTTGATGGTCACGCACTAGACAGCACAGAAAACGGCGCCCCGCTTGAATATATTCAAGGAACACATTATTTAGTTCCAGGATTAGAAGCCGAGTTAGCCGGTAAAGAAGTCGGTGATAAATTTGATGTAACACTAGAAGCAGAGCAGGCATATGGTCCTTTCCAGGAAGAGCTAGTGCAGCAGGTACCGCGCTCTTTATTTGAAGGTGTTGATGAAATTGAAGTTGGTATGTCATTCCAGGCAGAAACAGACCAGGGACCACGTACAGTTGAAGTTACTGAAGTAACTGACGAAACTGTCAGCATCGATGCCAACCACCCGCTTGCAGGTATGGCATTACAGTTTGTTGGTGAAGTTGTTGGTGTACGTGAAGCCACAGCAGAAGAGCTGGCACACGGTCATATTCATCAAGCCGGCAGCAGCTGCGGCGGTCACAGCCACCAGGAAGAACATGAATGCTGCGGCGGTGATAAAAGTAAACATGCTGAAGGCGAAAGCTGCTGCGGCGGTCACGGCCACAAAGAAAAGAAAGAAGAAAAATCTCCTGAAGGCTGCTGCGGAAGCTGCCACTAAGATTTATTAGCCTTTTAGACAAAACGATTGAATCGCACAACCTTTTTTAGCTCGCACTGTGTGATTCAGTCTATTTTTTACTTTCCTAATTATCCGCACTGCAGACTTATCGACTATATTGCATAGGACACGGTCGGATCCGGCAATGGACTCACCGCATCTTTATAACGCGCCTGAATAACCGACATTACCAGCTTAAAATCGCTAATCCCCGTCAACTGCCCGTCACCATTTTCAGCTTCATAACCCGAAAGTTCACTTCTTCGAGCAAAAAACTGTGAACGCCTCCGCTGCGGAGATGACTCCTGCTGCTCATCTGAATCTGTTTTCTGCTCCTCTTCATTCTGCAGAATACCGCGAGCCTGATCAGAAAACTGCGTTCGGCTTTCATCTTCGCGTAATTTTGTATAGGAGGAGATAATTTCAGTTTTCGGGATTACCGGTTTGATTATATTATCACGCTGCAGACTTTCCGTTGGCGGATGAAACGCAGCTGCGACGGCGGGGGGAAGATGAGCGTTAATATTAACCATAAATGATAATCTTAAACGCTGGTGTCGATCAATGTACCTAACATATCATCTGCAGTGCTGATCACTTTTGCAGAAGCTTTAGCCTGTAATTCGGCAACTTTTAAATTGATTAATTCAGTCGTTAGAGAGGTGGATGCCCGTTCAGCAGATGGAGAGCGACTCTCCGGTGTCTGCGGATTTTCCGTCATACTTTTTTCTGCAATACCCGCATGGGCTATCCGAGCGCTTGACTTACTCAGCTGCGCAGATGCATCTTGAAAACCTGTTAGACCTGAACTATAAGCAGAACGAACATCCATAAATCACCTTCTTAACTACATTATTTAAAGGAAGAGGCTCTATAAAAAGTATGGCACTATCTTAACATAAATAAAAGATTTGTACGATTTTTAATCAGACGCAAAATTTATCACTGCTGTACAGAAGTCATCAGACTCACTGACAAATGGTGCATGTGATGAATTTTCAAATACTTTCTGTTCAGATTCAGGTAATAAACGCAGCATTTCACGACTGGTCTGCACAGGAACCAGGCTGTCAAACTGACCAAACAGCGACAAGCATGGTATCTTTATATGCCTGAATTCAGATCTTAAATCACATTCACTGAGCAGATCTAAGCCCGATAAAAGCGCCGTTAACTGTGCTTTTTCACTCGAAGCCAGCAGCTTTTTCAACATAACCGTATCTTTACGCGCACTCACACAGCCCATTGCCTGAAGCCCGATAAAGCGAGCCAGGGTTTTATCGCAGTTGTTTTCCACACCGGATTTAAAATTATTAAAAACTGCAGATTCAACTCCCGGCCAGTTTTCTTCACTGACAAACTTAGGTGAAGCACTAACCAGAATTAATTTCTGGATTTTCTGCGGATATTTGTGACCGGCATAGGCAGCAGTCAGCCCGCCTAATGACCAGCCGCACCAAACCGCAGAATCCGGGACCACCTGCAGAACAGCATCAACAATTGTCTGCAGGCTGTATTCTTGTAAAGGTGCACTTCGTCCAAATCCGGGTAAATCAACCAGGTGTAAACGAAAATGTTGACTTAACAGCTCAACAACCGGCTCCCATACAACAGAATTCACTCCCCAGCCGTGCAGCAGTACCAGATCTTTACCTTCACCGGTCACCCGGCAATATACAGTTTGTTCTATACTCACAGTTCCTCTCTTTAATCAGGCAGACGCATTTGAATTCAGTTTTAAATTTTATAAAACAAAAATCCGGGAAATTTATTGAGCAGCTTCTACCTGCTCAATGCTTGTTATGTCATTTATCCAGCAATGATAAACTTATCTGCACATATTGCCAAAATGCACTAGATATAAAGAGGCCATGCTGCCGTAAATGCGGCTTACGCCTAGTTAAAACACAAGATTTTTGCGGCGACTGCCTGCAGCAGACACACCTGTTTACACAACTGCATGCACTTGCCGATTATCAAAGCCCCTATTCATCGTTAATTAAGAAATTAAAATATAAAAAACAATTGATTAGCGGAGAACTATTAGGGGAGCTATTAACTTCATCGATCAGCAGTAATGTAGATTTACAGACAATAGCCGACGTTGATTATCTATTAGCTATTCCACTGCACAGAAAGAAACATAAAAAACGCGGCTTTAATCAGGCAGAGATTATTGCCCAAGTCACATCTAGACAACTCGGTATCCCGCAGCTGTTTGATGCTGTCGAGCGTCATAAAAATACATCTGTACAGGAAGGCCTGTCTCTCAAAAAAAGAAAGCAGAATTTAAATAATGCCTTTTCACTCAAACAGAAACAGCGGGATAAACTTGCCGGCACCCACCTTGTTATCATTGATGATGTTGTTACAACGGGTGCAACGGTAAACAGTTTATGCAGGATATTACTACAGGCGGGTGTACGGCGCATTGATATCTGGTGCATATGCAGAACGGCACTGCCGGTACAAAAATTAACAGCAGATAAACAAGCTTCCATTTAAAATTATTTTCACTATCATCAGTAGTTCTCTGACAGGTTAAAATAATCACGACTCTTTGCTTTGTTCTTAAGGGCAATGCTGGTTATAATGCCTGAGTAAATGACTCAAGATTAAGGTTTAACAATGATTGAAATCACTCCTGCTGCACAAGCACATTTTAAAAAGCTACTTGAACCACAAAAAGAAGGTACAAACATTCGTGTGTTTGTTATCAACCCAGGTACACCCAAAGCAGAGTGCGGCGTTTCTTACTGTCCGCCGGAAGCCGTTGAAGGAAGTGATACTCGTTTAAACTTTGACGGGTTTGATGCCTTAGTTGACGATGTCAGCCTGCCGTTTTTAGAAGACGCCTTTGTGGATCTAGTTGAAGAAGAAACCGGCACACAGTTAACGCTGAAAGCGCCTAATGCTAAAATGCGCAAAGTAAAAGATGATGCTCCGTTAATGGAGCGTGTTGAATATGTTATTCAAGTGCAGGTAAACCCGCAGCTGGCAAGTCACGGCGGCTTTATCAAGCTAATTGAAATTACTGAAGATAATGTAGCAGTCATTGAATTCGGCGGCGGTTGTAACGGCTGCTCTCAAGTTGATTTAACTTTAAAAGAAGGCATTGAAAAAGAGCTGCTGGAAGAGTTCTCCGGCGAATTAAATGCTGTTCGTGATGTTACGGAACATCAAAGCGGCGATCACTCTTTCTATAAATAAGCTTTCAAGCTAAGAGCTGTGATAATACCGCACTTAGAATAAGGAGAGTGCACAGTAAATACACTCTCCTTTACTGCACACACTAAATAGAGCGGTTTACCAGAGATTTAAGCTTTTCCAGAGGAAGCCTGCTTTCATCAAAAAAGTTCTGCATGCGTAACAGGGTGATCCCGCCGTATCCCGGATTACGGGTCAACGCTCGCTCCATCTGCTGCCAGCCCTGTTTTCCATAAAGTTCACCAGCCAGTGCATTCTCTCCCATTAACTCGACTCCGACCTCGTGAGCGGCATCTGCCATCCAGTTAACCAGATCTTCAGCTCGAGAATAGCCCTCATGATCTTTGTTTACCATCTCCAGACAAGTAAAGTGAACAACCACTCGGGATAGATATTGTTCAGGAATAATTCCTTTGAGTAACTGCACATATTCACCCGCATTTTTCTGATTAAGATTCGGATGAACACGAATTAACCCGGCAGATATTTCTGCCGCCCGCGGCATTTTAGGATCGCTTATTTCCCAGTGAATACCCGGTATTTTAATGCCTATGGGGACATTCATATAATCACTGTCAGTAAACAGCTTCAAGACCCCCTCAAGCACATCCCGTCCATGCTGTACCAGCTTTGCGTTGTACCAGGTCAGCAGCTCCCTTGCCCAGGCACTATAAATATATTTTTTATTTTCAAATAAACTATCGGCGCTCGGCATAGTGATCTCATCAAAACTGCGATGCTGAGTACCAAAGGTATAATTTAATGCGCCAATAGTGCCGAATTTATTACTTAAATAAACACACCAGTCACGCTGTGCAAGCGGACTGTAACACTGCAGAGTGCCTCGATTAGGGTAATCCCCCCAGTCATGTGCATTGTAGCTTGGGTAACGCAGCTCTCCTGCCGGCCCCATACTTATATTTATTTCATCAATCAGATGCGCCTGGCCGCGATAGTGATCTCGGAATGCCTGCACAAAAGCTAAATAATAAGGTAATACATAGGGATCGGCCCACAGTGAAACATACTCCATTGAAGCATCGCCCGTTTCACTGACATACTGCAGATCACGAACGGATTCAATATCGCGATGCTGTTCCAGTAATTTCCCCCATAACCACAGAGGAATGGTCTGGTTAAAATCGTCATTCACATTTCCTCCTGCCTGGTGAAAGGACAAAATGGGCACCCAGTGCATATTATTGCTGTCAAGCACCTCAACCAGACGATCATAATAACTCCAGTCAAATTCACCAGGATGACGTCCCTCAATAAGCCCCCACCATAGATCTGTGGAAACAGCACTAACGCCGGCTTCACGCAGAGCCTTGAGCTCCTGCTCAAAAAGAAGCCAGTTTTCCTCATCAAGCAGCTGCTTTTGACTGGCGACTTTTAAGTGCAGGGGCGCCATTACCCGGAAAGACTTACGCGCAGCCCCCTGGTACTGTCCCTGCGCATATTTCAACTGCCCAAACTGACGCAGTCGAGCACAGCCGATACCGTCATCCTCATTCAAAATATCCAGATCCCGCAGGATCCAGCCGCAGAAAGTATCCTGCTCCATAACCCTTTCTAATAAATTATCCCATTCAGTGTGCTGATTCAGCTTCACCTGCTGGCTGTTCCCAGTAATAAGCTGAAGATTAAGATCTTCAGCTGCCGAGATAAGTGCACAATGATTCTGCTGAGTTGATTCATCCAGCCCGCAGATAAGCAGACGAGTTCGAGACTTCCAGGTACCGTTGAGTAAACGAGAAAAGCTCTGCCGCCAGTTATTTTTTTGTGTCTCCTGATCGGCACATAACTGCGGGGATAACCCTGACACTAATTCCGCAATTTCAGTGCTGTTTTTAAGATCTGGTAAATGCAGAGCAAAACGTAAACCCAGGGTGGTTTTCTGCCACTGCTTGTTAAATACTTTATCGGCCAGTGCAAGTAAGCGCTGACCATGGTCCATAAGACTCTTATGATACCAGCGAAGAAAGTAGTTAAAAGCTTCACTCCCGTTATCGATGTCCTGGTGCAGATGTTGTAAATAATTCAGCTGCCGATCAAAGAAATCATCACTCATTAACTGCTGATATAAGCCCTGCTGCTTAAGGACAGGTTCACTGCTCACCAGCTGCTCGATATAGTGCTTAAAATCCGCTTTAGCCGCCGCACTAAAACAAGGCAGCTGCAGAAAGTCCGGCCCTTCACTATAAAAACCTAAAAATGGATAACGCAGCTCACCTTCGGGACCGGCACCTAAATTGATATGCGGAATATGTTCAGACAGATCTGAAAAATTACGCTGAAAACCAGATAATAAGCGTTCGAAATAGGGGAGAAGCAGGTGATCGCTCCATAACGATGTTGCGGCAAAACTATCCTGCCCGTAACTGTCAATATACTTAATGCTTTCAGCCGCATCATCTGACAACTCGTTAACTAATAGTCCCCACAACCAGTCCGGCAGCAGGTTTAACAGGCTTGAATCGTTTAAGCCTGTTGCCGCAAAATGGAACTCTGGAATAACTTTCAGGCCCTGGCTAATACAGATATCGATCACTCTACGATAACTTTCCCAGTTACTTGCCTGATCTGCACTATTAGGGCCGTATGGTTCAACAACCCGCCAGCTGACAGGCAAAATAACTGCATCAACGCCCAGGGATTTTGCGCGTTTCAATTGTTTTATAAAGGCTTTGTTCCAGGGGTTATTACTTTTACTCAGCAACCCCAGACGACGAATAAAGCTAGCAGGCATTTGAATCCAAACCTGCAGCGCTTTCTGCATATTCACCATAGTAATATTCCTTAGTTACTAAAAAGAGTTATCCATAAAACATCTATTACAATAATGTGAGTTCAATAGTTAGTCCCCCTCCCCTCTTCTACGCCCCCTAAATAATGCAGGCATTAAAATTTAATAAGCAGGCAGTCCATCAGAAATACTTGCTCTATTAAGTCCGCTATTAGCTTAAAAAAAGCTGAACTCACACAAGCAGTCAATCCCCGTACAAGTGACGCGGCGGCATCAAGCACTTTAATAATCAAAGTCACATCTCTAAAAACAATTACAAGATGCATGAAAAAGTGTTTAGCAAGTCTTTTATTCCAAAATTCGACGAGAAACGTCTTTTTTTTATAATTTTGAGCGAGACATCAAAAATAACACGGGCATTTTCTGAGCAGTTCGAGTAGAATGCGCCCCCTCGCAAAAGGTTCGTCCTTTAACAGATGCGAAATATTCAGATTAAACCTGCTACGCGGTATATAACGCGAGAATTAATAGATGGTTTCAGTAGATTATTGAAATTATTGAGGTGACGTAGGTATAGGCTGAATTTAGTGTATTTAAGTAACAAGTTAAATACGATTTAAACCGAACTCATGAGGCCGCTATGTCAGAGTCAAAAAATACAGAACAACAAACAATTACCTTTTCAGATCTAAACCTGCCGGAATCAATTCTTAAGGTTGTTTCAGAATTAGGTTATGAAACACCTTCTCCAATCCAGGAACAATGTATCCCGCACCTTTTAAACGGCGAAGATGTCCTAGGTCTAGCGCAGACGGGTACAGGTAAAACAGCAGCATTCGCACTACCATTACTTGCAAATATCGATATCTCTGCAAATCATCCGCAGGTACTAGTACTTGCACCAACACGTGAACTAGCAATCCAGGTTGCCGAAGCATTCCAGACTTACGCACGTCACCTGCGCGGCTTCCATGTATTACCTATTTACGGCGGCCAAAGCTACGATATTCAGTTCAAACAGTTACGCCGCGGACCACAAGTAGTAGTTGGTACTCCTGGCCGTATTATGGATCACCTGAAACGTAAAACATTAGATCTTTCAAACCTTCAGGCATTAGTACTGGATGAAGCTGATGAAATGCTGCGTATGGGTTTCATTGACGATGTTGAAACGATCATGAAAGATATGCCGGAAACGCGTCAAACAGCGCTTTTCTCTGCAACTATGCCGGATCAGATCAAACGTATTACTAAACGTTACATGAACAAGCCGACTGAAGTTAAAATTAAAGCTAAAACTTCAACAGTTGAAAATATCGAACAGAAATGCTGGATTGTACGTGGTGTTAATAAACTAGACGCACTAACACGTATGCTTGAAACAGAAGAGTTTGACGGCGTAATCATCTTTGCCCGTACTAAAACAGCCACTGTTGAACTAGCTGAAAAATTAGAAGCCCGCGGCTACCGCAGTGCGGCGTTAAACGGCGATATGAACCAGCAGACTCGTGAACGTACTATTGCGCGTCTAAAATCCGGCGGTTTAGATATTCTTGTTGCAACTGACGTTGCGGCACGTGGTCTTGACGTTGAACGTTTAAGCCTGGTTGTTAACTACGATATCCCGACTGATACAGAGTCTTATGTTCACCGTATCGGCCGTACTGGTCGTGCCGGACGTAAAGGTAAAGCAATCCTGTTTGCAGCACCGCGTGAGCGTCGTTTATTAAAAGCAATTGAACGTGCTACTCGCCAGGAAATCACCATCATGGATCTGCCGACTCGTGATGAAGTGACTAAAACACGTATCTCTAACTTTGAAGCACAAGTTGCGGCTGTGTGTGAAAGCGAAGATCTTACTTTCTACCGTACTTTATTCGAACAGATTGAAAATAACAGTGAGCTTGAAGAGATAGATTTAGTTGCAGCTCTTTTATACATGGCGCAGAAAGATAAACCACTGCAGCCGGTTGAAGAAAAATTTGTAGAGCCTCGTTCAAATGATCGTTTTGATCGTGGAGATCGTAACGGGCGCGGTCGTGACCGTGGTGATCGCCGCGGCGACCGAGGACGTGATCGTGCCGAGCGCGGCGGTGATAAACCTCGCGGACGCGGACGCCCTACAGATGTTGAACTAGAAACCTACCGTTTAGATGTTGGTCGTTCACACGGTGTACAAGTTAAAAACATCGTAGGCGCAATTGCTAACGAAGCAGATATCAACAGCCGCTTTATCGGTGATATCAAGCTGAGTGATGATCATTCAACAATTGAATTACCGAAAGGTATGCCGGCTGATACATTAAAACATCTTGAAAATGTTTATGTCTGCAAACGTCAGTTAAAAATTAAAAAGAACTAATTAATTTTGGTTTATAAATTAAGGGTGCTTTTCAGCGCCCTTTTTTGTGCCCGCAGATAAGTTCACTTAGACAAAAACTCTTAACATAAATAAACAGTAATAATACAGCGGCTAGGATCTAAATAAGATGGAAGGCTGGAGAAGAAGAAAATATGTCAGAAAGGAAACAGGGGGTAATATACCCCCAGATAAAACAGCTGAAATTTATTTCTTAACCGGACGTTTCCAGTTATTGATATTACGCTGCTTAGCACGCGCAACCGCTAATGCATTTTCCGGCACATCATTTACAACTGTAGTACCGGCAGCCGTTGTTGCGCCGTTAGCAACCGTTACAGGCGCAATCAGCTGACAGTCAGAGCCGACAAATACATCATTTCCAATTTTAGTCTGGAATTTATTCGCGCCGTCATAATTACAGGTGATCACACCGGCACCGATATTAACATTACGTCCAACCGTACTGTCACCGATATAGCTTAAATGACCACATTTAGTACCGTTGCCCAATGTCGATTTTTTAATTTCCACAAAGTTTCCGACATGCACCTCTTTTTCAATCACGGTATCAGGTCGAATACGTGCAAAGGGACCGATCGTTGCATTATCACCGACACGGCTTCCCTCGATAATCGAATTAGCCTGAATAACTACATTATTTTCAATATCACAATTATCCAGTATACAGTTCGGACCGATAACTACACCGTCACCTAAATTCACATTACCTTTGATAATAACATTAACGTCAATATCAACATCCTGACCGCAGGTAAGCTCACCACGCAGATCAAAACGGGCCGGATCCCGGAGCATCACACCACGTAATAATAGCTGTTCAGCTTTTTTCAGCTGGTAAGTGCGTTCTAAGTTAGATAACTGTAAACGGTTATTTACACCTTCAACTTCAAAGCTGTCTTCCGGGTGAACAGCATTAATAATACGTCCTTCCTGGTGAGCCATTTTAATAATATCGGTAAGGTAAAATTCACCAGCAGCATTATCATTACGTAAGGCAGGCAGCCAGCGGCGTAGATCACGGGAGCTGGCAACTAATATGCCGGTATTCACTTCTTTAATATTCAGCTGGTTCTGAGTCGCATCTTTCTGCTCAACAATACCAACAACATCACCGTCAACACGCTCAATACGGCCGTAACCAGTCGGATCATCAAGTTTAATCGTTAACAGACCAATACCGCCTTCCGGCTGCACATCAATCAGGTTCTGCAGCGTTTTTGCTGAAAGCAGCGGCACATCGCCATATACAATCAGGATTTTTTCAGTTTCTCTAAAATGCGGCTGCGCCATCTGCATCGCATGACCGGTCCCTAACTGCTCAGACTGTTTAATCCAGTTCAAACGGCGCTCTGTGATCTGTTCTTTCATCTGATCACCGCCATGACCGTATATCAGATGGATATTTTCAGAACCGATGCCTTTAACAGTATCGATAACATGCTGCACCATAGGTTTATCGGCAATTTTATGAAGCACTTTCGGAAGACGAGAGCACATTCGCGTACCTTTACCGGCAGCAAGAATAACAACACTAAGAGACATAATTGGAGCTCCAAAATAGAATAAAAATAAGGTCATATTTTAGCGGATTTTTCAGCAGGAACGAATAAGAAATTAAGCAGGCGGACCTTTTTCGATTAAATAATTCACACAAATATTAAAAATTTAACCATTAAAGTTTAAATTTCTCTATAAAAGAGCACAGATATTCACCATAATCTTCACTACAGAATTTTTAATCCGCAATATAGGCCTGTGCATGAAACAAAAAATATTACAAGAGATGCGTGTTTTACCAAGCATAAACATCGAAGATGAAATCCAGAGACGTATTGATTTCATTAAAGGAAAATTACAACAGGCTCATTGCAGAACATTAGTTTTAGGCATCAGTGGCGGTGTTGATTCAAGCACTGCGGGACGTTTATGCCAGTTAGCTGTTGAGCAGCTTAACCAGACAGAAAAAAGCAAAGAGTATCAGTTTATTGCAATGCGCTTACCCTACGCAGTGCAAAAAGATGAACATGAAGCGCAATTAGCATTAGAGTTTATCCAGCCTTCTCATTCGGTTTGCGTTAATGTCCAGAACGGCGCGGACGGCATACATGAAAGCACCTTAGCCGCACTGCAGGATTCAGACCTGGCCGTTTCTGACAAATCTAAAATCGACTTTGTAAAAGGCAATGTAAAAGCACGCATGCGTATGATTGCACAGTATGAAATTGCCGGCTTAACCGGTGGGTTAGTAGTGGGCACAGATCATAGTGCCGAGAATATCACCGGTTTTTATACTAAACATGGTGACGGCGCCTGCGATTTAGCACCGTTATTCGGCTTAAATAAACGCCAGGTTCGCGCATTAGCCGGACATTTAGGCGCGCCGGCTTTATTAGTTGAAAAAGCCCCGACGGCAGACTTAGAAGAGCACCAGCCGCAGCTTGAAGATGAAATCGCTTTAGGCATGACTTACGATCAGATTGATGATTTTTTAGAAGGAAAAAACGTCAGTCAGGAGATTGAAGAGAAGTTAATTGCAATTTATCTACGCACGCAGCATAAACGTCTGCCTATTCCAACTATCTACGATTAATAAAATTATGGAATTCCTGCATAGTTATGCAGGAATTCAGCCTTATTTTCTCAAATTTAAAACATATCGGCTTATTTATTCATCTACAACCGTCAAATTACTAGCCATAACAAACCCGATAGTGGTAAATTCGTAATTCGGTTAATCATTAACCGAATACTCTTTTATCTTTTTAAAAATTAAGGAAGGTCGGAAAATGAAAAAAGTTGGTTTAGTTGGTTGGCGCGGTATGGTTGGCTCTGTGCTTATGCAAAGAATGCGTGATGAGAATGATTTTGCAACGATTGAGCCTGTGTTTTTCACCACCTCACAAGTAGGCCTTGCTTCACCGGAAATAGGGAAACCAACCGATACATTAAAAGATGCCTTCGAAATAGAAGCGCTGGCAAAAATGGATATTATTTTAACCTGTCAGGGCGGTGACTACACCAACGAAGTTTACCCTAAACTGCGTGCATCCGGCTGGGATGGTTACTGGATTGATGCGGCTTCTTCATTACGTATGAAAGACGACAGCATTATCGTATTAGATCCGGTTAATAAAGATGTAATTAAACAAGGTTTAACTGACGGCATTAAAACTTATGTCGGTGGTAACTGTACGGTTTCGTTATTATTAATCGCACTGGGCGGCCTGTTTGAACAGGATCTAGTCGAGTGGGTAACACCGCATACTTATCAGGCGGCGTCTGGAGCCGGTGCGCGTAACATGCGCGAGCTGATCAGCCAGATGGGATCAATTCATGATCTTGTCAGCGACAAACTAGCTGATCCGGCTTCTGCGATCCTGGAAATTGATCAGCAGGTTGCAGAGCACATTCGCAGTGATGCACTGCCGACTGAGCAGTTCGGCGCACCTTTAGCCGGCAGCCTGATCCCGTGGATCGATGTGCCTATGCCTTCCGGACAAAGCAAAGAAGAATGGAAAGCACAGGTTGAAGCAAACAAAATTTTAGGTACAAGTGATAATCAGACGCCTATTGACGGTTTATGTGTACGAATCGGTGCCATGCGCTGTCACAGCCAGGCGATCACCATGAAACTGAAAAAAGATGTTTCAGTTGCTGAAATTGAAAATATCTTAGCTTCACATAACGAGTGGGTTAAAGTTATTCCTAATGAGCGCGATATCACGGTGCAGGAGCTTTCTCCAGCAAAAGTTACCGGCACATTAAGTGTACCGGTCGGCCGTATTCGTAAGCTGGCAATGGGCCCTGAATATATCAGCGCATTTACCGTTGGTGATCAGCTGTTATGGGGCGCTGCTGAGCCGCTGCGCCGTATGCTCAATATTCTGCAGGAAGCCTAAGATAAACCGGCAGAACAAAATAAAAGGCTTCTTAACAGAAGCCTTTTTTACAGCAGATTCATCATTTATGCTCCGCACTCTGTTTAATGATTGTGCACCTGGCTTCCATTACAAAAGAACTTTTATACTTACTGGTATTTCTTGCAGTCACTGATACATCGTTTGCCCCGTAATGCAGATCCGTGATTAAAAAATTACCTGCACTGGAAAATCCACCTCCGGTCACAGCATAACCGCTATGGCATTTAGTTCCAGCCTTAACTGTAGCACCAGGCTTAACAACAGCTGAGTTCTTAAGTACTGTGGTTGCATGCAGATAATAACCACTGCCTGTGCCGACATTACTGCACACTAATGAACCGTCTTCCTGAATCTCTGAAACAGCAAATCCAGCCGGGCATGAACCGTTAATGATATTCTGCTTTAACAAAAGCAGCGCATTAATACTGACTGTTTCTGCCTCTAACAGAGCAATTAAATCTGAGTTGTTATCAATCTGCTCCTGCAGTCCCTGCTCGAGAGAGATCATGTCGTCATTGACTAACATAACAGCTGTCTGCAGTGACAATATTTCAGCATCATTAGCGCTAATCTGCGCCTCTAACAAATCGATATTTCCAGCATTGGCTAAAATATCATCCTTAAGAGTAACGTTATCAAATTCCAGCATCTCAATTCTTGTAAAAATCTCAGTGATGTCACTAATATTCTGCTCAACTAATAAACCTAACGCCATATTCTGATTTTCCAACGCAGTAATGGCAACTTCATTAGCACCAACACGCTCTTCTATCGTATCAACCTTAGCAACTAGCAGTTCGACTTGTTCTTCCAGCGAACTGATCGCCCCCTCCACAACAACAATCTGATCCTGAATAGCAACAAAGGGTTTACCTTTAGGATTACTGCCGGCAAGCGCACTGCTCGATGAAACAGTCAGCAGAAGGATCGCCAGTACTGATTTTATTAATAATGATTTCATCTTCCTTCTCCTTAATTATCAACTGTTAAGCAGGAACTTTGCCTGTTACCGGGTATCCGTACAGCAAACTCTTCCGACTCAGTAAAGAAACGAAAGAAACTATTTCTGATACCTCTAAGTATGAGCGGCGGGGGCCAAAACAAGCGGTCATTTAAGCTAAATAAAAGACAAATATAAGTAGCATTAAGGCAGGAATTCACTGTAGACAGGTACTCCAGCGACTGTAGATATACAAAGAAAAGAGTGCCTACGAACTGGCAGGCAATAAAAAAGCCGCTCAAAAACATTTGCGCGGCTTTACATTCACTAGACCTGTTTATTTAACAGCAGAGCGGCTGATTATTCGCCTTTCTTACTCCGGGAGAGCAGATCCATAGCGGCTTCTTTTACGCTCTTTCCCTGATACAGTACGTAATAAATTTGTTCGCAGATAGGCATTTCAATACCGACACGCTTGGCGAGGTTATAAACCTCTTCAGTGTTGCGGTAACCTTCGACCACCTGGCCGATTTCAACCTGTGCTTCATCGATCCCCTTGCCTTGACCTAAAGCCAGACCAAAACGTCGATTACGAGACTGATTATCGGTACAGGTAAGCACAAGATCACCCAGACCGGCCATGCCCATAAATGAAGACTCTTTCGCTCCCAGTGCAGCACCTAAACGTGTTAACTCAACCAAACCGCGGGTAATAAGTGCAGTACGTGCATTTGCGCCGAAACCTAAACCGTCACCTAAACCGGCACCGATTGCAATCACATTTTTAACCGCACCGCCTAACTGTACAGCGGTAAAATCATCTGAGATATAAGTTCTGAAATTACTTTCATTATGGAATAACTCGGCGATATCCTGAGTAAACTGCTTCTGCGTTCCAGCGACGGCAACTGCGGTAGGCAAGCCCTTGGCAACCTCCATTGCAAATGTCGGCCCAGAAAGTACAACTAACGGATAAGCATCCCCTAACACATCAACAGCAACTTCCTGCAGTAAACGCCCGGTTTCTGCTTCCAGACCTTTGGTAGCCCAGGCAATGCGGTGCTCAGGTGTTAAAAAGGGTTTTATCTGCTGCAGAACAAGTGCAAACACATGGCTGGGAACCACCAGTAGAATATTGCGGGTTGAAGATAAGCAGATCTGTAAATCAGTTTCTGCAGTTAATAACTCAGGAAAACGTACACCTGCTAAAAACTCTTTATTCTCACGATCCTGCTGCAGGCGTTCAATATGATCCGCCTCATGTCCCCAGATGATGGTCGGGTGACCATTACGTGCCAAAGATACAGCAAGGGCGGAGCCATATGACCCCGCCCCTAAGACTGTAATGGCTGTTTTATCTGCCATTTAAATACCTATTTTATAATTCAGACTAAGAGTCTAATTTAGCCGCTTCAGCCTGTTTCTGTGCTTCAGCCTGCTTGCTTACTAATGCCTGCTGGAACAGTGCGTCAAAGTTAACAGGTGCAAGGTTAAGCTGCGGGAAAGTACCGCGAGTAACCAGGCTGGATACCGCTTCACGTGCATACGGGAAAAGAATATTAGGACAGAATGCATTCAGACAGTGAGCCATCTGCGCGCCTTCTAACTGACCAACAGTAAAGATACCTGCTTGTTGAACTTCACATAAGAAAGCAACGTCTTCGCCTACTTTTGCAGTTGCTGTTAAAGATAAAACAACTTCAAATACACCGTCTTCTAATTTAGTGCTTTTAGTATCAATATCCATTGATACTTCCGGAGCCCACTCTTTCTTAAAGATAGTTGGAGAATTCGGGCATTCAAAAGAGATATCTTTAGTATAGATGCGTTGAATATTGAATTCGATTTCTTGTGATTTAGCTTGTTGTTCAGACATGGTAATCCTTTAAAGTTTATTTTAATTATTTAAATATTATATCTAGATATAACCGCTGTAAGACAATTATTTCTCTAGTAATTTATCAAGTTTGCCGCTGCGTTCCAGAGCATAAAGTTCATCACAGCCGCCCGTCGCTTTATCGTTAATCAAAAGCTGCGGCACGGTTGTACCTCCGGTTAATGCAACCATTTTTGCGCGAACGGCAGGTTTAGAGACATTTATCTCTGTGTACTTTACTTTTTTATTATCCAGCAACTTTTTTGCCCGAGTACAATATGGGCACCACTCGGTTGTATATATAATTACATCGGCCATATTTTATTTCTTTGTTGTTGGTAAGTTTGCAGATGACCAGCCGCTCATTCCTGAAACTAAGTTATTCACCTGCACAAAACCCGCTTTAACTAATTTTGCACAAGCACTTGCAGAACGAGTACCTGATTCACATACGACTATAATGGGGCTCTGTTTATGATTTTCAATGCCTGTGAAATTTCCTTGCTCAATTTGTGACAGAGTTATATTTTTTGCGTCAACAATGTGGCCTTTTTTGTAATCTTCCTGAGAGCGAACATCAACAATAAGTGCATCCTGCTTATTGATCATCAATGTTGCTTCCTGTGTAGTCACACTTTTTACGCCGGATAATTTATCTTTTATTAAGCTGTGCACCAGCATAGCGGCAATAACAACCCAGGCAATTGACAACATCGGGTTAGCGGAAAAAAAATCTATATATTCTTGCATAATTTATGTTCATCTTCTGTAAAGTTAAGGGGAATTTTGCACTGAGTATACCTTGTGAAATGCAGATGAACAGTCTTAGGCTTTTTTCATTGCCATGAAAATCAATTAATTCTGTTAATTTCACACTGTATTGATCTGTGTACAGGCTTTTTCAGTGACAACGAGAATGAATGTTGTAAAATCCATCTCATTAAATTTTAAACATTAATGTCAAAGAGGCTCTACATGACTACTGCTAAAAAACCACTTGTTTTATTAATTATGGACGGCTGGGGTTACCGCCCGAACATGCCGGACAATGCTGTAGCTAACGCTAACACACCAGTACTTGACCAACTATGTAAAGATTACGCCAATGATCTTATTTCAGCTTCTGGGATGGATGTCGGTTTACCAAGCGGTCAAATGGGCAACTCAGAAGTCGGTCATACCAATATCGGTGCCGGCCGTACTGTTTACCAGAATCTGACTAAAGTAACTAAGTCTATTATTGACGGTGATTTTTTCGATAATGCAGTTTTTGTTGAAGCAGTAGATAAAGCTGTTGCGGCAGGCAAAGCCGTACATATTATGGGTCTTGCTTCTCCTGGCGGCGTTCACAGCCACGATGAACATATTGTAGCGGCAATTGAATTAGCGGCCAAACGCGGCGCTAAAGATATTTTAGTACATGCATTCCTGGACGGCCGTGATACACCGCCGCGCAGTGCTGCCGGTACACTGGCTAAATATGAAGCTAAATATGCAGAAGTGGGTGCCGGCCGTACGGCTACTTTAGTGGGCCGCTATTACTCAATGGACCGCGATAACCGCTGGGAACGTGTTGAAGAAGCATATGACCTGCTGACACAGGCAAAAGCTGAATTTACTGCAGACTGCCCGTTAGTTGGTTTAGAAAATGCTTATGCACGCAACGAAAATGATGAATTTGTTAAAGCAACCGTTATTGGCGAAAAAGCACCGATTCAAGACGGTGATGCTGTTTTATTCTTAAACTTCCGAGCTGACCGTGCGCGTGAATTAACTTATACATTCACAGATGCCGCTTTCTCTGGTTTCGAACGTGCTGTTACACCAGAGATTCACTTTGCTACATTAACTGAGTTTGCTGCAGATATCACAGCACCTGCAGCTTTCCCAAGTGAAGAACTGACCAATACGCTGGGCCAGTGGTTAGCTGACAACAACAAAACACAGCTGCGTATTTCTGAAACAGAAAAATATGCGCACGTGACTTTCTTCTTTAACGGCGGTGTTGAATCTGAATTTGCCGGTGAAGAGCGTACCTTAATCAACTCTCCAGCCGTTGCAACATACGATATGCAGCCGGAAATGAGTTCAGTAGAACTAACAGAAAAATTAGTTGAAGCGGTTAAGAGCACAAAATACGATGTCATCATCTGTAACTACCCTAACGGCGACATGGTCGGCCATACTGGTGTATACGATGCGGCTGTTAAAGCTTGTGAAGCTGTTGACACTTGTGTCGGTCAGGTTGTTGATGCACTAAAAGAAGTTGGCGGTGAGTGTTTAATCACAGCTGATCACGGTAACGCAGAGCAGATGATCGACCCTGACACAGGCGGCGTTCATACTGCACATACGAATTTACCGGTGCCGTTCATCTATGTTGGACGTGAAGCGACAATCGCAAAAGACGGGCGCTTATGTGATATAGCACCTACAATGTTAAAATTAATGGATATGGATATCCCTGCAGAAATGTCTGGTACACCACTTATTTCATTAAAATAGTCTGATAACTCAGTATTTAGTTATTTTACTCAACTTATATTCATAATGCGGGTAAAATTTCTAAATACTGAATTGTGAAAAAAAGTGTAGAAATCAATGAATAGCATACATATCAATAAAAATATCAGCATTCAAAAAAAACTTCTTAACTGTTTTCTTTTGTTATTTATATTCGCCCTGCCGATACAAAGCAGCTTTGCAGCCAATGAACTCACAACGCTGCAGAAACAGATCAAAAAAAGCAAGAAAAGCAAAAGTCAGCAGACTAAAGAACAGAAAGCTTTAGAGAATCGAGTTGCAACTTTAGAGCAGCAGACTGCCGAAGCATCGCTGCAGGTGCAGAAGAGCGAAGAATCTATTGAGCTTGAAAGTGTCCGCTTGAAAGAATTAAAAGCGCAGACACTGCTCCTTGAAGAAGAGAAAATTAAGCAGCAGAAACTGCTTGAACAGCAGCTGATCAGTGCTTATATGGCCGGTCAGAATGACTTAGTCAAACTGCTGCTGAATCAGGAGGATCTGAGCAAAATAATCCGTGCAAAAAGTTATTACCATTATCTCAACAAAGCACGCTTAGAAAGTATTAAATCTATGCAGGAAACGCAGCTGCAGCTGGAAAAAAATAAAAATGAGCAGGCAGATTCATTACTTGCTTTAGAAACAATGTATGAAGAACAAAAAGCCAGCAAAGATAAGTTATTAAAGCAGCGTAATGAACGGAGCAAAGCCCTGCGGGAATTGAATCAGGATCTCAATTACCAGAAAGCACGCCTTGCCCAGCTGAGTGATGCCGAAAAGCACTTAAAAGCCAAACTTAAAAAAGAGCGCGAAGCACGCCAGGAAAAAGAATTAGCGGCGGCTAAAGCAAAAGCGACGAAAACAGTAAAACCGAAAACAGAAACTCAAAGCCATTCCAGTATTGCCCAGCAGAAAGGTAAGCTGAAATGGCCGATTCGAGGTCAGGTTTTATCAAAATTCGGCAGCCAGCGCAGCAGTCAGATAAAATGGAAAGGTATCGCCATTGCAGCTAACGAAGGTGAAAAAGTACGTGCTGTTTCCACCGGCCGGGTTTTATTTGCCGGTTATTTTAAAGGCTACGGCATGGTTATCGCAATCGACCACAGTGACGATTACATTACTTTGTACGGTTACAATCAGACATTACTGCAAAAAGCGGGTGATGTTGTTTTCCAGGGTGATGCTATCGCCCTTGCCGGACACAGCGGCGGACAAGATAAAAACAGCCTGTACTTTGAGCTCAGCCATAAAGGCAAAGCGCAGGATCCGCTGAAATGGCTTGAAAAACGCAGACGCTAACTGAGCACACAGGTAACCTAAAGTAACTATGCGACTGACAAGCTTAATCTTCCTGCTGTCTCTGCTGCAGAGCCCTACGGGCTCTGCACAGCAGGCAGGCACTATTACCATTGTTCTTGACGATATGGGCAACAGCTTAAGTGATTTTCAGGCACTCTCGCTGCCTAAAGAGATTGCTTTCTCTGTTCTTCCCTACACCCCTCAAGCTAAACTGTTAGCAGAAAAAGCCCACCAGCAGGAGCGGGAAATATTACTGCATGTACCGATGCAGGCTAAGGCTGATAACCAGATGCTGGGAAAAGGGGCATTAATGCTGGATATGCAGGAAAAGGAGTTTAAAGAAATCCTAAACCGCTCTCTACGCTCTCTACCTTATGCACAGGGCATCAACAACCATATGGGAAGTTCTTTAACAGAACAGCTAGAGCCTATGTCCTGGGTGATGGAAGTCCTGCAGGCACAAGGCTTATATTTCCTGGACAGCAGAACAACCGCACAGACTATTGCTGAAAGCACAGCCAAAATATCGGGTATTCCAGCATTAAGACGGCATGTATTTTTAGATAATGTAAAAACTGAACAGGCAATGGAAAAGCAGTTGCAGAATGCAGTTCAGCTAAGCCGTAAAAATTTATCTGTTGTTATCATTGCTCATCCCTACCCGGAGACCATTAATTTCTTACAGAAAAAATTTAAAAAACCGGCGCATGGACTGCACTTAATAACACTTAATCAGCTTATCCCGGAAACTCAACGCCTGGCAATGCAGCGGAAAAAATCACAGTTTCAACAGGCCAATAACCAGGGTGTCGCCAGCCCTTCTACACAAATACATTAAAAAGAGTTCTTATTATGCGTTTATCTGTTTTTTCACCAGAAAGCTCAACACAACTGTTAATTGATCTAACCAAGATATATCAAGATTACTTTCCCCCGGAACAGCTTACTCATGAGTCACTGCAGGCTCTTCTTGAAAATGAACAGACTCAATTCTATGTAACCCTGTTCAATGAACGTCACCTTGGCGCCCTGCGGGTGCAGATAACAGAACATCAAGCTCTATTAAGTTTATTATCAGTTCGCGATCTTACCCGCCGCCGCGGTATTGCTAAAAACTTACTGAGAGAAGTAGAAAAGCAGCTTAAAACTGAACAGGTAACAATGCTGAAAATGTCTTTAAAAGAGATACCGGAAGCAGAAAAAGAGGGCTTAACTCTGTTTATGCAGGCAGCCGGCTATCAGCTGGCTGAAAATGTTTTTACAAAAATGCTGTAAACAACTTTTATAATAAAGCCGCAATAACTGCGGCTTTATTATAAAAAGAAACAAACCTGCTTATCGTCCAGCCGGCGGGAAATCTCCCATCATATAATGCAGGACTTTCTGCATACGCTGTGCACTTTTATCATTTTTATCTTTTTCTAAATCAACAAATCCCTGCATGGCAGAACGCCAGTAAACCTGACGTAAATCAGTATCTAAAACCGCCAGCAGTAATGTGCCTTTTTCATAACGGGTATTCTCAAACGGTTTATTACTCAGACCAGGTAACAGGCCGAATTTGTCTTCAATAGCCTGATCAGCAACATCATTTTCTAATGCGAATAAAAATCCGATAACAACATCTGCCTGAATCGGGTCCGGCTGATATACATAACCTTTCGTTTTTAAATAGCGAATTATTTCACTACGAATATGCGCTTTAACTTCTTTTTCATTACTGTCATTTACAGCAGATAAAACGCGGCTGTATTCATCATTCCAGGTAAAACTGGTAAAAGCAGGTAAAACTTCCTGCGGTTTACCGCTGCTGACTATTGTTAAACGCTGCTCTGCTTTTTCTTGTATTTCAGCCTCTGGCGTTGAAACACTGCAGGCGGAAAGGGTAAACAATGATGCAAATACACTAACCAATAAAGCGAACTTTTTCATGTCTGTCTCCAACCGGGTTAAATACAGCCAAGCAGCTTGGCTATAAACTTTAATTATTCTTCAGTAACAAATGAGGCGGCCTTCTCCATGACCTCAATACCGGCACCGGGAAGGTGGCCATTCTCACTTAAATGGCGGCGCCATGCTCGAGCACCGGGTAATCCTTGAAATAATCCTAACATATGACGCGCAATATGATTTATATATGATCCATTACTAAGCTGCTGCTCAATATACGGGTACATTTTTTCTAATACTTCAAAGCGCGTTAGTATTTTTTCCTGTCCGTTAAACAGACGCTGATCTACCGAACTTAACAGATACGGGTTAGCATAAACCTCTCGCCCCAGCATCACACCGTCTAAATGACGCAGATGAGCTTCACATTCGTCTAAAGTTTTAATACCGCCGTTAACTGCAATGGTCAGCTGCGGGAAATCCTTTTTCAGCTGATAAACGCGCTCATAATCCAGCGGCGGCACATCACGATTCTGTTTAGGGCTTAAGCCGCTTAACCACGCCTTACGTGCATGAACAATAAAAGTATCACAGCCTTTGGCATGCACTTTTTCAATAAAATCACACAAAAACTCATAGGAATCAAGTTCATCAATACCTATTCTGGTTTTAACGGTAACAGGAAGCCCCGTTGCATCGGACATAGCTTTAACCGCATCACCGACTAACTCGCCTTCCGACATCAAACAAGCTCCAAAACGCCCGTTCTGTACACGATCCGACGGACAACCGACATTCAGGTTGATCTCATCAAAACCACGCTCTTTACCAGCTAATGCAGCCTTAGCCAGATCCACCGGCGCACAGCCGCCCAGCTGTAAAGATACTGGATGCTCTGTTTCACCTTTCTGCAGGTAATCACCTTTGCCGTATAAAATAGCTCCTGTTGTAACCATCTCAGTGTACAGCAGCGTATTTTTACTCATAACACGATGAAAATGCCGGCAGTGTCTGTCTGTCCAGTCCAGCATCGGTGCTATGGAAAAGCGGTTTGACGGGTAAACACAGGTGGTTACTGGCTTGGACATTAATTTTACTCTCTTTTCTATGTGCTGATTTTGCGCTGAATTACGTTGAATTACGCTCAATTACGTTGTACGGTACGCCTTAAGTACGCCTCAAAGGAGTTGGACAAATGGCATCATTCTCGATACAAACACGTACGCTTAAAAGTGGTGAACTACGTTTTAAAGCAAGCGTGGTTATTAAACAGAATGGAACAATAGTACACCGCGAAGCCCGCACTTTCAAAAAGAAAGAGCAGGCAAGAACCTGGGGTAAAAATAAAACCCAGGAACTTGATGAGTTCGGCGTTAATAAACATAAAACATGCGCGATTGGTGAGCTGCTTGATAAGTTCATAAATGATCGTAATTTATGGGATAACACAGGCCGAACTAAACAGTATGTCATTAAGATGCTTCGTGACTGCGACATTGCCGCTATTCGAAGTGATTCACTCAAAACCAGTGATATTATCGAGCATTGTAAAAATAGACTTTCTGCAGGCGCCAAACCTCAAACTATTTACCATGATATTGCCTATTTACGTTCAGTGATGCAAAAAGCCCTGCCTGTTTTTAACATTAACGCTAACGCTGAAATATTTGAAGAAGCTGTGCCGGTTCTTATTGATATGAAGCTGGTCGGTAAAAGTAGTAAACGTACCCGGCGGCCGACAGAAAAGGAATTAGACAAATTAAAAGCAGGCTTACTAAAGCGTCAAAACTTCCGCTCCAATGGAAAAATCCGTATCCCGTTTATAGATATTCTTGATTTCAGCATTCTTACCTGCATGCGCATTGGTGAAGTTTGCGCTCTGCGCTGGGATGACTTAAACGAAGAGCATAAAACCATTATTGTCCGCGACAGAAAAGATCCTAGAAAAAAAGAGGGCAACCATATGATAGTCCCCCTTTTAGCCGGCTCCTTTGATATTGCAGTACGGCAGGAAAAAAACAATGAGCTGATATTTCCATATAATTCCCGCAGCGTGACAGCCGGGTTTCAGCGCGTTCGCAATGAGTTGGGTATTGAAGATTTACGTTATCACGATTTAAGACGGGAAGGCGCAAGTCGCTTATTTGAGAAAGGTTATTCTATTGAAGAAGTGGCGCAGGTAACAGGCCACCGTAATTTAAATATTCTCTGGCAGGTTTATACACAACTGTTCCCGCATAAGCTGCATGAAAAATTTGAAGAATAAAGTCAGGGCCGAATTGGCCCCTTTTAGTTTCTGAAAGCGAAATATCAGCCTAAGATACGTTTCGTTTCACTTATCTTGATATCCTGCATTTCAACTAAATGGCAGAGTGATTTTATTTCTTGCCTCACACCGCTAATGTCGCCAAATTGAATGCTTTCACCTTTGTGCGCATCGATAAAGTGAAGCATCTTGTTTATCTGTAAATTCCAGCCACAGTCACGCATATCAGCTAACATTAAATAACGTAAACAGGTTTGTTTTTCCGGATAAGGCTGACTCGCTATTAATCGATTTGTCATTGAAACATTGCCGGCAGCTTCATTATCCAGAATATCTAGCACCCACTTGCGAAACTCTTTGGCTACTTTGGTGCGGGAAAACATGGCGATAAGGTGACAGCCTCGTAAGGAGAAAATACGCGTCTCTTTTTCACGCAAACTGTTATTTATTCCATTGACGGTCAAATTGACCGTCAATGTCATACATGCTGAAAATTCATCTTGGTTACGGTTAAAAATCTTAGTCACTGAGTCCATTGCTTTATAGCCAAGTGCTTTGGCTAAGTCGCTTGAAGTTAACCAAGTCTGATTGTTTTGAAGAACAGGGGTTAAAGCAGTGGAATGAAACGTAAGTTGATTAGTCATCATTGACTCCTTTGGTAATTAAGTTAATCACCACAAGTCGGTACTAAACAACTGGTGGTGAACTGAGCAAAGTTAGTACTACCGCCCAAAGAAACGGCCGACCGAAGTCGCTTCACCCAGCCCACCATTGAAAATGGTTGTAGCTGTGCATCACGCATAAAAAAACCAACGATAAGTTGGCCTATATACGGCTTTGGTTAAAACGGGGTACTAATCCCGGCATCTGATTTTGCAGATGCTGGGCTATAATAGTCCTGATTTAGGACTTGTGTCAATTGGAAGTATTCAAGAAAGGGGCAATCAACTGGTGGTGAACTAAACAAAGTTGGAACTACCGCATCTACGAAACGGCCGACCGAAGTCGCTTCACTCAGTTCACCATAAATTGCTGACTATAATTGCATCGCAATGACCAGCCGTTATTTTTCCATTTAAGTACATTAGTTAAGTGATTTTAATATTCGAGACTTATTATAACCATTTATAATATTGCCATTGACGTTAAGTAAAGGGATACCATTCCCACCCAGATCATCATAACGGCGGCGCCCTTCGTCTGATTTTTCAATATCAAATTCAGTATATTGTATGTTGTTATCAGCAAGCAGTTCACGAGCTTTTCTGCAATAACCACACCAATCAGTAGCATATAACACAACTACATTGTTCTCTGAATACTCGGCAGCCCCACCAGATAACATTGGCCAGCTTTTATAAACACCAAAAATGATGCATATTATTAGTAATTTTTTCAATTAAAAACCTATATTAGAAATAAGCAATGCCCCTGTTAAGGAGCAAAATATTGCAGGCTAAACTTAAGTGCGATGAAAATGGTCAATTGTATTTTGTCGCATTTTAACTGTTTATATGTCTATTGTTATATTCCAAACGGTTCAACATAAGTTCGAAAACCGACTACAGCAATTATTATTTTTACAAATGAAATTTTTTACAACCCACCCTTCTTCATCGTAAACATACCCCGTACCTCCGGCAAAAATCTCATATGAATACGCTTCTTTATTCATTGTTAACTTACCTGAATATTTACAAGGCATAATAAGCGACTCACCATGAGCCTCTTCATTACTAATCTGCTCAGCTGCGTGAAAATACGAATTGATTTCACTTTCCGTCAACAGAAAGCTTTCACAAATTTTAAAGTCAGGCTTTGTCGTATCCACAACTTTTTTTGATGATAATATTTGAATATTGTTTTCATGCTTAAAAGAGCAAGATGCAACAAAAAAAACAGCTATTAAACCAAGGATATTTTTGATCACGGGGCGACTCCAATTTGTAAATATTGAAGCAGCTGCACCCCTTCGGCTTTCTTCTTTCTCGCAATTACACCGTGTGCATAGACATCTGTACTCAAGGTTAAAGAAAACTCCTTTAATAATACATCTACTAACCATTTTAATGATTGAAACTGTTTATTTGTCGGTCGTTCAAAAGTATTTGCTGCTTTGTTATATCGACCTACAACCTCGATTCCTAGTGAATCATTATTTGAAGGGTAACGAAGAGGATAGGCTTTTCCTAATTCATGCCTAGATACATTTTTTACTCTTTTTGAAAATGAAAAACCTTTTTGATGGAGTAAGCTATTAATAGTTTTTAACTCTTTTGGATCACATGATTTTTCGTCGGCACACCGGGAATATAAGATACCGACATGCCAACAGAGTTTTTCTAAACTAGCTGTTTGGTATATTGTTCCATCATTAGCAATTAAAAAATGCGCTCCCGTCTTTTGCCCAGCAGCATAACCGTTTAAAGACGAGGCAGCGCTTGAACCAGCTGTTCGATGAAGAACTATAGATGTTACTTTGTTAATTTTTCCATGTTCAATAGAGCTAGATTGCTTAGCTATTATGCGCTTATCTACGATTATCCCATTTGTAACAGTTGTCATTAAAATCCCTTTTTATTTCCGGTGGAAAGACGACATTCGTTCATTTATTTCAATAGAAGATCAGGTTACCTGATTTTAATCGAACATCAAAAACAAAAGTCAAAGAGAAGTCATAAAAAAGCGAGATTATCGTATTTACGGCGGAAAGACGACAAAACATCCAATGTAAAATGAATTTCCAGTAATATTAAATACATTGCTATTAACTAAACAGCATCGGGGATTCAGCAATATACTTAGGAGCAGTCTGCTTTAAGTACTCATCATTACCATACTCACAAATATCTAGATAATATCTTTTCCCCTGAAATTCTTTATAGATAACCCTATGGCCCGCTTCATATTTCATTCTGTTTATTGTGAAGGCATCATATATAAAGTGATTGTTCTGGGAAGTTATTCGTATTTTTTGTCTTTTTAAAAAATGATTCAGCATTTTTAGGAAAGACTCTCTCCCGTCTGAAATGCGGTGATGACAAAGGGCGTACTGTTTAATTTCCTCACTGCCTAATATTTCTGATGCAGCAGACCTCTTTAGGCTCCCGCTTCTTAGCCTGTTATCTTGCTCAAGATTTCTATGATGTTGTGCAAGAGACTCTGGTTTCACTATTCCGTCGATACTAAGCTGGTACAGCCTTTTTTTAAAATAATCTGTGTATTCGTGTACTTCAGGTAATTTTATTTTCGAAATGAATGTATCTTGATCAAGCTCGGCATACTGCATGCTCTTGCCTTCCGGAAATTCAGATGTGATTTGAATCTGAGAGTAATCACCACAATCTGTAATCTTTATATCAGTCATTTGTACCGTCCATTTTACAAATAATAACAGGCAGGGCATCCATACCGCCTTTTCTTTCAACCCCTATAATTAATTATTCAATGTTATTCTTTTAAAACGGGAAAAAACATTACAGCGCCTTACAAAGCATTACCCCTAAAAACAGACGCGTCCTTAGAATAAGTATTCCAATAACATTAAATTACACACGGAGTTTAACGTGTAATGGGGCTGAAATTGACTGCTGCTCGGCTGTGAAGCGAGCTGTATGCGCAGCTTTCAGAATAATCACCTCACAATGGCAATTACAAAAAAGCCGTAATAACTTTTGTCATTACGGCTTTTTATTACATGCTGAGTTGAACCGGGCTACATTCCCACGCAGAGCGTGGGAACGAGGCATTATTTCATTAAGCTTTGAAGTAAATCTACAGACTTTTTATGTTCCGGGAAAAACATCGCGTTTTTCTTCGCTAACTGTAAAGAGGTTCTTAACTTCGCACCTCGTTGATGTAAGTATTGAATAATTTCAACCTTATTCTTAATTGAAGCAACTTCAATTAATGTTCTTCCATTTTCATCTTCAGACTCAATATCATACCCAGAGTCAAGCAATAGCCTTACTCCGAGCACACTCCCCTTATCAAGGATTCTTTCAATGGGATCATCAGATATATCCTCTTTTAGTGAGGATATGAACTCAGTAAGTGAAGCACTTAATTTAATCAAGCTAGAAAAACTATTATTTAATTGTTTTTCATGATCCCAAAAGAATATTGCTCCAAAGCTATCATCATTCAGGCTAATACCAACAAGATTACCAAATGCATCATCAGCAATTGGTAATAACTTATCTGGAATTCTTTCTTTGAATACTTTCAGCTGTTTATCTAGTTGAAGGTATTCTGGTCCTGTATGTAAGCCAAAAAAGCTAGATAAGCGATCATCACCATCTTGTTTTGATATTTCAAAACAATCAAATAATGGCGAACCACCATTATTTGAAATAAGGAAATCTCCATATTCAGTTGGTAATTTACATCCAATTTCAGCCTCTAAAGCTTCCAATGCATCTAAGTTGATAGCCCCATATTTATTACTATCTATAATATTAGTTATTGCAGTCATTCATAGCCTTATTATAATCATCGTATGTTGAATAGGGAGTACCTGGTCCATACAAACTCCCCGCGCCTTCCTCTGTGCTACCAATCCACAAGTCAAAAGGGTTTAGTATATCCCAAGCAAATTTAGCATAATCTCCAGGCGATGCATTTGCTGCAGAGCTTGCTAATGAAGACATAACCGCTAATACAGCAACACCTCCGGTATGAGCTGTTTTATTATGGATACTCTTAGGTATTAGTTGCATTGTCATTGTGTCTTCAACATGGTGCCAAGTAAAGCCTGAAGGAGTCTTATCTAAACCAGCCGCTGCATTAGCTAATCTTTCATCTGTCTTACGGTTACCTGTCATTTTTATAGTTTTGCTCTCAATGGCATATTTTGAAAAGTCAGGAAACCCTTTAGCTGTAAATGGAACGCCTGTTTTTGGGTGCACTCCTCCAGCAAGCTTCATATTAACCTTACGAACTTTGTTTTGTGCTTTTGCTATCAATGAAAAAGCAGAATGTCCGTTAGGATCAATCAACCCAACCGGATTCCCCCCAACATACGCAAAGGTATTAATACCGCCGTTTAGACCAATCGGGTCAGAGGTGATGTAGCGGCCTAACTGCGGGTCGTAATAACGGTAGTAGTTGTAGTACAGGCCCGATTCCGCATCGTAAATCTGCCCCGGAAAACGCAGGTCTATTTGAGTTAACGTCTCGTCCTGGTTAACATCTTCATCAGGTAAACCCTTACCAAAGGCATCGGACTGCCACTGCCAGACCAGCTGACCGTTACTGTCCGTCGCTTTACGCGGCGTGTTCAGATGGTCGGCATGAATGTAGATAATACGTGCAGCTGTATCACTGCCGGTTTCTACCTGTGCCAGCGGCAGACTGCCCAGCCAGATTATCTGTTTACTGCTGACTTTCGTTGCGCCCTGGTAGTGCTGCGTTTCTAACAGCTGTCCGGCAGTGTTATAGAAGTACAGGTAAGTATCATCACCCACCTGTTTAATCACACGCTCGCTCAAGCCGTTATAAAAGTACTTTGCTTGTGCGTCTGCGCTGGTCATGGTGCTTAAGCGCCCTTCAGCGTTATAGCTGTAGGTGTGATTACGCAGCGGTGACGTTATTGTATTACCTACTTCGTCATACTCAACGCGCTCTGCATTCACTTTCTCTAACAGATTCGACTGCAGGACATACAGGTAGCTATCGTCAATGCTCTGATTACTTTGTGTTGTGCGGTTGCCGACACCATCGTATTCAAATGTCGTGGTGTCTGTGCTGTCAGTGGCAGTGCGTAGACGGTTGTTATGGTAATACTTAAAGCCAAGAGTATCGGCACTGTTCAGGCTGCTGATAATATCAGACAGGTTCCGGTTATCATCGTAGCTGTAGGTTAAGTCCCAGATGCCCGATACGCTCTGGCTTTTCGGCTGACCGTCAGCATCAAAGACGCGGGTAAGCGTGACGTCGTTACCGTAAGTGAGGTTTTCAATATTCCCCACCACGTTATAGCTGATATTGCTGGCGATGCTCTGACCGTTGAATTCGCCTCCAGACAGGCTGATACTGGTGACTTCACCATAACTGTTTGTATGATAAGAAACGCTCATACCCGACGGGTAGGTAATGCTGTCCAGCGAGCCTAATACGGCATCATAGCCATAACCCACAGCACCGCTTAACTCACCGCTGTTTTCAGTGTAAAGCGTGTTGGTCTGGTCGGTTAAACGGCCCAGTGCGTCATAACCATAACCCACCGATGCACTGCCGGTGCTGATACTGCTCAGTTTACCCTTGGCGTTATTGCCTTCATCATAGGTAAAGACAACATCTTCATCGCGCGCGCCTTCATACTGTTTTTCTGTCAGGCGGTTCAGTGCGTCATACTGCTGTACCACTCCCTGTCCGCGGGCATCATGGATGTACGTCGGGTTGCCGGCATCATCATATTTATAAGTGGTGATGCCGGTGTCCGGGCTGGTCAGGGTTTCAAGGCGGCCTAAGCCGTCATAACCGTAAACCGTTTGCCCGCCATTATCATCGCTAACCGTAGTCAGCTGGTCCTGCGCATTATAAGTGTAATCAATGACGTTCTCGAGTTCGTCAATATACTTTTCCAGGCGGTTAAGGTTGTCGTACACTTTCTTTGATGTGACGTTATAACCGTTAGTCTGGAATTCCGGATTACTGTTCAGGTCATACTTGTGCAAGGTTTTACTGTTGGTATATATCACATCGGTTAAACGGCCGAGTTCATCATAGTCGTAGTTACTGGCAACGGTGGTTTTGCCCTGAGCCGTGATGAGCACCACTTTAACGTTACCCATCTTGTCATACTGCATCTCTTTCTGCACACCGTTGGCGTACTTGATAAAGCGAAGGTAGCGTGCGTCGTTGTAGATAAACTCAGTGGGGTTATTACCCGGCGAAGTCACAAAGCGTACCTGGCCTAGGTTGTCGTATTCATAGCTGGTTGTTAGCCCGCCTTTTTCACTGCTTTTTAACCAGCCTTCATCGGTATAGGTTAAGGTGGTCGGGTAGCCGTTAATATCAACAATGGTTTCCGGTAAACCATGGCTATTGTAGTCGGCATAATTAACTGTCTGCTGCAGCGCATTGGTGACCGTCTCTAAATACCCCGTATTATCCTGATAAGTAAAGCTGGTGATATCCTGCGCATCGCTGCGCGGACCGTCAATTTCAGAAACAAGACCAAAGGGATTGTCATATTTATAACCGGTGCCGGTTTCACCCTCAGCAATAATCGGCGGGTCGACCGGGTCGGGGGTTTCCGGGTCAGGGTCGGGAGTCGGGTCTGGTGTGACTTCAGCCGCCAGCGGGACAAATATTGTAATGTCGCCCATCATAATCGGCACTAAAGAGGCCGTAGTGTCTTCTGTCTGTGCCGACAGACCCAGTGAAGTCACTAAGCCCAGGGCGGATAAGCCTATCGGCAGGACTGTTTTTATTCTGTTCATTCCATAATCCTTGTTTGCAGTGCGCCTTACCGGGTAAGGCGCTTTAATCCTTAACTGCCTGTT
>NZ_AUAM01000045.1 GCF_000428725.1 Psychromonas aquimarina ATCC BAA-1526
ATTGATAGAACAAAAAACGTGACTATGCATTCCTTTGCTGCGCATGGGAACGAGGCTTTCCTAATTAAAGTTTTATGCTTGGCGGCAATAGCGCTGTGGTCCCACCTGATCCCATTCCGAACTCAGAAGTGAAACGCAGCTGCGCCGATGGTAGTGTGGGGTCTCCCCATGTGAGAGTAGGTCATCGCCAAGCGCCTAATTAAAATAGCCCCACTGGTTAGTTCTGGTGGGGCTTTTTTAATTCCTGCGATTTATGTTTTGACCTACTCTAGAGTAGGGCGAGTATCGCGACAGCGATGTGTCACGAGTGGCTGAGCTCTGCGAACCCTGTTCCATCGCCACAAAGTTGCACAAGCTAGCTAATCAAATCCAGATAAAGCCCATTCCTTCTTTGAAGGAATGTTTTTTTCGTTATTACTGCTTTTAGTTTTTGAGTTACTCGCATATGGGGAAAGGTTAGGAGTACCAACGAAGTTGGTTTCCTGTGATGTGATAGTCGGTGTTGAGCTCTGCGAATTCTGACCATTGCCAAGCTTGCTCTTTATAAGCAACACATGCTAAATCCTGTTGAGTTTATCTCGACAGGGTTTTTTTACGTCTTTTAATGGTGCCTCTAAAACTGCTGATCTTGGCTTTTGTGTTTTTTTGTGCTGCAATTAGATAAACTGCTGTCAATTTATCTTTTTGCGTGATGCTGCAGGTTTTGTCTGCATGGTTAACTAACCTGGTTTTTGATTTGTTGATTGTAACCATTACTCAACACATCCCGATGAATAAGTGGTTTTAAGGGCTTTTTATGAATGGTTTATGTTTTCAAATCAGCAGCTGGATATTGATTGTTGAAGAAAATAAATTATATCGCCAAGGGCGTGAGGTTACAGTTGAACCCCGTCTTGTTAATTTATTATCTTTCTTGGCACAATCACCAGGGGAAGTGTTCTGTCGAGAAGAGCTGATTGAGCATGTCTGGGATGGTGCAATTGTTACAGATCAAGTCGTCACTCAGTCTATCTTTGAGCTGCGTAAGATACTTAAAGACGGCCGTGTAGACTGCGATAGGTTTATTGCTACTGTACCCAAACGAGGGTATAAATTAGTTGCAGAAACAATACCGCTAACGACTAGTGATGCTAGTAAATTAAAACAACAGGCTGAAGTATCAGCATCTGACATTACTGAGGAAAAAAAATCAGCTGACGAGAGTGAGGATGATAATGAGCCAACCATTACAGCATTCCCTGCCGGACCATTGACACGTGCTGTTACACACATTTCTAACCATGCGGCAGCGGAAAAAGCCAAGCATGATGACCAGCTTACCTTTTATCAACGCTATAAACTGCAAATTTTCGATGCTTTTTTGTTGGCGACGTTAATCGCTATTATCTTTTTATGTACTTATGTGCAGAGGAAGCCTGATATTACCAAAGTACTCGATACGCAAGTTGTTGAGTTTAGCTATCATGCAAGTCAGAGTTCTGATGTTACTAGTGAGTACCTTGCTGACGGTATAACTCAAGAGCTAATGTCGGATGTTCTAATGCTCGGTGATTATCGTGTACAGCTAAAAAAAGCTGCGTTTACAACTGGAGTCTTACCCGGCAAAGTTGTCAGTGTAATAGTTGCTAAGCAGCAGGGGCAGTCTTATCTTGATATAAATTATCATAATAATGCCTCCAATCGTCTTATATTTAGTCGACAATATCTCATCTCAGATGGCGAGTTATATAATAACCTGCGTCAGGCATCCTGGGATTTAATGGCGGCACTAAATATTAATGCTACAGAGCTGCAGCTCAATAATGTTATGGCAAAACTACCTGAAGAGCAGAATATATTAACTAAGCTGCTTATAGCTTATCACTATACTACTCAAACCGATGTTGAGTTATTCATGCAGGGTATTACATTATTTGAGGAAATATTAGCTGTAGAGCCTAATAATGGTTTACTGCTGGCCGAACGTTACATTGCTTATAATGTATTAGCATCATTATCGCCGAGCAAGGATTTTATTGAAGAAGTTAAGTTAGCAGGTAAAGCGCTGCTCGCTAATTATGCTGATGTTGGAAGTAATCACCTTTTAGGCAGAGAGTATGAAGCGTTTGCGTTACAAGCTCTGCAGAAAGGGGATATACAAAAGGCAAATCATTTTATCGCTCTTGCAGGTAAAGAAAGACGATCGCCCTTATATTATATTATTCTTGGAAAACTTGCAGAATTAAGAGGTGATCTTGATAGCGCGGGGGATGCATATACCCAAGCCTTCTATATTGATGCTTCTTTAGAGACTTACCAGTTGTGTTTAAATTTAGCGTTTCATAGCAACCTTGATGTTATTGCCTGGTTTATGCATAGTGTTGTCAATCCCACTTCAATTAAACTGAAATAATTACTGCCATTATGCCCCGGTTTATCCGGGGTTATTGTATTTAAGGTATTGCTGCTACCTATAAAAAGCTAAATCAGGGGCTTATTGCCAAAATTTCCCCGATAACTCATGCCAACAATATTCATGCCCTTCAGGCTTATTAAAATTTCACTGTACGTTTTAAAAATAATTAATTATTAACCACCTTATGGTGTATTTCTTTCCTTTCCAATAATATTTTCCTTGCTTTTCCTGCCTTTCTTGAACACATATCAACCTTTTTTTAACCACTTTATAATCACCCTCAATAAATCTTCGGTCATTTGCAAGCTGTTCAGCGTAAGAGTCGATGTTGATAAATCACTCGCTATAAAGAAATATAAACTTATATAAATATCACGCTATCAACTCCTTGTTTTTAGTGGGGTTTATATTTTTGTTTTGTAATGGATATATAGTCGGGTGGTTATTTTCTAATGATTTTATTGCTCACTTTACCCTTATTTTTTTCTCCCTGATTAGGCGTAATCTCTCATCCGAAATGTCAGGTGGGTGCCGAGTCACATTATTTTATCTCTGCAGTATCACCACCTAATTAAATGATTTGCTAACTGAGCGCACTGCTCTATTTGATAAAATTTGGGAGATGAAATGTCATCTAATGCAAAAAAAATAGGCTTAATAGCCTGTACCGGTGTTGTTGCCGGTAATATGATGGGAAGTGGTATCGCATTGTTACCTGCTTCTTTGGCTGCCGTTGGATCTGTGTCTATATTCAGTTGGATTATCTGTTTAGTCGGGGCCCTTAGCCTAGCATTTGTATTTGCGCGTCTTTCTACTAAAGATCCGCAGGAAGGTGGGCCTATTGGTTATGCTGGTGATGTTGCGCCAGTCCTCGGTTTTCAAACGGGCGTTTTATATTATCACGCTAACTGGATTGGTAATTTAGCGATTGCTATAACCGGTGTTTCATACCTTTCAGTATTCTTTCCTTTTTTAGCCAGCCCAGTTCCAGCTGCAGTCGCCACTATTGCTTCGGTATGGATTTTTACTTTTATTAACCTGCTTGGCGGTACCTGGGTTAGCCGTTTATGTACATTAGGTCTGGTACTTATTCTTATCCCTGTTGTTGGTACGGCAACTGTCGGTTGGGCTCATTTTGATACCGCTATTTACAACCAGAACTGGAATGTTTCATCAGCCGGCGATTCAAGCGCTATTATCCATGCGGTATTAATCTGTTTATGGTCATTCGTTGGGGTTGAATCAGCAGCAGTATCATCTGGTATGGTTAAAAATCCTAAACGTACAGTACCGTTAGCAACAATGTTAGGGACTGCATTAGCGGGTGTTATTTATATCCTGTCAACTCAAGTTATTTCCGGTATGTTCCCTGCAGCTGAAGTTGCAGCGTCAGGTGCACCGTTTGCTTTAGCAACAACCTCTATTTTTGGCGGCTGGTCGGCTCCGTTTGTTGCAGCATTTACAGCACTAGCATGCTTTACATCACTGGGTTCTTGGATGATGTTAGTGGGTGAAGCCGGTAAACGTGCAGCTACCGATGGTAACTTCCCAAAAGTATACGGTGAAACAGATAAAACCGGTGTTGCTAAAAAAGGTTTAATTCTAGCATCTGTAAAAATGACCATCCTTATGGCTTTCATCACCATGTTTAGTGGTTCATCAAATACTGGTGACCTGTTCAATCAGTTAACCACGATTGCTGTACTGCTGACTATGCTGCCTTACCTCTATACAAGCATTAACTTAATTCGCTTCGAAAGTATGACTACACGCAGTGTATTCGTCATGTTGTTCTCTGGTATTGCATGTCTATTTTGTCTAGTCGCACTGGCTGGTGCTGAATCTTCTGCACTGACTGGTACCTTCTTAGTATCACTGATTATTCTTGTTTTTTACGGAAAGAAAAAAGGTCTTTCTCAGACCGAGCCAGCTCTGGCTTCTGCTTAATTCTCAATTTCAATAAACCTATTTAATTAATTTAAGGCGCTCTCTTATCTCTATCTATTGATAGCGAGCGTCTTCATTCGTCTTGGAGATTTAAAAATGAACATTATTGCAATACTAAACCATATGGGCGTGTTCTTTAAAGAAGAGCCTATCCGTCAATTACATGCTTCACTAGAAGCTGCTGGTTACCAGGTTGTTTATCCTGTTGATGATAAAGACCTGATCAAAATGATTGAAATGAATCCGCGTATCTGTGGTGCAATTTTTGACTGGGATAAATATTCACTGAAGCTGTGTGAAGATATTAACCATCTGAACGAAAAACTACCTGTATTTGCTTTTGCTAATGAGCAGTCGGCATTAGATATATCATTAACAGATCTTCGTCTAAATGTATCATTCTTTGAATATACTCTAGGCATGGGCGACGATATTGCACTTAAAATTAATCAGGCAATTGACCTTTATAAAGATGAAATTATGCCTCCATTCACCAAGGCATTATTTAACTATGTAGATGAAGGTAAGTACACGTTTTGTACGCCAGGGCATATGGGAGGTACTGCATTCCAGAAGAGCCCTGCAGGCAGTATCTTCTATGATTTCTACGGCGCTAATGCATTTAAAGCGGATGTTTCAATTTCTATGCCTGAATTAGGTTCTCTGCTTGATCATAGTGGTCCGCATCAAGAGGCTGAAGAGTACATTGCAAAGACATTTAATGCAGATCACTCTTATATTGTAACTAACGGTACTTCGACGGCAAACAAAATTGTCGGCATGTTCTCTGCGCCGTCAGGCAGCACTGTATTAGTTGACCGTAACTGTCATAAATCATTAACGCACCTGTTAATGATGAGTGATATTACTCCGATCTACTTCCGACCTACACGTAATGCATACGGTATTTTAGGCGGCATTCCACAAAGTGAATTCAGCCGTGAAGTGATTGAGCAGAAAGTGGCCGCTACACCTGGTGCTGTTATGCCGTCTTATGCTGTGATTACTAATTCAACTTATGATGGTCTGTTATATAACACTCAGTACATTAAAGAGACACTGGATACTAAATTTATTCACTTTGACAGTGCCTGGGTTCCTTATACTAATTTCAATCATATTTACGAAGGTAAATGCGGTATGAGCGGTAATGCGATGCCGGGTAAAGTGTTTTATGAAACACAGTCTACCCACAAGCTGTTAGCTGCATTTTCACAATCTTCAATGATCCATATTAAAGGTGATGTTGATACAGAAACATTTAATGAAGCATTTATGATGCATACTTCGACGTCTCCTCAATACTCAATTGTTGCGTCTACAGAAACCGCAGCTGCAATGATGCGTGGTCATACTGGTAAGAAACTGATGCAGGATTCAATTGATCGTGCAGTTCGTTTCCGTAAAGAAGTTAAACGTCTTGAACAACAAAGTGAAGGCTGGTTCTTTAATGTATGGCAGCCTGAAGATATTGAGACTACAGAATGCTGGAATCTGGATCCAAAAGAAACATGGCATGGTTTTAAAGATATCGATTCTGACCATATGTACCTTGATCCGATCAAAGTAACATTGATGACTCCGGGTATGGAAAATGATGCACTTGCAGAAACGGGTATTCCCGCTTCACTGGTTTCTAAATTTCTCGATGAACGCGGTATTGTTGTTGAGAAAACAGGTCCATATAACCTGTTGTTCCTATTTTCAATTGGTATCGATAAAGCTAAAGCACTAGAGTTACTTCGTGGTTTGACTGAGTTTAAACGTGGTTTTGATCTTAACTTAACAGTGAAGAACTTTATTCCGTCACTGTACGCAGAGGATCCACGCTTTTACGAAGGTATGCATATCCAGGAGTTAGCTCAAGATATTCATGAAATGATGAAGAAATTTAAGCTGCCTGAACTTATGTTTAAGGCGTTTGATGTACTTCCGGAGCTTAAAATCACGCCGAATGCAGCCTGGCAGCAGGAGCTTCGTGGTAACACTGAAGAAGTTAAATTAACTGAGTGTGTTAATCGTGTTAATGCGAATATGATCTTACCTTACCCTCCAGGTGTACCGCTGATCCTGCCGGGTGAAATGGTCACTGAAACCTCTCGTCCAGTGCTTGATTTCCTTGAAATGTTATGTGATATAGGTACTGAATTCCCAGGTTTTGAAACCGATATTCATGGTCTATATCGTCAATCCGACGGTACTTATACTGTGAAGGTATTAAAGGAAGACTAGACGGTATTTTACTTATTATTTGGGGTTTAAATTATAAGAGGGCATAACGCCCTCTTTTTTGTTTTCTATTGAGGTGTTATTTGTGAAATCTATTCTTTCAATTCAGTCTCATGTGGTATTTGGTTGTGCGGGTAACAGCGCCGTTGTTTTTCCCATGCGCCGAATGGGGATGGAGGTATGGCCGATAAATACTGTGCAGTTTTCTAATCATACTCAGTATCAGCAGGGCTGGCAGGGCATGGTTATGCCTGTCGATCATATCAAAGAGTTAGTTAATGGTTTGGCTGATATCGACAGTTTGGCGCATTGTGATGCTGTACTTAGTGGTTATCTAGGCTCTGCCGCACAGGGGGATGAAGTGCTTTATGCCGTACAGCAGGCTAAAAAGCATAATCCAAAAGCCGTTTATTTTTGCGATCCCGTGATGGGACACCCTGAAAAAGGTTGTATTGTAGTACCCGAAGTGATGGATTTTTTTAAGGATGCAGCGTTACATCAGGCAGATATTATTGCGCCTAATTTATTAGAGTTAGAAACGCTGACAGATATGGTTGTTACTGATATTAATCAGGTTATGCTGGCTTGTTCGAAATTACTGAAACAAGGTGTAAAAATAGTATTAGTTAAACATCTAAGCAAAGCGGCATTATCTACAGATAACTTTGAAATGTTATTAGCGACAGCTGAAGGTTATTTCCATATTTCTCGTCCGTTATATAACTTTTCACGTTCACCTGTCGGGGTTGGTGATTTGATCAGCGCTGTTATGTTAGCGAACTTATTAACGGGGAAAAGCCCTGTGCGTGCGTTTGAACTGACTAATGCCGCCGTGGATGCCGTATTACAAGAAACCTATAAGCAGGGAGAGTACGAATTACAATTAATTGCTTCGCAGCAGGATTTTGCTCAGCCGCTTGTTAGGATTGCGGCGACTAAGCTGTAATATTTTATTGTCAGGATTATGAAATGATAAAGGCAGCCGTTGACGGCTGCCTTGTTAATTATACTGCTGGTTAGTGATGGTTATTTATTTTGCGGACGTAATGTCGGGAATAAGATCACATCGCGAATGGTATGGCTGTTAGTAAATAACATCACCAGACGATCGATACCAATGCCTTGACCTGCCGTTGGCGGTAGACCGTGTTCCAGCGCTGTTATAAAGTCACCGTCATGGAACATAGCTTCATCATCACCAGCATCCATAGCTTCAACCTGGTCTTTGAAGCGTTGATTCTGGTCTTCTGAGTCATTTAACTCAGAGTAACCATTGGCGATTTCACGGCCGCCGATAAAGAATTCAAAACGGTCTGTAATGAAGTTATCTTTATCGTTACTGCGTGCTAGAGGTGATACCTCAGCAGGGTACTCTGTGATAAAGGTCGGCTGGATTAATTTTTCTTCAACAGTTTCTTCAAAAATTTCCGTGATCACACGGCCGCGGCCCCAGCTCGGATCTATTTTGATACCAAGACCTTTTGCAACATCAACAGCTGCATCCATATCTGTCAGCTGCTCAGTAGTTATAGTCGGGTTGTATTTCAACACCGAATCGATCATTGAGATTTTATCAAATTCTTTACCGAAGTCGTATACATGATCACCGTAGGGTACAGACGTAGTGCCCAGGATGTCTAGAGACAGGGTACGCAGCATTCCTTCAGTAACAGCCATCTGATCTTTGTAGTCAGCATATGCCATATAGAATTCAAGCATAGTGAATTCAGGGTTATGACGGGTTGAAATTCCTTCGTTACGGAAGTTACGGTTGATTTCAAATACACGCTCAAAGCCGCCGACAACCAAACGCTTTAAATATAGCTCTGGAGATACACGTAAGTACATATCCATATCTAAGGCATTATGATTGGTGATAAATGGACGTGCTGAGGCACCACCTGGGATCACCTGCATCATTGGCGTTTCTACTTCCATGAATCCGTCTTTAACTAAGTAGTTACGAATGCCGTTAATTACCTGTGAGCGTACTGTAAATGTGTTTCGGGCATCTTCATTTGCAATAAGGTCAAGGTAACGTTGACGGTAACGAGTCTCCTGGTCTGCCAGGCCATGGAATTTATTCGGCAGTGGACGCAGAGCCTTAGTCAGTAATTCAATGTTTGCTAAGTTAACTGTTAATTCACCGGTTTTGGTTTTGAATAATGTTCCCTCTGCACCGACAATATCGCCCATATCCCATTTTTTAAACTGGTCGTTATAGAGGTTTTGAGGAAGGTTATCACGGCTTACGTAAAGTTGAATTTTGCCGCCCATATCCTGCAGTGTTACAAAGCTGGCTTTACCCATGATACGGCGGGTCATGATACGGCCCGCGACTTTTACCGTTAGGTTTAATTCTGCCAGTTCTTCAGCTGATTTATCATTATAACGGGCTGATAAGTCAGATGATATTGCATCACGACGGAACTCATTAGGAAATGCATTACCTTCTTTACGTAATTCACCTAATTTTTGGCGGCGTTGCTCTACTTCACTTTGCAGATCAATTTCCAGGCTGTGATTATCCTGTTTAGGCAATTTAGCTAATGTTTGAGCATGTTGCGTTACTTCACTTTGACAATCGATTTCTGGATTTTGAATGGTTTCCAACATATATAGCCTCTTTTATGGGGTTTATTAATTAATGTTTATAAGATTGTTGTTTATTAAATGTTTAAGTTCAGTGGGAAAACTGCAGTACTACGATGCCTGAAATTAACAGCGGCACGCCTATCTGGCAGCGCCGTCCAATCGTCTGTCCAAAAAAGCAGCTGTCTACTAATAACGTACCGATTATTCCTCCGGCCCCCCAGGTTGCGTAAGCAATGGAGAGTTGAATTGAGTGTACTGCCTGGCCGAGACTGATAAATGCGGCTGCAACTAATAAGATGGCAAAAATACCGGGTACTTTATGTTTAAAGCCCTCTGAAACTTTTAAAAAGTAGTTGGCAGCAATATCCAGCAGTATTGACATACATAAAAATAATATGTGTATAAGCTTTATATTATCCATGAGCGTGTCCTTCCTCGGAGTTGATAAAGATAAGTCCAGCGACGATCAAACCAACACCGAAAGTTTTAGCCGGCGTGATCATTTCATCAAATAGATAGCTGCTTATGAGCATGATGAGTACAATCCCCACACCTTCCCAAATAGCATAAGCGACACCTAATGGAATTTTCTGAATGGCTTTTGACAATAAGAAATAAGATAAAGCTATTAATGTAATCATTGCCAATGTGCCTGCAGCCGGGTTACTTTCAGCTGAATAGCGCATTGAAATAGTGCCGGCAACTTCGGCAATAATTGCGAATAGCAGCATTATGATGTGGTACATAATTAGTTCCTGTCAGTGCTTGATAATACTTTAATTTAATTCTTGATTTAATTACTATGGAGTTGAGTGTATAGCTGGAATTTAAAAAGATAAAACCGCTCAGCGCCGGTTTTATCGTCACTGAGGTTGGGATGAGATTAATACAGGTTGAAATGTTTTTATTGGCCGTTAAAACTGGATCTATTTCAGATGCCGCCGCCAAACTGGGAAAAAGCCGTACTACGGTAAGCGCCGCATTGTCAGCCCTCGAAGATGAACTTGGTGTTAGTTTACTGCAGCGCAGCGGTAATAAAATCGAGTTAAGCAGTGTCGGGGAAAATATTGTCATTGACTGTGAAAGGCTGGTTCACCTGGCTCAAGGCATTCATGCCAAATGCGAACATCACTTGGCGGGGGCTGAGTCTTCGTTACGGATTGCGCGTGATGATGCCTTACCGGAAGCGTTCTGGAGTGAACTCATAGGTAATATGGAGAAGAATTTTCCCCATACCTCACTGTCAATTTATGCAGCGCCGACGCCGGAACTGATTGGTTATGTAGAAACTAATAAAGTCGATATTGCTTACGGTATTATTACAAATACCCATGATTATAAGCATCATATTAGACGGGAATTAGGTCAGTTAAGAATGATGGCTGTTGCCGCTGCTGAACATCCGCTGCACACCATTGGTAATCGTTTAACCACTAGTGATCTGGCATTATATACGGAAATTGTACTGGCCTATATGGACGGAATGCTGAAAGTGGAAGCATCGATTAGTAATCATTATATCGGTTTAACATTCTATGAATATTTGCGTGATGCTGTCTGCAATGGTACCGGCTGGGCGAGAGTTCCTGCGCCGCTGATTACCGAACAGTTAAGAAACGAATCACTTAAGGTGCTGCGTTATAAGAAAGCCATGAGCTGGGAAATTTATGGTGAAATAACCGGGGGCGATTTTTGCCGCGGCAGGGTAACCGACTGGATTGCAGAGCAGATCGAACAATACCTTATTGCTGAATCACATTAAAAACGAATTGTTTTTTAACGGTATGGCAGTCTCGACATATTCGCGAATATTTTAATTAAATTAATATATTAATAAATCGGTGTCTGTTAGTAATAGCAATGACGGACACGTGCGGATGAAGTTTACGAGTCCAGTTTCATCGTCTGCCGAAATTGACGTATGTAGCAAACCTGAAGCGCAATATTAATTTGTAATAACATCTCATAAGTATTTGTCGTATTTTATAAGTTCTTTTATTGAGTAAGCGGTTTTATATATTTGCAATAGGGGGCTTAATTGAAAAATATCTCTGCTGATTTTATTAAACCTGCTGAATTAATTACTCTTCCTAATGAGATTAATCATCATGATCATAGTTACAACCAGATTGTGATTGGTTTAAAAGGGCGCTCTGAATTCAATATTGAAGGACTGGGCAGTATAATTGTGCCCGGACAGGGATGTGCTGTAACAGCAAGCTCAGATCATGCGTTTAATGGAATTGGTGATTCACAGATTCTGGTACTCAATCTGCCCGGTGAAGAAAATCTGGATTTTGACAACCTACAAAGAATTAATGCACTGTTTTCCAGCAGTTATTATTTTCAACTGGATAATAAAATTCAGCAGCTGATCCGCCTGCTGGTGGTCGAAATGCGGGATAACCCGGATGATCTGCTGCTGAGCCGTGCCTGTAACAGTACCTTAATCGCTCTGCTGCAGCGTCATGTGTATAGCGGCAGGCGTCATGAGCTGAGAATCAATATGGACAGTATTGATGCCTATATAGCAAAACATATTAACGTTAAGATAAGTAATGCTCAGCTGGCGGGCTGCGTGTTTCTCTGCGAAAGCCAGTTTTACGCTCTTTTTAAACAGCAGACGGGTAAAACACCTCATCAATATCTGCTCCACAAACGCTTTAGTTTAGCCAGAGAGCTGCTGGAAAACAGCTTGTTATCATTAAGTCAGATTGCTGAGGCGAGTGGTTTTGCTAATCAAAGCAGTTTTACGCACACCTTCACTAAGATGCAGGGGATTTCCCCTTCTAAATACCGCAAATAGCCGTTTTTAAAGTTGCGCGTTATGTCGGCACTTTTGTAATAATCAGACCTTTTGACAAGTTGATCGTAGTTTTTGACAAGATTTTAAATCCCTTTGAAAATATGATGACGTATCTGTACATTTTATTAACATATGCTTAACATTGTCTGCCGACAGGTATCGCTTTATAAATAATTAGAGGGCAATTATGACTGAATTTATCGCTCAGGATTCACTGCAGAAATCATTTATTGATCGTCCCTTAGATGAACTCTGGTCACTTATCTCACCATTGTATATGGTTGATGAAGATGACTGGTTAAAGCAGCTGCTGCCGATGGCATCTCCTTCCGCCCAGGAAAAAATCTCAATTTCTGATAATGCATCGGAACTTATCAAAAGAGTACGTGCTGATAAACAGGCTATTCAGATGATTGATGCGCTGCTGCTGGAATATAGTCTGGATACCAGGGAGGGTATTCTTCTAATGTGTCTCGCTGAAGCATTAATGCGTATTCCGGATACGGCTACTGCGGATGCTTTAATTAAAGATAAATTAAGTGTGGCTGACTGGAAATCACATTTAAAAAACTCTGACTCGACTTTTGTTAATGCATCAACTTGGGGATTACTGCTGACCGGTAAAGTAATTAATCTTGATACAGCTAAAGATGCTGAGTCTTCTAATGTTATTAACCGCTTTGTTAATAAGCTCTCGGAGCCTGTGATCCGCCAGGCGATGAACCAGGCAATGAAGATTATGGGCCATCAGTTTGTCTTAGGCAGAAATATTCGCGAAGCACAAAAAAACGGCAGACCATTCACAGTCAAAGGTTATGGTTATTCCTATGACATGCTTGGTGAATCTGCTCTGACGACTGCTGATGCGCAAAAATATTTTGATGCCTATATGGCTGCTGTTGAATCCGTTGGTGCAGAGCAGCAGAAAAGTACTCAGATTAAAATCGCTGCTAGTGTTTCAATTAAATTATCTGCATTACATCCTCGTTACGAAGCCGCTAATAAAGACCGTGTATTATCAGAAATGTATGAGTCGGTTTTAGCTTTGATTAAACGCGCCCGGGAGCTGGATGTCAGTTTAACAATTGATGCCGAAGAAGCAGACCGCTTAGAGCTTTCTTTAGTTTTATTCGAAAAACTTTACCGTAGTGAGGTTAACCGCGGCTGGGGTAAATTAGGCCTTGTTGTTCAGGCATATACTAAGCGGGCATTGCCGGTTCTGACCTGGTTAGCCGCTTTAGCCAAAGAGCAGGGGGACTGCATACCGCTGCGTCTGGTAAAAGGGGCTTACTGGGATAGTGAGCTTAAGCTGGCGCAGCAGAATGGTTACCGTGCTTATCCTGTTTTTACGCGTAAGGAGGCAACCGATGTTTCCTACCTGGCTTGTGCGCGGTTTCTGTTATGTGATCATATTAGAGGCCTGATTTATCCGCAGTTTGCCAGTCATAATGCTCATACTGTGGCGGCAGTGGCTTCTATGGCGACTCATAACGATTATGAATTTCAACGCCTGCATGGAATGGGTGATGCTTTATATAAGCATGCTGTTGAGATATTCGGCAGTAATGTCCGTATCTATGCCCCTGTGGGCAGTCATAAGGATTTACTGCCCTATCTAGTACGGCGCTTATTAGAAAATGGTGCGAACAGCTCCTTTGTGCATCGCCTTGTTGATGCAGACTGTCCTGTGGAAACACTTACTGAACATCCGGTTGAAACCCTGATTCGCCGCCCTACACTGCATAATGGTCTGATCCCTTTACCTCCTAGAATCTTTGCTGATCGTAAAAATTCTTACAGCGTTAATATCGATATTGACAGTGAAGCGAAACCTTTTGAAGCCGCGGTTAATCAGCATATGACCACTTACTGGCAGGGGGGAGCGATTGTTAACGGTATTAAGTTTTACCCGGGTGATGAGCCGGCAGGTGATAATCTGTATTGTGTTACTGCACCCTATGATCGCAATATTGATGTTGGTAGTGTGCTGTTTTCTAACAAAGATAATATTGAAAATGCGCTAGACAGTGCTTTTGAATTCTATCCGCAATGGTCGCAGACAGAGGTAGCAGAACGTGCGCAGTATTTAAATGTATTAGCAGATCTTCTTGAAAAACATATGCCGGAGCTGATTGCTTTATGTCATAAAGAAGCGGGTAAAACAATACATGACAGTATTGATGAAGTACGTGAAGCGGTGGATTTCTGCCGTTATTACGCGCAGCAGGCGCAGGGAAATTCTGCAGCTGTAACAACGGTGACAGGTTTCGATGAAGTAACCCGCCAGGTTAAACGCCAGGGTAAGGGCGTTTTTGTCTGTATCAGCCCGTGGAATTTTCCGCTGGCAATTTTTTTAGGACAGGTTTCAGCTGCTTTAGTCAGCGGTAATACGGTACTGGCCAAACCGGCGGAGCAAACGTCGCTTATTGCTGTTCGTGCTGTTGAACTGATGCTTGAAGCCGGTATCCCGGCTCAGGCGGTTCATCTGCTTCCAGGAAGCGGTGCTGATGTCGGCGGACCTTTGACTGCCGATCCGCGTATCGCTGGTGTTGTGTTTACCGGGTCAACAGAAACGGCACAAAGGATTAACCGCTCACTGGCACAGAGGCCGTGTGAACCTGCTACGCTGATTGCCGAGACCGGCGGACAGAATGTCATGATTGTGGACAGTACCGCGCTGCCGGAACAGGTAGTTAGAGATGTTCTGCGTTCAGCATTTGCTTCTGCCGGACAGCGCTGCTCGGCATTACGGGTATTGTTTGTACAGGAGGATATTGCTGATCGGATTATTCACCTTATCCATGGCGCGATGCAGGAGCTTCGAGTTGGTCTGCCTTATCTGCATAGTACTGATGTTGGTCCTGTTATCGATAAAAAATCAAAAGATAAACTGTCAGCTCATATCGATAAGATGCTTAAAACCAATAAACTTGTTGGACAGTTATCCCTGGATGACAGCTGTTTGTCGGGTGATTTTATTGCGCCGATAGCGATTGAAATAAGCAGCTTAGCGCAGTTAGAAAATGAGCAGTTCGGACCCATTCTGCATATTATCCGTTATAAAGCAGACCAGTTAGATGATGTTATCGAACAAATTAATAACACTGGTTTTGGTCTGACCATGGGCATTCACAGCCGCAATGAAGCCGGCTACCGTTCTATTGAAAAACGCTGCCGGGTGGGGAACTGTTATATTAACCGGGATCAGGTTGGTGCTGTTGTTGGTGTACAGCCGTTCGGCGGGCAAGGTTTATCTGGTACCGGGCCGAAGGCCGGAGGTCCCCATTATCTGCTGCGTTTTAGTAAACCAGTTACCGTTAATAATTCCCCGCTTTCTCAGTCTTTATAAGGAGTCAACTGATGAACGAGCAGATCAGCAGTATCATTAAACAGGCGCATGCAAAATGGGAAGAGTGGAATGAACTTGGCTGCGGCGTTCGCGGCGAACTTATTCTGCGCTGGGCAGATGAGACTGCACAGCAGGCAAGCTTTGGTCTGATGCCGGCTAAAATGGCCAGATATCAGGTGCGGCAAGGTTTAGCTCTGATCGGCGAGGAAAAATTAATGCCGGGTCCGACGGGAGAGAGTAATGAATTATATGCAACCGGCCGCGGCGTTTTTATTATTCACTGCAGTGCAGATGCACCGCTTAGCGCGCTAGTGGGCATGATCTCCACAGCACTGCTGGCTGGTAACTGCATTATATTAGCGCTGCCGCAGGAACTGCAGGAAATTTCACAGAAGCTTCAGTCAACCCTGATTGTTGCTGGATTTCCTAAGTCAGTGGTACAAGCCGCACCGCTTAATTCAATGGATCAGTTAATCACTGAACCCTCTACTGCCGGGGTTGCTTATGCTGGTCATAGTACGGAGTCGTTAAAATTAAACAGACAGCTGGCAGACAGGGAGGGACTGCTGGCGCAGCTGATTTTAGAAACGCAGTTAACGTCTTTAAGCACCATTACTGACAGCTATTTCATTTTACGCTTCATTACCGAAAAGACCCGTACGATTAATGTCACTGCTGTCGGGGGAAATGCCGCGTTATTAGAACTTGGCTGCGGAGACCACTAACTGCAGATATGACCAGCGTAAATGCTTTTGTTAGTAACAGAAGTGTTTTTACAGTTCTTATTAAATTTATAGGGAAATAAAAATGAGAGGAATTTATGGTAGAAAATAGTTTAACAACAATAGCCACATTTATCGTTTATCTGATAGTTATGCTGGCAATAGGTTTATATGCTTACAGACGAACGGCAAATGCGTCGGATTACTTTCTAGGCGGACGGCGTCTTGGCCCCTGGCCTGCTGCTCTGTCTGCTGGTGCATCGGATATGAGCGGCTGGCTGCTTCTCGGCTTACCGGGTTATGCTTATGCTGCCGGGCTAGAGTCTTTATGGCTGGCTGGAGGCCTGCTTGTCGGCACATGGTTGAACTGGTTAATATGTGCTAAACGTCTGCGCACCTACAGTATTACGGCGAATGATGCGTTAACACTGCCGGAGTTTTTAGCGCGCCGCTTTGATGACAAATCTAAGCTGGTTCAGACGATTGCCGCATTTTTTATCCTGATGTTTTTTCTTTTTTATACCAGCTCTGGCTTAGTTGCCGGCGGAAAACTGTTTGAAACAGTTTTTGGTCTAGATTATACCATTGCAGTGATTGTCGGCACGGCCTGTGTGGTTTCATATACCCTGTTTGGCGGTTTTCTGGCGGTATCCTGGACAGATTTAGTGCAGGGCTTATTAATGTCGGCTGCTCTGCTTATTGTACCGGTTGCTGCGATGGACGGCAGCTTCGGTCAGCTAAGTTCTGATTTACATACTCTTAACCCAGAGCTTCTGAACATCTGGAACGGTATTGACGGAAAACCGTTATCGGCGATTGCTATTATTTCCTTAGCCGCCTGGGGCCTGGGGTATTTCGGACAGCCGCATATTTTAGCGCGCTTTAAAGCAACCCGCAGTAATGCTGATTTAACCACTGCCCGGCGTATTGCTGTTGCATGGACTGCACTGTCTATGGCAGGTGCTGTGCTGGTTGGTTTAGTGGGGCTGTTATATGTAAACAGTGAGTTAAGCGGTGGTCTGGATGACGGTGAAAAAATATTTATGCTTCTGGTTGATGCCATTTTCCACCCTGTTATTGCCGGTATTCTATTAGCTGCTATCTTAGCCGCGATTATGAGTACAGCAGATTCACAATTACTGGTTTCTTCATCTGCATTAGCTGAGGATTTTTATAAACAGTTAATTAAACCAGCTGCTTCCTCTTCTGAAATTGTACTGGTTGGTCGTCTCGGTGTTGTTGCTTTATCATTGCTGGCACTCTTTTTAGCCATGGATCCGGACAGCTCGGTATTAGGTTTAGTTTCCTATGCATGGGCCGGATTTGGCGCCGCATTTGGCCCGGCATTAATTATCAGCTTGTACTGGAAACGTATGAACCGTAATGGTGCCTTAGCGGGAATTATTGTCGGCGGAGTGACAATTGTAATCTGGAAGCAGTTATCTGGCGGTATTTACGATCTGTACGAAATTGTACCCGGTATTATTTTTGCGGCAGTCGCGATTGTAATTACCAGCTTAGCAACTGCAGAGCCGCATAAAGCGGTAACGGATCAGTTTGATAAGTATCAGAAAAATCTTGAGGAGCTGGATTAATATCTGTTCAGATAATAAATATTAAACTAAAAGCCGTTTGTTAAGCAGAGCGGCTTTTTTATTTTACTGAGGGGAAAATACGGGAATAACCTGGTTATCTGCCTTCGAATAGTATGCTGATCAGACCTTCTCTTAATGCGCCTTGTGAGCGGTGCATTGTCTTGATATCCAGGCATTCAAATAAAGCAATCAGTATTGACAGTCCGCTTGCAAATACGGGGATTCTTGATGGTTTTAAACCGTCAAGCTGCAGCGAACTTATATCCTGACAAAGAATACACTGCTCTTTAATCTGTTTTAATAATTCAAGAGACAGCTGTTCGGTCAGTTTCTGGCTGCTGTTTATTTCGTGGACTGCCTGAATGGTGCCTGATGCGCCCATGGTCACCGACCAGCCCTGTTCCTGATAACCTTCTATCTGCGGCTGGATAACCTGTTTAGCTGCATTAACTGCTGTACTAAAATTATGCTGATTAAGTTTGTTATCTGCAAAGTGATTATTTAACCAGGTCACGCAGCCCATATTTAGGCTTGTTGCCAGTAAAACATCATGGCCTTTGCCGATGATAAGTTCAGTACTGGCACCGCCGATATCGATAACCAGCATCTGCTCCATAATATGGCCAGTAAAAGCAACACCGCGGTAAATGGTTTTAGCTTCTTCTATTCCTGAAATAAGCTTAACAGGGTGCTGCAGAATTATCTCAGCCCGGTCAATAAAGGTTTGCTTGTTGTTAGCCATACGCAGGGCGGCTGTTGCTGTAATAAGAATTTTACAGGGGCTTAACTGATTTAATTCATCTCTAAACTGCTGCAGACAAGCCCAGCCGCTGTCCATGGTCTGCTGGGTTAAATTATGGTTGTGATCTAACCCGGAAGCGAGACGGACTTTCTGTTTACTTTTAGAGTAGACACTAAAACCATTATCCTGCCTGGTCACCGTCAGCATATGGAAACTATTGGAACCAAGGTCGATAATGGTATAGCGGTTTTCTTTGATCATCTTAGCGTTTATGACTTCTATGATAATTGTCTTTACGGTTATTCGGATGTGCTTTGTACTTGGTTACTTTCATTACAGGTAATGAATCAAGCAGAGCGTCCTTATCATATTCACTTACTGGAATAGAATGTTTAATATATTCTTCAATTGCCGGTAAGTTAAATACGTATTTTTCACAGGCTAAACTGATTGCTAAGCCTTTTTCTCCAGCACGGCCGGTACGTCCGATACGGTGAACGTAATCTTCACAGTCATCAGGCAGATCAAAGTTAAATACATGTGATACTTTAGGGATATGCAGACCACGAGCGGCCACATCCGTTGCAACCAGAATATCAACCTGGCCTTTAGTGAACTGCTCTAATATTTTAAGGCGTTTATTCTGCGGCACATCACCGGTCAATAGACCTGCACGTAAACCGTCACCCGCTAAATAACCCCATACTCTTTCACAGGTATGCTTAGTATTAGCAAATACAATGGCTTTTTCAGGCCACTCGTCTTCCATCAAAGTTAATAAAAGAAGCATTTTGTCTTCATTTGAAGGGTAAAAAAGCTCTTCAGTGATATTGGCTGAAGTCATCACTTCAGGTTCTATCTGGATATGTTCAGGATCATTCATATGTTCAAAAGCAAGTTCCTGCACTTTATGCGACAGGGTTGCTGAAAATAACATATTAAGACGGCTGCCGGCTTCCGGCATGCGTCGGAACAGATAACGAATGTCTTTTATAAAGCCAAGATCAAACATACGATCGGCTTCATCAAGCACAACACTCTGTATCGAACCAAGGTCAATAACACCTTGTTTAACGAAATCAATGATGCGCCCCGTTGTACCAATTAGAATATCAACACCTTTTTCTAACTTAGCGTGTTGAATTTCAACTTTCTCGCCCCCATATGCTAAACCTAGGCGTAAGTTAGACATGTTAGCGAGTGATACAGCATCTTTATGGATTTGGATTGCAAGCTCACGTGTCGGCGCTAAGATAATAGCCCGAGGTTGATTCTTACGGCGATTTTCAGGCTGCGCAGTAACGAGAAGGTGATGGAATACAGCGGGTAAAAAAGCAAGTGTTTTACCGGTACCTGTCTGAGCCTGTCCTGCAATATCCTTCCCTTTTAGGGTGATAGGCAGAGACAAAGCTTGAATAGGTGTGCAATATTCAAAACCTTTCGATGTTAAACCTGAAATTAGACTTTTCTCAAGAGGAAGGTCTGCAAATTTTGTTTGAGTTAGATGTGTTTTATTCATTTATAAATCATAGCATTTTATACTTGCAATAAGTATTGAGATCGATTCAAATATCTAAAATTAATTTTTACTATATTTCGTGTTATAGTATCTTTTTACTGCCAATTCTTTCTGGAGAGAAAAATGAGCGATAATATCGTAACTTTAAGTGATGCAAGTTTTGATGAAGACGTAGTTAATGCAGAAGGTCCTGTTTTAGTCGATTTTTGGGCTGAATGGTGTGGTCCTTGTAAAATGATTGCTCCAATCCTTGCTGAAGTTGCTGCTGAATACGCAGGCAAAGTTACAATCGGTAAATTAAATATTGACCAAAACAGCGGCACACCGCCAAAATTTGGTATTCGCGGTATTCCAACCTTGTTGTTATTTAAAGACGGAAAAGTTGCTGCAACTAAAGTCGGCGCGCTTTCTAAAACGCAGCTGGTTGAATTTTTAGATGCAAATATCTAAAAACATCAGAACAGATTGGATAAGTTGTGATCTGCAACAAGTCCAATCTGGACTAAAGTTAAATTAAATGCTACCTTTATGCTCAAATTATGAGCTGATTAATTCTCACATTCACCTTACTTCCACTCACTTCAATTCTGTATACCTATATAAATTATGAATTTAACCGAATTAAAAAATACGCCAGTTTCTAAGCTAGTCAAACTTGGTGAGTCAATGGGGCTAGAAAACTTAGCTCGTTTAAGAAAACAAGATATTATTTTTGCCATTTTAAAAGCGCATGCTAAAAGCGGTGAAGATATTTTTGGTGCCGGTGTATTGGAAATACTGCAGGATGGATTTGGGTTTTTACGAAGCTCTGACAGTTCATACCTTGCCGGTCCCGATGATATTTATATATCGCCAAGCCAGATTCGTCGTTTCAATCTGCGTACCGGTGACAGCGTTGAAGGTAAAATCCGCCCGCCTAAAGACGGTGAGCGTTATTTTGCACTGTTAAAAATTAACCAGGTTAATTTTAATAAGCCGGAAAATTCACGTAATAAAATTCTTTTTGAAAATCTAACCCCGATTCACCCGGATGAACGTTTCCGTTTAGAAAATGGTAACGGCAGTACGGAAGATATTACCGCACGTATTCTGGATCTGGTTTCTCCTATTGGTAAAGGGCAGCGTGGACTGATTGTTGCACCGCCGAAAGCCGGTAAAACAATGCTGCTGCAGAATATTGCGCAGAGTTTAAGCCTTAACTATCCTGATGCAGTGCTTCTAGTTTTACTGATTGATGAGCGTCCGGAAGAAGTAACAGAAATGCGCCGTCTGGTTCGTGGTGAAGTGGTTGCTTCAACATTTGATGAGCCGGCAAGCCGCCATGTACAAGTTGCGGAAATGGTTATTGAGAAAGCCAAACGTCTAGTTGAACATAAAAAAGACGTGGTTATTCTGCTGGATTCGATTACTCGTCTGGCACGTGCCTACAACACGGTTATCCCAAGTTCAGGTAAAGTATTAACCGGTGGTGTTGATGCGAATGCTTTACATCGTCCGAAGCGCTTCTTCGGTGCCGCGCGTAATGTTGAAGAGGGCGGCAGCTTAACTATTCTGGCAACTGCGCTGATTGATACCGGCTCTAAAATGGATGAGGTTATCTACGAAGAGTTTAAAGGTACAGGTAACTCTGAAATTCACCTGAATCGTAAGCTTGCTGAAAAACGAGTTTACCCGGCAATTGATATTACTCGTTCAGGTACACGTCGTGAAGAACTGTTAACTAAAGCAGATGAACTGCAGCGTATGTGGATCCTGCGTAAGATTGTTCACCCTATGGGTGAGATAGGCTCTGCTGAATTTATGATTGATAAGCTTGGTTTAAGCAAAACCAATGATGAGTTCTTTACTGCAATGAAAAATCAAAAAGCAAAATAATCAGCTTTGCTTTTATTAACAAAAAACGCTGCTTTGGGCAGCGTTTTTTTTTAACTAATTTTCCGTATTAAGTGGATCCCACTATGAAATTTGATGATTTACGTGATTTTATTGAGCAGCTCGAAGAGAAAGGTTTACTGAAACGTATCACTCAGGAAATAGATCCGAACTTAGAAATGACTGAAATTTCCGACCGCACACTGCGTGCCGGCGGTCCTGCTCTGTTATTTGAAAACCCGAAAGGTTATGACACGCCGGTATTAACAAATTTGTTTGGTACAACTCAGCGTGTTGCGCTTGCCATGGGTAAAGATAATGTTGAAGCATTAAAAGAGGTCGGACAGTGGTTAGCTTATTTAAAAGAACCGGAACCGCCGAAAGGTATTAAGTCCATGTGGGAAAAATTACCGATATTTAAACAGGTTTTAAATATGCCCACTAAAAAAGTCCGCTCACCGCAGTGTCAGCAGGTGATAATGCAGGGAGATGACGTTGATTTAACCAAACTGCCGGTGATGACCTGCTGGCCAGGCGATGCCGCACCTTTAATTACCTGGGGGTTAACTATTACCCAGGGGCCCTATAAAAAACGCCAGAACTTAGGTATTTATCGTCAGCAGCTGCTGGGAAAAAATAAAATTATCATGCGCTGGTTGTCACACCGCGGCGGCGCCATTGATTATCGTGAGTGGCAGGAAGCGAATCCGGGGGAGCCTTTTCCAGTGTCCGTTGCATTAGGGGCAGATCCCGCCACTATTTTAGGTGCAGTAACACCGATTCCAGATACCTTGTCCGAATATGCATTTGCCGGTTTATTAAGAGGTTCGCGTACAAAAGTCGCTAAAAGCATCAGTAATAATCTTGATGTACCTGCTTCGGCTGAAATTATCTTAGAAGGTTATCTGCAGCCTGGAGAAGAGGCGCCGGAAGGTCCCTATGGTGATCATACCGGTTATTATAATGAAGTAGATGATTTTCAGGTGATGACAGTGACGCATGTGACCCATCGTGAAAATCCTATTTATCACAGTACCTATACAGGGCGCCCGCCTGATGAGCCGGCTGTACTAGGCGTTGCTTTAAATGAAGTATTTGTGCCTATTCTGCAGAAACAGTTTCCGGAAATCATCGACTTTTATCTGCCGCCTGAGGGCTGTTCGTACCGCATGGCGGTTGTGTCGATTAAAAAACGTTATCCGGGACATGCGAAGCGGGTAATGTTAGGCATCTGGTCTTTTTTACGCCAGTTTATGTATACCAAGTTTATTATTGTCTGCGATGATGATGTTAATGTGCGCGACTGGAATGATGTGATGTGGGCGATTACTACACGCATGGATCCTGCTCGTGATACAACCATGATTGAAAACACGCCTATCGATTATTTAGACTTTGCTTCTCCGGTATCCGGGCTTGGTTCAAAAATGGGCCTGGATGCAACTAACAAATGGAGTGGTGAAACAGATCGGGAATGGGGTCTGCCGATTGTGATGGATAAACAAGTGAAAGATAAAATTGATGATCTTTGGCAGGAATTAGATATCCTGTCATAATCAAAGAATGTTATCGTTTTGTTAAATTATTTTAACCGTCACTTTAAAGAGAATTTATGCAGCCTGTTACTTGTAAGATCAGCTCGATTGAAAAGCTCAATGACTTTTTGTACCGTATTTTTTTAAGCCCGACTAAGGATGTAGCCTATAAAGCGGGACAGTATGTTTCAGTGGTAATGGCAGAAGGTGACAAGCGTCATTTTTCAATTGCTAATGCACCGGTTACAAATGAAATTGAACTGCATATCGGCGCAACACCTGAAAATAGTTATGCGATGCAGGTGATTGAAAAAATGCGCAGTGAAGGTCAGGTTGAAGTTGAAATCGGTAATGGTGATGCTTATTTACGTGAAGACTCGTCCCGCCCGATTATTTTAATGGCCGGCGGTACGGGTTTTTCATATGTAAAATCTCTGCTTGAGCAGATAGTCCACCTCAATTTAGAAAACCCGGTTTACTTATACTGGGGAGTAAAAGAGTACGCTCATTTTTACTTTGAAAATGAAGCATCTGCCTGGGCTGAAAAGCACAGCAATATTCATTTTCACCCCGTTATTGAGCTTCCGGAAGCTGAATGGCAGGGGCATCAGGGTTATGTTCATCAGGCTGTATTAGATGAGTTTTCGGATTTGAGTGCTTTTGATATCTATGTGGTAGGCCGTTTTGAAATGGCGAAAATTGCCCGTGAAGATTTCCTTAAACAAGGAGCAATAGTCGAGCGGATCTTTGGCGATGCATTTGCATTTGTCTAAACACTCTGCTAAAAAACAGGAGATGAAGGTCACCTAGTTGGCGATTTTTCATCTCTTTTTCTTAATTAAGTATTATAGTTATTATCAATAAAATATAATAAGTTATCTGCCTTATTGCTGGAAGTTACTAAACGTCTATGACAAGCAAAACCATCGCCTCATCTGAACCTTCTATTATTGAATCAATTGATCAATTGTTCCTGCGTTTTATTGTGGGCAAAAATAAAATTTATAAAGAAGAAGAATATAACGACGGTTTATCGGAAGCTGAGCAGGATGATAAAGAGCTCGGACTGCCTGCAGCTGAAGAGAAAAGCGGCTGGAACCAGCGTATCTTATTAGAGGTAGAAAAAGACCGCGTTAAGCGTGTTGAAGCGGATAAACGATTGAAAGATAAACGTAATGCACTGCTGATGCGGTACTTTCAACAGTCGCTGCTAAAAGTGGTGAATGACAAGCTGGAAAATAGTGAAAGTGTTATTTCTGACCAGCTGCAGCTTCGTGAAAATACGGTTGAGTTACTGAAAAAGCTGTTAGCCGGTGAGCCTCGTTATTCGGTCCTGGCTTCTCTGCTGGAGTTAAATCCCGGTACGCGCAACCGCCTGCTCTCACTGGTGAGCAGTGAAGATTTTATGAAAGCGCTGGGCCGAGATCCCCGAAATGTACGCGATATTCAAACGGCAATCGGTATGATTGGTACCGATGTTTTACGCTTTTTAGTGCCGGCGATTTTATTTAAATACCGCATCAATGCTTATAGTCACCACAATACACTGTTTGCCAAAAAACTTTGGCGTTATGAAATGACATTAGGGCAGACCTGTACTGCTTTAATGCACGACATTAATTACCGCCGTCCCTACGAAGGTATGCTGCTGTCGGCAATGGTTAATTTTGCCTATGTTGCCAGCTATCAGCAGTACCTGAGTTCATTTGAAGTGGTAAGAACAGCCTGCCTGGATCAGGCGCGAGAGAAGGGTGAGAAAAATCGTCATGATTTTTTTTATGATATTAAAACTGACTCTGCATCCCTGCAGGCGCTGTTAGTTTCTCAGGCGGATTTAAAGTTAAGCCTGGCACTGTCGGAAAAACTATTTCAGAAAAGCTTCCCGCATCTGGTTAATGCCTTAAAAGAAGAGGTCGAAGGGCTTGCTTATGAAGAGCGTACCACGGTAGGAAAAATATTATTTAAAGCGGTGCGTTTTGCAAAATACGATCAGCTTCGTTCATCGCGTTTGTTTAAACCTGAGTGGCAGGATGATTATTTAGCGGATTCATATATTGAACAGGATGTCTTTAAAAACCTATTACGTCAGGAGCTGTTTCGCTTCAAACCAACCTGGTCTTAAAATCAAACTTCTCGCATATTTCTCAATTAAACTCGCTGTCGCTTTTAAAAGCAGGTAAAATGCGCCTTCAATTTTATAGAGAGTAAAAAAATGGCTAACGCAGAAGATAAATTCAGTGATATTCGACCTTATAACGACGATGAAATCCAGCCGGCGATTCAGCGTGTTATTAACAGCGACGAATTTATGGATGCGATTATTAGTTTCCGTTTCTCTAAAATTGCCAAATTTGCTGGTTTTTTATTAAAACCGCTGCTGCGCCGTTATTTTTTATATAAATGGGGCAATATTAATAGTATTGATGATATGCAGCAGGTTGTCGGCGGTTATATGGAGCATATGATTGCCTCGACAACCACGAAGTTCAGCTATTCCGGTCTGGAAAATTTAGATCCGACACAAAATTATCTGTTTGTTTCCAACCATCGTGATATTGCCATGGATCCAGCCTTTGTTAACTGGGCGCTGTTTTCAGAAAACTTTAAAACTGTACGTATTGCCATTGGTGATAATCTGCTGAGCAAACCTTTTGTTTCAGATTTAATGCGTATGAATAAAAGTTTTATTGTTAAACGCTCAATATCCGGCGTGCGTGAGATGATGAAGGCGTTAAGCCATCTGTCTGATTATATTTTCAGTTCGCTGCAGGAAGAAAGCAGTATCTGGATCGCCCAGAAAGAGGGGCGGGCAAAAGACGGTTTTGATAAAACAGAGCCGGCTATTGTAAAGATGTTTTATGTTAACGGTAAAAAGAAGAAAATCGCTTTTTCCGACTATATCCGCCAGTTAAATATTGTGCCTGTTGCCGTTTCATACGAATTTGATCCCTGTGACAAGCAGAAAGCGCAGGAACTGTATGATAAAGCCGAATTAGGTGAATATAAAAAATCAAAATATGAAGATATCGAAAGTATTGTCAGCGGTATTATCGGTCAGAAAGGTCATGTTCATGTTGCCTTCGGTAAGGCTCTGGAAGATGAGTTTGATGATGCTGAAGCCGTTGCTTTAGAAATTGATAAACAGATTTATCAAAATTACCACCTGCACCCGTCAAATTTAATTGCGGCAGAGCATTGCTCTGAAACGATAACGGACGGACATAAAGAAGCATTTGCGCAGCGTCTGCAGACGATTAAACCTGAGCTGCAGGAAACCGTATTAAAAATGTATTCCAATCCGGTTAATAATCATATCAGCTGATATAGCGCTTAAAATTAAGACATATTAAGTTTTGTTATGCACATTGCGGTTTATTGATGATGTGCATTTTTATGTCATATTTCTACCCTATCTAATTGAAAATCAAGGTGTAAATTAATTTTATTGTTACAGCTCAACTTTTGTTAAAAACAATTAACAGAGTTATCCACAACCTTTTCTGTATTGAAAGTGAACGAACACTTACATTTACCGCCCGATAATTAACCTCTAATTTTAAAAAATAATCTGTTATTGGTATGTTAATCGGTATAATCTCTATCCTATTTTTTCCTCTTATATTGGCAGCATCTAATGGCGACTATTCCAGAAAACCCTTTTGTTCTTGTTGACGGCTCTTCTTATTTATATCGGGCTTTTTATGCGCCTCCGCATTTAACTAACTCGGCAGGAGAACCGACTGGTGCCGTGTACGGCGTGGTTAATATGCTGCAGAGTTTATTAAAGCAGTTTAATCCGACTCATATCGTGGTGGTGTTTGACGCAAAAGGTAAAACTTTTCGTGATGATATGTATTCTGATTACAAAGCCAACCGTCCAAGCATGCCTGATGATCTGCGCTGCCAGATAGAACCTCTGCATGAGGTGATTAAAGCGATGGGCTTACCTATTCTGATTGTACCCGGCGTAGAAGCCGATGATGTTATCGGTACGCTTGCTCGTCAGGCAAGCGCGCAGGGTATCGCAACTTTAATCAGCACCGGCGATAAAGATATGGCGCAGCTGGTGGATGATAATACTCTGTTGATTAATACCATGACGGACACTGTTTTAGATGTGCAGGGGGTGAATGATAAATTCGGTATTCCGCCTGAGCTGATCATCGATTACCTGGGACTGATGGGGGATAAAGTCGATAATATTCCCGGCGTACCTGGAGTTGGAGAAAAAACTGCATTAGCTATGCTGCAGGGCATAGGTTCGCTTGAGGATATCTATCAGAATCTTGAAAAACTAGCTCCGCTTGGTTTTCGCGGCAGTAAAGGTATGGCCAAAAAAATGCAGGATAATGAAGAGACGGCTCGCCTTTCTTATCAGCTGGCAACCATTAAAACTGATGTCGAGCTTGATGAAGGTTATGGCGATTTTATTCATAAAGAGCAGGATACGGATGCTCTGGTGCAGCTGTTCGGCAAGCTTGAATTTAAACGCTGGTTATCTGCTCTGCTGGACGGTGGTAAAATGATCAGCCCGCAGTCTTCAGCCGCTGCTAGCAATGTTTCAACTGCTGGTGAAACACCGCTAAGCTCTGCTGTTGTTGACCGCAGTGCCTATAAAACTATTTATACGCCTGGTCAGCTAAGCCAGTGGATTACTAAACTAGAAAACGCTGAATTATTTGCCTTTGATACGGAAACAACCAGTTTAGATTATATGCAGGCTGAAATTGTCGGTTTATCTTTTGCTGTGCAGACTAATGCCGGCAGTGAAGGCGAACCGCTTATCGAAGCTGCGTATCTGCCGTTGGCTCATGATTATATTGATGCGCCTAAGCAGCTGGATTTAACAGATACTTTAGATAAATTAAGGCCGTTATTAGAATCATCTGAATTTAATAAAGTCGGTCAGAACTTAAAATATGACCGCAGTGTTTTATTAAACCACGGCATTGAGCTGCAGGGTATTCAGTTTGATACCATGCTGGAGTCCTATGTGGTAGATAGTACGGGTAAACACGATATGGATACCCTGGCGCTTAAGTATCTTGGCCATAAATGTATCTCTTTTGAAGAGATTGCCGGCAAAGGTAAAAAGCAGCTGACCTTTAACCAGATTACCATTAAAGAGGCTGCGCCTTATGCCGCCGAAGATGCAGATGTCACCCTGCGTTTACACCTTGAATTGTTTGAGCGTCTACAGGCCAGTGAGTCGTTAGCAAAGGTGTTTAATGATATTGAGCTGCCCCTATTAACCGTGCTTTCTGATATTGAACGCGGCGGAGTTGAAATTGACAGTGCTTTATTAACTCAGCAGAGCAATGAGATTGCTAAGCGTTTATTAGAGCTTGAAGAAGCAGCTTACGCAGAGGCGGGAAAACCGTTTAACTTAAGTTCGCCGAAACAGCTGCAGACGATTTTATTTGAAGAGCTTAATCTGCCGGTTTTAAAGAAAACACCAAAAGGTGCGCCTTCAACTGCCGAAGAAGTACTGCAGGAGTTAGCGTTAACTTATCCGCTTCCAAAGCTGATTATTGAACACCGTGGTTTAAGTAAACTAAAATCAACTTATACGGACAAACTGCCGCTTATGGTTAATGATAAAACCAGGCGGGTACATACCTCTTACCACCAGGCCGTAACCGTTACTGGTCGATTATCTTCGAGCGATCCGAATCTGCAGAATATTCCAATTCGAAGTGCAGAAGGTCGTCGTATTCGTCAGGCTTTTATCGCACAGCCGGGTTATAAAATTGTTGCCGCCGATTACAGTCAGATTGAACTGCGTATTATGGCGCATCTTTCTCAAGACAAAGGTTTACTGGAAGCCTTTTCAAGCGGCAAAGATATCCACAAAGCAACTGCGTCGGAAGTCTTTTCCGTTGCACTTGATGAGGTCACAACTGAGCAGCGCCGCAGCGCGAAGGCGATTAACTTTGGCCTTATTTACGGCATGAGCGCCTTTGGTTTAGCTAAGCAACTTAATATCGGTCGCCAGGAAGCGCAGCAGTATATGGACAGATACTTTAACCGTTATCCTGGTGTGCTTACTTATATGGAAGATACGCGTTCATTAGCGAATGAAAAAGGCTATGTTGAGACAATTTTAGGCCGCCGCCTGCAGCTTCCTAATATTAAATCGCGAAACGGCATGCTTAAAAAGGCCGCGGAACGAGCTGCTATTAATGCGCCTATGCAGGGAACGGCTGCTGATATTATTAAAAAAGCGATGATTGATATGGCGGGCTGGGTAAAAGAGCAGCAGGCTGGAAGTGTACAGTTATTAATGCAGGTGCACGATGAATTAATCTTCAGCATTAAAGAGGAGTTTGTCGAGCAGTATACTAAAGAGATCCAGGCTATTATGGCAAAAGCTGCTGACTTAGACGTTCCTCTTATCGCGGATGCAGGAACGGGTGATAACTGGGATGAAGCGCATTAATTTAAATTTATTATATAACTGTTTTTATTGTGCTTTTTACATTGAAATAAAATAATTTAAATTTATTTCAATGGCAATGAACTTTTTATATAAGTTGCGGACTAATACATGAACAATTTAAGTTCATAGTTTCTTCCTTAGTTTTCCCTCTTGACAATATATTTTGTCAAGAGGGTTTTTTTTGCCCTTTTTTTAGTGCTTTTCTGCAGGCATAAAAAAACCTCCGTTTTAGGGGAGGTTTAAGGAAAGAGGGGGAATTACTGGTTAAAGCATATTTCAATAAATGCGTTACCATGTTCAGAGGTAAACGGCATTAATACTTTGGCACCGTCAACCTGGTGCTTAATCGCATGGTTTTCGCCAGTTACAACAACTGGAGTCGCCATACTGAATTCATAGCCCTTTTCTCCAAGTTGACGTTTTGCACCTCCGGCAACCATATTGGTTATTTCACCAAGCATATCGGTAATATCATCAGAGATACTGTCAACACTTTCACCGACCATCAGCTGAAAAACATTTAGCGCTAATTTTTTTTCAAAACTAATTGAAAAAGACCCTTTAGCAGTGGGCCCGACCATACCGATTAAACCTGATACATCTCCGCGCGCAATCGCGTCTTTTTTAAGGCAAGGCTTTCCTGGTTTTATTTCTATTTGCGCCATCGTCTGCAGCACATTGATAAAAGAAGATAAAAAAGGATTTACAAATTCTGCATTCATAGTTTATACACTTGTATTTATTAGTCGAAAGATCCATTTAAGCATACCAGCATCATCTGTAAAGTGTAATTATCTATTTACAAATGCTAGGGGTATAAATGATTAATTATAGAGACAGTTATAACAAATACCATGGGCTTCTAATACTTTATTAGTGATTTGGAAGCCCGATTGTTTGGCTTGCGCCGAAAATGCGTCATCTATCACAGGATCGCTTAACTCAATAATTTGTCTGCAGCTGTCACAAATTAATAACTGCATCGGATGTGCGCAGCCGAAATGTTCACACATAATATAAGCATTTAATGACTCAATGCGGTGGATAAAATGATTTTCTAATAAAAAATCTAAGGCACGGTAGATAGTAGGGGGTTTGGCGTTTGTCTCGTGTTTTTTTAACTGCTCAAGTAAATCATACGCGCTTACTGCGCCAGTCTGTTCTGTCATAAGCTGAAATACACGCTGTCGTATCGGAGTAAAACGAATGTTTTTCTGTTTACAAAGAGCGACGGCACGTTCTAATAAAGGTTTAGGCATGTATAGAAACTCATGGTTGAAGGTTAGCACTGCAAATTAAAGGCCTATGCTACCACAGCAAGGAGATTACACAGAATAAATGAATCAATGCCCGCCTCTGATTTTTGCATCTTGAATGATAACGGGTATAGACGCTGGTTTGACCTTTGCAGGGTAAAATAAAAGGCGAAAACCAGCTGTTTCTTTCTTTTGAATGTGCGGGGCTCTCTGTGTATGATTACCTGCTTTATTTTGCCTTCTATCGGTATTTTAAATTTCTAATGACTGACAGGTTAGTCCGGTAGAAAATAAAGCAGTGACCCGGCTCTTTTCAGGGGCCTGCAGGGCATTATTAAGTGCAGTTCAGAACAGCTATATAGAAAAGTGAGCATAATCAATGACAAATCAAGAGAATTCCCGCATTTATCCATCAAACCGCTTTTCCATAGCACCGATGCTGGATTGGACTGACTTTTAGGCTGTGCAAGGCTTTATCGGCATTTGGGCGTACTATAGGCGTACCGTCATTTTTTATACCTAAGGTTTAAGGCTAAAGGCGTACCGAGGCGAACTAGCTAGCTATCACTTCAATTACCTGTGTTACTGATTCAGACATATCTATTTTTCTATAAGTAAATACTTGCCTCTCGCAATTTTATTATTACCTATGCTGGATTGGACGGACTTTTAAGCTATTACTGGCATTTGATGTTCCGAGGGGGGCTATAGGGGAGCCGATTGTTGTAAGGGGGACTCAAGGGGGACCGAGGGGAACTCTAAGGAGAACCGCGTCAGCACTGTTTTTTGTATCTATTATTTCAGTGTTTAACCCATTCCATCACTTCGGCTTATAGTTAATCTTCCATCTCGGCTTGAGGCATAAACAGCCTTTTGAATGACGGCTGCTTAATACCAGCAAATCCTCTCCCATGCATTATTTTTAATCTCATTTCTTATTCAACATAGTTTAAAAATAGTGAATTTTATACTTAGTTCCCTTTAACAAATCAGTGCATTTATATACTGTGATGGTTGTGTTTAGCGTTCCCCTCTATCCCTTTTTACAATCATTTTGTTTTTCAGTGATGATGTAATGGTGTGTAATGTTTATTTCTAGTTATTTGGTATATCATCCCGCACATATTTTGTTGGGAGTCTAATTTCTCTTTATAAAATAAAGGATTATATGTTCTTTGCGTTGTTTTCTTTATTAAGATATAACGGGGCGATTACGCCACTTTGACGTATATAAAATTTGTTATGCGTAAATAAGGGGGGGAATATGACTAATGAGAGTAAAAGTTTAGATCTTACTGGATTAGGTGAAGTGGCTAAATCAATACCGGCAGAGGTTTATACTCAGACGGCTACTACTGTCCTAACCACATTCAATAAACTTGTTGCACCAATAACTGAAACCACCAATGGTTTAGGGAGATACATAAAGCAAAAGTTTGATAACATGATTGATGTTGAGAAAGCAGTTGCTACATATACATTGGATAACGCTGTAATTAAAGCTCAAATTAAAGCAGTTGCTTTAGGGCAATCTATATCTCCTCCGATACACCATAAAAGTTTTGTTAAAACACTCGATGAGGCATCTAAAGAAACTGATCCACTTTTACATGAAATGTGGGAAAATTTACTTGCTGAACAGTTAGTCGACGATGCATTTCACCCCCACTTCGTAGAAATACTATCGCACTTCAGTCCTAGAGAGGCTTCTCTATTAGTTTCCTTAAAGCCAAAAGCTGAAATAACCGTGCACTGCGGTGGGTACATCTCTTACGATGTAGATCACTTTACTTATTGGCTCCGAAATGGAGATAATACTGAATTAAATAACTGGGATTATTCATGTATTTTATTAAATGAATTTCAGTTCATCGGTTTGTTATCTCCAGGCAAAGAAAAGTATCCAGAAGGTACTGCCATTTTGTACAGAACACGTTCAGGTGACGCCTTTCTTAAAGCAGTATCATCGTAGAAATGCGAACTTACTCGCAGTTGCTTGCGATATTGAGTAAGCAAAACATTATCAGTCCTTCAGTTTTTAGATAAATAGATTAAAGACTTTCCCCTTATTTTTTTTACTAACCAGTCATTGAGAAATATATGGTAATAACACCAAAAATAGTTTGTGATACTTGTGATACTAAGCATCTACTTAAAGTTACTTTAGGACGTGAGGGGAGGCAATATCACACATTTCCTTGTACTGAATGTGAAGAAGAAATCGAATTTGGTTTGGAAAACTTATTTAATGGTGGTGAATATCGATATGTCCGTAATTGTAGTAAAGGTGATTTTGATTACTTTGAAGCTATTCAAGTACATTTAAACCCAGATTTTGGGGTTGGTCATAAAGTAGTACAAGCCGGCGATTTGATTACTGCAACATTATCTAATGTTCTAGAAATGCAACGGATGGAAAAAGAATTCGAGAAAGAACAAAATGAAGGCGTTGTTAAGCACCGAGTCAACTACGATAACTTCAATAGCGAAGCAATGCGCTTCTACTTAAAAACATGTTCTCTTTTAAAAAAAGGTAAGCAAGCTCTTGCAGATAAATATATTGATAAAAACTATCTTCATTTTGAAGAAAGCAAAGGGGAGGATGAATCTTATTATTTAAGTAAGTTGCTAAAGCATATAATTGGTGAATATGGCTTAGAAATACTTAACTCCCTTAATCAAGAAAAAAATAAAGCGGGTGACAGAAATGGTCCCCAAAAATCGGACACGATCTTAAGTGATTAATCTGTTTTAATAACTAGCATCACAGCTGGAGCAGATTATGACTAGAAAACGTAGAAACCACTCACCAGAATTTAAAGCTAAGGTTGCATTAGCGGCTGCTAAGGGAGATAAAACTTTATCTGAGTTAGCACAGCAATTTAATCTTCACACCAATCAAATTACCACCTGGAAGCAGGAGTTACTTAATAATGCCTCTTCAATTTTTGATGGGAAGTCTTCAGTCGCTAAAGATGACAGTGCCGAGGTCGACAAACTGCACGCTAAAATTGGGCAATTGACGATGGAAAATGATTTTTTGGCCAAAGTGCT
>NZ_AUAM01000046.1 GCF_000428725.1 Psychromonas aquimarina ATCC BAA-1526
TATATTGTTATGCAGTAGACAGTGCTGAGCGGGTGAAAAACAACCAGTTAAAACATGATCCGAACAGTCCGTTTCTGCTTGGCGGAATTGCTGATGCTGACAAGAACCTGCTGCTGAAGCCTATAATTCAGTAGTCTCTGCTCTAGGGCCTGTTTATCTTTGCTCTTTGTTCCTGCTGGAGGCTATTTTTGTGCTCAGCAAGGCAGAAGTCATACAGTGTAGTCACTCTACATTAATGACTGATAACGAAGTTGAGTGTAAAAATAGCCCCAGCCCTTCGGGTTGAGGCTGAAAATCCCTCACTCTGCGCTGCTCATCACTCATTTAGAACAACTAAACTTCATTCTTCGCGCCTTGATTGAGAAACTTTCAGGCTCAACAGGGGCAATTTTCAAAGATAAACAGGCCCTGGCTGCTTAAAAATCGTATTCAATCTTGTTGATATACCAGGTCACCACACCATTGGGGGTTTCTACCTGTGCTTCATCATCCACCTGCTGTTTTAATAATGCCCGTGCCATCGGGCTGTCAATGGAGACATAATCTTTACGCTGCACAAGCTCGCCGCGCTGGTAAATTTCATCGGGGCCGACGATTTTAAATCGTTTTATCTCTCCCTGATCATTTTCAACGGTTACCCAGGCACCGAAGAACACTTTACCAGCCTGCTGCGGGGAAGGAGTGACGACCGTAACCTGTTCAATACGTTTGCCCAAAAATCGGATACGCGAGTCTATTTGACGCAGAATACGCTTGTTCTCCTTGTAGTCTGCATTCTCAGATCTGTCGCCTAAGCTGGCCGCCCAGGTTACTTTCTGGGTAATTTCAGGGCGGTACTCCCGCCACAGATAATCTAATTCTGCCTGCAGTTTTTTAAAACCTTCCGGAGTGATTAAGTTTGTTCGCAATGTATGCACCGTCAGAAAAATAATATAGATACCTATTTATAATGATCCATTTGTGCTTTGCAAGTTTTGATATGCTGTCTTTACCTTGTATTAATGAACTAATCAGCGCCTGATGACTCTAAGAAAAATGAGAGCGGTCAATATTTGAATTCGCAGTGACTAAGATGGTAATGCGCTTGTTAAAAAAAATAAGTTTATATAGTTTGTTGATTTTACTGCTTTCTACTGTAAGTGCTTGTGATTCATCTGTTAACGGCAGCAGCGCTAAAAAACATGCAGACAGCGCCTTAAAGCAGCCGGACAGTCAGGTATTATATCTGCAGAAAATAAAGCTGCCGGAGGGGACTAGTTTAGAAGTGTCTTTAGAAGATACCGCTACTTCGACCTTGATAAGCAGTAAAACTGTTATCCTGAACGGCCGTCCACCTTATCTGCTGGAGCTTGATTATCCGGAAAACAGTATTAAGCATAACCATATCTACCGGCTGCGCAGCGTCATTAGCATAGATGGTAAACTGCTGCTGATTTCCAGTCAGAGCATTAATTCATTTCTGCTGAAAATTAAGCAACCGCTGGAAATTAAGATTGACCCCGTAGACCGCAGCGGTAAGTTTTAGTTGTTACTCTCTGCACCGCAGGTGATAGAGTATAGGATACGGATCTGCACAGGCGGAGCGGATTAGATTAACTGCTGCGGATCGCTAAAGTTTAAACCATGTGCTTTAGCGACTTCTTTAATAGTAACTTTTCCAGCACAAATATTTAAACCATTAAGCAGATGTTTATCCTGTTTTAAGGCTTGCCTGTAACCTAAATCAGCAAGTTTTAATATATAGGGCAGGGTGACATTATTCAGTGCCTGTGCGGCTGTCAGCGCCACGTCCCCGGGCATATTAGCAACACAATAATGTACGATACCATCCACGATATAGGTCGGATCCTGGTGTGTTGTGGCATGGGATGTGGCAAAGCAGCCGCCTTGATCAATGGCTACATCAACCACTGCGCTGCCTTTTTTCATCTGTTTAATTAATTTCCGGCTTACTAGCTTAGGTGCAGCTGCGCCTGGTATTAACACTGCACCGATTACTAAATCCGCGTTTACAACATACTTTTTGAGGCTTTCTCCAGAGGAATAAACTGTATTGATACGACCGCAAAACTGCTCATCGATGCGGCGCAGTGTATTGATATTTTTATCTAGAATAACCACATCTGCGCCTAATCCCAATGCCATTCTGGCTGCATTGCTGCCGACAATTCCCCCGCCTAGAATAACGACATTTGCCGGGGCGACACCAGGCACACCAGCCAGTAATAATCCTGAACCGCCGTTGGATTTCTGCAGTGCGTGTGCCCCGGCCTGAATAGACATTCGCCCGGCCACTTCTGACATTGGTCTTAATAAAGGCAGCTGTCCGTTATTATCGGTGACAGTTTCATAAGCGATACACACAGCACCACTTTTAATAAGTGCTTGAGTCTGGTTTAGATCGGGGGCCAGGTGTAAATAGGTGAATAGGATCTGCTCCGGACGGAGCATAGCGCATTCCTGCTGCTGTGGTTCTTTGACTTTAATTATCATTTCAGCCTGTTCGAAAACAGTCCGGGCATCTGCACATATTTCAGCACCGGCATCGATATAATCCTGATCTGCAAATCCTATTTCGGCTCCGGCATTTTTCTCAATGACAAGTTTATGACCGTGAGCGTTTAATTCAGCGACGCTGGAAGGGACTAAACCAACCCGGTATTCATTATTTTTAATCTCTTTCGGGACACCTATTATCATATTTATATCCTTGATAGTTACTATGAAGGTAGGTGAGGCTTAAATAACAGTCAAAATATCAATAGAGGAAAGCAAGGTTAGTGCACAAATACAGGTGGAGATTGTCTTCGGGCTGGTTATTTGGGAAGAATTTACAGCGCCGGCGGCAGTGATCAGGTGAGGTTTTCCAGTTCAATAATATTTGCAAGTGCCTGCTGATCTGTTGTCGCGCATAGATCCGGGCAGGGTTTAAAATCAGAACATACTTTTGGTCTTTCCGGTTTACCGAACAGCTTACATAGATTCTGCTCATTGAGCTGCACACATCTTAATCCCGCCGCTTTGCCGTTTTCCATTCCGGGAATTGCAGATGAGATACTCGGAGCGATGCAGCAGGCACCGCAGCCTAATCGGCAGTCCATGAATAATCCTTAAATTAGTAATAATGGTTCATTATACCATTAGATTTAATTAAATGGTCTGAAATTATATAAGCGCTTATTGATGTGGATTTTTATACTTTACCATGCTGGATAACAATAATAACACTGAATTAAAGGTCAATTAATTAATTTGATTTTCCTTATTGCAAACTGCTTGCCTTGCTGTGTGTAAGTGATATAGCATATGTATCATTGGCTTATGCGCGCATTTTGCGTTCAGATGAAATTCAGTTTATTTTCTTCTGTATTTTTTGCTAATGATGTTTCTGCCTGCACACTGCTTGATATTCTGATTTAACCAGGTGCAGGTCGAATGCCCATTTTACCGGAAGCACTTACCGGACACCCTGGCAGTTATTGTCTGGGAGTTTTTGTTCAGCCTAGTCTGGCGAATAACTTTTGTCTGCACAGCAGATGACAGCTCTTACTTCATTAGTAATGATTAAGCATTAGGCTGAGCAGACAAAATTAATGAATAACAAGGTGCTGTATTTCGCTTCTCTGTGTCGGATTTTTATGCTGCAGATCCTTAGGCAGATTTTTATTATTATGTTTCTGCATAAAATCCACATGCTCGGCAATTAACGCATCGGATTGTTTTTTCCAGTTTTCTTCTTTATGAACTTGAAAATATTCAAGCAGAGAAACTAGTGTCCCGTCTAAGACTTTCAAAGAGTATGTGCGGGTAAGATTTGAAAGCTGTTCGCAGTCAGCGAATTTCTGGATTTGCACATGTGCTAAGTTTAGATAATAAAAAGTTTTCTGTCTGTTTTCCTGGTGCTGATAAGATCTGGCCAGATTGTAGCAGGCCCGCATGTACAAATGCGCACTGTGCTCGTAAGTTGCGCTAAGCTGCAGATCATCAATCAATTTTTGCGCTTCCTGTAAAGCAAGCTTATAAAGCAGTTGCGCTTTATTATACTGCCCGTTACGAAAATTTTTCTGCGCTTCTTCGGTTAGCGACTGCCAGTGCAGTAGTGAAAACGGCTGCATAATCAGCTCCTTTCAGCATTAATCTAAGTCTGCCCATTACACCTTAAATATTAGGTCAGGTTCAGCTGCTGTGGAAATAACAATCTGAATATATTTAATTTCTTTGAACTTGTGAGCTAAAAGAGAGTGAACATATGAAACAGCCACTGTCCAGCTTATATACTTATGGTTTATCTCAGTAGATAATCACTGCTCTTGTCCTAAAAAAGAGAAACAGATGAAAATCACTCAAGATGAGCGTGATGCGGTTTATAAAACTATTTTTTCCCGCCGCGATGTACGCGGGCAGTTTCTAGCAGATCCTGTCCCGGATGAGGTTCTGAAACGCATTTTAACTGCCGCCCACCATGCGCCAAGCGTTGGTTTTATGCAGCCTTGGGACTTTATTATTGTTCAGAATCAAGAGATTAAAGATAAAATAAAGGCCGGGTTTGAAGCCGCTCATAATGAATCGGCAGATATGTTTGCGGATCAAAAAGCGCAGCAGTATAAGAAATTAAAATTAGAAGGCATATTAGAGTCACCGCTTGGTATCTGTGTTACCTGTGACCGCAGCCGTAACGGTCCTGTGGTTATCGGGCGGACAATTAATGCGCAGATGGATCTGTACAGTGCGGTATGTGCCGTCGAAAATCTGTGGTTAGCCGCCCGCGCTGAAAATTTAGGAGTGGGCTGGGTAAGCATTATTCATGATGATGTATTAAGAGAAGCTTTAAATATTCCCCTGGATATCGATATTATCGCTTATTTGTGTGTTGGTTATGTTTCTCATTTTAAAGATAAACCTGAGCTGGAAAGCGCCGGCTGGCTGCCGAGGCGCGATATTGAAGAAGCGGTTCATTATGACAGCTGGCAGCTGGATAATACTAAAAATAATTAAGCGAGGCTGTTAAAGCAGGCTGAGCAGTACAAAACAATCAGTGGATCAGGCCGCCAGGAAAGTAAAAGGCCTCTTCTTCCTAGAAGGGCTCCCCGGTGCCGCCCTTTTATTACCTTAAATAACTGAGCAGATCATGAATTCAAAAACGAAACTTAAAGCCCCCGTCGCCCGCAAACAAAACTATATTCATGAAACTCACGGGCATCAGCGCAGTGATGACTACTTCTGGCTGCGTGACGATAACCGTGAGTCGCCTGAAATTTTAGAATACCTTAATCAGGAAAATGCTTTCACAGATCAAGAGATGGCGCCGCTGCTAGGGCTGCAGAGTGAGCTGTATGATGAGATGGTTGCCCGGCAGGAACCGGAGCTTGAATCTGTACCTTATTTTAAAAAAGGTTACTGGTATATATCACGTTATGATCAGGGCAAAGATTTTACCGTTTACAGCCGCCGTAAAGGTTCAATGGACGCGCCTGAAGAGGTTGTTTTAGACTGCAATCAGCGTGCTTTGGGGCATAGTTATTATCAGTTAGGTGATTTAGCCCTGTCGAGTAACTCCTTGCTGATGGCTTATTCGGAAGATCTGGTCAGCCGCCGTCAGTATACCCTGCGTTTTAAAAACTTAAGCACAGGTGAAGATTTTGCAGATGTGATTGAAGATATCTCAGCAGTGGTTTGGGCAAACGATAATCAGACGGTTTTTTATGTAAAAAAACATCCTGAAACCCTGCTGCCCTATCAGGTATATCGGCATAAATTAGGTGATGATATAAAAAATGATCAGCTGGTTTATGAAGAGTGCGATGATACTTTCTATGTCAATATTTATAAAACACGTTCTGAGCAGTATTTAGTGATCTGCATTGACAGCACGACTACTTCTGAGTGTTTAGTGCTGGATGCGGACAATCCCATGGGGCAGTTTATCTCCTTTGCACCGCGTACTCGCGATCACGAATACAGCATTGATCATTTTCAGGATAAATTTTATATCCGTACCAATAGCAGTGGTAAAAACTTTGCTTTAAAAACATCTGATTGTTTAACTAATAATAATGCTGATTCCTGGAATACCATTATCGAAGCCCGTGATGATATTCTCCTGGAAGGTTACGAGCTGATGGCTGACTGGCTGATTGTGGAAGAGCGCCAGGCGGGACTGCCGCTGCTGCGCCGGATTAACCATCTTAACGGCAAGTCAAAAACCTTGAGTTTTAATGATCCTGTTTATACCGTATTCAGTCATTACAACCCGGATCCGGACAGCGCTAAATTCCGCTATCAATATACTTCCTTTACCACACCGGCAACGGTTTATGAGTTAGATCTTAATACCGGTGATACTAAGCTGTTGAAACAAAGCAGGGTGATGGGGGAATTCAGCAGTGAAAATTACCAAAGCGAACGAGTCTGGGTGGGGGCACGTGACGGGATTAAGGTGCCGGTTTCACTGGTTTATCGTAAAGAGCTGTTTAATCATAACAATCCGATTCTGATTTATGCTTATGGCTCCTATGGTCATAGCCTGGATATTGGTTTCAGTTCGTCGAATTTGAGCCTCTTAGATCGGGGCTTTGTTTATGCGGTGGCACATATTCGCGGTGGTGAAGAGTTAGGGCGAAGCTGGTATGAACAGGGCAGGCTTCTGAAAAAGCAGAATACCTTTAATGATTTTGTGGATGTCAGTAAATCTCTGGTGGAGTCAGGTTACGGCGCAAAAGAGCAGGTCTTTGCTATGGGCGGCAGTGCCGGCGGGCTGTTGATGGGCGCTGTTATTAATCAGGCGCCGCAATTGTATAAGGGCATTGTAGCTGCGGTGCCTTTTGTGGATGTTCTGTCTACTATGTTAGATGAATCTATCCCGCTGACTACCGGTGAATATGATGAGTGGGGCAACCCGAATAAGAAAACCTATTACGATTATATGCTTTCCTACAGCCCCTATGATCAGGTTGTCTGTCAGGATTATCCGAATATGTTAGTCACCACAGGTTTACATGATTCACAGGTTCAGTACTGGGAACCTGCAAAATGGGTAGCGAAGCTGCGTGAGCTGAAAACGGATAATAATCAGCTGCTTTTATATACGGATATGGAAGCCGGGCATGGCGGTAAATCCGGGCGTTTTAAGCACTTTGAAGATATCGCCAGAGAGTTTGCTTTTTTAATTAATTTAGCCGAATAAGCAGTGAACCGTTCAGCCGGTCTTACCAAAGAAGTATTGCTATAATTTTAGCATTTTCGGCTTTGCGGGTTAGTTTACCTGCTTCTACACACATCTCTGAGTCCAGATCTATGCCGCGGTCAGTAATGACGCGGCCTAACTCGTCGCGTGACATCTTGTGCTGCATTTTCACATCTGCTTCTGAGTGTAAGCCGTGGTATGAACCGCACAGTTCAGTACTGCTTGCCTGTTCCACGGGAGTGCTTGAGCAGCCTCCTAATATGATGCTCGTTAGTGCAATTACTACTGCTGTTAATTTTTTCATTAGATATCCTCTGCTGGTTTAAAATAAGCGGCTGAAATGCGCTGACTAGAATTTGTAGCCTGCGCTAAGTGACAGAGTGACTGCTTCCTCCTGCCAGTTGTTCCAGGTCGGATCGTCTACGATTTGAATAGCAATGGAAGGGTCTATATAAATGCCGTTGTCAAAGATGAAGCGTAATCCAGCTCTGCCATAAAATGATGAGTTAGAGGTAGAGTCTGTTTTAGAGTATGCAATACCAATTGAGTCATAAAGTTTCATATCAAAACCAGAGAAGCTCCATGTATAACCAAACTCTGCAGCTGCTGTGGAGGTGTTAATATACTCATGGTCGTATTTACCAGCTCTACCGCCGTCTACAAATGACTGAGAAACGGTGATGCCGGCTATGCGGTTAAATTCATATCCGCCTTCAAAGCGGACACCGCGGCCTGTTCCCTGTAGGTCTGCACTGTATACGGCATCATAACCGCCTCCGATACGCCAGCCGCTGTAATCCTCAGCTTTAAGGCTTGAGCTGATAATCATCAGAGCAGTTAAGATTAAGGCAGAAATTAAGTGTGATCTGTTAACAAAACTCATTACTTTCTCCGGAAGTTAAATATAAGCATATTTTTAAAGTGTATTTATTCGATATAGGGCCAGTATAAAGACTCAAAACCATTTTAAAATGAAGCAAAGGCGTGCTGTAATATTGATTTGGTGAATATATTGGAGCTGGTGATGGGCAGTGATAAAAATATTGATTTAAATCTGTTAAGTGTTTTTATGGTGGTTTGTCGTACCGGCTCAATTACTCTGGCCGCTGAAGAGCTCAATCTGAATCAGTCCTCAGTAAGTAACGCTGTTTCAAGGTTTAAAAAAGTGGTGGGAGAGCCTCTTTTTATCCGGGCAGGGCGGGGCATCGAACCTACCGCCGCTGCGCAGGATCTTTATAAAAATTTAAAAGAACCCATGGGACGTATCGATCAGCTGTTATCGGGGGCTGCAGATTTTGATGCCGCCACCTCCGGGCGGGAATTTAAGGTGATCGCTACCGACTATATTATTCAGACACTGCTGCCGTCAGTGCAGCAGATGCTGACGGATTTATCGCTCAGTATTACCTTTAAAGAAAGCTCAAGTGATGCACAGGAGATGCTTCATCTGCTTGAGCTTGAAAAGGCTGACCTTTTAATTGATGTTGTGCCGCCGTTTGAAGGGCGCTGGGAGTCTGAAAAAATAATTTCTGATCAAGGGGTTTGTGTGGTCAGGAAGGGACACCCGCGGATTAACGGCAGTATCTCAATCGATCAGTATCTCAATGAAAAACACGTTTTTCTTACCCTCAAACGTTTAAATTCGACTGGACTTGAGCTGATGTCACTGCAGGCATTACCTGAGCGGAAAATGCTCACGGAGCAGTCTTCAATGATGAGTATGTTAGCCACAGTAAAAAATTCTGATGCGATTGGTTTAACTATTTCACGTTATGCTGCGCAGTTTGCACCGCTTTTTAATCTGCAGGTACTGGAGGTACCGTTTTCATCTAAACCTATTGATTTTTATATGATATGGAATAAAAAATTTAACCACAACCCCGCCCACAAATGGTTAAGAAAAAGCATAAAAGAGACTATCTGAAGAGTTTGATTTTTTCATCCATACAATTTCAGCTCGAACCGTCCTGCACACGACTCGAGCTGAAACCTTATTAACGACCGACGATAGCCATATTTGTTACCGTAAGGCGAGTTGCGTTATATACTTTTCTGAGAGTTTTATCTGCCGGTTTTTCACTGCTGAAGAAGAAGGTATCAACTAACTCTTTCTTACTGATAGTTTTAGACGGTAGACCTGCTATTGAGCCGGCATTAGCAATCAGATTACCGTTACGTATACCAAATACATAAGCGCTGCCGTCTACAGATAAGTTAATTAACTCCTGCGTGGTTGTTACCTTTTCCGGATCAAATTTAACCCTTAAGATCTTAAATATATTTTCAAGGTCTAATTCATATAACTTCTCGGCCGGCATACCCACTAAATTCGCCATGTTCGGGAGGGAGCCTTTCTCCAGCTCCATCGCTCCGGTAAGGGCCCAGTTTCTCCAGCCTGGAACAGACTGCTCAAATCCCCACTGACGCATCGCTTGAGCTTTGACATTACGTGCATCCTGATCCTCCGGATTAACCCGGATCACCCAGGTGGTAATATCCATGGCCCAGCCGTAGTCGCCTTTATCAATCGCCTGTTTAGCGGTTTTAACTATCACATCACGTCCGCCCAGCTGCTCGACATATAAGGCGGCGCGCTTGTGGAAGTCCGGTTTAGCATGTTCAGTCGGATCACCTTCATACCAGCCCAGATAACCTGTATAGATGTTTTTAACATTCTGTTCAACAGAGCCCCGTACCGGACGCAGATAATCATGAGATGCGACCTGCTCTGGTAATTTAATATTTTCAGCTAACTCATCACGAGTCTGGCCTTCATTCATTAAGCGGATGGTCTGATCTTCCATATGCTGCAGTGAATCACGCCATACCAGCAGCAGTGATTCCATATCAACAGCACCGTCAACTGCCCGGCCATGGTGGTTAGTCATACTGGTAGGGTGATAACGGCGCATCCGGTCAACAGAGCTCATCCACTCCTGAGCATCCCGGTATTTATGCCCGCGTATTGAATATAAGTTAGGAACGGTTTCTCCCTGAATTGCATCACCTGCCAGTAAGGTGCCGGATTTTGGAATATAAACAGCGATATGATCCGGTGCTTCACCGGGAACATGGAACAATTCCATCTCTACACCGTCAACAGAGAGAGTTATTTTATCTTCAAAGGTCAGGTTAGGTGTCGCTGTATATGCTCCTTTAGCACGGTCTTCAAAAGCTCCTTCATACTTAGTACCGACGCCCTGGTTAACGAAACCCTGCGGGCCTAGTTCAAGCATTGCACCAAAAGCGTAAACACCACGCTGACTCATGATCGGCGAAGCAAAGCCGCCCTCAAGTGCCAGATTCTCCATAAATGTAGAGTGAGCAATAACATTGATTTTACCGTCTGCAATATCCTGAGGTTTTACATAACCGGCTGTTCCAGAATGCTGGTCAGGATGATGGTGTGAATAAATAACAGTATGCACAGGTTTAGTGATGCCTGTTACTTTACGGAATTTTTCAAGGACTTTACGGCCGACTTCATTGTTGTAGTGAGTATCAAAGACAATTAGACCCGTATCACCGACAATGATGGTTGAGTTAGTGAACTCAAACCCCTGCATCTGATAGATATTCTTACCTAGCTGGTAAATAGCCGGGCGGATGCGTTTCTGAAAGTCTTTAAGTTCGTCATGAACAGTATCTGAAGCCGCAATAGCTGTATCACGCGCTTTAGCACGTTTATAGTCACCAAGACCGGCACTTGCATCCAGCTCCCATAAAACTTTAGGCAGATCAAATGTTTGTTTCAGTTTCGCTAACGGGCGGTAATGGTCTTTTTCGTAAGAAATATCAAGCACTTTAACTGGTGCAAGCGCATTAACTGCATTACCTGATTCAAATACCTGCACATTTGAGAAATCAGTATTGCAGGCTGTGCCTTTTTCGTGCTGATGAGTGCCGGCAGTCACGCTGAAAGAAGTTGTCAGCAAAAGCGCTATTATTGATTTTTTCATAAAATATACCCTATTTAAAGTTGTCGTTTTTTTGTTCGCTGTAAGTTAATAAAGCCAGTATAAAGGCTGAAAAGGTTTATTAAATGAATCTAAGGCGTCTTTAAATATTGATTTGGTAAATGTGTTGGCTGCTGTTTTTTTAAACTGTGGTGTACAGAGCAAAAGCTGTCTTTAAAAAGTAGAGGAAGGTTTTTTGTGCAGCGGACAGAGGCTCTTTAACTATAAATTAAAGAGCCTGTGTTTATTCGTGCCTTTCATGGGTTTCATGTTCTAAATGGTCTGCAAACATTTCTCCAAGATGGACATCTTTAGCAATAATATTTTTTAGTTTATGAATATCCAGCCAGATTAGTTCAACAGGGGTGACTGCTTTCGCGCAGTTTTTATAGCGGCCGGTTAAAAATGCATAAACGCCGATTATCGAACCGACTTCAACGATATCCTCACGTGAAATACAGATCAGATCCACCTTGCCGTGCATGACTACGGCTATTGAGGAGGTGCGTCTGTTCTGCCGGTAGATAAGTTCACCGCTGTTGTAAATCTGCCGTTTGGCAAGTTTACCTAACGCCGCCAGGCTTCTGTTTTTAATCCCTTTTGCCCAGGGCATTGCCGCCAGCTGTTTGCTGATCTCCTTAGCGGTCACGTTATGGGGCTGCTGCTGCAGATGTGCTAGTTTATTTTCTACTTCAATGGTCAGTATATTAGCTTCGCTTTCATCTAATACTCCTTCTGAAATCAGATCATCAAGATAAACGCGCTCTAAATTAAGCATTAAACGGTGTGCTGAATGAGTTTCCAGGCTGTAGGAAAGGTCTGGAAAGTTTTCTCTAAGTTCCTGAATATGTAAACGGGTATGTTGTTTATTAGACTCTATATCCTGCACAGCAGCCTGCGCATCCTGCTTTGAAGTCGACAGCGAGGAAATATGCTTTTCTATCTCTTCCTGCGCCTGAATAAATCCTCGTGCGGTATCATAACTTAGTGCTAAGCGTTCAAATGAAAAGTGTACAATAATGCGGTTAAAACCGGGAATGTGGTTAAAAAAGCGCACGTAACTGGGGGTTTTCCAAAAATCAAACAGCGTACTGCGCGGCGATATCTGCGGATTACCGTCTAGTGCTACTTCCACTGCATTTACCAGCTGCTTAGTTGCGGTGCCGGTTAATGCCCCCTGTCTGAACTGCGACCAGTAGAACTGCCGTTCGGTTTCTAATAAACGCCGGTTAAAAGCGATACGTAAATCTTCGTCCTGTATAACGATGCTGCTTTGCTGTTCAGCGGGTTTATGTATCTTATTTAACGGCTTAGTTAAGCCCGTCCAGTTAGCGCGCTGCAGAAACTCATTCTGCTGCAGCTGCGGCAGTTCGTTTAAAAGACGCTGTTTTATGGAAAATTTTGCTTTGTCTAAACTGGCTTGTTTGGCTGGTGGGAGTTTATCCAGTCCTAAATACCTTAATACCATGGTCATGGTGCTGGAGTTAATAACTATGGTTAAGACCACTATTCCAGCGGTTAAAAACAGGACCTGATCACCAAGCTCTTTTGCCAGCATAGTATCTTGAGCGATAATTAAGGCTAATGCTAAAGAGACCGCACCACGCAGACCTCCCCATACTAAAACGATAGCTTTTTCTTTATTAATGCCGATACCTATGCGTTTAAGCAGAGGCATAAATACCATCACAGACAGTGCGCGAATAACCTGAATACCGAGATATAAACCTGCTAAGGTGATCCACCATTCCAGTACATCTAAACGAATTCGCGAGGCGATAATGATACCAACGAGAATAAAAATAAGAGTATTAGCAATATGTGCCATCATCTGCCAGAAATGATGTAAAAAACCGGCAACTTCCGGCGATATGCGCGTACGTCCGATACTGGCAAGCAGCAGACCTAAGGCCACTACGGCAACTACACCGGAAACATGGAAAACATTTTCAGCAATAAAATAAGCAATATAAGCGGCCGAGATAGTCAGGGTGATCTCTATAATAGGCTGATTAAACAGACGTCCTACCCATAATAAAATCACCGCGCCGACACCCAGGCCGATTAACAGGCCTAATAAAACCACCGATAAAAAGCTGCCGGAAATGGTGAAAACATTAAAACTGGCCTCTGCGCCTTCTGCGACACTTAACAACCCGTAAAACAGGGTGAATAAAACGATGGCAGTACCGTCATTTAACAGTGACTCCCCCTCAATCAAGGTCTCTAAGCGCTTGCGCGAGCTGACCTCTTTTAATAAAGAGACAACGGCTACGGGATCCGTGGCGCTGATTAGTGCGCCGAATAGAAAACAGACGGTCCAGGACCACTGCCAGGGGAAAAAGTAATAGGCTAAAACAGCCGTTAAAGTAGTGGTAAGTATTAAGCCCGGAACAGCCAGTATGGCAATCTGGCTGAACATGCGCTTAAACAGATGGGTTTCCATAGCAAATGCAGATTCAAAAATAAGAGTGGGTAGAAACAGCAGTAGAATAAGGTGCGGGTCGATTAATGCCAGTTCGCCTAATGCTTGGTTCAGCTCGGGCAGGTTCGCTTCCATATGCGCTGTACGGCTGTACAAACCTATGCTTAAACCGGCCAGCAGCAGGACCACGCTGTAGGGAGAAATTAGGATTTTCGGCAGGGATTTAACCAGTGCGCCAAGCAGCAGCGAAACCACTACAAACATCAAAATTAAAACACCGCTGTCTAAATGCATAAGCAACTCCTTGGTTGTTATGATTTAGTTTAGTTCAATGCTGGACAGTGAGTTTTCGCAGGTATAAAAAAACGCCCGTAAGGGCGTTTAAAATGAGAGTTTAATTGAGAAAATTAAACTTGTGCATTTTCTGCAGGGCGAGGGGCACGTTCGTTTGCTTCCCGTACTTTTAATGAACGTTCCTGGAACTCCTTTTCATTTAATGCATTAATTGCATTTTCCGCATCTTTTTCCGGCATTTCAACAAAGCCGAAACCGCGGCGCTTGCCGGTGTGTTTATCTTTCATTAAACGAACTGAAAGCACTTTACCGTGTTCAGAGAAAAGTGTGCGGATAGCCATTTCGTTTGCACGGTAGGGTAAGTTGCCGACATAAAGTGTTGTTGTAGCAAAATCGCTCTCAACGGCTTCGCTGCTCGGGCCTGATTTTTTAGTGCTGATAAACTGGTTGGCAATACCTGTCGCTATGGCACCAGCTGCGAATAATGCTGCGCCGGAGATTGTTAGGTCGAGTATAGTAATAATGATAGAACCTAAAATTGCAACAGCAATAGAAAGCAACACAGACGTGTTTGATTTCATAATAAAATAACCTCAAAGGTAAATAGAAAAAGAATTGAATCAACTTAAATCTTTTCTTGGTGCTTTTGGCTTAGCAAAAAGTCTTGTCGATAAAATATAAAGGCTTTTTAATCCATGCCGTAAATCATCCATAAAAAAGCAATCGTATTGTAATCTAAATTCTGAGATTAAGTTAATTTCTTTAACAATTTTAGATTGATGGACATCAACCGGAGCTCTGTTTTGTGAAATAGGACACGCAGAAATGCTCTATTAACAGGCAGAAGTTGAGTGTTTTGTCGGCAAAAAGCGCTTTGCTTTAAGAAAATACCTTAGTTACTGATTTGTTAAATATTGTAAACAGTATTTTTGTGAAGATTATATACGGCCATAGATTTCTACCTCTTTTATCTGACGGATGCGCTCTATTAACTTGATTCATAGGTTAAATCCGCCTTTAACAAGACTGAGGTTAAAGTGCTCCGCTAAGCGGGAATTATATTCTGCTATTGTGCGGGGCACTATTAATCTAGTAATCGGTCATAAAGATAGCGGTTGATAGAGAAATTCGATAGAATGCACAGCAATTAATTAGAGCCATAATGACACAGCACAGTGCACACAGTAAGCATGTCACAACATAGGTATTTAAAGTCTTCATGAAAAATATTCGTAACTTTTCAATCATCGCCCATATCGACCACGGCAAATCGACTCTTTCTGATCGTTTGATCAGCACTTGCGGCGGTTTAAGTGACCGTGAAATGGAAGCGCAGGTTCTTGATTCAATGGATATTGAACGTGAACGCGGCATTACTATTAAAGCGCAGAGTGTAACTCTGGACTACAAAGCCAAAGACGGTGAAACTTACCAGCTTAACTTTATCGATACACCCGGGCACGTTGATTTTTCATATGAAGTATCACGTTCATTAGCCGCCTGTGAAGGTGCATTACTGGTAGTTGATGCGGGTCAGGGGGTAGAAGCACAAACGCTTGCAAACTGTTATACCGCATTAGAAATGGATTTAGAGGTGGTGCCGATTTTAAATAAAATCGACTTACCAGCCGCTGAACCGGATCGTGTTGCTGAAGAGATTGAAGACATTGTCGGTATCGACGCAACCGAAGCGGTACGCTGTTCTGCGAAAACCGGGTTAGGTGTTGACTTAGTTTTAGAAGAGATTGTACGTATGGTTCCACCACCGGAAGGTGATCCCGATGCGCCGCTGCAGGCGTTAATTATTGATTCATGGTTTGATAACTATCAGGGCGTGGTTTCCCTTGTACGTATCATGCATGGTCAGATTAAAGTCGGCGACCGCATGAAAGTGATGTCAACGGATCAAGTTCACCTGGTTGGTAAAGTGGGCTACTTCACTCCAAAACAGCATGAAACCGGTATCTTGAAAGCAGGTGAAGTGGGTTACGTTATCGCAGGCATCAAGGATATCTTAGGTGCGCCGGTTGGTGATACATTAACTTTGGCAGGTGCTGAAGCGCCCGAGCCTTTAGGCGGATTTAAGCGTGTTCAACCGCAGGTATACGCGGGTCTGTTCCCGGTCAGTTCTGACGATTACGAAAACTTCCGTGATGCCCTGGGTAAATTAAGTATTAACGATGCATCGCTATTCTATGAACCAGAAAATTCATCTGCATTAGGTTTTGGTTTCCGCTGCGGTTTCTTAGGTTTATTACATATGGAGATCATTCAGGAGCGTTTAGAGCGTGAATATGATCTTGACCTGATTACCACAGCCCCTACGGTAGTTTATGAAGTTGAAACTAATGATGGTGCTGTTCAGTATGTTGACAGCCCGGCTAAATTACCTGCAGTGAATAATATTAAAGAAATTCGTGAGCCTATTGCAGAGTGTAATATATTAGTACCACAAGAGTATCTGGGTAATGTTATTACCCTATGTATTAATAAACGCGGCGTGCAGACCAAAATGGCTTATCACGGCAACCAGGTTGCATTAACTTACCATATCCCAATGGGTGAAGTGGTAATGGACTTCTTTGACCGTTTGAAATCAACCAGCCGCGGTTATGCATCTCTTGAGTATAACTTTGAACGTTTTGAAGCCGCTGACATGGTACGTGTTGATGTCTTGATTAACGGCGATCGGGTGGATGCGCTGGCATTAATCACGCATCGTACAAACTCTGAAAATTATGGTCGTGAATTAGTTGAAAAAATGAAAGATCTCATTCCTCGTCAGATGTTTAATATTGCAATACAAGCTGCGATTGGTGGTAAAATAATTGCTCGTTCAACGGTGCGTCAGTTGACTAAAAACGTATTGGCAAAATGTTACGGTGGTGATATCAGCCGTAAGAAAAAACTATTGAAGAAGCAGAAAGAGGGTAAAAAACGCATGAAGTCTGTGGGTAATGTTGATGTACCTCAGGAAGCGTTCTTAGCTGTACTGCATATAGGCAAAGACAAATAATTGAACCATTGTTCTTTCTGTTAGTCATTTAAAAATGCGCAGGTATTAAAAACCTGCGCATTTTTTGCTTTTTAAACACTCTGTGAAACAACCTGAAATGATGTCGTTTCATTAACGCAGCTTCAGCTGAAAGATGCTGATTCTGCTTACTGTGCCGGTTACATAACCAGTGTAACTGCACTTATCAGTCATATTAGTTAAACCGATATTAATGGATTATGTCAGCTTAAATAATATGATTTTATAAATATATAAAGGAATCAAAATGGCAAATACGTTTGCATTAATTCTAGTTATCTTAACCTTTGTAACCGGTATTATCTGGGTTCTGGATAAATTTAAATGGGCTCCGGTGCGTAATAAAGCACGTCAGGAAGCACAGGATAAAGCATCCGTGGGATTAGATGAAAAAGTCTTAGCTACCATCCACCCTGAAAACGTCATCATTGAAAATGCTCGTTCGCTGTTTCCGGTGATCGCCATTGTTTTTGTTTTACGTTCGTTTATTTATGAACCCTTTCAGATTCCGTCTGGTTCGATGATGCCGACTTTATTGGTCGGGGATTTTATTCTGGTTGAAAAGTTCTCATACGGTATAAAAGAGCCGGTATGGCAGAACAAGCTGATTCCAGTGGGTGAGCCAGAACGTGGTGATGTTGCAGTCTTTAAATATCCGGAAGATATTCGAGTTGATTTTATTAAGCGGATAGTAGGCTTACCTGGTGACCGGGTGGTTTATAAGGATAAAAAACTTTATCTGATCCCGGCCTGTGAAGAACAGAAATGCGGTGATTATAAAGTTTTAGATACTAATTATCTGGGAACGGCAGAGTATCCGGAAGAACAGAATACCGTGCAGGTTTATTCTGAGATTCTAGGTGAAGTTGCCCATAAGATACTGATTAACCCGGTACGCAGCGACCATACTTCCTACTATTTCCAGCAGGAAGGTACTTATGCCTATGAGTGGGTTGTACCGCAGGGGCAGTATTTTGTAATGGGGGATAACCGTGACAATAGTAAAGACAGCCGCTACTGGGGGTTTGTACCGGAACAAAACTTAGTAGGTAAAGCCGTTGCTACCTGGATTAGTTTCGAGTTTTATCGTGATAGTAATGGTTTCTTACCGACTTGGGTACCAAGCGCCGTACGCTTCAATCGTATCGGCGGGATTAAATAATAATGAAAAATAATGAATTAAAACGTTTAGAAAAACGTATCGGTTACACATTTTCAGATTTCACTCTGCTTAAACAGGCCCTGACCCACCGCAGTGCATTAGGTGAGCATAATGAGCGTTTAGAGTTTTTAGGTGATTCAATCTTAAGTTTTGCCATTTCAACGGATCTGTATCTGCGTTTTCCTAAAGTGGATGAAGGTGATTTAAGCCGTATGCGTGCCACTTTAGTATGCGGAAAAATGCTGGCTGAAATCGGCCGGGAGTTCCAGTTAGGAGACTGCCTGATTCTTGGTCCCGGTGAGCTGAAAAGCGGTGGTTTCCGCCGAGATTCTATTATTGCCGATGGTGTTGAAGCAATTATAGGCGCCGTCTTTTTAGATTCTGATATAGACAGGGTTAAAAAGCTGATTCTAAAATGGTTCGACAGCCGTCTGCAGTCAATTCAGCCGGGGATTAGTCAGAAAGATCCGAAAACACGTCTGCAGGAGCGTTTACAGTCACGTAAACAAGCGTTACCTGTTTATGAAGTGATTGAAATTAAAGGTGAAGCGCATAATCAGCGCTTCACTATGAGCTGTTCTATCGACGGTTTAAAATCCGTGCAGGGGCAGGGTACAAGTCGTCGTAAAGCTGAACAGATAGCGGCAGAAAAAATGTTAGATGTATTAACGGGAACAAAATAATGACTAAAAAATGTGGTTTGGTGGCAATTGTCGGCCGCCCGAATGTTGGTAAGTCAACGCTTATTAATGCGCTGTTAGGGCAAAAAGTAAGTATCACCTCGCGTAAAGCGCAGACAACACGTCACCGTATTTTAGGTATTGATACGGACGGTGATTACCAGACTGTTTTTGTTGATACTCCGGGCCTGCATATCGAAGAAAAACGTGCTATTAACCGTTTGATGAACCGGGCCGCTTCAAGTTCAATCAATGATGTTGAGATGGTTGTTTTTGTTGTTGAAGGTACGCACTGGAATGAAGATGACGATATGGTGCTGAGCAAGTTTCAGTACCTGAAGTGCCCGGTAATTTTAGCAGTTAACAAAATTGATAATGTTGAAGATAAAGAGCTGCTGCTGCCGCATCTTGAAGAGTTAGGTAAGCGTTATAACTTTAAACATATTTTACCTATGTCGGCTAAGTCTGGTGATAATGTAGAGAAAATTCGCCAGTGGTCACAGGAAGTACTGCCTGAATCTGAGTTTTACTTTCCGGAAGATTACATTACCGACCGTTCATCACGTTTTATGGCTGCTGAAATTGTGCGTGAAAAACTGATGCGCTTTTTAGGTGATGAACTGCCTTATTCTGTTACCGTTGAAATAGAGCAGTTTAAACAGAAAGAAAACGGCATGCTGCATATCAATGCACTGATTCTGGTTGAACGTGACGGTCAGAAACGTATGGTTATCGGTAATAAAGGTGAAAAGCTTAAAGCTATCGGTAAACAGGCACGTTTAGATATGGAAGAGTTATTTGACTCAAAAGTATTTTTAGAGATCTGGGTAAAAGTTAAAACCGGCTGGTCTGATGATCTGCGTGCTTTGAACAGCCTTGGTTATGGTGATGATTACAGTAAGTAGTCACTCTGCTGTGAATCTCTTTATGTGTAAGGCCGCTGATGTCAATCGAGTGTCATAATGCATTTATACTGCATCGCCGCCCCTATCGGGAGACGAGCCAGCTGATTGATCTTTTCTGCCGGAACATTAAGGCAATGGTAAGGCAGAATATTTTGCTATACAGATTATTTGCGTCGCTGGATAACGTATGTCTTTAGAGTGCCATAATGCGTTTATACTGCATCGCCGCCCCTATCGGGAGACGAGCCAGCTGATTGATCTTTTCTGCCAGGATGTCGGAAAAGTCAGTTTAGTTTATAAAGGCGGGCGCAGCGGTACGCGTATGCGCAAAGGCACCCCGCAGCCTTTTACACTGCTGCAGGTGGCCTATTTTGGGCGGGGCAGTTTAAAAACGGTTAAATCAATCGAGGCGCAGACACAAGTTGTACCGTTAGCTGGTGACCGTCTTTATCTGGCCATGTATATTAATGAATTAATATACCGGCTGGTGCAGGCTGAAACTGCCTGTGACGGTTTGTTTGAGTGCTATCAGGAAACGCTTTTAGCCCTTGCCGGTGAAACGGATCCGCAGGCCGCTTTACGTCGTTTTGAACTTACACTTCTAGATACATTAGGCTACGGTGTTAACTTTGAAGAAGATATTTACAGCGGCGAGCTGATTGAAGCCGGTTATGATTATCAGTATCAGCAGCAGGCTGGTTTTTTTGCCAAACAGGCAATTCATAACAAAGATTCCGTTTACCGGGGGGAAGAGTTACTTGCATTAGCCAGCCGGGATTTTTCCGACCCGCAGATTTTAAAAGCGGCAAAACGTTTTTGCCGGCAAGCCTTAGCCCATTTTCTGGGTGACAAACCATTACACAGCCGTGCACTCTTTGCGGCTAAATAACAAAAATCACAAAGGACAGTATTTAAATGAGCAAACTTCTACTTGGTGTCAATATTGACCATATCGCAACATTACGTAATGCCCGTGGAACTTGTTACCCTGAGCCTGCTCATTTAGCCGCGGTTGCTGAATGTGCCGGTGCAGACGGTATTACTATTCATCTGCGTGAAGACCGTCGTCATATTATCGACCGTGATGTCGCCGTGCTGGCACAGACACTGCAGACGCGTATGAATCTGGAAATGGCGGTTACTGATGAGATGGTGGATATTGCCGTTAAAACTAAACCTACATTTGTCTGTTTAGTACCGGAAAAACGTGAAGAGCTGACCACTGAAGGCGGCTTAGATGTTGCGGGTTCTTTTGCTAAAGTTGAGTCTGCTGTGAGACGCTTAAATGCTGCTGGTATTCAGGTTTCACTGTTTATTGATCCTGAAAACAGCCAGATTGATGCTGCCGTTAAAACCGGTGCTGCTTACATTGAGCTGCACACCGGCCAGTATGCAGACGCAGAGTCTGAAGAGATTCAGGAAGCTGAACTGCAACGTGTTGCTAAAGCCGCAACCTATGCAGCTCAGGCGGGCATTAAAGTGAATGCGGGTCACGGTCTTAATTATCATAATGTTAAAGCGATTGCAGCTCTGCCGGAAATTATTGAACTGAATATCGGTCATGCCATTGTTGCACGCGCTGTTGTTGATGGTTTTGCCTCTGCGGTAAGCGAAATGAAACGCCTGATGATTGAAGGTCGTAACAGTAAATAATTAACAGCTGCAGCATGTAAGAGGGAATCGCTTTCCCTCTTTTTATTCAAACAGCAAAGCGAGCCCATTTTGTCTGATTCTACTTTTTCTGTTTCTCAAATCCGCACTCACTTTCCGATATTAAATCAGTTGGTGAATGAATTCCCGCTGATCTATTTAGATAATGCCGCTACGACTCAAAAACCGATCTCGGTTATTGAAGCGGTCAGCCGTTATTACCTTAATGATAATGCTAATGTACACCGCGCTAGTCACCAGTTAAGTAACCGGGCAACTTGTGCCTTTGAAGCTGCTCGTGAGAAAGTAAAAAACTTTATCAATGCTGCCGACAGCAAAGAGATTATCTGGACAAAAGGCACCACGGAAAGCATTAATTTACTGGCTAATGTGTTAGCCCCGCAGTTAACTAAGGGTGACGAGATCATCATTAGTGCATTAGAGCATCATGCTAATATTGTTCCCTGGCAGATGCTGGCTGAGCGTATCGGCATTGTTTTAAAAGTGATCCCGTTAACTGACAACTCCACTTTAGATATCGATGCTTATAAATTATTACTAAGTGATAAAACTAAACTGGTTGCCGTTGCACATATCTCTAATGCATTAGGCGTGATCAATCCGGTTAAAGAGATCATTAAACTTGCTCATCAAACCGGTGCACAAGTGCTGATTGACGGTGCTCAGGCCGTTGCGCATCAAAGGGTTGATGTTCAGGAGCTGGATTGTGATTATTATGTTTTTTCCGGGCATAAACTGTTCGGCCCGACGGGCATCGGGGTGTTATACGGTAAACAGCATCTTTTAGAGTTGCTTCCACCGTGGCAGGGCGGCGGCGAGATGATTAAATCTGTGAGTTTTGAGCACACAACTTATAATGATTTACCTTTTAAATTTGAAGCGGGAACACCTAATATTGCCGGTGTAATTGGACTGGCCGCTGCTGTTGATTTTATTAACAGCTATGATCGTCAGGATTTTTTAAAACATGAACAGTGTTTACTGGCCTTTACTGAGCGGGCGCTTGCGCAGATGCCTGAAATCAAGTTGTTTTGTGCAGGTGTTGAGAAGTCGGGAGCAGTCAGTTTTGCGGTAAAAGGTGAGCACCCGACTGATATTGCTATGCTGTTAGATGCGCAGGGGATTGCGGTGCGCAGCGGTTCCCATTGTGCCATGCCTTTGATGAAGGCGCTGAACTGCAGCGGCACGGTGAGAGTGTCATTCTCCATTTATAATACAATTGCAGAAGCGCAGCGGTTTATTGAAGCATTAAAAAATGTTGTGCAGATGCTCCAGGAGTAACGGAGCAAAAAAAGGGATGCAGCCGCATCCCTTTTTAATATCACTTGTAAGATGTAATTAAAAATTATACTTTTTTCCAGACTCCCCATTCACCTGACTGCTCTGGGTTATCACCTTTAGTCCACCAACCGGCGCGGTAAGTAACACCATTGACTGTTACCTGATCACCGCTGTTGTATACCGCTGATGCATCCCAGTTTGAATCTACTACTTTATCTTCACAAACCCCGTTTACCAGAACTTGATCTGCAGTACACTCAGCAGGTTTGTCTTCACAAACCCCGTTTACCAGGACTTGATCTGCAGTACACTCAGCAGGTTTGTCTTCACAAACTCCGTTTACCAGGATTTGATCCGCAGTACATTCAGCAGGTTTTTCTTCACCTGTAAAAGTAACAGATTTAGTTGTTACAGCTCCTTCGTTATCGGTTGCTTTAACAACCAGCAGGTTGTCGCCTAAGGCAACCGTAAAGTCTGCTGTGTATGCTGAACCGTTTACTGTGGCTGCAAGGGTATTACCATTAAGGGTAACGATTACAGAGGTCAGTGTTCCGTCGCTGTCATTAGCATTACCACTGAACAGAGCTGAGCTGCCGGCAGTAAGTCTAGCGCCTGATGTCGGAGAGCTGATTGATACGCTTGGTGCTTTATTTTCAGCTGGTGTGGTCGTTGACCAGTCAGTTGTGCCTTGCGGATTACCAACAGCCTGGTTCATTGCGTTTAAGATATCGCCGTTGCCGTCGCCGTCAATTTCCCATGAGAAGATACCGCCGAGGCCTAAGCTGCGCAGATAGTCACCCTTAGCCAGTACAGAACGCGGAGTGTCCAGAGTAAGCAGTGTGCTGCTGACATCGTCCCAGATAAATGAGGCTTTAGCTACATCATCCCAGCCGGTAATTGCATTGGAATTTGCTTCTGAGAATTTAAGCGCGCCACGGTAATCCATAATGCCTGCTTCCCATGCCCAGGCTGCTTCGTCAACTTCTGTTCCTGTACCGGTACTGCCGGTAAACGGACTGTCTGCAGAGTTGTCCACATGCTTACCGATAGAGCCCAGCGGGTTACCGTCTTCAGCCACTACATCAGTCCAGCCGCGTGCGTACATTGCCGCGCCGACTACCAGTTTCTTCGCCGTAACGCCCTGTGCTAACAGAATCTTAGTTGCGTTATCCAGTGTGTATTCTGGTTTTCCAGCAAACTCGCCGACGCCGTTACATTTATCCGCACTGATATGGGCGCCGCAGTAAATAGCGGTCTGATGACCCGTTTCCGGTCCCCATGCCCCGTAGAAATCGTAAGACATCATGAATATATTATCCATGTACTGAGAAGCCGCCGCGTAATCAACATCTTCCAGCTTGTCGTAACCTACGCCGATTGCAGAAGTCAGCTCGTATTTACGGCCGTACTGTTCTTCTAATTCATCCAGCATGGCGCGCAGTTCCTGCATTAATGCCACATAAGCCGGACCGTCTTTAAGCGGATCACCTAGAGAAGCATTTGCACCGCCGCCGCCGGGGAATTCCCAGTCGATATCGATGCCGTCAAAGAATTTCCATGTCTGCAGGAACTCTTTTGCTGAAGCAACAAATGTGTCGCGGTTAGCTTTATCGGTGAAACCGAAAAACGGATCAGAAAGTGTCCAGCCGCCGATTGACGGAACAATCTTAAGGTGCGGGTAGGCTTTTTTCAGCGCCATTAAATTACCGTAGTTACCTTTACCAATCTCAAGAGAGCCTACTGCTTTTCCGTCAAGTCTTTTCGCCGGCGTACCGTAGGTTGAGTTCAATGCCGCCCAGGAATCATGAATAACAATTTCATAATCGTTCATATCAGAACACACTGTTTTAAGCAGCGCGTGTCCTTTCGGATTCGGATCTTTTAATGACTGATTGTCACCCGTTCCACCACAAATCGGCACAAAGCCGTAGATAATATGAGTTAAGTTATTGGCTGGAATATCATTAACATTAAATTTCCGGCCATAAACGCCCCATTCCACAAAGTATGTACCGACAATGTTGTCTTTCTGCTGTGCGTAGGGGGTGTTGGCCGGATCCACACTCATCGGCAGATCTGCTTGTAAATGTGACCCGTCTGTATCAGAAATCAGCAGTTCAGTCGGCGCACTTTCAGAACAGCCGTCAGCATTACAAAGCTTAACAACCATTGATTTTAAACCGCCGCTGGTAAAAGGAATAACAGCACTGTCGCCTTGACCTGTTCCCGATACAGCAACTTCACCGTCAATCAGTACCTGCCAGGATGTTGCTTTATCACCAGACCAGACATTCCAGGCAACCGGCACTTCAACGACGTCAACACGAGTGTACATTGATTTGTAACCAACTGTTGCATCGGTATTGAGTGTGACAAAACCCAGCTTGGAATAGTCAGCCCATGCCAGAGACGGAGCTGAAGGGGCGGCCGCATAAGAGTTACAGGCAAAGGCTGCCAGAATAGAGGCCGCTAGAATATTTCTTTTCATACATTCATTCCTTGATTTGTGGTGTGAATTAAGTAAAAAAGTCGAAACAAGGCCGAGAAAAAGAAAGAAAAATAGGGCTGTTCCGCACTGGAGGGGCGATAACAGCCTTAAAAATTTTGCTCTGCTTGTCCTTGGGCTTGATTCAAATCTTGTATTGCTTTGATTAATTGTTTTGGAGCATTTAAGTCTGCACTTTGAATCAGACGCAGCTGAATATATGGTCAGAAAACAACCTGCACAAGCCGGTGCAGATAAAAACTGTGATCGCCAGCTCTAATATTAAGTTCACATTTGATGTTAGTGAGATGAAGATTCAGTTATTAATATTTGATAAATCAGCTTTTTTAGCTACTTTTTTTACGCTGGTTATCAAGTTTGTGTCATGGTGCTAATAGTTTTCCAGGTACTGTTTGCTCGGTTATTAAGCAAACGCGAATATTTTAAGTATTTGTTTAGGCTGTTTATATACTGTTAAAACCCCTGGCGGTATTTTTGCTGATAGTTACTGGTGGTGATAATAGTTTTATTTTTTGTGTGACTTAATCTTTCGCATGCTGTCGGTTCAGGTGTTGTGCACACAGCAGGAGAGAGCATTACCAATATTGTACAGACCATAGAAGCGGTAGAAGGTATGAGTATGCAGATTGCTGCTGTGACTGAAGAGCAGAATGCGGTTGCCGAAGAGATGAATAAAAATGTTCATGAAATTTCGACTATGTCTACCTCTATCTTTGACGGCTCCCAGCAGATAGCCAGTCAGAGTACTAATCTGGCCCAGCTGACTGAGCGTCTGAAAGAGCTGGTGGATAACTTTAAAACATCTTAACCGCTCTGAACAGAAAAAAGCCCCTGTATATAAATTATACAGGGGCTTTTTTATTCACAGGCTGCAGGCGGACCGCTTCACAGCAGCCCGTTTGCAGTTGTAATTATTTGTTTTTGTTATTCATTGCTTTACGAATACAGAAGGCGGCGCCTCCCCATGTTATCCCTAAACCAAGAACCATCATAATGATTGCACCTGTTGTCATCTTAAGCTTCCTTATTGGTTTTAGTTATTACGCTGTCAAAGCTGCTGGATTTATTAATTACAAGCGCAACGATTAACATCAGCGCAATCAGTCCCCAGCCAAGCATAAGTAAATCAGACTGGGCATAACCGCCGTAACCTTCTGTTAATGCGGTGACAATGTTCGTGCCTAAAATCACAAGTAAAAATGCCGGGCTGATGAAACGCAGACAGATTTCAAACCATTTACCGATAGTGAACTCAGATACGCTGTTTACATGTTTATGGATACCGGTCAGTTTCACCAGCCACCCCATAATAAATAACTCCACAACACAGCTGGCTAATAGTGCAATGTTGTTAATAAAGTAATCCACTAAATCAAGCAGTAATAAACCGCCGTTGGTTGCAAAAGACATAGATACAACAAAACCAACACCACAGACAATGGAAGCGGCTTTTTTACGAGACCAGTTTAATTTATCCATAAAGGCAGAAGTTACTGCTTCGATAATTGATATATGCGAACTTAATCCTGCAATTACTAACGCGAAGAAAAATACCGGCCCTAAAATAGACGGTGCAGGCAGTAAGTTAATAGCTGCAGGAATGGTCACAAATGCAAGGCCGACACCGGCACTGACTACTTCCGTAAGAGGTTTAGCCTGTTCATGTGCCATATTACCTAGAATTGAGAAAATCAGGATACCGGCAACAATAGAGAAACCACAGTTAATTAATACTGTCATAAAGGCATTATTATTAACGTCTGATTTTTCAGGCAGGTAGCTTGAATAAGCCAGCATAATGGCAAAACCGACACTTAAGGTGAAAAATATCTGCCCGTAAGCAGCAGACCAGACTTTCGGATCAGTGATTTTACTGAAGTCCGGCTGGAAAAGATAATTCAGACCGTCTAAAGCGCCCGGTAGAAAAACCATACGCGCAATTAATGCAACAACCATTAAAAACAGTAAAGGCATCATAATTTTACTGGCACGCTCAATACCTGCTTTTATACCGCCGAAAATTGCTGTAAAGGTGATCGCCCAGGCAATAAGCATTGGAACAGCAATATGCCACTGTACAGCACCTAATTTACTTGGTGAGTTATCACTGCCGAGCTTCAGGTATTCACCGAAGAAGTAAGCGTTTGTGTCTGTTCCCCAGCTTTGTGTGAAAGACATACTGAAATATGAAATTGCCCAGCCGATAACTGCAACGTAATAAACGGCAATAACAGCAGCAACAAAAACCTGGAACCAGCCAAGCCACTCATATTTTTTGCTTAGTCTTGCAAATGTACGCGGTGCGGCGCCTCTGTATTTATGGCCCATACCGAATTCCATGATCATAAACGGAATACCGGCGGTTAACATAGCAAACAGGTAAGGGATGAAAAACGCCCCTCCGCCGTTTTCATAAGCCATATACGGAAAACGCCAAATATTACCTAACCCGATTGCAGATCCTACGGCTGCCAGGATAAACCCTGCTCGGGATCCCCATTGTTCTCGTTTCATAAAAAATTCCCTAAGTAAATCATCCTTGATAATTAGCCTATGCTAACCATTGATCGTAGTGTACTTAAGCTCTCTGGAGCTAAGCTTAAGTGCAGACTACCTATTTGAGCCGCTTAAGGCAATAGGTGTGTTTTGTGAATAATGCATAAAAATACGTGGTTGCGGTATTTTGTGTTGCTAAGTTGTCGCTATGCGGGGGGAATCTCGCGCCTTTTGCGGTTTTTATGTTATTTTATTAAGTTGTAACTTTTTTGTTAAAAAAGACTGTAGGTGACGAAAGCGGGCGGAATAACGGTTTATTTTATGTACAATCATTATGCGCCAGGCGTTTTTACAATATTCAGCAATTCCATTATCCTTATACTCGTTATCAATTCAATTTTTCGGAAAAACTGATGAGCCAAAACAGCATTGAGCAGTTATTAAATATTATGAAGCAGTTAAGGGATCCTGAAAGTGGATGTCCCTGGGATACTAAGCAGACCTTTGCTTCGATTGTGCCGCATACCATTGAAGAGGTTTATGAAGTCGCGGATGCGATTGAGCAGCAGGATTATAAGGAACTGCAGGGCGAACTGGGGGATCTGTTATTTCAGGTGGTGTTTTATGCGCAGATGGCAAAAGAACAAAATCTATTTGAGTTTGACGATATTACTGCAACCCTGAATGAAAAGCTGATACGCCGTCATCCGCATGTTTTTTCTGGTAAAGAATTTGCCGATGAACAGGCTGTTCATGCTAACTGGGAAGCTGAAAAAGAGAAAGAGCGCGCTTTAAAAGCTCAAGCCGCGGATAAAGATGACAGTGTTCTGGATAATATTCCCCTGGCAATCCCGGCATTAAGCCGTGCTTATAAAATTCAGAAACGCTGTGCTAATGTCGGTTTTGACTGGAAGAAGCTTGCTCCTGTGATTGATAAAATCAAAGAAGAGCTTGATGAGGTATTAGTGGAAGTTAAGCGTGATGATTTAACTGAGCAGCAGAAGCAGCTTCGCATTGAAGATGAGCTGGGGGATCTGTTGTTTGCTAATGTCAATTTAGTACGTCATCTGAAATGTAATCCTGAACAGGTGCTGCGCCAGGCTAACCATAAATTTGAAACACGCTTTCGTTTAGTAGAGCTTGAAGTTTTTAAACAGGGCAGGCTGATGAGTGACTGCTCCTTAGAAGAGTTAGAAGATATCTGGGTAAAAGTTAAAGATAGACTTAACAGTGATGCTGCTTATTAGAAAACATCTTATAAAACAAAGACTAAATTTCTATAGTGGATGTTGTGCTGTTTTTTGTAAATAACACAACACACTTTAAAACAAACAGAACAAAAATACTCAGGCATATTTTTAAGTAAATAAGTATAAAAGATTGTCGAAAATGAGAGGTCTTGCTATACTGCATTCCCATCAAAATGTTCAAAATTCTCATTTGTAATTACAGTAAACTAGTCCGCTAACTTGACCCATCACTTATTTAATTAAGCTGGTGCTTTTGTGTTTGCGGGTTTGTTATTAATTGTGAATGAATATAACTTTCTTTTTTCTAATTCCTAATTCTCAGGGTTACTATGACGACAAAATATATTTTCGTAACTGGTGGTGTTGTTTCATCACTAGGTAAAGGTATTGCTGCAGGTTCACTGGCTGCTATTCTAGAAGCACGTGGTCTTGACGTAACAATTCTGAAACTTGACCCGTATATTAATGTTGACCCTGGTACAATGAGTCCTACGCAGCATGGTGAAGTTTTTGTTACTGATGACGGTGCTGAGACCGATCTTGATTTAGGGCATTACGAGCGTTTTATCCGCACCCGTATGACTAAACGTAATAACTTTACAACGGGCCGTATTTACTCTGATGTTTTAGCCAAAGAGCGTCGTGGTGACTACCTAGGCGCAACTATTCAGGTTATTCCGCATATTACCAATGCAATTCAAGAGCGTGTTATTGCTGGTGGTGAAGGTCATGACGTTGCTATTGTTGAATTAGGCGGCACGGTAGGTGATATTGAATCGCAGCCTTTCCTGGAAGCAATTCGTCAGTTAGGCCTGAAAGTAGGCCACGAAAATGCAATGTATATGCATTTAACGCTGCTGCCTTACTTGAAAACTGCCGGTGAAGTGAAAACTAAACCGACACAGCACTCAGTAAAAGAGCTGCGTAGTCTGGGTATTCAGCCTGATATTCTTGTCTGCCGCTCTGAAGTGAGCTTCCCTGCCAATGAACGTGCAAAAATTGCACTGTTCTGTAATGTTCAGGAGAAATCTGTAATTTCATTACGAGATGTAGACTCTATCTACAAAATCCCTGCTTTATTAAAATCACAAGGTCTTGATGATATCTGTGTTAAGCGCTTTGGTCTTGACTGCCCTGAAGCGGACCTAAGCGAATGGGAACAGGTTGTTTCAGAAGAAGCGAATACAACCAGTGAAGTTGTAATCGGTATGGTTGGTAAATACATTGAACTACCAGACGCATACAAATCAGTTAATGAAGCATTAAAACACGGCGGCCTGAAAAATGCAGCATCAGTAAAAATCAAATACATTGATTCACAGGATGTTGAAGTTAAAGGTGAAGATGCACTTAAAGGTATCGATGCAATCTTAGTTCCAGGCGGATTCGGTGAGCGCGGTATTGAAGGTAAAATTTTAGCCGCGCAGTACGCACGTGAAAATAAAGTGCCTTACCTTGGTATCTGTTTAGGTATGCAGGTGGCATTAATTGAATATGCGCGTAATGTTGCCGGCCTTAAAAATGCTCATTCAACAGAATTTAAGCCTGACAGTGAACAGCCGGTTGTTGGCCTGATCACTGAGTGGATTGACAAATCCGGTGAAGTTGAACAGCGTACTGAAACTTCTGATTTAGGTGGTACTATGCGTGTAGGCGCTCAGTTATGTCACTTAAAAGAAGGCTCTAAGGTGCTGGAAATGTACGGAAATAAAGAAATTTTCGAACGTCATCGTCACCGTTATGAAGTAAACAACAATCTGCTTCCTATCTTAGAAAAAGCCGGTTTAGAAATTACCGGTTTATCTGAAGATAAAAAACTAGTAGAGATTATTGAAAATCCAAATCACCCATGGTTTGTGGCTGCGCAGTTCCACCCGGAATTCACATCTACGCCGCGTGACGGCCATCCTTTATTCAAAGGTTTTATAAAATCTGCGATAGATCATCAACAAGGCCGATTTAAATAGTTTTTATTGACCCTATCACTTTATTTTGTTAAAAAATTACAAAATAAAGTGTAGCAAAATTACATAAGCAATTTTTAATATTATTTTTACATACAATTAAAGGAACAATTATGTCTAATATCGTAAAAGTACTTGGTCGTGAAATCATGGATTCACGTGGTAACCCAACTGTTGAAGCTGAAGTTCATCTAGCAGACGGTTCAATCGGTATGGCTGCTGCACCATCAGGTGCTTCTACTGGTTCACGTGAAGCTCTAGAATTACGTGACGGTGACAAAGCGCGTTACCTAGGTAAAGGTGTTCTTAAAGCTGTTGAAGCTGTAAACGGTCCTATCGCTGAAGCACTAGCTGGTAAAGATGCACTAGCACAAGCTGAGCTTGACCAGATCATGATCGACCTAGACGGTACTGAGAACAAAGCTAAATTCGGCGCAAACGCTATCCTGGCTGTTTCTCTAGCCGCTGCTAAAGCTGCTGCTGCTTCTAAGAAAGTTCCTCTATACGCTCACATTGCTGATCTGAACGGTACTTCTGGTGTTTACTCTATGCCTCTTCCAATGATGAACATCATCAATGGTGGTGAGCACGCAGATAACTCTGTAGATATCCAGGAATTCATGATCCAGCCTGTTGGCGCTGCTAACTTCCGTGAAGGTCTGCGTATGGGTGCTGAAGTATTCCATAGCCTTGCTAAAGTACTTAAAGCTGACGGTCACTCAACTGCTGTTGGTGATGAAGGTGGTTTCGCTCCTAACCTTCCATCAAATGCTTCTGCACTAGCTGCAATCAAAGTTGCTGTTGCAAACGCAGGTTACGAGCTAGGTAAAGACATCACTCTAGCGATGGATTGTGCTGCATCTGAGTTCTACGACAAAGAAGCAAACATCTACGATCTTAAAGGTGAAGGTAAGAAATTCACTTCTGAAGAGTTCAACTTCTTCCTACAAGATCTTACTAAAGAATACCCAATCGTTTCTATCGAAGATGGTCTTGACGAGTCTGACTGGGATGGTTTCGCACACCAGACTAAACTAATGGGTGATAAAATCCAATTAGTTGGTGACGATCTATTCGTAACAAACACTAAGATCCTTAAGCGTGGTATCGACAACGGTATTGCTAACTCAATCTTAATCAAGTTTAACCAGATCGGTTCTTTAACTGAAACTCTAGCTGCAATCAAAATGGCTAAAGACGCTGGTTTCACTGTTGTTATCTCTCACCGTTCTGGTGAAACTGAAGATGCAACAATTGCTGATCTAGCTGTTGGTACTGCTGCAGGCCAAATCAAAACTGGTTCTCTAAGCCGTTCTGACCGTGTTGCTAAGTACAACCAGCTTCTACGTATCGAAGAAGCTCTAGGTTCAAAAGCACCTTACAAAGGTCTTAAAGAAGTTAAAGGTCAGTAATATTACTGAGTTTTAAACGATAAGATTTGAAACGCTTCTTCGGAAGCGTTTTTTTATGTCTGCGGTTTATAAATATAGGTGCAAAGCACCATCATTCACTTCAGTCTTAAAGAAGTTAAAGGTCAGTAATCACTGATTTTTAAATATTAAGATTTTAAATCCTCACTCCGGTGGGGATTTTTTTGGCTATGTCTTAGTTAGCTGTTGCGACACTCGTCCAACAGCCTCAAATAAACAAATCTCAGGTGTTATTTCCGTACGATAACGTTCTAACATTCGACGCCAACCCAAGTAATTCCCCAAATACTTTGTTG
>NZ_AUAM01000047.1 GCF_000428725.1 Psychromonas aquimarina ATCC BAA-1526
AAATGTGGCGGAGGAGGAGAGATTTGAACTCTCGGAGAGCTATTAACCCTCGCTGGTTTTCAAGACCAGTGCATTCAGCCGCTCTGCCACCCCTCCGGAACGAGGCGAATAATACAGATAATCACATCAGCTTGTAAAGTACAAAAAACCAAAAAAAAACTGTTTGCCGATAAACCGGGCAATCTGCGCAATTATCAGTCAAAACAATCTTAGTTACCGTTTTACCTCTTTAACTGTAGCGCATGTACTTCAGGGTAACGCTGCGCATGACATGCACACAAGTACTCCGTTAATACACTTGAAAAGCCTTCGTCAGTATTCTTAGCCAGTGAATAAGCAATAGACTTATCATCAATACGACTGATTTTAGATCCTGAAATAGACAAGCGCTGACGATCAGGCAGCTGTAGATAGGTATCATGCAGTTCTTCAGGGAAATTCACAGCTTCTGTTTCGTCAAAAAATAACGAGATCCCGGAGGCTGACAAATTATTAACCTGATAATGCAGTTCCTCTCCCGCTTCATTCACCAGGCAGAGCTCCCTGTCTGCAGATAAACGCCATGAACGTAACCGTTCTCCAGTTTCAAAAATTGCCGGAGACTCAAGATACATACTGAAATTCGCAAAACTATCCATTTTCATCTGCACCGGAAAAACTAAATGATGATTACCGTAATTTGCAGTCAAATGTAAATCATCCGCCAGCCCCAGCTGCATCAGCAGTGCATCCTGACCGTATGAAGAACTAATATTATATTCCGGCTTCTTAGCGCCGCTGTCTTCAATATCCACAATTAGTTCTGAAAAAAATTTTAATTCATCATCCGTCATTAATAAATCTTTATGTACATGAGTCACAGAGCCTCCAAGTAATATTATTTACCTTAAACAAACAGCTTAATTTTAGAACAAAACAGACAAAAATTGACCTATTTTTAAGCTTTTTCGGCAAAAGTTCCTAAAAAGAGCGCATTTAATTAGGAAATAAGACGCTTCTTTCGCATAAATATTGTTGCTGACAGATTGCTCCTGTATCCTAGCGGCCTATTTATTATTTCATTTATCATTGCTAGGCAGACTGAATATGCAAGAGTTATATAATCCTAAAGAGATTGAAAACAAGTTCCAGACTAATTGGGATGAAAACCAATCATTTAAAGCCACGGAAGACCCATCTAAAGAAAAATATTACTGCCTGTCAATGTTTCCATACCCAAGTGGCAAACTGCACATGGGTCACGTACGTAATTACACCATCGGTGATGTAGTTTCCCGCTACCAGCGTATGCAGGGTAAAAATGTAATGCAGCCTATGGGCTGGGATGCATTTGGTCTTCCTGCTGAAAATGCAGCCATTAAAAACAATACTGCACCGGCAGGCTGGACTTACGAAAATATCGAATACATGAAAACCCAGCTTAAACAGTTAGGTTTTGGTTACGACTGGAGTCGTGAACTGGCAACCTGTCAGCCTGAATATTACCGTTGGGAACAATGGTTCTTCACTAAACTGCTTGAAAAAGATTTAGTATACAAAAAAATGGCAACCGTTAACTGGGATCCGGTTGATCAGACCGTACTTGCCAACGAACAGGTTATTGACGGACGCGGCTGGCGCTCTGGTGCCGTTGTTGAGCAGAAAGAGATCCCGCAGTGGTTTATTAAGATCACAGCTTACGCACAAGAGTTATTAGATGATTTAGATCAGCTGGATGAATGGCCTGAACAGGTCCGTACTATGCAGCGTAACTGGATCGGCCGTTCTGAAGGTATCGAAATGGACTTTAAAGTAAGCGGAAGCGACGAAAGTTTCTCTGTTTACACAACTCGTCCGGATACAGTAATGGGCGTAACTTATGTGGCGGTTGCAGCACAGCACCCATTAGCGCTGAAAGCAGCTGAAAATAATCCGGCATTAGCAGCCTTCTGCGACAAATGTAAAAACGTAAAATTAGCAGAAGCTGAAATTGCGACAATGGATAAAGAAGGTGTTGATACCGGCCTTAAAGCGATTCACCCGATTACAGGTGAAGAAGTGCCGATCTGGACAGCTAACTTTGTACTGATGGGTTACGGATCTGGTGCGGTTATGTCGGTACCGGCTCACGATCAGCGTGATTACGAATTTGCTAAAGAATACGGCTTAGATATTAAAGCAGTTATCAAACCTGCAGACAGCGAAGTTGATATTTCAACAGAAGCATACACTGAAAAAGGTGTCTGTTTTAATTCTGGTGATTTTGACGGTTTAGATTTCACTGCGGCATTTGATGCGGTTGAAGCAAAATTAGTAAGCGAAAGCAGAGGTAAACGCCAGGTTAACTTCCGTTTACGTGACTGGGGAGTTTCTCGTCAACGTTACTGGGGAGCACCAATTCCAACATTAACATTAGAAGACGGCACAGTTGTACCAGTACCTGAAGATAGACTGCCGGTTGTATTACCTGAAGATGTGAAAATGAATGGTATTACTTCACCAATCAAAGCAGATTTAGAGTGGGCAAAAACCACTTTTAACGGTCAGCCGGCAACGCATGAAACAGATACCTTTGATACCTTTATGGAGTCAAGCTGGTACTACGCACGTTACTGTTCACCACAAAGTGATGAGCAGATGTTAGATCCGGCTAAAGCCAACTACTGGCTGCCGGTTGATCAGTACATCGGCGGTATTGAGCATGCAATCCTGCATCTTCTTTACTCACGTTTTTTCCACAAATTATTACGTGATTTTGGATTAGTAAACAGTGATGAACCGTACAAAAAACTGCTGACTCAAGGCATGGTTTTAGCTGACGCTTATTACTATGAAGATGAAAAAGGCGGTAAAGTCTGGGTTTCTCCAAGTGATGCTGTCACTGAAACCGACGCAAAAGGTAAAGTAATCAGTGCTAAAATGGAAAACGGTCAAGCGCTTGTTTTTGACGGCATGTGTAAAATGTCTAAGTCAAAAAATAACGGTATTGATCCGCAGGAGATGATTGATAAATACGGTGCTGACAGTGTGCGTTTATTTATGATGTTTGCAGCACCTGCTGATCAGACCCTTGAATGGTCAGACTCTGCGCTTGAAGGCTCTTTACGTTTCTTAAAACGTTTGTGGAAAGTTGCATTTGAGCACGTTGCTTTAGGCGCAGTTGCTGACTTAGACGTTAAAGCTCATACTGATGCCCAAAAAACACTGCGCCGCGAACTGCATAAAACCATTGCTAAAGTGACCGATGATATCGGCCGCCGTCAAACGTTTAATACCGCGATTGCATCGGTTATGGAGTTAATGAATAAATTAACTAAAGCACCGGTTAAAGCTGAACAGGATCGTGCAATTTTACAAGAAGCGCTGCTTGCTGTGGTTAAACTGCTTTCCCCTATTACTCCGCATATCTCAGCTGAGTTATTTGAGGCACTAGGACAGTCAGAGGATATCTTAAATGCTCCTTGGCCGAGCGTTGATCAAAGTGCGTTAGTTGAAGATTCAAAACTGATTATCGTACAGGTTAATGGTAAATTACGCAGTAAACTGACAGTAGCGGCAGACGCTGTGCAGGAAACTGTTGAAGCACTTGCCCTTGAAGATGAGCATGTGAGTAAATTTACCGACGGTAAAACTATCCGTAAAATCATTTTTGTACCAGGAAAACTGCTGAATATTGTTGCTAACTAAAAAGCAGCAGTAATGAAGCCGGAATAATGTTAGCAATCAGCATTATCCGGCTTTGATCTTTTTACTAAACAACATTTCAAAAGGCTTATTATGTTCCCTCTATCTAACAGAGCTTTTTATATCAAAGCCGTTTTTCTTTTTTTATCAATCACTTTTATTAGCGGCTGCGGTTTTCACCTGAAACACAATGACGGCCTTGCTGAAAAATACCCGCAAATATATATACAAAGCAGCGATCCTAACGGTGAATTAACCCGTTTAGTTAAACTGCGCTTACGCGGTGCCGGTATTGAAGTCTTAAGTTTACCTCAAGAAGATGCTCCTGTTTTAAGAATCATGGGCGAGCAGCGTACAACACGTACGATATCTCTTTATGTTAATGCAACAAATGCCGAGCAGGAATTAGGTTACAACCTTAATTATTCTATTCAAAATCCTGGATATGAAGTTCAGTCATTTACTGTTAATCTCTACCGTGATTTTCTTGATAATCCGGCACAGGCACTGGCTAAATCACGAGAAGCTGAACTGTTAACTAAAGAGCTGCGGGGAATTGCCGCGGATCATATTATCGCCACTATGCTTAGTTTAAAAAATGAAAAGAGTGAATAGGTAATAATGCGCATTTATCCCGAACAGCTGCTGCAGCATATCAAGCAGCAGGTACCAGGCTGCTGCCTGATTTTTGGCGATGAAGCTCTGCTCTGCTTAGAAGCATCAGATCAAATTCTGCACACAGCAAAATCACAGGGTTACCTGGAAAAGTTCAGTTTCAGCCTGGATGGTAACTTTGAAAAAGATCAGATATTTAACGAATTTAATAGTTTTTCTCTGTTCTCCGATAAAAAAATAATCGAACTAAGTTTCTCTAAAAGCAATAAAGATAATACCGCCTTTATTCGCGAAATCAGTCAGTTACTTCACCCGGATATCTTACTGATATTACAAGGCCCAAAACTCAATAATCAGCAGATGAACAGTGTCTGGTTTAAAACACTGGAGCAGCAGGGGATCTTTGTGGCAGCTAACCAGCCCGCGGCCCATCGTTTTCCGCAATGGATTTTTCAGCGTCTGAAGGCTCTGCATTTACGTGCAGACAAAGATGTTGTTGATTATCTTTGTGTGCATTTTGAAGGAAATTTATTAGCCGCTAAGCAGGAGTTTGAAAAACTTGCTTTGTTATACCCCAAGCAGCACCTAACGCTGCAGCAGGTAGAACAGAGTATTACCACCCACAACCACTTCAGCCTTTTTCAATGGGTAGACAGCTTACTTGACGGTGATAAAGCGCGGGCTTCGCGAATTTTAAGTCAGCTTAAAGCCGAAGGCACTGAATTACTGCTTCTCACGGCAACACTAAGCAGTGAAATACAAAAGCTGCTTAAACTTTCTTACCAAAGCAGCCGGACTCCCCTGCCTCAACTGCTCAGTCAGCAGCAGCCGAAACTGTGGCCGGCCAAACAAAAATTAGTCAGCGATGCCCTGCAGCGCTTGAAGACTCCGCAGTTAGAGAGCTTAACCATTCAATGCGCTGAAATAGAAGTTGCAGTTAAAGTAGAAAACAATACGGACAACTGGCTGAAACTTGATGCACTTTCAGGCGCATTTTTTAATTAAAGGCATATTCAAAAATGAGTCATAATATTCAGCAGCAGGCGATCGGTTTTCTAGGCGGCACTTTTGATCCTGTACATTTCGGACATCTGCGCCCTGCTCTGGAAATCTGTGAGGCGCTCTCCCTTAAACAGCTTATTTTAATGCCTAATCATATTGCCCCGCACAAATCTGCAAGTCACTGCAGTGCACAGCAGCGCTGTGAGATGGTTGAACTCGCTATACAGCATCAGTCAAAAATAGGCATTGACCGGCGCGAGTTAAACCGTGCCAAACCAAGTTATACCATTGATACACTTAAAGAATTAAAAAAACAGCATGCGCATACCCCAATCTGTTTTATTATGGGCATGGACTCCTTGATCAGCTTTAACAGCTGGCACCAGTGGCAGGAGATTCTTAACTACTGCCATTTAATTGTCAGCCAGCGGCCGGGCTGGCACTGTGAGTTTAATAAACAGGTACAGACGCTGCTGGAGCAGCATAAAAGCAGCAACCCGCATGATCTGCATAACCTGCAGGCCGGTAAAATTTACTTTCAAACCACCAGCCAGTTAGATATTTCTTCAAGTGAAATACGCCAGTTATTAAATAATGATATCAGTATCGATTATTTAGTTCCGGAAGCAGTAAACAGTTATATTAAACAGCACCAGTTATATAAAAAGAGCAGTTAACCGGTTAAAAAATTAGGAGTACTTATGTTTTTTTTAAAGAAATGTTTCACTCTGTTGTCCCTGATATTTATCTTTGTTTCGACAAGTCACGCGCTCCCCCCGGCTAAAACAGAACCAGCAGCAATTTACAGTCAGACGGCCATTCATCACCCGGTCTGGGCCAGGCACGGTATGGTATCAAGCCAGGAGGCTCTGGCCACAAAAATCGGTGTCGACATTCTTAAACAAGGCGGCAATGCCGTGGATGCAGCAGTAGCAGTAGGTTACGCTCTTGCTGTAACGCTGCCCAGAGCTGGTAACCTTGGCGGAGGCGGCTTTATGCTTATTTATCTCGCCGAACAGAAACGCGCAGTAGCAATTGATTATCGGGAAAAAGCACCGGCAGCAGCATTCCGCGATATGTATTTAGATAAAGACGGTAACGTAGTTAAGCAGCTTTCCCGTTATCACGGTCTTGCAGTAGGCACTCCCGGTACAGTAATGGGGCTTGAGTCCGCCCGGGAAAAATACGGCACATTAAGCCGAAAAACACTGATGGCACCAGCCGTTAAGCTGGCAAAAGAGGGTTTTATTGTTTCCGCTGACTTAGAAAATTCGCTAACAGCTATGAAACAGCGCTTAAGCATATGGCCTGATACCCGAGAAATATTTTACAAAACTGACGGCTCGGTATATCAGGCAGGTGAACGGCTGATTCAAAGTGATTTGGCAGCCAGTTTACAGCGTATATCGGATAAGGGCACAGATGGTTTTTACCGCGGCTATACCGGCGAACAAATTGCAAAATCAGTAATTCAAGCCGGCGGCATAATTTCCCAAGCAGATCTTAAAAACTATCAGGCCGTAGAACGACAGCCGGTTACTGGAACCTATCGAGGTTATCAGGTTATCTCCATGCCGCCTCCCTCATCGGGAGGAGTACATATTGTGCAGATGCTCAATATGCTGGAAAATTATCCGCTGGCAGAAATGGGACATAACAGTGCCGACTCAATACATATCATGGCCGAAACTATGCGCCGCGCTTATGCGGACCGCAGCTTGTATCTCGGCGACAGTGACTTTATTGATGTACCGGTAAAAGCATTAACCGATAAAAAATATGCTCGAGATCTGAGCAGAAAAATAAACAGCAGCAGAGCTTCGCTGAGCAGCGATATATCCCCGGGCAAAGTGCAGCCCTATGAGAGCAACGAAACAACCCATTTCAGCATTATTGATAAATGGGGAAATTCAGTATCCAATACCTACACACTTAACTTCAGTTACGGATCCGGACTGGTTGCTGAAGGGACTGGTATTTTACTGAATAATGAGATGGATGACTTTTCAGCAAAACCCGGAAGTGCAAACGGTTATGGATTAATCGGCGGAGAAGCAAATGCAGTTGAAGCTAATAAGCGCCCTCTCAGCTCAATGACCCCGACAATTTTACTTAAAGATGATCAGCCCTATTTAATAACCGGAACACCGGGCGGTTCAAGGATCATCAGCACTACCCTGCAGATAATATTAAATGTGGTGGATTATAATATGAATATTGCAGAAGCGGCGGCGGCAGTACGCATCCACCATCAATGGCTGCCGGACTATATCCGTATCGAAAAAGGTTTAAGTGCAGACACCATTAAACTGCTCAAGAAAAAGGGACATAAAATAAAAGTACAAGCAGCCATGGGCAGCACACAGACCATAATGAAAACTGAAAACGGTCTTTACGGGGCGTCAGATCCGAGAAAACCAGGCGCATTAAGTCAAGGCTATTAACAAACAACATAATGAAATGAACAGCTGGAGCCTGTACTTTCCTGCTGTTCATAACACCGCCGGAAACGATTAACTATTCGTTAATCAAATCAACGCAGCGGCTTTCTTTAAAAGTATTGCCATCCATAAAAATACCATTTGTCTTTTAAGATATTTATTACAGTTGTTCTCGGGGTAAATGCTAACCAGTTAATTTTTTAAATCCGTCCTGCAGTTTTACTTTTATTTAATATTTACAATGCGTAAAAGCTATTGAATAAACAGGTTATTACTTACTCTAGTAGAGTTTATTTACAATAACAGAAATTATTAATAATGACCGTTCACCATTAATTTCAGCTCCCTTAAACATATCCGACCGCTAATTCTTCTTGTATATGTACCGCAGCGCCGCAACTGCCTACAAAGATCACAGTAATAGAATGTAAATTTCTTATTAATAACACCTAAATTGAAAAGCAATATTTTTCTGCCATATTTAAGAGTATCTAAGAAAAATGGTGCTATGAATCTATGTCAGAATTTTTGTTTCAATCTGAAGAAGACAATATAGATCTTCCGCAGGAAATACCGAAAAATAGAAAAGTCTGGAATATTCTGATTGTGGATGATGAACCCGCTATTCATGATGTTACCCGCCTGGTGCTTCTTAATACAGTAGTTCTTGATAGAGAAATTAAACTGCATTCAGCCTACTCTGCGGCAGAAGCAAAAGTACAACTGCAGTCAGAAACTGAGTTCTGCATGGCATTTATTGATGTGGTAATGGAAAATGATCATGCCGGTCTGCAGCTGATTGACTGGATCCGTAATACGCTAAGAAATCAAAGCATCCGCTTAGTTTTAAGAACCGGACAGGCAGGGATAGCGCCGGAATACGAAGTGATCCGTAATTACGATATCCACGACTACCGCACAAAAACAGAACTGACAAAAAGTAAAATGACTACCACAGTTTATTCAGCTGTACGCAGTTATCGGGATATCAGCACCATAACCAGCAGCCTGAAGGCCTTTAAAAAGCTGATCGCCTCATCCACCAATATTTTAAAAATTGATGAAATATCAGAATTCGCATCGGCGGCACTAACCAACCTGTTATCATTAATGAGTCTGGACAGTTCATCCGTGTACATTGTCCGTCATGAAACCGACCTGTTTGAGCATGTCGATGAAACCTATTTAGCCTGCACCGGTAAATTCGGTACTCAGCCTAATAATATTCAAGAGATAACCGGTGATATTAAAGAAAAGATCAATGCAACCTTTCTTAACCAGACAACAGAAATTACAGATCAGTATTTTATCAGTTATTACAAAACATCCCTCGATGCCAGCGCCGTTTTATATATAGAATTTGAGTCTCCTCCTGCATATTTTCACACCGATATTGCCGAGCTTTTCTCCACAAATGTTGCTCTGGTACTAGAAAGTCTGGTCAGGCATCAGCAGGCCGAAACTAATCAGCGCGAACTGATGTATATCGTCGGCGATGCGATCGAAGCACGCAGTAAAGAAACTGGTTCACATGTAAGACGTACCGCACTTATGTGCCGTTTATTTGCACAGAAACTGGGGATGTCCAGTGCATTTATCACCACCATCAAAGGCGCAGCCCCCCTGCATGATATTGGAAAAATAGCAATTCCGGATGATATTCTGCACAAACCCGGAAAACTGGATCCCGCAGAGTGGGAGATAATGAAGCAGCATGCGGCTAACGGCGGCGCAATGCTGGAGCATTCCAACCTGCCTATTGCCAAATTAGGTAAAACTTTAGCACGCCATCATCATGAAAACTGGGATGGAAGCGGCTACCCGGACGGTCTGGCGGCTGAAGAGATCCCCTTAGAAGCTAGAATTATGGCAATTGTTGATGTTATTGACGCGCTAGGCTCTATACGAAGCTACAAAAAATCCTGGCCGGAAGAGAAGATACTCGCTTTTATTAAAGAGCAGAGCGGTATTAAATTTCAGCCTCGACTGGTTGATATTGCAGTGCAGAATTTCGACGAGATAATGGAAATACGTCGTACTTATCCCGACTAATACCAATTCCATTAATTAGATGATCTATTTAGGCGTAGGAAAAATGGATGAAAGCAAGGCGTTGATTGCAGTAACTAGTTATTCTAATTACAAAATCAAGAACGAAGCTAGCGTCCATTTTAACAAGCATCAATGAATAGATAATTAGTGGATTTGGTGTAATATTACAGGAGCAAAAAATGGAGCAAGTTGTCTGCGATATCATTGAAGGTATTTCCAATACATCTGCTGAAGACTTTCTGCAGCAGATTTGTTTACAAATAGCCAAAGCGGCAGGCGCAGATTATGTATTTGCTGCAAAATTAAATAAGAGCAGAAATACGGCAGAAACATTAGCATTTGCGGCTGACGGACAGTTAACAGACAATATTGAGTATTCACTCACTGATACTCCATGTGCAGAGATAATAGATAACTCCGTCTGCTGCTTTCCCGAACAGGCTGCCCAAAAATTTCCTGATGATAAAGTACTAACAGACAGGAAGATTAACGCCTATTTAGCAGTGCCTTTATTAAATTCGCAAAAAGAAACCATCGGCCTTCTAGTTTCTTTATATCAAAAAACCATCGCTGACCGCCGGCAAAGCACCTCAATACTGCAGCTTTTCTCCGGACGTATCGCAGCAGAAATGAGCCATATAGAATGCCGGGATAAACTGCAGTCTGCCAATACTCAGCTAGAGCAGGAAGCAGCCAGCCGCAGCGCTTCCCTTGAAAGTACGTTATCAATATTGGAATACGCTAAAACAAAATTAGTTGAGTCCGAAAAAATGGCGGCCTTAGGAGATCTGGTTGCCGGGATCGCTCATGAGGTGAATACTCCTTTAGGCATTGCTGTTACAACGCATTCAATTATGGAAGGTGAATACAAGCAGCTTGATAAAAAAATACAAAGCAATACCTTAAAAATGTCAGACATGAAATCATACTTATCAACAGTGGCATCCTCATTAGAGCTGCAGGTGCATAATTTAGAACGGGCAAAAGAGATATTAGGTAACTTTAAATTAACAGCGGCAGAACAGCATATTCTAGAATTAGAAAATATAAATATCCGCGATTACTACCAGCGGATAATTGATACCCTGCGCTCTTCACTCAAGAAAAAAAGTGCGGCTGTCACTTTAAACGCCCCTGCCAAGCTGCACTCAAGAACTTATCCGGGTGTCCATGCTCAAATTCTGACAAATTTAATCAACAACAGCTTGTTACACGGATTTCAGGATAACGACAATAACCAGATTTCTATTGATATTGAGGATAAAGGCGACAGTATATTTGTCGTCGATTACCACGACAACGGCATAGGCATCGCTCAGGAAGCATCACAAAAAATATTCGAACCTTTCTATACAACAGCAAAAGAACAGGGAGGAAGCGGGCTCGGCATGTCAATTATTCATACTCTAGTAACCGAAAGACTACAGGGCGATGTAGAGCTTATAAGCAGCAGTTCAGGTATTCATCTGCGTTTTCATTTTAACAGCCAGCTAGGTGATAACTAAGGTAACAAAGCAGCTGTTTGAGCAGATGAAATCAGGCGGCCGACTTTTCATTTTTTATAAAAATCACAGGCAGCCTTTACCTGCCCCACGCAAATACCCGCATCATTAGCGGGTATTTTTTTATGCCATAAAACCTCTATGCCCTGTTTCTGCAGGAGAGCATAAGTTGTTTCAATCAACAGGGTATTTTGAAAACATCCGCCGCTTAATAATACTTGTGCTGCTGAATAATGCTGTGAAATTTTTAAAATAACAGCAGCCGCACTGTTATGAAAGCGTCTGGCAATCACTGCAGCTGAAAGGTTATTATTAATATCAGCAATTATCTCTATAAGCATAGGGCGCCAGTCGATAATATTGGGGCTGACAGAAAAATCAACAGGCAGTGAATAGACAGCCCGGTCTGATGAGGTTTTTGCCGCAAACTCTAACCTCATGGCGGCTTCTCCCTCAAAGCTGTTGATCTGTACTAAATCTAATAAACTTGAAATCCCGTCAAATAATCTGCCGGCGCTGCTGGTCAACGGACTGTTAATATTATTCAACAGCATTTTTTGGATCTGTTTTATTGTCAGGGGATCAAAGGGAGATAATGAGTTAACCATCTCTTCTGAGCTAATATCTTCACCATAAATCTCATATAAAAGCGATAAAGCCACCCGCCTTGGCTCTTTTATAGCGGCACTGCCGCCCGGCAGTTTAAAGGGTAAAAGAGCAGCAACTCTTTGCGGTTTACCTTCAGCCGCAGCAATAAATTCCCCTCCCCATAATGTTCCGTCTTCACCGTAACCGTTCCCATCCCAAACCACGCCAAAAGCCTGCTCTTTTATCTGGTGTTCCATCATAGCGGCATAGAGATGAGCAGCATGATGCTGAGTGCTGATAACGGGCAGAGCGGTTTCTTTGGCTAACTGCGTAGTGACATAATCAGGATGTAAATCACAGGCCGCAATGTCTGCTTCCGTACCAATCAAACTGTGCATAATTTTTCTTATTTTTTGATGACGATGGATAGAAGCTAGATTATCAAGATCTCCAATATATTGACTTAGATAGAGGCGTTTGCCTTTTGTTAATGCGATGCTGTTTTTTAACTGACCTCCAAGGGCCAGAATCGAAGCCTGCTCTGTTTCTAAGGGCAGATAATCAGGCACATAACCGCGTGCCCGCCTTAACAGCATAGGTTCATTATTAACAAATTTGACTATCGAATCATCTAAGCCCTGATAGATTTCCCTGTCGTGCATAACAAAGCCGTCAACCATCTGCCCAAGCAGCTCGAGTGCTTGATCATTATCACTACAAACAGGCTCGCCGCTGCGGTTAGCGCTGGTAACAATAAGCGGTTTATTAACCGCCCGGCAGATAAGCATATGCAGCGGGGTATAAGCTAACATAACCCCCAGATAGGGATTATTCGGCGCTATCGCCGGACTAAGAGAGAGATTAGTCTGCTTATTTTCCAGCAGTATAATCGGCGATGCAGCACTGCTTAACAGTAATTTCTCTTTATCTCCGAGCAAACAATCTGCTTCTACCATAGGTACATCTGCATACATAACAGCAAAAGGTTTTGCAGGACGCTGCTTTTTCTCACGCAGCCGTAAAACAGCTTCATTGTTATACGCATCAGCTATTATATGAAAGCCGGTTAACCCTTTAACAGCAAGGATTTTACCCGCCTGCAGTGCGGCAATAGCAAGCGTTAATGCCTGTTCTTTTTCAGCAATAGCTTGCCCCTGCTGATTAACATAACTAATTTTGGGGCCGCATTGCTGACAGTTAATACCCTGAGCATGAAAACGCCGATCCTTGGGATTTTTATATTCTTGTAAACAGTCTTCACACATGGGAAAGGCATTCAGGGTGGTATTATGACGGTCAAAGGGTAAAGCCCTGAGAATACTGTAACGCGGGCCGCACTGCGTGCAGCAGATAAAGGGGTATCGGTAGCGCCTATTTTCCTTGGAAAACAGCTCATTTCGGCAGGCTTTGCAGATTCCGGTGTCCGGTGAAATATTCACAGCCCCGTCATTTTGACCGCTGCTCGGTAAAATATGAAATCCGCTGTCACCCTGGTTTTTTATCTGTTTTTTATTAAGCAGATCTATCTTTGAAGCAGCAGGTGCATCTGCCTGCAGCTGCTGCACAAACGTTTCAGTTTCTAAAGGCAGCCCCTCTATTTCAATTAAAACAGACTGCCTGATATTACGCACCCAGCCGGATAAATTCAGCTGCGAGGCGGTCACTGCCACAAAGGGCCTAAAACCAACCCCCTGCACTCTACCCTGAACATTTATCTGATACCGCTGTTTCACATGCGCTCCCTGCTGAACTTAAAGGTAGTTAGAATAAGAGTAATAAAAAAATCATGCTTTTTACCATTATAGCGGCATATATTGGCTTTGATAACGGATTATTAGTCTACTTTTAAAAGAGTGACATCAGTAACTTATCTAAGGTTTATCACTTTCTTTATTCAAGATAAGACTGATAAATCCAAAAGTAATAATAACTGCGTTTAAAACGATAGTTAGGAGCGTTTACCAATGAACAAAGCTCTTGCCGCACTCATTCATGAACAAGTTAAAGGCTGCCGGACAAATAAAGCTTATCTGCTGCAGATACTGCGTAAGATCCAGTTTTCCTGCGCTCATATTCCGGCAGATGCTATAGAGCAGCTGTCTGCTGAATTTAAAATATCTCCTCCTAAAATCATGGCGCTTATCGAGTTTTATCACTTTATTCATTATCAGCCTAGAGGACATTATGATATCTACATAAGTGACAGCATTATCGATCATATGTCGGGTAAAAATGAAATAACCCGTTATCTCTGTGAAAAACTCAATGTTAAATTAAATCAGCCTAGAGAAGACGGCTTAGTAACAGTAGCAGACACTTCCTGTACAGGCATGAGTGATCAAGGTCCTGCGGCACTGGTTAATGGTTTAGCATTAACCCGTTTAACCCCGAAACGAATTGATCAGATTGTCGAAAAAATTGAAACAAATACAGCCCTTAAAGACTGGCCGAAGGCCTGGTTTGATGTCGAGGATAATATCCAAAGTAAAGGGGTGCTGCTGAATGCTGAAATGCAGCCCGGTGAGGCCGTAAAAAAAGCGCTGGCTGCGGATCCTCTTAACAGTCTTGCTGAAATAGACAAATCCGGCCTGCGGGGATGCGGCGGCGCCGGTTTCAAAACGGCTTTGAAATGGAAGTCTTGCCGATTAAGCAGCGATCATGATCGTTATGTGGTCTGCAATGCTGATGAGGGGGAGCCAGGCACCTTTAAGGATCGCGTACTGCTTAACAGCTATGCCGAGCAGCTGATTGAGGGAATGACCATTTGCGCCTATATTATCGGCGCCTGTAAAGGATTTATTTATTTACGTTATGAATATCAGCATCTCTATGAACAACTTAATGAGGCACTGCACAAACGCCGTGAAGCTAATTTATTAGGATCTCATATTTTAGACGGTGAACTGAGCTTTGATATTGAAATATTTATGGGTGCCGGTTCCTATGTCTGCGGTGAAGAATCAGCTTTAATTGAATCCCTTGAGGGTAAACGGGCTATTCCACGGATCCGTCCGCCTTTTCCTGTTACCCGAGGTTACTTAGGTAAACCTACAGTAGTCAACAATGTGGAAACCTTTTGTTATGCGGCACTTGTTATCGATAAAGGTGCTGATAATTTTTCTGCTCAAGGGCTTTCCGGCTTTAGCGGCTGTAAAATATTGAGCATCAGCGGTGACGTCGAAAAAGCCGGCCTTTATGAGATACCTTTAGGTTTACCGGTGAAAAATGTGCTCAATTTATGCGGCGCAAAATCTGTACAGGCAGTGCAGGTTGGCGGTCCCTCCGGCACTTTGATTACTCCCTCAGAGTTTAACCGGATTATTTCATTTGATGATCTAAATACCAGCGGTTCTTTTATGGTGTTTAACCAGGATAGAGATCTCCTGGAAAATGCGCTTAATTTTACCCATTTTTTTATGAAAGAAAGCTGCGGTTTCTGCACGCCGTGTCGAGTAGGAACCAAACTGATCTGTGATTTAGCCGATAAAGTAGCTGCCGGGCAGGGAGCCAGACTGGATCTTGACAGTATAAAACAGCTCAACCATGTAATGAATAAAATGAGCCATTGCGGGTTAGGGCAAAGAGCGGCAGAACCCCTGTTACAAACATTAGAAAAATTCCCAGAGTATTTTGTAAAACGCATGACAGATAAAGACTATCAACCTTCATTTAATGTAGAAGAATCGATTCAACGGGCAATTGATATCGTTGTAATACAGGACAATCAAAAGGGTTAATGATAACTATGGCTAAGGCGCGGAAACAGAGAAAAACATTCACTATAGACGACCGTGAAATCCCTTTTAAAGAGGGAGAAACGGTTATGCAGGCGGCGGCTAAAGCCAAGATCTATATTCCCCATTTATGTTTTAACCCGGAATTTACCCCGAACGGCAGCTGTAAACTCTGTACCTGTGAGATTAACGGCCGCAAAACCTCGTCGTGCAGTACCAAAGCAGAACAGGGTATGCAGGTCAAAAATGAAACCCATGAACTCACGATGATGAGGCGCACCCTGGTTCAGATGCTGTTTGTGGAAGGTAATCATTACTGCCCTTTTTGTGAACGCAGCGGCAACTGCCAGCTGCAGGCCCTGGCCTATGATTTAGGCATGACCGATCTGCATTTCCCGCGGTTTAACGCTAAAAGAAATGTTGATGCCAGTCACCCGGATATCATGATCGACCGCAACCGCTGTATTTTTTGTGAGCTTTGCGTAAGGGCGAGTACTGAAGTAGATAAAAAAGATATCTTCAGCATTGCCGGCCGCAGTATTAATAAAAGACTGGTTATTAATTCTAAAAGTGGAGATTTAAAAGACACCGAAATGAAAGCTACTGATAAATCAGCCCATATTTGCCCTGTGGGCTGCATTATCATTAAGGGAGAAGGTTTTAAAACTCCTATCGGTCAGCGTATTTATGACAAACACTCCATCCGTGATGTGGGTAATATCCGCCCGGATAGTTTTATAGAAGAGCCAAGTCAAACAGAAGTAGAAAAACCTGTTGAGCAGAAGAAAAAAATTAAAGTCGCCAGCTGTTCTCTAGCCGGATGTTTCGGATGCCATATGTCCTTTCTAGATCTCGATGAACGTATCATTGAACTGCTTGAACAGGTTGAATTGAGCAGATCTCCGCTTAACGATATAAAGAGCTGCGCGCCGGATTGCGACTTGGGTTTGATTGAGGGCGGTGTGTGTAATACAGAAAATATTGAAGTGCTCAGGCATTTTAGAGAAAGCTGCAGAATTATTATTGCCGTGGGCTCCTGCGCTATTAACGGCGGCGTTCCTTCGCTGCGTAATAGTATTGATGTAAAAGCCTGCTTGGATGAGTCTTATATTAACGGTATCGGTGTGGTAAATCCTAAGATTCCCACCGATAAAGAGATCCCCTATCTACTTGAAAAAGTTTATCCCATTCATGAAGTGATTAAAGTCGATTATTTTCTACCCGGCTGCCCCCCTTCTGCAGATGCCTTTTGGAAAATACTCAATGACTTACTGGATGGTAAAGAACCGGAATTACCCTATGACCTGTTACACTTTGATTAATGGACGGCCCCATGGACAAATCCTTAGAAACGGCAGAAACACCAGATAACCTGAAACGGATTGTAATTGAACCTGTCTCAAGAGTGGAAGGACACGGCAAAGTTACACTGCTGGTTGATGATCACAATCAAGTTAAACAGTGCCGTTTACATATTGTAGAGTTTCGCGGCTTTGAGCGTTTTATTCAGGGGCGCCCCTACTGGGAGATTCCCATATTAGTACAGCGGCTTTGTGGTATCTGCCCGGTAAGCCACCATATCGCGGCCGGTAAAGCAATTGACATGATAACCGGTGTGACAGAACTGACTGAAGCGGCTTATAAATTAAGGCTACTGCTGCACTACGGACAGACTCTGCAGTCCCATGCGCTGCACTTTTTTCATCTTAGCTCTCCCGATTTACTATTTGGTTTTGAAAGTGATGCGGCGGCTAGAAATATCATAGGTGTAATCGACAAATACCCGCAGCTCGCTCTTCAAGGCGTGAGACTCAGAAAATATGGTCAAGAGGTAATAAGAGTCATTTGCGGCAAGAGGATCCATGGCACAGGCTGTATCCCCGGGGGCATGAATAAACCCTTAAGCAGGGAGGATAAGCACTATCTTCACAGTGATATTGAGCAGATTATTTTATGGGCAGAAAGCGCAGTTAAAATTTCCAGAGACTGCTATTTAGCTAATGAACCTTTCCACAAAAACTTCGCTCTTTTAAAATCCAATTATTTAAGTTTAACCGGCGAAAATGGTGAGCTGGATCTGTACCACGGAAAATTAAGAGTAAAGGATGCCGGCGGTCATATAATCCTGGACCAGCAGGATTACTGTGATTACCAGAGCCTGATTCAAGAGGAAGTAAAATCATGGTCTTATATGAAATTTCCCTTTATTAAAAAACTCGGCAAAGAGTCTGGCTGGTATCGAGCCGGGCCGCTGGCCCGCATCAATAATTGTGATTATATCCCGACACCGCTGGCTGAAGAAGCCCGCCTGGAATTTGCTGCTTATGGTGGAAAAAAGCCGGTTCATTCGACATTGGCCTATCATTGGGCACGCATGATAGAAGTGCTTTTTTCTGCGGAAAAGATCAAACAGCTGCTCAATGACCCGATGATTACAGGAAGCGATCTTCTCGTTCAGGGGAAACGCTGCAATGAAGGTATCGGCGTGATTGAAGCGCCGCGAGGAACGCTTTTTCATCATTACCAGGTGGGTGAAGATGACCTTATCACTAAAGCCAACCTTATTGTCGCAACCACCAATAACAATACCGCATTAAATGAATCGATACGTATGGTGGCTAATAAGCAGATCAGCGGACGAGAAATCACCGAAGCTGTTTTAAATAATATAGAAGTCGCCATTCGTGCCTATGATCCCTGTTTATCCTGTGCAACCCATGCGGTCGGAAAAATGCCGCTGAAAGTTGAAATGCGTCACCAGCAGAGCGGCGAACTGATTAGTCAGTTAACTAAAGATATCGACGGGACTCTAAGACAGTAACCGGCACATAAAAAGAGGTCGAGATGGAAAAAGCACAGCAGCAGCCTTTAAACCTGTTTACCTGGGGTAATCCAAGCCGCGGTGACGATGCCATCGGCCCCAGACTGCATCAGATTATTGCGCAGATTATAAAACAGTCTGCACTTGAGCATATTCAGCTTATAGAAGACTTCCAGCTGCAGCCTGAACATGTATTCGATATTAACGCACAGGCATGTCTTGTTTTTATTGATGCTGCTTGTCAGGGGCACAGCGCCTATCAGATAACCCCGGTGAGAACTACACAGGAGATTGGATATACCACTCATGCATTAAGCCCGGGGGCATTAATGACCATCTATGAAAAAACCCAAAACAAAGCAGCTCCCCCTGCCTTTATATTCAGCGTTCGCGGTTACTGTTTTGATCTTGGCGCACCTTTATCAGAGCAGGCTGAAGAAAACATTCATCTGGCGGCGCATTTTTTAAAAGAATTATTATTTTCTCAAGATCCGCTGAGCTTACTGCAGCAGGCTATAGTGACAGCACAGGACAAATGCAATGCATGAGTTATCCATTGCAGAAAGTATTATCGACATGATCGAGGACAATGCATTAAGGCATAATTTTAAAAAGGTGACTAAAATTACCTTAGAAATTGGTGTGTTAGCTGGAATCGAAAAATCTGCCCTGTTTTTTTGTTTTGACGCGGCAGCCCAAAACACCTTAGCAGAAGGGGCAGAACTGCTGATTCAGGATAAGCCGGCCAAGGGTATTTGCCAGAATTGTTTTCAGCAGGTTATCACCTCAAGCTGGTATGAACCCTGCAGGTATTGCGGCCAGGTGGGCATTGAAATTAACGAAGGTGAGCAAATGACCATTAAATCTTTACAGGTGGAGAATTAAATGTGTAATATCTGCGGTTGTAATAAAACGGAAGCATCAGCTGAGGGTCTGCATACTCATGCTGAGCATAAACATGTTTCTCCCCATGATCATCAGCATAATGATTGCGGAAAAAACTCAGCAGAGCGAGCTGCACCTGCTCTAAACAAATCCCGTCTGATTGAGATAGAACAAAACCTGTTATCGAAAAATAATCATTACGCCAGTCAGAATCGACAATACCTGCAGGCCAATGGAATTTTCTCCATAAATCTTATCTCCAGTCCCGGATCAGGTAAAACCACATTATTAACAGAAATTATCAAGCGCTTAAAAGAGCAGCATAACATTTATGTAATTGAAGGAGATCAGCAGACCGCTCTCGATGCGGCTCGAATCAAAGAAACCGGTGTGAAAGCCGTTCAAGTGAATACCGGCAAAGGCTGTCACCTGGATGCTCATATGGTCGGTAATGCCTGCGGGCAGCTTGATATGAAAAAAGATGCTTTTCTGTTTATCGAAAACGTCGGTAATCTTATCTGCCCGGCTGGTTTTGATTTAGGAGAAAAACATAAAGTTGTCATCTTATCGGTCACAGAAGGTGAAGATAAACCTTTAAAATATCCGGAAATTTTCCATGCTGCCGACCTTATGATTATTAATAAAATCGACCTGCACCCCTACCTTAACTTTGATCTGAAACAATGCTGTGAGTATGCAAAGCAGATCAATCCCGATATAAAAATCATCCAACTTTCAGCCGCTTCCGGTGAAAATATAAATCAATTCAGTAACTGGTTAACTGCCGCTAAAACAGCACTTCAAGCAGGCAAGAATAAAGAGGAAGTTTAAATGAAAATCAGACTGCCGATGTTTTTGATAAACAAGAAAATATTCTTTATTACATTATTAACTGCAGATTCTGCGCAGGCGCATCCTTACGGAGGACACCTGCATAACTGGTATGCACTCGATCATATTATTATTGCTTTAGGCATAGGTTTAATCATTTTTTTATTATTCAAAATACTTTCCGCTTTTTTAAAAAAAGAGAGGAGCAAAAAACCTTCAAATCCGCCAGATACACTTAAAAAAACATCAGTTAATAAAGAGAGCTGATTATGTGCCTAGCAGTTCCAGGACGGGTTATTTCTATTGATCAGTCATCAAAGCCGCTGACAGCTAAAGTTGATTTTAGCGGCATAGTGAGAGAGGTCGTGGTTGAGTGGATTGATCAAGCGGCAGTTAACGACTACGTTATTGTTCATGCCGGATTTGCTATCAGCAGACTGGATCAACAGGAAGCCTTAAAAACCCTGGAGCTTTTTGAGCAGTGGCAAACAGAAAACAACAAGTAAAACAGATACACGGCATAGAAGCAGCAAAATAATAACTACTCAGCACCTCAATAATCTAAAAGGTGTATTTATAAAATAAAGCTGTAAATATTTAGGGCTAAGCCATTTATGCTGAGTTCAGGCGCAAAAGCGCAGTTTAGTCGTTTAAATGAGCATTTTTCAACGCGGAAATAAGCTTAAATAGCAACGACCTGAGTATTTGCAACATTTAGGATAAGCGATGACATCATCAAACATTATACTGGCACATGGAAGTGGAGGACGCCTCAGCAGCGCGCTTATTGATGAGGTGTTTTTCCCGGCGTTTAACAATCCTATTTTAAATCAGGCTCACGACGGTGCACTGTTAACCATGGACAGCAGCCGGTTAGCTTTCTCCACCGATTCCTTTGTAGTTAACCCCTGCTTTTTCCCCGGAGGAAATATCGGTGATCTTGCCGTTAACGGCACAGTTAATGATATTGCCATGTGCGGTGCGGTTCCGCAGTTTCTTTCTGCTGCCTTTATTCTCGAAGAAGGTTTTGCGATTAAAGATCTAAAAATAATCGTTAAAAGTATGGCTGAAGCTGCCCGGACGGCACAAGTAAAAGTAGTAACCGGGGATACTAAAGTGGTCGAGCGCGGCAGCGGTGACGGCATATTTATTAACACTTCCGGTTTAGGTTTTATTAACCACCAGCAGCAGATTTCCCCGCAAAATGTACAGGTCGGAGACGTTGTCATTACTAACGGTTATATCGGCGATCACGGCATTGCTATATTGTCACAACGGGAAGGATTATCCTTCGAAACCACTATTGAGTCAGACAGCGCAGCCCTGCATAGTCTGGTTGCTGCAATATTAAATGCCTCTTCTAATATCCATCTGCTTAGGGATCCCACCAGAGGCGGGCTTGCCGGCATCTTAAATGAAATAGCCCAGGCAAGTCAGACAGAGGTACGCCTTAAGGAGTCCGCCATTCCTATTCGAGATTCGGTTCAGGCAGCCTGCGACCTGCTGGGATTAGATCCGCTGATTATTGCCAATGAAGGTAAGTTAATTGTGATTGTTCCGCAGGCAGACAGTGAAGCAGTGCTTAAAGCCATGCAGCGGCACCCGCTCGGCAGAGAGAGTGCTGTTATCGGTCAAGTGCTGAATAAAAACGCCGGCAAAGTCACCCTTGAAACCACAATAGGCAGCTTAAGAATGGTAGAGATGCCGCTCGGTGAGCAGTTACCGAGGATCTGTTAATGGATAATGCTTTATTGATTAAACTTGCCGCTAAAAAATGCCTTTTTCTATGCACTGCCTTTAACGGGTTAAGTCAGAAATTCTGGGTTAACTTCTCCCCTTTGTTTAAAGAAAGTCGATTAATGGTGGGCATTGATCCAGCAGCTGTTCAGGTATTTCAGCCCGACTTAATTATCTGTCCCTTTTTAGATAATTATATTCCTGAGCAGATCTGGTCATCTACTCCCTGTTTTATTGTTCACCCCGGCCCGCCGGATGAAGCCGGTCCCAGTGCTTTAAACTGGGCCATTTTAGAAGGAAGAACGAACTGGTCTGTCTGTATTATCCAAGCTAATGAGCAGTGGGATGCAGGGCCCGTTTGGGCACAGGCTGAATTCAAACTGCCGACAGCATCATTATCATCCATCTATCGACAACAGATATCTGATTTAGCTGTGCAGATACTGCCGCTTGCTTTAACACATTATTATTGCGCCCAGCAGCCTCTATTGACCCCCCCTCCCCGCTATAGAAAAAGAATATCGCAGCAGCAGCTGAGCATAGAATGGGATCAGCCGACCGCGGCGATTATAAAAAAAATTCATGCGGGTGACAGCCAGCCGGGCGCCCCGGCAGTAATCGAAAATAATCACTACCTTGTTTACGGCGCACGAAGCGGTGAATCTGTTTACTGTTTAAAAGATATACAGCCCGGAGAGATTATCAGGCACCGGGATGGTCAAATCTGTGTCAGTACATTAGACGGCTGCCTGTGGATTTCGCGAATGGCACGTCTTACTGAAAATATAAAAATCCGGCCGCAGGAGCTGCTGGCTCAGTCTGAAATAACCTTTTGAGTGAATTAAAATGAGCGAAATAAGCTATCAAACTCTCAATAATGTCGGGCATATTAAATTCCCTGTTCACAATGGTGCAATGGATTTACAACACTGCCGGCAGCTTTTTGAGACCATTCAGTCTGCCAAACAAGATGATTCAATAAAAGTCATTGTACTTTGGGGCGGGCCTGATTTTTTCTGCAACGGTATCGACTTAAATGCGGTTCATTTACAATATAACTCCTCTATTCTCGCTTATAAAAACCTCAAAGCATTAAACAAAATAGTACATGCTGTTTTAACAGCAGACACTAAATTAGTTATCAGCGCCCTGCAGGGCAGTGCATCTGCAGGCGGCGTTATGCTGGCAGTTGCGGCAGATTTACGCTATGCCAGAAGCAACGTAATACTCACCCCCTCCTATGCCAATTTAGGCCTGTGCGGCTCAGAATACTGGTCGATACTTTTACCCGCCATGATAGGTTACGGCAATACCCAGAAGTTACTCTATGAAGCGTGCCCTGTCTCACCTGCAGAAGCTCTGCACCTGGGGTTAATCCATCAGGTCATCTGCGGCGAAGCGCCTGCTTTTGCAGAAAATATAACCGCCAAGGCTGAATATTTAGCCTCGACTAATATTGATGCCCGACTAGCAGCTAAAAGCGTACTCAACCAGCGCTTACTTGCTGAGATGGACAGCCAGGTAAAACTTGAATTAGAAAAAATGAAAGACTGCTGCAACCACCCGGAATTCGAATCATCAAGAACTCATTTTGTAGAAAAAAACAGCTGCAGACAGTCATTATTTCTATGCGCTTCTCCAGGCAATAACTGCCGGATAAACAAAAGTGACTGTGATGAATAAACAATTAAATCTGCATGCTTTTAAAGACAGGGAGATTGTCAATAAGCTGGCCGAAGAAATACAATTAATCAGTGAGAATATGGCGCCGCTGAAAATCATGCATATCTGCGGCGGTCATGAAAATGCCATTGTCCGCTACGGCGTTCGCCAGTTTTTACCCGGACATATTCAGGTTATTGCCGGGCCCGGCTGCCCAGTGTGCATCTGCCCCGTAGAAGCCATTGATCAAGCTGTTACTCTTTCTCTGCAGCCCAAGGTCACGGTGCTCACATTCGGAGATATGCTCCGGGTACCGGCAACCACAACCTCATTAGAGAAGGTTAGATCTGACGGCGGCAGTGTAAAAGTTATCTACAGCCCGCTTGATGCCGTAAAATTTGCGAATGAGAAACCGGAGCAGACCTTTGTTTTTTTCTCCGTCGGTTTTGAAACAACTGCGGCAGGAATTGCCGGACTGATACAGTCAGGAGTCCCCAAAAACCTTCTTTTTCTAATCGCCAATCGGTATATGCCGCCGGTATTAAAATTATTAATGGAGGTGCATGATGAAAGCCTGCAGGGTTTTCTACTCGCAGGTCATGCGACAGCCATTAGCGGCCTTGGGGTTTATGACTTTATGCACGATGAGTTTAAGCTTCCCTGTGCCGCAGCTGGTTTTGAACCCGTTGATATTCTGCTGGCTGTTCGCGAGCTTTTAAAACAGATTAAAAACAGTCAGCATGAAGTTATCAACTGTTACCCAAGAGTCATCCGAGAAGAAGGTAATCTGGTCGCTCAAAAATGTTTAAATGAAGTGTTTGATCTGAAACCGGGAGTCTGGCGCGGTATTGATGTGGTGGAAGACTCAGCCTATATACTTAAAGAAAAATATGCCTTTCTTGATGCCGGAAAACAGCTTACCTGCATACCGCCCTATCCGCCGCAAGCCCACCATCCAAGCTGCCTCTGTCACCGCATAATGCTGGGAGAAGTTGAACCGCAGGATTGTAAATTATTTAAAAAAGCCTGCACCCCCGGCAAGCCCTTCGGCCCCTGTATGGTATCCCCTGAAGGCACCTGCCATGTTAGATATACTTATCCTGAGATTAAAATAGATTTTAGTTGAAATCGCCGGCTATTAGCTTTCACTCGTTCCACAGAGTCTGCGTGAGAATGCAGAGTATACCAAGCGGCTGTAGTAAAAATGTGACAGCAATTGTTTTCGCGCTTAGTATTCGACAGCCAAAAGTTGTAATATAAGTTTGATATATTAAAACCAGCACTGCAAAACAGGAACAAGTTAATGCCGGAACGCTTTGAATGCTCTAGAGCGCACTGTGGATGGACAGGAACCCATCATGAACGCAAAAACAATACAACAGGCAGCTGGCACGCCAGCCTCTGTCCTCACTGTTATGGAGGCATGTTTCGAACTATTGAGCCGGCGCAGGAAAATGAGCGGATCAATCACGTAAATGAACTCATTAAGGCCATCTCAAAGCATGGAGATAAATTATTTCACTCCCGTGGTTTTACTGCTCATATGGAAATCGATAAAAACGGCATAGTCTGGTTTGTAGACGACTACTCCAGAAGGCGCATTTACACTCATTACCATGGAAGCTGGCGTGGTTTTTCCCATGGTGGTACTTTGCGGGACCTTGTCTGTGCGATGCGTGACTACGTGAAAAAGGGTCACAAAATCCCCCTCGAATGGATTGCACCTGTCAGCGTAAATGATAATAGTAATATATGGGGATACAGTCAGGAATCAGCACAGGCACTTCGAGAAACCGCAGCGAAACTACCTGTCATTAGCGAATAAGCAAAGAGATGCAGACTGTAGTGCGGCAGCAAATTTGAGCATATTTTACAGGCACCAGTAACCATATTCTAAGTGCCCTTTGCGCATTACATTAAGTATGAATATTATACAAAGTGGTCATAAAGAACCTATTACACCCAGCCGTTTCGACTAATCTCTTACTTTCCTTGTTATAGTTACCCAATATAATTGCCTGTTGATTTGTTGACAATTAATTTACACACGCTAATATCGCGCCTTTATATAAAATTTTATTAAAGGAATAATAAATGCAGTCGTCGATCTCCATCTGTTTTAATAAACCAGGAAATAACCAGTTACCTTGTGATATCAACAACCAGCAGGCATTAAAGGCATTTCGCCAAGACAATCCGCATGTCATGGCAAACTTTATCCCTAACGGCATGCCTTTTGTTGTCCGTGACAACGCAGCAGCAACCACTGTTGAAACAAATACTACCTGGCAGCAGCAGTATCCTGATTTAGCAGCACAGTTTAGAGAGATTTTCTCCTTACCCTATGAACAGCGTATTAATATTGCCAATATGCTCCATCAATACGGCTCAAATATGTTAACAGCACTGGCCGAGTTTCATGATACTGAAATTAAGCCGATGAATATGAAAGGGAAATTCGATCCTCGTGAGCCGAGCAATCAAAACGGTTATGCAGGCGCACTAGCTGGCGCAGCAGAAAACAGGTTATCTGACTTTATCAAACTGGCCGATAAATACCAAAGAGTACTGGAAAAAATTCGCCAAGGCTCTTTAGCTAAACTACCTAAATTGAGATACTTAAACTGGAGCAGCTGGCAAAAAATCTTAATGAACAGTTAAATACAAAATTTAAAGCAGAAGTCGGTAAATATTTCAGCAAAGCAGGCGCAAGAGGCAATGCATGGACCAGCGCAAATCGTGGTATTGGTTTAGCAAAAGGCGCACGCAGTTATCAGCCTATTCAGCTTTCCAGCAGCAGCGCTTTTGCGCAGATTAAAAACCTTGCGGCAGGTGCAAGATGGACTGGTTATGGTGCGCTTATTGTTGATGCAGGGTTTAGAGCAAAAGGTGTTCATGATCAGTATAAAGCAGGCGGCAACTGGCAGAAATCAGCGGCCATTGAAACAGCCGCTTTTGGTGGTTCAGCCGCTGCAGGAATATTTATTGGCGGTTTGGTAGCTACAACTGTTGAGATCGCTTTGGGAGTTGCTCTAGCAGCGACTCCTGTTGGCTGGGTACTAATCATAGGTGCAGGGTTAGCCGCTGGATATGCAGGAGCCGTCGCTGGTGATTTTATCGGCAGAGAAACGGCTACACTCGGACATGATGCCAGCAATTATCTACTCTCTTTATAAAGGATTTAACATGCAGGATATACCTTTTTATGTTTGGCATTTTATTTTATTGTTTTCATCTATTATTCTATGGGCCATTGCTATTTTTACTTTTGGGCGCATATCCGTACGCCATATTGAACGAGAAATGGAGAAAAAAGGATTAGAGCCACCTTTCTGGGATAGAGGAATAGGCATAAGGCTTTCAATGTATGCTTTCACCATAATAAGAGGAAAAGCCGATCATTCGGTGCTCATTGATCGGAAGTCTATTGTAGAGAGTGCTAGAAAAATAGACTGGTATTTGGCGGTATTTCTGCAGCTAACAACAGCGGTATTATTTATCCTAGGTATTATTACCTATTTTTTATCTGGTGATAAATACCAATAAAACTAATGCGATAGAAGATAACCAGCGCTTGTAGGTTATCTTCTGTTTGTTGATGCAGGCTTTAAATAAAAGTGTTTAGTATCAATATAAAGCGGGCGACAGAAATAGGCAGAGAAACTGCAGCACTCTTACACAACACTAGCTGCCGTCTGCTCTCTTTATAAATGTCTTCCCGATGCATGATTTAAATTTTGCAAAAAGACAGGACAGGCAAACCTTTTCTCCTAGCTGTCCAAATTTAACCTTAATGATGCCCACAATTAAAGCTTTGAATAATCTTTAATCAAAAAGATTAAAAATATAGCTATATATTTCTCTACATGTAGGTTAATATTCATTCAGCTCTGTCATTCAGAGTTATTAATGAAATCATCAAGTCCAAGTTTTCCCTCAGTTACATCATTTTTGTTGTCCTTAGTGTCTCCTTTAGCTTAATCATCACATTCAATAATTCACCATACAGCGCCATCGCTATTTTTTATAAATTTATAGCGTGTCGAAAGTAAATTATGCTCTTCCGGCATTTACTTTTATTTATTAACATGATAAATTTTTTATCTCAAACTAATATAACAACTTATCTTATTGCCCGTAAATATCAGTACCGCAAACATCCGCTCCGCGTATGTGTCACTAGGTTCGAATTTCCTTGTTAGGCAGTGATAAATAAGGTTATTTTTATTCATCCAAAGAAAACAATTAAGGATACTTATGGCTAGAACAACTGGTAGAAAAAGATTTTGGTTTCATCAAAACCGTGAAGAAAATCAAATCCAAACAACTAAAAAAAGCAAAAAACTGAACAAGAATTAGAAGTAAAAAAACAAACTGAAATGTAAGCTATTTGCGGGGAGCCTCTATCCTCTTCAAATAGCGATATCTAAATCCAAAGTGCCTCTATTTCTTTTTCTCATCATCAATCACAACACTCTTCCTGATAATGCACAAACTAACTGTCTGCTCCAATCGTTGACCTGTGCATGAATATTTTACGCTTCTGCAAGACGCTGTAAGGCAAAAGGCAAGACGCGCCCCATTGACACATATGTTGTTTTCTTAATTGTTATTTAGGAAGCGAGCGGCTGAAATATTTAGGTATTTTGCGCACATTAAAACCCATCAGCCATATTTTTTATATGTCTTTGATGTTTGGTATTGATTTGAGTATTATAGCGCGCTATTAAAAAACGCAACATTTTTCAAAATGTTGATTCGCCAGGAATTAATAATGAATACGACTAAATATTAAGGTATTGATCATGCTGGCTGGCATTGCACTAAAAATTAAACTAAATAGGCTTAAATTAACCTGTAATTGATTTGCTCAACAACACCATTGGGTCTACAGCTTTGACTTGAAACCTGTATTACTGCACAGCTTAGAACCCGATGAATACACCTAAAAGGACGTTTTATGAAGAAGATGACCGTTATTGCGGCATTATTAGTAAGTACTACTACCGCAACACAGGCCTTGGAAAACAACAAAACCATTTGTACACATGACACCACGACCCGCATAATCGAAGTGGTTTACACTGGCGAAGGCGCCCTGCCTTGTGAAGTGCAATATACCAAGTCGACTGAAGTCCAAGTATTATGGAGCGCCCAGAGCGCAGAAAGTTACTGTGAATCCAAAGCGGCTGAGTTTGTTGAAAAGCAAAAGGGCTGGGGCTGGAACTGTGTTACTGAAGCAGATCAGACAGAAGGGCCTGAAGTAGTACCCACTACAGTTGAGCCTACTATAGAAAAACCAGCTTCCGCTGAAACGACTGCAGAGAAAGTAGCTGAAATTACTGCAGAGCAAGCAACTGAAACGACTGCAGAGCAAGCTGCTGAAACGACTGCAGAGCAAGCCGCTGAAACAACTGCAGAGCAAACCGCTGAAACGACAGCAGAGCAAACCGCTGAAACGACTGCAGAGCAAGCCGCTGAAACGACTGCAGAGCAAGCCGCTGAAACGACTGCAGAGCAAGCCGCTGAAACAACTGCAGAGCAAACCGCTGAAACGACAGCAGAGCAAACCGCTGAAACGACTGCAGAGCAAGCCGCTGAAACGACTGCAGAGCAAGCCGCTGAAACAACTGCAGAGCAAGCCGCTGAAACAACTGCAGAGCAAGCAGCTGAAACAACTGCAGAGCAAACCGCTGAAACGACTGTAGAGCAAGCCGCTGAAACGACTGTAGAGCAAGCCGCTGAAACGACTGTAGAGCAAGCCGCTGAAACGACTGTAGCACAAGCAGCTAAAGCTAATACCAGCCGATGTAGAATAGATAGCAGAAGACGAACTTACCCTGTAAGCCAGCCCCCCTTATGCCTCTGAATAAGGTAGTATATTCATACAGCCCATGAGTGATATGGTCAGGCCCTTAACCTTGACCATGTATCTTTTATCTGCTTTTCTGAAAACTAAAGACCAGGCCCTGATATCCATCAGAGTTTGATAAACACCCGGTCAGCTACACCAAATCAAGTTTTTACGTTTTCTGACAAAAAGTTACGGATGTCCCGCCTTTTTTCCCGCCTTTTTACTGACAACCCCGCCTCTGTCGCCAATCATCATTCGCTTACATTTGATAGCAAAAATTTACGGATGTCCCACTTTTTCCCTTTATCATTTAAATTACAACTCCTCATAATCAACCACAACAAAACTACCTCCCCCACACATTTACTGCTCTACAAAAGAGCAGACAGCAGCTTTTCTTCTTATCAGCACGAAATAAAAACAAAACAGTACTTACAACAAATATATTTGACAAACCCCGTCCATAACATAACTTTAATTACAACCTTTAAAAAATCTCTATTAAGGAAGCGGGTATGAATAATACAATTCGAAGATTACGCAGTGTTTTATCTGTTTTTCTTTTTTTCATCTGTCTTTCAGGTGCATCAGCCAAAGAATTCAACTTAGTTTCATTACAGTATCCTCCCTACGTTTATAAAGAAGACGGCCGCGTTACTGGTTTTATATATGATGTAGTGGAAGAAGCATTCAGACGAATGGGGCATACTACAAAGGTAGATATTAATTCCTGGCCGCGCTCGCTTGCACAGGTAAAAACGGGCAAAGCAGCAGCTATCTTCACTGCTTATAAAAACCCAGAAAGAGAAACATTTTTAGACTATTCAAATAACGTGCTTATTCAGCAGGAAATTGTGCTGTTTATTCCCAGGGGCGGCATTATTCCATTTACTGGAGATTTAAAAGAGTTAGCAAATTATAAACTGGGTATTGTTAGAGGCATTAGTTACGGAACAATTTTTGATGATGCAGTTAAACAAGACGGCATCATTAATACGGTAGAAGCAACCACACTGGAGCAGTCTATACGCAAGTTAAATGCAGGACGTATAGATATTCTGATAAGTAATAAATACACGGCACTGTCAATGTTCAAACAGCTTGGTTTTCAAGATAAATTTGTCCAGCTGGATGTTCCGGTACAAAGCGTACCCAGCTATATCGCTTTCTCAAAAGCGCTTAACCTGTCTGCACTACGTGATGCCTTCGATCAGACATTAGAAGGCATGATCTCCGACGGCAGCTACGAGAAAATCATCAGCACATACGTAAAATGAGCTGTTCCCCCTGCTAACAGTTATATAGGTATAACTGACAAGCCCCGCAGCTAAAACAGCTGTAGGGCTTAAAAATCAGCAAAAGGCAAAACTCAAGACTTGATCCTGCCTCCTCGTTGATATCGATATGATCCTCACAACGCCATGAAATTCTTACAAGGGGGTTGCTAGAATGAGCGAACAGGTTATTCTGTCCTTAGATTAAACTAAGGAGTTTCCCGTGAAAAAAATTCTACTACTGCTGCTTACAGTCTCTGCTAGTTCTTTTGCTGCAGACTTCAAGATGGATACAGCGAAGTTCGATTGTCCTGATCTAGAATTTGAGCTAAACCTAACTACTAATACTGTCACATTCAGTAACATCCGCTATTTTGGAATTGCAGAAATGATTGCTGATGCTCCACTTGGATTTACATGGAGCAGAAAAGACACTGTAAAAGCTGAGTACAATTGGTTCTACACAACAGAAATCAAAATTCGTTTTCTGAAGAAAATTTATGAAATGGAATCGGGAAGCTATACTGATATCTTTGTAGAGTTTGATGATAACGATGGCATTACAAACAGCTATAACTCAAATAAAAAAATGACTTGCAAAGTTATCTAGTTAACCTGAGATCTGGTTAAGCCAGAACTGCATCATTACTTTCAGGCAATAAGCAATTAATTCGCCTAATAAATTCAGCATAAACCCATGCATAATACGGTGACGGGAGTGCTCAATATAAGAAATGTTTTTCGAATTACGGGCAAGTCTTGTCTTTTGCTCAAAAGGCAAAACGCGATCCCATTGACGAAAATGATTGGCTAAAATAGTGGAGTAAAGCGGAACAGAGCCAACTATTTTTGTTCCGTTTAAAGTGCTTGTTGAACGAAGCCGCTGCGCGGCAGAAAAAACACATAACCTCAATCGAGTATACAAATAAAGAACCGTCAATGTTGACGGCTTTATTTGGAGGTTGTTATGAAACCACTCGAACAAACTCGTTTTAACAATTTATATCAATCTTACCTCAACGAATTGATCTTACAAGGCAAAAGCCCCAAAACGATTGACTGTTATAGCCGTTGTCTTCGTCAAATCACACAATACTTTGATACCTGCCCTGATCACCTCAGCACCGAAGAGCTGAAAACTTATTTTCTACACCTCGTAGAGCATAAATCCTGGAGTCTCGTCAAAATCGCACGCAATGCGATTCAGTTTTT
>NZ_AUAM01000048.1 GCF_000428725.1 Psychromonas aquimarina ATCC BAA-1526
ACACCGAACGTTTCCACGTTCAGTGCTTTATATACCATCAAGGTACCCGTTAAGATATAAGCCTAAAATTGCTTAACCGAACGGCATTGCCTCTTATGAGAAGCTCTTTTTCGTTTCAGAAGATAACTTTAGATATGTGTGAGATTATAAATCTCTCCTGCCCTTAACTAAGCCGCATTTAAAACCTTCTACTTATTAGTGAGCTTTTTGTTTCTGCGAGGCGCATTAAATAGTGTGGTGGGAGTTTAATCTCTCCTGCTCTTAATTAACCGCATTTAAAAAGGCTTCTCATTAGAGAAGCCTTTTTTGTTTTATAAGCTAAAAAATAATACTGTTAAGCAGTTTTGGACAGGATAGATGTAAATCTCGCGCGCTTTTAAGCAGTATAAATGATCAGAGGCTTAGTCAGACTGGTATTAACAAAGACAGTAATATAGACCTGCAATAAGCAGTATATTAAACGCGATATTCATAAGCAGTGAAAACTTGACTGGATTGTCCTGCCTGTCGCTTTGATAGTTACTTATTGCAGCCGCAATTTTATTTTCTCTGTTATAGATATTTTCATAAACATTATTCAGCTGTTTTTCCAGCTGCTGAGTTGCTTCAAATGCAGACGGGGTCATCTTTAAATTCCTTTTGATATAATATTTCACAACTACCCTGTTGCGAACTGTACCTAACTCTTCTCTGCATTTTGGTGGTTTATTCGATACGTGGTAACAATTAACAGCTGCAGAAGTTATTTGAGAGGAAGCGAGAATAGCACTTAACAAAACATGATTTTTTGAAACAGCTCAAATAATGAATTTATCTGTTAAATTAAAGTGTTAAACCGACTAACAGTGATTAGCCGGTTCTAGTTAAGAATGGTTAAAGCGTCGAAGTTTAGATAAAACATCAATTAACAGCGTCACATCAAACTGATCATCATTTAATGCTTTGCCCAGCCAGTTAATGCTGTTTATCTCCCCGTCATTGGAAAATGCGGTGATCCGGCTGTTTTCATAAATAACGTATTTTTTCAGGTTTCCTGAAAGTACATAACGGCGTTCGCTGTTATCAAATAAACTTTGTCCGCTGCTGTACTGGTCAGCATCGGAACGAGTGCCTAGAAGCTCTTCCATCAAAGTCGGCACAATATCAACATGGCTGGTCATTCTGGTTATTTCCCGGTGACTTTGACCCGGCCATAAAAGAATTAAAGGTACATGTGCATTATTGATCGAAGCTTCTATACTGGATTCTTTTTCAAAAGATGCACCATGAGAGCCGGTGATAATCACTACGGTACTATCAAGTTCTCCCTGTGCCTGCAGTGTGGAAACCACCTCTTTAATATGCTGGTCAATCTGCAGTACCTGCGCCTGGTACTTAGAAAGCTGTTTACTGCGCTCTTTTAAACTTAGCCGCGGAAAATCTTCAAAAACAGCTGCGTCCGGCTGCTGTAAATAGAGAAAGCTGAACAGTCTATCCGACTTGTTCTGAGCCTTTATCCATTTCTGCCATTTTTGGGCTGCAGTACTGTTATTATTGTTACGCGAGTAACGCTTTAATTCCGGCGTGTTAATCTGACTGAAACTGCTCTGTAGAAACTCCGGCTGTATAAAACCAATACTTGAAAACAAACCAAACTGATAGTTTTCTTCAGCTAAACGGTTGATCAGAACCGGCGGAATATAATTAAGCGTGATCTCCGACCAGTATCGGTTCGGCAGTGCATAAAACAAGCTGAACAGTCCCTGAGGGCGGTTGCTGGCACCACTGAAGTGATTTGTATAATTTAATCCCTGCTGACTGAGCTGATAGAGGTAGGGCATATTCTTTTCATTAACCATATCTGCGCGCAGCGCTTCAACGGTGAGCAGTAATACATTTTCAGCCTGGGGGGCGGGCCCGGATTTCTGGTAGGTCAGAGGCGTTATAGGATAGCGCAGCTCATTTTCACCGCTAGATGTCTGACGTTTAATGCGCTCCTGCAGTTTATCATCTGTTAACCAGCCCTGTTTTCTCAGGAAGGTACGTGCAGTCATCGGATAGGACAGCGGATAAATCGATTTCTGCTGGGTAATCGGCCGGTATTGTGTTGCATCCGCCCAGATAAAAGTTAAGTGGGTAATAATAAAAGCACTGAACAGGAAGATAGCGATAGGTTTGCCGATCGCTTTTGCCTGCAGATAACGGCATTTTTTCCAGACAAAGTGGGAAATGAATACTTCTATCGCAAAAATAATGGGAATTGATATGTAGTGCAGATTGATCGAATAAATCTGTTCAACCTGCTCCGGCCGCTGTAAAAACTGCCAGATTAACGGGTTGAGATGGAAGTTATAGATTTTGAAGATTTGCGTATCAACGATCAAAAAGGTCACTGCTATCGTGCTGACGATAATACCGCAAAGCCGGTATAAGCGGGCAAAGGGAACAACAAATGCCAGCGGAAATAAAACCGCACCAAAAACAACCGCGCTTAGAAAGCTGAAGTGACCAATCAGACTGACAAACTGATAGGCAATACCTACGGCAGTGTCAGATAAACTGGCATATTTCACATAACGAAGACCGATTAATGATACGAGTATCATATTAAAAAAAGTAAACCAGTGTCCCCAGCTGATTAATCGAGACACGTTATCGTGATATTTATGACCAGTTTCAACCATGTTTTTTATTTGTCTTCTTTGTTAATCGATGAAGAAAGAGCTTTTACAAACTTGTCACTGATTTCAGCGCGCTTGTTGACAGGAACCTGGCTGTTAATAATATGGGTGATGCTGTTGCCTAGAACCATTAAGCTTAAATCGACAGAAACGTCGTTTTTATGCAGAACGTCCATCACTTCATCGAGTATAGTTTCAATTTTCTGGCTGGAATATTTAGAAATAATTGGCATAGTAAAATTTGCGACCGTAGTAAAAAAAGAGGCTTATAATAACGTACTCCTGAATTTATACCAATCACAAAGGTTATCTTGTTAGATAATAAATGAGATTTATTTTGATATTTTTATTAATCGTACTTAATTTAAATTAATTTAGTGTTATGAAGCGCTTGTCTGAACTTTGCCGCTCGCATTTATAAGCGCCTTGGGTATAATTCACAACTCTCTAAATTTAAGCATGGTGCCTACAGTATGAATATCTCTGCCAGTAATATTATTTTACACTCTTTAAATTACAACTCTGAAGGAGTTCTACAGTGTAAAATGCGCGAGGGAGAACTGCCGATTTCCCCGTCGATTGAAGACTTTTTAATGCAGCTGCACCGTACTTATCAGAGTAAAACCAATAAGGCTTTTGCTTATTTCGCTGACGAAGCTGAAAAGCCTCAAGTTTTTCAGCGTGCTTTACGTGAAGAGACGGCCGGTGAGTTAGATTTTGTGGGGTTCTCACAGCAGGCTGCCGACTGTTTAGTTACTGAGCTTCAGAAACACGATTTTGCTGAAGAGGGCGTATTACTGGTCAGCAAGTACAGCTGGACTGCCAGCGATTACCTGTTAATTGCTCTGCTGCAGAATAACGAGTCAATCAGTGTTAATGACAACCTAGAACTGCAGGTAAGCCAGCATATCGAAACCAGTAAAATACAGCTGGTGGCCCGTATTGATTTAACTCTGCTGACACGTGAGCCGGAATCAAATCGTTACATCTCATTTATTAAAGGCCGGGTCGGACGTGCTGTCGCTGATTTTTTTCTGGATTTTATGGGCGCTCAGGAAGGTTTTGATGCAAAAGTTCAGAATCAGGTATTAATGAAAGCGGTTGAAGAGTTTTGCGACGAGCAGGCGCTGCCTGTGGCTAAAAAGCAGGAAGTCCGTGAAGTTGCCTTTGAGTACTGTAAAGAACAGTTAAAGCAGGGGGATGATATCGATCTTTCCAGCCTGTCGGAACAAATTCAGGAAGCGCCGAAATTAGAAGGCAGCTTTTACGATTTTGTCAGTGAAGATTATGAATTAGAAAACACCTTCCCGGCAGACCGCAGTGTGGTGCGTAAATTGACTAAATATGTTGGTCAGGGGGGCGGTGTGAGCATCAGTTTTGACCAGAAGCACCTTGGTGAACGTGTTCATTATGACGCCGACAGTGATACCTTAACTATCCAGGGCATTCCGCCTAATCTGCGCGAGCAGTTGAAACGAGATGCGCTTTCCCAGGCTGATGATGAGCAGCAGTCGGACGACCAGAGCCCTCCGTTTTAGAAATTAATTTACTTTAGCCCGCCTTGTTATATCCTAGCGGGTCGGCGGCCGCTGCTGCTCGAAGAATTTAAGACGGTCAGCCGCTTTGCTGGCGGTCAATTATTAGATGAGATAAGAATGAAATTATTTGTACGCGACCTTACGGTTATTGATTCAACATATTTAGACAGTGCTCGCGGATTTGTAGGTGAGAGTTACCAGGTAGACGTGACACTGCAGGGGAAATTAAATGATCAGTCGATGATTCTCGATTTTTCATTAGTAAAAAAGCAGATTAAAGCAATTATCGACGCGGAAGTTGATCATAAATTACTGGTGCCTCACGCTTCTGAAAACTGCAGCGTGATTTTAGAGTCACAACGCACACAAGTTAACTTTACCCTCGACGATAACTCCGTTATTCAACTAAAGTGTCCAACTGAAGCATACTGTCTGCTGGAAAGTGAAAAAATCAGTATTGAGCTGCTGGAAACTTACCTTGAGCAGGTGGTTCTGCTGCAGCTGCCGGAAAATATTTTAGACTTAGAAATAAAGTTACGAAATGAAAAAATCAGCACGCCGTATTATCACTATACTCACGGTTTGAAAAAGCATAATGGTAACTGTCAGCGCATTGCTCACGGGCACCGTTCTAAACTCGATATATTTATTAACGATGAATATAATGAAGATCTGGTTAAAGACTGGGCAAACCGCTGGAAAGATATTTATCTGGTTAGTGAAGAGGATATTGTTGAAAAATCGGATCTCTCTTTTATCGTTATTAAAAATGATATTGATAAATTGTGCACTGCGTATCATGCCCCTCAGGGTTATTTTGAGCTGCTGATGCCTGCTCACCGTGCAGAGGTCCTGCCCAAAGATACCACGGTTGAACAGCTGGCGGAGTTTATCTGTGAGCAGATTAAAAAACGCGTAGGTCCGGAAACTGTGACAGTTTACGCCTATGAAGGTATCGGCAAAGGTGCAATTGCTGAATTATAAAGCGCATGCTCAGCCGCTTGTGTTAGCCATAGGCGGCTGTCTCAATTCATTGACAGGAAGTAAAAATGGCTGAAGAAACTTTTTTTAGAAAAATAATCAATAAAGAAATCCCGTCAGATATGCTCTATCAGGATGATTATGTAACGGCTTTTCGTGATATATCACCGCAGGCGCCCACGCATATTTTAATTATCCCGAATAAATTAATTGCCACCGCAAACGATATTGAAGTGCAGGATGAACTGCTGATCGGTAAGCTTTATACTGTAGCCAAACAGCTTGCGCAGCAGGAAGGTATTGCAGAATCAGGTTATAGACTGATTATGAACTGTAACCGCGACGGCGGTCAGGAGGTCTATCATATTCATCTGCATCTGCTCGGCGGCAAACCGCTTGGTAAATTAATTTCAGCGTAGATAGTATTGTTTACCCAGTTACTCGACACCTGTTTGTATGCACTCTGGACTGGCTATTGAAGATAACTTCTAATCAATACATTTTCATACAAAACTATGCTGTATAGTACTGGGCTATTGATAAAAAATACCTTTATAATTCACGGAATTAAGTCAAATATTGGAGAACAAAATGAAAATAAAAACAAACTTTTGCTTTGCAGTGATCGCTGCATTTATGCTCAGCGCATGTTCAACTTCAGTGGAACGTCTGGATTCACAGGAGCAGGTTGATTTAAGCGGTGCCTGGAACGACACAGATTCACAATTAGTGGCCCGTGAAATGGTTGAAGACGCACTGTCTCGTGCCTGGATAACTAAATTTGTTAAACAGGAAGGTACGGAGCCTGTTGTTATCGTCGGCCGGGTTAAAAATTTAAGCCATGAGCATATTAATACCAATACCTTTGTTGCCAATATGGAGCGTGAATTAATAAACTCAGGTGAGGTGCAGTTTGTTGCATCATCTGCTGCTCGAAAAGAGATTCGCGATGAGCGTGGTGATCAGGATTTAAATGCCTCAGAAGCAACACGTAAAGAGATGGGCCAGGAGTACGGCGCCGATTTCATGATGCAGGGGCAGATCAATACCATTATTGATGTAGAAGGCTCTACACAGGTACGCTTTTATCAGGTTAATTTAGAGCTGATCAGCATTAAAGATAACCGCAAAGTCTGGATTGGTGAGAAGAAAATTAAAAAGTTAATAAAAAACAGTAAATTACGCGAGTAATTAGTTTATCAGTCAGGCGCTAACTCAGCGCCTGACCGGTTTCTGCCAGCCTATTATTTTTCTAGCGGTAAGCGCATGTATAAAATTTTGTGTCTTCTTTGTATTGTTGTTCTTTCCGGGTGTGCCGGACAGCAGCGGGCTACCAACAACTTAGCAAATTCATTAAATAATCAGGGACCTGAATATGTCCTTAAGAAACTTCAGGCTAATAAACCTGATGATCGGGACATTGCACAGTATCATCTCAATCTTGGTTATCTGCAGTTAGTTAACGGCGATTTTAAAAGTGCGATTGATACCCTCTCTTTAGCTAAGCGGGAAATGGCTGTGCTGGAGGCTATGTCTGTAAGTGAAACTGCCGCTGCCGGTACCGTCAGTGAAATATATAGAAGCTACAGCGGTTATCCGACGGACCGGGTTATGATACATAATATGCTGGCACTTAGTTATCTGTTTAATCAGGACATAGACGGCGCCCGCGTAGAGATGCTCCAGGCAGATGTTTCCATGAAAAAGCTTGCCAAGCGCAAGTCTGTCCGCGGCCAGTTAGCCAGCGTGCATTTATTAGCCGGTGTTATTTATGAACTGCTTGATGAACGTTCTAACTCATTAATCAGTTACAAGCATGCTTCAGATCTGTTAAAACAGCGCGGAATTTCGCAGCCTCTAGGCCTAAAGCAGGCTCTATTGAGAATGAGTTATAAGCTTGGTGCAGACCAGCAGTATGCTGCTTACAAAAAACAGTTTCCCGGTTTAGCTAAACCCGAGATGAGCAGCGGCAGTCAGTTGTTTACTCTGTACTTTGACGGTGTGGTCAGTAATAAGCAGGAAAAAGCCGTTATGGTGCCCAGTCATGATGCCGAGCAGCTGATCCGAATTGCTATGCCGGCCTATCCGCCGATGAAGAAACGCTCGCAGCGGGCTATAATAACTCAGGGAAATCAACGACTGACCACGCAGATGATTGAGAATTTAGAAAGCTTAGTTCGAGATGATTTAGCTGATGAATACCCGTCTATTTTACTGCTGACCACAACACGGGCGCTGGCAAAATACGAACTGGTTGATAAAGCTAATGAAAAAGATTCTCTGGTTGGTTTATTAGTAAATATTGCAACCCTGGTGACTGAAGTCGCCGACCTGCGCAGCTGGAATATGCTGCCGGCTAATATCCAGTTTGCCTATCTGGAAACAACAGAAAATGAAGTGCTGATTAACAGTGCTGATCATATGCAGAAAATTGAACTGCCCGACGGCTCGCAGAATCTGGTGCTGGTTAACAGCCTGAGCGAGCAGATATTTCATTATCAACAAGACTAATTTAAGAAGGTTAATATGAAAATAAAAATTAATTTAGCTTTGCTCCTTGTCTGCTCTCTTCTTAGCGCCTGTGCTTCAACACAACAGGACAAACGACCTGCATGGATTGATAATGCGCAGGCTAGTTATGCTTCAAGTGACTATTTAACAGCAGTAGGCCAGGCGTCAAAACGTGACCGGGCTGGAAAAAACGCCGTTGCTAATCTAGCAGAAATATTTTTTGTTAATGTTAAAGCGGAAACGCGTACCTTAACGGAAGCGACAAAATCACAAAGTGCGTTAGGTGTATCTTCAGAAAGTTCGACTAACCTGCAGAGAAGCATTCAGACCGAAACAGACCAGGCACTAAGCGGGGTTATTATTAAGGAAACCTGGTTAAGTCCAGGTGGAGAGTATTATGCGCTGGCGGTATTAGCTAAACGTCCGGCAGCTGAAACCCTGTATGAATCAATTATGGAACTGGATAACTCCATTGCCCAGCTGCTTGATTACAGTGCTAATACTGCGCCTAATGCTATTTTATCAATAAACGCATTACGTAAAGCCCGAGATCAGCAGCTGCGCCGTCATATGGCTAACCTGCAGCTCAAACAGTTAAGCCGCGGCGGCCTGCCTGCAGATATTTCCGGCGCACAAATTGAAAAATTAATTGCCGATAAACTGGCTGCACTGCAGGTAAGTGTTGATGTAGACAGTGCTGCCCATAAAAAGACCATACAGTCAGGTTTAGCCGGATTAGGGGTGTCGGTGGTCGACAACTCAGATCTGCAGGTAAGTGCCGATATCGATATCAGTGATCCGGCTCTTCTGGAGGGCTGGTACTGGCTGCGCGGCAGCTATGCACTTTCTCTTTCTGAAAACGGCCAGGTAATCAGCCGTAAACGCTGGCCGGTAAAGGTATCTGCTAAGCAGCAGGAGCAGCTGAATCATCGCCTTCAGGATAATATTAACGGCAAAATAGCTGATTATTTAGTTGAACTGATCAGTGATACACCATCATTTTAAGCGTAATTGTTTTCGAGTTGTTTAATTTGATTATAAAGTGATTTAACAGAAGGCATCTCTATATTGTATAAAGATGCCTTTTTTAGTAGAAAACCGCCGATAAATTCATTTTCCGTTATTCTCTGGTAGAAAATATCTCTGTTCATTGATGAATAATTTTGTGCTGTCTGCCGGATCACCTGATTGATAATATTTAATAATTCCTGCTCTGCAAAATGAATATTTTCAGCATCGGCTGCTTTTAAACTTTCCCGGGTTATTTCAATAATCATCTTCTGAAAAGAAGCTTCCTGTAAACTGCCGTTATTAACCTGGTAAATAGCCGTTAGGGGATTGATCGCGATATTGATAAGCAGTTTCAGCCATAATTTGTGTTTAATATCCTCACACCAGTGAGTATCATCTAATGCTGCGTTTAAAGATTCGGCAAGCCCCTGGTGGTGCTTTGCAGCTGAATTAAACGGACCTAAATAGGTAATGCCCCGGCCGGTCTGTTTTATATTTAAAGGACCCTGCAGTAAACTCGCATTAGCCGTTGTCGCGCATATAATGGGGTTATCCGGTAAAAGCGCCTGCACCTGCTCTGCACACCCCATACCGTTATGCATCAGGATAATAACCTGCTGCGGTTTTATGCTCCGCTGATGAGTTTGTATTACCTTTTCAACCTGCGTTGCTTTTACGCAGATAAGCAGCGGATCCCGGCTCCTTATTAGCTCTGTGCTGCAGCTGACACTAAACTGCTGCTGGTTATTGTGCAGATCCAGATAATGAAGTCTTGTTTCTGAGCAGGGGCTGCGCGTAATAAGGTGAACCTGCTGACCGATGCGCTGTAAATTTGCCGCCCATAAACAGCCGATTGCACCTGCTCCGATAATCTGCCACATTTTCTTTACCTTAATAATCAATTTCAAGGGACGATTATAGCTGAAATGATTGTTTTCTGGTAACTTAGCCGAATAGACATTAACTTTAATTTATAGGAATAAAAAATGCCTTCATTTGATATTGTTTCAGAAATCGACATGGCTGAAGTTCAAAATGCCGTTGATAATGCTAACCGTGAACTATCAACACGCTTTGATTTTCGTGGTGTTAAAGCAAGTTTTGCTATCACTAATGATGTTGCAAAACTGTCTGCTGAGCATGACAGCCAGTTAAGACAGCTTGCGGATATGCTGCGTACGAATCTGGTAAAGCGTGGTATTGACGCGCGTGCAATGACTCTGGAAACACCAAGCAGCAGCGGCAAGACATGGACACAAGCGGTTAAATTTAAAGAAGGGGTGGATCAGCCGACTTCGAAGAAGTTAATCAAACTGATTAAAGATAAGAAATTAAAAGTTCAAGTCGCTGTTCAGGGTGAACAGTTACGTGTTACCGGTAAAAAACGTGATGATCTGCAGGCGGTAATGGCGTTAATCAAAGCAACTGAGCTGGAGCAGGCATTCCAGTTTAATAATTTCCGAGATTAATTAAAAATTAAGTTTTAAAAAAAGGCAGCCTTGTTGTATACAACAGGGCTGTCTTTTTTAAATAACAATTTACCAGATCAGATCATCGGGAACTGCAAACTCTGCATAGGGATCATCTTCTTCAAGCTCTGATACTTCTACTTTTTCATGTAAAGCTACTAAAACTGACTGGTCAATTTCGGCAAGTCTAGCAGCCGCTTCTTTATTGATCAGATAAAACTCTTCATTTAAAACACAAATAGCCAGCAGACCTTTTATTAATCCCTGCTGGGTTTTCTCGTTGATCGCAATGCGTTTTACTTTGTTATCGTAAGTAAAGTGATAGTCAATTTCACCCTGATAGTTTTTCTCGCAGTGCTGAGCAATCATCTGAATCAGTTTACCGTGTGCTGAGCGGGCATCTAATTCAGCCTGAGTCTGCTGGTTTTTTTCTAAGTCCTGCTGTTTCTGCAGCTCTTTCTGTTCATTGATCTTGATCTGCACATCTGAAACTTCAACAGTGCCTTTTTTCTTTTTCTGTTTTGCTTTACGGCGTTTTTCCGTTTGCGCCTGTTTTGCTTTCTGTTTATTGACCAGCCCAGATTTCATCAGTTGATCTTGTAATGAAGCCATATCGTTATACCTTTGTTAAATTATTTTATGAACTTGCGATATTTTACCACATTATTTTTATACAAAAATCGACTTTTTTATAAAAGAGATTAAGCTCTAAGTAACTAAAAGAAAAAGGGGATTTTATGAATAATCTACAAGTTGAACACTGCATGGTCGGGAAAAGCATTTTTTTTAAGAAAGACATGACCATAGAGACAGCTGTTGAAAAATTACTTAAAGATAAGCATCTTGGCGGACCGGTTGTTGATGATATCGGACGTGTAATCGGCTGGCTTTCTGAGCAGGATTGTCTGGCAAAAATGCTTGAAGCGAGTTATTACTGCGAGCTGGTTGCTTTAGTTGAAGATGTAATGGTTAAAGATCCGTTAACTGTGCCCGGCAGTATGAGCATTGTTGATTTAGCGCAGATCATGATCAGTGGTAAACCTAAAATTTATCCGGTTGTGAATGAAGAGAATATTTTCCAGGGCTTAATTGCCCGTAAAGATGTGTTAGCCGCGATGACTAAACAGATCGCTAAAGTCTGTTAGAAAAACTACAAGATCGCTAAAGTCTGCTGGAAAAACAGCATAACCGGTGTATCGGCTGGTTATGCTTCTACAGCTTAATAAACTGTTTCTGCCAGCATGCCGGTGAAATGATGATATCTCGATATTCTTTTAACTGTGTTATAAAATTTTCCCTGCTGTTTTCCTGTACACCTAAGCTTTGTAAATGCCCGGTCATCATCTGACAGTCAATAATTTTTCCGCCGTATTCTGCAAAATGTGCACACAGCGCTGTAAAAGCGATTTTAGAAGCGTTGCTTACGGTATGAAACATTGATTCACCACAAAAAACAGAACCGATACAGATGCCGTATAAACCGCCGACAAGTCTGCCTTCGCACCATACTTCAATGGAATGTGCGTGCCCTCTGCGGTGCAGGTTTTTATAAGCATCTATCATAGCCGCTGTTATCCAGGTTTCAGACTGTGCCGCGCGGGGCAGGGAGCAGGCATGGATAACATCGTTAAAGGCATGGTTAACGGATACCTGAAAGGTTTTCCTGGTAATAAGTTTTTTTAGACTTTTACTGATATACGGATGCTTTGGATTTATTGAGGCCCGCATTTTAGGACTCCACCATAAAAGCGGCTGTCCTTCGCTAAACCACGGAAAAACCGCATGCCGATAAGCTTCAATCAAGCGCTCACAGCTTAGGTCGCCGCCCATTGCTAATAAACCGTCCGGATCGGTTAATGCCTGCTCTACACTGGGAAAGTCGAGGTTATCAGGGCTTAGTGAGGTAATGTAAATAGTCATCAGAACATTTCAGATATAAAAAAGCCAGTGTAAACACTGGCTTAATAAATACAACTAAATATAGTTACTTTCAGTTACAACGGTCATTAACGTGATCAAACTTAAGATCTGTTTCACCTGTATAGAGCTGACGAGGACGGCCGATACGCTGACCCGGCTGTTCAAACATCTCTTTCCAGTGTGATACCCAGCCGACGGTACGGGCGATGGCAAAGATAACGGTAAACATTGAACGAGGAATACCCATTGCCTGTAATACAATACCTGAATAAAAATCAACGTTAGGGTAAAGTTTTTTCTCGATAAAGTACGGATCTTCAAGGGCAATGCGCTCAAGCTCCATTGCCACATCAAGAAGCGGATCTTTAATTCTTAGTTCGTTTAATACTTCATGGCATGTTTTGCGCATAACGGTTGCGCGAGGATCATGGTTTTTATAAACGCGGTGACCAAAGCCCATTAAGCGGAACGGATCATCTTTGTCTTTTGCCCGGGCAATAAACTCGGGAATACGATCAACGGTGCCGATCTCTTCCAGCATGACTAAACAGGCTTCATTTGCACCGCCGTGAGCAGGGCCCCATAAAGAAGCGATACCGGCGGCAATACAGGCAAATGGATTCGCGCCCGAAGAGCCGGCTAAACGAACCGTTGATGTGGATGCATTCTGCTCATGATCGGCATGCAGAATAAAGATTTTATCCATTGCCCGGTCAAGTACCGGATTTACTTTATATTCTTCACAGGGAACGGCAAACATCATTTTTAAGAAGTTGCCGGCATAAGAAAGGCTGTTATCAGGGTAGACGAAAGGCTGACCATGGGAATATTTGTAGCTCATTGCCGCAAGTGTCGGCATTTTTGAAATAAGGCGGTAAGCGGCAATTTCCCGGTGCTCGGGATTGCTGATATCTAAGGAGTCATGATAGAAGGCTGATAATGCCCCGACAACTCCCACCATAATAGCCATAGGATGAGAATCTCGGCGGAAGCCGGAATAAAGTTTGGCTAATTGTTCATGGATCATTGTGTGGTGTAGGACCACGTGGTGGAATTTATCAAACTGTTCTTTGTCTGGTAATTCACTGTTTAATAACAGGTAACAAACCTCAAGATAATCAGATTTTTCAGCAAGCTGATCAATAGGGTAACCACGATGTAAGAGAATTCCTTTATCACCGTCAATGTAAGTAATCGCGGATTCGCATGATGCTGTCGCAAGAAATCCAGGGTCGTACGTGAAGTAACCTGTTTTACCTAAGCTGCTGATATCAATCACATCATTACCCGCTGTTCCTTTTTTAATTGGCAGCTCTATGGCTTCTTGGCCCGGCAATTGAAGTATTGCTTTTTGCTCCGACATTTGATTCTCCCTTACTTTTTTAGATATACGTGAGTTTCACTGCATATATTTTTACAGGCTAAATTTGAGCTTGTCAATTTTAACATCTCAACTTTGAGAAGTGACAAAATGCGGTAAAACGGGACAAAAAGTCTCAACGGCGGGTGATTTAAAAGTAATCAAACGTGATCTGTAAAGTGTTGATAATAGCGCGGATTAACTGATTGTAAGCGGATTCGGCAAATCTGTAATATTTGTCACAAAATTGCTTTTCTGTTGTGTTTACAGCGCAAATAACAGGTGTATTAATGTCACATTGCTTTAACATTATGCTAACAATGACAACGGTAAAGTAACCCCTACTTATTGGCTAACAAAAAGAGATAAATTGTGCGTAAAGAGAGACCTAAAAATTTAGACCTGGCAACGGTCAAATTTCCCATCACCGCAACAGCATCCATACTGCATCGTGTGTCCGGGATCATCGTATTTATTGCTCTGGCAATATTTTTAACACTTTTAAACTGTTCATTAACATCAGAGCAGGATTTCTATCGAGTACTTGGTTATTTTGATAATTTTCTGTTTGAATTTGTAATGTGGGGCGCTTTAACCGGTCTTGCTTACCATGCTGTATTTGGTGTACGTCATATGATTCAAGACCTGGGGTTCTGGGAAGAATTAGACAGTGCATCACTGAGTGCAAAAATCGGATTTATATTAACAGCGGTATTGTCTGTTTTAGCGGGGATTTTAGTATGGTAAAAATTGCAGGCACTTTTGGTCGAAGCGGTGTGCATGACTATATTCTATTACGTGCAAGTGCGGTTGTGCTGCTTGCTTATATTCTTTATTTTGTTGGTTTTATTGCTTCAGCAGATTTGTCATATGCTGTCTGGACAGGGTTTTTCTCATTAACACTAACAAAAGTTTTCTCCTTATTTGCGCTGATCGCCATGCTGGTCCATGCCTGGATCGGCATCTGGCAGGTGTTAACTGATTATGTAAAAAATACTTTAGTACGCGGTTTTTTACAGTTTTCATTAACCTCGGCAGCATTTATCTATGTTATTTCTGGTTTCGTAATTTTGTGGGGTGTTTAAGGTGAGTCTACCTATTCGTGAATTTGATGCGATTGTGATTGGTGCCGGCGGTGCAGGTATGCGTGCTGCACTTTCTATTTCTCAAGAAGGCAAAAGTTGTGCCTTGATTACTAAAGTTTTTCCAACGCGCTCTCATACTGTTTCAGCTCAAGGCGGTATTACCGTTGCGCTGGGTAATGCCCATGCCGATGACTGGCAGTGGCATATGTACGATACCGTTAAAGGCTCTGATTATATCGGCGACCAGGATGCGATTGAATATATGTGTAAAACCGGTCCGGAAGTGGTACGTGAACTGGAAAACATGGGCCTGCCTTTTTCTCGCTTTGAAGACGGCAGTGTTTATCAGCGTCCTTTCGGCGGGCAGTCTAAAGCATTCGGCGGCGAGCAGGCCTCCCGTACAGCGGCCGCTGCCGATCGTACCGGGCACGCTTTATTACATACGCTTTATCAGCAGAATGTTAAAAATAAAACCACTATTTTTTCCGAGTGGTATGCACTTGATTTAGTGAAAAATGATGACGGTGATATTGTCGGCTGTACTGCGATTGATATTGAATCCGGTGAAGTGGTGATGTTTAAAGCGCAGGCAACGGTTTTAGCAACCGGCGGCTCTGGACGTATTTATGCATCAACAACCAATGCGCATATCAACACCGGTGACGGTGTCGGCATGGCACTGCGCGCCGGTGTTCCGGTACAGGATATGGAAATGTGGCAGTTCCATCCGACCGGTATTGCAGGTGCGGGAGTCTTGGTAACGGAAGGCTGCCGTGGTGAAGGCGGCTACCTTTTAAATAAAGACGGCGAACGTTTTATGGAACGTTATGCTCCAAACGCTAAAGATTTAGCCGGTCGTGATGTAGTAGCGCGTTCAATTATGATTGAAATTCGCGAAGGACGCGGCTGTGAAGGCCCATGGGGTACACATATCAAACTTAAGCTTGACCATTTAGGTGAAGATGTTCTGGAATCCCGCTTACCGGGAATTTGTGAACTGTCGAGAACTTTTGCCCATGTTGATCCGGTAAAAGAGCCGATTCCAATTATTCCAACCTGCCATTATATGATGGGCGGGGTACCGACAACGGTTAACGGTCAGGTTTTAAAGCTTGATAAAAACGGTAAAGATATCGAGGTTAAAGGTCTGTTTGCCGTAGGTGAAATTGCCAGTGTATCGGTACACGGTGCTAACCGCTTAGGCGGTAACTCGCTGCTGGATTTAGTGGTATTCGGCCGGGCAGCCGGTAAACATTTAGGTAAGGTATTAAGTGAAGAAAACACTTTAAAAGAGCCTACTCAGGAAAATATTGATGCGGCACTGGCGCGTTTTAACCGCTGGGAAAAAGGTGACGGTACTGAGTGTCCGACACAGATTCGTAAAGATTTACAGGAGTGCATGCAGCGTAACTTCTCTGTATTTAGAGAAGGTGAAGCCATGGCTGAAGGTCTGGCTGAGCTTAAAGTCTTACGTGCACGTCTGCATAATGCCAAACTAGATGATAAGAGCAGTGAGTTTAATACTAACCGTATCGAATGTTTAGAGCTGGATAACCTGATGGAAACTGCATTTTCCACTGCTATGGCGGCGAACTTCAGAACAGAAAGCCGCGGCGCGCACAGCCGCTTTGATTTCCCTGAGCGTGATGATGCCAACTGGCTGCACCATAGTATCTTTAATCCTGAAACGACAAGTATGTGTAAACGTGATGTTAATATGGCGCCGGTGCTGCGTGAAGCTTTCCCGCCTAAAGCTCGTGTTTACTAAGAAGGTTACCAGTTATGAATGTTACATTTTCTGTATATCGTTATAACCCCGATGTTGATAATGCACCTTATATGCAAGATATGTCTTTAGATATTCCTGAAGGCTCTGACATGATGGTGCTTGATGCATTGATCGCATTAAAAGAAACTGACTCGACATTGTCGTTCCGCCGCTCGTGCCGCGAAGGTGTATGCGGCTCCGATGGTTTAAATATCAACGGTAAGAACGGCTTAGCTTGTATTACGCCGCTGTCTGATTTATTGTCAAAAGGTAAGATAGTGTTACGTCCGCTGCCGGGTTTACCGGTAGTTCGTGATCTGGTTATCGATATGACTCAGTTTTATACTCAGTATGAAAAAATTAAGCCATATTTAATTACAGACGACAGGAAGCCGCCTGCTGGTGAATATAAGCAGTCACCAGAAGATCGTGAAAAGCTTGACGGTTTATATGAGTGTATTTTATGTGCCTGCTGTTCAACCTCTTGTCCGTCATTCTGGTGGAATCCGGATAAATTTATCGGGCCTGCCGGTTTATTAGCAGCCTATCGTTTCCTTATTGACAGTCGTGACAGTGCTGCCGAAGAACGTTTATCTAATTTAGATGATGCTTTTAGTGTATTCCGCTGTCACGGCATTATGAATTGTGTCAGTGTTTGTCCTAAGGGATTAAACCCGACCAAGGCTATTGGTAAAATTAAATCAATGCTGCTGCAGCGTGCGATTTAACTCTTAGATCAAATTACAAGAAGCTAAAAAAGAATACTAAGGAATTTTAATGCCGACAAATGTTATGCAAACATGGTTAGCCTCATCTCACTTTTCCGGGGCAAATTCTACCTATATCGAAGATCTTTACGAATTATACTTAGCAGATCCGCTTGCAGTTGATGCCAACTGGCGGGAAGTGTTTGATGAACTGCCGCCGGTAAGCGAGCAGCCTGAAGAAGCACACTCTGTTATCCGCGAACAGATGAAACATGCGGCTAAAGCGCCAAAATGTTTTACACCGCCGCAGGGGGCGGTGCACAATGATGCTAAACAGGTAAAAGTACTGCAGCTGATAGGTTCATACCGTAACCGCGGTCATGAAGTAGCCGCACTGGATCCGCTTGGTTTAATCAAGCATGAAACCATTAAAGATTTAGATCCCTTTTATCATGATCTGGAGGGGGCGGATCTTGATGCCAGTTTTAATGTCGGTTCCTATGCGGCCAGCAATGAAACTATGATATTACGTGATCTGGTCGCATCACTTAAGCGTACCTACTGCGGCTCTATTGGTGCAGAGTACATGCATATCACCAATACTGAAGAGAAACGCTGGCTGCAGAATCGTATTGAATCCTGTGAAAGTAAACCCTCCTTCAGTGAAGAAGCCAAAAACCGTTTTCTCGAAGAATTAACGGCTGCTGAAGGGTTGGAGCGTTATATCGGCTCTAAATTCCCGGGTGCTAAACGCTTCTCTTTAGAAGGCGGCGATTCCTTTGTGCCTATGCTTAAAGAGCTGATCCGCCGTGCGGGTGAACAGGGAGCACAGGAAGTGGTACTGGGCATGGCTCACCGCGGCCGCCTTAACGTACTGGTTAATGTTCTTGGTAAAAAACCAAATCGTTTGTTTGATGAGTTCGCCGGTAAGCATGGTGAGGTTAACGGCTCTAGTGATGTGAAATACCATCAGGGTTTCAGCAGCGATTTTAAAACGCCTAAAGGTAATATCCATTTATCATTAGCATTTAATCCGTCACACCTGGAGATTGTTAATCCCGTTGTCTTAGGCTCGGTTCGCGCGCGTCAGGAACGTTTACAGAGTATCGGTGAAAGTGTGCTGCCGATTACGGTACACGGAGACTCCGCGATTGCCGGTCAGGGCATAGTGCAGGAGACATTTAATATGTCGCAGGCACGTGCATTTAAAGTATCCGGCACGGTGCGTATTGTTATCAATAACCAGATTGGTTTTACCACCTCAAATCCGGAAGATACCCGTTCAACACGTTACTGTACCGATATTGCGAAAATGGTGCAGGCTCCGATCTTCCATGTTAATGCCGATGATCCGGAAGCAGTTATTTTAGCATCGCAGATTGCATTAGATTTCCGTAATACATTCAAACGCGATGTAGTAATCGATCTGGTTTGTTACCGCCGTCACGGTCATAATGAAGCTGATGAACCCAATGCAACACAGCCTCTGATGTATCAGAAAATTAAAAAACATGCTACACCGCGTGAAATTTATGTGGAACAGCTTGAAAGCGAAGGGGTTATCAGTGCTGGACACGGCAAGCAGCTGGTTTCTGATTATCGTGATGCATTAGACAACGGTGAGTGTGTGGTAAAAGAGTGGCAGGCGATGAAGCGTCATTCTGTGGACTGGTCTCCATACCTTAAACACGACTGGGATTCGGCCTATGAGCCGCAGTTTCCGCGAGAACGTTTAGTGGAGCTGGGAGAATCAATCAGTCAGTACCCGGACTCCTACGAGCAGCACTCGCGAGTGAAAAAGATTTATGCCGACCGTCTGTTAATGGCACGCAGTGAAAAACTCTGTGACTGGGGATTTGCTGAAAACCTTGCTTATGCTACGCTGCTGGATTCTAAATATAACATTCGTCTAGTCGGTCAGGACTCAGGGCGTGGTACTTTCTTCCATCGTCATGCTGTTCTGCATGAGCAGAAGGAAGGCACACAGTATGTGCCGCTGCAGAATATTTCAGAAGAGCAGGGGCATTTTGATGTGCATGACTCAGTCCTCTCGGAAGCCGCTGTATTAGCCTTTGAATACGGCTACTCAACAGCCGCTCCGAAAGGGTTGTGTATCTGGGAAGCACAGTTTGGTGACTTTGCCAATGGAGCACAAGTTGTTATTGATCAGTTCCTCTCTTCAGGTGAGCAGAAGTGGGGACGTATGTGCGGTTTAACCGTTATGCTTCCTCATGGTTATGAAGGACAGGGACCGGAACATTCGTCTGCCCGCTTAGAGCGTTATCTGCAGCTGTGTGCTGAGCATAATATGCAGGTCTGTGTACCTTCAACCCCGGCACAGGTTTTCCATATGCTTCGCCGTCAGGTTATACGTTCAATGCGTCGCCCGTTAATTGTTATGTCGCCTAAATCATTACTGCGTCATCCGCTGGCTGTATCGAGCATGGATGAACTAGCATCGGGCACTTTCCAGAATGCCATTGCAGAGATTGACGAGCAGGACAGTAAAGACGTTAACCGCGTGGTTTTATGCAGCGGTAAAGTGTATTACGAGCTGTTAGACAAGCGCCGTAAAGAAGAGCTGACTAATGTCGCAATTATTCGTATTGAGCAGCTGTATCCGTTCCCGACTAACGAAGTGAGTGATATTTTTGAAGACTATGCACATGTCAAAGATTTTATCTGGTGTCAGGAAGAGCCGCAGAATCAGGGCGCATGGTATTGTAGTCAGCATCATTTCCGCAGTGTACTGCCTGAAGCGGCTAAATTACATTATGCAGGCCGTGCAGCTTCAGCATCGACTGCTGTTGGTTATATGTCTCTGCATGTTAAGCAGCAGAAAGCCTTAGTAAATGAAGCGCTTGGTTTTGAAGAGCAGCAGTAAATTACAACAAGTTCAGTAACAACCCGATTTTAGTTTAAAGAATTTTACAGTAGGAAGCGTTAATTATGATTGAAATATTAGTTCCAGTACTTCCAGAGTCAGTAGCAGATGCAATAGTTGCAACATGGCACAAACAACCTGGTGATTTTGTTGAACGTGACGAAGTGCTCGTTGAAATTGAAACTGACAAAGTTGTTTTAGAGGTTCCCGCCACGGTTTCAGGCACCTTAGAAACTATTGTTGAAGATGAAGGGGCAACAGTACTTTCGGAGCAGGTATTAGGTAAATTAAAAGAGGGCGCCGCTCCTGCAAAAGAGCCGGAAATTGAGGTTGAGACACGTGCAACACTTGCTGATGCAAGCCCGTCTGTACGTCGTTTAATGTTAGAAGAAGATATCCATGCTCGTGATATTAAAGGCTCAGGTAAAGGCGGTTTAATAACACGTGAAGATGTTGATAAACATCGTGAGCTTAAAAATAAAGATGCAACTGAAGCGAAAGTGGACATTGTTGCCGCTGTTGCCGCACGCAGTGAAAAACGTGTACCCATGACGCGTTTACGCAAACGTGTTGCCGAGCGTCTGTTAGAAGCTAAAAACTCGACAGCCATGCTGACCACGTTTAACGAAGTGAATATGAAACCTATTATGGATCTTCGTAAGCAGTATCAGGAAGTGTTCGAGAAAAAACATGGTATCCGTTTAGGTTTTATGTCCTTTTATATTAAAGCGGTAACTGAAGCATTGAAACGTTTCCCGGAAGTCAATGCCGCCATTGACGGTGATGAAATTGTTTATCATAATTTCTTTGATGTCAGCATTGCGGTATCAACACCTCGAGGTCTGGTAACGCCGGTATTACGCGACACTGATACATTAAGTGTTGCTGAAATTGAAAAAGGCATTAAAGCATTAGCTGTAAAAGGCCGTGACGGTAAATTAACCGTTGATGAAATGATGGGTGGTAACTTTACCCTGACTAACGGCGGCGTATTCGGTTCTTTATTATCTACCCCTATTATCAATCCTCCGCAGGCCGCTATCTTAGGCATGCATAAAATCCAGGATCGTCCTATGGCGGTTGACGGAAAGGTTGAAATTTTACCTATGATGTATCTGGCACTTTCCTATGACCACCGTTTAATTGATGGTAAAGAGTCAGTGAGCTTCTTAGTAACAATCAAAGAATTACTTGAAGATCCGACGCGTTTATTACTGGATGTTTAAGGAATAACGTTAACCTGTTGTTAATTTAAAATCTATTAATTAACAATAGGTTAAACGTGTGAGTAGTATTGTTTTATCACCTCGGCCTAGTTAATATGGGCATTATGTTTAACCAAACAAATGGATAAAAATCATGAATTTGCATGAATATCAGGCAAAACAGTTGTTCACAGAGTATGGCTTACCTGTACCGCAGGGCATTGCCTGTGATAGCGCAGAACAAGCAGTAAGTGCAGCGTCTCAGTTAGGCGGAGACAAATGGGTGATTAAATGTCAGGTGCATGCCGGAGGCCGTGGTAAGGCGGGCGGTGTAGAGCTTGTGAAAACAAAAGAAGGCCTGCGGGATTTTGCACATAAATGGTTAGGCAAAAATTTAGTGACTTACCAGACAGATGCAGACGGGCAGCCGGTTAATAAACTCCTGGTTGAAAGCTGCTCTGATATTGCTAATGAGCTTTATTTAGGCGCGGTTGTGGACCGAGCTTCGCAGCGTGTTATTTTCATGGCCTCAACTGAAGGCGGTGTGGAAATTGAGAAAGTTGCACAAGATACGCCGGAGCTGATTCATCAGGCAGTTATTGATCCGCTGGTAGGCGCGCAGGCTTATCAAGGACGTGAACTTGCATTTAAACTTGGTCTTTCCGGGAAGCAGATAGGCCAGTTTACAAAAATATTTTTAGGACTTTCATCAATTTTCCATGAGAAAGATTTAGCACTTCTTGAAATCAACCCTCTGGTTGTGACGAAGCAGGATGACTTAATCTGTTTAGACGGCAAAATCAGCATCGACTCAAACGCAATGTACCGTCAGAAAGTACTGCATGAAATGAATGATGCCACGCAGGATGACGCACGTGAGGTACATGCCGCACAGTGGGAGCTTAACTATGTTGCACTGGACGGCAATATCGGCTGTATGGTTAACGGTGCAGGTCTGGCCATGGGCACAATGGATATTGTGCAGCTGCACGGTGGCAAGCCGGCTAACTTCCTGGATGTAGGGGGCGGTGCAACCAAAGAGCGTGTTACCGAAGCATTTAAAATCATTCTTTCTGACGATAAAGTTGAAGCTGTTTTAGTTAATATCTTCGGTGGTATCGTTCGTTGTGATCTTATTGCAGACGGTGTTATCGGCGCGGTTGCAGAAGTAGGTGTATCAGTTCCGGTTATCGTTCGTTTAGAAGGTAATAACGCAGAGTTAGGTCGTGCAAAACTTGCTGAGTCAGGCCTGAACATTATTGCGGCGGCTTCGCTTAGCGATGCGGCAGAGCAGTCAGTTAAAGCAGTAGGAGCTGGTAAATAATGAGCATTTTAATTAATAAAGATACAAAAGTAATCTGTCAGGGTTTCACCGGCGGACAGGGCACATTCCACTCTGAGCAGGCTATTGATTACGGTACACAAATGGTCGGCGGTGTATCGCCGGGTAAGGGCGGTCAAGTTCACCTTGGTCTTCCGGTATTTAATACTGTACGTGAGGCGGTTGAAAAAACCGGCGCGACAGCAACGGTTATCTATGTACCGGCACCATTTTGTAAAGATGCAATTTTAGAAGCGGTTGATGCGGGTATTAAATTGATTGTAACTATTACTGAAGGCATTCCGACACTGGATCTGCTGGAAGTTAAAGTTAAATTAGACCAGTCTGGTGTTGTGATGGTCGGTCCTAACTGCCCGGGGGTTATCACTCCCGATGAATGTAAAATCGGTATTATGCCGGGCCATATTCATAAAAAAGGTAAAGTCGGTATTGTTTCCCGCTCTGGTACATTAACTTACGAAGCGGTTAAGCAGACCACAGATGAAGGTTTCGGTCAGTCTACCTGTGTCGGTATTGGTGGTGATCCTATTCCAGGTTCAAGCTTTATTGATATCCTTGCTCTTTTCCAGAACGATCCGGAAACAGAAGCTATTGTAATGATTGGTGAGATCGGCGGCACTGCGGAAGAAGAAGCGGCTGCATTTATTAAAGCAAATGTTACTAAACCTGTTGTTTCTTATATTGCCGGTGTAACTGCACCAGCAGGTAAGCGTATGGGGCATGCAGGGGCCATTATCGCCGGTGGTAAAGGTACTGCTGAAGATAAATTCAAAGCACTGGAAGATGCGGGCGTGAAAACGACTAAATCTCTCGCTGAAATCGGCAAGGCATTACGTGAAGTAACCGGCTGGTAATCTCTTCGGAATTTTTTACTGATTAAAAGCCTCGTTTAACGAGGCTTTTTTGTGTCTGGTTTAACAACAATTAAATCAAGAGTTGAAAGTGGCTAAGTGCTATTAATAACCCGCTGTTAATGCCCTGCATCGTTACTTAAATATTTTCAAAGAGAACCTCTAAACGCAGCGTTACTGACGCCTCTTTTTCCCGTTCGCTGTTTTGCTCTTTCGGCCAGTTTATTTCCGGGGTAAATTCATAAAAGAACCATTTTCGTAGGATGTTATGCCTGTAGGTCACGGATAAGTGGCTGTTACTGATAAAGTGATAGGGCTTGTCCTGAGCGGTAATACTGGCTTTATAACTGAGGGCCTGTTTTTTTGAAATATACTGGTAGAGCGTAAATCCAGAGCCGAGCTCAAAATGATCAACATCGTTTTCATACTTAAAGTAATTGGACCAGCGCAATAAAAAAGTCGGACTAAGTGAATGCTCAATATCCAGTTCCGTTACTTCACCTGTTACTTTTTTCTTCTGGTAGATTCGCTGCGTCAGGTTGCCGACAGTCTGCTCAGAAAAAGGATAGCTGTAACGGTAGCGGGCTTCAATGCTTGGTCTGAGCGATACCTTTATATTAAAACTACTGCGCCCTCTGGCAAACCAGTCGTAGCGTAAGCCGACTGTGCTGTCGGAACTTTCACTGCTGTTGGGAAATAAATTAGTAATATGCTCCTCTGCATCAGATTCAATTACAACTTTTAGTTTGCGGGTAACTTTAGGAAGATGAAAACGTGCTTTTAACTGCGTTTCATATTCAAAGCCCTCTGATTCAACTAACTTAAAGTCGTTGTACCAGCGGACCATAGTGCCGGCACGTGCATCTTCTGTGAACCTGTCGTCCACGAAAAACTCATCAAACCATAACGCAGGCTGGCAAAATTTTCTATTCAGGTAGTTATAAGCCTGATCAACTAGTTCGCTTTCCGGGGTTTGACTGAAACAGGGATCTTCCTTCTCTTGTTCTGCGAGGAGGACTGGACAAAAAAGAGATAAAAATAAAAAAGGGAATATAAATTTATACAAGTGATCCTTCACTTCTAAGTTGATTAACTATCTGAATATCCTAGTTAATCCAGTATAGCAGCAGCTTGTAGTTATACAAGCCGCTTATACCCAAACTATTTAAAGAAGCATCTTTCAGTAGTCTGGGTATCAGTAATTACTCTTCGTCTAAATCGTCCTGCTCAGCTTCAAAAGCCGCTAAGCGTTTTTCTTCATATAAAGCGGCGGCTGCTTCTTTTTCAGCTAAGGCTTTAGCTGCTAATTCATTGCGGACTGCACGTTTTTCAGCTTTACGCTTAGTCGCCGCCTGAAGGTTTTCAACAAATTCTGCTAACTGCTCTTTGGCCCAAGCCTGTGCAAGCTCTTCGCTTGCAAAACCTTTCTTACGTTTTGATACGCTGGTTCTGCGTGCTGTTACACGACGAGTGATTTCCGCATGCCATTTTTCACCGTCTTGCTTAATGCGGTAATCAAATTTATTTTGTTGTGCCATTGTTGTTTTTTCCTAGTGCTTAATTAATTATTTATTTTTCTGTTTATTTGCGGATAGTCAGTGAATCCGAGTGATCTTTTAGAAAAATAAACAGTATGTGCGGATTTTAGCATGAAAGGGCTTTTATCCGCAGGTTTAAATTTATAGCCGAAAGCTATTAAGTTAGCTGCCTGCCATCTTTATTTATCAGCAGTCTATTCTTTGCCTTTCTTTAATGTCGGCCAGGTAAAACCGCTGTTATTGTTCTGCTTACTTTTATTGTCTTTTTTATCTGTTTTTCCCTGCGCAGTGTTTTTTTGCCTGTACTGCTCTGCATCAGCTCTTTTACGCTCTATTGCCCCTCTAATTAATTTAGCCGCTGCCGGATGATCGCTGCAGAAGGTTTTCAGATATAAAATTTCGACTTTACTGCGTGCCCATGGGGTTTGGCGCAAGAACTTAAGGCTGGATTTAAGTCTGGGTTTATTGATAAAACAGTTAATGTTAAGTAACTCACCCATCTCTTTCCAGCCTAATTTAGCCTCCAGGTCGGTTAGTATCTTTTCTAGTTTTACACCATGCAGGGGATCGTTACTGTTATTCATTTTTTTGCCTGAAATTAAAAAAGGTGATTGTACAAGTTTAACTGAGAATAGTGAATGAATTGCGCAGTTAATATCGTTAAGTTAACTACAGACTGGTCGTTAAGCGCCGTGCTATGTGATAAATGTTATCAGCATTCAAGTTGTTATATTTAAAAACAGACTAAACTTTTGTAAACGCTATAAGGTAAATTACGATTCTGTTGATTCTTATTAAGGGAATATATATGAAGCAGGTTTATGACGTGATACAAATTCAAGCGCCGAGTCTTAAAAATAACCGTCTTGGCGACAGTATTGTTCGTGATGTCTTAGTGCTTCTGCCAGAAAGTTATTGTCATAACAGAGATAAAGACTACCCGGTGGTCTATCTGCTGCATGGTTTCGGGGAAAGTGCAGAGAGGTGGTTTTCTGATGCACTGCCGGATCCAACGCTACATTTAACCTCCAGGCTGCTGACTGCTCAGGAGAAAATTGGGGAAATGATTTATGTGTTACCGGAAAACGGCTGCCGGTTTACCTGTGCGGGTTACAATAATAATGACATTCAAGGCAACTGGTTAGATTATATCTGTATTGATTTAATTCATGAGATTGAGAGCCGCTATCGCTGTTTAAACGGGCCGGAAAATCGAGCTTTAATAGGGCACAGCTCCGGCGGGGATGCAGTATTACGTTTAGCGCTAAAAAAACCAGGGTATTTTTCTACTTACTTTGCCATGAGCTGCGCGCAGCTGTATGCCGGAAATAATGACTGGCTGGTGGAGCTGTATACAAGTCATTTTGAACAGTTAATAAGAGTGCAGCAGGGGAAACTGCCGGTGGATTCACTAGATATCTATGCACATCTTCTGGTTAACCTTGCACAGCAGGCACTGCCGGATAAGGCAAGTCCGCCGCTGTTTATTCAGCTGCCGATTAACGAGGAAGACTGGCATAAGTTTACTCCGCTTTACGGACTGAACTTGTTTGAGCATTATGGTCAAAACCTTAATGAGGTAAATCTGGCCATGGACGCCGGATTTAACGATCTGTATTTCAGCAAGATAAAATCCTTTGCGCAGTTATTGAAAGATAAAGGTGTTGATATTGACTGGTTTGAGTTTGATGGAGGGCATGTTGATCATATGGGGGAAAATTTGAATTATGTGCTGCCCTGGGTGTGGCGCTGTCTGCTGCAGGATAAACAGTAAGGAAGTGTAAAGAGGATTGCATCTAATAATACAGTTCGGATATCTTGTTGAGCTTAACTCCCTATTGAGCTTCTACTATGAAACTATATATTTATCCGTTATGCGCGCTGCTGCTTGCGAGCCCAGGCCTTTATGCAAAAGATTTTTCCGGACATCGTGTTGGGATTGGTATGGTGGACAGCGGCTATCTGCCGAAGAATGTTGTACTGGTTGAATACGGCTATGAATTTAACCGCATAATCGGTGTGAATATATCCGGCAGCAGTTATGAAGAAGATTATTATGAGGGCTGGTTGAAGTATGACGGTACCTACGCAAGAATTTCCTCAGATATTGGTTATACATTTGATTTTAACGGCTGGGATTTAAAACCCTATGCATTACTCGGAATGATTCATCTTAACGAATCAAATACATTATCTAACTCTTCAACAACCGAGGTGCAGTACGGCGGCGGCGTTCGGGCTACATTAGATTTCGGGGGGTATTTAGACTTATCGTTTAAAGCAATGGATCTTGAAGGTAGAGACGGTAATGAGTCATCACTGACAATCGGCTATAAGTTTTAAGTCTTTCTATCGACTTTGCTGGATTTGTAGTCATTTGAACCGTTTTAGCAAATTAATTCTCTTTAACTGCTTGTGATTCAAGAAAAATTCTATACAATTCACTGCACTTATCTGAGAATATACAGATACCGCCCGGGTGGTGGAATTGGTAGACACAAGGGATTTAAAATCCCTCGCTTTCTGAGCGTGACGGTTCAAGTCCGTCTCCGGGCACCAATTCA
>NZ_AUAM01000049.1 GCF_000428725.1 Psychromonas aquimarina ATCC BAA-1526
GTTGAGGTTCAAAACTACCACTACGATCTCTAGGAGTATTAAGCTCAAAGCTCCCAACAGCTGACTTTACAGTTTTAGTGCTAGAGCCATTTTTCCGATTAGGCTGTTGGTCGTTATCCAGGTGTTGTTCGATCTCGGCTTGAAGTGCTGCTTCGGTTAACTGCTTGATAAGAGATGTGAGTACACCGTCTTTACCGTTAAGGTTCTTGCCTGCTTGAAGATCTTTAACTGCATCGTTAAAGTTAAATTTATTTGTCATGTGTCATTCCTGTTTTAATCTATTTTACTGAAATGACACAGATTTTTGAACACTACCGTAACTCGTGGTAAAACGTTAGCTCATGCTAATCATAACACATCAAAACATTATGATTTTATTAACGATGCATTTGGTTCTCATTCATTAGCTCGTCAAGCTGCTGCAGAAAAGTTCTTAGAAACTGCTACAATTGATACGACTAAAGCTGAAGCAACTGATTTTGCAAGAACAAAACCTCTTTGGAAAGGTCGAGGTGAAATGATGGGTACTGTTACAAGCACTCATTTTACAACCGATGGTGAAAAAATCGATATATATATCACTACAGATTCTGATCATAAAGAAGTTCATATCAAAAACTACTAATTAAAAACGGACGACTTCGGTCGTCCATTTTGCCTGCAATACACACCATAACAACATGTTGTAGATTTACGTTGGCTGGAATAGGGTCATTAACAGATGAACTCAATTATTGCCCTTTTCATATTTGTCTTTACCTGGGTGCATTTTAAAGTATTTTTCTACAGTAAGTGCTTTATCACATATTGGCGAGTCCCAAAATAATCCCATCTGCATGTTACCGTTAGCATATATGTGAGTTTCACCATAGCCGTCATATAATCGGCTGCATGTTTCGGCTTCTTTACCCTGCTCATTAATGCACTTATCAATTTCAATTGCTTTAAGCGGCTCGATTTTTTGTGTACGAAACACTTTGCACTCAGCCATTAACGTTTCAGCCTGTGCTCGGGAAATAGATTCTGCCTGCGCATATTGAGAGACAGATAATGTCAAAATCGATACAAAAGCTAATGTCAGTTTCTGCATTTTAAATCCTTAATAAATATTTCTACTGAATAACATACTCGAGCACACGGCACTAATAAACTAGTATCAAGTACGATACAGTACTTTAATAACATGCCAGCCGAATTTAGTTTTCACTAATAGCGGCGTTAATATTTCACCAGTAAAGACAGCTTTATCAAATGCCGGCACCATCTGCCCTTTCTTAAACTCACCTAAATCACCGCCTTTTTTACCCGACGGACAGGTTGAGTATTTCTTTGCTAACGACTGAAACTTCGCACCTTTCTTGAGCTGCTGGATAATGTCATCTGCTTGTTCTTTATGCTTTACCAATATATGCAAAGCTGCTGCTGTTCTTGCCATACCTACCTCATGTTTTATAACTGAAGCGATTGTAACACAACAAAACCAGCCTCCATATTTTAGCGGCAATGAATTTAATACACAGATTTCAGGTGTTTCATTTTTGTACTCTATCGCGCTTTTCAAATCTGTAATGATGAAGCTTGAAGCTGTAGATTTTATACGGCAGAAAATGCGAACAACTGATTCGTGCAATCGCAGCCTGCAGCTTGCATATTCGAAAATATACAGCGCGGTATACTCATTAAGCATATTTTGTTTCGCTAATTTATATAAAATACTTAATCCAGTATAATAATCAGCTTTAAATTTTATTAACAAGGCTGTTATCTAACTTGTACTTTCACCCGTTAGTTTCTCAAAACTGCTTAAACATAAAATCCTATTGACTATATTGCGTATTATAACCGGCAAGCGTGTTAACTTAAACTTAACGCGCCGTTAATTACGTTCGAATATACTAAACAAAGATAAAGACACAAAATACCCTCTCTTCCAATATCGAGGTTCGTTATGCTGACCAATATAAAAAAAATTAAATTAGTTAAACAAGCATCTAAAAAAGATGTGGTGTTTATTGCCGTCGCCGTGCTTTGCTTGTCACCGGTTATTTCATCTCCTATTGCTTTAATACTCGGCTTTTTTCTGGCAACACTTGGTCTGGTTCCCAGGCAAATAAACTTAAATGCACTTACTAAGAAACTGCTGGCTTATTCCATTGTTGGTTTAGGGTTTGGTATCAACTTAGAGCAGGCAATGGATGCCAGTAAAGGTAATATGGGGCTGATTATAACTTCAATTTTCAGCACGCTGTTTTTCGGCTGGCTGTTAACTAAAATGATGGGCATTGAATCAAAAACCGGGCACTTAATCGCTTCGGGCACCGCTATCTGCGGCGGCAGCGCTATTGCGGCCGTAGCTCCTGCCATTAATGCGAAGGAGGATCACACCTCTCATGCCCTGGCGACCGTTTTTATCCTTAATTCTGTGGCGTTATTTGTATTTCCCTTAATCGGCCACCTGCTGAATATGAGTCAGCATGCCTTTGGGGTATGGAGTGCTATTGCTATTCATGACACGTCATCGGTTGTTGGTGCGGCTTCAGCTTACGGTAATGAATCTTTACAAATTGCCACAACCTTAAAACTCGCCCGCGCATTATGGATCATTCCAATTGCTTTTCTTAGTGCGTTAATGTTTAAAGGCGACAGTAAAAAAATTACCATTCCCCTGTTTATTGTCTTTTACTGCGTCGCGATTGTTATCGCGCATTATCTGCCGCAGTTTTCCGGGCTTTATCAGGAGGTATTCAGCGCCTCAAAACGTTTATTAGTATTATGTTTATTTTTAATCGGCTCAGGTATTACCCTTAAGAAAGTCAGAGCTGCAGGGTTCAAACCGCTTCTGTTAGGCATAATCCTATGGGTGATCATAGGGACGAGCTCATTAGCTTATATCCAGGTGTTTATGCCTTAAAAACACCTATAACATAAACTAAACGGGAGAGCTTTCCCGTTTTTATTTTCTAAGGCCTAAGGTAACTCTTAAGGCCTTTTTAACAAGCCTGAATGGCCTTTATTGCTGTATAAATGAAACAGCAGCAGTGAAAATGCAGATAAATCAAACAGCGCAGAAATAATCCCGCTGGTAAACAATGACAAAAGTATACTCAGTAAAACTGCCGCAATAATTAACTTGTCAGCAAGCATAATAAATCCCTCTGTTTTGTAACCTGCCGTTATTATCACCCGAGCGCCCTTAGTTACTAAATACCGTAATCTTCTAACTCATAACTATTGTGCACCTTCGCATAAACATTATTGTGCCTGAATATTGCTTATGGCAAATTTTATTCTACAATGGCATTCATTTTTATTATTAAGTGGTTACCCCTCAATTATGTCAATTAAAATTGCTATTAACGGTTACGGACGAATCGGACGCAGTGTCGTGCGCGCATTATATGAAAGTAACCGCCAGGATGAGATCAAGATTGTTGTTATTAATGAACCTGCAGAGCCGCAGGCCATTGCCCACTTAACCCAGTATGACTCGACCCATGGACGTTTTCCTTTTCCGGTAGAGCTGGTTGATAACCAGTTACAGATTGAAGATGACCGTATTCACTTAGTTCAATTTACTGAGCTCAAAGATCTGCCCTGGAAAGAGCATGATATTGATATTGTGCTTGACTGTACCGGTATTTACGGCAGCCGCAGTGATGCGCAGGCGCATCTCGGTGCCGGAGCAAAAAAAGTTATCTTTTCCCATCCCGCTGACTCCGACGTTGATGCAACTGTAGTCTACGGTGTTAACCATCAGCAGCTGAGCGGCGACGAAACATTTATTTCCGGTGCATCCTGTACAACTAACTGTATGGTACCGGTAATAGATGCATTGGACGCAGCCTTTGATATTAAGTGCGGCACCATCACCACTATCCATTCAGCAATGAATGATCAGCCGGTAATCGACTCTTACCATTCGGATCTGCGCCGTACCCGTGCAGCCAGTCAGTCTATTATTCCGGTAGATACAAAATTAGCCGCCGGTATTGAACGCATATTACCTAAATTTGCCGATAAATTTGAAGCCATTGCGGTGCGCGTACCAACTATTAATGTGACAGCGATGGATCTGAGCATTACCGTCAGCAAAAGCGTCACTATCGATGATATCAACCACTGTCTGCAGCAGGCTTCAAAAAATAAACTACAGGGAATTCTCGGTTATACAGAAGCACCGCTGGTGTCCATCGATTTTAATCATGATCCGCGCTCCTGCATTATTGACGGCACGCAGACCCGCGTCAGCGACGGTCATTTAGTAAAACTGCTAGTCTGGTGTGATAACGAGTGGGGCTTTGCCAACCGTCTGCTTGATACCAGCGAGTACATCTCAGCCCTGGCTGATGCAAATTGCCAGGACTTAAAAAAACGGCAGGAGGCACTTTTATCTAAACAGCTGCGCACTAACCGCTCTGCTGACAAGATCCCGCAGCCATAAGCTTCTTGAATGCCGGTCATTACGTCTCTGCCATAACATTTCGATATCAAAGTCAGGGACCTCTACCGGTGCCTGACCGTACTGCAGTTCATTAGAAAACAGATCCATTTTCGCCATTAATTCCGGCACCACGCACAGTAGTTTTCTGCCGCGGATAAGATGACGCAGGGTTAAAAAACTGCGGCAGGTAACACTTACCCGGCGCTGCAGACCTAACTGCGCCAGCTGCGAGTCAACCTGACTGCTTAGCTGCCCTCCCGGATTTGCCAGCGCATGGGGAACGCTGAGATAGTCATCCATGGAGATCGGCACACTAATACCGGTTGCCTGATGATCAAACAGGCAGACATGACGCTCAGTATAAAGAAACTTCCGGCTGAAGTTTTTATCCTGCTCTGTGATACTGCCTAGCATCAGATCCAGCTTATGCTCATCAAACACCTGCTGATAGTTGCCCTTATCAACATGATAAAAACAAATCTGACTGTTAGGTGCCAGGCCGCTAAGCGCGTCAAATAAAAGCGGCGCAAACAGCAGTTCAGCATAATCTGTTAAACCGATTTTAAAGGTGCCGGCAAAGGTTGACGGCTCAAACTCCTGTACAGACAAAACCTCCGTGGAAATCTGATTCAAAATACGGCTGATTACCGGATCCAGCTCCAGCGCTTTTTTACTCGGCACCATAAGATGTCCCTGCCGGGAAAACAGCGGATCATCTAATAAACTGCGCAGCCGTGACAAACTGTGACTCATAGCAGACTGCCCTACCGCCAGTTTATCAGCTGCTTTAGTCACACTTCTCTGTTCCATTAACGTAGTAAAAGCCACCAGCAGATTTAAGTCAACGGCACGCCAATTAATTTCATTCATAGTTACAACCAAAACAATCAATTTGAATCATTATATGTTTTTAATTATCTTCATGGCATCAATTTAATTCAATTAATTTTAGTTTTTTAGGAAATGCACTTATGCTAGATATCTTCATTAAATTCTTTATGCTCGGCTGGGTCAGTTTCGGCGGTCCCGCAGCCCATCTTGGTTATTTCAGAAATGCCTTTGTGGAAAAACACAAATGGCTGAGTGATGAAAAATACGGACAATTTGTTGCGCTCAGTCAGTTTCTTCCCGGCCCGGGATCCAGTCAGGTGGGTTTTTCCATCGGTTATCACAAAGGCGGTTTAGGCGGTGCAGCGGCCGCCTTCCTCGGTTTTACCCTGCCCTCTGTAATGCTTATGCTGATAATTGCAGCCCTCAGCCACTCTTTAACTGAAAACAGTTTGTTTATCGGCGCCGTACACGGCTTAAAACTGCTGGCCGTTATTGTTGTTGCAGATGCGGCCTGGGGCATGTTTAATAATTTCTGTAAACAGAAAATTAGTATCGCGTTATGTGTATTTACTGCTCTGGTGCTGTTAGTGTTTCCCTCTATCGGCTCACAGATTGCCGTGCTGACCGCAGCCGCTGTTATCGGCAGAAAATTCTTAGCCAATGATAATCAGAGCAGACCGTCTTTCAGTATCAAAAAAGACTTAAACTGGCCGCCGCTGCTGATTTTCATGACCCTGTTAACCGGCTTACCGACTCTTGCTCATTATTCAACGCAAATTGAGCTGTTTTCTGATTTCTTCCAGGCGGGAAGCCTGGTATTCGGTGGCGGACATGTTGTACTGCCGTTATTAGAAAGTCTGGTGGGAGATCAGCTAACACAGGACAGCTTCTTAACAGGTTATGCGGCCGCTCAGGCGGTTCCCGGTCCGATGTTCACTTTTGCTACTTTTCTCGGTTTTGAACTGCTGCCGCTTAACCCGATATGGGGCGCATTACTGGCCACGATTGCGGTGTTCTTACCCGGGTTTCTTCTGATATTAGTAGTTCTGAAACACTGGCGCCAGCTGGCTGCGGTTCCGGCGGTCAGCGGTGCAATGAACGGGGTTAACGCGGCTGTTGTTGGTCTTCTTCTCTCTGCACTTTATCAGCCGGTATTTGCCAGTGCGGTGATTAACAGTGTCGACATGGCGTTAGTTATCTTAGGTCTATATCTACTTAAAAGTCTGCGTTTACCTATCGTTGCTATGGTCGCTTTGTACCTTAGTGCGGGTATGATACTGAGCATGATCAGTTAGCGATCAACAGCAAATCACAAAATAATCACGCACAAACACAGTGAAAATTGATGTTTTCACTGTGTTTTGTTTTTCTATAACCTGCACTCTCAAACACCACTTCTCATTTTCGTTAATCAGCGCAAAACCTGCATTAAATACCTATATATGATTAACCAAAAATACTATAAACCGTCAGTGGATGAAGCTAATTATAGTCATATACTTATGATTTAATTGTATTAATTAAATTCTCCTTACTTATAAACCCTATTTTATGTCTGGTTTATGAATGATGTGATTACATTATTGATATGGAACAATATTCTTTATGGAAAAAGATCAATACTGCGGATGAAACAATATATCCAACCTATATGAACGAGAATATTATTTTATGAAAATCAACTTAAAATCACTGTTAAATCCGCAGATTGACCGGCGCGGTTTTCTCAAATCCAGTGCACTGTTTAGCGGTGCAGCTGCCGTTACAGCAGGACTGACCCTGCCTTTTAAAACAACTAAAGTGCAGGCTTCTACTCTGGCAGAATCTGCAGATAAAGAAAAAGTAGTGTGGAGCGCCTGTACAGTTAACTGCGGCAGCCGCTGCCCGTTAAAAATGCATGTTGAAAACGGCGAAATAAAATGGGTCGATACCGATAACAGCGGCGACGACAATTACGGCGAACATCAGGTGCGTGCATGCTTACGCGGCCGTTCCATGCGCCGCAGAGTTTACAACCCGGACCGCTTAAAATATCCAATGAAACGAATCGGTAAACGCGGTGAAGGTAAATTCAAACGAATCAGCTGGGATGAAGCTTTCACTGATATCGCCGCTGATATTACCCGTATTAAAAAAGAATACGGTAATGAAGCTATCTATCTTAATTACGGTACAGGTACCCTTGGCGGTACAGTGACAAAATCATGGCCTCCCGGCGGCAGTTTACTTGCTCGTTTAATGAATTTAAGCGGCGGCTATCTCAATCATTACGGCGATTATTCTTCTGCGCAGATTGCTGCCGGCTTAAGTCATACCTACGGCGGCTGGGCGAACAATAACTCCCCGTCGGATCTTGAGAACAGTAAACTGATTGTTCAATTTGGTAATAATCCGGCAGAAACACGTATGTCCGGCGGCGGCGTAATTCATCACTTTATGGAAGGTAAAGCAAAATCAAACGCCCGCTTAATCGTGGTTGATCCGCGCTATACCGATACCGCAGGCGGGCGCGAAGATCAGTGGATTCCAATTCGTCCGGGAACAGATACTGCTTTTATTGCGGCCATGGCACATGTGATGATCACAGAGAATCTGGTGGATCAGCCCTTCCTGGATAAATACTGTGTCGGTTACGATGAAAAAACCTTACCGAAATCAGCACCGGCCAAAAGCGACTATAAATCTTACATCTTAGGTTCAGGTGAAGACGCTGTAGAAAAAACACCAGAATGGGCATCTAAGATTACCGGGATCCCGGCTGATATCATTATAAAAGCAGCACGAGAAATAGGCTCAACTAAACCCTGTGCCGTTATTCAAGGCTGGGGTATTCAGCGTACTGCCAACGGGGAAATTGCCTCTCGTGCAGTTGCCATGCTCTCTTTACTAACGGGTAATGTCGGCATTAACGGCGGCGGCAGCGGCGCTCGTGAAGGCGGATCCAGCATTCCTTTTGTGCGTTTCCCGACTTTACAGAATCCAGTAGAAGCTTCTATTCCAATGTTCCTATGGACCGATGCGATTGTTCGCGGTCCGGAAATGACCGCAGTCAAAGACGGTATACGCGGTAAAGACAAACTGGATGTGCCGATTAAGTTTATCTGGAACTACGCCGGTAACTGCATTATTAACCAGCACTCGGACATCAACCGTACCCACGATATTCTGCAGGATGAAAAAGCCTGTGAAATGATTGTGGTTATTGATAACCATATGACTTCATCAGCAAAATACGCCGATATTATTCTGCCCGATTTAACTACCTCAGAGCAGTCTGATTTCTGTATGGATGCCTCCGCAGGCAATATGCCCTACTTTATCTTTGCTTCGCAGGTTATCAAACCACAGTTTGAAGCAAAGAGTATTTATGATATCTGTACCGGACTTGCTGAAAAATTAGGGGTAAAAGAAGCCTTTACCGAGGGGCGGGATCAGGAAGGCTGGCTGCGTCATCTTTATCAGCTGACCCGCGCTCAAGATCCAAGCCTGCCTGAGTTCGAGGCAATGCGTAAACAAGGCATCTACAAACGTAAAGTGAAAGATCATTTTGTTGCTTATCAGGACTTCCGTAACAATCCTAAGGCTAATCCGCTGTCTACGCCGTCGGGTAAAATTGAAATTTACTCTGAAAAACTGGCTGAATTAGCAGAAACCTGGGATTTAGCCGAGGATGAAGTGATTCATCCGCTGCCGGTTTACGCACCAACCTTCGAAGGCTGGGAAGATTCAAAACAGGGGAACTATCCTCTGCAGTTAACCGGCTTCCATTATAAATCGCGTACCCATTCAACCTACGGCAATGTCAGCCTGCTTCAAGATGCAGCACCGCAGGAGATGTGGATCAATCCCATGGATGCACAAGGCCGCGGTATTAATAACGGCGACTTAATTCGTATTTTTAATGACCGTGGTGAACTGCATATTGCCGCAAAAGTAACCCCGCGTATTTTACCCGGTGTAGTGGCTTTAGGTGAAGGCGCCTGGTATGCACCGGACGGACAAAAAATAGATCACGGCGGGTGCATTAATGTACTCACAACACAACGCCCTAGCCCTCTGGCTAAAGGTAATCCGCAGCATACCAACCTGGTTGATGTGCAGCTTGTTAACAAAGTATAAGGGTTAACTAATGAAGCAATACGGCTTTTATATCGATTCAAGCAAATGCACCGGCTGCAAAACATGCCAGTTATCATGTAAAGACAACAAAGACTTAGATATTGGTGTCAACTTCCGCCGCGTTTATGAATACGCAGGCGGCGACTGGTTAAAAGAAGGCGAAATTTATCGTCAGAGTGTCTATTCATACTATTTATCAATAGCCTGTAATCACTGCGATCAGCCTGCCTGTACCAAGGTCTGTCCGTCAGGCGCCATGCACAAACGTGAAGACGGTTTTGTAGTTGTCGATGAAAAAACCTGCATCGGCTGTAAATACTGCTCCATGGCCTGCCCCTACGGTGCGCCGCAGTACAATGAAGAAAAAGGACATATGACAAAATGTGACGGCTGCTTTGAGCGCGTAGAACAGGGTATGCAGCCTGTCTGTGTCGGCTCCTGCCCGCTACGGGCGCTGGAGTTTGGTCCTATTGCACAGCTGCGCGAGAAATACGGCACAAATGCCGATGTGGCACCGCTGCCGTCATCATTAACAACAAAACCGAATATTGTTATTAAACAGAATCGTAATGCACGTCCGACTGATGATCAAAGCGGGCACTTAGCGAATCCAAAGGAGGTATAATATGGCTTGGCATGAATGGCCGTTAATGTTATTTACGGTATTAGCACAAACATCAGTGGGATCTTTTTTAGTACTGGGCGGTCTGCTGTTAAGCGGTCAGTTATCTTTAAATGAAGAAAACCGGCTGCATAAGGCGATGTTCTTTCTATGGGCTTTGATGGGGCTGGGTTTTATGGCCTCAACAGCTCACCTTGGCAGTCCTCTGCGTGCTATGAATGCACTTAATCAGGTGGGCAGCTCATGGCTTTCAAATGAAATATTTTTCGGCAGCCTTTTCTTTGCCGCCGGCGGATTTTACTGGCTGCTGTCAATGCTCAATAAAGGCACACCGCAAGTACGAAAAATGCTTTTAGCCGCGGCGATGCTGATTGGCATAGTCTTTATGTATGCCATGATTAAAGTGTATTTAATCGATACTGTACCGACCTGGAACAACATCTTTACACCGTTTGGTTTTATCTTAACCATGCTGCTGTCGGGATTGTTATTTGCACAGCTTCTGCTGACAGGCGCTCAGTCTAAACAGGCAGGACACAAGTTACTGCCTGTTGCCGGCGCCATCGCTGCAGTAGTCAGTTTAGTGGTAACTGTTCTGCAGATGACTGACCTTAGCAGCATTAACTCAGCAGTCACTGCAGCAGCCGGCATTATCGACAACATGCAGCAGCTGCAGCTTATTCGCGGCGCTTTAATGCTGGCGGCTCTAGCTTTGTGGTTTAAACCTCTTATTACTTCAGATAAACCGACAACGTTACTACTTGCACCGGCTTTTGTTTTAATGTTTGTTTCTGAGTTTATTGCCCGCGGTATATTTTACGGCCTGCATATGACAACAGGAATGTAAGTTAGCAAAGAGACGAGCAGAAGTGATTACAATTAAACTGTTTTCACTTCTGCAGCTTTACCTATGCCCCTAATTAACTCGAAATTTACTGTGCTCGTACCACCAGCGAGCTATTCAACTTTATGTTAGAGAACCAACTATGCACAATATTGCTATTACAGCGCGCTTATTAGGCAGCTTTTTTTACTTCCCTATGACCAGTGACTATAACCAGCTGCTGTTAAAAGAACTCCGGGAAAGTGAAGATCTGTCTGAAAGTCCGTTTTGTGATTTTATAAAGCACTACCAAAACACTTCTCAAGAGATGCTATACAGCGATTATCAGAGTTTATTTGAAGGCTGCGATAATATGCCGGCACCGCCCTGGGGTTCGGTCTATTTAGATCGGGAGAAAGTCATTTTCGGTGATTCTACTCTGCGTTTACGAAGCTTTCTGGCGCTGCATCAGATTGAAGTAGATACCGGTATGCGCGAGCCCGAAGATCAGTTTGGCTTATCATTATTTGCAGCCGCCCATCTTATTGAAAAACAGCAAAACCTTGATGCGGCCGCCGTTTTATTTGCCGAGCATCTCCTGCCCTGGGCTTTCCACTATTTAGACTGTTTTATAAAACACGCACAAACAGACGTTTATAAAACCTTAGCTGCAATATGCAGAGACTGGTTAAAAGCTTTGAAACAGGCCATGCATATCGAAACTATACACTATCAGCTGTATTCCTGATGCCTGACCGTGACGAACGCTATTACCGCGCTTATTTACAGCATCACTCGGTCAGCCGGCGCGGCTTATTCAGAGGTATCTTTTCGGGTTTTAAAAAGGCCTCCGAAAATGAGCAGATAAAAGAGCTGTACAGAGAAAGTCCAAGACCGCCTGGAGCGGTTGAGGAAGCGCTTTTTGTGCAGTTATGTCAGTCATGTGATCTGTGTAAAAGCGCCTGTCCTGAGCATGTTATCGAAATATCTCAGAGTCGCCCGGTTATCAATCTTGATTACAATCACTGCTCGCAGTGCGCTTTGTGCAGTGACATCTGTCCTTCCGGCGCATTAGCATCAGAGAATAAAGATATCGGACTGCGCCCGTTTTTTCAGAAAAACTGTATTAATAGTATTTCGGGAAACTGTCAGACTTGTGCCGACTCCTGTCCGCAGCAGGCGATAACAGTGCAGCAGAAAAAACGCCCTGAAGTAGATAATAACAGATGCGACGGATGCGGCAGATGCCGTTCCGCCTGTTATATCGGCTCTATAGAAATGCAGTTTAAATATAGCGGTTAATCGATGTGCGCTTTTGCCAGTCACAAAATAACATCTAAATGTAAACTGCTGTAAACAAAAAAGCCGATAATTAATTATCGGCTTAATAGCGGTATTAATTGTTAAAGAAAGTTATTTAACAGTTGTTACTCGACTGCTTCGCTCACCCGATGCAGACACAGTGCGGACTGCAACTTCTCCTGAAACAGACGGTTTAGCCGTTTCTGAGTAGTTGATCCATGTTTTACCGGCATCCGTAGAGTACTGCAGTGTTACACCCGGGAACTGTGAATTCATATGCAGCGTAGAAGCACTGATTTTTGCTCCCGGAACCGGCAGACGATAATCAACACCGGCTTTCTCAAGCTTGGCTAATTCACGCTGGCCCATAATGTTAGCAAAACGCTGCCAGTCAGCATCAAGCTGCGCCTGATCCACATAATCTGATTCTAAAGAGTATTTTTTACCGACTTTATAATCATTTTCCCAGTCAGCTCTGTGCCATGCACGCTCAGCAGCGGCCAGTACTCGCGGAAATACCATATACTCGTACTGTTCATCATTACGCACAGTTTCACTCCAAAGCTGCGCCGACAAACCGTAGAATGGTTTGCTTTCTTTTATTTTACCTTCACCGGTAAAGCCGTTACCGTCACGATCGACTGATGTTTCAGCGTTCTGCGGTAAGTTTTCCGGAGCAAAAGCAAACATTTTACGTGTATCCGTTGCACGTGTTGCCCAGTAATAACCGCGCTCTTTCGGATCAACTTCATAGGGGAAATCCATATACACATAATCCGGGTTAGAGATGATCACATCGTAACCTTTTTCTGAGAACTCATAAGCAGATGCATCACCGCCCCAGTATAGGGTATCCCAGAAGTTTACCCGTGTTGTCTCAGTCGCAAATGATTTTGAATCTTCTGAGTGTTTCAGACCGTCCTGCCATGCCTGGAAGTTGGCAATATCATGTTGTGCCACAATTTTTGAGACTTTTTCAGCAAAGTAACTTGGAAGATGTTCATAATCAGGTACAACTTCACTGTCAATAACGGCTTTACACAAAGGTGATTTTGCAAAAGGCGCATCTTGTTTCGCAAGATCTAAATCCCCTTTCCAGGCAATTTTCTTCTCTTCATTAATATCCTGGAAACCGGCGCCCAGCTTAATGTTTTTAGCTTCATCACCACCGAAGTGCCATGTGCTCAGAGGCATGCCGGCTTCATTATGCATAGCTGCAATTTCACCGATTACTTTATCAACAAAACGCGAAGAGGATTCCATACAAGGGTTAATAAAGCTTTGCTTATCGTAGAATTGTACCGTAGTAACATTAGAGGTATCCTGCGGATCCATCAGACGGTATTCATTTGCACCGGCAAGATCGCCTTCTTCTGATAAACGTTTGAATCTGGCTTCCATGGAAACCACTGCAGCTCTGGCGTGAGCCGGCATATCCAGCTCCGGAATCACTTCAATATTACGGTTTTTTGCGTAGTTAAGAATTTCAATATAATCAGCTTTAGAGAAGAAACCTGAGCCGAAATTATCACTGTCTGCACCAGATCCTAACTGTGGTAATAAACAGCTGGTTTCTGATTCATCAAAGCAGCGGTTACTGCCCACATCGGTTAGTTCCGGTAAGCCGGGAATTTCAATTCTCCAGCCTTCATCGTCACTAAGGTGCAGGTGCAGTTTATTCATTTTATAAGCGGCCATCTGCTCCAGCGTTGCAATAACGGCTTCCTTAGAATGGAAATTACGTGCAACATCCACCATTACCCCGCGGTATTCAAAACGCGGCGCATCTTCGATGGTCAGTGCCGGAATAACAGCATTATCAAGGCTGACTAATGAAAACAGTGACTGCATGGCATAAAAAGCACCCGCCTGGTCAAAAGCGCTGATTTGAGTTTTATCTGCAGAAACATCCAGTTTGTACTGACCGGAAACCGCATCTTTAGCAAACTGCTCTGGAGCAACAACAATATTAACATCGTAACTGCCGGTTGTTGAAAGACCTAATAATGAAGCACGCTGTTTAACGGCTTCAAGCTGACCGGCATCAATCGTGTCACTGACAATATTCAGGCCCGCAGACAGATCGGCACTGCCGTTTTTAAGCACTGTTTTCTGCGGTGTCGGCATTACCTGCTGACTGATATCCTGCTGTTTAACATCTGCATTTTTGTCAAAACGGCTGTTCGCATCTGCCACAATATTATTATCACCCGCGGTACGTTTTAATAATTCGCCCTGCAGACCTGAAACATAGCTGCCGGTATCTTCGGTATCTAGAGAGACGATACTGCGCGGCTGAGCATCTGGTGCGGTAACAAAAGCCCCCGGGAAGAAATCGGTTTCAAATAACTGCCAGTATTCACCGGTAATAGGAATAATTACTTCTTCACCGGCGGCAAAACCGTCAAACTTATCCGTCGGCTCTAATTTATGCAGATCACCGGTAATACGCGTAATTTTAAACTGCTCATTATCTACAGCTAAAATTAAACGCACACTATGAAAATAGATAGACCAGTCTTTTGCTGTAACGGCGTCGCCGCTGTTGGTTAATGTCATATTAACTGAATTACATGAAGCCCATTCCGCTTCAAGACCTTTACAGTCAACCCCGTCAGCAGCAGCTGTATTGCTTAATACTGTGTAGTTAATATCTAAATTATCAGCTAACTGATTAACACTTTTTTGCGAATCATTGATTGTTGAACATGCAGATAGAGATGCGATCATCGATACTGCAATAAGTGATTTTTTAAACATGCGGCTTCCTTACTTAACTTGTTGTTTGAAAGCTTATTTGAATTCAATTTTCCTTTTTTCGCAAGTCAAATTAAGGCTTATTAGAGCAAGATCACGTAAATAGCGCTAACTGCAGTTTTTTACATTTATATGTCATTTTTTATTACGCCAGCCACAAAAACAACACCAAAGAGGTAGTTTGTTTTATTTTTAATAATTTTCAGTCATATATTTGTCTTAAAAAACCTTATGCCTCTTTGAAAACAGACACAACTCCTTTGCTTTATTTACACCGTGAAATATTCAAAAGTAATAATTTGCGTTTGAGAATTTTTATCAAGTATTTTAAATAGTTGCTGGAATAAAAATTGAACACTTATTAACCATAAATTTTGCGTTTTCGCTAATAAGACACATACTGGAAATAGAATTAATTGACAATGGTTGTTAACAGTCATTTTTTAGAAATAAAAGAGTAATTTAACAACTGCAGCAGGCAGTTTATGAACAAGAAACCGCCTTAAAATAATTTTATTTTTGACGGGTAAAATGATTCAAATTTCAGACAGGTTTATTCAAGAATTAAAACACGGCTCAGTGCACAGAACTCAACATCTGTTTTCTGAACTAACGGCGGCTGGAAATTCAATCCATTTAACCCTCTTTTTTGTTTTCAGAAATACGCAGAGGAGTAATACAGATGACTAAATACGTTTATTCATTTGGTGAAGGTCGAGCAGATGGTGATATTTCACTACGTGACCTGCTCGGGGGAAAAGGAGCAAATTTAGCAGAAATGAGCGCCATCGGTTTACCGGTTCCTCCTGGATTCACTCTGACAACGGCGGTGTGCCGAGAGTTTTATGACGGCGGCGGCAGTTATCCCGAAGAGCTGTCAGAGCAGTTCAGCACTGCTCTGCAAAGTCTGGAAAGACAGATGGATAAAGGATTTGGCGATCCGAGCAATCCTCTGTTAGTTTCGGTACGTTCCGGCGCGCCTAGCTCAATGCCCGGCATGATGGATACAGTGCTTAATATCGGCCTGAACGATCAGACCATTCAGGGCATTATCAACCAGAGCGGTGATCCGCGTTTTGCTTATGACTCCTATCGGCGCTTTATTCAGATGTACGCCAATGTTGTAATGGGGCTCGATGGTGACATTTTTGAAAAACTGCTGGTAGAAAAAAAACGTTGTAAAGGTGTAGAGCAGGATAACCAGTTAAGTGCTGAAGATCTAAAGCTGCTGGCTGAGGAATTCAAAAACAGTTATCAGCAGGCTCTCGGCAGTCAGTTCCCTGAAGATCCGCATCAGCAGCTCTGGGGGGCTGTCAGCGCAGTATTCGGCTCATGGATGAATCAGCGCGCGGTAACCTATCGACGTTTAAACAATATCCCTTCCCATTGGGGAACTGCAGTTAATGTACAGGCGATGGTATTCGGAAATATGGGTAATGACTGCGCTACCGGCGTTGCATTTACCCGCGATCCCTCTACGGGGGAGAATTATTTTTTCGGGGAATACCTGGTCAATGCTCAGGGTGAGGATGTAGTTGCCGGGATCCGCACACCGCAGCCTCTTAATAAGGCCAAATATAAAGACGACGATCTGCCGGCAATGGAAGATGTCTTACCCGGGTGTTACCGGCAGTTAGTGGAGATCCGCAATACGCTGGAAAATCATTATCGAGAGATGCAGGATATCGAGTTCACTATAGAAAACGGTAAGCTGTATATGCTCCAGACTCGTACTGGTAAAAGAACCGCTCATGCGGCTATTAGAATTGCAGTGGAAATGGTGTCTGATAATCTGATCAGTGAGCGCGAAGCTGTACTGCGGGTTAAGCCTGAACAGCTCGAGCAGCTGCTGCACCCTTCTATCGATCCTGCGGCTGAAAAAAATATTATCGCTAAAGGCCTTCCGGCCTCACCTGGTGCCTGCAGCGGTAAGGTAGTATTTAATGCCGATGAAGCAGAAGAGATGAACCGTCTGAAACACAGGGTTATCTTAGTTAGGGTTGAAACCAGTCCCGACGACATCCATGGTATGAATGCGGCCCAGGGAATTCTTACCGCCCGCGGAGGCATGACCTCACATGCGGCTGTTGTTGCCCGCGGTATGGGAAAATGCTGCGTTGCCGGCTGCAGTGATCTGAAAATAGATTACGAAAAACAGTTACTTATTACAAAATCCGGACATACCATTAGACGCGGCGATATCATTACGCTTGACGGCAGCGCCGGTGAAGTCATGCTCGGGGATATGCCTAAAGTACAGGCATCGGTCAGCGGAGACTTCGGCACGCTGATGAACTGGGCCGATAAGTACCGCATTATGAAAGTAAGAAGCAATGCAGATACTCCCCATGATGCCAGAGTTTCCAGAGAGTTTGGTGCCGAGGGTATCGGACTCTGCCGCACCGAACATATGTTCTTTGAAGGGGATCGGATTCAGGCTGTACGTGAAATGATCCTGTCTGCGGACCTCGCCGGCCGTCAGAAAGCGCTACAGAAAATAATGCCGATGCAGAAAGGTGATTTTATCGGCCTGTTCCGTGAGATGAAAGGACTGCCGGTTACCATTCGTCTGCTGGATCCGCCGCTGCACGAATTTTTACCGCAGAGTGATAATGATATTGCCGATCTCGCACATGCTGCTGGAATTGCCTTTTCAAAAGTAAAAGAGCGTGTCGAAGAACTGCATGAGTTCAATCCAATGCTTGGGCATCGCGGCTGCCGGCTGGGCATTACCTATCCCGAAGTCTACGATATGCAGGTCCGCGCTATTATGGAAGCTGCATGTGAGCTGGTTAAAAATGAAGGTTATGAAATTGCGCCGGAGATTATGATCCCACTGGTTGCTCATGTTAGCGAATTAAAGGTTCTGCGTAAAAATGCAGTCCGCGTTGTTGAACAGGTGCTCGCCGACTACGCAGTGACAGTTAATTACCAGATAGGCACCATGATTGAACTGCCGCGGGCGGCATTAATGGCTGATCAGATTGCAATGCAGGCCGACTTCTTTTCATTCGGAACCAATGATCTGACCCAGACCACCTACGGCTTATCTCGAGATGATGCCGGCGGCTTTCTGCCCTCTTATATCGACAGCGGCATATTTGCAGATGATCCCTTTGTTAAGCTGGACCAGGAAGGAGTTGGTCAACTGGTTAAAATTGCCGCGGATAAGGGACGTCAGACAATACCCGGCTTAAAGGTTGGTATCTGCGGAGAGCATGGCGGCGAGCCCTCAAGCGTTGCATTCTGTCACCGCATAGGACTTGATTATGTATCCTGCTCCCCATACCGGGTCCCCATTGCGCGGCTTGCGGCGGCCCACGCAGCCCTGCAGGACGAGTAAACTGGAGTCAGTAAGCTTGAATATGCATAAATCATAAACCCCGGCTGTATATTTCTCCGGGGTTTTAATTATCAGCTCATTTTTCTGCCTGCAGGAAGCACTTTATACAATACAAATGCTAAAAGTTATGCCTGCTCTATTTCAAAATCAATTAACACAGTATAAAGTAAATTATCTTCCGGATGTTCTAAACACAGCCGTCACTGCCTCGAAATAAAAATACAGACTAACGGCAAAACCATAATCACAGTTCGAGGCAGAGCATTTTACACAATATGGATTTCGAGCTGTCACTTAGAAGAAGATTTTTACATTCACCAGACTCTCCGGGTTTTCAATTAATTATTACACGAGGTTTTATGAAATTTGACGTAGATACCCACACTCATACCTATGCCAGCGGCCATGCCTACAGCACCCTGCTGGAAAATGCTCATGCGGCTAAAGAAAACGGCCTGCTGATGTTCTGCACTACCGATCACTCACAGTCTATGCCCGGTGCTCCTCATTACTGGTTTTTTGCTAACCAGAAAATACTGCCGAGATTTCTTAATGATGTGGCAGTGATCCGCGGCGTTGAAACGAATATTTTAAATATTAAGGGTGAAATAGACATCCCCTTAGAAACTGATTCTCATCTTGACTGGGTCATTGCCAGCCTGCATGAACCAGTATTCGGCCCGGATGATAAAGCGGCACATACACAGGCGCTGATTAACGTCATTAAAGGCGGACGTATTGATGCGCTTGGACACCTGGGCAATCCTAACTTTGACTTCGATTACCGCGCTGTGATTGAATGCGCCAAAGAATTTAATGTCGCTATTGAAATTAACAACAGTTCACTTAAAGGCGCAAGCCGTATCGGCAGCGCCAGCCGCTGTTTTGAAATTGCCTGTATTGCACGGGATGTCGGCGCTTATATAACCACGGGAACAGACGCACATTTCTGCCAGCAGATAGGCCGGTTAGAATTAGTCAGTGATCTGCTGGATAAAGTAGGAATGCCTCCTGAACAGGTAATTACCCATACAGCAAAACAATTCTTAGCATTTCTGCAGTTAAGAAATAAACCCTTTATTGAAGAATATAGTGAACTGTATTAATACCAAATCCACTAATTTTTTATTCATTTATGCTGGTTAAAATGAATGCTAACTTCGTTATTGATTTTGTAATTAGAACAACTAGTTACTGCAATCAATGCCTTGCTTTCATTAATTTTTCCTACGCCTAAATAGACCACCTAATTAATGGAATTGGTATAACAAATGATGTTAAGCACAAATACCCTTTTGTGCTTAACATCAGGATAAAAAACGTTAAACGACCTAAGGTTCAGAATCCTCACTCATATAAAACTGATATAAGCGTTGCCCGTGCTCCCTGCGCACGTCTGCTAATAACTCCCAGAACTGCCCGGCTGCAGTCGGATGTTTATGTACAAACTCTTTAGATAATACAATGTACCAGTCTTTAACCAGAAACGGCTTCTCCAGTGTGGTTAACGCAGAATTCAAACCATGGCGCTGAATAATTTTTTTTCCGATAGAGTCCTCCACTACATAGGCATCTAAACGCTGCCGCGCCACTAACTGCAGGCCTTTAACGGCTTCCATATTTAATGCAATTAATGAGGGCATCAAAGCAAGCCGTTCGGACACCACATAACCCAATGGTGAAGCAACCTGTATTTCAGACTGATTAAATTGAACACCATTCCACTGCAGAGTACTCTCTTTATGTACAAAAACCGGATAATTAACCTTCCATAAAGCTTTAGAGTTATCCAGGAGTCCGTCTGCAGTTTTTGGATAAGCAAACATCTGGTCCCGTTTCGCAGTATAAATAACTGCAAAGGCACCATCGAATATCCCTAATTCTACTTCTCTTAAACAGCGTTTCCAGGGACGGCTGACCAGTTTAATATGCAGATCACTTTGTTCATTCATTAACTTGATAAACTGATAAAATACCCCGTTCTGCTGGTCCAGCTCCATAAACGGCGGATAATCCACTTTCTCAACACACAATGCCAGCGGCTGCGCACTGCTCACTGCAGAGATCATTAATAATATAAACACTAGATATTTCATCGCAATTTCCTGTCACCACATGCGTCCATTAATATTGAGTATAGGCACATGGATTATTAAAACGTCAAAATCTTCTAAGAAAAATTACAACAGACACACCTGTTTACTTTAATCCGGCGTGACCACTGCAACATATTTGATATAAAAACCAGGGTGACCATGAATCTTAGTTCCCCCTCAACTAATCTTTATCAAATGTTTAATCTATTCATAACATTTTGTTTTAGGAGAGAATAAATGCATATCGCCAATACTAAAATACTTTTAACAAACCCGGTCATGATTATTTGTTTTTTACTGTTTTCACTGCCTGCCGTAACAAGCGCCTATGCGGCTGAGGGACCGACATCCGCCGAATACGGCGTTGTTCTTAATCTTTCCGGAAAACAGCGCATGCTGACTCAGAAAATGTCCAAAGAAATTTTATTAATTGCATTGAATGAAAATAAAGCAGCCAATCTTGTTAATCTTGAAAACACATCCACTTTATTTGATAAGACCCTGAAGGGATTACGAGACGGAAGCAGTGAACTACGTTTACCGCCAACCAGCAGCAGCCGCATTTTACGCCAGCTCGATAAAATAGATAAAATCTGGGCGGGTTTTTATCCTATAGTAAAAGATATTATCGATGCTGACAGCGCTAATAAAGAACAAGTTGCACTGATTGCCCTGAATAATCTGCCGCTGCTCAAGCAGATGAATAAAGCGGTGGGACTTTATGAAAAAGATGCAAAAAAAGGCGGACTTAAAGCAGCTCCGGGTCTAGCGGCTACCATCAACCTTGCAGGCAAACAGCGCATGTTAACCCAGAAAATGAGTAAAGAATTTCTATTAGTAGCCTATGGTCATAATGTTGAAGACAACAAACTAAGCCTTCTGGAAACTTACTCTTTATTTGAAAACACCTTAAAAGGGCTAAAAGACGGTGATGACAATTTAGGCTTACCGGGCACCAAACCGCAGCATATTAGAGAGCAGCTGGATGTTGTTAACGGCTTATGGGTAAATTTCAAACCTATTGTGGCCTCCGCAGCGGATTACAAAACCACAAAAATAAGTGCCGATAAGATAACTGAATTAGCTGAAACCAATTTGCCGCTGTTAAAAGAGATGAATAAAGCGGTCGGCATGTATGAAAAAGAATCAGGTAAATAAGCCGGCGCATACAAGATCAGAGGCTTATTCAGACAGGTATTAATATTGTAAGGAGGTTATTTTGACTATCCGTATCAAGTTACTCGGCGGCGGCATAACTATCTGCCTGTTATTAGCAGCGGTGTTGATTTTAACCGTATACTCTTTTAATAACCTGACCGGCGGCTTTTCTGAGATTGTGAGCAAATCAGTAACAGGTGTGCAGAACTCACAAAAATCTGAAAGCGAAATTGTTAATGCCAATAAAAACTTGTCTGATATTTCATCTCAAATGCTCCAGTTAGTTGATAATATTAATAATACTAATATGAACATCAAAGTACTGGAGAGAAAAATAAAACAAGTTTCGACAACTTTAAATGAGTTAAGCGAAGAAGTCAGCGAAGTTGCCGAAGAGATCCCCGAGGGACTTGGCAAAGATACCATAGAAGATGTCACCGATGCTGTTGGTGATATTGAAGAGATAATGCGTCGTGAAGCCCTGCTTAGTGTCAGTAAAGTTGTCACAAAAATGAGTGATTTTACCAGCAGCATTAACCGCCAGGTTAAAGGTATTAACCAGCTTTCAGCTGATTTAGAGAATATTAATAAGTTAAGTGCCGAAGTACTGGCCGCAAATACCAACATTCAAAGCACATCATCTGATTTTGAAGAGCAGATCAGCCTGTCTAAAAATGCCATTGTTGTTGTATTAGTACTAGCGATTATTATCTGTTTTGTCGGCGCCGTAATTTTAATTCATACTATTACCACCCCGTTAAAACATGTGTCCGTCGCACTTCAGGATATTGCGCAGGGTGAAGGCAATCTGACGCAGCGTCTCAATTTAACCAGTAAAGATGAAATCGGTCTGTTAGCTGATTCATTTGATCTGTTTATTGAAAAAATTCATCATATAGTAATAAAAACTAAACAGGTAGCTTCCAGTTTACAAGGTGCGGCGGCCGACGTAGATAAATTATCAGCACGCTCTTCCCAGAGCATTGATTCGGAAAAAAATCAGCTGCAGCAGCTGGTAACTTCAATGACGCAGATGTCGGAGAATTCCAGAAATGTGGCTCAGAATATTGAACAAGCCTCTACAGCGGCCCGGCAGGCGAATGTTGACGCTGAATCAGGCTCTAATGTTGTTCAGCAGACCATCCAGGTAATTGAGGAATTAAATGAAAATGTTGAACAGGTCAACCAGGCAATGTCACGATTAGCAAGCGACAGCCAGGAGATCGGCACTGTACTGGAAGTGATAGAAAGTATTGCCGAGCAGACTAACCTGCTGGCGTTAAACGCGGCAATTGAAGCGGCCAGAGCTGGAGAGCAGGGACGCGGTTTTGCAGTTGTTGCTGATGAGGTTAGAACCTTAGCGGCACGAACACAGCAGTCAACTTTAGAAAGCAAGTCAAAAATTGAAGAGCTGCAGAACGCGACCACCAGAGCCGTTGATGCAATGACGCTAAGTAAAAATAAAACCCTGCAGGGTGTTGAGCAGGCTTCTCAAGCCGGTCAAAGCATCAGCACCATGCGGAGCAGTATTCAAATAATTTCAGATATGAACAACCAGGTCGCCTCAGCGGCTGAACTGCAGACCGCTGTTGCCGATGAAATAGACCAGAATCTTAACAGTATCAGCAGTTCTGTTGAAAATACCACGGAAATTGCAGGTGACTTTTTACAGTCAGCAAATCAGTTAGTTGCAATGTCTGAAGAGCTGCAGGAACTTATCGGCCAATTTAAAGTTTAACGCGGATTATTCATACGGCAGCAGAATACGTTCTAATAATGAATTTAACTGCTGCTGCTCATCTTTATTTAATACTTCTAATATACGCTGTTCATGCAGGTGCAGTTCCGGCAGCATTCTCTCCACCAGTGTTTTCCCCTGCGTTGTCAACTGCACTAATTTACTGCGTTTATCTTCTGGATTATCCAGGCGTTCTATCAGATCGATCCGGCTTAAGCGCCCCAGCACTTTAGTCAGCCCGCCGGAACTGAACAGCATCGACTGATACAGTGCGGTCGGAGAGAGACAGTGAGGAGCAGGACTGCGCCGTAAAGTACACAGCACCCCGAAGTCAGCTCTCTGCAGATTATAATTTTCGACATGCTTTTGAGCGCTATTTTGAAAAATATCGCTGACTCTCAGCAGCCGCAATAAGGCTGGAGAGGTAGATGAAGCACATTCAGGCCAGTTCAGCGCCCCCGCTTCAAGAATCTGCTTAATACTGTTATTCAATGTGAGCTTCCTGCGAAAAATTATATTGACAATATATCTTGCCAGAAAGGTAAAGTCCATATAATATCTTTCTGGAAAGATAAATAAGAGGTATTAATGACAACACAATCCATAACAGAAGAAATTACAATAAAAACAACAAATGAAGCAGACAGCACTTTAGCGGCTAAGACTATTTCTAAAACCTTGATCCTCACTTTAGCAGCGGTTTTTGCCATCTCCCCCTTTGCTATCGACAGTTACCTGCCCGCTATGCCGAGCATGGCAGCTGCGATGCAGGTTGATATCTCAATGGTATCCGTTACCGTCAGCTTATACATACTGGGCATGGCCGTCGGGCAGCTGATCGGCGGCCCTTTATCGGACCGCAGAGGACGGCGTTTTGTTATGATGCTCGGCCTGCTTATTTTTGCGGCCGGCAGTGTTCTGCTGACCACCAGCAGTTCAATCGAAACTCTCTGGCTGTGGCGCTTTATCCAAGCGGCAGGCGGCGGTATGGCGGTAGTCGGCGTTCCTGCAATCATTCGTGATATCAGCAGCGGAAAAGAATCCGCTAAGCTTTTTTCATTGATTGCACTGATTATGATGATTGCCCCCTCCATCGCACCAACCGTGGGTACATTGATCCTCTCCATGTCCGGCTGGCAGTGGATCTTCTATTTTCTGGCTGTCATTGCCGTGATTGTAATTGCTCTGGTAATGTTGTTTATTCCAACACTCTCAGAACGGACCAAAAAAACACTCAGTACAACTCAACCCGACTCTAAGAGTTCTGGTTTACGTTCGGTTTTCAGACAAAAAAATGCCCTGGGTTTTATGTTCGCTCAAGCTTTTGCCTATTCGGTTATGATGACCTTTTTAACCAATGCTTCAATGATTTATATGGAAATATTCGGGGTAAGCGCTGCGCATTTCTCAATGCTGTTTATCGCTAATATCTGCGGCCTGGTAATCATTAACCGCCTTAATACTCTGCTGCTGCGCTGGTATGAACCCGCGACGCTGCTGAAATGTTTTCTACTGCTGCAGGTCGGCGGCGGACTGATTTTAATAGCCTCAGTTTTTATTGCCCCGGATCTGCTGTATTTTGCGGTGGCAGGTTTTGTGATCAGCATTGCGGCCAACGGCGGCATTATGGCCAATGCCAGTGCCTGTTTTCTTAAGTACTATGCTTTTAATGCCGGCTCTGCATCTGCCGTACTGGGTGCAATGCAGTATGCAGTCGGAGCGGCAGTCAGTGCATTTGCAGCGGTTATCAGCTCCGGAAAAATGCTGCCCGTGGTACTGGTAATGCTGCTGTCATCTGCCGCGGCTCTGGTCAGTGCCGTGAGTGCAGATAAGAAAAGCCGCAACTGATGCAATTCAGCAGAGCGCCGCTAATATAATCGACGCTCTGCTGTTAGATCAAAAAAGCAGTTTTTACTGTCACGTTTCACCTATATCGTGATATTACGTACACACCTTACTTTATTATCCAGGCGTAAAATATCTCCCTGCGGTCCCTTGCTATAAAAGATTCCATTAACTCCGCTAACGGTTTGCGCACCTGGCTCATCGGCAACATTAGACTTGCTGTTACTGCGCTGTGCTCCTGCTCCATGAACATCCATAACCGTGCTGTTCATATAACCCAGCGCACGTCCGAATGAAACGTAAGCGGCACTGCGCCCTTCACCGTTATTATCAACATGTGTAGTTGAAGTCCAGTAATACCCCCAGTCGGTTACTCCTTCTTCATTAACAAACGAGGTTGCATTAAACAGCGGATCCACAGCTGCACTGCTGCTGGTATCCGGTGAACGGCTGTAGTCTAAAACAGTGTGCAGTTCTTTCGCATTGGGTAAACGCCAGTCTTCATAAGCAATGCCGTTCGGTTAAGCAATTTTAGGCTTATATCTTAACGGGTACCTTGATGGTATATAAAGCACTGAACGTGGAAACGTTCGGTGTTTTCTTTTTTTAGGCAAGATAAAATGCTTAACATCTTCGCGCATAAGCTGTAATTTTTTCGGAATTGTGCCGTTACCTGAGAGTGCATATCCGCGGATCTGCATATCTATAATGCAAATAGCTGATGTAAAGCTAACTCGGGT
>NZ_AUAM01000050.1 GCF_000428725.1 Psychromonas aquimarina ATCC BAA-1526
AGATGCATCGATATGTTCATTTCGAATAAAGCGGTATGCGCCTTCCATATCAGCGGGGGACTGAGTGATATTCACAAGTGGTTTTCCAGGTTCATTTGCTAAAGTTGAAGCTAATTTTACCAGACGAGCGGTTCGTCTTGGATCACCTAAGTCTGTTTCTCCAAATTGTTTATTTGCCCAATCTAAATGTTTATCAATCATAGTTAACCTCCAATTATTCTTGAAGATCAGATCATAACTTGAAGATTTAGTTCAAAAAAAATCCCCACTAATTACTTAGTGAGGATTTATGTATAAGAGACAGCTTTGGTCGGGGGTTAAGCCGTTGTCCGCAGCTGCTTTAAGCAAAGCTGATAAAGGTTATGTTTATATCAAAGGTACCGTGACTGAGTTAAGTGAAGATAAAAATGGTCTTCGTTTTAAGTTAGACAGAAAGCTCTCCGTTAGGATTACAACAAAGTCTTTAAAGATGTTTAAGGAGCATAACGTTAATTTTCTACTGCATAACAAATTATTGTTAACCGGAAAGTTAACTTTCAACCGCCAGCTGCCCGGATTAATCCTCTACCACCCTGCGCAAATATTACCCTGAATATTAATTAAGGCTGTCAACCAGAGAAAAATTTGACTATCATCACACTTTATTTCGGGGTTAGGAAAATAACTCTATGCCGCTTTTTATATCAATGGAATTTAGATATGTCAGATTTACGCCAACAAGCACTTGATTATCACGCTTTTCCCAAGCCGGGTAAAATTAGTGTTGAAATTACCACTTCAGCTGAAACTGCACATGATCTGTCTCTGGCTTACAGTCCGGGAGTTGCTGAGCCGGTGCGTGAAATAGCATCTAATCCTGATGATGTTTATAAATACACAGGTAAAGGTAATCTGGTTGCTGTTATCACTAACGGCAGTGCAGTTTTGGGACTGGGAAATTTAGGTCCTCTGGCTTCTAAACCGGTCATGGAAGGTAAAGCGTTATTATTCAAACGTTTTGCCGGTCTTGATTCTATTGATATTGAAGTAAAGCATCGTACTGCCGATGAATTTGTTAATACCGTTGCTAATATTGCCGATACATTCGGCGGTATTAATCTTGAAGATATCAAAGCGCCCGAGTGTTTTGAGATTGAAAAGGCATTAAAACAACGCTGCAGTATTCCAGTCTTCCATGATGATCAACACGGTACAGCTATTGTAACCGCTGCCGGCATGATTAATGCGCTGGATATCCAGGGTAAAAAAATCGAACAGGCTAAAATTGTCTGTATGGGCGCAGGCGCGGCTGCCATTGCATGTATGGAGCTGCTGATTAAATGCGGTGCATTACGTGAAAAGATTTATATGCTGGATCGTAAAGGTGTTATTCATACCCGCCGCGATGATATCAACGAATATAAGAGATGTTTTGCCAATAATACCGACCAGCGTACCCTGCAGGATGTGATCACTGGTGCGGATGTATTTGTTGGTGTATCCGGCCCGGATGTTTTATCTGCACAAGATGTAAAACTAATGGCGCCGAACCCGATTATTTTTGCCTGTTCAAATCCAGATCCGGAAATTAAACCTGAAGCTGCGCACTCTGTGCGTGATGATCTGATTATTGCTACCGGGCGCAGTGATTATCCTAACCAGGTTAACAATGTACTTTGTTTCCCGTTTATTTTCCGCGGCGCATTAGATGTGCGCGCAACTGAAATAAATGATGCCATGAAAGTGGCTGCTGTTCATGCGATACGTGAAATTGCTAAGCTGCCGGTACCGGAATCTGTACTTAAGGCAAGCGGCGTTGAGTCTTTAACTTTTGGTAAGGGGTATATTATTCCTAAACCTATGGATCCTCGTCTGCTTAAACATGTTGCCGGAGCCGTTGCTCGAGCCGCCGCTGCAACGGGTGTCGCGCAGATTGAACTGCCGGATAATTACACGGCATAAAAAATAACTTAATTAAAGTTAGTTTGCTTGTTTTAGAGACTCTGCTACTCATTTGAAAACAGCGGAGTTTTTTCTATTTATAGATTTGATAATACGTTTAGAGCTCACAGAACGTGAGTTATTAGCGGGTGTTTTCCTTGGATATTAAAATCAATAGTGGAATCATAGGTTAATAAGTTGTAAATTAGCGCGTTTTATCAAATATTTTTTCTATCACTATTTTGTAAGGGTATTGTATGCCAGGGAAACCTTCTTCTCAATTTGAAGCAAATAATATTGCTGATCCATTATTTCTTCATGCTGAGCATATCGCAAAAGACTTCTCACTATTTCCGGATAATTCATTACCATCAAATACTGATCGTTTAGAAGGCTTGATTGATCGTGAACGTATTCAAGCAAACCTGACTACGATCCAAAAGTTAGATGTTGATGCTTATATTGCACGTACAGTGCAGCCAGCTGAAGATAATAAACGTCCAGGGGCGAAAAGCATTATCTCAGGCTTTAACGGTAAAGTTGTCACTGAACAGTTAAACGGCGCGTTTTACAGCGCGGAAATGGAACTGGATTTTGGCGGATATACCCGTCGTATCGGCATCATTGCTCAAGAGCGTAGTTCAAATAACGGCGCATGGATGCCTGAACACCATTTAGCCGCGAGCAAAGCTATCCGTAAATTTGCCGATCTGTCGCTGCCTATCGTATATCTTATCGATACTCCTGGAGCTGACGCCGGCGAAGAAGCAAACAGTCAGAATCAGGCGCACAGTATTTCACAAATGATCACTGAAAGTGCCAATGTAGATGTACCTACAGTTGGTATTGTTGTTGGTGTCGGTTACTCAGGCGGTGCTATTCCGCTGGCAACTGCAAATATTCTGCTTTCTGTTCGTGATGGTATTTTTAATACTATCCAGCCGAAAGGACTGCAGAGCATTGCGCGTAAATATAACCTGTCGTGGCAGGAATGTGCGCAGTCTGTTGGTGTCTCTCCAGAAGAGTTATACGAAATGGGCTGTATTGACGGTATCGTTGATTACTCTCCTGTGGATCAGGATGAACGTCAGCATAATCTGCAGAAAGCGGTTATCTCAAGTATTTTATCTATCGAGTCGACTTCGGTTGATTTTGTGCGTAAATACCCGGATATTTTAGAGCACTACAACCGCAGTCTGGCGCGTTATTTAGAGCCGTCAAGCAAGCTGGTTGCTGTTGAAAATGCATCTGAAAATGCGCACCTGATCGCGAAAAACCCTACCGTGCATAATAATGCATTTGGTACCACCTATCGTTACATGCGCTACCTTACTTTACGTTCTCGCATTAAAGCGATCCAGAAAGGTGAATACGGCCGTTTATCAAAACTGACGACACCTGAGGGTGATCTTAAAGCACGTGTTGAAGCGGATCGTAGACAAGTATTTGTAAGCTGGTTAAATAATCCTGACAAGCTGATTTATGACGATACGCTTAATAAAAACTGGAAATCATTCTTAGCAAAACGTGAAGATAAAAGTCTTGAGCGTAATATGTTTACCAAGCTGATTTTAGGTGAGCCTCAGGAAAATTATGATAATGCACGCAGCGCGTTACTGATCAACTTAACCTGGTCTTTATATAACCGCTGGAAAAGCAGTGCTGAAAATAACTTCCGTGCATTAATTGCGCATCTTGAAGATGAAGTAAATGTGCCGGTTACTGATTCATGGCCTGAATTGTCAGATTTAACAACGATTGATGTTGTGACGCATAAAGAAACACGCGAGTGCTTTATTGTGCATTGTCGTCATATGCTGGTATTTAATGCTTTATATGACAATACAATGGGCAACCTTGCTTCTATCGCTAAAGAAGCGATGGCAACCAAAGAGTTATCGCGTGAATCTGTTTCTTCATTAGTACGCAGTTCATTAAAAGGTGCTTTAAGCAAAGTAAGTGATGATGATTACGAACAGTTGAAAGCAACCTTCAATGCATGGCTGCATTATTTCACCGACCAAAGTGAACGCGGTGAGATTTTAGCAAAAGTTGAAGAGTGGAAGAGTATTGGTGCGCCGCAGATGAACTCAAGTTTATTTGTTATTTTAACTTACCTGTTCGAAAAAATATTACCTGCTTATTACAGCAGCCGTGAAGATGCATCTCAATATAACGGTGCTATTAACCCGGTACGTATCGGTCGTCGTAAAGATTTCTGGAACCGTTTGACTATGGGTTATCAGGATCTGCTGATTCAAGCTGTTTTACGTGCAGAAAAGAACAAAAAGAACAACTCTTATGAAGCTATTTTAGCTAAATTCTTTACTGACTTTAAAGAATCTAAAGCTGATCTGATGACTGCTAACCTGCTTGAATTCCCGGGTTTCCGTTTATCAGTTGAAGATGCGCTGGATAAAAAGATTAAACCTTGTGGTTTAGTGACCGGTATCGGTGGTTTTAAATTAGAAAGTGGTGAAACACAGGAAGTTGGTGTAGCGGTTTCTAACCTGTCATTCCAGGCGGGTGCCTTTGATATGGCAAGTGCAGAGAAATTCTGTGCATTGCTGGTTGAATGTGCTGAAAAACATCTGCCCGTTGTGGCGTTCATCAGTTCCGGCGGTATGCAGACTAAAGAAGGTGCGGCTGCACTGTTCTCAATGGCTGTAGTAAATGACCGTATTACCCGTTTCATTCGTGATAATGACCTGCCGGTTATTATGTTCGGTTACGGCGACTGTACCGGTGGTGCACAGGCGAGTTTTGTAACTCACCCTATGGTGCAGACTTATTACTTGTCTGGTACTAATATGCCGTTTGCCGGTCAAATGGTTGTTCCTGCTTACCTGCCGTCAACATCAACATTATCAAATTATCTGTCACGCGTTTCCGGTGCAATGGACGGTCTGGTGATCAACCCGTTCTCCGATGACCTTAACGATAAACTGCGTGATATTGATGAAAACATGCCGATGCCGGTGATTACTGTTGAAGAGACTATTCAGCGTGCACTAACGGGCTTTGTTCCTGTCTGCGGTATCGGCGGTGATGCTTTCTCAAAAGCAGATCCTCGTGAATTAATGACACCGGTGAAAAAAGTGCTGGTTCATGCGCGCGGCTGTACTGCGGTTAAACTAATCCGTAAAGCGCAGGATAATGATATTAACGTTGTCTTAGTGGCTTCGGATCCGGATATGACATCGGTACCTGCAGATATGCTGGGTAAAGGTGACAAGCTGGTATGTTTAGGTGGTAATACTTCTGATGAAAGTTACCTGAATGCCGGTTCGGTACTGAAAGTTGCTGAGTATGAAGAAGTTGATGCACTTCACCCGGGTATCGGTTTCTTATCTGAAAGTCCGCACTTTGCTGACTTATGTGTCAGCCATGATATTAATTTTGTCGGCCCAAGCATGAACAGTATGCTGACCATGGGTAATAAATCTAATGCAATTAAAACTGCCCAGGATAACGGCGTGCCGGTTGTTCCGGGAAGTCACGGTATCTTAACCGGTGCTGAGCAGGCGTTAGATATCGCTAACACTATCGGTTACCCTGTACTGCTTAAAGCTGTTAACGGCGGCGGCGGTAAAGGTATCTTAGTTATCGAAAAAGCTGAAGATATGTTTGCCGGCTTTAATCAGGTTTCAGCTGAAGCACGTAACGCTTTTGGTAATGGTGATCTGTACCTGGAGAAATACATTACTTCACTGCGTCATATCGAAGTGCAGCTGTTACGTGATAAACACTGCAATACTAAAGTGCTGGGTATTCGTGACTGTTCTGTACAGCGTAACAACCAGAAAGTTGTTGAAGAGTCTGCATCAACCATGCTACCGGCTAAACTTGAAGCGTTAGCGCTTCAGCATACCGCCGCATTAGCTGATGCTGTTGATTATATGGGCGCCGGTACAGTTGAGTTTATTTATGATCTAGATGCAGATGCTATCTACTTTATGGAGATGAATACTCGTCTGCAGGTAGAGCATCCGGTTACAGAAGCAACATCGTGCATTGATATTGTAAGTGCACAGTATGATATTGCATCGGGTAAAAGTATTGCCGATCTGAAACCGCAGAAAAAAGGTTACGCAATTGAAGTACGTGTCACGGCAGAGAAAGCCGCGATTGACGGTAACGGCATTATGCAGTTAGTACCTCATCCGGGTAAATTGGTTGAATGTAAGATTCCTGAGCAGGATAATGTTGAAGTTATCTCTATGGCTGCACAAGGCAAAGAAGTTTCTCCTTATTATGACAGTCTGATTGCACAGTTTATCTGTCATGGTGAAGATCGTAATGATACAGTTAAGAAACTGCTGGAATTCTTAGATAATGTTTCTATTAAAGGCATTGCGACTAACATTCCTCTGCTGCAGCGTATCTTAAAAGATGAAACCTTCTTAAACGGTGTTTATGATACCACTTACCTGCCTAAATTTATGGCGGAGCTGGATCAGCAGGTGATGATTGATGAAATGGAAGCTTCTGCTTCATCTGGCGGCAGTGATGTGTCTATCCAGGTTGACGGCAGCAACGAGTTAAAAGTACTGGCGCAGAGTGCCGGCATCTTCTATCGTGCTTCTTCACCGGCAGAGCCTGACTTCGTTCTTGAAGGTGATATTGTTACAGTTGAACAGACGCTTGGTCTGATGGAGGCAATGAAAATGTTCTCACCAGTGACATTAGCCGGCTTTAACCGTCAGGATGCCGTTCTTTACGATGCTGATACTAAGTTCCGTGTGGAGCGTATTATTAACGCTAACGGGCAGCAGGTATCCAGCGGCGATCTGTTATATATCATAACGCCTTTATAAGAAACACTGTTTCACCAGAAAGCCAGTCATCCGACTGGCTTTTTTATATCATTACGATGAGCGCCGCAGCAGATCCCGGCAGCAAAGCTATGTTTTTTATCCGCATTTTCAAGTTGTCAGTCTGTCTGTTTATCAAAAAAACATTATACTGGAGAGAGTATTAGGCTACTTCATGGATGAATCTGATTTGTTTAATTTCTTTTATTCCCGTTATATCAGAGCTGCATTATTATTCTGTTTTTTACTGACTTGTTCAGCGGGCCTCTCTGCGGCCTCCTCAGAAGTACTGGTTTTACACTCCGGCTATCAGGGTAACCAATGGACTCGTGATATTCAGGACGGTATAGAAGCACAGTTTGAAGATGAAAATATCTCCCTGTATGTTTCTTATTTAGACAGCTATCAAGTGCTTAATGAGCAGGAGCTGGCGCTGTCTGTTGATTACTTTTCGCGAAAATTTGCTTCACGGGACTTTGATGCGGTTATTGTCAGCGGCGATAATGCCCTGAAGCTGGTGCAGCGCTACGCGGACCGCTTATTTGCAAATGCTCCCATTATATTTACCGGCATTAAACGTAATAAAAAATCGCTGCTTAATTTCACTCATAAAATATCCGGTGTTATTGAATCTGAAAATATCCTTGGTACTGTTTTACTGTCTTTATCCCTGTTTCCAGAAACACATTCTGTTTATATCGTGACGGGTAACTCGCGTGAAAGCAAAATCATTAACAAGAAAATTGATAAATTTTCTCCGCAGCTGACTCAGAATGTTATTACTTTTAACGACGAAACCGAAGTTTCACTGAAACAGAAAATCAGTAGGCTGCCGGAAAATTCCGTTTTAATCTTTGATGACTTTTCCAGAGACCATAACGGGCAGTTTGTAAACCGCGGGCGCATCCTGAAGTCGATTGTCGGCGTATCAAAAGCGCCGTTGTTTGTGGTTAAGAAACACGATCTGCAGCTTGGTGTTTTAGGCGGACTGGTGATCAGCGGCTTTAATCAGGGAAAATCGGCGGCGGCGAAAGTATTAGAACTGCTGCAGGGGGTGCCCATTGAGGCATTACCCGTCGAAGTTAATGTTACCGAGCAGTACCTGTTTCAGTACCAGGAGATGCTCCGCTGGAATATTAAAAAAACCGATATACCCAGCGCCAGTGTAATATTAAATGAGCCGGTTGATCTGCGGCCTGTTACCGGTACATTTATCTTTGCACTTGTGATTAGTTTATTAGTTATTCTTTTTTCTCTGCTGCAGTGGTGGAAAATACTGCAGCTGAAGCGCCAGGAAGCGGTACTGACGGAGAGAAATAAGCGTATTGATCATCTTTTTAATGTCTCCTGTGATTACGTTTTTATTCTGGATCTGCTGGGCAATGTTAAAAAAGTCAATCAGACGGCTTTAACTTTTATTGATAAGGAGCTGTCTCAAGTTAAGGATACTGCGCTTTGGGAGACTCCCTGGTGGAAAGGTGATGGCGACAGCCAGAAGAAGCTGAAATCAGGAATGGGTATTGCGCGCACCGGCAGTGAGACTCGTTTTGAATGTTCCCTTGCTGATAAGACAGAAAAAAAATATTCCTTCGACATAGCAGTCCAGGCGCTGAGAAATCCGCAGTATAATAATGAGATATCTGCAATTGTCGTTGAAGCTCGTGATATCAGTGAAATAAAAAGTGTTGAAGAAGAGGTCAGGAAAGCTAATAAACGTTCAAACTTATTATTAGACGAAAGCCCGTCAATGTTACTGATGCTGAATGCCCAGGGGCTGATATTAACCTGTAATAAATATGGGTGTAACTTATTAGGTTATGAGGATGGTGAGTTGATCGGCCGAAATATCGTGACACTTTATTCCCAGCTGATAAATATTAACGATCTTAAAGAGTATCTGGAGCACTGCAGCAACAGCAGCGGTATGCTTTTATCCCGGGAAATTCCTTATTCAACTAAGGCGGGCAGAAAAGTGTGGATTAATGAGCGGGTTAGAAAAATAGCCGAGCATGATCAGTACTTCCTGGTTTGTGAGAATATTACCGAGCGTTACGAGCTTTCTAAAGAATTATCTTACCGTGCTTCGCATGATTATCTGACCGGCCTTAAAAACCGTCTGTTTTTTGAAAGTGAATTAGATAAGTCCTTAAAAGAGCTCTCTTATCAGAGCACTCCCTACAGCCTGATGTATCTAGATATGGATAAATTTAAAATTATCAATGATACCTGCGGACACCAGGCCGGCGATGAAGTATTACGGCAGACCGCGAATTTGTTAACTGAAAATGTTTCAGCGAGCTCCCTTGTTGCCCGCTTAGGCGGCGATGAATTCGCTGTTATCATGCCTCATACCGAGCTGTTGGCAGCTGAAAAAACTGCGCAGCGTATTATCAACGTGGTCAGTAAGCATTGCTTTATCTGGGATGAGCATCATTTCACTCTCGGGATCAGCATTGGTTTAGCGCAGTTAACTAATTCGGGACGCGGCGGGGTGCATGCATTGAGCTGTGTGGACAGTGCCTGTTATACCGCTAAGCAGTCCGGGCGTAACCGTATTCATATCTATGAAGAAGATAAACAGGAGGAGCTGCGTCGTGAAGAGGTTGTCTGGGTTAATAAAGTGCAGGACGCGCTGCGCGATGAAGCTCGGTTTTGTCTGTATGCACAGTTAATTAAACCTGTCGATGGTGATGATGATTATCTGCATTATGAAATTCTGACGCGTATGATTGATGAGCACGGCTGCTTAGCGCCGCCCGATAAGTTTATTCCCGTTGCCGAGACTTATAACCTTGCTGATAAAATCGACATGATTATTATCACTAAAACACTATCCTGGTTACGTAATCATCCTGAGCATGTACTTAGATTAAATATGTGTTCAATTAATTTATCGGGACAGTCGATCGGCGATCCGAAATTTATTGACGATCTTGTGGAAATACTGATTAACTGTTCATTACCGTTGGAAAAGCTGTGTTTTGAAATAACCGAGACCGGCGCTATCGGCAATTTTAGTCATGCCTCAAAACTTATTCAGGCATTAAAAAAACTCGGCTGCAAATTAGCGCTGGATGATTTTGGTACTGGTTTATCTTCATTTGGTTATTTAAAACAGTTAAATGTTGATTATTTAAAAATTGACGGTGTATTTGTAAAAGATATGGCTAATGATGAGCATGACTTTGGTATTGTGCGCACTATTAATGAATTAAGCCATTTGTTTGGCAAAAAGACGATTGCAGAATATGTTGAGGATGAAGTAATTATTGAGAAATTAAAAGAGATCGGCGTGGATTATGCGCAGGGTTATCACCTTGGCAAACCGGTACCGATAGATATGATGGCACTATTATCAAACACTATGTCTGAGGATGAACTGTAATGGATATCCCTTTAATTTGTAACGACTCAGCGTTAAGTGCTAAAGCAAAATTATTACGTGAAAAGTGGGGGTTTTTAAGTACCTGCAGCGATAATTTTCAATTACATCTTTTACCTGAGTATCTGGCACTTGAGCAGAAAGACGATCCTAAGCAAGGCTTGGTTTTTGTTGATTTTGTCTCAGGCACAGCTGCCCATCGGCGTAAATTCGGCGGCGGAAAAGGGCAGGCAATTGCAAAAGCTGTCGGCCTGAAAGCCGGTGTTCAGATTGAGGTGATTGATGCGACTGCCGGACTTGGCCGCGATGCGTTTGTTTTAGCTTCGTTAGGCTGTGATGTCTCTATGGTTGAACGTTCTCCGGTAGCCGCTGCTTTACTGGCAGACGGTTTAGAGCGGGCATACCTGAATTTTGAAATCGGTGAATGGATGCAGCAGCGCATGCGTCTGCATTTCGGCTCGGGTTATGAGTACCTTAAATCTCATCAGACTGATGTTGTTTATCTGGATCCTATGTTTCCGCATAAAAAGAAGTCAGCTTTAGTTAAAAAAGAGATGCGTGTTTTCCAGGGGGTAGTGGGAGCTGATCTTGATGCTGACGATCTGCTGGAAGTGGCGTTAAATGCAGCGCGCTATCGCGTAGTGGTTAAACGCCCGGACTATGCACCATTTTTAAATGGCAAAAAACCGAGCATGAGCATTAAAACTAAGAAAAATCGTTTTGATGTGTATGTAAAGCAGGCAATACCGCAGAGTAAAAGCTGATTGTGAAACTAAGTTGAAAAATAAAAGCCTGCGAGATGCAGGCTTTTTCAGCTTATTATTTTTTGTTCATTACTAATAATGCCGCTATATTACGTGCAGTCATTTCAACATTAACAGCAGCATCGCGAAAAGCCTGCTCAAGAGTAACTGCACCTGGCACAACACTGAATACACTGTCAAGACCATGTTCATGGACGACACCACAGTCATTCGATAATGAACCGGCAATACCGATAACCGGGATATCGTATTCTTTTGCTGCTCGAGCTACACCGACAGGTGTTTTGCCGTGAATAGTCTGGCTGTCAATGCGGCCTTCTCCGGTAATCACTAAATCAGCGTCAGCAATCACTTCCTTTAAGTTAACTGCATCCATAACAATCTCAATACCCGGGCGCAGCGCTGCATTAAGCAGGCCTAATAGTGCCGCTCCCATACCGCCGGCCGCTCCCGCTCCCGCTTTGTTTTTTATATCCCGGCCGAGTTGTTCTTTAATGATATCAGCGTAATGTGCCAGATTTTTATCCAGCAGTTCGATCATTTCCGGAGTCGCCCCTTTTTGCGGTCCGAATACCTGCGAAGCGCCTTTCGGGCCGCATAACGGGTTGTTAACATCACAGGCAACTTCTAATGTTACCTGTACCAGGCGCGGATCCAGGCCTGAGATATCAATACTGGCCAGTTTATTCAGAGCTCCGCCGCCGCAGCTAAGCTCCTGACCCTGCGCATCAAGCATTTTTATGCCCAGAGCTTGAGCCATACCAATACCGCCGTCATTGGTGGCGCTGCCGCCGATACCGACAATAATATGCTTTACCCCTTTATCTAAGGCAGCTTTGATCAGCTCTCCTGTCCCGTAGGTAGTGGTCAGTAACGGGTTACGCTGCTCCGGTGTTACTAAATGCAGTCCCGATGCGGCCGCCATTTCAATAACGGCTGTCTGCCCGTCACCCATTAGACCGTAAAATGCTTCAACGGGCTGACCAAGCGGACCAGTTACAGAGCAGTTGTTAATGCAGCCTCCGCTGGCATCAACGAGTGACTGTACTGTGCCTTCACCGCCGTCGGCCATGGGTAATTTATGAAACTCAGCTTGCGGCATAACTTGTTTAAAACCTGCTTCAATGGCCGCGGCAGTCTGCATTGCTGTTAAGCTTTCTTTATATGAGTCGGGAGCGATAATAATTTTCATGAGATTTCCTTTAAACAAATAGACCGAATACGCCGAAGATAAGGGTTGAAACCACTGCAATCATAAGACCAACGGCAGATTCATAGGGAACAAGCTTTAAACGCTCTTTAATATCCATATGAACTGCACCGCCGGTGGCGTGGAAGAAACTGCCGTGAGGCATATGATCCAGTACGGTGGCACCGGCATGAATCATAGCCGCGCCGGCTAGTGCAGGAACGCCTAATTCAAGAATGGTGTGACTGAATACGCTGGCGGCTACAGCTGTGCCTGCGGTAGTGGAGGCTGTTGCTAAGGCCATCATAGAGCCGGATATTGGCGCTAGAAGGTAAGAGGGCAGACCGGATGCGGTGAGTATATCGATTAGTCCGGATTTCAGACCGGAGTTGGCGATAATACCGGCTAAGGTACCAGTACCTAGGAGCATAACTGCAACCGGAGCCATGCGGCTTAAACCTAAAACGGCAAACCGATTGGCATCTCGAAAACGGCCCATAACGACTGCACCCAGCAGTCCGCCCAGGGGCAGGGCAATAAGAGGATCAACATTAATATCTGCAACAGGGCGCAGTGCCAGCAGTGAAATAGCAACCAGCGGCGCAACAATAGCCGGACCGAAATTCGGCAGACTGGAATGGTCAACCGCATGTACTTCATGGGCTTGAACTTTTGTGCCCTTATTAACCAGCTTTTTAGCAATAAAGTAAGCCAGAGTCATGCCGCATAAACCCGGAATAACACCGGCGGCCATAACTGAGGTAAGAGGCACATTAAATGCGTCGGCAGCAGCGATGGCATTAGGGTTAGGCGACATTACATTACCTGCTTTACCGCCGCCGACCATGGCTAATAGGATAGCCATTTTGGACAGATCCGCCCGGCGCGCAATGGCTAAGGCGATAGGAGCAACAGTAATTACGGCAACATCAACAAAGACACCAACAGCGGTTAATATCATGGTCGCAATAGCAAGAGCCAGTAGTGCCCTGGTTTCACCTACTTTTTTGATAATAGTTTCTGCGATAGAAGTGGCCGCCCCGGACTCGATCAGCACACCGGCTAATACCCCGGCAGCTAGAATCCGCAGTACTGCAGTGACGATTCCCTGCGCGCCGCCGATCATCAGAGTGATCGTTTCAGTCAGTGATACACCGCCGATAAGACCGCCCACTAAGGCGCCGATTATCATGCCGTATGCCGGCGGTACTTGTTTTAATATCAGGTAAATGGCAACAATAAGTGCTGCCAGTGCCCCGAGTGTGGATACTTCTATCATCTGTGGCTCCGTTAATTATTTATTCGGAGCTAAAGTTACGATAATCCTGCCTAATAATCTTTAGACAGTTGAACAGAATATAAAAGCTGTGAAGAGCTGTAATTGTGCATCTGCACAGCTTGCCGGGAATTTCTATTGATTTATAACCGCCAGATATAGCCGAGTTTTTTCATCTATCTTGTTGATATCTAAACCAGTTTCAAGCTGTATTTTATCAAAGCGATAACGCAGAGTATTTCTATGTATATACAGTGCCTTGCAGGTTTGAGCTATGTCACAGTTCTGCTTAAAAAATACGGTCAGAGTTTTGAGCAGTGTTCCCTTGCTGTCATTTTTCTTTAACCGGGTAAGCGGCTGACATAATTGTTCATAGCGCCAGGTGTCCTGTTTCAGACCATGAAATATAACCGGCAGGATATTATCCTGATAAAATAAAACATTACCTTTACTGCTGGAGGATTCTATGGTCGCTTTGGCGGTTTTAAATGACTTAGATAACCCCTGCAGTGTCGGGAAATAACTTCCCAGTGCAATACGAATAGTAAATTTTCCCTCACTGGCAATGCGCTGCATTAACTGTTGTATACGTTTTTCTTCTTCCTTGCGTGACCAGCCGCCGTCACTTAATGTAATCGGCTTTAATACCACGACTTCGTTCATTGACACGGAAGCAATCGCAACCAGGTTATCGCGTTCCGGGTATTCAAGCAGTTCGACTAATTTCTGCAGGTGTTCAAGTGACAGGTGCTCACCGTTAAAGGAATCTACTTTTACAATAGCGGCAATACGAGGCTGGGAAAGGTCTAAATCTAACCTTTCGGCAATCGACTCAAGCTGCGCTTCATTTAACTGCGACCCTTGAATCAGCTGTAATACCAGTTCCTCCCGATGACGTTTATTCCATTGGAACTGAGTAGTTAATGCTGACTGCTCAATAATTAGTTCCGCTGTCATCTTAACCAGCTCACCATAATTGCGCACTTCAGCCGGATCGCCGGAGATACCGACAACACCAATCACTTTATGTTGAAAAATTATCGGCAGATTAATACCCGGCTTTACGCCGCGTAATTGTTTTGCGGTTGCCCCGTCTATCTCAACAATGCGGTTTTCGTTAATTGCCAGTACTGCACCTTCATGGCGGCGGCTGATCCGCGAAGGATCGCCGGATCCGATAATAATGCCGTGTTCATTGATGACATTAACAGAGTGTTTAATAATTTTCATAGAGCGTTTTACAATCTGTTTAGCTATTGACTCAGTTAACTGCATGGCGGTTTTCTCGGTGGTAAGTATGCTGATATTTACTATTTTAACGGTGTCGGGCGAAGGGGAGCTACTACTTTATCCTAAATTTTTGCAGGCTGTTTAAAAGGCCGCCGGAGTCTGCGAATAAATTCTACTAGCACTTTGTTATCTTTTTGTTATTCCTTTTCTGTATAAAAAATCTCTTTTAGGTATTTCTCTTGTTATAAGCAGATCTCTATAGTTTTAATCCTAATAAAGGCACATTGCTTAATGGAGAAACAAATGAGCTCACAAAGGTTAACTCACTTACAACAGTTAGAGGCTGAAAGTATTCATATTATCCGTGAAGTTGCGGCTGAATTTGCTAACCCGGTTATGATGTATTCAGTGGGCAAGGATTCCGCTGTTATGTTACACCTTGCGCGTAAAGCTTTTTATCCGGGCAAAATTCCCTTCCCATTAATGCATGTTGATACAAACTGGAAATTCAAAGAGATGATTGCGTTTCGTGATCATATGGCTGACAAATATGGTTTTGATCTGTTAGTGCATAAAAACCCAGATGGCCTGGCAATGAATATTAACCCTTTTGTTCACGGCAGCTCAACGCATACCGATATTATGAAAACTCAGGGGTTGAAGCAGGCATTAAATAAATGGAAATTTGATGCGGCTTTCGGCGGGGCGCGCCGTGATGAAGAAAAATCCCGTGCTAAAGAACGTGTTTACTCTTTTCGAGATAAAAACCACCGCTGGGAGCCGAAAAGTCAGCGCCCGGAACTGTGGAATACCTACAACGGTCAGGTGAATCAGGGGGAGAGTATTCGTGTATTTCCACTTTCTAACTGGACTGAGCTGGATATCTGGCAGTACATCTATCAGGAAAATATCGATATTGTGCCGCTTTATTTTGCCAAAGAGCGCCCGGTTGTTGAACGTGACGGGGTAAAAATTATGGTTGATGATGATCGTTTTGAGCTTCAGCCGGGTGAAGAAATTAAGCAGGAAAAAGTACGTTTTAGAACATTAGGCTGTTACCCGTTAACCGGGGCTATCAACTCTGATGCTGAAACCTTACCGGAAATTATTGAAGAGATGCTGATTGCAACAACCAGTGAGCGGGAAGGGCGGTTAATCGATTCAGATCAGGCTGCTTCAATGGAGCTTAAAAAGCGTGAAGGTTATTTCTAAAGGAAATAGGAACCTCAACTTTTTTGAACAGTTAAATTTTAAGGTAAATAAAATGAATTCAGTAATTTCAGCAGAAATAAAAGATAAAGGCATTGAACAGTATCTGACTGACCAGCAGCATAAAAGCCTATTGCGCCTGTTAACCTGCGGCAGCGTCGATGACGGTAAGAGTACCTTGATCGGTCGTTTATTACATGACTCTCACCAGATTTATGAAGATCAGTTAGCGACGCTTCACTCTGACAGTCAGAAATCCGGTACTACCGGTAATGAAGTTGATTTAGCACTATTGGTCGACGGTTTAGCCGCTGAACGTGAGCAGGGCATTACCATTGATGTTGCATACCGTTATTTCTCAACGGAAAAACGTAAATTTATTATTGCAGATACTCCTGGACATGAACAGTACACGCGTAATATGGCAACGGGAGCTTCAACCTGTAATCTGGCGGTTATCTTAATCGATGCGCGTTACGGTGTTTTAACACAGACTAAACGTCATAGCTTTATTGCCTCATTACTAGGTATTAAACACTTTGTAGTCGCAGTAAATAAAATGGATTTAGTGGATTTCTCGCAGGCACGTTATGAAGAGATTAAAGAAAGCTATTTAGAGTTTGCTCAAGGTCTGGAAAACGGCGCTGATGATCGTTTAATTGATTTTGTACCGCTTTCAGCCTTAAACGGTGACAATGTGGTTAACGAAAGTATCTCTACACCTTGGTACAGCGGTGCTCCTTTATTAACTATTCTTGAAAATGCGCCGATTAAAGCCGCTAATCGAGAGCAGCCGTTCCGTCTGCCGGTGCAGTATGTTAATCGTCCAAACTTAGATTTTCGCGGTTTCAGCGGTACCATTGCCGCCGGCACGGTAAAAGTAGGGGATAGCGTAACATCACTGCCTTCCGGTAAAACTTCAACGGTTAAATCTTTAGTGACCTTTGACGGCGATTTACAAAGTGCATTTGCTGACCAGGCGATCACTTTAACTTTGAATGATGAAATTGATGTCAGCCGCGGTGATCTGTTAGCCGTATCTTCAAGCCCTGCGCAGCTGAGTAATCGTTTTAAAGCCAATATTGTCTGGATGAGTGAACAAGCGCTTAAACCAGGTCAGCAGTACGATATTAAAGTTGCGACTAAAAAAACTACCGGTTCAATTGAAGCGATTGATTTTAAAGTTGATGTTAATACTCTGGAAAAGTCCTCTGCAGACTCTCTGCTTTTAAATGAAATCGCCTCCTGTGAAGTGCTGCTGACTGAAAAGGTGGTTTTTGATCTTTATGAAGAAGTCATGGCAACCGGTAGTTTTATTATTATTAACCGTATAACTAATGTGACAATTGGTGCGGGTATGATCAGCGAAGCTTTGACTGAAGCACAGGTAAAACATGAATACAGTGAATTTGAACTGGCCTTTAATCAACTGGTACGTCAGCACTTCCCGCATTGGCAGGCGCTGGATCTTAACCAGTTAGCTAAAAAATAGGTGCAGCATCATGACATCGGTTCAGGGGCTTGTTCTAACAATTCTGCTGGTTTTAGTGGTGTTATTAATCACCACTAAAATAAAACCTGCATTACTTTTTGTTGGCGCATTATTAATCTGCTACCTCGGCGGTTTAATAGAAGTTCCTGAACTGATGAATAATTTTGCCAATGAATCATTGTTAACCCTGGTGCTGTTAATGATGATTTCCGGGGCATTAGAAAAAACCCGTTTAATTTCTTTGATCAGTCACTGTTTTTCTAAGGGCAGTTACAGTCAGGTTATTTTAAAGCTAAGTATATCAACGGCTTTTCTTTCGTCATTTATGAATAATACTGCGGTAGTTGCTTCACTGATCAGTGCGGTTAAACGTAATCATCAGCATGCGCCGTCAAAACTGTTGATACCTCTTTCCTATGCGGCAATCTGCGGCGGTACATTAACGCTGGTGGGCACTTCAACTAACCTGATTGTAAACAGTTTTGTTGTCGAGAAAGGATTACCCAGTCTGGGGTTCTTTGAGTTTTCTCTGGTCGGGCTGGCAGGGCTTGCTGTTGGCGTATTAGTACTGCTGATTTTCAGCCGATTACTACCCGAACGTCAGGATAAAAACAGTGATCAGGCCAGCTATTTTTTAGAAGCGAAAGTAAAGACCGGTTCCCCTTTAATAGGTTCAAGTGTTTCTGAAAATAACCTGCGTAATTTACAGCAGCTGTATCTGGCTGAAATAGTCCGGCAGGGTGAAAAAATATGCCCGGTTTCACCAGGTGAAATAATCAGAGAAAATGACCGTTTACTGTTCTGTGGTGATGTAAACAGTGTCGGTATCCTGCAGGACTTTCAAGGTTTAGATCTGTTTGCTGAGCATCAGTTAAACGGGCAGAATTTAGTTGAGGTGATTGTCAGCCCTTCTGCTTCTATAACTGGAAAAACACTTAAAGAGTGTCACTTTCGAGAAAATTTTGATGCTGTGGTGGTGGCGATCCGCCGCGGCCATACGCCGCTGGAAGGCGGGCTGGGTAAAGTAGAGTTGCGTGAAGGTGATACTTTATTATTAGCGCCCGGTAAAACTTTTGAGCAAAGCAAAAATCTAACCCGTAATTTTGTGGTGATAAGCGGGGTTGATGCCAGTACCCGTCTTAACAGCAGCCGCAGCTGCGGGGTGATTTTAGGTTTTTTAACTGTGGTGTTATTAGCAGTCTTTAATCTGGTGCCGCTGTTTAAAGGGCTGCTGGTTTTATTGGTGGTGTCATTATTTATCGGTGCTTTGAGCTGGCATGAAGTACGCCGTCGTTTCCCGTTAGAAATCTGGGCAATTGTCGGGGCAGCGCTGTCATTAGCACACCTTATGACCAGCTCCGGGTTAGCTGATATTTTAGGGCGTTTTTTACAGCTGCAGCTGAATGGATTCGGTGTAATGGGGGCGTTTATTGCCATTTATCTGGTAACGCTGCTTTTAACTGAGCTGATCACCAATAATGCGGCCGCAGCGCTGGCATTTCCAATTGCATACAGTCTGGCGCTGGCTTATGACGTCAGTATTATGCCGTTTATTATGGCAGTGATCTTCGGATCCAGTGCCAGCTTTATTTCCCCCTATGGATATCAGACAAACTTAATGGTTTATAGTGCGGGTGATTATGAGTTTAAAGATTACCTGAAGATAGGAATTCCAATGTCTATCCTCTATTCTGCGGTGGTACTGTTTACTATTCCGCAGCTGTTTCCGTTTTAGTTTAATTATTTATGAGTATTGTTATGTCTACTAATAGCGCAGTTACAACGAATAACGAAAATATCGTCTGGCACCAGCATAGTGTGGATAAAGGTCAGCGCAGTGAACAGAAAAAACAGAAACCCTGTGTGCTCTGGTTTACCGGTTTAAGCGGTTCTGGTAAATCAACCGTTGCCGGTGCTGTTGAGTTGGCTTTATTTGAGCTCGGTGCACATACCTATCTGCTTGATGGTGATAATGTGCGTATGGGGTTATGTAAGGGCCTGACTTTCAGCGACAATGATCGTAAAGAAAATATCCGCCGTATTGGTGAAGTAGCCAAATTAATGGCTGATGCGGGTTTGATTGTATTAACGGCATTTATCTCTCCACATCGAGAAGATCGCGAGCAAGTGCGTAAATTATTACCGCAAACTGAATTTATTGAAGTATTTGTGGATACACCTTTGGCAATTTGCGAGCAGCGGGATCCGAAAGGTTTATATAAAAAAGCCCGGGCAGGTGAAATCAAAAACTTTACCGGTATCGACAGTGTTTATGAAAAGCCTGAATCTGCGGAAATTCGTGTAGAAAATGGTGAACAGCCTTTATCAGAAGCTGTAAATGTTATTATCAATTACTTAAGAGAAAATGGTTATGTCTAAATCGAACATTACAGCCTTTGATGAACAGTTAGTTGTGGATGGTATTTGTAACATTGCGCGCACTGCCGGTGAGAAAATATTAGAGATTTACCAGCGTGATTTTGATGTTTTGATTAAAGCTGACAGCTCGCCGTTAACTGAAGCTGACTTAGCCGCCCATCAGATTATTGCCGCCGGCCTCGCAGAACTAACGCCTGATATTCCTGTCTTATCTGAAGAAGATGCTGAGATTGACTGGTCTTTTCGTCAAACCTGGAAGCAGTTCTGGTTAGTTGATCCTCTCGACGGTACTAAAGAATTTATCAACAGAAACGGTGAATTCACGGTTAATATTGCCCTGATTGAAGACGGGCAGCCGGTTTTGGCAGTTGTTTATGCTCCGGTATTAGATAAGTTATATTTTACCGATAAACAGCACGCTTATTTAACTACGCCGGAAAAGGCTAATGTCCGCCTGCAGGTAAGCAAACCAGCTGATACTTTAAAGGTAGTCGGCAGCCGTTCACACCCGAGTCCTGACTTAGCTGCATACTTAGAAAAGCTTGGGAGCTATGAGATGGTCGCGGTGGGCAGCTCATTAAAATTCTGCCTAATTGCAGAAGGCGCCGCAAATATTTATCCGCGTTTAGGGCCAACCATGGAGTGGGATACCGGAGCGGGTCATTGTGTTGCTGAAAAAGCAGGTGCAGTTGTTTGTAAATTAGATGGTCAGGCTTTACGCTATAACCAGCAGGAGAGTCTGCTTAACCCCTATTTTGAGGTAAAGGCTCTCTAACCTGAGTTTAATTAGGAGAGTTTTATGCTGCTGCCAAGATTAATCGGCCTGTCTGTTTTATTATCTTTTGCCGTGAGTGCGGGAAAGGTAACTATTGAAAAAAGTGATTCGCTTATCCGTAATGATCTTTTTGATCAAAAACGCGAAAGAGCAGAAGAGTATAAAGAGCGGGAAGATGAACGAAACCGTAATAATGAAGCATGGTCGTACCGTCTGGCCCCTGGTTGTGGTTTATTAAGAAATCATTATCTTATATACAGCTGTGCTGACGGGCGTTATTTTAAAGGTTATGAAAACCAGGAACATCAGCGTTATCGACAGCTTTCTGAGCAGGAAGTAAAAAAACTCAAGGGTAAAAGCGAATAATTTCTTTTTAGACTTAATTCTTTTAACTAGATCGGTTATTCTGCACGCAATGAATCAACTGCAAATTGGAAAGAAAAATGATTGTACTAGGACACCAAAACCCAGATTGTGATAGCTTATGTTCAGCTATCGGCCTTGCTAGCTTATTTAATAAACTAGGTAAAGAAGCAACACCTGTTTTACAAGGTGAGCCGAACCCGGAAGCCTTGTTCCTGCTTGAACAGTCAGGTTTACCACAACCTGAAGTCCGTACTTCTGTTGCCGGTGAAGAGATTTTCATTGTTGATTACTCTGACTGGAACCAGGGTACTGCGGATATGAAACAAGCAAAAATCCGCGGTATTGTTGACCATCATAAACTTGGTGATATCACTACATCAGAGCCTCTTGAATGCTGGATCTGGCCTGTAGGCTGCAGTGCAACCATCGTTTACAACATGTATAAATTCCATAATCAGATACCAGATGCGCCGGTTGCAAAAATGATGATGGGTGCGATTATCTCTGATACGGTTAATTTTAAAGGTCCTACGACAACGGATATTGATAAAACAGCTGCTAAAGAGCTGGCTGAAATCGCTGGTGTTGCTGATTTAGAAGCTTTTGCTGATGCACAGTTTGATGCAAAATCAGATATCAAGCATGTACCTGCCGCTGAGTTAATCCTGCGCGACCAAAAAGTATTTGAAATGGCAGGTGAACAACTTGCGATTGGTCAGCTAGAGTTAACCTCATTGGAAACAGCATTCAGCAAAAAAGATGAAATGTTAGTCGAAATGGGGCAGTTACAGGCAGATAAAGGTTACCATTCAACGATTGTTTTATTAACTGACATTAATAAGCTTGATACAACGGCACTGATTATCAGTAAAGATGCCGACAAAGTTGCGGCTGCATTAAACAGCACCGCAGTTGATCACGCAATTGAACTGCCGGGTGTAGTCAGCCGTAAAAAACAAATCATTCCGTTCTTACAGGAAGCTTTTGAAGCTTAATATGTAAAAACTGCGGCCGCTGACAGGTGCAAACGACACAAGGCGAACATGCGCAGGCAGTTCGCCTTTTTTATTGTCTAATATTGCGGTATATATTAACTTTCCTATTTTTTGTATTGAGGTTTTATGCATATTCATATTCTCGGCATCTGCGGCACTTTTATGGGCGGCGTTGCTATTCTCGCTAAATCATTAGGTTATAAAGTAACTGGCTCAGATAAAAATGTTTATCCGCCAATGAGCACACAACTTGAAGAACAGGGAATAGATCTTATTCAAGGTTTTGATCCCGGGCAGTTAGACTGTAAACCGGATTTGGTAGTGATAGGTAATGCTATGAGCCGCGGCAATCCGTGTGTTGAGGCCGTTTTAGATAAACAAATACCTTATATCTCTGGTCCGCAATGGTTATTAGAGCATGTATTAAAAGACCGCTGGGTTCTGGCGGTTGCCGGCACACATGGTAAAACATCAACATCGAGCATGCTGGCCTGGATTTTAGAATACGCGCATATGAAACCTGGATTTTTAATCGGCGGTGTTCCGGAAAACTTCGGTTTGTCAGCAAGATTAGGTGAAACACCGTTTTTTGTAATAGAAGCCGATGAATATGACAGTGCTTTTTTTGATAAACGATCTAAATTTGTGCATTACCATCCGCGTACTTTGGTATTAAATAATCTTGAATTCGATCATGCCGATATTTTTGATGATCTTAATGCGATTAAAAAACAGTTTCATCATCTGGTTAGAACGATTCCAAGCAGCGGGCGTATTATACTGCCGAATCAGGATGAGGCGTTAATGTCCGTTAAGCATATGGGATGCTGGAGTGAGGTTGAGTACCTTGGTGAAAACTGGTCATGTCAGAAAGTAAAAGAAGACGGCACGCTCTTTGAGGTATTTCTGAATCAAGAAAAACAGGGACAGGTGAACTGGCACTTAATGGGCGATCATAATGTTAATAACGCGCTCGGTGCAATCGCGGCCGCGCGCCATGTTGGTGTGACACCGGAAATTGCGATTGAAGCGCTGGCTGAATTTAAAAGTATTAAACGCCGTATGGAAGTCAAAGGTAAAGTTAATAATATTACTGTTTATGATGATTTTGCTCATCATCCGACTGCTATTAAAACCACGCTGGCGGGGTTACGTGCAAAAGTCGGTAATGAGAAAATCATTGCGGTATTAGAGCCAAGATCCAATACTATGAAATTAGGCATTCATAAAGAAGCAGTAGTTAACGCATTAGCAGAAGCGGACTGCGTATACTGTTTTGAAACTGAAAATATGCAATGGTCAATGCAGGAGTTATTTGACGAGCAGGGTAAAGCAGTTGATATTTCGAATAACATCGACATGCTGTGTCATAAATTAGTGGAAAAAGCACAGCCGAATGATCATATATTAATAATGAGTAACGGCGGTTTTGGCGATATTCACCATAAACTACTAGAAAAACTACAGGCATAAATATGTTTAAAAGCAAAGTGACCTTAGCAGTAACCGGTGCTTCAGGCAGCGGCTACTTTCTGCGTTTATTAAAGGCATTGGTTGAAGCTGATATGCAGATTTACCTGTTACTTTCTGATGCAGCAAAAATTGTTTTAAAGACCGAAGAAAATGAAGACTGGCCTGAAGAGGTGGATGACTTGAATTTTTTTCTGCAAAACAGATATCAGACAAAAGAAAAACAAATCGTCGCATTAACAGCTAAAGACTGGTTCTCGCCGGTAGCTTCCGGCTCATCGGCGCCGGATAAAATGATTATTTGTCCGTGCAGCTGCGGAACATTGGCTTCAATAGCGCAGGGTTTATCAAATAATTTAATTGAAAGATCCGCTGACGTGATATTAAAAGAACGCGGTCAGTTAATCGTTATGCCGAGAGAAACACCGTTCTCGACCATTCATCTGCGCAATATGCTGACTTTATCTGAATTAGGGGTAACAGTAATGCCGCTGGCACCTGGTTTTTATCATCAGCCGCAGACAATCGCAGATTTACAGGACTTTATGGTTGCTCGAGTTATGGATCATTTAAAGATCTCACATAAAATCGGTAAGAGATGGTGTGAATAGTCTGTTTTAATCATTAAATACTAATAATTGCTTGTTTTGTGAACGTAAATATAAACGTTTTAATAAAGCGTAACTTTATGTTCATAAAACACTTGCCAATGATCTCGCAATCCCTATAATGCGACCCCACAGACACGGGGCGTCAGCCACATGTTTGTAAAAAATCCTTGTAAAGGATTTGCTCTTTAACAATTTAATCAAACAATCTGTGTGGGCACTTATTGTTGATGTGATTTCAAAAAAAAATCAAAGACCTTACTTGTAAGGCAACATCAATACTTAGTGACACACGAATTAATTCATTAATTCAGAATAACCAATCACTTCGGTGATTAGTTTTAGTCAGTAATATTGAGCCGCACTTAGGTGCAAATTAAACTTTAAATTGAAGAGTTTGATCATGGCTCAGATTGAACGCTGGCGGCAGGCTTAACACATGCAAGTCGAACGGTAACAGAGGGTAGCTTGCTATCTTGCTGACGAGT
>NZ_AUAM01000051.1 GCF_000428725.1 Psychromonas aquimarina ATCC BAA-1526
AGATGCTTTAATGGTTACGACTCAATAGTTGATGCAGTATGTGATGCTTGGAATGATTTTGTAAGTGATAGTAAAAGAGTAATGAAAATGTGCACTAGAGATTGGATGATACTGACCAGTTAATTAGGCGGAATGGTATAAGCTCTGAGTGCCCTGGAGATTTGGCGACAGCGCAGTGTCACGAGCGGAGGAGCTCCGCGACGACTGTCCCATTGCCATCGGCTAGCACAGCGCTTGCTGTCAATCGCTAGATACTTTTGTTTTTAACTTTCAGACGCGGCCCCGTCAACGTCAAACAAAGTTAAATTCGTAGCATCCATGCATCTCTCCCTTTGGGCCGCTAAAGCTGTTCAAAACGGCTATCCTGCCGTTTTGTCCTTGGTCCACTGGACCAAGGAACCTTGTTCAAGGGACTGCAATACAAGAGGGTCTCCCCATGTGAGAGTAGGCCGAGTATCGCGATAGCGATGTATCACGAGCTGGTGAGCTCTGCTAACCCTGTTCCATCGCCACAAAGTCGCACAAGCTAAGCGATTAAATCCAGAATAAGCCCTGCTGACTATCTCCACTTTCCAGCATCTGCATATTTTGTGATAGCCAAGCGATCCTCGATGTTCCTGCTCCACCTATTTCTCAGCCAAACGCCAATGCCATCTCTTTCTCGGCGAAATGCAGGCCTTTATTATGTGCTGTTTTTGTTAATTCAGGCAAGCGGGTACAGAGCATTGCGGTATGGATAGAATCTACCATGCGTACATCGTGATAAGTACACCAGAACTGCATACTCATGTTCTGGGTTGTATAAACCGATTTTTCTGCAGTGGAATTGGAGGTGTAATAAACTTCATTTTTCCAGCGGTTTACACCGGTGATTTTTCTCCATGTACCGTTACTGCATAATAAAACCTGTCCGCGTGAAAAAATCATACTATTCCCCTTAATTAGTTGAATAAGTTCGTGTTGATAATATAAAGGCATATTTGTAAATACTTATTATTAGTTATAGTTCATTGCTTTGTTATTGGCAGGCTGTTTGTATTATTTATTGTCTTTAAGGAATAGTAAGTTGATTTTAGCTTTGCTTGATTTTGTACCTTTAGACAAGTGCATTTAGTGATATAATCGGCGGCTATTTTATTTATCGGAGTTTTCCATGAACCCAAACCACACTATTACAACGATGATTTCCGAAGAAGAGATCAAGAAACGTATTCAAGAGATGGCTTCAGAAATTAATGAACGTTATAAAGACAGTGAAACCCTTGTTCTTATTGGTTTATTACGCGGCTCGGCTATTTTCTTGGCTGACTTAGCTCGTCTGCTTACCGTTCCCGTGGTTTTAGATTTTATGGCCACTTCAAGTTACGGTAGTGGTACAGACAGCTCTGGAGATGTGAAAATATTAAAAGAGCTTGACGAAGAAATTCATGGCCGTGATGTTTTAATCGTTGAAGATATTATCGATACTGGAAATACGCTGACTAAAATTAAAAAAATGCTCCTGCTGCGTGATCCAAAATCTTTTGCTATCTGTACACTGCTTACCAAACCTTCTCGTAGAGAAGTAGAGGTAGACGTGGACTGGGAAGGTTTTTCTATTGAAGACAAGTTTGTTGTCGGATACGGCATAGATTACGCTCAACTTTATCGTAACCTACCTTATATCGGCTTCGTTAGTTTTGATTAATAAGGCTGAAAACAGCATGCATGCTATCGATCTAAAAGATATTAAGAAAGTTTATAAGGGCGGCGTTGAAGCCTTAAAAGGTATCTCTTTACAAGTTCAAGAGGGCGATTTTTATGCATTACTTGGACCGAATGGAGCAGGTAAATCGACAACTATCGGTATTATTTCATCGCTGGTTAATAAAAGTGCGGGACAGGTTACGGTTTTTGGTTTTGATTTAGACAGTCAGCTTGAACAGGCGAAAAGTCAAATCGGTCTGGTACCGCAGGAGTTTAATTTTAATCAGTTTGAGCCACCGTTACAGATTCTTGTTAATCAGGCCGGCTATTATGGTATTAAACGCAAAGAAGCCTATATCCGAGCTGAGAAATACCTTAAGCAGCTGGATCTTTGGGATAAAAAAGATGAACCTGCACGGGAGTTATCCGGCGGTATGAAACGCCGTTTAATGATTGCCCGTGCTTTAATGCATGAACCTAAATTACTTATTTTAGATGAGCCGACTGCTGGTGTTGATATCGAAGTCCGCCGTTCTATGTGGGAGTTTCTGCAGAAGTTAAATGCGCAGGGAGTCACTATTATCCTTACTACGCATTATCTTGAAGAAGCTGAAATGCTGTGCCGCAATATAGGTATTATCGATAAAGGCTGCTTAGTTGAAGATACCAGTATGAAGTCTCTGCTGGCTAGGCTTGACAGTGAAACTTTTATTTTAGATGTTGATCCGCCGACGCACTTACCCAGCAGCCGTAATTTTAAAATTACACAGACCGATGAAAATACTTTAGAAATAGAACTGAGTAAACAGCAGTCACTCAATAAAGTTTTTGAAGAATTAAGTTCGCAGGGAGTGCGTGTTAACAGCTTGCGAAATAAAGCTAACCGTTTAGAAGAGCTGTTCCTTGAGCTCGTAGAAAAAGGCAGCATAAATGATAAATAGTAATTATGCGGTTGCGTTAAAAAGTATCTGGATCAAAGAGATCAACCGTTTTTTACGTATCTGGGTGCAGACATTAGTACCGCCTGCCATTACCATGACCTTGTATTTTGTAATATTCGGCAACCTAATTGGTAAGCGCATCGGTGAAATGGGAGGTTATGATTACATGTCTTTCATTGTCCCGGGATTAATTATGATGTCGGTGATCACCAACTCCTATTCGAACGTCGCTTCTTCATTTTTCAGTGCTAAGTTTCAGCGTAATGTTGAAGAGCTGCTGGTTGCACCGGTACCGAATTACATTATTATCTGGGGTTATATCGGCGGCGGTGTCGCGCGTGGATTAATGGTTGGTTTTATCGTTACCTGTGTATCCTTATTTTTTGTTGATCTGCAGATATTTAATATTTTTGTACTGCTGCTGAGTGTTTTATGTACCTCGATTCTGTTTTCGATCGGCGGTCTGTTAAATGCAATTTTTGCACGTACCTTTGACGATATCAGCATTATTCCGACTTTTGTTTTAACACCGCTTACCTACTTAGGCGGGGTTTTCTATTCAATTAGTCTGCTGCCGGACTTCTGGCAGGGTGTATCTCACTTTAATCCGGTATTTTATATGATCAATGCGTTTCGTTACGGATTTTTAGGTATTGCAGACGTATCCTTAGTCTGGTCTTTTTCGATTCTCGGCATATTTATTGTGACGTTTTACAGCCTTGTGGCGTTACTGCTTAAAAAAGGGATTGGTACACGTTCATGAGTGAGCTAGGAAATTCTAGAGTGATCAGCTCTAACCAGGAAGGCTTACACGAGCAGTTAGATGAGGTGGTATTAAAACATCTCAAACATGCTTTTCGTAAACCTTATCAGGAGCATACTTTAGCCGCATTTAAACAATGTGAAAAGTGGGTTGAACAGCAGGGCAAGCCGATTATCTTTGATTCCTGCTGTGGAGTAGGGGAAAGTACTTACCACCTGGCTGAAAAACATCCAGAAGCGATTGTCTTAGGTATGGATAAGTCTGCGGATCGTTTAGCAAAACACCCGCAGTCAATTGCAGATAATTACCGCCTGCTGCAGGTTAATCTTAATGATTTCTGGCGCTTAGCTGTGGAAGCAGAGTGGCAGTTAAGTCATCATTATCTTCTCTACCCGAATCCGTGGCCGAAAGCGAAACATCTGCAGCGCCGCTGGCACGGCAGTGCGGTTTTCCCTTCTATACTGCAGCTAGGCGGCGAACTGGAGCTGCGCAGCAACTGGTTTACTTATATTCATGAGTTCGCCCGCGCTTTAGAGCTTGCCGGGCAGGAGAGTAAAGTTGAACTGTATACCAGCGAGCAGGCGATAACACCTTTTGAGCGTAAGTACTGGGCCAGCGGCCAGCAGTCATTACGCTTAACGGCGAGTCTTAAGGGCTGAGTTCCGCTCTTTAACCTGTGTTTATAGAAAGGATGCCGCTGTGCATCCTTTTTTATTTTTCCACTGCAATTTTTCTGCGCTGCTGCTGGTCTCTATTCCTACAGTTAACTTTGTAGGGAAAGCTATGCTTATAAAATTCAAAAAGAAATCAGAGATTAAAGAGTCCGCATTAACTAGTGAAAGTTTTTATAACAACCGGCGTTCAATTATTAAAGGATTAGGCCTGGCTGCTTTAGGACTTCCTTTTGTTAATCCGGCTAAAGCAGGTCTCTTTGATCTATTTTCCGATAATAAAACGAATGCCGATAACTCCACTGCAGTATTTCAGCGAACAACACTTAGCTATGCAAAAGATCCTGTTTATCAGTCTTTAATGCCGTTAACGCCGGAAAAGAAGATCCTGCAGTACAATAATTATTATGAGTTTGGTACAGGTAAGGCAGATCCTTTTACATCATCGCAGCAGTTTAAAGTTGATCCCTGGTCGTTAACCATTGACGGCTTAGTTGATAAACCGATAACGCTGCATTATGAAGATCTGTTAAAACGCTTTGAGATTGAAGAACGTTTATATCGTATGCGCTGCGTTGAAGCCTGGTCGATGAATATTCCCTGGTTAGGTTTTACCCTGGCATCGTTAATTAAGTCGGTTTCGCCAAAAAGTTCAGCAAAATATGTACGTTTTGAAACACTTTATGATCCGCAGCAGATGCCCGGTCAGGCATCTCGTCGTATCGGAGGCGGTATTGACTACCCCTATGTGGAAGGCCTGCGCCTGGATGAGGCTATGAACCCTTTAACTATGCTCTCCGTTGGTTTATATGGTAAAACCCTCGCACCGCAGAATGGTGCACCGATACGGCTAGTGGTACCGTGGAAATATGGTTTTAAGGGGATTAAATCCATTGTGCGTATTACCCTTACCGATAAAGCGCCGTTAAATACCTGGCAGAAAATCGCTTCTAATGAATACGGCTTTTTTGCCAATGTTAATCCGGATGTAGACCACCCCCGATGGAGCCAGGCGAGTGAACGTTTTATTGGTGAAGGTAATTTATTTGCACAAAGCCGCAAAGCTACACTGCCTTTTAACGGTTACCAGGAAGAAGTTGCTCATTTATATAAGGGCATGGATTTAAAACGTTATTTTTAGGATTTAAATGAAGATTTCAACGAATGCTCTACTGCTTATTAAATCACTTATTCACCTTGCTTCGTTATGCACCTTTCTATATTTATGGTATTTAATTGATCAGGATTTACTAGGTGCGGATCCGGTAAAAGATATGATTCACTTTTTAGGGAAAACAGGCCTTAATTATCTGCTCTTAACTTTAACGATTACACCGTTAGCGAAACGCTTTAGGCAGCCCCTGTTGATGAGAACCAGGCGTCTGCTGGGATTGTACTGTTTCTTCTGGACTTGTCTGCATCTTACGACTTTTCTGTGGTTAGAGTTAAACTGGGAGTTCTCTTTGTTTATTGATGAAGTGATTAAGCGTCCTTATCTGTCGCTTGGTGCGGTTACCTGGGTTATTCTGCTGCTGCTGAGCATCACCTCTATCACCGCGCTGAAAAAGAAAATGAAGAAAGCCTGGTTTACCCTGCACCGCTTTGTATATCTAGCTGTTTTACTAGCGACGATTCACTATTACTGGGCGGTAAAATCCGGGTTAACCGAACCGATAATCTACTTTATTATCTGTCTGTTATTACTTTCTACACGTAGAAGCTACTTTAAATCTCTGCTGTTAAGTTTTAAAAAGCGCTAGCTGCCGGAAGGATTGTGTTAAGGAAATAAAAAATCCGATAACAGCGGGCTGTTATCGGATTTATCCGTGCACTATGTTGTAACCAGCTAAGTCAGCTTAAGCGACTTGAACTGGCACATCTTTGCTGGTGCGGACAATATTGTTCTGTGCATCTAAATAAACTAGGCTTGGTTTATGATTAGCAATCTCAGCTGCATTTAAACTTGCATAAGCACAGATAATCACTCGATCGCCAACAGCAGCCATACGCGCCGCTGCGCCGTTTACAGAGATTATTTTTGAACCGCGTTCACCAGAGATAGCATAAGTTGAAAAACGGCCGCCGGTTTCAATATTGTAAATTTCGATTTTCTCGTATTCTAGAATGCCGGATTGATCAAGGAAGTCTTGGTCGATAGCACACGAACCTTCATAGTTTAACTCTGCATGAGTTACTCGAGCTTGATGAAGTTTGCCGGTAAGCATTGTCTTTTGCATACAAAAACCTTTCTTTTCTAGTAATAATTCGCTGAATTTTTCAGCAAGACGGCGACTATAAAGTAAAACGCTGACTGGTGCAAATTTTGCCCAGTCTAGCAGTTCTATCCAAATCACTAATCGATCTGCTGATTTCAGCATCTTAAAGGCGTCTGCTTTTATAAGCAAATGCCTAGTATATGAGTCTTTTAGCTAACGAGGTTGACGACTTTATTATCAATTAAGCGGGTTGAGCCTAAAAATGCCGCCATTAAAATAACAGCCTGCCGCGTTTCGCTGCTGACTGCCTGTAATGTACTGCTGTCAACAATATGAATCGCATCAGTATTAAAACCGTTATTATCAAGCTGTTTTGATGCATCATGAATTAACAGGCCATGCTCTGCCTGCTGGTTTTGTACATCAAGCGCCAGTTTATTCATCACTTGAGCTAATAATGGCGCCTGCTCTTTTTCACATGTGCTGAGCTTGTTATTACGCGAGCTCATAGCTAAACCGCTGCTTTCACGTACCGTGGCAACCGGGATGATTTTTATCGGCATCGCTAAATCTGTGACCATCTGCTTAACGATTGCCAGCTGCTGAAAGTCTTTCTCACCAAAACAGGCGTAATCCGGTTGAACAAGGTTAAATAACTTATTCACTATGGTGCTCATACCGCGGAAATGTCCCGGACGAAGTTCGCCTTCTAAACAGTCCGATAAGCCGGGTACTTCAACATAAGTCTGTGCTGCTAAGCCGTTCGGGTAAATCACATCTGCACTTGGAGTGAATACAATATCCACACCTTCCTGCTCAAGCGCTTTGCAGTCAGCTTCTAGTGTTTTCGGGTAATTATCTAAATCGGCGGCATTATTAAACTGCATCGGGTTAACAAAAATACTAACCACTAAAACCGGTGCTTTTTTCTTACCCTGACGAACTAATGTTAAATGTCCGTCATGTAAATTGCCCATGGTCGGCACAAAGGCAACTTCCTGCCCTTGTGATTTGAGCTGTTTGATTTTTTCACGCAGCTGGTCAGGATCATTAATAATAAGCATATGTTTTTCTTCTTTAAAATTAACTTAGTAAAAACTGTGTTCAGAAGAAGGGAACGATCCGTTTTCCACTTGTTCTTTATAAAGTGCCACTGCACGACGAATATCACCCGTTTCTACTAAAAAGTTTTTAGAGAATTTAGGGCAGAATCCGGCAGAAATTCCAAATGCATCATGCATTACCAGAATTTGTCCGTCAGTACCGCTGCCTGCACCAATGCCGATTACCGGTATTTTTAAGGCTTTAGTTACGCGTTCTGCAAGAGATACTGGCACACATTCTAAAACCAGCAGCTGTATGCCTGATTTTTCCAGTAATAAAGCATCACTGATCAGCTTTTCTGCCTGCTCGTCTTCGCGTCCCTGTATTTTATAGCCGCCGAAAACATTAACCGACTGCGGCGTTAAGCCTAGGTGACCGCATACCGGAATGCCGCGCTCAACCAGCCCTTTTACTGATTCTGCCAGCCATTTTCCGCCTTCTAATTTCACCATATTTGCGCCTGCACGCATTAAAATGCCGGCATTTTCGAAGGTCTGCTCAGGAGTTGAGTAGCTCATAAAGGGTAAATCAGCGATGATAAGTGCTTGTTGAGCAGTACTGGCAACCGATGCAGTATGATATTTTATATCATCAACGGTTACCGGCAGGGTAGAGTCATGTCCTTGTAAAACCATGCCCAGCGAGTCACCTACTAATAAAACCTGAATACCTGCCTGGTCAAAAATAGCTGCAAAACTAGCATCATATGCGGTAATACAGGTTATTTTTTCATTGTCTTGTTTCATTTTAGCCAAACGAGAAACGCTAATTTTAGCCATGATAGCTCCTAAATCGGAAAGTATTTATAAAGTGGTTTGATAAATTCTGCGGGTGATTTTTTTATTTTATAACTGACCGATAATGGTCAGTCCATTTTTATCACACAGCCTGGTTAATTGCGATAAATGCGTCATATCCGGTAAAACAAGATCCGGTGCTATTTCCTGTAACGGATAAAGCACAAACTCGCGCTGTCTCATTCCGTAATGAGGGATCGTCAGACGCTCATTAGCAATGTTCTGATTATCATATAAGATAATATCAAGGTCTAAGGTACGCGGTCCCCAGCGGTTTTCTTTGCGTACTCGACCTTGTGCAAGTTCGATTTTCTGCAGCTCATCTAACAGCTCAAGTGCGCTCAGCTGCGTATCAAGTTCGGCAACTGCATTGACGTAGTCCGGCTGGTCCTGCGGTCCCATCGGAGTACTGCTGTACAGTGACGAGCACTTCAAGACTGTTGTCCGCGGAAGCTGCTGCAGTGTTTTGACTGCTAACCTGGCCTGGCTGAGCGGATCTGCCTGATTGCTGCCTATGCCGATATAACTAATCATTGCTGCTTACCGCTTTTGCTTTACGCTTACTGTTTGAGTATTTACGTTTTTTATAAGGTTTTTTGCCGTCGCCTTTATGCTCGCCTGGTTTACGTTCAGCCGCTTTATTGTTCGCTCTATGGCTGTAATTGTGTTCAGGAAGTTTGTTGTGCTGCTGATACTCCTGCCACCAGGCAGTTAACTCTGCAAGTTCAGTGCTTTGTTCCACTTTGGCGCGCAGTGATAAGAAATCAAATGCAGCCCGGAATTTGATATGATGGAAAACCCGCTGTGCACGTTTACCGCCGAAGCGCGGCAGGCGCTGCTGCAGGATCCAGATATCACGAACCGCAGCCGTAAAACGTTTTGGTATAGCAATGGTTTTCACCTGAATGCTCAGCACTTCGTTCATCGCCAGCATAAATGCATCATGGTAATCCATGCCGCTTTCAAAACTCATCTCCTGAGCACGCTGCTCAAGCGGGTACCAGAGCATAATTGCGTAGATATAAGCCGGAGTAACTCGTTTTCCGGAAGCAATGCGCTGATCTGTGTCGATTAAAGCCTGCTCAATAATGGCGGTTGCTTTATCATCTTCTCCGTCTTTGAACAGAATCGGAAATAACATCTGCAGCAGTTTATATTCTTTTAATAAACGGTAAGTTGTTAACCCCTGTCCGGAAAGCAGTAATTTTATCACTTCGTCAAAATGACGAGCTGCCGGGATATCCTGCAGAAGCGGTGCCAGGCGTCGGATCGGCTCGGCGCACTGCTCGCTGATGGTAAGGTCTAACTTAGCTGCAAAACGAATGGCGCGCAGCATGCGTACCGGATCTTCGCGGTAACGCACTTCCGGATCGCCGATTAAGGTTAACTTACGTTCAGCTAAATCATTCATGCCGCCGCAGAAGTCATAAATTGAAAAATCAGCAATATCGTAATACAGCGCATTAACGGTAAAGTCGCGGCGCTCGGCGTCTTCATCTAATTCACCGTAAACATTATCACGCAGCAGCATACCACCCTGTGACTGTTTTACTTTCTGTTTGTCCTGCGCGTCTTTTTCATCATGATGACCGCGGAAGGTGGCAACTTCGATCACTTCACGGCCGAATAAAATATGTGCTAAGCGAAAGCGCCGGCCGATTAAGCGACAGTTGCGGAACAAGGCTTTAACCTCTTCCGGTGTTGCATCGGTGGTAATATCAAAGTCTTTTGGTTTCAAACCAAGTAACAGATCACGAACACCGCCGCCGACTAATAAAGCGCGGAACCCGGCATTATGTAAACGATAAAGTACCTTTAAGGCATTTTCATCAATATCCCGGCGTGAGATAGAGTGCTGATCACGTGGAATTTTGTATTTATCCAATGCTGTCGCTGAAGGTACCTGCCTGCTTTTCTTGGCAAACACTTTCTTCACGAATTTGCTTAATCGTTTAATAACTCTATCCTCGGTGATTGATACTGACAGCAATGCATAAAATAAGAGAGTTTTTTGTCTCTGCTAGCAATGTTTCTGCTGTAATAATTTGGCTTGAAAAAATAAGCGCTTATTTTATGTGCGTGACAGGGGAAAAACAAATAAATTTTGAATTTGTGACCTGCTTTTATTGATATCGCGGTTAGACAAGCGTTTCAACGGGCTCTTCGTGCTTTTATTATTCAAAAATATTTTTTAAATCAGAATTTCAGATTTTTTGGGGACGCTGCTTAATGACCAGTTTTTGACCGCCCAGTCTAATATTTGTGCACAGTTCTGTGTGTGCATCTCTAGCGGAGCCGGGTGTCCAAGAAAGTCTAACGCTTTTAATAAAGTGGGAACGGGATTCTTTTTATCAATTGCTAATGCATGGTTTTGTTTGGAGAGCTTTAAACCCGGCGCAGTTACGGCAACCGGCAGATGAATGTAATCCGGCTCCTGTACCTTGAGCAACTTATACAGAGTGAGCTGTTTACCCGTGGTATAAAGCAGATCTGAACCGCGTACCACCTCGGTTATACCCTGATAAATATCATCAATCACCACTGCTAGGTTATAGGCGTAAAAACCGTCTTTACGTTTAATAATAAAATCTTCTGCAGCTTCAAGTGCATTTAAATAAACATCTCCCTGCAGGCGGTCGCGGAAATGCGCAACGGGCTCAGCGAGACTATGCAGGTTGATACGCAGTGCGTGGTTGTGCATCGCTAAGTGTTTATTGCGGCAGGTGCCGCGATAGATGCCGCCCTGCTGTTTAATGATTTTCCGCGTGCAGGCGCAGGCGTAACTTAGATTGAGATCCGATAGTTCAGCTAGAATCTGCTCATAAGCCCGGCCGCGGGTGCTCTGATAAATAACATCACCATCCCAGTTTAAGCCGTAAGCCTGCAGTGTTTCTAGAATATCCTGGGCAGCGCCGTGTACTTCTCGAGGCGGGTCAATATCATCAATACGCACCTGCCATGAGCCCTGCTGCGACTTTGCCTGCAGATAACTGCCCAGGGCCGCGGTAAGTGAGCCGAAATGCAGAGAGCCGGAAGGGGAAGGGGCAAAACGTCCGCGATAAGGTTTGTTATTACTCAAAAAGTCACACTCCACAAACAAAAAACGGCTAGCACAAGGCTAACCGTTATTTTTATTCAAAGGTACAAATTAACCTACAATTTGTTTCTCTTTGATTTCTGCTAATGTTTTACAGTCGATACATAAATCAGCAGTAGGGCGTGCTTCTAAACGGCGGATACCGATTTCGATACCGCAGGAATCACAGAAGCCGAAATCATCTTCTTCAATTTTCTTTAATGTTTTAGAAATCTTCTTGATTAAACGGCGTTCACGGTCACGTGCACGCAGCTCTAAACTAAACTCTTCTTCTTGTGTCGCGCGGTCAACCGGATCCGGGAAGTTAGCCGCTTCATCTTTCATATGGTCAACTGTACGGTCAACTTCTTCGCGTAATTGTTTGCGCCATGCGTCAAGAATTTTAGTGAAGTGATCACGCTGTTCTTTATTCATGTACTCTTCGCCGCTTTTTTCCTGATACGGCTCAACTCCGGCAATGGCTAAAATGCCTAATGTTTTTTTAGTATTATTGGCTGGCATAGAATTTTCCTTTAACTGATGCATGATTGACTGCTTGAACTAACCTGCATCAATACAGTAACAAAATGATATTAAACCTGCAGAGAAATTACGCTAAAATGGCTCCACTTATTTTCGGCCGCTATCTATAGCAACAAGTGTAGCGCGAGTCAATGAATTGTTGTTTATTTGTGCTGTCAAAACTTAGTTTTTTAGCGGAAATGTCGAGCAGCGCACTATGTCGTAATTTTACTGATTTTTATTTTTATTTTTATTTTAGCGGAGAGTTATTTGCCTTCTTTACCTATTGAGTCCGTGATCAAGCAGTTACAGTCAAGTTTATCACGTGCCCCGCAAGTTATTCTGCAGGCGCCCCCCGGTGCCGGCAAGTCAACTTTTCTGCCTTTTTTGATGGTTAAAGAACAGTGGTTTTGCGGCAGGATCATTATGCTTGAACCGCGCAGGCTGGCTGCTAAAAATATTGCTTATTATCTTTCTTCGCTGCTGCAGGAGCCAGTCGGCGGCAGGGTCGGTTACCGTATGCGCGGTGAGAATAAAACTAGTAAAGATACCCGTCTAGAAATTGTGACCGAAGGCGTGCTGACACGTATGCTGCAGCATGATCCGGAATTAAGCGGTGTAGATCTGCTGATTTTTGATGAGTTCCACGAGCGTAATTTACAGGCTGATTTAGGTTTAGCGCTTGCACTTGATGTTCAGGGGGCATTACGTGAGGATTTAAAACTGCTGATTATGTCGGCAACCCTGGATAACAGCTGTCTGCACAAACAGCTGCCCGGTGCTGTGTGTGTCTCCTCTGCCGGGCGGTCTTTTCCTATTGACTATTTTTATCAAAGCAGCAGTAAACAGACTCTGATACCCGACTTAGTTAAATTAATTAAACGCGCTTATCAGGAGCAGACAGGAAATATTTTGGTATTTGTTTCCGGCATAAAAGAGATAAAACAGTGTGAGTCTTTACTGCGTGGCTATTTTTCTCAACTGCCGGATAAAGTGCTTATCGCTCCCTTATACGGCGCACTGACCTTAGATGAGCAGCAGAAAGCTATTACTAACTGTCCGTCCGGGATGCGTAAGATAGTTATCGCGACCAATATCGCTGAAACCAGTTTAACTATTGAAGGTATTAGTGTGGTGGTGGATTCAGGCTTTGAACGCTGTATGTCTTATCAGGTGCAGTCGGGTATCGGTAAATTACATACACAGCGGATCAGCACTGCTAATGCCGTACAGCGCGCCGGACGGGCAGGGCGCTTAAGTCACGGAACCTGTTACCGTTTATGGTCAGAAGAAACACGTCTGAATAAGCAGGCTTCGCCTGAAATCAACCGCAGCGACTTAACTTCATTAGTTTTAGAAGTTTTGAACTGGGGGGTAGCAGATCTCAATGAACTTTCTTTTATTACTCAGCCGGCAAAGGTCAATGTTGATGCTGCTAAATCTTTATTAAAAAGCATAGGTGCCGTTGACGCTAAAGATCGTTGTACCGGGCATGGTCAGGCGATAATAAAACTGGGTGTTAATCCGCGCTTAGGGCACCTTTTACTTCAGGCTGTTTCCCTGCAGAAAGAGCATCACATAAGCGGTCTGGTAGAGCTCGCCTGTCTGCTGGCCGCACTGCTGGAAAGTAATGAGAAAGGCAGTGATGATATTGAGCAGAGCGTGTTAAAGCCCTCGTCTGCGGTTAAGCTGCAGCAGTCTATTCTGTTAAAGAAACTTGCACAGAAGAGGACAGGACAGGCCTTACCGTCAGCCTATTGCGGTTTGTTGTTAGCACTTGCTTATCCTGACCGCATTGCTAAAGCCCGAGATCTTAATAACGGAGTATATTTATTAAGTAACGGAATCGGTGCGTCTTTGTTTCACGAGTCGAATTTAACCGGGCAGGCTATGCTGGTGGCGGCGGATCTTGCTTTGTCGGACCGCACAGTAAACAGCTTGATTTATAAGGCTTGTCCTATTTCACTGGAGATAATCCAGACTTATCTGCCTGATTATTTAAGTGAGCAGGATTATATCTGCTGGCAGTTGTCGACTAAAAAATTAATTGCAGAAAAGCGTCTGAACCTTGGAAGCCTGCTGATTAGTAAGCGCCCACTGACTAATATTAGTAATGAGCAGAAAAGTGCGGCAGTTTTAAGCGGAATCAGGCAGGCGGGTCTGGCAGTTTTGTCCTGGTCGGATGAAGATAAGCAGCTGTTGAGCAGATTGCGTTTTGCATCTGCGCAGCTGAGGTTTTTTAATTATAAAATTGATTTTCCAGATTTTAGTGAACAAATTTTACTTGAAAACTGTGAGCAGTGGCTGGGACCCTATCTAAACGGCGTGACAAAACCGGATCAGTTAAAGCGTGTGGATCTTAAAGGGGCTTTACTTGCGCGTCTACCTTGGCCAGTGCAGCAGACTTTTAATGAACTTTTCCCGGTGGTGATTAAAGTGCCGACGGGATCAAATATTAAAATCAGTTATCGAGATACTGAGCCGCCGGTATTATCGGTACGTATGCAGGAATTATTCGGACAACAGGAAACACCGTGCATCTTTGACGGGCGTATTCAGTTACAATTAGCGCTGCTTTCTCCGGCAATGCGTCCGCTGCAGCTGACCCAGGATTTAGCCGCTTTCTGGAAGGGAGCTTATACAGAGGTCAAAAAAGAGATGCGCGGGCGTTATCCTAAGCATTACTGGCCGGATAACCCGCTTGAGGCAGCCGCCACTAAACGTACTAAAAAACATATGAAATGAAATTGAAATACAGTTGGAAAATTAATGCCTAAAATAAGCGCTTTATTTACGTTTTTTTCAAAAAACAAAAAAAATAAAAAAAAGAAAAGAAAAACTAAGAAAAAAACCTCCTTTAAACAGCGTTTTTTTAGCGGGCTCTGGTCGTTTCTCTGGAAAGGCAGTTTAGCTTTTATTGCGTTTATGCTTATCGCCGGAATCTATTTTGATCGGAAAATTGAACGTAAGCTAGACGGACCTACCTGGACACTGCCGGCACAGGTTTATGCCCGCCCGCTGCTGTTAACACCTGGTAAGGAGCTGTCACAGCAGTCGTTAATTAAAGAGCTGCAGTTATTAAACTACCGCCCGGTTCGTTCGCTGCAGGCAAGCGGGCAGTATGCCGTTAATAATCAGCAGGTATCCATTTATCGGCGTGCTTTTGATTTTCCTAATCAGCCTGAAAGCGCAGTGCAGATCACGGTTCGTTTTTCAGAAAATAAAATCGCAGCGATTAAAAATGCGCGGGCACAGAGTTTGACTTCAATCCGCTTAGATCCGCTGCTGTTAGAGCGCCTGCACTCAGATACTATTGAAGATCGTGTCTTTGTACCTTTTGAGCGTATTCCCAGCTTGTTTATTGATACCCTGCTGCTGATGGAAGATCGTGATTTTTACCATCATCAGGGTATCTCTCCTTTTGCTATCGCGCGTGCTTTTATTGTGAACTTTCAGGCAGGACGAACTGTCCAGGGGGGCAGTACATTAACTCAGCAGTTAGCGAAGAATCTGTTTCTGACTCAGGACCGCAGCTTATGGCGTAAGTTTCAGGAGGCGTATATTGCTGTTCTGATGGATTATAAATACAGTAAAGACGCCATTTTGGAAGCTTATCTTAATGAGGTTTATCTGGCGCAGAACGGTAATGCCGGTATTTACGGCATTGGTCTTGCCAGTGACTTTTATTTTGCCCGGCCGATCAATGAACTACGTGTTGAGCAGATTGCACTGCTGGTGGCTATTATCAAAGGGCCTTCCTATTATAATCCGCGCCGTAATCCTGAACGAGCGTTAGCACGGCGCGATTTAGTGCTCCGCTTGATGGTTGAAAATAACTTTATCAGTACTGCCGATTATAAGTATGCTGTTGCAGACGAGCTGAACTTAAGCGAGAGACGTGCCCTGGATAATCGGGCCAATCCGGCCTTTATCAGTTTACTGCACCGGGAATTACAAACTAAGGTGCCCTCTGGTGTGCGTAAATCAAGCGGTATGCATATCTTCACTTCAATCGACCCGCTGGCGCAGCGGAATGCTGAACTTGCTGTACATAACGGTGTCGAAAGAGTTGAAAAAAAAGATCAGAGTGATCTGCAGGGAGCGATGGTGGTGAGCGACCGCAGATATGCAGAGGTGCGGGCGTTAGTTTCCGGGCGTGATGTTAAATTCAGCGGTTTTAACCGGGCTCTCGATGCTAACCGTCCGATCGGTTCACTGGTTAAACCGGCTGTGTATCTGACCGCTTTAGATGCCGGTTACGATTTAGACTACCGTTTAGATGATAAAGAAATTATTCTTAAAAATGCCACAGGGCAGCGCTGGAAACCGAAAAATTACAGCCGAAAATTCCGCGGTGAGGTCAGCTTAGAAGAAGCGTTAGTTTATTCTTTAAATGTGCCTACGGTTAATTTAGGCATGCAGGTCGGACTTAACAATATTATTAATAACCTGCACAAAATGGGCGTTCAGGAGAAAATAAAAGCTTATCCGTCGCTGGTATTGGGGAGCTTGTCTCTTTCTCCTTTTCAGGTAGCGCAGATGTATCAGCCGATTACTATGCGCGGTGTTTATAAACCGTTAAGTTTAATACGCAGCATCCTTTCAAAAGAGGGCGAGGTTTTATACAGGCGCTCAAATAAGGCGCATAAAGTCTTCTCACGGCAGGCGGTTGAACAATTAACAGATACTCTGCATAAAGTGACAACGCAGGGTACCGCACGTAGTTTACGCTGGCGTAATCAGGGGCAGCATTTTTCAGGTAAAACAGGTACAACCAATAACCTCAATGACAGCTGGTTCCTGGGCTTTGATGCAGACGAAGTGGTTACTACCTGGGTAGGTAAAGATAACAACAAAAGTGCTGGTTTAACCGGCAGCAGCGGTGCATTAGTATTATTTTCAGATTATATGAAACAGAAAAAAGGAAGTTAGAGTGACAGACCCCTTAATGACCATTGAGCAGCTGCTGAGTGCCTTTATTGAAAATAAAAGCTGGGATAAACAATATCGATTAATTATCCAGCTGGGTAAACAATTACCGCCGCTTGCCGATATTAATAAAACTGAGGTAAATCAGGTAAAGGGCTGTGAAAGTCTGGCCTGGCTGCTGATTGAAAAGAATAATAATAGCTATAACTTTAAAATGGACAGTGATACCCGGGTTGTTAAAGGGTTAATGATGATTTTGCTGATTGTATTTCAGGGAAAGACTGCGGAGCAGATTCATGATACGAATATTAATGATATTTTTGCACAGCTGGGTCTGCTTAATCATTTAAGCCCGTCGCGTGCCAATGGTTTACTGGCGATTGTTGAGAAAATAAAAGGAGTTTGATTTGCTTATGAACAGTAAATATTTTTTCTTTTTTTCTATCCTGTGGATATTCAATCCTCAATACTTATCTGCACAGGAGGCCTCTGGGGGGCCTGACAGTGAACAGCGTTATGTTTATGATGTTTCCTATAAAAGTATTAATGTCGGTCAAATAACCAGAGAGTTAAGTCAGCATGGGCAGAATATGAGGGTCAATACCTCGGCTGATCTGGCTTTTTTGTTTTTTTCTTTCGGTGGTAACCAGCTTTCAGATGTTTACCGGGATAAAGATTCACAGTTACTCCTGAGCAGGCATTTTGTGCGCAATAATGTTGGTTTTACCCGCGTCAGTATGAGCGCCGATTTTTCCCAAAACGGTCATAGAAGCAGGCTGCTGGTTGATGGTGAAAACAAAGAGTTTGTAAATGAAACGGATAAGATTGTCGATTTTAATGCATTAGGCCTGCAGCTGAGTGAGGGCCTGCAGGCAGGGCAGAGACATTTTGAATTTTATATGCAGACATCAGATTCAGTTGCGCATTATTTTTTTGAAGTGAAAGGCACCGAGTCAATTGACAGTAAATTTGGTCCGCTGCAGACTTTTCGTTTAGAGCAGACTCAAAAAGATGATCGTAAACTTATTGCCTGGTTTGCTCCTGATATTAATTATCAGATGGTTAAATTTCATTATCAGCGTAACATGCTGGATATTAGAGGAGAGTTAACTGAGCACTCAACTAAGAAGTTGTGAACACTTTTGCGGAAAAAACAATGATTAAAAATAAAGATAAAAAGGCTGCTTCACTGCACCCTAGAAACCTGCACCAGGGCAGTTATGATTTTACCCGGCTAACTGCCGCCTGCCCTGCTCTAAACCCTTTTGTTACTGTTAATCCAAAAGGGCAGGCAACCATCAACTTTAGTGATCCTCAAGCTGTTCTGCTGCTTAATCAGGCACTGCTGAAATGTTTTTATGATGTTGATTTCTGGCAGATTCCTGAAGGTTATTTATGTCCGCCGATTCCCGGGCGTGCAGATTATATTCATTACCTGGCTGATTTATTAGCTGAGACCTTTAATGGTGAAATTCCCTCCGGTAAGAAAATTAAAGCCTTAGATATCGGCAGCGGAGCCAATTGTATCTATCCGATTATCGGCAGTCAGAGCTACGGCTGGTCTTTTGTCGGCAGTGATATTGATCCGCTTTCCGTGAAAACGGCGTCGTTAATTGTAAAATCTAATGCCGGTCTGAAAGACCGTATTAAACTTATACTGCAGAAAAATGATCAGGCTATTTTTTCCGGCATTATAAAAAAACAGGACAAGTTTGTTTTCAGCATGTGTAATCCGCCTTTCCATGCCTCTATGGACAAGGCGTTAGCGGGCTCCACGCGTAAAATGAATAATCTTAATAAAGGTAAGGCGGCTGCAGTTAAGCTTAACTTCGGCGGGCAGGAGAATGAACTTTGCTGTGCTGGAGGTGAAATTGCATTTTTAAAGCTGATGAGCAGCGAAAGTAAAAATTATGCCGGGCAAGTCTGCTGGTTCAGCAGTTTAGTTTCTAAGTCTGAAAATATAGCTCCCCTGAAAAAATTATTAGCACAGCTTGGTGCAGAGCAGGTTAAGGTGATAAAAATGTCCCAGGGACAGAAAGTCAGCCGTTTAATTGCCTGGAGCTTTTTAACTCAAGAGGAACAGGTACACTTTATCAGTCAATAAAAGCGGCTGCTGATTAGATAATTGAGAGTGAGCTTCAACTTATTCTATCAAGAGAATTACTGCATAAATAAACTAAATTATTCTGGTCTATTATTAATTTAGACTTCGGAATGCAAGATTTATATCTCTTTACAGGTTTATTTATGCATACTCTTAAATACCGTCACAGAAAAAACTTAATCACCGATATTATTCTGCTCCTGCTGCTTAATATATTAGCCTGGCTGCTTTTTGCTGAAGTGGAATTATTTGAGCTGCTGTATGAGTTTTCCCGTTCCCATGAAGATCTGCAGATTGACGAGTTTATCCCCCTGACTTTTGTATTGATGATCAGCTTTATGTATTTTGCAATCCGCCGCTGGATCGACAGTGTTAAATTCGCCGCATTTGCTGAAGAGCAGGCTTCAACGGATCCGCTGACCGAGCTGCTTAACCGCCGCGCAATAGAATATAAGTTATCATCGGAATGGCATCGTTTTACGCGTTATAAAGAACCGTTTTGTTTAGTGATACTTGATATTGATGATTTCAAAACGATCAATGATAATTTCGGTCACCAGAAAGGTGACGAAGTTTTAAAAGATATTGCTGAAAAGTTAGAGTTTAATACTCGTAAAACAGATTATTGTGCTCGCTGGGGAGGGGAGGAGTTTTTAATACTCTGCCCTGTTTCAGAGCTGGCTCAGGCAATCATTTTAGCTGAAAAACTGCGTGCCAATATCGGCACAGTGTTAAAAGAAGGGATTGAACTTAGTGCTAGTTTCGGGGTAAGTCAGGCTGATCCGGACACTACTTTAGAAGATCTGATTAAACGTGCCGATTTAGCTTTATATAAAGCTAAATTAAAAGGAAAAAACTGCGTGGTCAGTGATTAATACCATTTTTTACTATAAAAAAGCCCGAATAATTAATTTATTCAGGCTTTAAAATTTAAGATTCGGCTGTTAATTACTTAAGCAGGCGCGCACGGATTGTGCCTTTAATCTCTTTTAATTTAACTAGGGCTGTCTGCCCGTCTTCACTGTTTACATCAATAACTACATAACCAATGTTTTCATTAGTCTGCAGGTATTGCCCGGCGATATTGATATTGTTTTCAGCAAATGCCAGGTTGATTTGAGTTAATATCCCCGGCTGGTTATGGTGGATATGTAACAGACGGCTGGTATTGGTATGTGCTGGTAAAGAAACTTCCGGGAAGTTTTTAGAAGACAGCGTTGAGCCGTTATCTGAGTATTTAACCAGTTTACCGGCAACTTCATAACCGATGTTTTCCTGGGCTTCCTGCGTACTGCCGCCGACATGCGGTGTAAGAATAACATTATCAAATTTACGCAGCGGTGACTCAAACTCTTCGTTATTTGACTTCGGCTCTACCGGGAATACATCAACTGCCGCACCTGATAGTTTTTTGCTTTCAAGAGCGTTACACAATGCCGGAATATCAACAACTGTGCCGCGGGCTGCATTCATGAAAATTGCACCGTTTTTCATCTGTGAAAACTCTTTTTCACCCATCATATTTTTTGTTGAGTCAAGTTCAGGTACATGCAGACTGATAATGTCAGACTGAGCAAGTAGTTGTTCCATGCTGGCGATTTGTGTTGCATTACCTAAGGTTAATTTATTCTCAATGTCGTAAAATGACACTTTAAAACCTAAGTTTTCCGCAAGAATACCAAACTGTGTACCGATATGACCGTAACCGATAATACCTAATTTTTTGCCACGTGCTTCGTAGGAAGCGTTTGCTGATTTATCCCACTCACCACGGTGAGCTTTAGCATTACGCTCCGGTATGCCGCGTAACAGTAATAAAGCCTGACCTAATACAAGTTCTGCAACGCTGCGCGTATTTGAAAAAGGTGCATTAAATACTGCAATACCCTTTGCCTGTGCCGCATCGAGATCAACCTGGTTCGTGCCGATACAAAAACAGCCGATACCAACAAGTTTATCAGCAGCTGCTAGTACTTTTTTATTCAGGTTGGAGCGGGAGCGGATACCAATAAAATGAACATCTTTAATTTTTTCAATTAAATCTTCTTCACTAAGGGAAGTTTTGATGCTCTCAATGTTTGTGTAACCAGCATCGGTAAAAGTTTCAACCGAGCTTTGGTGTAAACCTTCAAGAAGAAGAACTTTGATTTTGTCTTTATTGAGTGAAAACTGAGTCATTTTATTTCCTTGGGCCTTATTTAACGTAAGGTAAATGGACAAACAATTTTAAAAGGATTGGTATACGTAATAATTTTTGAGTCTTTAAAATAGCAAAAATAGAAGCATATGTGAACTTCTGTGAGCTAATTCACATATGATTAATTGCTACAACTTATAACATTTTGGCGATTTATTGCTTCATCCATTGATGCAGTAAATGAATTACCTTATGTAAAAGGTTTATTTTAGGGTTTTAACGCCTTCTGGAGAGCCGACTAATACAACATCCGCCGCCCGGTTAGCAAACAGACCGTTAGTTACTACACCAACAATCGAGTTGATTTGATTTTCTAGTTTTAGAGGCTCGGAAATTTTCATATTGTGCACATCTAAAATAACATTGCCGTTATCTGTGATTACTCCCGTACGGTAAACCGGATCGCCGCCTAACTTTACTAACTCACGGGCAACGTAACTGCGTGCCATTGGAATAACTTCCACAGGTAACGGGAAGTCACCTAAAATATCAACATTTTTAGTGTTATCTACAATACAGATAAATTTATCTGCAACGGCAGAAACAATTTTCTCACGGGTAAGCGCTGCACCGCCGCCTTTGATCATATGATTGAATGAGTTAATTTCATCAGCACCGTCAACATAAATGCTTAAATCAGAAACTTCGTTAAGATCATAAACCTCAATTCCGTATCCTTTTAATTTCTCTGTTGAAGCTTCAGAGCTTGATACCGCGCCTTTTATCTCATTTTTCATTGTCGCTAGTGCATCAATAAAGTGGTTTACTGTTGAGCCTGTGCCTACGCCGACAATTGAATTTTTTTCTACGTATTCTAGGGCCGCGTAAGCCGCCGCTTTTTTCATTTCATCTTGAGTCATGAGTTGTGTATCCTGTTTTTTAGGTCATAGGTAAAAGTGCCCGAATTATAACCTGAACAATGCAGTTATCCAGATGATAATGATGAAATTTGTATATTTAACCGGGATTTAACTTACCAGATATAATGCTCCGAGGGCGTGATAATTTCAGGCAGGGGGACATCCCACTTTTTGATCGGCAGCTGTTTAACCTGCTGGCAGTTATGTGCCAAACCGATTGGATAGGGGCCGCTTTTGTTTTTGAACCAGGGCGCAAGCATGCGGTCGTAGTATCCGCCTCCCATACCGATACGGTTTCCCTGTTGATCAAATGCAACCAGCGGAGCAAAGATAATATCTAAATCTGTAACTGGGCAGGTATGCTGCTGTTCTAGTTTCGGCTCTGAAATACCGTACTTGTTAGTTACCATTTCTGAATCGCTGGTGTAGTGCAGAAACAGTAAATGCCCTTTACTAAAAGGGTGTACAACAGGCAGATAAACCTGTTTTTTATTAGCCCAGCACCATTTGATAAAAGCGAATGTTTCAATTTCACCGTCATGGGCAAGCGATATTGCTATCTTGTGCGCTTTTATAACCTTGTCGTGTCTGATTAATTTTGAAAATAGTTTTTGAGCATCCAGACTCTGTTGAGCAGGCGTTAATAAGCGGCGCTGTTTACGAATATGTTTACGAATTTCATCGCGAGACAGATCTTGTGAACTTAAATTCATCGTGTTTAAACAACTTATCTAAAGTAAGAATGAATTTGCAGAATATCATTGTTAAAAGCAGATTAATAATTTGAAAATTATGGATATTTAGAGCTGCTTAACAGACTGGTTGAGCTAAGCGTATTTTTATAAACGGTTATTTTTAATTAGGTTCTTAAAGAGTTGATTTTTTGGTTTTTTTGAAGAGCAGATGAAGAGTAACCCAAGAAGTGTTGTTAACTGTGATTTTGAGCTGGATGGTCAAGGAGTAGATGTTTCTTGGTGTTTTTCAGGAAAAGAGGTAAGTAACCCAGAATTATTGTTATTAGCTGTAATATTGAATTATACCATTCCGCCTAATTATGTGATCTAATAGTATTATTATTTTAAATAATTAAATACTACTGGTGATTATGAAAAAAGATGACTTTAATTT
>NZ_AUAM01000052.1 GCF_000428725.1 Psychromonas aquimarina ATCC BAA-1526
ATTAATGAATTAATTCGTGTGTCACTAAGTATTGATGTTGCCTTACAAGTAAGGTCTTTGATTTTTTTGAAATCACATCAACAATAAGTGTCCACACAGATTGTTTGATTAAATTGTTAAAGAGCGTGCCTTTCGGCGAGGATAAGAGTTTGACTTGCGTCGTTCCCGTTTCCGTGGATGCGCATTATAGAGATCGGAACTATGTTGGCAAGCATTAATTACTGTTTTTTTGCCCCAAGGGCGCCGACTGCTCAATTAACAAACAAACACCAGCAGAACAGTTTGTTTTTCGAACAATCCCGAATTTATTAAATAAAAAAAGCAATAAAATTTAGCAGATCTATTTGCTCATATACAAAAAAGGTCTGCAAAGTTAACTTTGCAGACCTTTTTTGTCAGCAGGAGCTGAATCTCAAATCACTTTACCCAGGCTTACGCTTCAGCTTGATGTTCCAAATAAGCAAATGCCGTTAACAATGCTTGTTCCTGAAACTGTTTTAAACCAACTTCACGCGCGTCAGGTCTAACTTGTGCTTTAGACAGACCTTCTTTGATATAAGCCGAAGACAGAACCAGCACCTTCAATTCAGACATCAGCTGCAGAGCACCTTCAATTTTAAAACTTAAAGGTTTACCTGCATATTTGCCTTTTAAATCACGCTGTTTGATCACAACGGTATCAACTTTGTAATCTTTCATTAACTGTGCAAAGTCAAACTGGAACTTTTTAAGCGGCTCAGTATTAATCGCATCTGCTAAGCTTAATTTAGCCGCACGTACTTTAGGGACATCATATAAACCATCTTTTAACTGTATTATGCTGATAACCGCTTCGTTACCTGTTAACTCTACACCACAAACTCTCATGAAAATCCCCTTATTTTAGATGGCCTGCATTATATAGCAGCTTTTATTAATTAAAAGCTGCTATTTAGTTTCAGAAACAAAAAAGCCTTAATAAAAAATTAAGGCTTGCAGATAATTAGGATTATAGAGCAGTTCGTTTAAGCTGACTGGTGTAATTTTAAATTAATCATACGAATTGTTGCACCTATACCTGCTAATACCTGATTGGCGTTTACCCCGCGTGTTGCAATCTGGCCTTCCCCATCGGCCCAGGTAACAGTACATTCGGTTAATGCACTGGTTTGACCGCCCGGCGGAATACGAAGCTGATAATCAAGCAGTTCAGGAAACTGGAAGTTTTCTTTATCTAAGACTTTTTTCATCGCACAGATAAATGCATCAAAACCACCATTACCACTGCCGCTGGTTTTATAAATGTTGTCATTAACACGTACGCGAATACTGACTGTTGATTCCAGCTCTAACCCGGAGTTAATTGAACAGTTTAAAAGCTCAACATAGTTATAATCATTACGCTCTAATAAATCGGCAATAATAAACGGCAGATCATCTGCGCTGATAGTGGCTTTCTGATCGCCTAAACGTACAATGCGCTGCAGCAGTTTCAGCTGCTGATCGGCATCAAGTTCAATATCCATCGCTTCCAGATTTTTGGCCAGTGAAGCTTTACCGCTCATTTTGCCTAGAGCATAACTGCGTGAGCGGGCAAAACGTTCCGGAGTTAATGCAGAAATATATAAGCCGCCTTTTTTATCTCCATCAGCATGGATACCACTGGTCTGAGTAAAGACATCAGCACCGACTATCGGCGTATTATCTGCAATACGTTTACCGGAAAAATTCTCTACTAACTGACTTAAGTTATGAATTTCACTTTCATCAATATTAACCTGTCTGCCTAGTTTATCTTTTAACACAACAGCAACTTCAGTCAGTGATGCATTACCAGCGCGTTCGCCTAAGCAGTTCATTGTGCAGTGTATTGCACAGACCCCCGCTTTAACTGCGTAAACAGCATTCGCAGTTGCCAGACCGTAATCATTGTGCGGATGGAAATCAAACTGCAGATCTGGGAAACGTTTTACCATGTCACTTAAACTGTCGAATACTTCATCGGGAGACATAACACCTAATGTATCAGGCAGCATAAAATGGGCAATACCGCTGTCCTGAAGTTTCTCAAGCATATCGTAAACATATTCCGGGCTGTCTTTATAACCGTTTGACCAGTCTTCAAGGTAGATATTAACGCTTAACCCCTGTGACTGCGCATATTCAATCGTTTGTTTTACATCTTTAATATGTTCATCAAGTGTTTTCCCTAATTGTTCCGTGCAATGTTTTAAACTGCCCTTTGACAGTAAATTTAATACCTTACCGCCGGTATCAACAATCCAGTCAACGCTTAATGTATGATCAACAAAACCTAATACTTCAATGCGTTCCAGCAGACCTTCCTTCAACGCCCAGTTGTTAAGCTTGGTCACTGCATCTTTCTCACCTTCAGAAACACGAGCAGAAGCGACTTCAATACGGTCAATTTTTAGTTTTTGTAATAATGCTTTACCAATACTGACTTTTTCAGCGGGAGAGAAAGAAACCGCCTGGGTCTGCTCACCATCACGCAAGGTCGTATCCATTAACTGTATTATGCTCTGTTGTGCCATTCCCTTACTCCACTTTTTACCCTGTTTTTAAAAGCTTATTGTGATGATACCAAATCCACTAATTTTCTATTCATTTATGCTTGTTAAAATGGACGCTAGCTTCGTTCTTGATTTTGCAATTAGAACAACTATTTACTGCAATCAACGCCTTGCTTTCATCCATTTTTCCTACGCCTAAATAGACCACCTAATTAATGGAATTGGTATAAGCGGTTCTCATTACAATACGTTTTCGATAAAAAAGGCGCAACAAGTGCGCCTTTTCGCAAATTAATCTAAATTATGCGCTAGGCCATAACCAAGGTAATTTCTTCTTGTTTGCTTGTTCAAACTGAGCAATTTTATCTTCGTGCTTAAGTGTCCAGGCAATATCATCTAAACCGTCAAGTAATGACTCTTTGCGGAAGGCATCAACGTCAAAGTTGATTTCAATACCGCCGGGTGTCGTTACTTTTTGTGCTTCAAGGTCAACAGTGAACTCAACACCTTCATCGGCTTTGATTTCAGCCATTAATGCGGCTAATTCATCGTCACTAACTTTAATTGGTAAAATACTGTTTTTGAAACAGTTACTGAAAAATATATCAGCAAAACTTGTTGAAATAATAGTATTAAAACCATAGTCAGCGATTGCCCATGGAGCATGTTCACGTGATGAGCCGCAGCCGAAGTTTTCACCGGCAACTAAAATTTTAGCGCCTTGGAAAGCTGGTTTATTCAGCTCAAAATCAGGATCTGGTGTTACGTTATCAGCAAGGAAACGCCAGTTATGGAAAAGATGAATACCAAAACCTGTACGCTCAACTTTTTTCATAAAGTTCTTAGGAATGATCTGGTCAGTATCAACGTTACTACGATCCATCAGGGCCGCGATACTTGTATGTTTAATATATGGTTGCATTATCTAATTCCTATTTCCAGTCACGAATATCAACGAATCGGCCTGCGATTGATGCGGCGCCGGCCATAGCAGGAGAAACAAGGTGAGTACGACCACCTTTACCTTGACGACCTTCGAAGTTACGGTTTGAAGTAGATGCACTACGCTGACCGTCTTTTAATTCATCACCATTCATTGCTAGACACATTGAACAGCCCGGATCACGCCACTCCCAGCCGGCTTCAACAAAGATCTTATCTAAACCTTCTTTTTCCGCCTGCAGTTTAACCGGGAAAGAACCAGGTACAGCAATCGCCTGTACACCGTCCGCTACTTTTTTGCCTTTAATTACTTCAGCTGCAGCACGGAAATCTTCAATACGGCCGTTAGTACAAGAGCCGACAAATACAATATCAATATTGATATCAGTGATTTTTTGGCCTGCTTGAATATCCATATATTTAAGTGCACTTGCACACGCCTGCGCTTTTACTTCATTATCAAAATCAGATGGAGACGGTACTACACCTGTTACAGAGATAACCTGCTCAGGAGATGTCCCCCAGGAAACTTGCGGTGCGATATCTTCAGCTTTAAGCGTGATCACTTCATCAAACTCTGCGCCTTCATCAGTTTTCATTGACTCCCAATATGCTACAGCCTGCTCCCAGTACTCAGCTTTAGGTGCGAATTCACGACCTTCCAGGTAATCATAAGTAACTTGGTCAGGAGCAACCAGGCCTGCACGAGCACCCGCTTCAATCGCCATGTTACAAAGGGTCATACGGCCTTCCATGGTTAGATCAGTGATTGTGTCACCAGCAAACTCCATTACATAACCTGTACCACCAGCTGTACCCGTTACAGCAATGATTGCTAGTGCAATATCTTTAGCCGTTGAGTAAGCAGGCAGCTTACCTTCAACTTTAACTAACATGGTTTTTGCTTTCTTCTGTTGTAACGTTTGTGTTGCCATAACGTGTTCAACTTCAGATGTACCAATACCAAATGCTAACGCACCAAATGCACCGTGTGTTGCTGTATGGCTGTCACCACAAACAACAACCATACCCGGGTGAACAAAACCATGTTCAGGTACAACAATATGGATAACACCATTTTGATCACTGTCCATACCGTAGAGATTAATATCATTCTCAGCACAGTTAGAAGTCATAGTTTCAACTTGTTTTTTCGCAATAGCATCAACAATGTTGTAACGATCTTTTGTCGGTACACAGTGGTCAATTGTACCAAGAATGCTGTGTACGTTACGTACTTGACGATTTTGTAGACGAAGACCTTCAAACGCCTGCGGGCTTGTTACTTCGTGCATCAGATGTCTGTCAACAAACAGAAGCGGAGATCCTGATTCTGGTTCATGAACCAGATTCGCGTCCCAGATTTTTTCATACATTGTTTTAGTCATTATTTTCCTTACCACGCTATATGCTTTTTGCTGTTACAATCTATCGTCCTTTGATAGAAACCAAATGAGAATCATTCTCAGAGACAGGTTGTTTGGGGATTTCAAAAATAACATACTAATTGATCCCCATCAATCTCACAAGACAGCGGCGGAAAAATCATCATCAAAAAACGATTATTTATTCACTTAACAGCAAATATTATGCAAACGAGTAGAATTACAATTAAACACTGAAGTAATTAATAATTAAAAACCTAGCTGCTGTTAATATGAATGGATGATTTTCAATAAATTCCGTAAGATAGAAGCATACATCAACATATTTCTCAGGAGTATCCAATGCAATTTGAAATAATAACAACACAAGCACAATTGCATGCTTTTCTGGTAACACTCGACGATAGTCCTATCTCGCTTGATACAGAGTTCGTACGTACCCGTACCTATGTGGCTAACCTCGGCTTACTGCAGGTTTCACAGAATAAGATAATAACTTTAATTGATCCCATTGCTGTTGGTGATCTGTCTGCTTTCTGGCAGGCCCTTGATAATAAAACATGTATATTACATGCCAGCAGTGAAGATCTGGAAATTGTCCGCCAGCATAAAGGTGATCTCAATATTAAACTCTATGATACACAGATTGCCTGTGCATTTTTAAACTTAGGCGCCTCTCTGGGTTACGCAAAAATGGTTGAAAACATAAAGGGTATTATTGTTGATAAAGGAGAGTCTCGTACCGACTGGTGCGCACGTCCTTTAACCCCCAAACAGATAAACTATGCAGCGGCGGATGTGCTGCATCTGCAGCCGTGCCTGGAAGAACTTCAAAAGCAGCTTGCCGATAAAAAGATGACCGACTTTTTCGAGCAGGAGTGTCAAAGCACGCTGGATCTTAAAATGAAAAAACAGGATCCGGATAAGGCTTATAAATCACTGAATAATTTATTTAAACTGGACCGACAAGGTTTAGCGGTAATTAAAGCCTTAGCAACATGGCGCCTGCTGACGGCTCAGGAGCGCAACCTGGCACTCAATTTTGTGATTAAAGCGGATCACTTATGGTTATTAGCACATTATCGTCCAACGTCACTTGAAGATCTGCGCCGTTTAAACTTATTACCCAATGAAATTCGTATTCATGGACAGCAGGTGCTGCATATCATCGCAACGGTATTAAATCAAAATGAAGACAGTTACCCGGAGCTTATTTCACGCCTGGTGGATTTCCCTGCTTATAAGAAAACCCTTAAAGCGATGCGCGATAAAATAACTGTATGTGCTGAAAAATATGACTTACCCGTTGAATTAATCGCATCTAAACGGGTTATTAACGAATATTTAAGCTGGTTATGGAAGCTTGATGCAGAGCAGAAGAATACAGCAGAAAAACCAAAACTTCTGACCGGCTGGCGGTTTGAGCTGATCGGACATCAATTCGAGCATTAGTAATGCATTAAATACGGTTCAACAGATGCGTACAACTCTGTATATATTCTTATTTAAATAAAAGCATAATGGTTATGTCTAGTTCTGAATCCTGGTTACAAAGCTGCAAAATCTATCTTGAAAAACGTGTTGCCATTTTATTTTTTTTCGGCTTCTCAGCGGGTCTGCCTATTCTGCTGGTCTTTTCAACGCTGTCTTTCTGGTTAAGAGAAGCTGGAGTAAGCCGCGCCAGTATTGGTTTTTTCAGCTGGATTGCACTCGCTTATGCTTTTAAATGGATCTGGTCGCCTTTTGTTGACCGCTTATCCATCCCGGCATTAACCCGCCTCTTAGGCCGGCGGCGTGCGTGGTTATTGTTATCGCAGATTTCGATTACCCTGGCCTTAATTGGTATGGCGACCAGTGATCCGCAGCAGAATTTAACTCTGTTTGCAGTTTTTGCATTGATTGTTGCCTACTCCTCTGCCACCCAGGATATTGTTATTGACGCATTCCGCATTGAATCTGCTCCTGAGAAATTCCAGGCGGCCATGGCTGCGGCTTATATGACCGGATACCGCCTGGCGATGATTACGGCAGGTGCCGGCTCACTGGCCATTGCAGCCTGGGTAAGCGACAGTGAGGCTTATCAACTGTCTGCCTGGTCCATGTCCTATTTTGTTATGGCAGCCTGTATGGGGGTGGGCATTATCACCACTTTTATCTGTCATGAGCCTGTTTATCATGATCAGCAGACAGAAGTTAAAAAACAGATCCAGAGCAAACTCGAGCATCAGCATCTACCGCAGGCTATTGCGCGCTTTTTAGCCTGGCTGGATATCGCTGTTATTGCGCCTTTTGCAGATTTTTTCAACCGTTACGGCAGACATGCACTGCTGATTTTATTATTAATCGGTACTTATCGGATTTCAGATATAGTCATGGGCATTATGGCGAATCCGTTTTATGTTGATATGGGGTACACTAAAGGAGAAGTAGCGGCCATTTCCAAAGTATTCGGCGTGGCTATGACCCTGTTAGGTGCCGGTCTCGGAGGGATTTTATTAACCCGTTACAGTACTTATTCAATACTGTTTCTCGGTGCGTTACTGGTCGTTATTACCAACTTGATTTTTGCCGTATTAGCCTTTGTCGGTAAAGATCTTGTTTTGCTAACTGTGATTATCTCAATGGATAATATTAGTGCCGGTATTGCCACCACAGCTTTTATTACTTATATCTCCAAGCTCACCAATATTGAGTTCTCAGCAACTCAATATGCATTATTCAGCTCAATGATGCTGCTGTTTCCAAAATTTATCGCCGGATTTTCCGGAGTCTATGTAGACAGTTTTGGTTATGTGAATTTTTTTGTCGGATCTGCACTTATCGGTCTACCCGTTCTGGGGTTAATTGTTTTACTCAAAAAAATTATTGAAGAATAAACTAAGCAGGTAAGGTGCAGGAGCTTTGCCTCATAGAGAGGCAAAGTGCATTAATTACAGTTCAAGTTCGAGTATGCGCTGATTGTTCTCTTCATACTCTTCTCTAGCAGCAGTGATTTCACCAAGCACATTATTTACATCCATTACTTTATTAGACTCTGTAAATTTACCGCTTAAAACCGTGTTACTGGTTAATAAGCCGGCTTCATATAATGCCCAGATTTCCTGGCCATAACGGCTGCCGCGTAACTGCGGTGCAAATTGAGAATAATAACTAGTCATATTATTTACATCACGCAGCAGCATGCGTTTGGCATTATTGTTAGCGGCGGCATCAACAGCCTGCGGCAAGTCTATGATCACCGGCCCCCACTCATCAACCAGTACATTAAATTCCGATAAATCTCCGTGGATAATACCAACATCTAACATACGTACGATGTAATTCATTATTTCCAGATGATCTTCTAAAGCCTGCTCTTCTGACATGGAAACATCATTAAGACGCGGAGCAGCAAAGCCCTCTTCATCGGTGATCAGGTCCATCAGCAGCACACCTTCAAAACAGCCGTAAGGCTGCGGAACACGTACACCGGCATCCGCGAGTTTATAAAGCGCTTCAACTTCAGCATTCTGCCAGATCTCTTCCTGCTGCTCGCGTCCGAATTTTGAGCCTTTTTCCATTGCGCGAGCACGCCGGCCGTTACGAACTTTACGTCCTTCATTGTATAAAACAGCCTGCTTAAAACTGCGCTTAGCGGCTTCTTTATATACTTTGGCACAGCGGACATTTTCACCGCACTGCACCACATAAACTGTTGCTTCTTTGCCGCTCATCAACTGGCGTAATACGCTGTCGACTAAGCCGTCATCAACCAGAGGTTGTATTCTTTTAGGTATTTTCATACTGCGGTTATACATTATATTGAAAGAATAATAAACACTGATTGAATATTGACACTTCTAATATGTATTAAGCGCACTCTTAAGTGTTTTAATATTCTCTGCATCTGTGACATTTATACTCAGGAATTCAGGCAGTTTTCCACATGCTGTAATTGTTTTCATATGGCTGGCCCGCAGCTTTTTCCCCGACAAATGTACTTCACTGATCCCGGTTTCTTTTACTACTGTTCCCACATTATCACTATTAATACCTGCTCCTGCCATAACAGACAAGCGCCCTTCACACTGCTTTACCATCTGTTTGATAACAGCCCGGCCGTCATAGGCATTATCAGCAAGACCCGAGGTTAAAATACGCTCGCAGCCGGCAGTTAAGATTGTTTCAACCGCGCTGTGAACATCACTGCAGCAGTCTATAGCACGATGAAATGTTACCCCTAAACCTTTTGATTCACGCATCAGGCTGCTGAGAATATCTTTGTCGATCTGTGCATCTTCATTGAGTACTCCGAAAACAACCCCTTGAACGCCAAGTGAACGGGCGCTATGGATCTCTTTAAGCATCATTTCTACTTCAAAGCTGGAATATAAAAAATCACCGTCTCTGGGGCGTATCATGGTATAAACAGGGATCGATGCATGTTTCACTGCCAGTTCAATCAGACCAGAACTTGGTGTCAGCCCGCCAAGAGCCAGAGAACTGCACAACTCAATGCGCCCTGCGCCGGACCTTTGCGCTGTAAATAAAGACTCAATATTATCAATACACACTTCTACATTAATCATATGTTCTCTCTTTTTATCAAACAGTTAAAAAAAAACCACCCATTAAGGGTGGTTTATATCTTATATTACATGCCGGTAAAAGCCTTACCGGAAAAAATTTTTATCACTGCATCGTAAATGTATTATGGTCCGGTACTGATCTCTTCACTTTCAGCCGCTTCACCCTGCATAATCATGATCTCAACACGGCGATTTCTGCGTCGTTCCGATCTGGTTTTATTTGCAGTCAGAGGTTTGCTGTTTGCATATCCTACAACAACTAGTTTCTTATCACTAATAGCATCTACCTTAAGCATTTCATGAGCAACGGAAACAGCACGCTGTGCAGACAGATCCCAGTTGGAGCGATACAGTTCTGACTGTACCTGTTCATTATCGGTATGACCTGAGATAGTAATAACACCGGGGACATCAGCTAAAATCTTTGCGACCTTTTTTATGATCGGACGAAAACGCGGCTGCAGAAACGCAGATCCCGATGGAAATGCGCCTTTTTCTCGAACTCTAATAATCAGCTGCTGTCCAAGCGCTTCAATCTCAATAGCGCCGTCTTCAATTTCCTCTCTTAATTCCTGCGCAACTTTTTTTGCGAGTCCGTGCTGTGCTGAGATCCCTGGAACTGGGTTAAAGTCTTCTAACTGTGTTTCTTGAGATTCACTGGCTTTCTCCTGTACTGGAGCTTCCTCTTTCTGACCTTCCGCATCTGATTCTGAGGATGTATTTACTGCTTGAGCCTCAGTTTCCTGCGGCGTGGCAACTTTACGAACTTTTACATTCTCCTGTCCGCCAACCCTGCTCGTTTCTCCCTCTTGAAAGTCCAGCTTAGCTTTGGTTATCTCTATGGTCTGCTGCATAATAACTTCAATCGGAGTGGGTTCAGGTTTACCAGGCCGGAATTCCTGCGCGATAACCGAGGTTCCCTTGGGAATGTCTTTTACTTCCAGCATCGACTGCACACCAAAAGCATATTTCATTGAACCGGCAATCTGTTTAAATTTAAGTACATCCATTTCCGAAAACGAAAGCAGTAAAACAAAGAAGCACATTAACAGCGACATTAAGTCGGCAAATGTTCCCATCCAGGCCGGCAGTCCCTCGGGCGGGCATTTGCATTCTTCTTCAGCCATTACTATTCACCACCTTCACCGGTTGTTTCAATCTCTCGTTTTGATTCCGGCAGATAGTTACGCAATACCCCTTCAATAACACGCGGGTTCTGACCGTCCTGGATACCTAAAACAGCATCAAGAATAAGACTGCGGTTAAGTTTTTCTTCCGATGCCCGCAGTTTAAGCTTGTCTGAAATAGGTATGGCAACCATATTAGCAATGATTGCGCCGTATAGTGTGGTTAACAATGCAACCGCCATTGCCGGCCCGATTGATTTGGGGTCATCCATATTTGAAAGCATCGCAACCAGGCCGACCAGTGTGCCTATCATGCCCATTGCAGGTGCAACATCACCAAGCTGTTTAAAAATATCGGCTCCCACTTCATGACGTTCGGAGGTTAAGCGGATATCATTTTCAAGTGTCGCCCGCACCACATCCGCATCATGCCCGTCCACCAGCATATCAACTCCCTTCTGCATAAAGGGGTTACTGATCTCAGCCTCTTCCAAAGCAAGAAAGCCGCCTTTTCGAGCTGCATCAGCCATTTCCACAGATTTAGCAATTAACTCAACGGGTAAATCGGTTTTAAACATAAAGGCTTTCATGGCAATTTTTACGGCACCTAGGAATTGCCCGAGGTTGTACTTCATCATCACCACAAAAAATGAGCCGCCGAATACGATTAATATTGATGTGACATCAACAAACATATCAATGGTGCCGCCCATCAACATTGCCATAATTACAAAACCAAAAGCACCGAGTATTCCGACAAGTGTTGCTAAATCCACAAAACATTCCTTTAAAATAACATCTTAAATAAACTAACTTCCTATTAACTGCAAAGTATAGCGTTTTCTTTTTAGATTGCAGTTAAACATTTATCATTTAAAACAAGGTTTTTACCTTCATTCTGAATCAGCTCACAACTTCACTGTTTAGAAATTATTTATCAATGGATAGTTTGACTTATTGCCAGCTCACGGTACTCTTGAAAAAAATTTATTAAAGAGAATCAAAGATGGCGTTAAAAAAACCTGAAAATATGCTTTACGAAGAAGCAACTGCTGAATTGGAGAATATTGTCAGCCATTTAGAAGAGGGTGATTTACCCCTGGAAGATGCTTTAAAACAGTTTGAACGGGGTATTTCTCTGGCCAGAAGCAACAGCCAGAAACTGCACAACGCTCAGCAGCAGGTCAGTATATTAATGCAGCAGGATGCTCAGTCTCCACTTCAGGAATTTAATGATTAGTCACAATTAGCTGCACTGCGGGCTTTATTCACTGCAGCTTCATTATTTACCGGAATATACTGATACCCAGTCCTTCTCATTAGACTTAAGTTACAGAATAATAAACATCTATGAAACAGATAACCGATACACTTGCGCAATACCAGAAACGTGTTAATACACAGTTAACTTCTTATATCGATATTAAGTCCCCTATTTCCGGAGAACTTAATAAAGCGATGGCCTACGGCGCTTTATTAGGCGGCAAACGCGTTCGTCCTTTTTTAGTTTATGCGGTAGGTGAAATGCTCGGCACTTCTCTAAAAAACCTGGATCCGCTCGCCTGTGCTGTTGAATGTATCCATGCCTATTCATTAATTCATGATGACCTGCCGGCAATGGATGATGATGATCTGCGCCGCGGTCAAAAAACCTGTCATAAAGAATTTGATGAAGCAACTGCTATTTTAGCCGGTGATGCGCTGCAGACTCTGGCTTTTGATATTCTCTCCATGCCTAATCAGGAGCTGGATGCATCAACGCAGATTAAAATGATTAACCGCCTGGCAAAAGCTTCAGGCGATCATGGTATGTGTGCGGGTCAGGCATTAGATTTAGCGGCAGAAAATAAACAGGTAGCTCTGCACACTCTGGAAACCATCCACGGGGCAAAAACTGGCGCCTTAATACAAGCCGCAGTCGAACTTGCGGCTTTAAGTAAACCCGGCCTTGCAGCTGAACATATGGCGCTGTTAAATACATTTGCAGCTTCAATAGGTTTAGCTTTCCAGGTTCAGGATGATATTTTAGATGTGACCAGTGATACCGAAACACTGGGCAAACCGCAGGGATCTGATATCGCACTAAATAAATCGACCTACCCGGCACTGCTCGGTTTAGAACAAGCAGCTGAAAAAGCACAAAATCTTTATCAAGAAGCACTTCATGCTTTATCACAATTACCTTATAATACCGAGTTACTTGAACTGTTTTCTCAATATATCATCAAACGAGACAGATAAATTTTAATACTCTTTCTTCACTGCTGAATGACAGATTCAGCAGTTTCTCTTTATTGTATTTATAAACGCGACAAATAATTATGCCCTTGGATTTAAAAAACTACCCGTTACTTGCAAACATCAATTACCCGGAAGATCTGCGCTTATTGAAAAAAGAACAGCTCCCCGAATTATGTGATGAATTACGCCGATTTTTATTAAACAGCGTCAGCAAGACCAGCGGGCATTTAGCTTCAGGGCTGGGTGTTGTAGAGCTGACTGTCGCTCTGCACTATGTTTATCACACCCCTTTTGACCATCTTATTTTTGATGTCGGCCATCAGGCATACCCGCATAAAATCTTGACCGGACGCCGCGATCAGATGGGCAGTATTCGAACATATAAAGGTCTGCACCCGTTCCCGTGGCGCGAAGAGAGTGAATACGATGTATTAAGCGTCGGCCACTCTTCTACTTCTATTGGTGCGGCATTAGGCATGTCTATTGCCGCAGAAAAAGAACAGCTGGGGCGTAAGGTTGTTGCTGTTATCGGTGATGGTGCAATTACTGCCGGAATGGCCTTTGAAGCTTTAAACCACGCAGGCGCACTGCACAACGATATGCTGGTTGTCCTTAATGATAATGAGATGTCAATTTCTGAAAATGTCGGCGCACTGAACAATCATTTGGCAAAAATCCTTTCCGGCGATCTTTATACGCAGCTGCGCGAAGGCGGTAAGAAAGTACTTTCGAATATTCCACCGATTAAAGAGTTAGCTAAGCGCACGGAAGAACATCTTAAAGGCATGGTTTCACCGGCAACTATCTTTGAAGAGTTCGGTTTTAATTATATCGGCCCGATGGACGGTCATAATGTCGTTGATCTGGTTGAAACTCTGCGTAATATGCGCGCCCATAGCGGTCCGCAGTTTCTGCATATTATGACCAAAAAAGGTAAAGGTTATAAGCAGGCAGAACTGGATCCTATTCGTTACCATGCCGTGCCTAAATTTACACCGGATCAGGATCTTCCTAAAGCGGCGGCCGGTTCGCCTACTTTTTCACAAGTGTTCGGCGAATGGCTCAACGATATGGCCGATCAGGATAAAAAACTAACCGCTATCACACCAGCTATGCGCGAAGGCTCCGGTATGGTGGAGTTTTCTAAACGCCATCCGGATAAATATTATGATGTGGCGATTGCCGAACAGCATGCGGTGACGCTGGCGGCAGGTATGTCCATTGCGGGATTAAATCCAGTTGTTGCTATCTATTCAAGTTTTTTACAGCGCGCCTACGATCAGGTTATTCATGACGTTGCTATTCAAAACCAGGGGGTGTTATTCGCTATCGACAGAGCAGGTATTGTTGGTGCCGATGGTCCTACTCACCAGGGAGCCTATGATTTAAGCTTTTTACGCTGTGTTCCCAATATGGTAGTGATGACGCCTTCCGATGAACAGGAGTGTCGTGACATGCTGTACACAGGCCACCAGCTTAACTGCCCGGCGGCCGTTCGTTATCCGCGCGGAACCGGTACTGGAATTGAAATCAACAAACAGATGACTGAACTGACTATAGGTAAAGCCAAAGTAATTAGAGAAGGAGAAACCCTGGCTGTTTTATGCTTTGGTACTTTATTACAGCAGGCCAAAGCAGCGGCCGAAAAGCTTAATGCCACTCTGGTCGATATGCGTTTTGTTAAACCGCTTGATACCGTATTACTGGATCAGCTGGCTGCGACACACAGCCGTTTTGTTACCATTGAAGAGAACAGCATTGCCGGTGGTGCAGGCTCAGGCGTTAATGAATACTTTATGGCTGAAAAAATCAATGTACCGGTATTAAATATCGGTCTGCCTGACGAGTTTGTTGAACAAGGTACGCAGCAGGAAATCTATCAACTGCTGGGCTTAGACAGTGACGGTATTGAGCAGCAGATAAATCACTACTTCAGCTGATTATTTAATTCTCTGCAGTTTATGCCGGTAAGGAATAACGTTAACAGTCAAGGTATTAAACTGCGGATAAATCACTACTTCAGCTGATTATTTAACTATCTGCAGTTTATGCCGGTAAGGAATACCGTTAACAGTCAAGGTATTGAGCTGCAGATAAATAACTATTTCGGCTGATTATTTAACTATCTGCAGCTTCTGCCGGTAAGGGATACCGTTAACAGTCAAGGTATTGAGCTGCAGATAAATATCTATTTCGGCTGATTATTTAACTATCTGCAGCTTCTGCCAGTAAGGGATACCGTTAACAGAAAATATATCCTTGAGGTTATATTTTCTGTCTGCCGCCCAGACTTTGTTTTTAGAAAACAGCGGGATAATACGGTGCGACTGCTGCGTTTTGTCAAAAAATACCGCCTGCGACTGCAGAGAATCTTCAAGCCCTGCACCTGCAAATAACTCTCTGAAATAAACTGACAGATAACTGTCAGTAAATAAATTCTGGTAAATATTATCACGGTCCATTAAAGCGGTCTGCCACATAGACAAGCTGAAGTCATAGCTTGACAGCTGCTTGTTCCACTCATCAACACTGTTAACTTCTGTTGTATTAAGCTTAATTCCAACCCTTCTCATCATATTCGTTAATGCCTGAACAACCTGCTCTATACTGCCGCTGTTATCTGCCATTACCAGCAGGGTTAATTGTTCCGGCATATCTATTTTACTGAGCAGGGACTTGGATTGTTTTACATCATATGCAGGCAGCTGCGGATTAGGTAAAGGTTCAATGCTGTTTTGTAAAGGTCTGAAAACGGTACTGATACTGCCCATACCATGAAGAATATGTTTAAGCATGCCCTCTTGATTAATCGCTAGATGAAGTGCATTTCTCGCTGTCCTGCGTTTAAGAACGGGACTTTTATTCTCATTTATAGTGAAAAAAAGCGCATTGGATGAAGCAGCCTGCACCAATAATTTTGACTTGGAAATATCGACACTGGTGACGCTTTCACTGGCGATTGATGCACTGATATCAACATCGTCTGCGAATAGTGCGAACAGCCGTGAGGCGGCAGATCTTACCTTAATAAAATTAAGCTCTGCTAACGGCGCTTTCTCCTGCCAGTATTTTTCATTACGGAGCACTTTCAGATGTAAGGCCGGATTATACTCTTTGATCATATAAGGGCCGGTGCCGGATATCGGCTGGTTATTAACCGGAGCGGTCAACATGCTCTGCTTAACCGTCAGATCATGTTGAGGCACACTGTAGAATTTAGAATCAAGCACAAAAAAGTGAGTTAAATAATCCAGCAGCTGCGCTGTAGACAAGGTGCTGTAGATATCAAAAGCAGAGCTGTTAACACGTTTGATGGAGGTTATATCTGCAAAAAAAAGTCTAGACTGCTCCTGCTTATTAATCTCGGCAAATGTCCAGATCACATCACTGCTGCTGAGTTTATTACCCGAGTGAAATTTAATGTTCTTTTTTAAATAAAAACGAGTGATCCCGGGTTTTACCCTTTTCCACTTTCTTAATAAGCGTCGTTCTAACTGCTGGTTTTTCCCCCAGCGCACTAACGGGTCAAAAAACAGATGACTAAACTGAAGAGCAGGAGGAGAAACTGCATAGGGTGAAAAATAGACTGGTATATTATCAACAGCAATATTAACCGCATCGGATGAAGCTGTATCTGCTCTGTTTTGTGCAGAGCAGAATAATGACACTGACAGTAATATCAGCATCACAAAAGCCCTGCAGTAAGACAAATACTGTTTCATCCGTTAGCCGTAAAAATAGATCAGCAGCTGCAGTACAATACCTGCAAAGACACCGGCTACAATATCATCAATCATAATACCTAGACCGCCGTGCACTTTTTTATCTAACCAGGAAATCGGATAAGGTTTTAAAATATCAAAAAAGCGGAACAGGATAAAACCGACAATTGCCCACTGTATGCTGAACGGTACCATCACCATGGTTATCCAGTAACCGACAAATTCATCCCATACAATGGCTTTATGATCATGTACACCTAAATCCCGGCTGGTTACATGACAGATCCAAAAACCCAGCAGACTGCTGACAACCAGAACTGCGACATATACCGGCAGCGATAAAAACGACATAAGATAATAAAACGGAATAGCGGCAGCCGTACCGAATGTACCCGGCGCTTTATCTGCTAAACCGCTGCCGAAACCTACGGCTGCTAGATGGACTGGATTACTGAGTTTTAAACCTTTTAAATCATCACGTTTCATAATACTAATTTTGACCTTTAAAATGATCCCATCCCTGGAGAGAGAAATAGACTGCTTTATTGTCTTTAAATAATTGAATTAACGGCAGCTGCGGCTGCATAACAGAGCCTATCACAGAAACAGCTGGAATTTTAACTGCACTTTTTTCTATAAGCTGATTCAGCTGCTCAAGATTAGCAGTGCTGATGGTAAAGAGTAATTCGTAATCGTCTCCTCCGGTTAAAGCATACTGCTCAGCCTGATGTTCACTGATAGAGCCGCACTGTATTTCCTGATACATTAATTCTGAAAGCGGCAGCTTATCTATATCCAGCCTGGCGGCGCAACTGGAGGACTTTAAAATATGCTTTAAGTCCTGAGTCAAACCGTCAGAAATATCCATGCAGGAGGAAGCTAAACTGCGCAGTAAAATGCCTAGTTCAATACGGGGTTCAGTCAGCTCCAGGGCATCAATAAAGTACTGCCTGTTTTCCGGTCGGCATTCATCTAAGCTGCAGGCCAGCCCCAGTGCCCCATTACCTAATGAACTGGAAACACAAATAAGATCACCTGCTTGAGCGGTACTGCGCTGCAGTGCCAGACCGCGGGGCACAAGACCTTTTACCGATACGGTTATGGATAACGGGCCTTTAGTGGTATCACCACCGACCAGCTGCACATTATGTTTATCCGCCAGTTCAAAAAAACCACGCGAAAACTCTGCCAGCCACTGGGCATTATCAGCAGGTAATTTATTTTCAGGCAGCGTGATCGCCAGTGAAATCCACTTCGGCACCGCGCCCATTGCGGCTAAATCACTAAGGTTTACCGCAAGTGACTTATAACCTAAACGGTACGGATCTACATCGGCAAAAAAATGGATATCACAAACCAGACTGTCGGTGGTAACCGCCAGCTGATAACCATCTGGAATATCTAAAACGGCACAGTCATCACCAATACCGATCGCCACACCGCTGTTTTCTGTCCCGCAGCCGCGTTTAAAATAGTGATCAATCAGATCAAATTCGCTTAAGCTCATTTACGCTTGAGCTTTAAGGTGCGTTTTGCCGGTGCGCTTTTATCGTCAGCACTTGTACTATTTTTATTCACAAATATTTTTTTCGATGCACGCGGGTTATTCTGCTTATTCAAGCCGCGCGGACGGGCATTTTCAGGATTGCGTTTTGCTTTCGGCTGCGCAGTATTCACGGCAGTTTTAGAAGAACAAGAAACCGCCCGGTTGATTTCAGCCATTTCCTTTTCAGTTAAATTACGCCATTGTCCCGGTTTCAATTTATCTAAAGTCACCTTCATAATACGCGTACGCTTGAGCTTGGTCACTTCATAACCGAGGTATTCACACATACGGCGGATCTGACGATTCAAACCTTGAGTTAAGATAATGCTGAATACAAAGCGACTCTGCACTTTGACCGTGCAGGGCTCAGTGATGGTATCTAGAATCGGTACACCGCGCTGCATGCGCTCCACAAAACGTTCACTCAGGGGTTTATCTACTGTGACTAAATATTCTTTATCATGAGCATTTTCTGCACGCAGAATTTTATTAACGATATCACCGTCGCTGGTTAAAAAGATTAAACCTTCAGAAGGTTTATCCAGACGGCCGATTGGAAAAATACGCTGTTTATGACCGATGGCATCAATAATATTGCCGTACACATCACGTTCAGTAGTACAAGTAATACCAATGGGTTTGTTATAAGCGATATAGATACGGTCTGACTTATTTTCTGCAATGGCATTAATACGCTTGCCGTTAACAAAAACCTCATCTCCCGGCTGAACTTTTGTGCCGAGCTCCGGTATCTGACCGTTTATTTTAACGCGATTTTGTTCAATTAATTTGTCCGCTTCTCGGCGGGAGCAAAAACCTGAATCACTGATAAATTTATTCAGGCGCTTTTCACTACTTGTGTTCACAATATTATCCCATTTGAATCGTTTTATACCCAAGCTGCTTGAGTATATGCGCGCATATTAAAGCATAATGAGCGCTTCAACGGAAACGTTACTCTCTCTGATAATTAAAATTACAGATGTACCTGTTTAAACAAGTAAAAATGTGCCGCAGTAAAGGAGAGTTAATGATAAAAAAAGAAAATATCTACAAGGATTGCTCTGCTAATAAAACAAAAGGTGTTCATGGGGGCGGCGAGTACCATCAGCTGAGAAAACAGCCTAAACAACGGTGCAGCCTGCTGAGTAATAATGCTAAAACCAATACCGCCTCAAAAGGCGGTATAAGTAACATAACTTAATCTTTTGCTTGTCTATTTTCAGCAGCCTGTTCGGCCCGCCACAAAATTACCTTACACTGAGTGCAGGCATGATAGTATTTTGTATTATCAGGGTTTTCTTTCTCTGATTTTAACAAACGCTCAACCATTTCCGTTGCACCGCAATAACAGCAGCATAACTGCCCTTCCTCATTATGGGATTTTTCCTGCTGTTCATATTCATTTAACAGAGGCAGACTTTCCCAGTCGGTTTTACGGGCAGGTCTATTACGGATTAAAACGAAATAAATTACAGCGATGATCGCAAACAGGATCAGATATTCAGTCATGATTTTCCTTAACGAAATAGTTTTCTATTAAACAAATTTGAGTGAAGCATACGGCATTTCAAAAACAAGCAGTTTGATCATATCCCTATATTTCTAAATCACAGTATATACGAATCCCATTCGTCACCCTTAATAGCAATTTTCAGACAAAAAAAAAGCTTCACTATTAATAGTGAAGCTTTTTCTTGAATTGGTGCCCGGAGACGGACTTGAACCGTCACGCTCAGAAAGCGAGGGATTTTAAATCCCTTGTGTCTACCAATTCCACCACCCGGGCGGTTGTTTGACTGTTGCCAAACAAGTGAAGCGCATTGTATAGAATTTTTATTCAACTTCAAGTACTCAACAACAAAATGTTGAGTAAAACTTTCCGACTGCTGAAAAATAATACTATCCGCCGATTAGATAAGCAGTTTTAAACAAAAGGCTTTAACTATTCAGTCAAAAGCCTTTGATTTCTATTGCAGCTGACCACTACGCAGGTTTAACTACAGAGTCGTCGAGATTAATCTGCTCATCAATACCTTTAACAGAATTAGTTTCTGCACCATGCATCCAGTCAATTAATTTATTAGACATAAGCAGTAAAAGAACACCGGCAACTGTCGCGGTAATTGCGATACCGGCAAAGATCTGCATTGGCCCCGTTTCACCCACATGCGAGCCGATAATACCCGCCACAAAGTTAGCAAGCGCATTAAAGGTAAACCATACACCCATTAATAGAGACGCTAAGCGCAGCGGTGCTAATTTAGTTACCATAGATAGACCGATCGGCGATAAGCACAGCTCGCCTAAAGTATGAAAAAAGTAAGCACCAACCAGCCACAACATAGAGGTTTTGACTGTTACATCCCCCCCCTGCTCATAAACCGCACCGATCATAAACAGGAAACCGATAGCCAGCATAAATAAACCTAAAGCAAATTTAACCGGAGAATTCGGCTCTTTAGGCCCAAGCTTGATCCAGAACATTGCCAGAATAGGTGCAAAAACAATAACAAAAAACGGATTTAATGACTGAAACCAGGTTGCCGGTACTTCAAAGCCGCCGATCATGCGGTTGGTGTATTCCTGCGAGAATATATTCATCAAACCACCAGCCTGCTCAAAGCCGGCCCAGAAGAAGACCACAAACATTCCCATGATCATTATTACTTTCATACGATCACGTTCAATTTTCGTTAAAGGCTCTTTTTTACCCGATGCATTGCGTTCCGCATCAATGTGTGCTGCTGGACGCAGACCAACATCGCCCAGCAGGCGTTTAGCAAAAATAGACTGGGTAACAAGACTGATAATCATACCGATACCAGCAGTCAGGAACCCCGCTTTCCAGCCGTACACTGCAGATGCAGATCCGGCAACAATACCCGCCAGCAGCGATCCTAGGTTTATACCCATGTAAAAAATTGTAAATGCACCATCTCGGCGGTTGTCACCTTCCTGATATAAATCACCTAACATGGTTGATACATTAGGTTTAAATAAACCGTTGCCGATAATAAGCAGTGACAAGCCTAAATAAAAACTAAGCAGAACAGACTCTCCAAGAAAGCTGTTAGGCAGCGCCAGGGTAAACTGTCCGACCGCCATTAATGCACCGCCAATCATCAGCGCTTTACGCTGGCCGATAAAATTATCTGCAACCCAGCCGCCGATCAGCGGCGTAAAATAAACCAGCCCGGTATAAATACCGTATAAACTCAGCGCATCCTGTGTAGACCAGCCAAGACCGCCGTTCATTGTTTTATCGGTTAAATATAAAACCAGAATACCGCGCATCGCATAATAGGAAAAACGTTCCCACAGTTCTGTGCCAAAGAGTAAAAACAACCCCTTCGGATGCCCCATTAAAGTATCACTATTAGAATTATTCATAATATTTTTTAATCATCTTATATGTCCATTTATTTCGACCTATATATATAAAGCAATCGTTTATCAGCTTCAATCCTCCAATCTGCGTATAAAACTAGGTTGACTTTGATTTTGTTTTTTAAATGACAACAAGATAGAAATGTGGAAATTGTAATTTTAAGAAGAATAATGCAGATATATTGTTTTATATTTTTTTACATTTTAAATACATAAAGTCGAATTTGTTACAAATTATAACTCTTATAATGCCCCTATCACAAAGCCTCAGGCTTAAACCTCCATCGCACATGAATGATATATAAACGACTAATGATTAAAACAAAAGCGAAATACAAGACAAGTATAATGATTTTTCTAGTTCCTTATTTTACTGCGCAAAAAAAACACAAACAGCAGTTCCACCCCATTACGTTAACGTCAAGTTAAAAAACATATGCAATGTTAAATGAGCTCGCTGAATATTTAACAAGGCTGTTTTGTTAAAATGTATTTATTTAGATAAAAAAATGCCTCATTCAGTGTTTTTTTTACTAATTTCTGTTTATCTGTCATTAGCCATTACGACAGACAAATATTTGTAATTGACAAAAATTTGCCAATTTTAATTGCTGATTATTTTCAATCACAATATAAAAACAGAAGTCAGTACTCTCCTGGTGTACACAAAGCAGCATTTACCGTACAAATAAAACACAACAAACTCCTGTGATGATCCGCTGTTCATGTTAATAATTCAGATTATCTGCCGTTATTTACTTACATAGTTCGACACTATAACTTGCAATTAGCGGTACAAAACAAAAAAATAAGAAGCCTTTATAGGAGAAAAAAAGAACGTTTTATTGATGTTATTATTTACAACCAGAGCAGGATTACAATAAGACAGGAATTTTTTTGAATTTATACCAATTCCATTAATTAGGTGATCTATTTAGGCGTAGGAAAAATGAATGAAAGCAAGGCATTGATTGCAGTAACTAGTTGTTCTAATTACAAAATCAATAACGAAGTTAGCATTCATTTTAACCAGCATAAATGAATAGAAAATTAGTGGATTTGGTATTAT
>NZ_AUAM01000053.1 GCF_000428725.1 Psychromonas aquimarina ATCC BAA-1526
AGAGCACTTGGCGCTCATCTCAAAAGCAACACCAAAGGGTAAACATTCTGTACTTATCATGGATCAAGCAAGCTGGCATCAAGAGTATTTGGCGAATGAATTTTTTAACCTAACCATTATTCATATTCCACCTTACTCTCCAGAGTTAAATCCGATAGAGCAAGTATGGCAATGGCTTCGTCAATACAAGTTAGCAAACAAGTGCTTTGCAAACTACGAAGACATTGTTGATAGTGTTTGTGGAGCTTGGAATAGTTTTTGTGAAGATAAAAGCAGAGTAATTTCACTCTGCTTTAGGAAATGGACTAAATTGACAAGTTAATTAATGGGATTGGTATAAATATTCTGCTCTAATTGATTCACACACCTCAGTTAAGACATAATGAATTTAACTGGAGAAATAGAATGAAAGCACACAAAAAGAATTCAAATTAGATGCAATATCGCTCGTCAATGAGCAAGGTTACAGCAATGCCGAAGCTGCTGGAAACTTAGGTATTAGCCCAAGTTTAATTCCTTATGTGTTATAGCAGACGCATCAAATATGTGATCAGTCTTGCGGGTTAAAATTAACCCTGTCTGCGTTATGAGTTTTGAAAGTAGAACAACTACTCTTCTCGATAACCTGAGGCAATAAAACCCCGGTCATCAGACAAATTTAATAGCAAACTTCGACTTGTACATGCTGCTGAATATAGTTCCCCCATTGATCATAGCGCCACTGGTTCTTCCAAACGTAGCGACATACCGGTGGTCTTGGCACATAAATAGCTGGCGGTGTAAAACCTCCATTAGATACAGTCACCTGTGATTGATAAAAGGTAATTGCGCTAGCATTTAAACTGCTAAAACCAGCCAAAGCGATCATAACGGCAAGTGTACTCTTTATTCTGTTTTTCATCTATCGATCCTCTTTATTCAATTGATTCTGCGCTGTCTTGTACGCTGTTGATGATGGATAGAATACGCTGCGACGAATTTAATTAACCGTGAATATTCTCAGTTAACCTAAAGAGTGCCAAAGTTCAACTGCCTCTGATAACTGCGGTATAAGATTCTTTCTCCTTTATCCTTAATGGGTTTTAATCAGCGCTTTCAGCCCGATCCGGACTTACTAAACCTTGGCCTGGACAACTATTTTTCTATCTGATTCTGATTGTTTTTTAATCTGGTTACATACTTCTCTGGCAGTTGAGTCAGAGGCTTATGCTTATTTTCGTACATCGTACGCTCCGTCAGATATGTATTGTTCAAGGTTAGTCCCTGATTAAGCTGCTTGAGTCGGTATTGCTTATCGTTAACTGTTACCACAGCTGTATCCGTCTCATCAAATGCACATGTTATAAAAGTTTGAGACTCCTCAACAGGTTCCGACTGCAATAGCAATTGACCAGTCAAGGGTAAGCCAAGCCTCGAATCCATCAGCATGGCCGTGTTTTGACTGCACACTAACAAGCGATGTTGGTCATTACTGAGTTCAAGTACTCTGATTATATCGTCTTCAGGTAGATCAGCCTGATACTCCCAGACGATTTGTTGGGTGTGGCGATCAAATGCAATAATTCGATTATTAGAGCCCTGTAAAATAATCAAATTGTCATAAATAACGAAGTCCTGTCCGTTCAGGAATATATATTCTTCATATTCATACATGTCACTATCGACGTGAACGACTTTATCGGACTGGATGTATTCGTAGGTGGTCTTAACCGGATCAGGCTGGAAGCTATTGCGTAACTGGAAACTACCGCCATCCGGCCTGACATAATGATAAATGCGTTTACCAACATGCACATATAAGGCTTGTTCCAAAGGTAATAACTGGTAGTCAAAGTTTCCTGCGCCAGGGGGCGTTACGGGCGGTGTTATATTTTCAAGCGTTTTCGCATCAAAAAGGTAAAAGCTCTCTCCTCTTATTCCACCCAAGCCGACAAAAAACAGACTTTCATCCGGCAGCAGGGAAATATTCCCGCCTAAATCACCGTCTGTCTGGTAGTTCGCCATCGCTACAATTTTACCGCTGTGCATGTCAATTTTGAACAGGCTCCGAAACACAATGCCAGCCCCACTGGCAACATCAACAATGTAGGACATATACAGAGAGCCATCCGATCGCCAAGAATATAAATCTTGAAAATATCCTCTAAACTCAAGATCAGAAAGGAAAAATTCCTTCTGCAGCTCCTCGCCTTGCGCTATAGAAGAAAAATCACTTCGCTGTGCCCAAAACGTAAAGAGACTAACTTGCTCTGCCGGTGAAAGATTATGAAACTTGACTTTGTTCTTTTTCAGGTAGGCCCATCTTTCTGCCGGATCAACATCAGTTGACTCGACTGAGTCAAAACTCATTTCATTATTTGAGATCTGCGTTTCGGACTTATCCTGTATCAGCCAGAACTCCTGCTCCCGGATCAAAGCGGGTAAAGAGAGCACATGACTCTGTACATCCTGACTCGCCCACTCGCACTGTTCATCTATAGATTCCCTAACCCACCCATAGCCTAGCGATAACCCCCAATCGCCTTGATCATCGTTGTACAGTATGGCGTAATCGTCATCTATCACCACATACCGCTCCTGCTGGCCGGGTGAGGGCAGCTCATTTTCATCTTCAAAGTAGGAATAGGTGTCTTCAACAAAACGACCATCCTTGAAATGACTGCGTCGAAGTGTGTTTTCGTCCGACAGATCAATCTGTAAAAACTCATTGCATGGCTCCCCGACCAGTACCTCCGTATAAAAATCATTGGGGAAAAGCGGTTGGATATGATCCGCATTCATGTACACCAAGCGATCGTAGCGGCCTCTATCACCATCAATACTGTAAAACAGCATGCCGGGAATAAGGTCGGGTTTCATGACCAAAGTTGGAGTTTCGGAATCAAGCACTCGTTTCTGTTTTACCTCAGCAGATTTCAGATTGATGACACGACCGATCCAGGATTGTACGCCTTCTTCCTGGATAATATAAAGGTGACCGTCATCCACAGCCCAAAGCAATGGTTTGTTTCCCCCAAAATCTAATAAACGACCGTCCGAAACCTTGTAATAAAATTTCTCTTTGAATTGATAGACTTGTCTGGGGATCAAGTTTTCCAACACAGTCGACAAGGGTTTGAGACGTGCCGTCCAGTGCGACAGAACCTGCGTGTAAGGGTTGTTATCCTTGCCTAATTCTTGCGTTAATTCTCCCCAGCGAGACACGGCTAAGCCTACATCTCCACCCAGAAAATCAATTTTTGCAGCATTGGCTTTTTTCTCTATCACCAATTCCCGGGTACGCTGACGCTCAAAGTACCATTGAGTCGTCAAAAAGATCGCGACGGCACTGACCATTGAGATCCCTGCCAGAGCCTGTAATTGGAATTGTCTTCTACGTTGTTTCTGCCGCTGAGCCAAATCAGCATAGGCAATTCCTGTAAGACCTGCCACCAGCTTGAGCAGCGCTGCTTGCTTCCCTCCTTTACCTGAACGAACATCTGCCGATATGGGTTCAGTGGGGCGAGTGGAAATAGAGCCGTCCTCATTGACTTCAAAGCGCAGTGCCGCCGGGAAGCATTGTCCAGTCAATGGATCCGTGGTCTCATCTCCCCCTGGTTCGCCTCCTACGATTATGGCTAGAACGCGATCCATTCGCCCCATTGCTTTGAATAACCGAACTTCTTCGTTTACCCATTGTGATGTCGCGGAATTGGGAGAGCAAATAACTATAAGATACTGGGAATCCTCCAGCGCATTAGTGAGTTTTTTTCCCAAAGAACTAGCCGTTGGCAGTTCTTCTTTATCTAAAAAGACTGGTATTAAACGCTTTGGCACAGTCCCCGAGCAGGTAGATGATCCAACGCGATCTTTGGGGATTTTGTAGGTTTCCAGAGCTTTATGCAGCCAGGCACCCCATTTGCAGTCTCTATGACTGTAGCTAATGAATGCCTTGTACTTATATCGTTCCATGTTGATTTCCATATTCAAAACCTGTATTTCTTCAAGCTCCACATCAATCCCTAAGTCAGTTTTCCTGATACGGCTTATCGGCAGCCTTCCCATTAACCGTTGTTAAATATTGATCAAATGGGAAATAGACAAGTTATTTAATCTTTGCAGGCAGAGCTTTATAGATCAACTGCCATACTCCGAGGTGCTCTTTGATCTGGATCCTGTACCGATCTTCAGATCTCGATGACAATGCCTCAAGCAATTCAATCAGTTCAAATGTATCGATCGCAGCAACGCTAGCGAGTGATTTCAAGGTATTATCACAAAAACGAAGGCCGTAACTTCCCGAAACGATAGTATTGCTCCCCCAGTGATGGCTATGCTGCTGACTTATCAACTCAGCATGTCGTTCGACAAACCATTTAAACCGGCGACAACTAGACAGAGAGGGAGACAGCTCAGGCAGGAGCTTGTATTTCATAACTCTGTTTTCAAACTTGATCCCTAGTTCCAATGTTGACAATTTCTGTAATGCTTTGAGCTCTTTGTTGATTGCGGTTCTATCACAGCGTAATGCATCGGCAATGGTCTGTTGGTTAAATAGCTTGAAGTCGAACTCATTCCCATGCGAATACATAGTAATAAAGTAACGCAATTTTTGATAGACATTACCCTCTTTCATTTGCTGCAGCCTGAATGCTAAGTCTTGATAGTCATCAGATTTTTGCTCATAAGCGGTTTTCAAAAAAAGATTTTGATTCAGCACCTTGACTGCATCTTCGAAGTCATCGCGATTAATACTGATCCATTCCGCCTGCCGGTTACGAGTTTCGATCTTGATATTGAGGACGCCGTTTATCGATGAAATATTACTGTAAAACTCATCACCAAAGTGTTCACCCGTTCTAAGTATTTTTATGAGTGATGCGGAGGTTTTTCCTTCATCTTCATCAGCAGTAACCTCAGAAAATATCAACAACTCTCCGCGTGTGACGAAGAGCAGTTGATCGTTTACCGGCAGTGAACAAACGCTTCTGACCTGTTTATCAACAGATGCTCTCGCTTTTCCCTGATGAAAATTTAGCCAGTCAAACTTGTCCCAGTATTGGTCAACAAGCTCATGCAGCGTCTCTACCGGTAATTCGGAGAATAGGAACATTTTGGGGAGCCAATGTTTCAAATATTCGATTCTTCGGGCTGGGTCTGGTACAGCAGCGGATGACGTTTGCTTCATAGTTGTTCCACTTTACCTTTAAAAGTAAAGAAAATAGGCGCCAAAAATTGTTGAAACGCAGGTTCGCAGTGTTTCATCATCAGGCTTATATTGTTGAGTGTTGTTAACAGCATCCAATGTTCGGTGTGCTTGTCGATTAACACATTTATGAGGGCCATAGCATCATCAAAGCGGTGATTGATTATCGACATTTCAAATACCGTCGCCATATCCCAATAATCAGCCTCCCGACGCCCCGACATGTTGAATTGCATCCCGTTGACAAGATCGAGAGCATTGGTCGACACAAATAAGTTGTACTCGATATTGTTCAATACTTTGCGCATCTCAAAAAGATCTTGGCTTCTTCCTCGAATACGCAATAACGTCGCTAAGTTGATTGCCGGATACGCATCTCGAATATCGAGGTGGGAACCTTGGCGATACGCATTGATTGTCGCCTCTAGGTGGGTTTGAGCGATATCTTCATGAGCAAGACTAAGTTGCCAGCAATCTTTATAAATCCGACCTTTTAAGGCCCAGGTTTCGGTACTAGGTTTATTGATATTCTCTAACAAATCAACCAAAGCAACCTTCCGCGTCACCTCGTTGGCTAAACGATTAGCAGCAAAAACGTATTGCTCTACAAATAGATCCAATGCTTGCTCTACAGGATGAAAGCTGTGGTAGCTATCAATTATTTGCTCAAAGCAGCCAAAAGCGCGTAAGGAGACAAACAAATCGAGTTTTTCCGCAAGCGGCAAAGAAGCTGCATCTTCGGTTTGTTCAAGGTATTCCAACATTGACTCTTTGTCTTTAGCTTGCTGTGATGCCCAATTTTCGCTGTTAATTAGAGGTGCTAAATCTGTCTGGAAATGGTCAGTTTTTAAATGGGACAACAACTCATTACGCCAGCTGCTAACTAGCTCATCTACAGAATACACAGGCTGCTTTAGATGCTGCTCAGTGCGAGTAAGCCATGCGGTCAGATTTCTGTTGTTCAAGGTAAATGAGCGCGATGCAAGTTCTGTCTCATATGGTGTTGCGGAGGATGCTCCTAACACTAGAGTGGTCGCAAAGCTGTGCTGTACTCGGGCTTCCAGCCTTATTTTGAGGTTAGTGTCCAACAAGTTTTCTTCCACTAACAAAATTTCAGCATGTTTAATAATATCTGCTGTCACATCTGTAGGGGAATGAATCAAAAGCTTTTTATCCGGAACAGAGCTTAACCATAACTTTGTTTCTGAGGAGCCGAGGTTTTCAGTTAACCAAAGACATATATTTCCCATTACCACGCCTTATATCAATATTTAAGGAGTGAGTATATCAAACGGAGAATGGGTGTTGATAGTGATTGTTCACGACTAACTCATTTAGTCATGTCAATAAAGTTACTTTTTTGGAGCTTTTTTGCGTAAATTACCCAAACACAACCAAAGGCATGAACAAATAGAGGAAGTCGGAATAACGGTTTAATACTCATATAAACGTATATCAAGAGCTTAGGGAAGCAGCCTGCAAATAGATCGCGTTAGGTAAAATGCTCTAACAGATAAGAATTGGTGTCGCGCAGCCGACACCTCTATTCAGAGTTGAACAAGCCCAAGCCACTTCTTTATAGTAAATGACAGTATCGATTTCTTGGCGGAAACGGGATTAACAGTATTTTCAGAACGAACAGAGTAATAGCGTGATTCAGCACAGCATCACGACCTTGCTGCATGTCTTTAAAGCGTGTATTGACATACCTCCTTCATCTCAGATTGCGGCCATTATCCTTATTTGCCTTTCGGCTAGCTCGGTCGGCTGATACCAACGCAGGCCATCTCATGCTGGCAGCAAGGGCAAGCACGAACTGCTTTGCTTACCACTGTTTGTTCGTTAACATCCTGAAAGATTTATTAATGCAGTCACTGTCATCACCAAACATCTGTTACTACTAATACCATATTTGAGCATTCAAAATTACCACCGCCGCTTCTCATTAGAAGATCTGCTGCCACTATTCATGTATGTGGCTCTGAGAACTCCACCGATGCCTCAACGTTGTTTGAGTATGGCTGAGCTTTATGGGTAATCAGGTAAGACTATGACTTCGGCATTAATTAGGTTAGCAGTGAATAATCACGGTTAAGTAAATTCAGCGTAGCGTATTCTATCCATCATCAACAGCGCGCAATACAGCGCAAATTAAATTGAACAAGAAGGATAGAGATATGAAAACCAGCATAAAAAGTATACTTACCGTTGTGACCGTTTTGGTTGGCTTCAGTAGTTTTGGTGCTAGCGCAAATCAGTTTTTTCATTCACAGGTGACTGTATATAATGGAGGTTTTCCGGCACCACATCATCGTCCTATGCCAGTTCCAAGACAACCGGTATGCCGTTACGATTGGAAGTACGAGTGGCACTATGATCAATGGGGTAACCGTTTTTCGCGACGTGTACAAGTCGAAGTTTGCTATTAAATTTGTCTGATGAGCGGGATCCCTTCGTGGCTTCCCAGAGTCTGGTATTTCGGCTATCACTTTGCCGCTAAAATTGATGATCAATATATTTTCTCAACGGCGTGCCTTCGAGGATATGCTGCAGCTTGGAGAATTATTGATCATCGAGTATATCTTAATGGTGTCCACGGGATTTACCAAATGTAGGGAAACGGAACCATGCCAATAAGGACTTGGTGGTTTAGCGGATATCTGGACCTTCATATTAATGAAGAGGTGAATCCAGGCTTTCTTAGTGTTACTGATTGTAAGTTGCCCCAGTGGAGTGTTTTGAGGCTTAAGGTAAAGCGGGGCAAAGTTCTGTCATTTAATGTGTTGGAGTGGACTGAGAATTGCAGCGCTCCTGTTGTTACTCGAACTTTTCATCTAGATGATTAGTAACTTTGTTGTACCTAATAAAAAACTCAGTTAGTCATGGATGAATGAAAGCTAAAGCACAATCGCTAATTTTCCCAAAGTATAAGGAGTTAGGGCATGTCAGTTTTTTCGTATACTGAACCCATTAATTTAAATAAAGCCGTTGTGATGAAAGGAGAGCCTTTATCACATAGTGAATATATAGAGACGCTTCAAGGTGAGCAGAACGGAGCTTTACAATACCTTGACTCGCCAGACATTGTTTGGAATGTACCAGATTCTCTCAAGTGTAAAGTTAAGAACAATGGTGAACTGACCTCTTTTTACGGAGATACGACAGTATTTAAACTCTCAGAGGATGATATTGACTTAATAAGCGGAGTAATGGAGAGCCTCGCTCCCATACAAGAAACTCTCGCTGAACCTCTCGATAGAGAGCAGTTACACCTTACTCTCCACGACCTGTCGAATTCACCTGTAGAATCACAGATATCAGACCAGTTGATGGTAAATGAAACAAAAGTAAAAGAGGTTTTGAAAAGGGTTAGGAGTTATTTAAACGAGCATCCTGATCAAAGAAAGATAAAAATGTTATCGACGAATGCATACCCATGTCTTAATACCTCAATTTTATTAGGTTTTGCTCCCAAGAGTGAGCAAGATTTAAAGAGGTTGATTAACCTGTACAATTTGTTTGATGATGTCGTTTATCTCAATTATTGGCTTAGACCTCACATCACACTTTCATACTTTGAACCGAGAGTATTGAAAAGAAGTGAAATCATAAAACTGAGCGATACATTAAAAGACATAAATGGAAACGTCTTTGAGCTTGAACTTGATATGCTAGAACTTGCCTATCAGCATTTTTCTAGTATGAACAGCTACAAGACAATTATTACGCTTAAAGACTTAAGCCGACTACTTAGCAAGTGACGTCATGAGAAAATAAATATTTAAACTATTTATCCCTCAAAATATCTGTTTTAAATTTGATTTCGTAATAACAAGAAGAGGCAGCATAGAATACTTCAAAGTCAGGTGTACAGATATGTTTAGCTCCATCATACCAGTATGGAAACCCTAGCGGCTGAGCCTCATATATTATTACCTCTTTGTCGAGTTCGAGGTAGTAGCAAAAATCAGCTTCAAGTCTATTTTCTGTGATGACGAGAGTTTATAGACGGAACTTAGTAATACTCTTGCTGAGAAGGTTATTTAAATTTCGTTTCTTGGAAGTTATTTTTCTATTCATTTATACCTCCGCACTCTTGCTGTAGTGTGGAGGTATTATGTCAATTGATGCTTTTCATTTTAAAACAGCTTATGCTTTATAAATGAAAACTTATGCTTTATTCAATAATATAGTTAGTGTTTAAGTTAAGAGTTCTATTCTTTACCGTAAACGTTATTTTCCTGCTCTAAAACGCGGATAAATGTAGTACGTTTGGTCAGCTCTTTCAGTTTAGCCGCACCTACATATGTACAGGTTGAACGTACTCCGCCCATAATGTCCTGAATAGTATTACCGACTGTGCCGCGGTAAGGCAGCAGCACGGTTTTACCTTCAGCCGCTCGGTAATTAGCAACACCGCCGGAGTGTTTATCCATCGCACTTTTAGACGACATACCGTAGAACTTCATGAACTTTTCGCCGTTCTTTTCGATAATTTCGCCGCCACTTTCAGTGTGGCCGGCAAGCATGCCGCCAAGCATTACAAAATCAGCACCGCCGCCGAAGGCTTTAGCAACATCACCTGCACAGCTGCAGCCGCCGTCTCCGATAATACTGCCGCCTAGGCCGTGCGCCGCATCTGCACACTCAATAATTGCTGACAGCTGCGGGTAACCAACACCTGTTTTAACACGAGTAGTACAAACTGAACCCGGGCCGATACCTACTTTTACAATATCAGCGCCGGCTAAAATTAATTCTTCAACCATATCGCCGGTAACAACATTACCGGCAGTGATTACTTTATCAGGGAAAGCTGCGCGTACTTTTCCAACGTATTCAACAAGATGTTCAGAGTAACCGTTTGCGATATCGACACAGATAAACATGATCTCTTCAGATAACTCCATGATATCAATGGTTTTCTGGAAGTCTTTTTCAGATGTGCCGGTAGACACCATGACATTTTTAATCACGCTGCTGTCTGCAGTGGCTACAAAATCTGCCCAGTCGCCAACCGTGTAATGTTTGTGGATTGCAGTTAACACACCATGTTCAGCAAGGGATGCCGCCATAGCAAAACTACCCACTGAATCCATATTAGCAGCAACGATTGGTACACCGCTCCACTTACGACCGCTATGCTTGAACGTGTATTCTCGAGCGAGTTCAACCTGTGAACGGCTCTTTAGAGTAGAACGTTTTGGACGGAAAAGGACATCTTTAAAACCTAACTTTAAATCTTGTTCAATACGCATAACTGTTTCCTAAATTTATCTCAAAAAATATAAACAATTTGGTTTTGATTTACTGGCAAAAACGGCAGGCAAAAAAAAACCGGGGAACTTTTATAAGCGCCCCGGTTGAAAGCAGTATAGGGAGAAAAATATTTAACACAAGCGATTTTTTATCAAACTGTTGTTGATGAAAAACTAAAATAAAATGATAAATTGCTTTGCTTTATTTATAAATTTCCAGCCTATGCGGGAGTTTATTGTACGCTTTCGTCTGAGTTAAATTATTGTATTGAATTCAAATATCTTTGTTTTACTTTTAGATTATTAAAGACGCTTGAGAGTGAGCCAGCTTTCCTAAAAATATGAGTTTGTCTGCTGACTTACCAGCGCGAACGGTATGATCTGTGACAGCTTCTACAGGTCGAGTTCACCTGCTTTAAGGCTTTTTCTGCCGCACTTTTATCCTTGCTTTTAATACCCTGTTCAAGTGCGGAATAATGTGACTGCATCACGCTTAATTTTTTATTAAAATCATCTGAATTTTTCCAGATGTTTTCTTTGGCTTTGCTATTTTCGGCACTGCCGGACGGGAATAATCGAGTTAATGAATTACTTAGTTCAACTAATTCTGCACTGCGTTTTTCTAATAAAACCCAGTCACTGTCAGACTGGTCCAGAATCTCTTCAATCTGTTCATTATATTTTTCAATAGCTGTAAAAGCAGCCTGACGGTTTTCGATTTCACTGCTGAAATCCTGCGAAGCGTAAAGCCAGGCAGGGGAAAATAAAAGAGTGATTAGGGTTATACCTGAGAAATATTTCATAGCTGTTTTTCCTATCTGTTTTAGTGGTTTGTTTAATGGTCTCTGCTGAACTGGATTTTAATTCACATTGCAATTGTTGCGTGCGCAACTGTTTTTGTGTAAATTATGTCTGTCGCAATTAATTGCTGTGGGATTTATCCCGTAAATACATTTAAGGAGTAGTAAAATGAAAGTTTGGGATTTACCAACGCGGTTATATCACTGGTTACAAGCACTATTATTTGTTGCTTTAATCATTACGGGGAATCAGGGACCACATGTTCAACTCGGGCTGGCTTTGTTTACCCTGTTATTATGGCGTGTTTTATGGGGAGCACAGGGAAGCCAGACCAGCCGTTTTACTGATTTTATCTCTTCACCTAAAAGCTTAATAGCTTATTTTCGCGGACAACAAAGACACAAAGCGGGTCATAACCCTGCCGGCGGCTGGATGGTTGTGTTAATGCTGCTGGGCTTATTATTACAATGCCTGTCTGGTTTAGTGCTTGGCGGGTTTGCAGATAATCTGCCTTATGCTGATTTATGGTTAACCGATAGTGTGTTCAGCTTTGTTGAGCTGTTACATGTTGTACTTGCGAAACTGCTGCCGATACTGATTGTAGTGCATTTACTGGCAATCTTGTTTTATAAGCTGCGTTCTAAACCCCTGGTCTGGGCTATGGTGACTGGCTATCAGAAGCATTTATCGGTTGATTCTGTATATTTTGTTTCAAATAGACGTGCATTATTGCTGTTAGTTGTCTCAGTATTAGTTACTATCGCAATAGTTGTTTTGTCATAATATTTAAGAGAAAAAGATGAATAATAAATTTGATCGTCAGTCCAGCTTCGGCTGGTTAATTAATGTGGTTGCCAGTCAGGCCTCTAAAAAGTTTGACACGGAGTTAAAAAAACATGGTTTGACGATTGCGCTCTGGCCTCCGTTGATGTGTTTATGGGAAGAAGAGGGCATTAATCAGAGTGAAATTGCTAAAAAGTCGAAAGTTGAGAATTCAACCACGACACGCACGCTGGATAAGCTGGCGGCGTTAGGTTTAATTGAGCGAAGAGATGATCCGCACAGCCGCCGCTCTTTCCGTATTTATTTAACCGATAAAGGCCGGGATTTAAAAGAGGTTTTACTGCCTATTCCGGCGGCACTTAATCAAGAGATGATTAGTGCGCTGGATGAAGATGAACAGCAGCAGATAATTCGTCTGCTGCAGAAATTAGTAGCAAAGGTCTAAATAAGTGAAAATATTGACAACAATAACAGCTGAAAAATTAACTAAGTTTGCTTATCTGATCGGCACAATTATGTATGTCGGCGGTATTTTATCGCATATTGTTATCTCTGCAGTATTAGGAGAAACAGATCTGCAGGCGGTTTATTACACCTCTGTATATAAAGAAGAGAGCGCTTACATTCTGATCCTGCCCGGGCTGGCACTAAAGCTGCTGGCGGCTTTTGTTATGGGACGCTCTTATCAGATAAAACCTCTGTGGTTAAAAGTGCAGTTTGCCTGTATGGCCTTTTTAACTATTAATGCATTTGTATTTTTAGTTCCTATGATGCCGGAACTTCGTGAACTGGCCGCGCAGAATATTGAACTTGGATATTTGAGCGACCTGTATCAAAGCAGGGCGCATACTGAGATGTTAATTGGTATCTCAAATGTTGTGCCGCTGATACTGGTGTTAGTTTTAGGCGTCTTCGGACCGAAAAGTTCCTAGCAAGAGCATGACCCTTTTTTTGTGCCTGAAGAAAGGGTCTTCTGAACAGTTGAACTGTGTCCCGGATCACTTGCCGTTATATTGTCAGCTTTGTAAACTGCTTATTCCTTTCCAAAACACCTGATTAAAACCCTATGGCTACCATTAAAGACGTCGCAAAACTCGCAGGTGTTTCTACTGCAACTGTTTCTCGTGTTATCAATAACAGCACCTATGTAGAGCCGGTTACGCAGGAACGGGTTCAAAAAGCGATGCGTGAACTTAATTATCAGCGTGATGCTCGAGCCGTGGCATTAGCCAGTCGTTCTAATAATACCCTGGGGTTATTAACCGGTAATCTTGCCGATCCTTTCTTTGCATTACTGGCTAAGAGTGTTGAACAGGTGACTCGTAAGCACGGGCGCCAGCTTGTGGTGGTCAGCGGCGGCCATAATGTGCAGCGCGAACAGGAAGGGTTGAATTTTCTGATCAGCCAGGGCTGTGAAGCTATGGTTGTACATTCAAAAATGCTTGATGACCAAACCCTGCTTCGTTACGGTGCACAGCTGCCGGCCATGGTATTAATCAACCGTACTATCCCGCAGCTGGCTAACCGCTCTGTGTGGGTAGATAACCGTGCTGCTGTCAGCTGCTCAGTTGAGCATCTGATTGCACAGGGACATCGTAAAATTGCCTGTGTGACCAGTGATCTGCCTATTAGTGATCGCTCTGAGCGTCTTGAAGGTTATTTTCAGGCGATGACGGCTGCTAATCTAAAGGTGCCTCCGAACTGGGTTATTAATCAGCCGTTCAGCGAAGAGGGCGGAGAAGCTGCTGGAAAACTGCTTATCCAGCAGTGTCCGGAAGTGACAGCAGTAGTTACCTTTAATGATGTTATGGCAGCGGGACTGATGGCCAGCCTGCATGAGCAGGGATACAAGGTACCCGATGATTATTCTGTCATTGGTTTTGATGACGTTCTGCTGGCGCGTTACCTTTATCCTCGCCTTTCCACTATGCACAATCCTATTGATCTGATGTCGCATCATGCTGCAGAATTAGCACTGCAGCTGGCTGATAATATTAACCTGCCGCAGTCGGCAAACCGTTTTGAAGCGCAGTTAGTGTGCAGGCAGACAGTTGCGGCGCCGCGTGGTTGATTTGTTGTTAGCTTGTTCTGCGCATGTAAACTAATTTATCACACTATTTATGAGACTGCTGTCACATGTAATGTTTCCATGTAATCGCTTACATGGAATGTGTGTCTGGATCTCATTTTCAGTTGACGGCCCCTCTTATTATGACGTTATTAAAACACCCGAAGAGAAAAATCATGTACGACTTTGAGAGGAAAACAAGATGACTAATAATAGGGCTCTGCCGTCTTTAGCATTAGCGATTGCGCCAATCGCAGTGATGTTCGGCTTACTGGTAATCGGTTACGGTATGTTAGGTTTACGTATCGAACCGCTTTTACTGGTGTCGGCGGTTTTTACTGGCGGTATTGCTTACAAGATGGGCTACAACTGGGATGAAATCATGGGGGCTATCGTTGACAAGCTTGCCAAAGCGATGCCGGTGATTTTAATTCTTGTCTCGGTAGGCGGTTTGATTGCCAGCTGGATGGTTGGCGGTACGATCCCCTTTATGGTTTACTGGGGTCTGAAAGTAATCAGCCCTGAATATATCTTGATTGCCGCTTTCTTTGTTACTTCGGTTGTATCGGTTTGTACGGGTACATCCTGGGGATCCGCAGGAACTGTCGGTGTTGCATTGATGGGCGTTGCTGCCGGTCTGGATGTTTCCATGGCGGCGGCCGCCGGCGCTGTGGTGTCCGGCGCATATTTCGGCGACAAACTTTCTCCTCTTTCTGACTCGACTAACTTTGCTCCGATTGTTTCCGGTACCACGCTTTATGAACATATCCAGCATATGCTCTACACCACCATACCGGGTTTTATTATTGCTTCGATTGTGTTTTTTGTCGCCGGTCAACACGGCGCTGCTGATGCTGTCAGCGAACCGCAGAAAGTAATCGATATCCTTGCTGGTATTGAAAGCCTGTATAACCTTAATATTGTATTAGCATTGCCTCCGGTTCTTATTCTTTGGGGGGCAATAGCCAAAAAACCGGTATTACCGTTAATGCTGTCGGCATCGGCACTGGGCCTTATTTTAGGTATGACGGTGCAGGATTTCAGTCTGCAGCAGGGTTTTGAAGCTTATGTAAGCGGCTTTAACATCAGTATGTTAAGTGCTAACGGCCATGCAGTAGACGGACTGGTCCCGGATATTGCGCAACTGCTTAACCGCGGCGGTTTAGCATCAATGATGAGCACTATCTTACTGGTTTTCTGTGCTTTTTCTTTTGCCGGTATTCTCAGCTTAACCGGTGCTTTAACGGTTGTTCTCGGGCGCTTTCTGCATCTGATCCACAGCACCGGGCAGTTAATTCTTTCAACCGTTGCCGCAACAATAACCGTGGTATTTACCACTGCCGACGGCAAGTTAGCACTGCTTATTCCGGGTGAACTGTTTCAGGGGGCTTACCGCAAGATGGGACTCGATACGAAAAACCTGTCTCGTACTATTGAGGATGCCGGAACCATTATTGAACCGCTGGTTCCCTGGACAGCTGCCGGTATTTACATGGCAAGTACTTTAGGTGTGTCCACACTGGATTATCTGCCCTGGGCTGTGCAGTGTTATACCGGAGTTATATTTGCACTGATTTTTGGTTTCTCAGGTATTGGTATTGCAAAAGCTAAACCCGCTTCAACAGAAGCCTCAGCTGAAAATATATCTTTTGCAGCGGTTAAATAAGGTGAATTTAATGAAAACATATTTTGATAAAGTAACCGACCGCCGCGGCAGCGGATCTTTAAAATGGGATTTTATGGAGCACAAGCTTGGACTAAGCAGTCCGGATCTGCTTCCTATGTGGGTATCTGATTATGACTTTAAAGCGCCGCCCGCGGTGCTGCAGGCATTACAAACACGTATTGAGCATGGCATTTTTGGTTATGCTGAGCGTGATCCGGATTATTACCAGGCCGTGATAAACTGGTATAAAAATCAGTACAATATTCGACTGCGTAAGTCCTGGATCACCACAGTTCACGGCGTACTGCCGGGCCTGTCGATTATGATTCAGATGCTTAGCAAAGCCGGTGACAGCGTGGTAATGCAGACCCCGGGTTACGGATCATTTCGTAAGATCAGCGCACTCAATGAACGTAATATCCTGGAAAATCCGCTGCGGGAAGATAACGGCCATTACACTATGGATCTGGAGCATTTAGAGTCATGCTTTATTGCCGGTGCTAAAGTGATGATTTTATGTAATCCGCATAATCCTGTCGGCCGCGCCTGGTCTGAAAATGAGATTATTGCGCTTGCACAACTGTGCCATAAGTATGATGTTTATCTGTTAAGTGATGAGATCTGGGGCGACTTAATTATGTCCGGTCACACTTATTATTCGGCGCTGTCTTTACCCAATCATCTTCAGCAGAAGCTGGTTGTAGCGACGGCTGCCAGTAAGACCTTTGGTTTATCATCAATGCGCATATCAAATTTTATGATTGCTAATGAGGGGCTGCGAAATCAGTTTACTGAGCGTCTTGATGCGCACGGCATGGATGTTTATAACAGCATGGCAATGTGTGCGGCAACAACCGCTTATCAGACCTCTGCAGACTGGCTGAGTGAACTGAAAACTTATCTGCAAAGCAATATAGAGTACTTAGCTAATTTTATTGAGGAGCAGTTACCGCAGTTAATATTCAGACAGCCTGAGGCCGGTTATCTTGCCTGGGTTGACTGCCGTTTGCTTAACGTTAGTGATCAGCAGTTAGAAAGCCAGCTGGTGAGTGCGGGAATTGTACCGAGTATGGGAACTGCATTCGGGGATGTCGGCAAAGGTTTTATCCGCCTGAATCTCGGCTGCCCGAGAGAGACACTGCTCGAAGCCTGTACACGCTTAAAAAAAGCATTAGGTTAATTTAAGTTTAAAACGGCAGGTTTCTTTCTGCCGTTTTGACTGCTGCTTATTTATAAGCACCGCCTGCATAATGCATTTCATAGCTGTGGCTGTAGATTTCCAGAATATTGCCAAACGGGTCTTCCATATAAATCATACGGTAAGGTTTTTCTCCCGGATAATAATAACGCGGTGCTTTCATACGGCGTTTACCACCGGCCGCTTCAATTTTCTCCGCCAGCTCTTCAACATTAGGATCCTGCACGCAAAAGTGGAAGATCCCGGTTTTCCAGTATTCAAAGTTATCTTTCGGATTCTCCTGATTTTTAAATTCGAACAGCTCAACACCAATGCGGTCACCTGTTGATAAATGTGCAATGCGGAAGCGTTCCCAGCCTGCACCGAATACGTCAGTACACATTTCTCCAATAGCGCTGTTATCTTCGATAACTTCGCTGGGTTTCATAATTAAATACCAGCCTAATACTTCAGTATAAAACTTAACGGCAGCTTCAAGATCCGGTACCGAAATACCAATATGTGAAAACGTTCTAGGATAAGGAGTACTCATTATTAATGTCCTGTGTGATTTAAAGTAAAGCCAGTGTATATTTTTATTACTCAACCAATAAATTATGATTTATTATAGATTTGATAATTTTTCGTAATGTTCTTTATGGGGAAAGTGGTAATCATATGGTTAATCAAAAATGGCTGTTAACATTTATGAGCCTGGCAGAAACTGGGCATTTCACTTTAACTGCAGAAAAGCTGCATATGACTCAGCCGGGGGTAAGTCAGCATATTCATAAATTAGAAGCACAGCTGCAGACACCGCTGCTGCATCGTTATGGTAAACAGTTTGAATTAACGCTGGCGGGTCAAAAACTTTATGCCTACGGCACACAGGTTCAGGCACTGCAGACCGAACTGGCGCAGAGTATTGATTTGGATGATCCGTTCCAGGGGGAATGTAGAATTGCCTGCTCTGGTGCCTTAGCTATGCAGCTCTATCCGCATTTTCTAGCTTATCAGAGCCTCCATCAGGGCATTAGCATTTCACTGGAAGCTTCGCCGAATCAGAATATTATTAATGATCTCTTAGAAAACAAAACAGATATCGGCATCGTTACCCAGCAGCAGTTTTCTGAGCAGTTAATTCAGACTTATGTGGGGGAGCAGACGCTGCAGTTAGTACTGCCTAAACAGTATGAAAATGAGGATATCAGTTTTGACTTTCTTAATGCGCTGGGGTTTATCAATCACCCGGATGGTTTTCATTTTCTTGAAAAAGTGTTTAAAGCAAACAGCTTTAGTGGATATAAAAGCCCCCAGGATGTGCACATTAAAGGTTATATCAACCAGTTAAGCCAGATACTTTTACCTGTTTCTAAAGGTCTGGGTTATACGGTATTACCCGCCGGTGCAGTTGAACAGTTTGAGTCAGCAGATACGCTGAGCATTGCCACCTTAGAGTTTAAGGTGAGTGAAAAACTGTATTTAACAAAAAAGAAACACCGGGAATTACCTGTGAGATACCAGTGGTTTGAACAGAAAATAAAAGAACTGCTTAACAATTAAGATATTTTTTGCAGAGTCAGCGGGCGGTGAAAGCTATTCATTGATATAACGCTTTGATATTTCAACCATATCAGGCATTGCTGAGCTGGGAATTAGTGCTCCTGGGTGCTGGATTACTTTAGCTGCTAATTTATGGCCGAATTCAGCCGCTTGCTTGGCTGCTCCTGTATTTAAACGCACAGCCAGATAGGCCGCTGCAAAGCTGTCCCCGGCCCCGCTGCGGTCAACAACATTATCTACCTGCTTGGGAGTTACCATCGATACACTGTCGTAATTAAGTATAAGTGATGCACCGCTGCCGCGTTTAATAACAACCTCGCTGACATTGTACTCTTTACAGCGATCGATTATTTCTGCAGTACTTTGATCTTCAAACACTGCAAAGTCGTTTTCTTCACTGATTAAGGCAATATCGGTTAAAGTTAAAATATCTTTATAGGATTTTTTAGCTTCAACACTAGACCAGAGCTGCTGCTGATAATTATTGTCAAAAATAATTTTTCCGCCGAATACTTTGAAATTCATTAATAAAGCCAGTAAGTATTCTCTGCATGGCTGCGACAAAATTGCCAGACTATTACCGCTGAGATAAAAATAATCAAACTGTTCAAGCTGCCGCTCAAGTGTCGTAAGACCACGTCTGAAATAATATTTTGCCGCACTGTCGTTTCGCCAGTAGGAAAAAGAAAGTTCATCAAACTGATTGCGTTCAATCAGAGATAAACCAAGATTTTTATCGTCAAACTGGCTGACCAGCTGGGTATTGATACCTTCATCCTGCCAGCTGCATATTAATTCGTTACTGACTGCATCGCTGCCCATTGCTGTTGCATAGAAAACTTCTACAGGTTCTGAGTGGGGGTGATCTTTCACTAAACGAGATAAATACAGGGCGGTATTAAGTGTATCTCCTGAAAAAGTTCGTTGTATCGGCTGACCGCTTAATTCGATTATGCACTCTCCAAAAAATGCAATTTTCATTCTGCGGCTCCAGTTGATAATTTGCTGGAGACTATTTCACTGATCATATGTATCACACCTGCTTCAATCATTAAATTAGCAGCCATATATATCTGTTCCTGGAACCCTCTTTAAGGGGCTTTTAAATACATTTACGGATAATTGGAAATGTAAAATTGTTAGAATTACTTATATATGTATCACACTTTTCAGCTTCTATGTTGCAGTTGTTATCAATTTTGACCTGGTTTTGTATCGCTAAGCGAGCTTGATCAACAATTCATACCCTAGTTAATAAAAGGTTGATAGGAATTTATACTTTTGCAGCTGGTGAATTTTTATATAGGAGGATTCAATGACCACTTTTAATTTTGTATTATTGACGGCACGTTTTTCTTTGATTTTTTGAAAGGAAAAGGGCATTTTAGTTTTCTAATAAAGTATTCAGACAGCTTCTGCTTTTTATAGGTATAAATACCGTAATATTAATGACTTATATTTAAATTGCGTTTATTATTTAAGCGGTCGGCTCTAATGTTTCAAATAGTGCTTGCTAAGGTTATGTGATCTGTATATCATTCGCCGCACTTAAACGGACGCGAGATGGAGCAGCTTGGTAGCTCGTCGGGCTCATAACCCGAAGGTCGTAGGTTCAAATCCTGCTCTCGCAACCAACTTT
>NZ_AUAM01000054.1 GCF_000428725.1 Psychromonas aquimarina ATCC BAA-1526
AAAAATAGCCTCCAGCAGGAACAAAGAGCAAAGATAAACAGGCCCTAGAGCAGAGACTACTGAATTATAGGCTTCAGCAGCAGGTTCTTGTCAGCATCAGCAATTCCGCCAAGCAGAAACGGACTGTTCGGATCATGTTTTAACTGGTTGTTTTTCACCCGCTCAGCACTGTCTACTGCATAACAATATACACAACCATGACTGCAGGTATTGTACTGCCCTATGTCGATACTTTTTATACAGCCGCAATGTAGACGCTGATTTGTATCTTTAGTCGCAGAGAACTGCAGATCAAAGAGTTTATTAAGCAGGCGCTCGTCAATACATTTTCCTTTATAAATACCATACTTTTCTAAATTAATCTCCTCGGCACAGGTTGATATCTGCATACCGTACTGAGCGGCAACTTTGCCCATAAACAGGCACAAATCATCCAGTTCATCTTTTTCAGCCAGAATATCATAATGTTCCAGCCCGTTTACAGCATTTAAGTTTCGCCCTGTTTTCTGATAGATATCAGCAAAGCTGATAACCACTTTAGTCGTTTTCCCCGCCAGCATTTGTGCAATTTTGCTAAACAGTCTTTTGTGCTCTTTAAACGGAGTAACACTGGACAGCAGGATAGGATCATACCGCCATATCACCCGCTCTTTACCAATAAGATCACTCAGTTTAATAAACGTCTTCACTGCTGTGCAGGGATCCGGCAGATGCCTCTCCAGTATCTTTGGATAACCGGTGAGCGTATATTGAAAATAATAGTTGTAGTTTAAGGTATCTAACTCAGGAAGGTGTTTAATAATAGGCCCGGCATTTCTAGTCCAGAATATAACTGCATCGACATCTTCAGGCAGCAGCGACACTCTTTTTATCTGCTTAGCGTTATAGGGATTTCTACTGAGCAGAAACCCCGCACGAATTCTATTCATAAACCAGCGGTGATAAAGTGCTGGAATATCTGTTCTACGGCTGGCACTGATAATCACAAATCACTTCCTGTCTTTAACTGTCATCCCAAAATATAAACAACAATACTTAAACTTCACTCTTTATAATAGCAGCCTGATTAAACTTATCCTGCTGCGGAAGTTTCTGCACAGAGCAGGAAAGTTTAAATAATGGTTAATTCGCAAGGGAGAGAAAAAAGGATCTGCTGAAAATGAAAAACCCTCAATTCATAAACTGAACTGAGGGTTTTTAGGCAAGGAATATTAAATGTTAATTAACCTTTATTACCACCGGCAGTCAGGCCGCCTACCAGCCATTTCTGTGCTAACAGGAATACGATAGTAATTGGTATTGCAGATAATACAGCAGCAGCCGCAAAATCGCCCCACAGGTAGTTCTGCGGGTAAAGGTACTGCTGCATACCTACTGCTAAGGTATATTTATCAACGTCTACCAGTAATAGAGAAGCTACCGGTACTTCGGTTACCGCGGCAACAAATGACAGGATAAATACCACGGCCAGAATCGGCACTGAAAGCGGTAATAAAACCAGTCTAAATGTCTGCCAAGGTGTAGCGCCGTCTAATGCAGCAGCCTCTTCCAGTGATACATCAATGGTTTCGAAATAACCTTTGATGGTCCATACGTGCAGTGCAATACCGCCTAAGTAGGCAAAGATCAGACCACCGTGAGTATTTAACCCCAGGAACGGAATGTACTGACCAACTTTGTCGAATAATGCATATAAAGCAACTAACGCCAGTACAGCCGGGAACATCTGGAATATCAGCATACCTTCCAGCAGTGCTTTTTTACCAGCAAACTTCATACGCGCAAATGCATAAGCACAAGTCGTTGATAATGCTAATACAAGAACAGATGTTGTTGCTGCTACTTTTACTGAATTCCATAACCATAATAGAACAGGGAACGGAGGCAGCGTAGTTGAACCGTCAGCATTAGTCACGGTGAAACCTAAGGCCAGCTTCCAGTGCTCTAAGGTCGGGTTGTCCGGAATCAGCGATCCCGCTGCAAAATTACCTTCACGGAATGAAATTGCCACAACCATTAATAATGGAAACAAAATAATTGCACAGAAGACCATTAAAAATGCATGGGCAAACCAGACTCGTTTTCTTTCATTTTTAGCTTTAACAATTGGCATGAGACTGACTCCTTAGCCTTGCTGTTTCTTGGAAATTCGTAGGTTAATAATTGCAAGCACACCAACCATCAAGAATATTAATGTTGCAATCGCACTTGCCAGACCGAAGTCTTGACCGCCGCCGCCTTCGAAGGCGATACGGTAGGTATAACTAACCAGTAAATCGGTATGTCCAGCCGGTGTTGATGAGCCGATAATATCCGGCGAACCGTTAGTTAATAACGCAATCAGTACGAAGTTATTAAAGTTAAATGCAAAGCTGGCAATTAACAGCGGAGTTAACGGCTTGATAATTAAAGGCAGAGTAATTTTAAAGAAGTTATCCAGCGGGCCTGCGCCGTCAATTGCTGATGCTTCATATAAATCACTTGGAATTGATTTTAATAGACCCATACATAGAATCATTACATATGGATAACCCAGCCAGGTATTAATGATTAACAGCATTGATTTAGCCAGATAAGGCTCACTAAACCACTTCAGCTTCACACCAAACAACGCATCTAAGAATCCGTTAATCTCACCAAAGCTCTGATTGAATAAACCTTTGAATATCAATATTGAAATAAAGGCAGGTACCGCATAAGGTAAAATAAGGAGCATACGGTATACAGCTTTACCTTTCAGCTCTTCCCACTGCACCACAGATGCCAGCACTAAACCTACAGCTAAAGTAAATAATACAGAGCCGCCGGAAAAAACAACCGTCCAGATAAAGATCTGTACGAAGGGTCCCTGAATACCTTTATCTAAAAAGATCCGCGTAAAATTGTCCCAGCCGGTATTAACTACAAACCCCGGAGCTAATGCACTGCCGACAAACTCGCCGTCTGCATCTACAGCCTGATAGTTACCAATCTCAAAATTCGGCTTTAAGACTGTACCGTCAACCTGGCTGACTAAAGAGAGCTGATCAGCCTGAAGAGCATATAGAGGAGATGATTCCGAAAATGAGCGCAAACCTCCCATCATTAACTGTTCACCAGATGCGGTTTGAATTGCAAGCTTGCTTAAGGCAGCACGATTTTTAACCAGGAAGCGTATTTTAACTTTTTCTCCCTGTGGCTCTGCTGTTGATGGTGTTAGAGCAATATTATTATTGTTTTGTTCTAAGGTTATCGCCGGAGTAACAAACTCTTTACCATCTTTAGTAAAGTGAAGCTGGATTTTGTCATTGTCTAACTGGTAAACATCAAACTTATATGCAGAATCTGGTTTTTCATAGTTTTGCGCTAGAAACTGCGACTGAACACGCTCAAATGTTAACTGATTAGAACCGCTGTAATTGGTAAATGCGATACCAACAGTGTACATAAGCGGGAAAATAATGAACAAAAATATGGCGGCTACGCCAGGGTAAATATAACGGTGAGAATAGGTATCTGTACGCGCAAAAACAACAACACCCGAAGCGACAAGAACCAAGGTCAGCATAGCAAACACAGGTTCATCCTGTGCGTACATCAACATGATAGCGTAACCTGCCGATAGTGAAATAAGTGTTAATAAACCCCACTTAATCCAATTTGCACTCGGACTTTGTGCATTTCCTGATTCAATAGATAGTTCCATACCTTTCCCCAAAAGAACACAATCAATAAAGGCTCTTAGGGTAACCTCCCCAAGAGCCTCTTTTTACTTGATTTTAATTATTTAACAATACGTGCAGCTGCATCATCCAGTGCTTCAGCAACAGTTTGACGTTTCTGTATCGCATTACCGATAGCCGCTTTTTCTGCGTACCAGAACTTAGACATTTCAGGAATGTTAGGCATTAACTCACCAGTCTGTGCATTCTGCATTGTTGCGGCAATACGCGGATCAGATTCTAATTTAGCCTGGAAAGAGTTTAACGCAACAGCACCAAGAGGCTTATCTTTGTTTACCAGATCTAAACCAGAGTCTGTCATCAGGTAGTTCTCAAGGAACTCTTTTGCTAACTCTTTGTTTGGACTTGCACTGTTAACACCGGCAGTTAATACACCAACGAATGGTTTAGCTGATTTACCTTTAAATGTAGGTAAAACTGTCACACCGTAGTTGATACCGCTTTTATCGATGTTGCCCCAAGACCAAGGACCGTTAATAGTCATTGCTGTTTTACCGGTATTAAATGCAGATTCTGAGATTGAGTAATCAACGTCAGCACTGATCTCTTTACGCTCAATCATGTCAACGATAAACTGCAGCGCACTTTTTGAACCTGCATTATTTACACCAGTGTCTTTTACATCGTAAGCACCGTTGCTGAATTTAAATGCATAACCGCCGTCAGCAGCGATTAGAGGCCATGTGAAGAACGGTTCGCTCATGTTCCACATGATTGCTGATTTGCCGTCTTTCTTAAGTTTTGCATTAAGTGCGCTCATCTCTTCCCAAGATTTCGGTGGGTTAGGCACTAAATCTTTATTGTAGATAAGTGATAGTGCCTCAACAGCAACCGGGTAACCGATATATTTACCCTTATAAGAAACAGCATCCCAAGTGAAGTCAGCTATTTTTGCTTTGAATTCTTTGCTAGGTTTAACTTCAGCTAATAAACCTGCTTTAGCCCAGCCGCCGAAACGGTCATGTGCCCAGAAAATGATATCAGGACCTGCGCCTGTAGATGCAACTTGAGCATATTTTTCTTCTAATTTATCAGGATGAGCAACAATCACTTTCACGCCGGTATCAGCTTCAAACTTTTGACCAACTTCAGCAAGACCGTCATAACCTTTATCACCGTTAATCCAGATAGTGATTTGTCCTTCATCCATTTTCGCATGAGCAATGTTTACGCTGCCTAGTGCTACAAGTACCGAAACGGCTAATGTACTTAATGCTTTTTTCATCGTAATTCCTTAATAAGTAGTTATCTAGTTGTGGTGTAAAAAGTTATAATGTTCTTGCTTTTAGAACTGTTCGTTTGTCTTAAAACAGGCAAAACTTTAATGCTCGGGGTCAACAGCGTCACCCTCCCCGAATCTACGCCCCCCTATAAGTTGTGTCAAAAATGAGATCTAGCGCTCGTAAATTCACGGATTGCGGGCTCTACAGTCGTTTTTGTGTTGCACTTTGTTACAATATTCAAAGCGCTTGTTACGCCTAAAAAGCGTATCATTTACGTACTAAGATTGAACAATCCGAACGCTACTTAGAGGTTTAATATGATTATCAAGTCCAAGTTAAAAAAACCGTCAAAACTAAAAAACGGGATTGAACGAACCCGTCTTTTAGAAGATTTCGAAGGTTATAAACTGGGTTTGATTTGTGCGCCGGCGGGTTATGGAAAAAGTACTGCGATTGCCGACTGGGCAGCCGCACATGAAAACGTAGCCTGGTTCTCGATTGACAGTTTTGATGATAATCCCAGCCACTTCTGCAACTATTTTATTCATTCAATCGAACAACTTCCGGCAGTATCATGCCCGGCATCTTTAGAGATGGCCAAACAAAGTGACGATGCTGATTTTGTCAGCGTATTAAGTATATTATTCAATGAACTGTCCGGCCTGAAAGAGCCGCTGCGCATAATCCTTGATGACTATCACCATATCAAGAATCCGGACATCCACCAGGCACTGGCTTTTTTTATTAAGCATATGCCCAATCACTGGCAGGTTGTTATCTCCAGCAGAACTATGCCGGCATTATCGGTCTCGGGCCTGCGCATTAAGCAGCAGCTGTTTGAGTTAGTAGAGGCTGATTTAGCATTTACCGAGCAGGAAACATTAGATTTTTTTGCCGCCAGTACCGATTTCGCAACGGAAGAGAAAAAGCAGCTGACCCTGAGAGATAATGTAGAAGGCTGGCCGACCGCCCTGCAGCTTGTTTCTATCTTAAGCAGAGACAGTGCCAGCTTTAATGAATGTGCAGAACAGATAGGTAAAAGCAATCATGTGTATCTGTGGGATTACCTTGATGAAGAAGTTTTTTCAGTATTAAGCCCTGAACTGCAGAATCTGTTATTACATATTGCGCCCCTCAATAAAGTCGACAGCAATATCATCAACAGCTTATGCTCTACCGAAAACGGACACCTGTTACTGGAACAGCTCAAAGAACACGCTGCATTTATTGTTCCCGTTGATAAACAGCAGGACTGGTTTACTTTTACCTCCTTCTTCAAAGCATTCTTAGTACATAAAGCTAAACAATGCGGTTCAGTTAAACGCGATGACAAAGTTATCGCTGAGTTATGGCTGAACCATCAGGAGATCGCAGAAGCATTACCGCATGTGCTTAAGTGTCAGGATCAGGACCTGGTTATCGCCCTGTTGAATCAGGCGGGCTGGAAATTGTTTCATGACGGACAGCTGAACAGCCTGCAGGCATGTTTTGATCTTATTAAGCAGTCATTCTGGCTGCACCCGGAGCTGGTAATATTAAAAGTATGGATGCTGCAGAGCCGTCATCAGAGCTATAAAGTTGCGCCGCTGATCAATCAGGCAGAAAAACTGTTTGCCAAAAACAATATTGTATTATCGGATCAGCTTAAAGGTGAATTTCTGGTTATTCATGCACAGATAGCGATTAACCAGGGCCGTATCCATGATGCACTGGCACAGGCAGAACAAACCCTGCTGTTATTACCCAGCAGCAATACTCGCGCTAATATTGTCGCACAAGCCGTTATCGGCGAGGCTTATCACGGCCTTGGCAACTTAGAACTGGCTTATCAGTATTTCCAGGAAGTAAAACTGCTGGCCAATGAACAGCAGATGTATCAAAGTGAAATATGGGCTGTTTACCAGCAGACTGAAATCCTCCAGGCGCAAAGCTTTCATCAGCAGGCAGATCAGCACCTTGAAGAGGCGCTTAGTCTGATTAAAGAGCACCATTTAAGCGCCATGCCCCTGCATGCATTTCCTCTGCATTTCAAAGCTCAGCGCGCTTATCAGGCTGGTCAGTTCAGTGTTGCAGAGGACTTCTGTAAACAGGCTTTAGATGTTGTCTCCCCTTATGGTGAGCAGTGGCTTTTGTATACTTACACACTGCAGGCAAAAATTGTGCTGGAACAGGGGGATTTAGTACGCGGCCAGGAGCTGATTGAAGATATTGAACGCCTGCTGCGCAACAAAAACTACCACAGCGACTGGATAGCAGCGGCAAACTACGCACGCCTGAAATACTGGCGGGCAACGGAAGATACCGCGGCCATCGAACGCTGGTTAACTACCGCACCGCAGCCTGAACATGCCTTTAATCACTTTGAACAGTGCCATAACCGTAACCGGGTACGTGCACTGATTAAATTAGGCGATTTAGAGCAGGCAATGCTGATTGTTGAGCAGAATATTCAAGATGCCCAGCAGTGCAGTCTGCAGATGGAGATAAACCGCAACCTGATTCTGTTAACCAGTATAGAAAGCAAGCTTAAACTTTTTGGTAATGCCAAAATTCATTTATCACAGGCAGTTGAATCATCACTGTTTACTGGTTTAAACACCTGTTTTATCCGTGAATCGGACAACTTAAAGCCGGTTTATCAGGATCTTGCTAAAGACCCGACATTAATTCACTCGGTAAAAGAAAAGCTGGTTAAACTGCTGTCTTTATCGGGTATTAATCTCGATGATGCGCCTAAAAATCCATTTGATTCAGCTTCGATTATTAAAATTAAAGCTCATGCCCGCGCACCAAGGTTAGTTAAGAATATCCCGCTGACACCAAGAGAGTGGCAGGTTTTAGGTTATATTCATGCCGGATACCGTAACCACCAGATAGCCAACTGCATGGGGGTTGCACCAACTACGGTGAAATCACACATTCGTAATGTTTATCAGAAACTCGGCCTTGAAGACCGCAATGAAGCAGTGCAGCTCAGCGAGCAGCTGGTAACACTGATCAACTGATAATAGCTATACCCGTTACCAATCAAAATGCATTTATCAGTCGCCAGCTCGGACACCAAGACAAGGCGCAACATGATGACAATGGCTGGCCCTTATCGAGTGTTGCAACGCAGTATTGGTTTTCGAGCTAGCGACCCACGGGCAAACCGTGAGGCAAACACCTTCGTTGTTGTGAAGTCTCGATTTAACCCGTTAGATCTTCACCTTCACGCTAGAACCTGTTTACCTCACGACTTGCTGATTTTTGCATCTTGAATGATAACGGGTATGACAGCTTACAGCAGCCGTGTTGTAAGCTTTTTTTTATCTACGGCCGCACCTTCCCTTTTTCTCACCAGCAGCACTGTAAACTACATAGATTCAGCTCTCATGCTGTTTCCAGCAATACCAACCCGCATAATTAAATGGTCCAAAATTACGAAGGAAATTAATGAGAGCAAAGCGCTTGATTGAGCAATAGCTGGCTATTGGGATTGAAAAACGAAGTCATCGGTAATTTTAAGCAGTAAGGCTGATCATAGATTTATGCCGAATGGTATATGTTAACTGGTTATTGTCTGCAGGCTAACTGCAGACAGGCGGTCCACAACAATCTCCCGGTATAAACAAGCAGACCGACGGTCCCTGCGCTAAATTAACAAGAAGTAACAAAGCTGTCTGCTCCTCTATTTCAATATCAGCAGGTACACTTTGCAGTCGGCGGCACCTAAACCAGCAGCCTGTCTCCAATATTGTTCCCAGAGAGGACAAAAGGTAATTATAAGAGCAGAAAATCAGGAAAACAGCAGAGCTGTCTTAAACAGGATAGATACAAAAAAAAGAGAGTGTGACTCAGGTCATGCATTTAGCGTTTACGGGGGGTGAAGAGCTGTTTACAACTGCTTATTAGCTTTAATTTTTATGCGTTTATATTAAAAAAAACACAGCAATAAAGTCTAAAACAGAAAATGAAGCATAATTGGCGGGATCTACCTCACAATAAGGACTACTCCGCCCCCAAATAAGCCTCTACGCCCCCCGGATGGGAGGATGTTTCAGCGCATAGCTTGGCGCAGAATCTTCCCATCAAATTTAAGACTTATCAGATTGTGTCCGTGTTCATATAGAGAAGTTATCACGCAGGGAAATCTGAACAATTATAAAACACTTAAGATAAGAGAAGGTAAAGTTCATGGCTAGCGTTGTATTGAAAAAAATCACCAAAGCATTCGGTGATGTTGTTGTACAAAAGGATATCGACCTTGAAATCATTGATGGAGAGTTTATCGCTTTTGTCGGTCCGTCAGGTTGTGGTAAAACAACATTGTTACGTATGATTGCAGGACTAGAAGATATTACAGCGGGTGACCTGTATATTGATGGAGAGCGAGTTAATGATACTCCGCCGTCACAACGTTCTATCAGCATGGTGTTTCAGTCTTATGCACTTTACCCGCACCTGAACTTAAAAGACAACATGACCTTCGGTTTACGTCTGGCAAAAACAGATCCAGAGGAAATTCAGGAACGCCTTGATTACGCATCTTCAATTTTACAACTTGGCAGCCAGCTGGAGAAAAAACCAAAAGAGTTATCTGGTGGTCAGCAGCAGCGTGTGGCAATCGGCCGTACTCTAGTTAACCGTCCTAAAGTACTGCTTTTCGATGAGCCTCTTTCTAACTTAGATGCATCATTACGTGTACAGATGCGTATTGAAATCACAAAACTGCACAAACGTCTTAATTCTACAATGGTTTATGTGACCCATGACCAGGTAGAGGCGATGACAATGGCAGACCGAATTGTAGTATTAGAAGGCGGACGCGTTGCTCAGGTAGGTACACCGCTTGAGTTATATCATTACCCGCTGAATCGTTTTGTAGCCGGGTTTATCGGTTCTCCTAAAATGAACTTTATTAATGCAAAAGTTCTGGAGCTAACCAGCGAAGGCGTGAAAGTTCAACTGCCTAATAATTCAAGTTTGACCGTACAGGTAGAGCACGATACGCTGCAGATCGGAGATGCTGTCACTGTAGGTATCCGTCCAGAGCATATTGATACATCACCATCAACTCAATGTGGTGACGGAGCAGGTGCAGATAAAACTAACGGTTACCTGACCGGTGAAATTCAAGTACTGGAGCAGCTGGGTCACGAAACACAAATTTACGTAGAAGCTAAAGATATTGAAAGTGATCTGATTATCCGCTATTTCGATGTGGCAAATGTCGCACTGGATCAGGAGTTCCATTTCACTTTCCCTGAGTACCGCTGTCACCTGTTTAAGAAAGACGGCAGCAGCTGTAAACGTACTTATAAAGAGATCGGCGTTAAATAAAGAATTCATTGCTGAAACTAACTTACAAAGTTGGTTTCAGCAATAAGTAACAAAACCTACGCAGATAGGTAAAACCAACCGCTTAAATGATTTAAGCTTTATAACTTACTAGGAAATAAACTATGAAAATATTACCTCTAGCAGCTGCCATCTCTGCAGCACTATTGTCTTCAAATGTAATGGCTGAATTAGCACCTGTAGAGTTCCACGGTTACATGCGTGCTGGCGTTGGTGTCAGCGACGGCGGCGGTCAGCAAGTACAATTCAACAAAAATGATCTAGGTCGTCTTGGTAATGAAAGCGATGTATATGGTGAAATTGCACTTGGTAAAGAAGTATTTAATGATGACGGCGTTTCATTTAAAGTAAACTCAATGATTGCTATAGCATCAGACGGCTCTAATGACTGGGAAGGCACCAAAGAGGATGATTCTGAGTTTGCATTACGTCAGTTTAATGTTGAAGCTAAAGGTGTGTTAGGTTTTGCGCCGGAAGCAACTCTTTGGGCTGGTAAGCGTTATAACCAGCGTCATGATGTACATATTACCGATTTCTATTACTGGGATGTTTCTGGTGCCGGTGCTGGTATTGACCATATCAAAGCAGGTCCTGGTCAGCTTTCTGTAGCATGGGTACGTTCAGATCGCAGTGACGTTGCAGATACGGGTAATGCTAATGGTGCTTTAAATGTAAATATTCTTGATGCGCGTTATGCCGGTATCCAGCTTTGGGACGGTATGTCTCTAGAAGTGGGTATTGATTATGCAATAACGAACGGCTCAGATACATATACAGGTACAGATCCTAAAAATGGTGTTTTATTAACATCTGAATTTACTCAAAGTGTAATGGGTGGCTTCAACAAAACTGTATTCCAGTACGGTACAGAAGGTTACGGTAAAGCCCTTGCTTACGGCGGTGCAGGTAACTGGTACGGCGCAGAAGCACAAGACGGTGCAAAAGGATACCGTGTAATTAACCACGGTGTTGTTAACTTCACTGACAAAATTGATATGAGCCACATGATCCGTTACTCATCAGCAGATGAAGTTGAAGCTGGTCAAACAAATGATATCACTAACTTCTCGATTGTTGTTCGTCCTTCATACCAGTGGACTGAGCATCAGAAAACAATCCTGGAAGCCGGTTACTTTGATGGTGAATATGCAACAGGTTCTAAAGCAGGCGGTCAGAAATACACAATTGCACAAGCGTGGACTGCAGGCTCTAACTTCTGGGCACGTCCAGAAATCCGTGTATATGCAAGCTACTTGAAAAATGATGAAAACACTACAGCTTTCAACGGCGGCGATACTGAAGCCAACTTTGGTGTTCAAGCTGAAGCTTGGTGGTAAACACTACTGCTGATTAACCCTTATGGGTTATTTAGTAACTAATAAACAGGAGTCTCGGCTCCTGTTTTTTTATTTTTCATAAACATAAATCCCCTAACCTAAATGCCCGTACTCCATTACTCCCTTCTTTCAAGCTGAAATAACAGAATGATTAAGTATTCAATTAGAAAAAGTGGAAAAATCAGTAAAGGCAGGTTTGATTTAACCCCGCATCAATAAGTACAGAGTTATACTGATAGGTAACTGCAATTAACATTCCGAATAAAATTCTAAGGCAGTAAAACCATAATTTTTAAAGCTGTTTTGTAATGCTAAGTGTTGTTTTTGCGAAGAGAAGGCTTTTGTATAATACGCCTGATGAATATTTACAGCCTCAAGCACTGCTTGCTCATCAATCAGTTGATAAACCCGCTGCGCAATGGCTTTTCCCGAGTCCACCAGATTAATCTTATTATCGAAACAGGCTGCAATTTCTTTTTTTAATAACGGAAAATGGGTACACCCTAGAACTAAGGTATCAGGTTTCTCTTTTAAGTCTAACCAGGGCTGCAGTACATCTTGCAGCTGCTGTTTATCAACAGTTAAGCCCTGCAGTTTCTGCTCCGCTAATTTTACCAGCTCTGTAGAGCCTATCTTTAATACTTGTGCAGAATCGGCAAACTGTGTAATTAACTCTTGAGTATAAGCACGGTTAATTGTTGCCGGTGTCGCTAATAAACCAATCACACCATTTTCAGTCATTGCGGCGGCCGGTTTAACGGCAGGAACGACACCCACAATAGGGATGGAAAGACGGCTGCGCAGAGCCTGTAATGCGGCTGTGCTTGCCGAATTGCAGGCAATAACAATAAGATCCACCGGATGTTTTTCGGTAAAGCTCACTAGCAGGCTGGTAATGCGCTGAATAAGAAAGTTATGCTCTAACTCACCATAGGGAAAACAGGCATTATCAAAAAGGTAAGAATAATTAATATTAGGGTTTATTTTTACTACCTGCGCACAAACAGATAACCCGCCTACCCCGGAATCAAATATAAGCACCTGTTTTACTGTCATTGTTCACCAACTGGAAATTATTCTATAGCGACATAGTTTAACCCGTTAACAATCGATATAGAAATAAAATGAATTTCTCTGGTCAAGCAGCGGCCGCTCCTTTAAAATTCAGCCCCATTATAAATATCAAGCAAGAGGTTACAATGAGTCTGCAATTCGTTGATCCCGATAATTACGAAAATCAGTTAAATGCTAAAAAAGAGCAGTTTAACGAGCAATTTGCAACATTTAACCTGCCTGCGTTGGAATGTTTTGCGTCACCTAAACAAAATTACCGGATGCGCTCTGAGTTTCGCGTATGGCATGACGGCGACGATCTTTATTACATTATGTTTGATAAAGAAACAAAACAGAAAATTCGTGTAGACCAGTTCCCGCCGGCCAGCAGGCTTATTAATGACTTGATGCCTTTATTAATCGAACTGCTGAAATCATCTAAGGTACTTCGTTATAAATTGTTTCAGGTAGATTTTCTATCCAGCTTAAGCGGTCAGGTTATTGTCAGCCTGCTTTACCATAAGCAGCTGGATGATGAGTGGCTAGTCGAAGCGGAACGCATCAAAGGCAAACTGTCAAAACAGTTTGATATCAACTTTATCGGCCGTGCTAAAAAGCAGAAAGTATTACTGGATCAGGACTATGTGGTTGAAGAGCTTCAAGTTGACGGTCAGAAACTGATTTATCAGCAGATTGAAAACAGTTTCACTCAGCCTAATGCGGAAGTTTCCATCAAAATGCTCGAATGGGCTATCGACTGTACACGAAACAGCCAGGGTGATCTGCTGGAGCTGTACTGCGGTAACGGTAACTTCTCGTTAGCCTTAGCTAAAAACTTTAATAAAGTACTAGCAACAGAAATTGCAAAACCATCGGTACATTCGGCGCAGTTTAATATCGCCAAAAATAATATCGACAATGTCACGATTATCCGTATGTCCGCAGAAGAGTTCACCCAGGCTATCAATGGTGTGCGTGAATTCAATCGTTTAGAGGGTATTACTTTAAGCGATTATCAATGCAATACCATCTTTGTGGATCCGCCGCGTTCCGGCCTTGATGATGAAACAGTGAAAATGGTGCAGGCTTACGACAATATTTTATATATCAGCTGTAATCCGGATACCCTGAAAAACAATCTGGAAGTATTTAATGAAACCCATATTGTTAAACGTTTTGCGTTGTTTGATCAGTTCCCCTATACACATCATACAGAAGCCGGCGTTTATTTAGTTAGACGCTAAAAAGACAGGCAGTGCAAAGCTAGGATTTTGTACTGCCTTTTAATTAGCAACTGTTTTAGAGCAGTTCAATATAAAATAATCCAACTGCACTCACCCACTCTCCTGTTTCAGCAGGCTTCCTGTCGTCGTTAAATTCATTTGTGGTGCGTAATTCGATTAATGAATCCACAATATAATACTGACTTCCATCATACTCGCAGGTGCCTTTATAACGTCCGATAACTTCGTATGCGTCGCCGGGCAGAGCTTTTATAGACAAACTGCGCTGCTCGGTTATATCAACTTTATCAAGCCATAGGGATATATCTGCTTCCGTTTCTTCACCGATAGAGAAACATTCATAGACATGCTGGTCTGAGCCTTGATAATCACAGATGATCTCTATTCCCGACGCTAATAAAGTTAAAGTGATTTTTCCCTCGGCATCACAGCCGCAGGGGTTAATATTTAATATGCGGACTTTTTGTTTCATGGAGAAGCCTCCCGGAATAAAGATCTAAGATGATAGTGAATAGACATTTCTGCAAGCATTCACTTATTAAGGGGCGATAAATAGCAGCTTGGATTTAACTATTGCGCTTTAATATATGAGCCGAGAACCGTCACCGGATACTGCACTTTTATCTCTTCTAATGCCTGCTTTAAATTAGCATCATCCTGATGTCCGTCAACATCGATAAAAAAATGATATTTGCCGAACTGTGATTTTGTCGGCCGAGACATAATCGAAGTAAGATTAACTTTCTGCAGAGCAAAGGCATTGACGATATTACTCAATACCCCCGGACAGTCTTTTTCATTTTTCACTACTAGAGTCGTTTTATAATTAAGCTCAGCACTGCGCGGCTGAGGCTCTGTGCCTATCACTAAAAACCTAGTCTGGTTATTTTTATAATTGGTCACATTTTCCTTAACCAGAGAACAGCCCTCAACCATAGTTAAAGCATGCTGCGGAATAATCGCACCGGCTCCCTTTCCCTGCTGCTTTGCCAGTAATAACGACTCAATATTGCTCTGCGTATTATGGATAATGACATTATCTAATCTATTGATAAAATCGGAGCATTGTCCATGAGCCACAAACTGCACATAGAGATCGTTCAGCTGCTCGAGATCTTCACAGTAACCGACAAAAGAAAACTGAATCGGTAATAACAGCTCCGAAAGCACGACTAAACTAGTATCTAAGAGGTGATCTAATACAACCTGAACATAACCCTCAGATAAGTTCTCTATCGGCAGAACACCTATTTCACACTCTTTGCCGATCGCCTGAAAAGTTTCAGAAAGCGTAGGCAGATATTGAATCTGATAGGAAATATCCTGGCCTTTTAAGTATTGCTGGGCCGCCAAATCTGAAAATGTTTCTTTAGGACCAAGCGTAGCAATTTTGAGCATGGGGCACCGAGTGTAATAAAATTTAGAAATTTAAGGACAAGTAACAAAAAGCGAGCATATCGCTCGCTTTTTCGGGGATTCTTTATGCAAAATCCATATTAGATTTCAGCTTTTTGATAGCATTTGCTTCCAGCTGACGAACACGCTCTGCGGAAATATCATAACGAGCGGCTAAATCCTGCAGTGTGGCTTTCGGCTCACTTAACCAGCGGCAAGTGACAATATCCTGGCTTCGTTCATCAAGCAGGGACAGTGCTGAGTAAAGTTTATTTTTTACGTGCAGCTGCGAGTTTTCTGCTTCAACTGCGACAGCAACATCGGCGCTTTTATCTTCAAGATACTGAACAGGTGCAAAGCTGCCTTCATCATCATCACCGGCACTCAAATCAAATGACTGATCCTGCCCGTTTAAACGAGACTCCATTTCCAGCACATCTTTGGTTGTTACATTTAATTCTTCAGCAACATTTTCCACTTCATCATTACTGAACCAGCCGAGACGCTTTTTAGCTTTACGCAGATTAAAAAACAATTTACGCTGCGCTTTAGTTGTTGCAACCTTTACCACACGCCAGTTACGGATAACATATTCATGTATTTCAGCTTTAATCCAATGTACAGCAAAAGAAACCAGGCGCACACCCACTGACGGATCAAAACGTTTAACTGCTTTCATTAAACCGACATTACCTTCCTGAATTAAATCAGCCTGAGGTAATCCGTATCCCGCATAACTTTTGGCAATATAAGCAACAAAACGTAAATGGGACATAACTAATTTTTTAGCCGCATCTAAATCACCATCATGGAATAAGCGTTCTGCAAGCTCTTTCTCTTCCTCTGCACTGAGCATAGCGAATTGATTTACAGACTGAACATAGGCTCCAATACTTCCTTGAGGAACTAAACTCATCGAATCTATTGTTTTACTCATGTTTCACCTTATTAAGTTCTAATGGATGATTTAAATATTAACTATTCCGGCAGCAGTATTAAACTTTATGCTGACCGGAGAAAAAATAAAGACCTATTATACTCAAACTGCTTCAAGATGCAAAAATCAGCAGGCCCAAACCAGGGTATCTGTATACAGGGCTCTAAAGAAGATTAACTATCGAGTAAAAACTGCAGGTAGTTGTTTTTACTTAAGCGCCGTTTTAATAGACGTGACAGCCAGTACTCACCAAGTGCATGATCTTTAATAATATTTCTGAAATATAAGGAGTTAACACTGATCATATCACCGTCTTCCACATCAAAAGTACCGTAGCCGATAACGGTGCCGTCTAAACGAACAATCAGCAGTTCGCTGTAGTTGTCATATAGTTCACTTTGAGAATCTTCAAAATAGTCTTGAATTTGTTCGTGGATCAACGTCTGGCAGATAGGTGAAAAGATGGGGGTCAACTTTAGATCAACAACCTTATGCATACATATCCTCGATTAAACTATTACAAACAGTAAATTTGGTGACATGAATCACATATTACAAGTAAAAAAAAAGAGATCAAGTAAGATCTCCTTTTTTATTTACTTACACTTCACATTAAAGTGACAATGTTGACTTATTTAGGCTCTATTCGTACTAAGTACTGTTTTACCGAAATATACGATGCGATAAATCCGAGAAAAGTAGCGACAGCAATCATAATTGCACTTTCAGCAAAGCTCATTAGTGAAATTTGAAACTGTACTTGATATAACCCCATTAAATCCATTACGCCGGACTGCAGCCACTGCACTAAGCTAAAGGTCAGGAACCAGGCAATTGTACCGCCTAACAAACCGTACCAGGCGCCCACATATAAAAACGGACGCTGAATAAAACTGTTGGTTGCTCCGACTAACTTCATAACTTCGATTTCCGGACGCTGATTTAATATATTCAGGCGTATGGTGTTACTGACAATCAGTAAAACGGAAAGCAGTAGTAAAATAGCAATACCGATAACAATATCGACCACCAGCGACAAAATAGCCTGCAGTTTTTCAATCCAGTCAACATCCACCCTGACTAAATCAATATCCTGCTCACGTTTCAGCTTGGCAACCAGCAGCTTACTGCCCGCAGTATTCATCGCCTGCTTAGCCGGAGTCACCACTAACACAGCCGGCAGCGGGTTTTCATCAAGATAGTTCAGCGCTTTTGAAAAGCCGGACATCTCTTTAAACTCTTCTAATGCCTGATGACGAGAAATATAAGTAACAGAATCAATATCATCATACATGCTTAATTTATTAATTAAGACCTGTACACGCGGCTCAGAAATATCTTTTTTCAAAAACAAGCTGATCTCTGACGCACTGTCCCACTGCGCGCTCACGCGCTCTGCATTTTTGTATAACACATGAAACACACTGGGTAATGATAAGGCTACACCCAGCACTAAAATGGTCATTAAAGTGGCAAAAGGCGTTTTCCACAGCTCAGTAAAACTACTGAAAATCTGCTGAAAATGCTGACGAATAACCGCCCCGACACGACCAAAAAATGAAACTTTTGTAATACGTGGTGAGCTTGATAATACTTTTTTATAATCTGTCTGATTAGCCATTACGTTCTCTCATTAATCCATCATTGATCATCGCACCGTCTTTCAATGTTAGAGTGCGGTAGCGCATTTTTGCAATCAAACCTAAATCATGGGTAGCAATTAAAACTGACATGCCGAACTCATTCAGAGATTCAAATAAACTCAGGATCTCTAACGATAACTTAGGGTCAAGATTACCAGTTGGTTCATCGGCAAGCAGCAGCGGAGGCTGATTGATAATGGCACGGGCAATACCAACACGCTGCTGTTCACCACCAGAAAGGTGAATCGGTGCGTAGTCTTCTTTACCTGATAATCCTACTTTATCAAGCGCGGCTAGACTGCGGCGCTTAATTTCATAACGGCTGTAACCTTCAATTAATAATGGCAAACCGACATTTTCTAATACAGAACGGTTCATTAACAAACGGTGGTCTTGAAAAATCATACCGATATGGCGGCGCAGATAAGGAATATCATTACCTTTAATATTACTTATATCATTACCGTTCAAGACAATTCGCCCCGTTGTCGGTCGCTCCATTAGGCTGATTAATTTTAATAACGTACTTTTACCCGAGCCTGAGTGCCCGGTTAAAAATGCCATTTCCCCCTGCTTGAGATGGAAGTCCACCTGTTTTAATGCAGCATAATTACCAGCATAAATTTTGCTGACTTCTTCAAATAAAATCATGATTAATTTTCACCTTGTTCTGAGTCTTCCTCTTTTGAGAAAAGTGCATCAATAAACTCCCTGGCATTAAATTCACGTAGATCGTCAATGCCCTCTCCTGTCCCTATATAACGAATAGGTAATTTAAATTTATCAGCTATCGAGAAGATAATCCCGCCTTTTGCTGTTCCATCTAATTTTGTCAGTGTAATACCTGTAAGGCCGACAGCCTGATCAAACAACTGCGCCTGACTGATAGCATTTTGCCCCGTACCTGCATCAATAGTCAGCATAATTTCATGCGGCGCTGTAACGTCTTTTTTACGCATAATACGCACCACTTTACTTAGCTCATCCATTAAATGATCTTTATTTTGTAAACGCCCCGCCGTATCAGCAATCAGAATATCCGCGCCGCGTGCTTTAGCCGCATCCATCGCATCAAATAAAACCGAAGCACTGTCAGCACCTGTCTGCTGGGCAATAACAGGAATATCATTACGCTCCCCCCAGACCTGCAGCTGTTCAACCGCGGCGGCTCGGAAAGTATCACCAGCAGCTAACATTACCGACTTGCCCTGCTGCTGATATTTTTTAGCTAATTTACCAATAGTGGTTGTTTTACCAACACCATTAACGCCGACCATTAAAATAACGTAAGGCAGCTTGCTTTCATCAATGCATAAAGGCTGCTCAACTTCCTGCAGTATTTCAGAAAGATCTTCTTTTAACAGGTTATACAATGCCTCTGCATCTTTAAGCTGCTTTCTGTCTGCATGCTCAGTTAAGTTATCAATTATTTTTAAGGTGGTATCAACGCCAATATCGGCAACAATTAACTGCTCTTCTAATTCTTCGAAAAGATCATCGTCAATTTTCTTGCCTTTAAATAGAGAGAATAAACCACTGCCTATACTTAAACGAGTTTTGCTTAAGCTTTGTTTGAAGCGGGCAAAGAAACCTAAGGTTTTTTGTTCTTTTTTGTCGGCGGCGGCAGGTTTCACCGGCTCCTGGTCAAACATTACTTCTTCATAATAATCTTCACCCACTGACTTTTCTTTTTCTGCTTCTA
>NZ_AUAM01000055.1 GCF_000428725.1 Psychromonas aquimarina ATCC BAA-1526
ATTTCATCTGGATTGGTTTGCAGGGCAATATCCAAAGAACCACAAACTTCTTTAATAGAACGATTACGCATCAAGCCCATCATAATAATGAGCCACATAGCTTGCTCTGCGGGTAAGCGACGTCGTCGAATGCTGGCTTTTTGAGTGCTAAATAATGCTTCTTCGATCCATTTAGCATCAATAGCGGTCAATACGTTGTCATATGAATCTTTGTTTTCAAATGATTCATAAACTAATTCCATTTCTTGATTAAACAAAAAAAATCCCCAACCTTAAATAAGATTGAGGATTATGATCTATCTGCAAGATCGTTCAAGTTTTCTTAAACGATCGGCATTAGCTTAACCGCAGGCTTTTTTTTGTCTTAAATTCCTCACTAAACCACTCCAATTTATACACTTACAAACCTGAGCTGCTGTCTATCACTATTAAAGCTGCTTCCACTATCATAAAGCGTTGTTTGGAAACTTTTGACATCCATGCACCTTTTAAAGCAAACACCTGTTAAAGCGTAATAGAAGCCGTTTACGGGAATAATGGTCAAAGAGCACTTTGCTATTGATGATTTGAGGCACAGCGAAACCTGCTCCCTGCAGGAAGGGGAATTCTGCGGCTGGGTTTCAATAGATTATTACAGCAGAGGACTGAACAGATACACACAGCTCTCCAAGAGCTTCTTCGAATAACTGCGCGACTGCCAGTCTTCTAATTTTAAGCGCTGAGAGTTTGCTAAATACTGCATCTGCAGATTAAGTAGTTCGCTGGTGAAATAACGATTATCAACCAGCATGGTCATCTCGAAATTAAGCCAGAAACTGCGCCGGTCAAGATTAACCGTTCCTACCAGTGCTATTTTATCATCCACCACGATACTTTTACTATGCAGTAAACCGCCGTGAAATTTATAGATTTTAACTCCGGCACTAAGCAGCTCATCAAAAAACGCACGCGATGCATATTTGACCATAAAAGAGTTGTTTTTAGCGGGCAGAATAATCTTCACATCAACACCGCGTAAAGCGGCAACCGTTAATGCTTCATGCAGACTGTCATCGGGTACAAAATAAGGGGTGGTTAAAATCAGACTTTCCTTAGCCTCATAAATAGCGGTTAATAACACCTGATGAATGCTTGCTTTACCAAATTCCGGACCGGATGGAATAAGCTGCACATTCTGCTCTCCTTTCACGGCAAAACTTTTCTCAGATAGCTTCTCAAAAGACAGTTTAACATTTGTCTCTAAGTACCAGTCCCAGATAAACAGGCCCTGCATCAGCTGTACAATAGGGCCTTCACAGCGCACCATCATATCAACCCACTGTCCGAACCCCTGCCCTTTCTTAAAATAAGCCGGATCAACTAAGTTCATACTGCCCGTGTAGGCAAGCCGCTCATCGATACATACCAGCTTGCGGTGCAGACGCAGATCCTGACGCTGAAAAAGCAGACGAAGAGCACCAACGGGCAGCGCTTCAGCAACTTCAATGCCGGCATCACGCATTCTCTGCGGCTGTTCGGATTTAAAAAAATCATTGCTTCCCACTGAGTCCAGTAACACTTTACAGCTGACACCACGCTGTGAAGCGCGTATTAACGCCTCTACCACCTTATCTGCCAGCCCGCCTTCATAACAGATATAAAACATCAGATAACAGCTGTGCTGAGCCTGATCAATACATTCCTGCAGTTCAGTTAAAATAGCTTCCGTCGAAGATAATAGAGTCAGTTTATTACCTTTCATCATCGGCATGCTGGTATAAGATTCAACAAAGCGGCGCATTGACATAACCGAAGGTGAGGTTAACTCTTCAGATATTCGATTTTCCGTTACCTCGTTATACAGCCAGGACTGAAACAAACCGCTCATTTCTTCGCGGCGTTTCTGACGTTTTTTACCTAAATGCAGCTCACCAAAAATGAAATAACTGATCATGCCGAACAGAGGAAGTGCATAAATCAAAAACAACCAGGCAAGAGAAATACCTATCGGCTTACGTTTAATAACCACACGTAACGATGTAAGCAGTAACAAAGAGAAATATAAAAATGCAGACAGCACCACATACAGGGTACTGTCCTGCCAGGCCATATCGAGAGAGAAGAGATCCATAAGCTAATTCTTTTTGTAAAAACATCAGGTTAGATTATCTTATACGTAAAGCTGAAGAAGATACAGATTATGCAGCCGTTATCATTCAAGATACAGAAATCAGCAGATCACGAGGTGAACAGGCTTGAGGCGTGAAGGTGAAGAAAGAGAAGCGGGCGCGACGGCCCGCTTCATAATATTACAGCGGTGCTTATCTGCGTTTATTACAGCGCAGATAAAAAGTCGCTTCAGAGGCTTTCATGGGTCTATTCTGAATATGCTGAGAAGTTGAAAAAACCTCCTGCTGCGCGTTTTCAACAGCATCGCCAATGATGCTGAGACCTAATGTACGGGCAAAAGCGTTAACGGAATTTAACAGCGCATTACTCACTAAGTCCCCGGAACTGTTTCTAACATGCTGGTTTGGTATTTTAAGTTTTTCAACACCCAGCAGGTTAATTAAATCTATCACTGTGTTCGCTATACCAAAATTCGTAACCGTTAATGCAAAGCCCATCTTGCCAAGGTTCACCAGATTCGACTGAATATCTATTGAAGAGTGACGAAGAATAGACTTATCAACTTCAAGCTCAAGCCACAGCCCTGAGCAGCCGGTTTCTTTTAAAATTGTGTGAAGATCAGCAATAAAACTACTTTGTGATAATTGAGCCTTGGATATATTAACGGCAATACGCCCGAAATTAACTGCCGCCTTTTTCCAGGCCACGGCCTGCACCGCAGCCTGCCTGAGCATTTTCAAACCCAGCGGAATAACCAGGCCGCTCTCCTCCGCTAGAATTAAAAACTGCTCGGGAAGTACAATTCCCAGCTCAGGATGATTCCAGCGGGCTAAAGCTTCTACACCAGAAATCTGGCGTGTATTAAGATCGTACTGAGGCTGGTAATACAGTTCAAACTGATCCGACTCGAGTGCATTTTTTAACTGCTGCTCTAACTGCAGCTGCTGACTGGAGTAGCGGGTCAGTTCAGGTGTATAAAAGTGATACTGGGCACTCTTATCTTTTTTACCGCGCAGCATCGCTTGTTCTGCATTTTTAAGCAGGGTATCAACATCAATACCGTCATCGGGGGAAAGACTGATCCCTATGGTTACTGAAAGTTTCTCCTCAGTATTTTCAATTACAACAGGCTCATTAAACTGGCGCGCAATTTTCTGCGCTACCAGAGCGGCATCCTGTTCATTGGCAAGTTCATCAATGATGATAACAAATTCATTATCACCAAAACGCGCCACCGTATCTTTTGCAAATACACAGGACTTAAGTCGTCCGGCGGCGGCTTTTAACGCCTTGTCAGCCGCATGATGTCCATATTGGTCATTGATTTTTTTAAAGCCGTTAATATCAACCAAAAGCACCGCCATTGCAGTCTCTTTATGATCTGCACGGGTTATTGCATCTTCCAGGCGGGTAAACAGAGCAATACGGTTAAATAACCCGGTTAACGGATCATGCTTGGATAAAAACTGGATTTTTTCTTCAGCATTTCTGCTTTGACTTAAATCCGTAAAGGAATAAATATTATTGGTTATACCTTCACCAGCATGCTCAACAGTATAAATTTCCAGCCAGGCATAACGGGTATCGCCGTTTTTATCACTGTAAATGATATCTCCCTGCCAGCTTTTCTTCTCTTTTAATAAAGCTTCTATATGATCATAAAAAGATTCATCATAATGCTGCAGTGAAAAAGTACGGATATTTAACTGCAGTAATTCCGCTTCTGAAAAACCCGACATAGTTCGGCAGGCTTTATTGGCAGAAATAATATTACCGCGGCCGTCGGTTACAAAGATGCCGTCTTTACTATGCTCAAATACCGCATCAGCAATTTTCAAGCGTTTCTGCATTAGATGACCAGCTGTAATATTTCGACCTATACCGACCAGTCCCTGCACTTTACCGGCTTTATCCAGCAGCGGAACTTTTTTCATATCGATAAAATGGCGGACACCGTTTTGATAGGTAAGATATTCTTTACCGCGATAGATCTGCTTTGTGGTCATTACGTCCTGATCCTGCGCCTGGCACATTAAGGCCTGATCTAATTCAAAAAGCTGGTCATCTTTTTTCCCTAAAATATCCCGTTCAGGACAGCCGACAAATTTTTCAAATTCTTTATTACACCCCAGAAAGCGACTTTCCAGATCTTTAAAGAAAATCAGATCTGAAGACAGGTCTGCCGTGGCGCGCAGCATAACACGCTCTTTTTCTAATGAACGTTCTGCCTCATTGATTTCTGACATATCCAGGATTGTACCAATTTGAATTTCACCACAATCCATGGCCTCTTTGCGAAAAACCACCTCACGATGTATACCGCTTGCATCGGTATATTCACATTCAAAAAGGTGCACCTGTTTATCCGCAAATAATTTTTTATCTACTTCCTGCAGACCTGCCAGTAAATGTACAGGCAGTATCTCGGCCGCCGTCTTCCCTATAATCTGCTCAGTGGTCATACCCACCGCTTGTGCAAAAGATGTGTTGCAGGCTAAAAATACCCCCAGCCTGTTTTTATAATAAACAGGAATGCTGATACATTCTAAAGCTGCTTTAACCTGATCGCTAAGCAGCTCTTCGTTAACAGATGATGACTGCAGAGTTTTACCTGCATCATTCTCGGCCAGGTAAATGGTTTTCAACAGAGGAAAATCTTTTTCTATCTTATCTGACAGGGCCTTGCTGATCGGCGGCTCACAAATAAGATGGCTGTAATTTTTTTCAGCTAAGGCAGTCTGCAGTTCATTACAGTGGTTTAAACAACAGATATTATAACAAGGCTGGTTCGCGGCGGTATTAAATGAGTTAAGCATAGCTTCAACAAGTTTAATATTGTGCCCGATATATAAAACATTTTCGGCAGGTATAGACAAACTAAATTCCAATTATTCGTATAATTTACGTTTGCATCATAGCAATTAGTCAGCAATAGTAAAATACAAATAGATGACTCAATTTCTGCTAAGAGAAATTAAAACAGATGTCCAGCAAAGACCTGACAAGTACAGGGTTTTATATAAAGAACCATTATTAGGGAAGAGCCTATGGAAACGGCAGATAAACGCATAAGTGAAATTAATAGACGAAAACAGCACAGAAAAAGTAAATATTACTTTTTCTGTGCTGTTGTATTGAAATGACTGCGTATCACTTATTAAATTGTTTTATTTACGCTTATTACAGCGCAGATAAAAAGTCATTTCAGAGGTTTTCATCGGTTTGGCCTCGAAATGCCCCTGCCCTGAATCGATATTCTGAGCAGTTAAAAACGCCTCCTGCTCCGCGCTTTCTATACCTTCTCCAACCACATCAATCCCCAAGGCACGTGCTAAAACGATCACTGATTTAATCATAGCCTCGCCCGCTAAATGTCCGGGAACACCGTGAATAAACTGTTTTGATATTTTGAATTTCTCAATACGTAAATGATCTATTGAATACAAAACAGAGCGGTCCGCACCAAAACCATCAACGGTTAATGCAAAACCGACCTTGCTCAAATTAAGCAGATTTTCATGGATATTCACCGAGTCACTGCTGAACACCGACTCGCCGATTTCAAACTCCAGCCAGCGGTTTGAACAACCGGTATCTTTTAAAATAGTCTGAATATCAGCAATAAAGCTAAGCTGTTCCAGCTGAATCTCCGATAAATTAATAGCAATTCGGCCGAAATTAATCCCGGACTTAGACCAGATAACCGCCTGCTCAGCGGCCTTGCGGATCATCTGCAGACCGATAGGAACTAATAAACCGCTCTCTTCAACTAATATTAAGAAACTGTCGGGAAGCAGCAGGCCGTGCTGTGGATGTTTCCAGCGAAGTAAACTTTCTAATGCCACAATCTGACGTTTATTAAGATCATACTGCGGCTGGTAATAGAGCTCAAACTGCTGCTTGTGCAGGGCATTCTTAAGCTCGTCTTCTAATGCAAACTGCTGATTTGAATAACGGGTTAATTCAACAGTATAAAAGTGATAGGGCGCACTTTTATCATATTTAGCCCGCTGCATCGCTTTTTCTGCGTTACTCAGCAGCGTATCAACATCGACACCATCGTCAGGAAATATACTAATACCTATGGTTGCAGACAGTTTAACGGCAGCGTTATCAATCAGGAAGACACTGCTGAACTGCCGGGCAATTTTCTGGGCAACAATAGCGGCTCCCTGCTCATTAGTCAGTTCATCGATTAATAAAACAAACTCATCATCACCAAAGCGGGCAACGGTATCTTTTTCAAATACACAGGACTTAAGGCGTCTAGCAATCTCTTTAAGTACTCTGTCACCGGCATTATGCCCGTACTGATCGTTAATTGTTTTAAAACCATTAATATCAACCAGCACCACCGCCATGGCAATTTCTTTATGGCTGGAGCGGGCAATTGCATCTTCCAGGCGGGTAAACAGCGCAATACGGTTAAACAGGCCGGTTAACGGATCATGCTTAGAAAGGAACTGGGTTTTTTCTTCTACTTTTTTACACTGGCTTAAATCAGTAAAAGAATAAACGCGGTTTTCTCCTCCTTCGCCCGGGTGTTCAACGACATAAATCTCTAACCAGGCATAATAGGTATCGCCGTTTTTAATGCGGTAGGTAATGTCTCCCTGCCAGTTATTATTCAGCTGCAGTGCATCTTCTATCTGCTCATAAAAAAGTTGATCATGCTGCTCTGACGAGAATATATTAATATTCGCCTGTAACAGCTCAGTTCTTGAATAGCCGGATACACGACATGACGATTCATTGGCAGAGATAATATCGCCCCGTTCATCGGTAACGATTATGCTGTCTTTACTGTTTTCAAATACCACATTGGCAACTTTAAAGCGCTTCTGCATCATATACTGGGCTGTAATATCCCGGCCCATGCCGATCAGTCCCTGCACTTTGCCGTCTTTATCCTGCAGCGGTACTTTTTTCATCTCTATAAAATGGCGGACACCGTCTTTATAGGTAAGGTATTCTTTACCATGATGTATCTGCTTTGTGGTCATCACATCCTGATCCTGCGCCTGGCACATTAAAGCCTGGTCAAGCTCAAAAAGCTGATCATCTCTTTTACCTAAAATATCCCGTTCAGGACAGCCGACAAATCTTTCAAACTCTTTATTACAGCCCAGAAAACGGCTTTCAAGATCTTTAAAAAAAATAAGATCGGAAGACAGATCCGCGGTCGCTCTTAACCTCACCCGTTCTTTTTCAATTAAGCGTTTGGCGTTATTAAGCTCAGACATATCCAGTATGGTACCAACCTGAATTTCACCGCCCTCAATCGCCTCTTTTCTAAAAACCACCTCGCGGTGTATGCCGGCGGCATCCACATATTCACATTCGTAAAGATGTACCTGATTATCCTCAAATACTTTTTGATCTACTTGTTCTAAACCAGGTAAGAGGTGCGGGGGTAATATCTCTGCAGCTGTTTTTCCAATAATCTGTCCGCTAGTCATGCCTACAGCTTGTGCAAAATAGCTGTTACAGGCTAAAAACTCCCCCTGCTTATTCTTGTAATAGATAGGAATACGGATACAGTCCAGGGTGGCTTTAACTTCATCGGTTAGCAGTACTTTGATCACAGAGTCGGAGCGGCTTTTTTCCGCTGCCTGATACACGTCCTGAAGACCGGCCAGGTAGAATGTTTTTAATAACGGATAATCGGATGCGATTTTATCGGCAGCTGCTTTATCCATTTCCTGTTCACAAAGCAGATACTGATAGTTTTTTGCAGCTAATGCGCTATGAATTTCAGCACTGCTTGTTAAGTGCTGAATCTGACATTCAGATTTTGCAGAGACTTCTTTAAACATGTCCAGCATAACTTCAACAAGTTTAATATTTTTGCCAATGTATAAAACATTTTCGATACCTACAGACAAAAAAACCACCTTTTATTTACAATATGATCACAAAGCCAGTAAAATCAACGACTTAATCCTAGCACAAGAATTGAAAAAGGGGATTTAATATCCCCTTTTTATTTTCTGCTAAGTTTTAACCTAACTGTTTACGTACGTTTCTAAACATACGCATCCAGGGACTATCCTCTTTCCATTCTTCGGGATGCCAGGAGTTAGCTGCCGTCCTGAATACACGTTCAGGGTGAGGCATCATAATTGTAACACGCCCGTCCTGAGAAGTTAGCCCGGTAATACCATTCGGCGAACCATTCGGGTTAGCCGGGTACTGCTCGGTATTTTTACCATAGTTATTGATGAAACGTAAAGCAATTGAACCACTTGCTTCAATCGCGTCCAGATGCGCCTGATCTTTCACTTCAACACGGCCTTCACCATGTGAAACCGCAATCGGCATATATGAACCGGCCATATCATTTAAAAACAGTGAATTAGTTTTCTGCACTTCAACTAAACTAAAACGTGCTTCAAAACGTTCCGAGTTATTACGCACAAAACGAGGCCATAAATCAGCACCGGGAATAAGCTCATGCAGGTTTGACAGCATCTGACAGCCGTTACATACTCCTAAAGCAAAGGAGTTTTCACGCTCGAAGAAGCTCTGGAACTGCTCGCGCGCCTGCGCATTAAACAGAATGGACTTAGCCCAGCCTTCACCGGCGCCTAATACGTCACCGTAAGAGAAACCGCCGCATGCCGTTAAACCGGCAAAATCAGCTAACTGTACATCACCGGATAAAACATCACTCATATGCACATCAACCGCCGAGAAACCCGCACGGTTAAAGGCGGCCGCCATCTCCTGCTGAGAGTTAACTCCCTGCTCACGCAGAATTGCCATACGCGGTAAAACCCCCGTTGAAATATACGGAGCAGCCACGTCTTCATTGATATCAAAGGTTAGTTTTGTGCTTAAACCAGGATCTTTATCATCAGATTTAAGTTCAAACTCTTGTAATGCACAAGCCGGATTATCACGCAGCGACTGCATTTTCAGGGTTGTTTCAGCCCAGATACTGCGGAATTCACTGCGCGGTGCAACTAAAACATCATTACCGTCACGAGTAAATTCAACCTGGTCAGTTGTATTTAATGAACCAATCACTAGCGAGTTAGCAGCTAAACCATGGCCGGCCAGCGTATTTAATACCGCTTCTTTATCTTCAGCGCGTACCTGAATAACCGCACCAAGCTCTTCATTATAAAGAGCGGCAAAATCATCACTGCCCAGCTGGTCAATCTGCACCGTTACACCGCAATGTCCGGCAAAAGACATTTCTGTAATTGTAGAGAATAAACCGCCGTCACTACGATCATGGTAAGCCAGTAATTTCTGATCCGCGACTAGGGTCTGCACTGCATTAAAGAACCCCTGCAGTAAAGCCGGATCATCTACATCAGGTGTTGTATCACCCAGCTGTTTATAAACCTGCGCAAGTGATGAACCGCCAAGACGGTTCTGACCGTTACCTAAGTCAATAAGAATCAGATCTGTATTTCCCTGGTCGGTACGCAGCTGCGGCGTCACTGTATTGCGGATATCACGAACAGCACCAAATGCGGTAATAATCAGTGAAAGCGGCGAGGTAACTTCTTTATCCTCGTTCCCTTCCTGCCAGCGAGTCTTCATTGACATTGAATCTTTACCTACCGGAATAGTAAGTTCCAGCTCCGGACAAAGCTCTTCACCAACCGCTTTAACTGCTTCATATAAACCAGCATCTTCACCAGGATGTCCCGTTGCCGACATCCAGTTTGCAGAAAGTTTAATGCGTTTGAAATCACCAATATCCGAACAGGCAATATTTGTAATTGACTCAGCTACAGCCAGACGTGCTGATGCGCCGAAGTTAAGCAGTGCAACAGGTGTACGTTCACCCAGCGCCATCGACTCACCAAAATAAGTATCGTAACTGGCGGCTGTAACCGCACAGTCAGCGACCGGAACCTGCCAGGGACCAACCATCTGATCGCGTGCCACTAAGCCGGTTACCGTACGGTCACCGATAGTGATCAGGAAGGTTTTTTCTGCAATTGACGGTAAACGCAGCAGACGCTCAGCAGCATCTTTAATACTGGCACCAGAAAGATCTAAAGGTTTGCCCAGCGCTTTTTGTGATTTAACATCACGATGCATTTTCGGTGCTTTACCTAACAGCACCTCAAGAGGCATATCGATAGGGTTATTATCAAACTCGTCATCATGAAGGGTCAGCTGCAGCTCTTCAGTCGCTTCACCAATAACCGCATACTGTGCACGTTCGCGTTTACAAATCGCTTCAAAAGCCGCCAGGTTTTCCGGCTTAACCGCCATAACATAACGTTCTTGAGATTCATTACACCAGATTTCATGCGGTGCCATGCTTTTCTCATCGTTTGGAATCGCACGCAGCTCAAACTTACCGCCGCGGCCGCCGTCATCAACTAATTCAGGCATAGCGTTGGAAAGACCACCCGCGCCTACATCATGAATAAACTGGATCGGGTTGTCTTCGCCCATCTGCCAGCAGCGGTCGATCACTTCCTGACAGCGGCGTTCCATTTCCGGATTTTCACGCTGTACTGAAGCAAAATCCAGATTTTCACAGGAAGCACCTGAGTCCATTGACGAGGCAGCGCCGCCGCCTAAACCGATATTCATGGCCGGACCGCCTAGTACAATCAGTTTAGCGCCGACGGGAATATCTTTTTTCTGTACATGCTCACGGCGGATATTACCCAGACCGCCGGCTAACATAATAGGTTTATGGTAGCCGCGGATCTCTTCACCGTTATGGCTGTCTACTTTTTCTTCATAAGTACGGAAATAACCAAGGATATTCGGACGACCGAATTCGTTATTAAAAGCAGCGCCGCCGAGCGGGGCTTCCAGCATAATATCTAATGCTGAAACAATACGGTCTGGTTTACCAAAATCCGTCTCCCAGGGCTGCTCGAATGACGGGATACGTAAATTAGATACAGAAAAACCAACTAAACCCGCTTTAGGTTTAGAACCGATACCAGTTGCGCCTTCATCACGGATTTCACCACCGGAACCGGTGGAAGCACCGGGGAACGGCGAAATTGCTGTCGGGTGGTTATGGGTCTCCACTTTCATTAAGATATCGATATCTTCATGGTGGTAGCCGTATTCACGCTCATCAACACTAGGGAAGAAACGCCCTGCCTGATAACCTTCCATCACAGCAGCATTGTCTTTATATGCAGATAAAACAAATTCGGGGTGTTTTTCGTGGGTATTACGGATCATTTTAAACAGTGATTTCGGTTGTTTCTCACCATCAATGGTCCAGTCGGCATTAAAGATTTTATGACGACAATGCTCTGAGTTTGCCTGAGCAAACATCATCAACTCGATATCGTTAGGATTACGTCCCAGGTTATTAAAGCTTTCTAACAGGTAGTCAATTTCATCATCAGCAAGTGCTAAACCTAAACTTACGTTGGCGGCTTCAAGTGCACTGCGTCCTCTGCTCAAGATATCAACACTGGTCATTTCACCAGGAATACCCTGTGCAAATAGTTTCTGCGCATCATCAAGAGAGGTAAATACTACCTCCATCATGCGGTCATGTAACAGATCAGCCAGCTCCTTGTGCTGCTCTGCTGATAATTCCGTTGTTGTTTCAACGTAATAAGCAATACCACGTTCTAAACGCTTAACTTTTGTCAAACCACAGTTATGGGCGATATCCGACGATTTGGAAGACCATGGTGAAATAGTCCCAGGACGAGGAGTCACAAATAATAATGATCCGACGGGATCATGCTCTGCAATTTTAGGTCCGTAAGTGAGTAGTTTTTGTAGTACAGCTTGCTCTTGGTCATTTAAAGCATCAGTTAAATCTGCCGCATGCATATATTCTGCATATATCTGCGATACAGGTAGATTTAAGGCTTCACAGTTTTTTAATAACTGATTAACACGAAATGTCGATAAGGCTGGTGCCCCACGCAAAATTTCCATAGGTTATTTCTCTCGTTAGATAGATAAATGAACTTGGGTAACGTCAATTACACGGATAAATAACTAATTATTCAAGGTGACAACCTGCTAATAGAAGTGCCTTTAAATAATCACTTATTTGATATAACTGCTATTAGCTGGCTATTATATGCAAAAAGCATTTTTTATTATATAGAAACACTCTATAGTCGAAGGCTAATTGATATTTAATATGATAAATTCACAAAACCCGGATGAAACAGTGAACAGTTTCATCTAATAATTCTGATATGGACTCTGTTATGCCACTTAAAAAAATCAAGCAGTTAACGGCTTGGCTTTTTGTAAGCTTCGCTCTTTTATTAGTGAGCGCCTGTAATCCTTTTTCCCACACCAGCAGCTTAGAAAGAATTCAAATGCGTGGTGATATTATTATGGGAACGATTAATAGTTCATTAACCTACAGTTATGACGGCTCTGTTTACAGCGGATTTGACTATGAGCTTGGCAAACAGTTTGCCTCTTACCTCAATGTGAATTTTCGTATCAAAGAATACAATACGCTTAAAGAGCTGTTTGATGCACTGGATAACAACAAGATTGATTTTGTCGGCTCAGGACTGACATTAACCCCTAAACGTTCACAAAAATACCGCAGCTCTCCGCCCTATTACCATGTTTCACAAAAAGTGGTTTATCACAAAGGGACTTACCGTCCGCGTAAAATTATGGATGTTAATGCGCCGATAAGCGTACTTAAAGACAGCAGCCATGAAGAAACATTAGACAGCATAATAGGTGAAGTACCAGAGCTGGATATTCAGATTTTAGAAAATGAAGATCAGGAAACGCTGCTGCGTAAAGTGGCCGACAAGGAGATTACCTTTGCTATTGTTGACAGTTCAACGCTGGCTCAGAAGCAGCGCTATTATCCGGTACTGGCTGAAGCCTTTACCATATCAGATAAACTGCCGGTAGCCTGGCTGATTAAGCGCGATCAGGACGACAGTGTTTATTCTGCAATTATTGAATTTATCGGCGGTAAATATCAGGATCAAAGTATAGCAAAACTTGAAGAGAAATATTTCGGGCATGTGCAGCATTTTGATTTTGTCGATACCCGCACTTTCTTAAAACGTATTAACAAAAAATTACCCAAATACGAAAATTTATTTAAAAACAATGCGACGCCTGAAGTAAACTGGCTGCTGCTGGCGGCCGTCAGTTATCAGGAGTCACACTGGAATCCGAATGCAAAATCTCCGACCGGCGTACGCGGCATGATGATGCTGACTCTGGATACTGCAGATTACGTCGGTATAGAAAACCGCCTGGATCCCGAACAAAGTATTAAAGGCGGCGCAAAATATTTATCGCAGTTAATTAAACGCCTTCCTGACAGCATTCCCGATGATGAAAAAGTATGGTTTGCCTTAGCCAGTTACAATATCGGTTACGGGCATTTAATGGACGCAAGACGTATTACAGCAATGAAAAAACAGAACCCCGATGCCTGGTCAGATGTTAAAGATAACCTGCCCCTGCTGCATCAAAAGCAGTGGTATAAAAAGACCCGTTACGGTTACGCCCGCGGGCAGGAAGCTCAGACCTATGTAAACAATATCCGTCAGTATTTAAAAACACTCACCTGGTCGGCAGCCGAAAAAGAAAAGGCAGAAGCGGCCGCCAAAGCGATACAGGATGCAAAAGATAAAGCTTTAGCAAAAGAAAAAGCACTTCAAGATGCTAAAGATAAAGCGGAAGCCGAAAAAATAGCCCTGCAGAAAGCCTTAGCTGAACAGCGTGCTTTAGAGGAAGAAAACAACAAACCACTGGCAAGACAAAGGGCATTAAAAAGAGCTGAGCAGGAAATCAAACTTAAAGAAAAAACACTGCGCAAAGCTCAAAAAGACAGTGAAGCTAAAGAAAAGGCCCTGCACCAGGCCGAGAAAGAAATTCTCGCGATGGAAAAAGCACTGCAGCAGGCACAGGAAAAAACCTTAGCCGGACAGCAGGCGTTAAAATTAGCCCAGGAGCAGACACTTGCCAGGGAACAGGCTCTGAAAATTGCTCAGGATGAAGCATTAGCAGAGCAGACAAGACTGCAGTATGCTAAAGAGAAAAGCTTGAATAAAGAAAACATTTTACTAAAAGCGGCCAATGAAGCCGAAGCGGAACAGGCGGCTTTAGTACAGACAAAGGAGCAGGCGCAGGCTGAACTCAAGAACTACCAGACAGCAAAAGATAAAGCATTGGCCGCACTGCAGGTTTCTCTGAAAGCTAAAGATGACGCGGAAACGGAACGGCAGAAGCTGCTGAAAGCGATAGAGTTAGATATAGAGAAAGAAAAAGAAAAATAAAGTAGGCGGGTAACATACTCTGCGCATTACGACAGCGCAGAGTATCAACAGGATCGAATTAATGAAGCGTTCAATCAGTCTTTTTTCTCGATGCTAACCGACAGCTCTTTACTTGAACCGGCAAACCATTTCTGCACATATATACTGCCGACAACAGGCGCCTGTCCAGGCTCAGGAACTTCTTTGTAACGCACACTGTTTTTAGTTTCTTTCTCGAATGCAAAAGTAATTGTTTTTTTAGTCATAATTGGCTCTGTTTTAAGGTTAAGAATTTGCAGCTAAAGAGTCAGCAAGCAGCTGCTTTTTTAATGCTTTTTTCTCTTTACGGCGGCGCTTAAAGAAATCGCTTATTTTTGCAGCACAGCGCTCGGCAAAAATACCGGAAGTCACTTCAATCTGATGATTTAACCTGTCACTGCGCACCAGATCAAAAACAGATCCGGCCGCCCCGGTTTTATAATCCCCGGCACCGTAAACAAGCCGTTTAATACGCGCATGGACTAGCGCCCCGGCACACATAGGGCAAGGCTCAAGGGTGACATATAAGGTACAGTCAATTAAGCGGTAATTCTGTACCACTTTACCCGCTTCTCGAATTGCCATAATTTCAGCATGCGCACAGGCATCGTGACTAATAATCGACAAATTCCAGCCTTCAGCAACAACCCGGTCATTTTTAACTAACACCGCCCCTACCGGAATCTCACCAGATAATTCCGCTTTATCAGCAAGAGACAAGGCATAATTCATCCACTTTTCATCAATAGACAGCTGGGTATCTACTGCTTTATGCTGTGCTTCATTATTCATTAAAGCACCAGATTATAATACATTTCCGTCACGGCCTGACCGTAAACCAGGTAAACCCAGCCGGCAATAGCAAGGTAAGGACCAAAGGGTATCGGCCGGCTTTTTTTATCTTTTGATGCTAAAAGCACTGCAATGCCGATAATCGCGCCGGCAAATGATGAAATAAGAATAATCAAAGGCAGTGCCTGCCAGCCGAACCAGGCCCCTAAGGCGGCTAAAAGTTTAAAATCACCATAACCCATCCCCTCTTTCCCGGTCAACAGCTTAAAGCCCCAGTACACAGACCACAGACTTAAATAACCAAAAACAGCCCCTAATACAGCATCAGTTAACCCCGTAAAGGTACCTGAAATATTAATCAGTAAACCCAGCCACAGAAGCGGCAGAGTTAACTGATCCGGCAGCAGCATAGTATCAAAGTCAATAAAGGTCAGGCTGATTAAAACCCATGTAAAAATTAATCCGAAGACCAGAGGCCAGCCGAATGGAAGAAGGTAAGCGGCCACTAACGACATTAAACCAGTCAATAGCTCAATACACGGGTAACGCTTACTAATTTTACAGGAGCAGTGCTTACAGCGCCCTTTCTGCAGCAGCCAGCTGATAAGCGGAATATTTTCTGTGGAGCCGATTAAATGATTACACTGCGGGCAGCGTGAACGGGGAACAACTAAATTAAAAACATCATCTGCGCTTTTAATATTAGCCTCAGGGAAACACTCCGCACATTCAGCTTTCCAGGCACGCTCCATTATTACCGGCAAACGAAAAATAACCACATTTAAAAAAGACCCAACTAACAGCCCTAAAATAATAGTAGTGCCGTAAAGTAAAGCAGGAACCTGCTCCATCAACATTAAAAATTCGCTCATATTATCCCTAAATTATAAATACGCTAAAGCCGTTACTTTAAAAGCTTGTGGAAATGTACATTATCGGTACTGCGATCAGACCAAAATAAAACGAGGCAGCAGGTACTGAGTTTTATTTTGGCGTATTATAAAGGATTTAAGCTTCTATTGGCGGGCAAATTTCGTCATCAGAAAAAAAGTAAGCTATTTCGCGGGATGCTGACACTGGACTGTCAGAGCCGTGTACTGCATTATGCTGCTTAGAGGCGGCAAAATCGGCACGAATCGTACCAGCAGCGGCTTGAGTCGGATCGGTTTTTCCTATTACCTCCCGGTAATGAATGATTGCATTTTCGGCCTGTAAGACCTGAACCATAATCGGCCCCGAAGTCATAAACTCAACTAAGGACTCAAAAAATTCTTTGCCCTGATGCTCAGCATAAAAGCCTTCAGCCTGCTCTTTAGTAAGCTGCAGCATTTTAACCGCAACAGGTGTTAAACCGGCTTTTTCAAATCGCGCTAAAATAGTACCAGTTAAGTGCTTACGGACTGCATCAGGTTTAATAATTGAAAGTGTTCTTTCTAATGGCATAATTCAAGACTTAAATATGATTAATCGGATCAACAATATAACCCAGATAATTGACCTTCATCAATAATAATATAATTTGGACCTGTTTATCTTTGAAGTTTGTCCCTGTTGAGCCTGAAAGTTCCTCAATCAAGGCGCGAAGAGTAAGATTTAGTTGTTCTAAATGAGCGGTGAGCAGCGCAGAGTGAGGGATTTTCAGACTCAACCCGAAGGGCTGGGCAATTTTACACTCAACTGCGTTGTCAGTCATTAATGTAGAGTAACTACACTGCATGACTTCTGCCTTGCGGCGCATAAAAAAAGCCTCCAGCAGGAGCAAATAGCAAAGATAAATAGGCCCTAAAATGAAATCCAATATCATATTTCCAGTAAGCATAACCTTTATAAAATCCTGTCTGATAATTCTTATACTTCTGTTTGCTATTCAGGGCAGTGCGGATAGTTTTTTCCCTGAATCACCTGCACAGCTTACTGTTTTTGATAATAATCAGCAGTTTTACCACTCAGCTTGCCCTGAACTATCCAGCGTCAGGCAACCTGTAGGCATCGAGCGCCAGATCAGCTTTCCTTTCACACTGCTAAACTGGAATATTTATAAGCAGCAGAATAAAAACTGGCGTTCGAGACTTCAGGAATGGAGTGCAAAAGCAGATTTATTTACCCTGCAGGAGGTCAAGCATTCTATACAGTTAAAGGAGTTCAGCCGGGCTAATCAACTGTTTTACCTGCACAATTATGCGTTCAAATATGCAGGTTTTGTTTATGGCGTTAATACCTTAAGTAAATTTCCTGCCACGCAGGTCTGCGCCACCCGCTACAGTGAACCCTGGATAATAGTGCCAAAGACGGGGTTAGCGGCAACTTACTCGCTGGCAAACAGTAATCAAACTCTGCTGGTGATTAATTTACACGGGGTGAACTTTACCTTTACTTCACAGCCGCTGAAAGATCAGTTACAGCCTTATCTAAGCTTAATCAAACAACATAACGGACCGATTCTATTTAGCGGGGATTTTAATACCTGGACGGATGCCCGCTTAGATGACGTTGAACAGGCATTAATTAAGTCAGGATTTAAAGAAACATTATTCCATAAGGATCAACGAACCAGTGTCTTCGGCCTGCCGTTAGACCATGTCTATTACCGCGGATTAAAAGTCATTAATTCTGAAAGCATTTCAACGGAAGCATCGGATCATAACCCGCAATTGGTGACATTTGATATTGAGTAAAAAGGCAGGACTAGTTTTACATGAACATTTTCTGTCAAGGTTAGATGCAGGATGCTGTAGATTGATATTTTATTTTAAGGGAATTTGGAGCCTTTCTTTAAGATAAAGAGTAGATACTCGAACTCGTGACCTGGAAATTATGATCAGATCACTATCTATCAATATAGAGTAAAGTTTTTAGATACAGAAATGCTGCGCGTGATTATTTTATTTAACAGGGAATTAAAATAGGGATGTAAGTTTGGAGCCTTTCTTTAAGGTAAACAATCGAGACTCAAACTCATGACCCCGACTATTATGGTCAAGGTCGTATTCTACCAACTGAGCTAAAAAATATAATAAAAATTAAATACAATAGTGCTAGATGGTCTTTATAATTTTTTAGGGGGATTTTTATTAGACAGGAAGTGAATTTGGAGCGGTACACGAGACTCGAACTCGTGACCCCGACCTTGGCAAGGTCGTGCTCTACCAACTGAGCTAGTACCGCATC
>NZ_AUAM01000056.1 GCF_000428725.1 Psychromonas aquimarina ATCC BAA-1526
TGTAATTAGAATAACTAGTTACTGCAATCAACGCCTTGCTTTCATCCATTTTTCCTACGCCTAAATAGATCATTTAATTAATGGAATTGGTATAATTATAAACCGATAAAGAACGGGCTCTGCTGCTCAATCTTTTCAACATCACCGCTGCTGCTGGTCAGAGTGATAGTGATCATGACCTTTTTCGCTTTGATTCCATAGGCGTCAACGGCGACCGCAATCGGCTGGGTTAATATTTCGCCCGAGTTAATAACTATCTGCTTAGGGCCGATCAGCTGCGCATCCTGCAGACCGGAGATAGATAAATCATAGGTCTGCGCAGTAAGGGTTTTATTAAGAATTTTCAGTGTATAGGTATTTTCGATCAGACCTTCACTGTTTTCACGGTATAAAGCCGTTCTATCTCGAAGAACTTCCATTTCTGCGCTGCTTAGATTGAAGATATTAACGGTGAACATAACTATCATGATCCCCAGCATCAAACCGTAACCAATGATCTTAGGGCGTAATACATGGGTTTCTTTACCCTCAAGTTTCTGCTCTGAGGTATATGAAATCAGCCCGCGCGGATAACCCATCTTATCCATGGTTGCATCACATGCATCAACACAGGCGCCGCAGTTAATACACTCATACTGCAGGCCTTCTCGAATATCGATACCGGAAGGGCATACCTGCACACATAAGTCACAGTCAACACAGTCGCCCAGCCCAAGTTCCTTGGGGTCAGCATTACGGCGTCTCGGTCCGCGGCTTTCTCCGCGCTTTGTATCATAACCGACAATGTAGGTGTTTTTATCAAACATTGCTGACTGGAAGCGCGAGTAGGGGCACATATGGATACAGAAAATGGAGCGCATCCAGCCTGCATTGGCATAGGTTGAGATGGTGAAAATGAAGATACTAAGCAGTACCAGTGAGCTGCTCTGCAGAGTAAAAAAATCGCCGTAGAGTTTTTCAACAGGTACAAAATAAGAGCAGAAAGCTAAACCGGTAAACAAGGAAACCACTAACCAGCCGCTATGTTTGGCTGTTTTCCGCCAGATTTTATTAAAGTCCCAGGGCATCTGATCCAGGCGTTTACGTTTATTCGCAGACCCTTCAAAGCGTTCTTCAAACCAGATAAAAATGAAGGTCCAGACGGTTTGCGGACAGGTATAGCCGCACCATATTCGCCCCAGATAGGTGGTAAAAAAGAATAATGCAAAGGCGGCGATAATAAATAACCAGGCTAGCAGGGTTAAATCCTGCGGAAACAGGGTCATATTAAAAATATGAAACTGCTGCTTGTCAAAATCCAGTAATATCGCCTGATGACCATTCCAGCGGATCATAGGTAATGCTAAAAATAATAAAATAAGACCCCAGCCTGTATAACGGCGTAACTTTTGGAAAAAGCCGTAAGCAGCACGTACATAAATCCGGTTGCTCGGGTTAAAACGATCTGCACTGTCTTTGTGCGTAGTTTTTATCTCTTTAATTTTAATGCGCTGAGTCATCACTAATTACCTGGAGTAAGAAATTTTCGTGGCTGGAGTATAAAGTAAATTTGTTAAAGAAAGGTAAACGAATGATCTGAAATGCAGTAAAGGCTGTAAAATATTCTTCAGTTGTTACTGCATATCTGCTCTGTTTGATTTTTTAAATTAAGCCGCGCGCTTTTAATAAAGCGTTTTGAAAATCATCTTCGCAGTCTTTGGCTATGCCGGGGATCATTTCACCTTCTTCTGTCTGATCCATTTTCAGGTGGTAAATAATAACTTCATCGCTTAACTCATCAAGCGGCTTGTCAAAACCAGACTCTTTAGAAAGTAATGCTAATACTTCCATCAGGCTTAATTCTTTATTTTTTAACCAGTAAGGTTTTAATAGTTCAAGTACTTCGTTAACACGGTGACACTGCATAATATTTTCCTCTAGATATATATTTTACCGTCTTCGGCAAATTGTTCGTTTTCAATTAATTGTTCTGCTAATTCTTCAATATCAAAGCGGTACTGTTCAAACAGGGCCAGCAGCTGTGCTTCGTTTTCACTCTGCTCCTGACTGATCTGATGGAGCTTATCCCGGCCGAGAACGCAGTAAATTAACTGACCGTTGGTCTGTGCCGGAAACTCAATATGCTCAGTTAATTCACAATAGCTCTGCAGTTCCGGAAATAAAATTGACTGATTCATAAAAACTACCCCGCTAAGTTATGACGTAATTCGCTTAATACCTGCTTGGCACCGGGTTTTACACCACGCCAGATCGCAAAACTTTCAGCCGCTTGTCCGACCAGCATACCTAAGCCGTCTAATACCAGTCGTGCACCTTGTTCTTTTGCCCAGGCATTAAATACGGTTGCCTGAGCACTGTACATCATGTCGTAAACAGCTGTTTCAGGACGAATTAAGCTGGCGCTGAGCGGAGGCAGGCTGCCGCTTAAACTTGCGGATGTTGAGTTGATTATCAGATCAAAATTACCGGATAAATGCTCAAATTCACAGGCATTAACACTGCCGAACTGAGTAAATTTATCTGCCAGCGTCTGTGCTTTTGAAAATGTCCGGTTAGCTATTACTAACTCCCGCGGAGATTCTGCAAGTAAAGGACCGCATACACCACGGGCCGCACCGCCCGCTCCAAGTAATAAAATACGCGCATTTTTAATATTGATATGGTTGTTTTTAAGATCTAAGAGCAGCCCTGCACCGTCGGTATTATCGCCGATAATTAAACCGTCATCGGTTAATTTTAAGGTGTTTACCGCACCGGCTAACTGTGCACGTTCAGTAAGCTGCTGGGCATATAAAAAGGCCTGCTCTTTAAAGGGGACGGTAATATTGCAGCCTTTACCCTGCTCGGCAAAAAAGTCGGTCAAGGTCTTTTCAAAACCGTCAGTAGGAGCCTCTACTGCACTATAAACCATCTGCTGTGCCGTCTGGCTGGCAAACAGTGTATGAATAAACGGCGATTTGCTTTGTTTAATCGGGTTACCAAAAACAGCGTAGTGATCCATAAAACTCCCAGATGATGAATAATTTCATAACAGTTAATTTATCACTTTAATCGAAGGAGTGGAAATACACATGCAGTTTAGCGTAACCGTTTACCGCTTAAAGCATCGCGGATCTGCGAAGGATTTTTTAACCCGGAAACGGGCTGTTCAATAATATAGTCAAGCAGCGGGTGGTTTAAAAACATTGCTTCGACCTGCCTGCTGTCTGTGCAGGCTTCTAATCCGGAGAGGTTTGCACTGGTGGAGATTATCGGTTTACCGAACTGAGTGCACAGCTGCTGTACCACTGGGTGAGCGCTTACTCTGACGGCTATGCTGTTAAAGTCGCCGCTGATCAGTCTGGATAATGCTGCTTTAGCGGGAACAATCCAGGTAAAAGGACCCGGCCAGGTTTTATTGACGGCCGCCAGCTGTTCTGTAGTTAATAAAGAGAAGTCTGCATAGCTTGTTAACTGCTCGATATCCGCGGCAATCAGGATCAGTCCTTTAAAAGCGGGGCGTTTTTTTAAGTCCAGGATTTTTTGAATCGCGCTGTCGCTGTCGGGATCGCAGCCTAATCCAAAAACAGATTCGGTCGGATAGGCAATTACGCCCTGAGTTTTTAAAACATGCAGGGCGTCTGTTAAATCGTAATCACTCATTATTGCAGGTCACTGTAGAGTTCATACTATTCTTTTTCGATTAAATCGCAGCTAATTTGGCTTGTAATGCTGCATCTTTAGCTAATACAGCCTTGGCATTTTCGGCACGATCTTCTTTAACACGCTGTGCTAAAGCATCGTCTGCTGTAGCAAGAATCTGTGCCGCCAGGTAAGCTGCATTTTTTGCTCCTGCAGTGCCGATTGCAACCGTTGCTACAGGTACGCCTGCCGGCATCATTACCGTAGAAAGCAGGGCGTCTTTACCTTGTAAAGGACCGCAGTCAACGGGAACACCGATAATAGGGCGCGTCGTAATGCCCGCAACGGCACCGGCTAAATGAGCTGCAAGACCTGCCGCACAGATAAACACTTTACAGCCGCGCTGTTCTGCGTCAGTGACGTAAGAATGAGTTGCCGCTGGAGTACGATGCGCAGATGTCACTTTAACTTCAAAAGTGATATCAAATGATTTTAATACATCAATAGTGCTCTGCATTACCGGCAGGTCTGAATCTGATCCCATTAGAATGGCAACAAATGGTTTGGTCATAGTGGTTTCCTCACAGAATTAATCGGCTAAAAATAGCAGATAGGTAAAAGAGTCGATGATTATATAGGCTTACTGCGGTAACCACACCCTTTTTTTGGACATATTATGCGAAATGCACTGGCTGTTCTCCGTTCAACAAGAATCGGCCAGTGACAGTCCGGACAGAATTCATTGACCGGCTTGTCATTAAGCACATATTTACAGCCTGGATAATTATCACAGGCGTAAAAGGTTTTGCCGTAACGGGAGTGACGTTTTATTAAATGACCTTTTTTACATGCAGGGCAGCAGATTTCATCCTCTTTTTCAGCTTCCTGTTCTTTTGTTTCACTCAGCTGCGCCGTATGTAAACAGTCCGGATAAGCACTGCAGCCGATAAATAATCCATAGCGTCCCTGTTTCAAAACTAACTCTTGAGAGCAGAGCGGGCAGCTGGTGCCGCTCAGGACTTTTTTTATTTCACTTTTTTCATGGAGCGGACGCAGATATTCACATTCAGGGTAATTGGAGCAGCCGAGAAACGGCCCCTGTTTACCATTACGTATATGCAGGGGCGAGCCGCACTGCGGGCAGCTTTCACTGCATTTTTCATGGTGAGTTTGTAAAGCCTGCGGTGCTTTGCTCATTTTAGTGAATTAACCCGTCTTCAAAATCCAGAAGCATGGATTCAAGCTGTAAAAATGCGTCGCTGCTGGTCGGATCGTTAAACAGCACCATCAGGATTAACCATTTTAGGTCATGCAGGTGTAATTCTTCAATATCTAACGACATAGCGCAGTCAACTACGATTTCACGAGTGTGCGTATTCAGTATACGCGCCTGCTCTAAATAGGAAATATAACCCTGACATTCAGTGCTTAAGCGGTGCTGCTCAATAGCGCTGTAAACACGGTGTGATGTTTGTTTTGCTGCTTGTGTTCTGCTTTGCGGGTTCTGCTCATGCAGGTTCGATAAGTTATCAAGCCAGGCCAGGGCATTAGAAATATCAGTTTTTTGAAAACCTTCTTCCAGCAGTTCATCGGTGATCTCCTGCGCATCAATTTCGATGGTTTGATCTACCTGCATATAACTTTCAAAGAGATACATTATTACTTCAAACATTTTTAGCCTTTTGACTTAATTTTTCAAAGAAGATGCAGTGCGGATTAAAAGCTTTTCAGCTCTTTAATTTTATATACCCTTCTGCTGTAACCCTGATTCTACCAGTTATCTCCAATTCTATTAACTGATTTTGTAAGCTAACTATATCTAAGGCACTGCGATTGAGTAATTGTTCAAGTGTAGTGAGATGAAAATCGATATATTTTAACAGGGGATGCGCCTCTTCATTCTTGTTTTCTACCTGAGCTGTCGTGGTGTTATTTAATGGCAGATGCAGAAATTCTTCACAAATATCCTGACTGTTAACAACCAGTTTAGCGCCCTGCTGGATCAGCTGATGGCAGCCGCAGGCTTCACTGTTATCGATGGAACCGGGCAGGGCAAATACTTCGCGGTTCTGCTCAAGCGCATAACGGGCGGTAATAAGTGAGCCGCTGCGCTTTGATGCTTCAATAACCACAACGCCCAGGCTTAGTCCTGAAATAATACGGTTACGCCTTGGAAAATTAGCCGGATAAGCTGCAGTATCGGGCCGGAATTCTGATATTAATAACCCCTGCTCTATTATCTGCTGAGCAAGCCGGGCATGTCGTTTCGGGTAGATATTATTTAATCCAGTACCCAGTACCGCAATGGTTCTGCCCTGTTTATCGAGCGCTCCCTGGTGGGCTAAGCCGTCGATTCCCACAGCTAAACCGCTGGTAATAGTAAAACCGGCTTCACTGAGCTGACCCGCAAACTGATAAGCTTTCTCCCTGCCGTACGGGGTGCAGCTGCGGCTGCCTACCATAGCAATCTGCGGACTGCCTAATAAAGACAGATCTCCGTGCATATAAAGCAGCAGCGGCGGGCTACTGATCTCTTTGAGCTGTCTGGGATAACGAGCATCGTCATAACAGATAATATGTTTATCTGAAGCGCTGTTTAACCAGTTGAGACTGTTTTCAATTAAGTGCGGATCGGGATTAAACAGGGCATTGATTTGTTCTTCGCTGAATTTGTATGCTTGAAGCTGAGTTTTGCTGAGTTGAAACAACTGCTGCAGAGAATGGCGGTTAAGCAGTTTGAAGATGGTGCGTTTGCGCAGTGCCGGAACGGCATCTAAAATTATCCAGTTGCGGATCCGGCTTTGACTGTTAGTTTCCTGTTTAAGCAGATCGAGTTGAATAGTTTTATTCCTTGTAACTTTATGCTTTAAACAGATAAGCAGAGCGCCTGTAGGAGGCCGCTCTGCTTATTGATTAAAGGACTAAAATTCCAGGCCTTGTATTTTGTATTTGGCGCCCATAATATCAGTGCTGCGCATAACCATAGCGATACTGACTTTGTCATAGACTTTAAATACCATCAGTTCACCAACACGTTCGGCAGGAATAGTTAAATCAGGCGTCGCCATTTGATCAAAACGGTTTGCATCTTCCCGGTATTCAACTTTATCTTCACCTGCAAAAATTTCCGGACCGGACTGCATAATAGAGAACATTGAACCTATTCTGATGTTTTCACGTTTGCCTCTATTGATAACAACAATATCCCATTTACCAATTGCAACGGCATTATTAAGTGCCGCTATAATCTGCCCTGTAGTTGTTACAGGAACCGGCTGCGGAAGGAAATAGGCCGGCAGACTTTCATGCTCAGGAATCGGCAGAATCAGATCACCCTGACGCGCTTCTCTGGAGCTTTTTAAGAAGTCATGCGGGGTTACCTGATCTGTTGCACTTACATTGGGGTTTTTAGAAACCTGAGAATGGCCGATAAAGGTCAGTTCTGAGCCTAAAAATTCCTCAGTAACCGGATCCAGGTAATCATCACTTAAGCGGTATATGCCGTATATTTTACGCTTGTTGAATTTTCCCTGTCCATAGAAGACATCACCCTCAAAGAAACGCGGTGTACTGATTGCATCTCCTAATAAGCGTGGTGCGTCTTTTAATAACTCCGGATCAATAACATGGTCTTTAGATAAAAATGCCGAGATAGAAGCCAGCGGAATCGTTGGTATAGGAGTCCCTTTCTCTTCTAAACGCGGTGTCGGTGACATTTTCTTCAACTGCTTACGGGTGAGCTGCGGCTCTCCATCTACCCAGATTAACGTCAGTACGTCACCGGGATAAATAAGATGGGGATTTTCAATCTGGCTGTTGGCCTGCCATAAACGCGGCCATAACCACGGGGTATTTAAAAAATGTGCGGAAATATCCCACAGGGTATCGCCTTTAACAACCGTATAGGTTTCCGGGTGATCTTTCTTCAGGGTAAGCACATCGGCAAAAGCTGTGATTGAAAGCGCAGCACCTAATAAGAAAGAGGTAATTAGCTTTAATTTCATAACAATCCTTGTCTGGTGATTAATAAAACTTTTGTTTGTATAAGGAAATGACTAGAATTAGTGTTCTTTAACATTAACTATAGAGCAATATAATATCATGGCTTTACTCGAAGTATTACAATTTCCAGATCAGCGCCTAAGAACGGTTGCCAAAGCTGTTGCTCAGGTCACACCAGAAATCATTGATATCACTACAAACATGCTTGAAACCATGTATGAAGAGAACGGTGTCGGCCTGGCTGCGACTCAGGTAAACATTCACCAGCGTATTGCTGTAATCGATGTTTCACAGGAACGTGATCAGCCGATGGTTCTTATCAACCCTGAGATTATAGAACAATCTGGGCAGGAAGAATCAGAAGAAGGCTGTCTTTCTGTGCCGGAGACCAATGCAAATATCAAACGCGCTGAATTTGTGACGGTACAATACTTAGATCTTGAGGGTAAAACCCAGGAGTTAAGCGCCGACGGCTTATTAGCTGTGTGCATACAGCATGAGCTGGATCATCTTGCGGGTAAGTTGTTTATTGACTATTTATCGCCGTTTAAACAAAAGCGCATCAAAACCAAGCTTGAAAAATTAAAGCACCATAATGAAAAATTTGCATAACATTTAAAGACCTAAGGCTATTTGTGGAAAAACTTAATATCATTTTTGCTGGCACTCCTGATTTTGCCGCCAAACATCTCAGCGCGCTGCTTGAATCAGAGCATAATGTAATTGCTGTTTATACCCAGCCGGACCGTCCGGCAGGCCGAGGTAAAAAACTAAGTGCAAGTGCTGTTAAAGAACTGGCTGTTGAGAAAAACATACCTGTTTATCAGCCTGTTAACTTTAAAGAAGAGGGCAGTCTAGAGCAGCTGGATGTTTTAAATGCCGACATCATGATTGTTGTTGCTTATGGTCTGCTGCTGCCGAAAGCGGTATTAGAAACACCGCGCTTAGGCTGCCTGAATGTGCACGGTTCATTATTACCACGCTGGCGCGGTGCTGCTCCTATTCAGCGTTCAATATGGGCGGGTGACAGTGAAACCGGTGTGACCATTATGCAGATGAATGAAGGTTTAGATACTGGAGATATGCTTTCTAAAGTGAGCTGTCCGATTTGTGTAGATGAAACTAGTGCTTCACTTTATGACAAACTGGCTCAGCAGGCGCCGCAGGTTTTAGTTGATACTGTTAATCAGCTGGTTAAAGGTGAATTAAGCGCTGAAGTGCAGGATGAAAGTCTGGCTAACTATGCTAAAAAATTAAGTAAAGCTGAAGCTTTGATAAACTGGTCTGATGATGCCGAGTTTATTGAACGCTGCATCCGTGCTTTTAATCCGTGGCCGATGAGTTACTTTGAACTGCAGGGTAAACCCGTCAAGGTACATAAAGCCTCTCTGATTGACGGCTGCTCAGATAAAGCCGCCGGTACAATTCTAAGTGCCGATAAAAACGGTATTCAGGTTAATACTGGTTCGGGCATTTTAAATCTCGAAGTGATTCAGCTTTCCGGCAAAAAAGCGATGCCGGTGCAGGATATTCTTAATTCCCGCCGTGAACTGTTCGCAGTCGACACTAACTTGTCTGTACAAGGTTAATTTCATGAATGTAAGAGCACTCGCCGCCAAAGTATTAAACCAGGTTGTAGAGCAGGGACAGTCACTATCGCAGGCACTGCCGGCAGCCCAGCAGGATCTTAACCCCAAAGATAAAGCACTGCTGCAGGTGCTTTGCTACGGCGTTTTACGCACCCTGCCGCGTTTAGATTTTTTCTGTCGTTCGTTGATGAGCAAACCGTTAAAAGGCAAGCAGCGCGCTATGCATTTTTTGATTTTAGTGGGTTTTTATCAGCTTCTTTATACGCGTATTCCAAGTCATGCCGCGGTTGGTGAAACGGTGAATGGTGCTAAAGCCCTTAAAAAACCTGCTTTGAAAGGTATGGTAAACGGTGTATTACGCAGTTTTTTACGTGAACAGGAAAGCTTAATAGAAAAGGCCGATAAACAAGATACTCTGCTTTACTGTCATCCCGGCTGGTTAGTCAAACGTCTGCAGGCCGCTTATGGTAAAGAGGCTGCTGCTGAGATTATGCATGAAAATAATCAGCAGGCGCCTATGTGGCTGCGTGTAAATGCACTGCACCATGCTCGTGATGACTATCAGGCTTTATTAAATGAAGCCGGGCTGCCGAGCTCTGCACTGCAGGGCAATGATAATGCTCTGCGTTTAGAAAAGGCCTGTGATGTTTATAAACTGCCGGGATTTGAAGACGGCTGGGTATCAGTGCAGGACGGGGCCGCTCAGTTAGCCGCTCATTATCTGGATGCGCAGCCCGGCGATCTGGTTTTAGATGCCTGTTCCGCCCCCGGCGGTAAAACGGTACATACCCTGGAACTGCAGCCGCAGATTAAACAGATGGTTGCGGTTGATGCTGATGATAAACGTTTACTGCGCGTACAGGAAAACTTAGATCGTTTAAAACTAAAGGCCACTGTTATTCACGGTGATGCTTCCAAGCCGGACAGCTGGTGGAAGGGCGAGCTGTTTGACCGTATTCTCTGCGATGCACCCTGTAGTGCGACGGGAGTGATCCGCCGCCATCCGGATATTCGCTGGCTGCGTCGTGATAGTGATATTGCGGAGTTAGTTACACTGCAGAAAAGCATATTAAATGCACTATGGGATAAGCTCAAACCCGGCGGTGTACTGCTTTATGCTACCTGTTCAATTCTGCCCGATGAAAATGATCTGCAGATTAAAGAGTTTTTACAAAACACCAGTGATGCATCATTAATCCCGCTTTCACAGCAGTATGATAATAAAGAAAAGGGCCGTCAGTTATTACCGAATGAAGACGGTATGGATGGTTTTTATTATGCAAAACTATATAAAGCGTTATAAACCAGTTTAGCAGAGACCTGTATCCGCGAGTGGTATAAAGGCTGTTTATTCCCCTGTACCCGAAACAGGTCAAAAAGTTTATCAGGCCGCCTGTACAATAGCGGCGGCTTGAATGCGGCAGGGGTCTGTATCCGTGCCGCTGAATAAGTGTTAAAAACGGCTCAGTTAACCGTTAAATCAAAGATGGATAGTTTATTCTATGAAAATTATTATTCTAGGCGCGGGTCAGGTCGGCGCGTCACTGGCAGAACATCTCGTTGGTGAAAATAACGATATCACGGTGATTGATTCCTCCTCTGAACGTCTGCAGGATTTACAGGATCGTTTTGATTTACGTGTTGTGCAGGGTAATGCTTCCAGCCCGAAAACCTTAGGTGAGGCCGGCGCTGAAGATGCCGACATGTTAATTGCAGTAACCAATTCCGATGAAGTGAATATGGTTGCCTGTCAGATTGCATTTACCCTGTTTAACGTGCCGAAAAAAATTGCCCGTATCCGTTCGCAAAGTGTGGTTATGCATGAAAAAGAGCTGTTTAACAGTGATGCCTTTCCGATTGATCATATTATTGCTCCTGAAAAACTGGTCAGTGACTATATTTTTCAGTTAATTGAACACCCGGGTGCACTGCAGGTGGCTAACTTTGCCTGCGGTAAAGTGGGCCTGGTGGCCATTAAAGCCTACTACGGCGGCTCGCTGGTGGGGAATGCGATTTCTACCCTGAAAGAGCATATGCCTAATACTGAAGCACGGGTAGCCGCTATTTTCCGACGCGGTAAAGCGATTCGTCCGCAGGGCACCACCATTATCGAGGCTGATGATGAAGTGTTCTTTATTACTGCCAGTCAGCATATTCGTGCGGTTATGAGTGAGATGCAGAAACTTGAGCATCCCTATAAACGTATTATGATTGTCGGCGGCGGTTATATTGGTGAAAGCCTGGCTAAGCGTCTTGAGAAAGAAAACTCCGTTAAGCTGATTGAAAAGAATTTAAAACGTGCCGAGTACCTGTCGGAAAATCTGTCAAATACCATTGTTTTTTGTGGTGATTCATCGGATCAGGAGCTGCTTGCCGAAGAGCATATTGAGCAGATTGATCTGTTTATTACTGTGACTAACGATGATGAAGCCAATATTATGTCGGCGATGCTGGCAAAACGCATGGGCGCCCGCAAAGCTATGGTTTTAATTCAGCGCAATGCTTATGTTGATTTAGTACAGGGAAATATTTTAGATATTGCCATCTCACCGCAGCAGGCTACCATTTCGGCACTGTTAACCCATGTACGTAAAGCGGATCTGAAACACGTCTACTCATTGCGGGAAGGGGTTGCTGAAGCTATTGAAATTGTTGCCCGTGGTGACAATATTACCTCGAAAGTCGTTGGACGGGAGTTATGTCAGCTTAAACTGCCGCGTGGTACAAGTATCGGTGCTATTGTGCGGGACGGTGAAGTGCTGATTGCCCACGACAACATGATAGTGGAAAGCGATGATCATGTGATTTTGTTCCTGGTTAATAAAAAATACATTAGTGATATCGAAAAATTATTCCAGCCTAGTCCGTTCTTTCTGTAAATAAGGCAGAGTATTTTGGTTTATCGTCCTCTATTTTTTATTACCGGTCTAGTACTGTCAAAAATGGCAGTATTTATGTACTTCCCGATGCTTCTGGCTTTTTATAATAACAGCCTTGGTGGTGTGGAATTTTTATCTGCAATAATAATTACTCACTTTGCCTCCTTTCTTTTTATTTATTTAGGAGATGAAAAAGACCGCTCCCGCTTAGGTGTGCGTGAGATGTTTCTCCTGACCACCGGGGTATGGGTTTTAGCCAGCCTGTTTGCGGCTTTGCCTTTTGTTCTGATCGAGCATATCAGTTACAGCGATGCCTTTTTTGAAACCATGTCGGGTATTACTACTACCGGCAGTACCGTGCTGCATGGTTTAGATACTATGCACCAGAGCATTTTGTTGTGGCGCTCTATCCTGCAGTGGTTAGGCGGTGTCGGGTTTATCGTAATGGGCGTGGCAATTCTGCCGTTTTTAAATGTCGGTGGTATGCGCCTCTTCCAGACCGAATCTTCCGACTGGTCAGATAAAGCCGAATCCAAAACCCGCCGTGTTGCTATCGATATCCTGCTGGTTTATCTGTTCCTGACCGCCTGCTGTTTTGTCGGTTACCGCTTAACCGGCATGCATAATTTTGATGCGCTGAATCATGCCATGACCACCATATCAACCGGCGGTTATTCCACTTCAGACAGCTCTATGGGTAACTTCAGCCATGGTGCACACTGGAATGCGATTGTGTTTATGTTCCTCGGCGGGCTGCCGTTTTTACTGTTTATCCGCGCTTTTAACCGCCATAGCTTTGCTCCTTTAGTAAAAGATGCGCAGGTATTAGGTTTTCTTAAACTGGTACTGGTTTTTGCCTTGAGCTTAACAGTATATCTGGTGCTGACCGGGCAGTTTTCCATCTGGGATGCAGTGCGTCTAAGTTTGTTTAATGTTATTTCGGTTATCACTACCACCGGGTTCGGCCTGGATGATTTCCTGACCTGGGGGGATTTCAGTATTGTGGTGTTTTTTGGTCTGCTGTTTGCCGGCGCCTGCTCGGGCTCAACGGCCGGCGGTATCAAAATATTCCGATTTCAGATTGCCATTACTCTGCTGAAACGTCAGTTAATGCTGCTGATGCACCCGCATGGTATTTTCCCGCAGAAGTACAATAACCGCACTGTTAGTGATGATATCCTGCGTTCGCTGATAGCTTTTATTCTTGCTTATATGGCGACCATTACCGTATCAACCCTGCTGTTAACTTTGTTCGGTTCATCGTATATGGTTGCGCTGACCGCTTCGATTACCGCTGTTTCTAATGTCGGACCGGGACTTGCGCCGTCGATTGGTCCATCGGGTAATTTCGCGCATTTACCCGATATCTCTAAATGGATTTTGTCCATAGGCATGCTGATGGGAAGATTAGAAATTCTTACCGTGGTGGTGATGTTTACGCGTCATTTCTGGCGCCGCTAGTTTCTGCTGCTAAGCGGGCTGCTTCAAGCAGTGGTTCGGGCAGTGGTTTATTAACCGTTACCCCCATTGCTTTTAATGACTCTGCCTGCTGAATAATATTGCCGCGTCCCTGACTTAACTGCTTAAGGGCGTGATCATAGCTGTTCTGCGCTTTATTCAGCTGGCTTCCGACATCAAGCATATTCTCGCTGAACAGGCGCAGTTTGTCGTATAATCTGCCCGCCTGAGCGGCAATCAGGCGGCCGTTCTGCTCCTGCTGTTCAAAGCGCCATAAATTTTCTATGGTACGCAGTGCAATCATCAGATTGGTCGGGCTGGCTAATAAGATGTTGTTATCCAGTGCTAATTTTACCAGTTCAGGATCATGTTCAATGGCGCTGATAAAAGCCGGTTCAACTGCAACAAACAATAATACGTAATCAAGAGAATTAGTGCCGATTAACTTCTGATAATCTTTCTTACCTAATCCTTTAATATGCTGGCGAACCGATACAACATGCGCCTGCAGGGCTTCTTTCTGCTCCTGCAGATCATCGGCATTAAAAAAGCGCTCGTAGGCGGTTAATGATACTTTTGAGTCGATAATAATATTTTTATTCTGCGGCAGATGCACCACAACATCGGGCTGCAGGCGCTGACCGTGTTCATTTTTGAAGCTGACCTGAGTCTGGTATTCATGACCTTCGCGCAGTCCGGAGGACTCTAGAATGCGCTGCAGAATAACTTCACCCCAGTTACCCTGTTGTTTGTTATCTCCTTTTAACGCATTGGTGAGGTTGCTGGTTTCCCGCTGCATTAACTCACTGAGTCTGGCGAGTTTAGATACTTCACTCTGTAAGTTATAACGTTCTTTACTTTCATTTACATAACAGTCAGTTACCTGTTTTTTAAAACCGTCCAGCTGCACCTTAAGAGGTGCTAACAGCTGGTTAATACTGTCCTGATTAACCTGTTTGAACTGTGCTGATTTGTCGTTGAATATGCGCTGTGAAAGCAGTTCAAACTGATCGCTCAGCTTCGCTTCACTCAACTGCTGGTCGCGCAGACGCTGTTCACCGGCCTGCAGACGGACTTCTGATTCACGTATGCGCGCGGTGAGTTTATTTGCCTGTGCCTGCAGGCTGTCGATAAGCAGCTGCTTTTCTTCTAATAAATCTAGTTTTTCCTGATTAAGCGCAAACTGCTGCTGCAGTTCCTGCTGATTTAATCTCTGCTCCAGAAAAAGAGCGTCACGCTGCTGTTTAAAGCGCAGTAAAAACCAGGCTAATAAAATGCACAGGGTGGCGGTTAGTATTACAGCTGTTAATAAAATATCTTGCGGGGCCAGCTGGATCATGAATATTTTAACTTATTGAGGTAATTACAAACAATTTTATTGGATCGGTTCCAAACCAGCAGATAGGCTAAATAAACCGCAAATACACTCCATTTATGCAGGTTTTTCCCCTGATCTAACTGTTGAAAAGTAAAATCACCGGAATAAGAGTTCATTACTGCGACATAAATAACAATAATAATAGGGATCATAAAAACGGTGGATAACTTCCAGAGCAGCAGCAGCAAATGACTCAGATGAACAAGCGGCATCGAATATCCTAAATAATCTAGTGAAGAGCTTTAACTGTAAACAGTTACATGAAATAAAGAAATAAATAATTATAACAATTGTTATCAACGGCTGACTTTATCAGCTAAATACAAAGCAGGCGGCTATTAGTCGTTTGAACAGTCAGAATGAAGAGAAAACAGTGTTATAACTTTATATTTATTGCTGACGTTACAGCTGAAGATATTTTCCTCTGCGAATAAATGTCAAATATGAAAAACAAGATGAAATAAAAATAAACATGCACTAAGATGCATGTAAGTGCACAAAAGCGCATGCCTGTTTGCGTTTTTTTTCGACCTCTATGGTCATTTTGTGCGGTAAATTATTTATTACTGGAGTATAAATTCATGTGTGGAATCGTTGGTGCTGTTGCGCAGAGAGATGTATCTGAAATTTTAATCGAGGGTCTAAAGCGCCTTGAGTATCGTGGTTATGACTCTGCAGGCCTGGCGGTTATTTCTGGTTCCGGTGAGCTGCAGCGTCTGCGCCGCGTAGGTAAAGTAAAGTCACTGTCTGATGCCGCTGCAGAGCAGCCTGTTTTCGGTGGTACCGGTATAGCACATACGCGCTGGGCAACACACGGGGAACCGAATGAAGCTAATGCTCATCCCCATGTTTCTAATGATACGATTGCCGTTGTGCATAACGGTATTATTGAAAACCACGAGGAATTACGCACGCAGCTGCAGTCTCAGGGGTATCAGTTTACTTCGGACACAGATACTGAAGTTATCACTCATTTAGTGCATCTGCACCTGCAGACAGAAACATCACTGCTTAAAGCTGTACAAAAAACAGCTAAGCAGCTTGAGGGTGCATACGGTACTGTAGTTATTGATAAACGTGATCCTGAGCGTTTAATCGTAGCCCGTTCAGGCAGTCCGCTGGTAATCGGTTACGGGGTTGGAGAGCACTTTGTAGCCTCGGATCAGCTGGCTCTGCTGCCGGTCACCCGTCGTTTTGCTTTCTTAGAAGAGGGCGATGTTGCCGAAATTACCCGCAAAACAGTTAATATTTTTGACCTTGAGGGTAATAGTGTAGAGCGTGAAGTTAACGAATCAGAAGTCAGCCATGATGCCGGTGATAAAGGTCAGTATAAGCATTACATGCTTAAAGAAATTTATGAACAGCCTGTAGCACTGCAGCGTACCATTGAAGGACGTATCGGCAGCGGTAAAGTGCAGGACAGTGCTTTTGGTGAAGGCGCATCAGAGCTGCTGAAAGATGTTAAGCATATTCAGATTATTGCCTGCGGTACCAGCTACCACTCAGCGATGACTGCCCGTTACTGGTTCGAATCTCTAGCCGGTGTTTCTTGTAATGTCGAGATTGCTTCTGAATTCCGTTACCGCAAATCGGTCGTGATGCCTAACAGCTTACTGGTGACTATGTCTCAGTCTGGTGAAACGGCTGATACTCTGGCTGCATTGCGTCTTGCAAAAGAGCTGGGTTATATGGCCAGTCTTACCATCTGTAACGTACCTGGCTCTTCACTGGTGCGCGAATCAGATATGGCTTATATGATGAAAGCCGGTGCAGAGATCGGTGTCGCATCAACCAAAGCCTTTACTGTGCAGCTTGCCGGTTTAATGATGCTGGTTGCGGCTATTGGCCGTCATAATACGTTAAGCACTCAGCAGGAAGCAGATATTGTTGCCGCGCTGCAGAGTCTGCCGGCTAAAATAGAACAAACCCTTGCTATGGATGGTGCGATTCAAGATCTTGCTGAAGATTTTGCTGATAAACACCACAGCCTGTTTTTAGGACGTGGCGATCAGTACCCGATTGCGATGGAGGGAGCGCTTAAACTGAAAGAGATCTCTTACATCCATGCTGAAGCTTACGCAGCTGGTGAATTAAAGCATGGTCCGTTAGCACTGGTTGATGCGGATATGCCGGTAATTGTTGTTGCTCCGGATAATGATCTGGTTGAAAAGCTGAAATCTAACGTTGAAGAGGTGCGTGCCCGCGGCGGTCTGATGTATGTCTTTGCCGATAAAAATGCCAAATTCAGCAGCGATAACACCATGAAAGTACTAGAAGTACCAACTTGTGATCCGCTTCTGGCACCGATTATCTACACAATCCCGCTGCAGCTGCTGAGTTACCATGTCGCTTTAATCAAAGGTACCGATGTAGATCAGCCGCGTAATCTGGCGAAAAGTGTTACGGTGGAATAAAACTCATTTATAACTTTTATAAGGGTTAACAATTTCCCCTTTAGCCCCCTGCAGATACTGTTCTGCAGGGGGCTTTTTTATGGCTATGTCTTAGTTAGCTGTTGCGACACTCGTCCAACAGCCTCAAATAAACAAATCTCAGGTGTTATTTCCGTACGATAACGTTCTAACATTCGACGCCAACCCAAGTAATTCCCCAAATACTTTGTTGCCACACCGTGAAACCGATTCATCCATTCTTTAAGGCGACTATCAAATGCATTAACATTTTGAATATGGAAAGCGCCTCGAGCCCTTGGTCCTTTACTACTAATGACTTCATGTGCAATACCGACTTTTCTGCAAAATGCTGAATAAACAGCTGCACCATCTGTACAAAGTATTGC
>NZ_AUAM01000057.1 GCF_000428725.1 Psychromonas aquimarina ATCC BAA-1526
TCCGGCTCGTTTTGAGCGGTGTTTGCCTGTTCATTTAGCTGTGGTGATTCGGCAGAAAGTACATGATTATCACTGCTTTCAGGTACGCCTTGAGAACCAGATGTTTGTACCTGAGTATTCTCGCCAGTTTTAGGTGTATTGGACTGCGATGCCTCACTTGATTGCACTGAAAGGTTGTCATTTTCAGGAATTTTATTGGAATCAAAAGTTTGAACTTGCGGGTTTTTAACTTCATAGATAGCATCATCATAAAACTTGGCTATATCAGCTTTTGTTGGTTCTACGTCTGAGCGTCTATTATGATCTGCAATATCCTGATCAACTTTGCTCTGAATTTCCTGTGGATTTTGTGCTATCGTTGAAGCTCCCTCAGAGTTTAATTCAAGCCCTACTGAACTATAAGCATCACTAGCTTCTAATAATTGCTCTTGTGCGCTCTTTGATTCTGGTGATGGGCTATCACCTATACTGTGTGATAATTTATTAACCGCATCTGATGGATGCAATACAGCATTTAATAATTCTCTACCTACATTACCAGTAGATTCTGCTATAGGATCTAATCCATCTTTTGCATGGTCTAACGCCGCGCCAGCAAACTTGAATCCATCCTTGATAGTTTCTCCTGTCACTTGAGCCATGCGTTCTTCTTTGTTTGCATTAATATCGCTATTAGCAATAGTTTGTTTACCATCTTGAATTTTTTCTTGTGTATCTTTATATGGATTGTTACCTGCCTCGTTTATTTGTTTGTTAGAGTTATAACCTGTTCGTAGATTATCACTGTTTAGCGCATCATCTTTGTTGATTGTATTTTCAACATTATCATTTACTGCTGTTAACTGAGCGTTTTCAGCTTCACCTTTATTTTCAAAATTTACACCAGTGCTATTTGTAGGAGTATCATAGCCACCACCAACAACGTCAGCTAAAGCTAAATCGTTACCGTTTTGTCGTGTGACTTCGGAAAAGGCCATTAACTCAGCAAGTCCTCCCCCCCTAACGTCTGAGTCTGCATTGTTACGGGTTAAATCATCGACCCTTTGATGGTATTGCTGTTGCTGTTCTTCAGGCAAAGCCGCTACTGCCCTTTCTACGTTATCCATAACACGACTATCGTTTGCTAATTGTTGATAATTAGCAAGCTGGTCGGATTGGCTCATGCTATCAATTCTTTGTAATTGCTGTGCTGCTTCGTAATTATCGCTTGTTGATTGTAATTCTTGGTAGGCTTGTGATCTAACAGCGCTTTGCGTGTCAGCAAAAGAGTTACCTGTTCTGAATTGCTCTCCTGTTTGATGGTCTTGTTGCTTTGCTTGCTCAAACTTAGCTGCTAATTCTTCTCCTTTTTTCCCCGTAGTCAGCTCTTTATACGCTTTATTTACTTCCGAACTTGCACTACTTCCGTTGACTGATGCAATATCACCCTTTGCGCCTAATGAAGTACCTAGACCTAACATAGCACGTAGTTGTGAAGTCTCAGCCTCACCAAAATTATTTGCTTTAGCGTAACTATTAGCTTGTTCATTTATTAATTTTGCTTGCTCAGAAGTACCGCTTGATATTGTATTACCGACACTCGCTAATTCATTGTTTGAAAAATCCTTTGAAGCAACTGCTTGTTGTGAATTTGACAATACATCTGAATAATTTTTGCTTGCGGTTGCCTGCTGAGTTTGAGCGGATTTTACGCTGTTTGTGGCTTGCTGACTGGTCTGCATTTGAGCCAGTTGAGCTTGATCCCTTTCTGTAATTGATTGACCTCCACGGAAATAATCACCTTGCAGTGAATTGCTCATATCTGTGATTTTTCCACCTTGCCCTGCAAGTTCTGGCGCTGCATCTGTATCTTTTGCTGGAGCCGCCGCACCTTTCATTGCCCCCATTAGTGCAAAACCTGAACCTGTCACTAATGCAATAGCCAGTGCAGGAACAATAGTTGCCGCTACCATGCCACCAAGCCCCATAAGCTCGTTTGCATAGCGTGTTAATTCATACATGTAAGCCTTAGAACCCTCATCCCATCCACGCGCCACTAATGACGATTGAAAGATAACCATTTTGTTCATTATTATGTTTTGAGCTATAACCATAAATATCGGTATTAGTTGCAAAACCGCTAACACTTGCAAATAAAGGAGTAGTGATTTTGCCCCCGATGCACCTGTTAGCGTCATTAGTGCAACAATTGGTGCTGCTGATATGATTAGCGATTCCATCAGTGTTAAAAACACATCTACGATTTGCACCCACAGTTCACCCTGCAAAGCCCAGGCATAATTTCTTTGGGTAATAGAGCTACTGTAATTCTCTGCTAAATCACTTGCACCAGAATCAACAAGGTAATTTACTGTTCCAATTTCATGTGGCCTTGCTAAATAAAGTGTTTGTATTAGATTTCGGCTTTTACTCGCATCTGCCTGGATTGCTTGAAGTGCGTCTGTGACTCTATCTTGAGTGTTTTCCCCTGCTCTTGCACCTACATCATCATTGTTTATGTTAATCATATCGTCCCAAGGTGCGCCATTAAATGCGCCTACAATCTTGTTGTATGCGTCTGCACAAGATGCCTCTATCGGTTGACCTGCTTCGTCATAATATGTTGTACCCCATGAAGCTGAGTTGAAGCCGATAGCTGTCATTAAATCCATTTCATTTTGTTCGGTATATTGATTATCTCGTTCAGCAAGAACACTGCTACAGTCCGTAATGTACGTGGCGAGGCTTTTGCATAATGAAATTCCAGCACCCGTCATAGCATCATTGCCTTGGCATTCTGATGCATAAGTTGCTTTTCGTAGGTTTGCGATCACTTTTAACGGACTTAGATAACCGGAGTCAGTGATCCTTTGTATGCCTGTATTACCAAAAGCAGTTTCAACCTTGCGGGTGATATTGTATCCAAGCATTGTTATCAGTGATTGCGGTACAGCTATGGCAACGGGGATGTTATCAATCTGTGTCACTGTTCCATCATAACGATTTTCAACTGACACTTTGGTTAGTGTTTGAAAGCCAAGGCCAAATATAATTACCGCTGCTAATAACTTGGCGTAAGGAAGCTCCTTAGCTCCCTCGCCAAGATTCGCAATACTATGGCCTACAACTGCGAACAAACACACTGCTACAGCGGCTGCTTTAAATGTGCCATCTTGGAAAAATGCAGCTATCGCATTAAAGACAAGATTTAGAATAGATACATCACCAAAAGAGAATATTTCCCACATAATCCACCCCTATTATTTGCCTACTTTACGTTTTGCTTTTAAGCCATCTGTAATTGCATTTAATTCTTCAATTATTGCCTGAACATCAGCTTGGTTATCAAGCTTGTTGTATTCCTCTAAGTAAGCTTTTTTGCTTGCCAAAATAACGCTTATTGCTTCTTTCTTGTTTGAGTTTTTACTCGCAATGATTGTCATATACACCTGATTGATGTAATCCATAACCGTTGTATAACTCATTTCTAATGCCATTCTTGATGCGCAAATATCCGCCACATATTCAGCAATTCCAACCTCCCCAAGTGATGATGCTTGCCTTAACTTACGTAAGCAAAGTTGGCCTACAACTGTAGTTAGCCCAAGAAACTTTTTAGCATCAGCGCTCCACTCTGCATCATCTTGTAATGCTTTTATTAAACCGTTACTGCCTTTTAATATTTCATTAACTCGTGTAAACGTGCCTTTTACACCTGAAATTGCTTTTGTCGGAGTTATTGACAGCTTTAAGCAACCATCGGCTGTGTAGTCATTGCATTCATATACTTTTAAATCATCAATTGAGAAAGGGATATTTTTTGGCCTACGTAAGTCGTTATACTGGGAGAAGATTCGCTATCTGTACTTTGATCTGCCACAACAACTGTACCGACCATTGACTGAAACACTTCAAGCAACGAATTGTCACCGCCATAAGTGGTTTTTACATTGTTTTCAATTAACGCCCTCCAGGTTATATTTCCCGTGATTTCTGAAGCGTATTTAGCAGGATTAGTTTCTTTTTGTTTTTTACTGTTGCTTTTACCATCGGTGCTAGGCCAGTTCCATGCTTCTTGGAAGTCTTCAGCAATCCCCCTGTTAGTGTTATTGTTAGCTGCCTTTGTTTCTGCTTTTGCGGTTGTTGAAAAATCTACCCCTGCATCTACAATTCCTTGCGCAGCGGTACAACTATCCATATTCATTTTGTTAATGGCCTGTGCGGTTTTTTCTAATGAGGTCATTATCTGTTCACATGAATTACAGGCACTAGCGATGGCAAGTTTTACACCGTAGCCTAACGCATTTGCCCCAATTGCTTGAAAAGTCTCAATGAACTGGTCTTTGTTAATATAAGAGAAGCTACCGCCAAAAATATCAATTCCACCGCAGCCAGCTGAAAATGACGGAGCCTGGGCGCTTACTAAGTTTATGCGTTTAATATCGTTTCTTATATACAACTGACCACCGTTGGCAATACCTCTCCTTGCGGTGTTGTAAGCCTTAGCATTAGTGACGTTGGACATAGAATTAAATGTGCGTTCCATTTCATTATTGAAGGAACCTGCTTTTGTGCTTGTCGCAATGATGAACATAGATATTGCGATTACTAATTTATTCTTCATCATAAGAGAATTCCTTTTCAGTAGTTTTTTGAAACTTTAGAGATTCAGTTACTAATTTTTTAAATTCTTCAGGCGCATTACTTGGCGCGGCTATTTGTGTTCCAATTTCACCATCAATGTTTTGATATAACCCTGTAGGGCGCATTTTTTGAATTTCATCATCACTAATTAGGCCGACTCTGTGAGCGGAATACATAATGCGTTTTTCTAGTTGACTCAGTGACTGTAACCCTTGTGCGATTAGCTCAACTTTTTGACTTTCAGGTTCGTATAAATACATTGCGGGAACTTTGGCTACTCCAAGCTGTTGAGCTTGATTTGTGTTAACTAAGAAATTTTCCCATGGTGAATCAGGTAGTGCCTTGCCATCCAGCGAAACGGGTTGAATAGAAAAACCGTATTGAGTTTCTAATAGCTTTATCAATGGCATCTGTCGTTTGCAGTACGGGCAATCACTGCGATAGAAAAAGAAGACACCTGATTTTTCACCTAATTTTTTTAATGAAGCTTGCTTGTTATTCGAGGCATCTATATTCATATCTTTCATGCCGAAATTGGCAGTCGCTCTATTTGCTGTCGCATCTAAGAACGGCTCCGCATAAACAGCTGCTTGCCTTGCGTAACCGAATTTCATGGCTCGTTCACGCATAAACTTTTCGAGGTACAAATAAGTACGCATTGCTTCTTTATCGTGCGGGTTTTCGATGGCTCTATCACGGTACTTAGGAAAATTTTTACGAAACCATGCTTGCGATAAAGATTGATCTTCAGGTTTAACTTGAGGCTTTGGGGAGGTTTTTTGTTTAGGTATTACTGTAGGTTGTTCGGCTTTTTTAGGCTCTTTGTATTTTTTTACTTTTTCACCATTTTCATTTATTTCATACCAAAACCAACCTCGTTCACTATCCAAATAAAACTCATTTAGTCCAGGCGCGGTATCTTGGTTTGTTGGTGGTTCGATTCCAGCAAAAATGAACGATGAGAAAAGAAACAATAATATAACTGTTATATGTGCTTTCATCATTTTTTTGGCGAGGATACCTCTTGCTTTATCTTGAGGAGGAATCGCTTGCACTCTCCATTTGTTGTATTAATGTTGTGGTACGTGCTGTTAGTCGCACCGTGTTTTTCTTGATGTTTGCACTAGCGTGGATTTTTTCTCCAAGAATTGTCTCGAGTGCAAAATAACCACTACTACGCTTGCCTTTTACAAAGCCAGTGCCTTGCGGTGTTTTAATCAATTCGTGCTTTTTCAGCCCAAACAACTTGCCAACAGGAATGCGTTTTTCGGATCTAATACCTTTGGTTTGCTGGTAGTCACCGCTTGCCACATGGCGCTTGTGCAAAACCTTTGCCGCGGGGCATACAATCTCACCATCTTCACAACAAATTGCTACAGCATCGTTATGGTGTGTTTTTGGCAGAGCCCAAATAACCTCGCGCTTAAACTTAGCTTTTACAAGCCCGCTCCTTTAGGGGCAGCGTAATTGACGTTGAAATCCCAAACGTTACGATAGTTAGTTAGATTTTACCGTAGCTAGTTAAAACTCCAAAAACTGCACCACTCAAAACAAGCCCTTTCCACCGATACTATCGGTGGTAGGGCGCATTTTTAGCTTTTTATTAGAGAGTAAGTCTCTATTTAAGCAGCAAGCATTTCGTGAAATTCGTATGCACCATAAATGGCTAAAACATCATTCCAATCAATACTTTTAGCATCATCTTTCAACTTATGATTAGGAAGAAAAATATTAACTTTTACATTAATCTCTTTCATTCGCTCCGAAAGTTTTAATGCAGCAAGATAACCTGCTTTGTTTCTATCTAAATCAGCCCATACATTTAATTCATCTACGCCATCAGGAGGGTTAAAACACCCTAATAGTGTGGAACTAACGCAAGGCCAAACAGGTTTTCCAATAGCAACGTGTACTGCTAGACCAGTTTCAATACCCTCGCTCAAATCTAAACAATTTGAACTAGGAGCTTCCAATTGAATAGCTCCACCTGATATTGACTTGTTTTCACAAGCCGCCATAAGTTTTTTGCATGGTATTGGCTTACCGTTATGGTTCAAGGCTAACTTTTCACCTTTTTCATTTAAGTAAGTAATATGTAATGAAGCTGGTGAACCATTGTCATAGCGAACCAAGTTCACAATTGCGAAATACTTGCCAATCAAAGTACATTTTTTAACAAGCTTACCGTCAATTATCTCTTTATATTTATGCCAATATTCCATGCTTGGGTGAAACCGCATGGTCTTTTTAAGCGCATTATTGTAATAATCATTACTAATGAAAATTGAGCGTTTAGCAAAATATTCTCGCGCAATTCTGGCGTTAGTGTGATTTATTGGGTAGCTTTCATTCCAAAGCTTTCTAAGCTTCAGTCTGCGATTTAAAAGTGTTTTTGCATCGCATTCTTTAGGCTTAGGTATAACCATTTGTTTACGTGGCAACACACGGCTTTCAGCTTTCCAATCTTCAATGTTTAGAAATACTGCTATCTCATTCATTGTTTCTGAAAAACTCCAACCACACGCCCACATTAATAGGCTAAAACCGTCAGGAAATGCGCCATGCGTATTGCTAATGCCGCCACCTGTTTCATTTGCATCTTTGAACAACCTAAATCCATCTGAACCACCACTAACAGGGCAAGGCACATGATCTGGAATGTTCTTTATTGCGTCATTAAATTGTGGAAACAAAGCATCTAAAATGGAAAGCCATTTACCGAATGCCGCTTTTCTCACTACATCTGACTTATTCATAATTTGCTCCTTAACGTTCAACTTTCAAGCATTCTTGAGGTTGAATATAAAATGGTCGCAACTACTATTCCGATCATTTGTGAAGATAGAAAATCTCCTACAAGCGACAAAAAACCTTTTGTATTACCCACAACTGGCGGTAAATCACCGACTATGAAGTAATGAACAAAAGGCAAAAAAGCAGATACGATAGCTAAAATTAAACAGACTCGATTAAGTTGAATATTCATAATTTGATTACTCCTGTAGCTTTAAGATCACGAACAAAAGACCGAATCGCCTTTATATCCATGCCTAAATCAACACAGCAGTTCTCAGCAGAAAATGGATTATCTAATTGATCATCTGCATCAATCATTAGCCATTCCCAGGCTTCAACTTTCATTGCTCTGGATCTGCGGTTGTCTCTAAGTTCCTCAAACGCAAGCAATAACATGCCGTGTTTGAGTTCTTGAACATCCGTAGCTGACCAATTGAGTTGTTCCGTTTCGGTATGTCCGTTGTTCACATAAATGTGGGTAACGGGATTTGAGGTTTGAGTGTATGTATTCATGGTTTTCTCCGTTGGGTTGTTGAGGCTTTTCAAAACCCCTACAACGAGGCTTTGAAAAGCCCCAACACGGAAAAATCGAGTACAAACACTTTTCTTGAATTCAGCCTCTTGCGAGGCTGTTATTAATCATACGTGGAACAAACGCCCTAAAAGCCGCCTAAGTTCCTCTATGTCGTAACCTGAGCATTCAGCGCAAACTTGTGCTGAAAATGGGGCTATGACATCACTAAACAACCAATTCCATGCTTCTTCCCGCATGGCTGTTGATTTTCTTAAATCACGAATCTCCTGTACCGCTGTTAACAGCATTCCGTACCGAAGTTCCGAAATATCGTTATCACTCCAAACTACCTTTTCCTCAACTACAAGTACCTTTTTCTCAACTGGTACTAGAGGTATCAATAATTCAAGCTGCATTCCTTGCTGCGTATCCAAAGTGTTTCTTTTACGATAGCGCCGCTTAGAATTCTTTTTATCACTCCAACTTAAAATTTCCTCAGCTGATACTTGAGGTCTGAATAATTCGAGCTGTATTCCTTGTTGCGTATCCATAGTGCTTACCTCAAATAAAAGCGCAGCACTGTCCCATAAGGGCAAGTGTTGCGCCCTTGTGGGTGGATGTTCTAAATGAACGGTTAGTTAATGATGTGTTTTTTAGCTACATCGAATAACTTCTTTTTTAATTCTGAAACATCATTTATGCAGATAAATTCGTCAAAATAAGTCTGCATACGTTCTGTTACTGAACCAATACCAATACCAATACCAACAACTGAGATTTGGTTACTTGCCTGTTTAAGCAAATTTTCAAATTCAATGCGTTGTGTTCTTGCAGGTAAACCGTCAGTAATAAAAAAAATTACTTTGTTGGTTTTTCTGCTGTTCATAACTTTGGTAATTGAGTGAATTAGTGCGTTGTATGATGGTGTGTATCCATCTGCATCGACACTCGCCAAACGGGGAAATAAATTATTTATTTTCTCGTTTTCACTTAATAGCTCAATACTGTCACAGCAATGATTAGTAGCTGGAAAGCAGGATGCTGTAACATTCACACCACTGATACCATTTAATGCTATTGCTATAGCTCCTAATGCTGTTGTGGCTTGAGTCATTCTTGTTCTCATAGAACCCGATTTATCAAGTACAATCTCAACAATAGAATCAACCTTTTTGATGACTTTTTTCGTTTTAAAAATACGATTATCACCAATGCCTCCACGATACAAAACCCGATTATTTAGATTTAGACCTGATGTTGATGTTTTTGCTCTAACCGTTTTTTCGGCTTGAACTAAACTTCGCAATCTAGCTGCAAGTTGATTACTTGAACTCTTAGATGATGCGTGAAGCTCATGCCCTGGTTCAATGTGACAGTCCGTTGTTTCACACCGTATAAGGCGTGATACGGGTATCTCACGAACACAGGTATTTACTTCCTGTTGCGAAATGAAATCATCAAATACATTCTGCACAGGATTATCGTGTGCAGACGTTTCTAAAATTTCTTTTATTGCTTCAAATGCACCTTGATCAGATTTGTCTTGTTTAGACTTACCGGATTCACCTTGATCAGACGTATCGGATTCATTTGCTTGTGTTTTTTCTTCATCTAATATGCTGTTTAAAAATTTATGCACATCTTCTGCAAGTTTTAATGCAGAAAGTGAAGATTTAAGTCCACCTAGCTTTGAATCAATTTCAGTAATTAAGCGACCAACAAACATAACTGACGTTTCTTTAGCCAGCTTATTTTCAGCAATCTTAACTTCAGGAGCTAAAAAGTATTGCCGTCTATGAGTGCATCGAGAGTGAAGTAATATAAAATCAAAGAATATTTCTTTTATATTTTTACCCCTTGCTTCCATGCCTATATGTTTGATTGTTTGGTCTATCCAACCTGCACAACCTTTGTATTGAGCAATTAAGCAATTTTCGATACGAACATCTTCAAAAATATTCCATAAGTTCTGAATAAGAGGATTCGCAACTTGCGTTTCATCAATATCTTTGAAAGATTCATATTTAATGTGCGCTGCTTCGTGAGATAAGTACCCAAGCATTGATTGTTTATGCTTGTCGTTTTTGATCTCAAAGTGGGGCAAATTTATTACTTTGCCATCTGTATATGCACCGCTTCCACGGATTATGACTTTTACATCTAACTTGTCAGCTAAACCAGCCGCAATCAGTGGAATTGCATTCATCAGATTATTTTTACTCATGGACTCACCTCAAAAATAAATTTAAAGAGAGCCACCCAAAGGGATCAGCTCCCTTGTGGGTATGCAACAATAAGTTGCTTTATTAAAGTGCGATTACGTAACCGCTAAATAACGGTTCAATAACAGCGTTGTTGTTTGCTTTGTCTTGTTCAAGACGAAGAAACATTTCTGATTTTTTAGCTTCGCTTTCACTAACAAAAAGTTTTCCATCTGCATTCACTATAAACGCACGTTTAGCTGGTTTAAGCCCAACAGATAAACGCAAATAATCATTTGCTATACAATGCAAGTAACCACTTGCCAATTGAATAGCCGTTTGCTGATCACCGATCTGATTAGCCCAATCGCCAATAACATCAAATGGAGTGATTTCACTATTTAGCAATAGCTGTATTTTACCCATTACTAACATGTGCTTCTTTTCATGTAAGTCATTCATAATCACCTCTAGTTTCCATAAAACCCTGATTAGGGGGTAAAGTAAAATAAAGGGATTCCCCCGCAGGGATTGAATCCCTTGTGGGGTAGTCATAATTTAGAAGTACATATTGCGTGCTTCTGGTTCAGCAGTTGTTGCCGCAGAATTATCGCCAAAGGAATAATCATCTTCACCGAATGCAAGATCATTTTCACTTATCACTTGCTCTGAAGTCTCAGGCTCAATCGTAAGAACTTGCTCCTGTTCGTTCTGAGGCTGTGCGATAATTTGACTCATTAACTCTGCTAAACGAGTTGGTTCACACATGCGGTACAACAAACCCGACAATGTATGTTGATCATTAACACTAAGATTCCCAGCAACGGGAAGCTGTGCTTCAACTCTTTTCATTTCATTGACCAGTGTGTTAAACCGACCGTTAAGGAATGCAAGACCCTCTACTTTTTCACGTAGCTTTATCATGCCCCTTACATTCGTCTGACAAGGTTTTAATGCCCCGTTCAAACTCTCTAACAACAAATTAGCTTCCTTGAGGACATCTTTATCAAGCGTTCCGCTAAGTGCGGAAACTTGCTTAGAGATACCTGTATCACAGCTAATTTCGCTTTCAACAGACTGCATTTTAAACATGCTGAATGTTGCACTGATGCGGTTTTCAACATCGCTTGCATCTGTTAAAGCTTTGGTAAGCACTTCCTTATATTGAGGGTACTTGTTTATCCATTCTTGTTGAGTTCGAGAATGTTTAAGTAAGTATGCAGCTTTTTCTTGTTCAAACTGACCAAGAATATCGTGCAGCTTACTTGCTATGTAATCGGCCTTAGCCGATGGAATTGCGTAACCACCCATAAATTGAATGCCTACTGTTTTACACAAACGTTCTGCTCTGCGTTTTAGGGTGTGAAAAATCTTTAACGCTTTAGGATCGGTCGTGTGCTTCGAGCCTAAAGAGATTACTTCTTTAGGCGGTGTTTCACCGTTAATGCTTAAATCACCATCAGACAAGGTTTTGCGACCTGTCCAAATTGAAAATAAAAGGTTAACGGCTATAACATCTTTCAATACGTTTACGTTACTCATAAGTTGGAACTCCATTTTTTAAGCATAAAAAAAGGCGCACCACTCCCCAACGGGTACGTAATGCGCCCGTTGGCAGTTTTTCTAGTTTTACTTTCTACTCAGTCCGAAGCTTTGGAAAGGCAGTTTTTTTATTTCATTGATTCAGGTTTGAATTCGTCACCAAACAGGGCAATCGCCCAGGCATTAATGGCTTCAACTTCACTCTGATCACTGCAGCGATTTAGTAACGCACGATCAAGCGCGTAACTAATTGCACAATCAGCTCGTTGACATCTTTGGGTTTGTATCGCCCAACGAACCAATGTCCGAGTAGAGAAAGTAACTGACATTTCAACTTCGTCAGTATCACTCTCACCCTTAAACACAGTACGAACCTTATTTGCCAGCTCAACCATGTTTTCACGAATAATAGGAGGAATAGCACTTGCTACTTTTCCTAATATATCCACTTCAACTTCTTTAGCCGCATAATCGACTTTAAGAGTTCTGAAGCGATCCATAAACGCAATGTTCAAAGGTTGCGTTCCAGCATACAAACCACTTGAATCACTGTTCGCATTGTTTGCAGTAGCAAAAATACGAAAGTTTTTATGTGGCTTAATTACCTTTCCATTGAGCTGAGAGATAACCAGGTTGTCACCGTCTAAAATCGCGTTTAAATTCGCTAATTGTTCCGGTGCGACTAGATCCACTTCATCTAATATCAATGAGTGTCCATCGCGCATGGCGATTGTTAAACAACCGTCCATCCAAACTGTTTCTCCTTTAACTAAAGTCCACTGACCGACAAGATCCATAAACTCTGTTGAGCCGCCACAGCTAAATAACTGTGTTGGGTAATTCAACCGAGATAGTACCTGTTGGATAACTGATGTTTTACCGCAACCAGTTGGGCCTTTAAGTAATAATCCTTCGTCAAATGCACAATCAATGAAGTTGATAACATCACGCAGCGTGTCTTTGTGAAATATGTACTCTTCTTTCAAGGTAGGTATTGGTAAAGATTCATCACGTTCAAAACCTTGTACCTGAACACCAGTTCCATCAAAACCGAATACACTCATATCAAATGATTTTTCTTTTAATTCAGACATAGTTGAACTCCTAATATTAAACTTATAGGACGTACAACTACCCCAAGGGCATTGTTTACGCCCCGTTGGGTTATTTCTAAATATTTTTCTATTTCGTTATATCGTTTGCTTAGATGTAACCTCTTTCAGCAAAGGAGATTATTTCATCACCGACAATAAAATGATCTAGAACTCTTAGATCGAGTAACGCAAAAGCTTTCTGTAGCCGTTGGGTGATTATCCGATCAGATTGCGAAGCTGTTGCATCCCCTGACGGGTGGTTATGCGCGAAAATCGCCGCACTTCCGTTATACTTCAGCATTAGCTTTACACATTCTCTTGGATATACCGTTGCAGAATCTATTGTGCCAATAGATACTATTTCTGTGGTTATTAACCGATTTTGTGTATCAAGAATCAACATAGCGAATTTTTCAGATTCGCCTTGTAACATTGCTCTTAATAGCGGCTTAGTTTCTGCCGCACTGGTTAACGCCTCACCTTTTTCTACCAACCGATTTGTATAAATCTGTTGTGCAAGATAAAGCACTTGTTCTTCCCCGATATGGTCAATAACATCTTGCTCAGATGCTTCAATCAAATCAAAAACGCCATTCAATAAAGCGCAAGGTAGTTTCTTATAAATCATAATTCACTCCAAAATGTAGATTTTGAGCGAACTAATCCCCAAGGGCTTAGTGCGCCCCTATGGGTTAAATAAATGCTTTGTTATTGCAGTATTTCTACATGCTCACCAAAGTATTTATTAATTACTTTTACTGCGTTGTCGTAGTCACCTGAACGAATTTCATGCAGAACTTCTTCCTGGTTAACATCGAACTGCTGCGCAAGTTTGGCTGATGTTGCGAACAAAGAAAGCAAGTTGCTTTTATTACCCGTCAAATCAAGTCTGATTTTTGAGGGCGGTAGTAACATTAAATATTTCATTATTAAACGCCTCATTTGTGGAAATCAGAAAAACATATTTTGCGTAGCTTTCTCTTTAAAGAATGCAGCTGCAGGAATAGGTTTAACTAACTCAGTGGAATTTTCACTTTCAACAATCTTTTCAGGCTGCTGTTGTGACTGTGTTTCTGAAACTTCTTTGATTTCATCTTTCACAACCTCGTTAGGCTGTATATTTGAAACAGTGGAAGTGGAAACGCCAACACGATAGTAAGAAGAATCGCTGGCGCGAAAGCTCTCTTGCATATCGGTTAGGTCTGATTGTAATAACCCCGTTTTCTTGGCTAACGCTGCTAAAAAGGCATCGTTATCAAGTTTCCCAGCTCGATTACATTTAGTGGCGCGAATTCCGTCTTTATCAAAGGTTTTTACACCGTCAGGAATTTGCTGAACAAAGTAGTCTTCACACGTTTGAGCTTGCGCTTTAAGTGCTTTAGATTTTTGTTCACACTCATTAATTTGAGTGCTGATAGATTTATAACTTTCAACATTGGTTTCCCATTTGCTGTCAGTTTTGGGTAGTTCGTAAACTACTTTATCTCTACCATCAATCAATTGAGGTGGTGTTTTGGTCTGTACTAAATTCCAAAACTCTAATGCCTTAGCTTCTGCTTTATCTATGAACCCCTGATTACGCTTAATCTTTGCGTTAATCGGACGTTCACCACGCAGGTAAAAGTAAAGAAAGGCGCTTTCAGCACCTGCACAGTTTAATTGCCACTGCACTTGCGCCGCGTACATCTGAAAATTTTCGCTTTTTCCTTTTAATTCGCAAATGTTCATGTAAATTTTCTTACACGGGCATTTTATTTCTAATACTTCTACTAGATCTTTTAACTTAAACAATCCATCCAGTGATGCTTTAAATAAAGAGTTATGATCAGCTTCAACACAAACTGGCATAAATGGCTTGCCTAGTTCGCGCTCAACTGTAGACCGAGCTTCCGGCTCCTGTTCAACACCTCGTTGAACATGCCAATTATTGCTTAAATCGGCAGGTGCTTTTAAACCTACTAATTCCGCCCAGAGTTCATAGGGGGTTTGATATGGTGATAATCCCATAATTACAGGGATCATTGAGGCAGTGATGCCCAATTTACGCCAAGCAAACCACTTATCAGTGCGTTGTACTAAATCGACTATAGCCATAGTGATATTCCTCATAATAGTTATAAGGACGTACAACTACCCCAAGGGCATTTGTAGCGCCCTGTTGGGTTAAGTTTAATAAATTACATATAGAAGCTAATTAAAGCCAAACCAATGCCAATAAGAGAGCCTATAAACAATCTAATGGCTATCACTTTCCGCTCATGGTTTTTCTTTGTAATTTCTAAATCTCTGTAATATGAGCTTGACTCAAACTCAATATAACTAGGTTTTACTGTTTTACGTTTAAACATAACTGTTCCTTTTACCACATATGTTTTTCAACCGTTTTGTGCGAGTAAAACAGCACAATGGCTAAAACTGTTAGTTTCAATTGCATGCCTAGAAACTCGCAAACATAACTAAAAAGTTTACTATCCGCAGGTAACTCACCAAATACAAAGAAAGAAAGTACAGGAAAGATAATTGCAACGATTGATGCTAAAAATAAGAGTTTTGAAGCGTTCATAATAAGATCCTTAATGTAGGTAAAACTCACAAAAAGGATTTATCCCCAAGGGAATGAATCCCCTTGTGGGTTGGTAGGTTTTAATTAGCCATTAGCTAAAATGTAAGCAACACATTTTTCAAATATCACTTTGTCTTCACAACTATCAACCGCAAGTTTTGCTTGTAGTTCATGGCGTTTGGCATGTGACAACAGCATGTAAGCTGCAACCGCATACTTGTAGTCCAGGGTTCTACTTTCAGGCCGGATAGTTGGTTTTGTATTGAAACAATTCATAATCTTAATCCTTAAAGTAATGAAGCTACAAAAAGGATTCACCCTAAAGGGATAAATCCCCTGTGGGCTGATGGATTGTGAATTTAACCTTGACCGCTAATCTGTTGGTCTAAATTTAGGTTAAATGCTTTTAATAATTTACTTTCTGCATATTCCAAGGTTGCCCCTGAATAGCGTTCTTTTAAATTATCTTTCGTGGTATCCCACGAATTATTTTCTTTGGCGAAATTAACTAACTGTTCGATAAACAATGCATCTCTATCGTCAATTTCAATGTCACCCTTCGGTAATTCTGGCTTTACAACTTCTTTGAAAACAGCTTCTTCAACGTTACCGCCAAAATCCGCACTAGCTAAATCCTGCGAGTGTTCGACATTAACCGCTGCTAATTCATCCTCTGTAAATTGAATTGCAGGTTGATTAGTTACTGCCTGGGTTTGATTTTCGATGATGCGTTCCGCTTCATCTTGGTCATATATGCCGACAAAACCAAACGCTAGTCTTGCACATTGGATCAAGCTTTTATGTCGCAAAAAACGTTTTGTATGTGTTTGCCAAGGGCCACTAATGGTGTATGCACCACTTTGACCGTTACCTTCAAAAGCTGGTCGAAATACTTCATCGAGGTATTCAGTTACTTTAATCGGGTGTTTTCTATCTTTACGATAAATCACACATTCAATCCATTCAGGGCATCTTTTTGAGCCTCCATTTTCATATTGCACAAAATTTTCAGCCATATTAAATTCTATGCCATCAAATTTTGAGTTTGTGTTAATAATTCTGCTCCATCCATCGACACCAACAACAGGTATAATCCCCGCTTTCTTGTCAGGAAAGGCATATATTTCTTTTGTAAATGGGTTTAAGCCGTACTGCTCAGCTACGACCAATAGCGCCATCATCTGCTCATTTGTGACTTCAGGCGTATTCTTTTTTTGCTTAAAGGCGGTGGCCTTTAAGGTGGACATCAACTTTTTAGGATCAACTCCGTACTTATGGGCGAATCGTTCAGTTAATGTTTCGGCAGGTGCGACTTGAGCATTCATAATATTTACCTCTATTAGAAAATTAAAGGCAAATACCCCTACGGGATTTTTGCCCGTGGGTAGTTTTAATAAGAAGTTATAAACTTAAAGGGTAGTATTTCTCCCCCATTTCTTTTCGAGCATATGCCGGAATAGAAAAGAGCTTATCAAACTCAATTTTTTGGTTTGTTTCAGAAGTGCTTTCAGCCGAGTTGCTAAAAACAACTGGTGAATGCTTAGGTGCTGGTTTGGTAGACTTAGCCATAAAATAAACAGCTACAGAGCGACCAATAACTTGTGATACTGATGCATATGCTTTTCCAAACAGAAAAACCATTACGCTAATAGCAATAAAGGTTAAGGCTGGTGAATTAGCGATCATATTGATGTTGTTCATAGGTGTATCCTCACTTTCATAATAAAAAAAAGGATACTTTTTCCCTAACGGGAATTAGTATCCCGTAGGGTGTGGTCATAATTAAAAACGTAATGTGCGGTGCTGTACGTTCCGAAAAAAGCTAACCAAAGCTAAATTCTACTCAGGATTCT
>NZ_AUAM01000058.1 GCF_000428725.1 Psychromonas aquimarina ATCC BAA-1526
TAATGCCTACGGCGAAACGGTTAATAAGTTAAAAGGTATTGGATCTTTTGACCGGACGATGATTACGCACTCCGACGCCTGGGTGATAGGCAAGGTCGGGGAAGAAGGTGGTTTTGACCTTGAAGAAAACGACAGTTTTCTCCCTTGGAGTTCTGTCAATAACTGTACGCGGGTTAAAAAATCACCAGTTGAACAAGCAGTTATTGAGCAGTTTGAACCGCTAGGGGTTGATCTTGATGATTATCTGCTAGGGGTTGTGATGAAAGGAGGGCGAATTTTGATACCAGACGGCCGAAGAGCCTGGTTATCAAATACAGATTTAGGCTGGCAGCTTCGTGTTGAGGAGATAATTACGGATGTTGGATGGGGTGACTGGTAATGCGTTTGGAAAACTTTAATTAATTGGAGGTAAATATGAGTGGTGCATTCGAGTCTGCTGACTTAAAATAGATCTGTATTTGATTAAGTAAAGTTAAACGCGTAAAGTCTTTTTAATGTAAAGTTTTGATTGTTTTTGCAAAAGAAAAAACTTTATGTCTAATTAAATACTAAGGATATGCGCATGATTTGTATTATTGATAAATTAAAGGATGTTACATGAGTCAAATTACCACTCAAACTTTAGCACTTCGTTTTCCCCTAAAGTCCAGACCGGTTGAGAGTTATAAGGTTTCTCCTAGGTCTTTTGGTAGTAATCGAAGTGGAGGAAGGAAGCATGCTGGTTGTGATTTATATGCTTCTGCGGGAACTGATATTCTATCTATGCTTGACGGGAAGGTTATTAATATTTATGACTTTTATCTGGGGACGAAAGCTATTGAAGTTGATCATGGAAAGTTTGTTGCTCGGTATGGTGAAATATCAAATGTTGCTAATGGAATAAAGATAGGCTCAAGCGTCAGTCGTGGTGATGTGATTGCAAAGGTAGGAACATTAAAATTTAAGAGTGGTCAAACTATGTCTATGCTGCATTTAGAGTTATACGACAAATCTAAAACGGGCTCTCTTACTGACCGAAATAACCTTCCTTATAAACGACGAGCTGATTTAATTGACCCTACACATTACCTCAATTCAGCTTTGACAAAGTAGGCTCAAATGAGACATATCTATTTATTTTCATTATTGTTCATTTTTGGCTGTGGCATAAATTCAAACGAATATGATAAAGCGAAATTACAAGAAAAACTTTCACCTTTAGAGTTTACTCCAACACACTTTCTTCGCGGAGATTTTAATGGAGACGGCTTATTGGATGAAGCAACTATCGTACAATATACTGGTGAATTTCGTGTGCCAATTAATGTAAATGAAAAACAGTATTGGGCAAAAAGTAAAAATAATAGTGGAATAGAGCAAACTTTAATTGTTGTTTTAGATGTTGCTAATGTTAATAGCACTATTTATGCCTTACATAGCGGTTTTTCTCGATTTAACACGCCATCTTTTTCACTTTTTTCTGTATCACCTAGTGATAAATCTGTAGCAGAGTTAGCTGCAGACGGTAATGTAATTGGTATTCCTTCAGAAGCAGGGATTGATGAGTTTATTTTCTTTAAAAACAATGAATTATTGCTTCATTCACCAGAAGAAATTCCATAAGAAGTAAACTTGGAAATTATGTATTGATATTCCATATTTCATTTGGTTGTTTTTAGCCCACATCCTCTTGCCTGGGCGCTAATGTCTTTATGTGCAATTCTTTCATTTTGATGTCGGAGTTGTAATAAAAAAGTGCCCAACAATCCTCAACTTGAGTTTTGATGAGAGCAGTCAAAATAGTGGTGTATCAGGTCTAATGAATGTAGTTAAAAACAGTCCTGACAAAACAGTAGCCGATCAAGTCGGACGTGTAATTTCTTCTGAAGTAAGCCAAACAGGATATTCTATCACGCAAGCTAATTGGGAATACTTCTACAAATCATTTGATGCCTTGAGCGAAATAAAACGTGAAAGGATATGGAATATAGCTGTACGTCAAGTTATGGCTCATTCTTCTCGACCTAATAAAGAGCGTATGTTCTGGAAAGCGATTGAGCAAGGGTGCAAGTTATAATGAGTTATAAAGTAATAGTTTTAATATTTAGTTTGCTTTGTGTTCTCCCTGCTCAAGCTCAAGATCCTGCAATCACTGCTTTTAAGCAATTGACGCATTCAATTACAGAGTTTGGAACCAAACTAAAAAAATGTAGATTAATCCGTAATGAAAATAAAATTTTAGCTGAAGATATCGCAAGGCTTAAAAGCATGCCGGAACATGCACTTCAGGCTCTTCCTTATTTGAACCAGCTTGCAACAAATAGGTGCACTCAGCCTGAACGTGGGCAGCTTGCAGAAATAATTCTAAACATTGAGTCATTAGAGTTAGCTCAGTCGAAGCCAAACTATGCTGCAATATATCAGGCCATGAATGCAATTAGAGAAATTGAATTTGATATATCACACTTAAACCCCTCTAAAGAATTTTTCAATTTAACTCAACAAGAACAAGATTTGCTATTAGAAATCGAATCGTTGAATAAGCCATTTGATGTGCTTGATGTTTTTGAACGAACTTCTCATTAAGTGCATCCTGCATATGAACATAAGTATTTGATAAAAGTAAACCTACTGTCTATTAATGAGGCATTGAGGCTGTCAGAAAAGTGTGTTTTTCTGACAATGGAGTAATTCTACAGCCTCATAAATTTTTATAAGGAAATTTAATGAACAATACGATTAACGAGTTACCTGAATCTAATCAAGAAGTAAGCTCGCTAAAAAAAGATCCTTCAGTTTTTGCGATTGTATTCTGGCTTTGTGTGGCATCAATTTGTGCTGGATTAATAATTACTATTGCAGAGTACTTACTTGATAAAGAGCTACCAAGCTCAGGCTTTATTTCAACAATCTTGCCAGCAATGGTTGTCGGGGCTCATTATGGTGGGAAAAGTGGAGAAATGATTACATCTAAGGCTAGGTGGCTTGCCATATTACTATGGGGGGCCGTGAGTTTCTTTGTATTTGGTGTGTTGATATTCATTTTCTATCCTTCCCTTTTCAATGAAATACCTAATGTTTGGTGGCTATATGCAGTATTTGCCGGTGCTATTATTTTATCTTTTGGAATAGCCTATATTGCGTTTCGCTCAGGAGAAAAAATGGGGATAAAAACATGGGAAAAGAAACAACAGCAAAAATTGACTCACTAATGAATTAAGTATTAAGAAAAAAGCCCACAAAATTGTGTTTTTTTTTGCCTGAAAGGTACCAAACAAGCTGCAAAATCGCTGTTGACTGTGTATAATTACAGGTGTTGTTTTAGACAGTTCTGGTTTGTTTTTCTCTATGTTTTCTAAGGGAAATTTATGTTCAATAACCCAAACATTCTGGTTCTTAACTATTCATCACTCATTCTATAAATAAGGAGTTTATATGCTAGTACGTTGCCCTGAATGTTTAGCTAAAGCGCGGATTGCCGCATCTGAGCAAATTACCAATAATACCCGTACATTATATTGCCAATGTTTGAGTTTGAACTGCAGTGCGACGTTTAATGCATCACTCACTTTTGAAGAAATAATTAGATCTCCCAAGCAGGGATCTTCTAAAGTTCTTTTCACGCAGCAGTCCGATCTTGCTAAGCAGCCTGGAAAGAGTGGTTCATTAGGCTGCGAAGCTAGAATGGCTTAAGCGTTAGTTCATTATTTACTGGTCTTCATAATTGTAGGACCGAAAATTCACTTATATAATTTTGCTGTAAGGGAGAGGTTCGCGAAGCGGCTCTCCTTTTGTTCCTTTAAGGGCTAACAGTTTCACTAGAAGAAAAGCGGGATTTAATAGCCGGCTGAATCTTTTTAAGCAGAGCAAGACCATCAAATTTAAGATGTTATCCCCCTGATAATACTCTTTTCAATGTCATTCTCCTGATCTTGTTTCCATTACCTAATAAGGCGGTATTCAAACCGATTTAAACTTAGAATTATTTAATTTTGGAAAAATCAGGTCATTAAACAAAAGATCCGCTAAATTTTTTTTTACGAAGAAATACGATCTTGGCAGGCTGCCAAATAAGATGAATTTATTTGAGGGAGAATCAGGCTGTACGGGCTTTGAGAGGTGGTTTTCTGCTTGTTGTCTTTCACGATCTTAGGATCGCGAATTTTCGTGTGCAATTTTAGTGTGGAGGGGGAGGTGTGCGAATTCTTTGGGATTTGGTCGCCTTGGTTGGTGACGTAGAGTGAGGATAATATGCATGTGAGAGCGTAAAGCTAAGGCGGGAAAATGGAACGGTGTCGCGTTTAATTATTGGATGACGGTAAACATCTGTACATGGCAGAGTTTCCCTATGGGATGAGCTTCTGATTAATGTCATGGCTGTAAGTATCAGTCTGGAAGTTATATTCGTTGGTATCGATTTACTGGTGGATACGAATACCTATTCGAAATTAATTGTTTGACTGGAAATATGAATGGTTATTATTTTAAATTGACAAAGATTACTGAAAGGTCAAATAAAGATTGAGGTAAATAGCCTTAATTGCTACATTTCATTTTTTTGATTAGTGAGTTATTTAGTTCAGATAAACTCGCTAAATACTAAACGGAATTAGTATGAAATACAGCATGTTTTTTAATGTATTCAATGCAAGCTCATCCATTACTCCCCGTTTATCTTAGTAATAAGCATCATCGATAAAGTTTTAGTGCCTGCGGTTTTGTTGTTTTTTTCATCTGATATTTTGTTAAGGCTTTGCGAGTTCCCCTCAATAAGCTAAATCAACAATCAAGTGTACTCATAAACAGAGTTGTTACAACACATTACTTGAATGACAGGTAATAAAGTGGCTATTAATAAATTTAAATATGGAAGTTGAGTTAATGAATATGAAAAACAGATGTATTAAAAAAACACAAAAGCATTGTTGTGTGCAGAGAGCAGAAATACATTTACGAAACGCTTTAAGTGCTGTGAAAACACTCCTTTTGTTAGTGTTGTTTAGTTCTGTGACCTCTACCAATGCGGCTTCACCAGAAGCCTACGTTTACGCCGTCAAAAAAGGTAATCCGTTAATCACAAATGACTCATTGCAAGTCAATACAATTACTCGCGGATTTGCAGCTAATCAGCCGTTTAAAGCTAAAACACAAGAAGTTTCAAAATCATTGTTTTTGGCGACGTTTAGAAGGGCGCTCGGGTTGTCACCTTACGGTACCGGATTAATGCTTGCGAATGATTATTTCATCAATGATGAAGGGGATATTGTACAGCGTGGTGGGCGTGTTATTCCTCAGGATTATAGAGGTAAATGGAGCGTTAGAACCCCTTGGCGTTGGACTTCATCAAAGGGAGGTACTTATGCTCGGTTTTTGATAGCAATAAGGGATAATAAGCCAGAGTTAGAGTCAACCTTGCATCCCATATTTAATGAGGCGGGTCTTTTAATCCGAATGGAATCAGACATCATTGATACTTGGAGGGCCGACTTTAATTTTGCGCCGGCTCAGGCAGAAGATTATGGGGTTCAAGAGGGCTCTCCTGTTTCAGATGCTGAGTTATATGAAACATTTCAAGATTACGTAAACTCAAATCCTAACATTAATCACAACGATGCTTTTTTAAATGCAGATGGCTCTGTCAATCAAGATTATTTCCCCAACCTGGATTATGCGTTTGATTTTAATCCTGAAAAAGACCTTAACGCTGCCGATGAAAATAGCTGTACAGTTAATCCGGTCAACATAGCTACAGGTAATAAGTTTTTCAGAATTACAGACTATGTCGATAACAGTAATCCGCTGTTAAAACTGGCGCGAACCTATGACTCTGCTGATGGCTTCTGGGTGTTTAACTCTGCTCTTAATCTTGCCTATCAAGCTGATGTGGATACCTATACTTTAACCTTTGCAAACGGCAGTAAAGGCAGTTTTGTTAAGCAGGGAGATAAGTGGGTACGTTATGAAAATAAAATTCAAGATTACCTAACCAAGACAACCAGCGGAGAAGTTATCTACCATGGTCCTGTGAATCACAATGTCACTTTTAACAGTGCAGGCCAGGTTATTACCGAACAGCAGGGTAATCACACTGTAGAATACAGTTATGCGGGTAATGATGATGTAATAATTACCGATCCGGTACGTCAACGTTCGTTAATTTTCTCTTTTGATAAACAGCTGAACACAACTAATATTACTCTGCCCAATCAGAAACAGGTCACTTACTTCTATGACAGTGAAGGCCGACTGACCAAGGTGAGTAATCAAGGTAAAGAAACCAGCTATCTACACGAAAATACTGCATTTCCTCACGCTATTACTAAGGTGATTGATGCCAATGATAAAACCTATAAAGAAATCACTTACTACCCCGATGGTCGCGTAAAAAGCAGCGCCTTAAATGCAGGTAATGAGTTAATAGCATTTGAGTACCCGGATGTTAACAACACCTTAACCACCAATGCTTTAGGTAAACAAACCACTTACACTTTTACTGATATTAAAGGCGTTAAGAAAGTCACCAAGGTACAGGGCCATGCCAGCGCCAATTGCCTAGCCGCCAACCAGAACTACGAGTATTACGATGACGGTCAGCTTAAATCGAAAACCGACTGGAAAGGCATTAAAACTGAGTTTGAATATAACGACCGCGGTTTAGAAAAACAGCGCACAGAAGCGGCCGGCACAAAGGATGAGCGTGTTATCACCACCACCTGGCATGACAAGTTTAACCTGCCGGAAACCGTGACTGTTGGGAATCAGGTAACCACCTACAGCTATGACACTAACGGACAGCTGAAGTCTAAAAAGCTTTCAAAGATTTAACCACACTTTAGTAATTTTGCCTTTAACAGGCAGTTAAGGATTAAAGCGCCTTACCCGGTAAGGTGCGTTGCAAACAAGGATTATGGAATGGAAACTGATTGCCTAGAAAAAGAAAGAAAAATCGGAGTGTATCGCGGGAGGGGAAGTAGATACTTAGCTGTATTTACTGCTCTTTTTTTTACTCTCAATTCTGTTGCAGGAGAGTTTTCTGATACTGGTGCTGATTCAATTCCCGCGACTGAATTAATCACAGGTGATTGTAACTATGGCAACCATTGGTATTATGGTATAACTTTTGATGCTTGTATCGCGATGCCAGATGCACATTATGATCCTTGGGATAAGCCTTTCATTATTGAAGATAGAGGTTGGTTTTTGGTCATTAAAGTATCGAGTGGCACCAATGTTGCCTCGATAAGTAAGAATGTATCTTTTACATGTGACAATTCTTTATACCCAAATTTAGAAGGTAATTTATGTTATGAGAACATATTACTTAACAATGAATGTACATCTCCTTTTGCAAAAAATGGAGAGCAATGCACCAAATCCTGCCCCCCAGAACTCCCTTTTCTTGATGTAATTAAAAACAGCGACGGCAGTTATTCCGGCAGTGGCAGGTGCCTAGCACCTAAAAAAACAAAAGAACCCCTCCAGCAGTGTAATGTCCCTACCTCGGATGCTAACCCTGTGCTGATATCTAACGGCACTAAAGTACAGTATGAAACACCTGATGTAGCTGGTGTTGGAGTTTTCCCTTTGAGTTTTTCCCGCAGCTACAACAGCCAGCGTAGTCTGGAGGCTCTGGAATTACGCCAAAGCATACAGCTAGGACTGCCTGCGGATAAATCGACCTGGACAACATATGTGCAGCCGGCAGATTATAAGGGGTTAAAAGCACAAAGAATTGACCGCTTAGAGTCTCAGCTGGTTAATGATGTTCGTACAGCCGGTTTTAAAAGCTGGTTACATAACTACAGCGGCCAATTAGACTCGTTTAATGATGGCGCTGCCGTGCGCTTATCCAGCAGTGCATTTGCAAACCGTGCTTTCACTAAACAAAGCGACGGCACTTATAAACCCGATAACCTGACGTCCGATACGCTGATTCGTGTAGTGGATAAATCCGGTGCTTTTAAACACTGGCTTTACCGTTCAGCTGACAACCAGCTGGAATATTACAATGCCCAGGGCTTGTTAACCCGCCGGGTTAATCGTGCCGGGTTGTCCCATCACCTTACATACGATGCCGATAATCAGCTGGACTTAGTGAAAGATGATGCCGGCAACCAGCTGGACTTTAACTTTGATAGACAGGGTAAGCTGTTAACGCTAGGGACTTCTAAAGGCGAGTTAATCACCTACGGTTACGACCAGTACGCGAACCTGGAAAGTGTGACGAAGAAACTGGCTTCAGGTAAAGAAACCGTGCGTATTTATCACTACGAAGATACCCGCCATCCTTATGCATTAACCGGCATTACCGATGAAAACAACGCCCGTTACGCAACCTGGGGATATGATGAGCTAGGGCGTGCAATTACTTCAAAACATGCTGATGATAATGAAAAAACGAGTTTTGATTTTGAAGCCAACAAAACCACGGTGACTAACCCGCTGGGTAAACAGACTATCTATCACTACAAGGATATTGCCGGGGCTAAACGTTTAGAGACGGTTGAAGGTGTGGCGACGGCTTCCTGCCTGGCAGCTAATCAAAACTATGAATACTACCCGGACGGCCAGCTTAAATCGAAAACCGACTGGAAAGGTATTAAAACTACGTTTAAGTATAACGACCGCGGTTTAGAAAAACAGCGCACTGAAGCGGCCGGCACAAAGGATGAGCGTGTTATCACCACCACCTGGCATGACAAGTTTAATCTGCCGGAAACCGTGACCGTGGGTAATCAGGTGACCACCTACAGCTATGACAGTAACGGGCAGCTACTGTCCAAAAAGCTTTCAAAGATTTAATCTCGTCATATTATTTTAAATTAAAAAGGAAATTACGAATTATGGAATAAAAAAATTAAACAACATGCAACTGGTCTATCTGCATTGAGGTGAATGCCTGAGGATGCAGTTATAAGGTGCACAATAATTTACGTCAAATAAAATTCAATGACATAACTTGTTGTTAGAAGAAAAAATAACACTACATTAATTAACTATTAATCAACAGCTTAAGGGGTTGGTTAAATCATAAAGGAATATATATATGCGCAATATTTTAATTGCATCCGTAATTTTATTAGTTTTTTCTGTTTCTAATAATGTAATGGCAGTTACACACAGCTGCAGTTGCGATATCACAAAAGTTTATGCTGGCTTTGGTGGTGCAGGGAATAGTACTAAATATAAAGTTGAGTGTGCTGATGGAAAAAGTTATTCATATGGATTGGTAGCGGATGAATTAGCCAAATCGAGACATTCGATTGCCTTAACATCTTTTGCGGCGAATAAAACGTTAGTTCTCGATTATTGGAGTCCTGACGGTGCATTATCATGTGAGGCTGCTAGTTCTGATTTTACGGAATACCCTGACGGCTTTTACATAAAGTAACAAATTAACTTGTTCAGTTGAGTGCAAAACGTATGTCGCTTTCAGAAAATCTGAAAAGCATGCTTTTTGCACAGTTATTTGTAGTATTGACAATGGTAAATGCAGTGTTCAAATCTACGATAATATTGCCCAGATGGCTAGCTTAAATCGAAAACCGACTGGAAAGGCATAACCACTACGTTTGAGTATAACGACCGCGGTTTAGAAGAGTTGCGCATAGAAGCGCTTGGTACAGATGATGAGCGTGTTATCTCCACCTGGTATGACATGTTTAATCTTCCGGAAACTGTGATTGTGGGGAGGCAGGTGACCACTTATCACTACGAGAGCAATGGATTGTTGGTCTCTAGAAAAACAGGGCATTTATAAATATAAAACGGAAGTTGAGTTAATAAATATGAAAAATGAAGAGTTTAAAAAAGAGAAGTGTGGAGGTGTTTTCTTGGGGCCGTTAGTTAGTTTAATTATCGCACTGATATTGACGTGGACCATACTGCAGCCAAGTAATGCAACAGCAGATGAAGTTCTTGGTGATTGCTCGGTTTCGGAATATTCGGGTTCTCATCCTGAATATTCGGGTTCTCTTTCGGGATATGATGTGACAAAAAACGAATGCGTTGGTTTTTACAGTCAGATACCCAATTTATGCGAAATAACAGACACTATAACCTTGCCAAACGGAGGGTATCAGTTCCGCGCCGTTTTTCTGCCCGCTGGAGGGAATGGAAATTGTTATCCAGGAAAGGGAAGAGCGTGGATTCGAGGCCAATGGGAGCCAGCAGAGCTATGCGACCCTTCATATAAGAGTAGCGGGCAATGTGTGTTGGACTGTCCTTATGGTCTTCAAGTTGGTAATACTAACCAATGTGCTCCAGAGCCACGAACTAGAGAAGAGTTAAACCGTGCAGATGAAGGCATTTGTACAAACAGACCTGTTAATATTGCAACGGGTAATAAATTTTTTAGAATCACAGACTACCTAGATAACAGCAATCCTCTGCTAAAAATAACAAGAACCTATGACTCTATTGATGGGGACTGGACTTTTAATTCATCTCTAAGCCTAAGTTATCATGAGGATGTAAGCACTTACATTTTAACCTTCGCAAACGGCAGTAAAGGCACTTTTGTTAAGCAAGGTGACAAGTGGATACGCTATGAAAATAAAATTCAAGATTACCTAATTCAAACAGTTGCGGGTGAAGTTATTTACCATGCTGCGGGTAACTACCAAGCTATCTTTAATGATGCTGGGCAAGTAAAAAGTGAGCAGCAAGGCAGCAATAAAGTTACTTATAGTTATGCTGCTAATGGTGACGTAACTATCACTGACCCAATTCGTACCCGCACTTTAACCATCACTTTTAACAAGTCGCTTAAAGCTTCCGTAATTAACCTGCCTAACCAAAAACAAGTTATCTATGCATATGATGATAAAGGACGTTTATTCAGCGTCAATAACCAAGATAAAGAAACCACTTATCTTTTTGAAGATGCGAACTTACCTAATGCTATTACTAAGGTGATTGATGCCAATGATAAAACCTATAAGGAAATTACTTATTATCCTGATGGGCGCGTAAAAACCAGCAGTCTTAACGCTGGTAACGAAGTGACTGGCTTCACTTATCCTGCAATCAACAAAACTACGACTACCAATGCATTAGGTAAACAAACCACCTACACCTTTACGGATATTAAAGGCGTTAAGAAAGTCACTAAGGTACAGGGCCATGCCAGCGCCAATTGCTTAGCAGCCAACCAGAACTACGAGTATTACGACGACGGTCAGCTTGAATCGAAAACCGACTGGAAAGGTATTAAAACTAAGTTTGAGTATAACGACCGCGGTTTAGAAAAACAGCGCACCGAAGCATCCGGCACAAAGGACGAGCGTGTTATCACCACCACCTGGCATGACAAGTTTAATCTGCCGAAAACCGTGACTGTTGGGAATCAAGTGACCACCTACAGCTATGACACTAACGGACAGTTGCTATCTAAAAAGCTTTCAAAGATTTAACCACACTTTATTAATTTTGCCTTTAAACAGGCAGTTAAGGATTAAAGCGCCTTACCCGGTAAGGCGCACTGCAAACAAGGATTATGGAATGAACAGAATAAAAACAGTCCTGCCGATAGGCTTGTCTGCCCTCGGCTTAGTGACTTCACTGGGTCTGTCGGCACAGACAGAAGACACCACTCCTTCTTTAGTGCCGATTATGATGGGCGACATTACAATATTTGTCCCGCTGGCGGCTGAAGTAACACCCGACCCGACTCCCGACCCTGAGCCTGAAACGCCCGACCCGGTCGACCCGCCGGTTATTGCCGAGGGTGAAACCGGCACCGGTTATAAATATGACAATCCCTTTGGTCTTGTTTCTGAAATTGACGGTCCGCGCAGCGATGCGCAGGATATCACCAGTTTTACTTATCAGGATAATACGGGGTATTTAGAGACGGTCACCAATGCACTGCAGCAGACAGTTAATTATGCCGACTACAATAGCCATGGTTTACCGGAAACCATTATTGATATTAACGGCTACCCGACCACCTTAACCTATCACGATGAAGGCTGGTTAAAAAGCAGTGAAAAAGGCGGGTTAACAACCAGCTATGAATACGACAACCTAGGCCAGGTACGTTTTGTGACTTCGCCGGGTAATAATGTCACTGAATTTATCTATAACGACGCACGCTATCTGCGCTTTATCAAGTACGCCAACGGTGTGCAGAAAGAGATGCAGTATGACAAGATGGGCAATGTTAAAGTGGTTCTCATCACGGCTCAGGGGAAAACCACCGTCGAAAGTAACTACGACTATGATGAACTCGGCCGTTTAACCGATGTGATATATACAAACAGTAAAACTTCGCACAAGTACGACCTGAACAATAATCCGGAAACTCAGGTTAACGGCTTTAACGCCACATCAACCAAAGAGTATGACAACCTTAACCGACTGGATAAATACATCGATGAAATCGGTGCCGTGATTGATTATGATTATAACGCACAGGACCAGCTGACCACGGTTACTGATGATAACGGCGGGAAAACGGTTTACGGTTACGACGGCTTAGGCCGTCTTGAAACCCTGACCAGCCCGGACACCGGCATCACTACTTATAAATATGATGATGCCGGCAACCCGACATACATCCATGATGCCCGCGGACAAGGCGTGGTACTGCAGTATGACGCACTGAACCGCCTGACAGAAAAACAGTATGAAGGCGCGCGCGATGAAGATGTTATTTTCACCTATGATGAAGGCAACAATGCCAAGGGGAAACTGAGCAGTATCAGCACCGGCAGTGCATCGGTGGGTTATGGTTATGATGCATTAGGCCGTTTAACCGACCAGACCAACACGCTTTACACCGAAAACAGCGGCGAGTTAAGCGGTGCTGTGGGTTACGGTTACGATACTGTATTAGGCTCGCTGGACAGCATTACCTACCCGTCAGGCATGAGCGTTTCTTACCAGACAAACAGTTATGGTGAAGTCACCAGTATCAGCCTGTCCGGAGGCGAATTCAACGGTCAGAGCATCGCCGGCAATATCAGCTACAACGTGGTGGGGAATATTGAAAACCTCACTTACGGTAACGATGTAAGACTTACCCGCGTCTTTGATGCTGACGGTCAGCCGAAAAGCCAGAATGTATCGGGTATCTGGGACTTAACCTACACCTACGATGAGAATCGTAATTTGTCGGATATTTTCAGTACAGAAAATGATAACGATAACCTGAGCTTCAGCTATTACTTTAACAACCGTCTGCACACGGCCACTGACAGCACAGACACCACGACATTTGAATATGACGGTGTGGGTAACCGCGAAACGCAAAGCAATCAGAGTATTAATGACCGTTACCAGTATGTCCTGCAGTCGAATCTGTTAGAGAAAGTGAATGCAGAGCGCGTTGAGTATGACGAAGTAGGTAATACAACAAGCTCACCACTGCGCGGTCAGACCTACAGCTATAACGCTGAAGGGCGTTTAAGCACCATGACCGGCATAGATGCACAAGCAAAGTACTTTTATAACGGCTTGAGCGAGCGTGTAATTAAGCAGGTGGGTGACGACACTTATCTGTACTTCTACAATACTGCCGGACAGCTGTTAGAAACGCAGCACTACCAGGGCGCAACGAAAGTCAGCAGTAAACAGATAATCTGGCTGGGAAGCCTGCCGCTGGCACAGGTGGAAAGCGGCAGTGATACAGTAGCACGTATTATCTATATTCATGCGGACCATCTGAACACGCCGCGTAAAGCGACGGACAGTAACGGTCAACTGGTCTGGCAGTGGCAGTCCGATGCATTCGGTAACGGAGCACCTGATGAAGATGTTAACCAGGACGAGACGTTAACTCAAATCGACCTGCGCTTCCCGGGACAGATTTATGATGCTGAATCTGGTCTGTATTACAACTACTACCGTTATTACGACCCGCAGTTAGGGCGTTACATTACTTCAGATCCGATAGGCCTGAACGGCGGCATTAATACATTTGCGTATGTTGGTGGTAATCCGGTTAATAGATTTGATGTATTGGGGCTCGATTGGTTAACTGTCCATGGAAGAAAAGGTGGGGGTGGTCTATTTGACGGGCATGCTTGGGTAACATTGACTCCTGAGGAAGGTTCACCGATAGTAATTGGAAATTTTCCAACTGGTCAAAGCGTTTTTGATGGTGGGCCAAGGTACGGCTATACTAGAAAACCTGATAGTTCATATACTTGGGATATTACTCCTGAACAATATAAAGACATACTGAATGCAATGGAAAAGCAAGGGTACAACATATATACAGATAACTGTACAGATAGGGTAGAAGAGGCCATAGATGTTATGAATATAAGTAGGCCAACATTCTCAAATGCTCTTGGAGTTTCTGATCCAAAGGTTTTAGTAAATTGGCTTCATCGTTTAAATAACCCGAAAGAAGAACAAAAGTTACCTATCTCTTGGAGCTTAAAGCAAGCACCATCTATTTAAAAAAGGGATACTTTAAATGAAAAATAATAGGGCCACTTTTATCTTTATAGCGTTAATTGTGGGAGTTATCGTTACGCTATTCTATTTTCCTCACTTCATGATGAATCATGCAGAAGATGGTATTGTAGATATGAAAATTTCACTTATGAGTGATGATGAAGAAAAAAGAGTTAATGGTATTCAAAATGATCAGGTAGATTATATCAAAGTTACTTCTGTTACAGATTTTGACGGGGAGTTGTTTGGAGTCTTATTGATTTTTAAAGACAACCTTATAATCGCTACAATTGAAATACCCAATTTTCATTCTCAAATGCCTGTTTCAGTTATGATTCCTGTTAGGGGGGATAACAAAGATTCACAGTTACTTTATTCATATAAGTGGAAGAGCCTCTATGTGAAGTAATTCTGGACATTTAATTTAGCGATAAGCAGCGTAAACATGTTTGGCAACTATTATCTCGTTCCCACGCTCTGCGTGGGAATGTTGCCCTGCAAAGTTTTTAAGCTAGAAACCTAAAAACCAAGGCAGGTTCAACTCAGCATGTAATAAAAAACCGTAATGACAAAAGTTATTACGGTTTTTTTATAACCGCCATTACACTGCGGTCATTTTGAAAGTACGCTGACAATGCTATTCCTTAAAATTAAATAACGAAGGCACCATTACTTTAATACATCTAAAAATGATATTTCACAACTACCACTCCTATTTGGCAATTGATCATCCGCGTCGAAATTAACGGTTTTCTCTGATGCTAAAGCCATATATGCAGCACTAACTATGTGTGTATGCTTTGCATCGATATATACACGATCAGTATTTGTACAATTTATATTTGACGGCCACGATATTGGTGTAGTAAACCAAAGTTCAACGCTATTATCATACGTTGTACCTGAATAATCACCAATGACCCTCACCTGTTTTATAATCTTATTCTCTATGTGAGCAGTTTGAGCTAATAAAGGGCTTGATAAAAACAATATTGAGGTAAGTAATACACTTTTGTACTTCTTCATTTAAACTCCAATCCTTATGAGATTTATAACAGCTTATTACACTGCATTTGTATATTTATTGAAATATGGCTGAGATTACTCGGTTTGAGATATATATCAAAGACAAATCATTATAGCTGTTGTGTTTTCGATGAAAAGGCGACAAGTTACCCTCTGTATCTGTATCTGTATCTGTATCTGTATCTGTATCTGTATCTGTATCTGTATCTGTATCTGTATCTGCATCTACTGCTTTCATTCAAAAGGATGTGCATTAAATTAATTGCGAGCATAAAAAGGTCAAAATAAATTGAAGTTCCTGGTTTGAGTTGCTACATTCCATTCTTTTGACTGGGGAGTCGTTATATTTAAATAAACCCACAAAAACCAAGCGGAATGAGGATTAAACAGGCCGCACATTTGATATGGCTGAATCCGTTACTTGTCTGTTAATCAC
>NZ_AUAM01000059.1 GCF_000428725.1 Psychromonas aquimarina ATCC BAA-1526
TGCATGTCTTTAGGCAGCAAGCACATCGATATCTTGGTAGGCCATGACTTGATCCCCAAGGTCTTAAACTAGTTGACTCACAATGTGGGCACTTGCGTAAAGTCGCCTTAATAGTTAACACTTCTTCAGTGGAGGTCTCACAATCATCAAGGGTATGATGAAGACGCTGTCGCTGACTGGGGGATAACTGTTTAAGCTGTTGTAAGAAAGGGATAAATTGTTGTTCATTCATGAGTGTAACCCGGTATCGTTATTCACACATGTATTAAGTATGGTAGATCTACAACAGCTAACTAAGACATAGCCTTTTTTATGCTTAAGTCAGAAGCTTGAACGCCTGTGAAAAACTCTGTTTATTAAATCTATTTTTTTCTAAAAATTTACCTTTCTCGCGCTGCTGAATTAAGCTATTCAAGCCCTTATCCTGTATAATTTCAGCTCATTATTTAGATTAATGGAGAGGCAGTTTTTAAGGCCGCCAACCCTTAGTTTATTTTCATTTTAATGTTGATTTATAAGGTTATTTGATGACTACTCTTTATTTTATGCGCCATGCTGAAAGTGAAGCAAACCTCTCTGATATTTTAGCTTCACAATTAGATTTTCCTCTAACTGAAAAAGGCAAAAAGGATGCTGCTCAGATAGCTGAAGAAGTGCTGCAGTTTCACCCGATAGATCATATTATCAGCTCGCCTCTTATACGTGCTAAACAGACTGCGGCGCCTTTTGAAAAACTGTTCGCTTTAACTGCTGATACAGACTCTCGGGTTATTGAACAGGATCTTGGAAAATATGCCGGCAAAACTTATGCGCAGCTGGATGATGAGCCTGACTACTGCCACGATAGAAGTTTACGCTGGAAGTGGGTGCCGGAGGGAGAAGGGGAGTCCTATGAAATGATCGCGGATCGCCTGCAGCCTTTCTTTGATAAAATGTTCGACCAGAAACATGAGCATATATTAATTATTACCCATGCTGTGACCCTGCGTATGGTTAAATCAATTTTACTGAATATTCTGCCTGAATATCCGCGCGAGATTGCTCATAATGGTGAGATCTGGCAGGTGAAATTAGGTAAAAAAGGCGATGTTCATGAAATCAAATCGCATTTTTACGGAGAAAGTAAGTCAGCGGTGAGCAGAGCTTAAACCACTGATTTAAGCATCTGCACGGAATCAGATGTTTAATTCTCTTTCTGCAGATAAAAAAAGCCCCGTTATGGTTTAACCATAACGGGGCTTTTAATTTTTTACATCTTACCAGGTATATTTAATACCAACGCGGTAGCGCAGCTGACGTTCATCAGTGTAATTATTCACGCTTACATCACCAATTTCTATAAACGGACGCCATGTTGTACCGTCTGTGGTGTTGATTGAATACATAAAACGGACATTATTCAGGTAGTTTGTTGACCCGTTGTCAAACTGAGCCTTGGCATTATCTTCCATCTCTTTCCAGTAGTTGAATTCATACTGGAAATCCCAGTTTCCGGTTTTATATCCAAGCCATGCATCACCCTGCTGGATTTTTGAATGGTAAGACTGACCGTCTGTTCCTGTCTGGCTGTAATCCCATAGTTTCCATTTATATCGACCCTGCACACGGAAGCCGTTATCAAACGCATAGTTCAAGCGAACGTAAGGAACATAAACCAGGCCGTCTGGATTATAGTCAAGAGAAGCACCAACCAGACCAACGGTATTGTCATTAAGTTTATCGTAATAGAAAATTGATAATTCAGAACCGTTCATGGTCATAGAATTAAACATTTCATCTTCGCCGTCATTGTTATAACGCGCATCCAGCTCAAAACCGATATTCTTGCCGGTATCGATAAATGCTTTTACACGATCTGAATGTTTGTTGACGCCGTCACGATATTCATGGCGGTACTCAATGGTTGTTTTGTAGTCATTGGCGGCCGCATATCCAGCTGCAGCCAGCAGTGCCGAGGAGATAACAACTTTACTGATAGTGTTCATAATAATCCTTAGTTTTTTATATTTAGTTATATGTAGTTATATTTAAATTAGCCGCAGTCTAGCGGCTAAAGTGGTGGAGCAGACTTTTATCAGGTATAAGCATTTAACACATGTTCAGGCACTTCCGTCGGGCGCCATGGATCACCGGTATGCTCAAGCCAGGGCAGTAGTTCTTCCTCAATAAGTTTGTTTATTAAGATCTCATTCTGCTCTGCTATATTCTGCATCTGGTAGGGATCGGCCTGGTTGTCATGTAGAACATAAGTCAGCGGTTTACCGATTTTGCGGTCAATCGACAGCGTGTAGTGATCGGTGCGTATACCGCGGCGGCCGTATGATTGAGCACCGTAGGGCATAAATGTGTACAGCTGCGATGTCGGCGCTTTATCGCCGCTTAACCCCTGAACGGTTCGTGCAAAATTAGCGCCTTCAACGGTATCTGGAATTAAATCGGCCATGCCCATTAAACCAAATAGGGTCGGATAGATATCCGGCGCCGAGAAGAGCAGATCATCCTGCTTGGCAGATAATTTACCCGGCCAGCGGAAGATCATCGGAATACGCATTGACTCTTCATAATGAATGTTTTTTGTCGGCATGCCGTTTGAACCCATGCTGCAGCCGTGATCCGAGAAGAAAACAACCAGAGTATCTTCACTTAGGTTTAAACGGTCCAGCTCGTCAATAATACGGCCGAACTGTTCATCGACACCGTTGACCATAGCCATATACTCTTTAAAATATTTTGGTCCGTAACCTTCCTGATAATCAATGTCCCACTGCACATTCGGGCGGGTATTCAGGCTTTTTGAGGTTTCACCTGCAAAGCGGTCTAAGTACTTCTGTGGTACCTGATCATAAGGTGAGTGCGGCGGATTCATTGAAATCACTAAAGTGAAAGGTTTTTCACTGTCTCTGAATTTTCCGTCGGTATTGCGTAGATAATCGATAGCGACATCTGCTTCGTGCTCCGGACTCCAGCGGTCGATCTGTAAAGGTTTGTCTCGTGGTGTTTCATTGGTCCAGTAGATAGGTTTCAAGTGCAGATCATAGGTGCCGTATGCATGCCAGAAATCAAAACCATGGCGGCGGTCCGGTGCTGTCCAGTCGTTCCAGAAGCGTCCTTCCATGGGGTTGTTGTAGCTTGGTACAAAAGGTGTTTCCGGCGTATCGAGATGCCATTTGCCGATATAACCCATGCTGTAGCCCTGCTCTTTAAGGATATCAGACCAGGTGGTGGTATCTTTTTTCAGCTCAATACCAAAGTCTTTACCGCCGAACTGTCCCGCATCTGCAGTATGGCTGTTACCCTGAATACCGTTACGGTAAGGGTATTGACCTGTCATTAACATACCGCGGAAAGGGGTACATAACGGGAAATTGGAAACAGCCTGCTTCAGTACCACACTCTGCGCTGCAAATTTATTAATATTCGGAGTCAGGGAAGGATCTTCATTCATAAAGCCTAATGACTGGGTGCGCATCTCATCGGGAAAGATAATTAACAGGTTAGGTTTTTTGCCCGGTGCTTCACTATTTTCACTGGTTTTTCCGGCCGCTGTAGATGTAGAGCATCCGGCGGTTAAAGAAGCAGCTGCAAATGCACTGGTGGCAGCCATTCCTTTCAGCATATCTCGACGGGTTATTGACATGTTCAACTCCATAAATGAAACGTTTAGAAACTAAATGAAAGACTGGTGTTTTGGATATCTACCTGTTCTAAGGGGGAGAATATCTTTACTGTCTTCCGAACTCTTACGTATCGTAAGTTATCGAAGGTAAAATAGCTGTGTAATCGATCACAAAAAAGATAATGAAGCTTGTTGAAAGGTTTTCTCTTGTGTTTTTGTGTTTTGCGAAAGATTTTATGTAAATTTTTGTTTCACATTAGGTGAAATGACTTTATCAGGATATAATGCAAGCTAATGTGTAAGTATGCGTAAGTTTTGGTGCGATTTAACGAAAGATTGTGAAAGCGATCAAAGTTTCAATCTTACGTATTGCTACTTTTATTTTTAAGTGTAAGCTGTATTCGAAATTAAACGAAAGCAGTTTCATTGAGTTTGTAAGGAAACGAAGTGAAAAGTGCTATAGAAAGGCGTATGGAAATCGTCAACATGGTTAACCAGAATGGTAAAGCGCGTGTTGAGGACCTAGCCGAAAAATTTAATGTATCGAGTGTCACTATTCGCAGTGACCTGAGTTTTCTGGAAAAGAACGGCTATGTGATTCGCTCTCATGGTGCGGCAATTCCGAATTCAGGGGTAATCGCTGAGCTGACTGTTCAAGAGAAGCGCCGCCAGAATGCGGGGGTTAAATCTTTTATCGCTCAGGCGGCTGCCAAGCTGATTAACAATGGTGACACAGTTATTCTGGATTCTGGAACAACTACACGAGAAATCGCTTCCAGCTTGAAAAACCTGGAAAACGTAGTGGTAATGACCAGTGGTCTGGATGTAGCAATGGAGTTGGTATCGGCACCAGGTGTAGATGTGCTGATGTCAGGCGGAGTGCTTCGTAAGAATGCACTCTCTTTTTCCGGCTCACAAGCTGAAGCCAGCCTGAAGAATTATCGTTTTGATAAAGTCTTTTTAGGTGTTGACGGTTTTGATTTGAGAGCAGGTATCACCACACATAACGAGCAGGAAGCAAGTCTTAACCGGTTAATGTGTGATGTTTCTGAACAGGTTATTGCAGTTACCGATTCAACCAAATTTGGTCGACGCAGCTGCCATATGATTAGAGAGTTCGGAAATATTGATATCTTAGTAACTGACGCGAATATTCCGGAAGACTATTTACAAAGTCTTCGTGAGATGAAAGTTGAAGTTATTATTGTAGAAGAAGACTGATTAACTAACTCCACTGCCGCATTGTAAATGTTTACTGTGGAGTTAGTATATGAACACCCTTCAAAAATTAGTACAGCGCAATAAAGCAGGCGAAAAGAATGGTATTTATTCTGTCTGCTCAGCTCACCCTCTTGTTATTGAAGCCGCGCTGAAGCAGGCTTTAAATGACCAGTCACTATTACTGATCGAAGCGACCTCTAACCAGGTGGATCAGTTCGGCGGTTATACTGGAATGAAACCAGTTGACTTTAAAGAGTTTGTTTTACAACTTGCCGCAACAGTGCAGTTTCCAGCAGAAAATCTTATTTTAGGCGGCGACCATCTCGGACCTAACCGCTGGCAGAACCTTGCAGCTGATGAAGCGATGGATAAGGCAGATGATCTTATCGCCGCTTATGTTGAAGCCGGATTTACCAAGATTCACCTCGACTGCAGCATGTCCTGTGCTGATGATCCTGTTCCTCTTTGTGATGATATTGTTGCCCAGCGTGCCGCTCGTTTAGCCGGTATTGCCGAAAAAACCGCAGTTAAAGCATTCGGCAGCAGCGACCTGGTTTATGTTATTGGTACTGAAGTACCTGTTCCCGGCGGTGCGGCTGAAGAGCTTGAAGAGCTTGAAGTTACCTCTCCAGAAGCTGCTCATAAAACCATTAACTGTCATAAACAGGCTTTTGAAAAAGCCGGCGTCGGTGCCTGCTGGCCTCGTGTTATCGGTTTAGTTGTACAGCCTGGTGTTGAATTTGATCACACCGGTATTATTGATTTTAAACCTGAAAAAGCGCAGAAACTCAGTGAAGTTGTGAATGATTACGACAACCTGATTTTTGAAGCTCATTCAACTGACTACCAGACAGACGGTGCTTATAAAGCACTGGTTGAAGGGCATTTTGCCATCTTAAAAGTCGGCCCGGCGTTAACTTTTGCGATGCGTGAGGCACTTTATAATCTGGCTGATGTAGAAGAGCAGATTATTGCCAAAGCACACTGTTCAAACTTTAAAGACATTATTGAAGAGCAGATGTGTGCCGCCCCGGGTTACTGGGAAAAATACTACCAGGGCAGTGAATCTCAACAGCGTTTTGCACGCAGCTACAGCTTTAGTGACCGTATTCGTTATTACTGGCCTGAGCAGTCTATCCAGAATGCTCAAGACAAGCTGTTCACTAACTTATCCCGTACCGGTATCTCTCTGCCGTTATTAAACCAGTATTTACCTATCCAGTTTAAAGGTGTTAGGGAAGGAGCTGTACAGGCAGATCCGAAATCTCTGGTATTAGACAGCATTCAAGAAGTATTACGCAGTTACGCAAGCGCATGTCAGCAAAGTAAAGGTTAAAAGAAGATTATGAATCAGTATTTAGGTTATTCAGAAAAAGAGTTAGAAAATTTAAAGGCATTCTGGACTGCGAAAGAGATTGAACAGCAGCCGTCATGCTGGAAAAAAACGCAGGCAATTGTTGAAAACAGACAAGCCGATATTCAGCCTTTTATGGACAAGGTATTTGCCCATAAAGATCTGCGTATAGTGATGACCGGGGCCGGTACTTCGGCATTTGCCGGACAGGCGCTGGCGCCGTCATTAGCAAAAGACAGCGGTCGTCGTATTGAAGCGGTTGCATCTACGGATATCGTTTCTAATCCGGATCAGTATTTTGCTGAAGATCTGCCGACGCTGCTGGTCTCCTTTGCCCGTTCAGGCAACAGTCCGGAAAGTGTGGCGGCTGTTGAACTGGCCGATCAGTGTCTGACTAATTGTTATCACCTGTTTTTAACCTGTAATAACGAAGGTCAGCTTTACAAAAGCAGCGCTAATAACAGTAAAGCATTAGCATTATTAATGCCTGAAGAAACGAATGATAAGTCATTTGCAATGACATCAAGTTTTTCTTCAATGATGGTGGCTGCTATTTCGCTGTTATCCGGGCAGACGGATTTCAGTGAAAAAGTTAATCTTTTCAGCAGCGTATCAGATGCGCTGATTCAGCAGGTTAACAGCTGTATTGCGGATATCGCAGCCAGTGACTATGAGCGTGTTATCTATCTGGGAAGCGGCGGTCTGCAGGGCCTGGCTCAGGAGTGTGCACTGAAACTATTAGAATTAACTGCAGGTGAAGTGGTTGCCTGTTTTGATTCTCCGCTGGGGTTCCGTCACGGGCCGAAATCAATTGTAAACAGTAAAACATTAATCGTTGTCTTTATTTCCAACGATGCTTACACACGCAAGTACGATCTGGATCTGTTAAAAGAGCTGCGTAAAGATCAGACAGCCGGCAAAGTTATCGCCATTACTGCTCAGTCTGACCAGGCGGTAACGGACGGAGATCATATATATATTCCCGATATGAGAAGCGTTTCTGATACTGAGTTATTATTCCCTTATATGTTTTTCGCTCAGATATATGCATTTCATAGAGCTGTAGCACTGAAAAATTCACCCGATAACCCTTGTCCGAGCGGCGAAGTTAACCGAGTTGTACAAGGCGTGACCATCCACCCGTTTAATTGTTAATCATTAAATAATAACTGATAGGTAGAACTACTATGACAGCACCTAATATTGTTTGGACCCGTATTGATGAACGTCTATTACATGGACAAATCCGTATCACCTGGGGTAAGCAGACAGAAGCTAATCTTATTCTGGTAGCAAATGACGACGCGGCGGAAGGGCCCAGCGCGGCATTTATGCAGGCGGGAATGAAAGCCTCTGCCGGCGGTGAGTACGCTGTACGCTTTTTCTCAATACAGAAAACCATTGACGTGATCAGCAAAGCGTCTCCTAAACAGAAAATTTTTATCTTATGCAACAGCCCGGAAGATGTTGCCCGACTGGTGGAAGGCGGCGTGCCGATTACCCATTGTAATGTCGGCAATATGCACTTCCATGAAGGTAAAAAGCAGATTACTAAAACGGTATCGGTAGATGAAAGTGACCTTAATGCCTTTGAGCGTATGGTTAAGCTCGGCGTGACCTGCACTATTCAGAATACACCGGATCAAAAACCTGTTGATGTATTAGAGCAGGCAATGGCTTCGGCGTAAGCCCGGCCTAATTTAACTTAAATAAAAGGAATAGAGCATGTTATATGAAGCTTTACTGGTCGCTCTCTGGGCCTTCTTCTGTGGTATCGATAAGTACGATGTCGCGTTAAATATTCACCGTCCGTTAATTACCGGTCCGGTTATCGGCCTGATTATGGGTGATATGCAGATCGGCCTGATTGCCGGCGCAACACTTGAGTTAGCCTGGTTAGGTCTAGTGCCTAACGCCGGTGCTCAGCCGCCTGATGTTACCCTGGGTACAATCGCTGCTGTTGCTTTTGCTGTAATGACAGGTCAGTCGCCTGAAGTGGCAATGGGTGTTGGTATGCCGATCGCCGTTATTATGCAGATGCTGGTTATCGGTTTCTTCGCAATGACTGCCTTCACTATGGGTAAAGCGGATGATTATGCGGATAAGGGGGACTCGAGGGGCATTGATAATCTTCTCTATGCCACCATCAGCCTGCGTGCGGCCTTATATGCAGTTGTAGCTTTCTTCACTGTTTACTTTGGTGAACACGGCGCGGCCTGGATTGATGAAAATGCTCCGACAGTACTGTTAGAAGGTCTGGGTATCGGCGCGAGAATGGTACCGGCAATTGGTTTTGCTATGCTGCTTAAAATCATGTGGTCAAAAGAAGTGGCGGGTGTGTTCTTTATCGGTTTTGTAATGACAACTTATCTGAAACTTCCAATTATGGCAGTTGCAATTATCGGCGCGTCACTAGCCGCATTGTACTTCTTCTTTAGTGGCTCAAATGACAATTCAAACAATCAAAAAGTAGAGGAATTTGAAGATGGGATCTAACAGCGCAGCCGGTACTTTACCGAACGACATCGGCATGACGGCCGATACTGAAAATAAACAAGTGTTAACTGACGGTATTGATGCATACCAGGATACAGAAGTGCGTCAGGTTATTACCAAAAAAGATCTGTGGTGGTGTGCCATCCGCGGTTTATTTATGGAAGGTAACTTTAACTTTGAACGTATGCAGGCCGGTGGTTTTGCATATTCAATTATCCCGGCGCTGAAGCGTATTCACGGCAACAACAAACGTGATTTCGCCACTGCATTGAAGAACCATTTACAGTTCTTTAATGCCAGCCCGAAACTGTTTACCTTCCTGCTGGGCACAGCAGTAGCAATGGAAGAAAACAAAGAGCAGCCGTCGACTATCAATGTAATGAAAGTTGCCGGAATGGGGCCGACAGGCGGTATCGGTGATGCTATCGATCATATGACGCTGATGCCGTTAACCCTGGCTCTCGGTGCGTCCATTGCCATTGAAGGGTCGATTGCCGGACCGTTTGTTTTCTTCATCTTATACCAGACAGTACATTTTCTGGTGTATTTCGCCCTGATGTTTATGGGTTATAAAGCGGGTACTAACGCCATGGTAAGTATGGCTGACTCGACGGAGAAAATGGCTAAAGCCGCCAATATAATGGGTATCTTTGTTATCGGGGCCCTGTCGGCCACCTTTATCCGGGTGCAGACAACCTTGTCTGTCGAGCTGGGCGGGGCGGTTGTTGAACTGCAGACGGCACTGTTTGACAAGATCATGCCCAACCTGCTGCCGCTGGCACTGGTGTTCTTGATGCTGAAAATGGTGAAAGGCACAGGGTTCTGGGCTAAACCGCCGGTATTGATTTTCGCCACCTTAGCGGGTGGTGTTATCGGACATTTCCTAGGCATCTTATAAGCCGCTTTTTATAACATATTAAAGGGGAAGGAGACTTCCCCTCATTTTTAAGGATTTCCCCATGATAGGTATTGTTGTTTCAGGACATCTTAATTTTGCGTCCGGTATGCAGTCGGCTGTAAAGGCGATTACCGGCGAACAGGAGCAGATGGCTTATATTGATTTCGTTGAATCTATGTCAACGGATCAGCTGGAAGCGCAGTTACGTCAGGCTGCTAAAGAGGTTGATTCCGGAGACGGTGTTTTATTCTTAGTAGATGTGCCGGGCGGTTCACCTTCGAACCGTGCTTCAGCTATTTTGATGGATACAGAAAATGTTGAGCTGATTGCCGGTGCCAACCTGCCGATGATCGCCAATGCGGCTTTTGAACGTGACGGCGCCAGCCTGAAAGAGCTTGTTGAGGTGCTGCTGGATATCGGCACTTCCTGTATACAGGATATGCGTGTCGAGCTGCAGAAAATGATGGCTGCTGAGCCGCAACTTGAACTTGAATGTGAAGACGGACTATAAATATGCGTTATGCCTTAATTGCTGATCGAGTTTTTACTGCAGCTGGAATTGAAAAGAATACTGCCGTGGTAGTTGAAAACGGCAAAATTACAGCTGTTACTGAAGATATTCCTACTGACTGCGAGCTGATCCGACTTGAAGGTTTATCTCTATTACCCGGATTTATTGATATTCATATCCATGGCCGACATGGTGCTGATGTGATGGATGCATCGCAGCCGGCCCTGCAGAATATTGCCGATGCGCTGCCTGAAACAGGTGTTGTCGGCTGGGTTGGTACTACGGTAACCGCTCCGTGGCAGGATATTTTAGATTCTTTAGCTGCCGTACGCAGTTTTACCCGAAAAGAACAGACTCAGGGCGCACAGCTGCTGGGCAGTTTTTTAGAAGGTCCCTATTTTACAGAGCCTCACCGAGGTTCACATCCTCCAGCTTATTTGAAATCACCAACGATTCCCGAGCTGGTGGAATTAAAAGAGGCCGCCGGAAGTTCTTTGATCCGGGCTGCGGTTGCACCGGAAGGCAAAGGTGCCATGGAGGCTGTCCGCTGGCTGACAGAAAACGGCATAAAAACCTCTGTAGCCCACACCGATGCAACTTTTGATCAGGTAACAGAAGCCTTTCATCTTGGTGCTGACTGCGGTGTGCATCTATTTAACGGCATGAGCGGACTGCATCATCGTCAGCCGGGCTGCTGCGGTGCGGTTTTATATCACGATATGTTAGCCGAGCTGATTGCTGACGGTATTCATGTTAATCCGGTCATGATGCAGCTGGCTTACCGTATGAAAGGCTACCAGGGCATTGCACTAATTACCGACTGTATGCGTGCCGGCGGATTAGCCGACGGTGATTATCAGCTTGGTGCTCAGGTTATTACAGTAACAAACGGTGAAGCGCGCAGTCCCTGCGGCTCTTTAGCAGGCAGTACCTGCAGTCTGGATCAGGCACTGCGTAATATGGTTTTTAAAAGTGATGTTCCCGAGTGGGAAGCGGTGCAGATGGCATCGGCTGTTCCTGCTGAATATCTGGGCATTGAGCATCGCCTGGGCAGTATAGCCCCGGGGTTAGATGCAAGTTTTACCATTATGAATAATGAACTGCAGGTGCAGGGCACAATTATTAACGGCAAGTGGGAATATAAAAAATAAATTCCACAGTTTGATAACAAATTAAATAAAGTTAAGAGGTAAAGATGGAAATTCGTCAGCCGATTCATAGCGACCACGCTAAACAGTTAGATACTGCCGGGTTACGCGAGCAGTTCCTGATTGAAGATATGTTTCAGGAAGGTCAGATCAATCTGACTTACAGCCATATTGACCGCATTATTGTTGGTGGTGTTGTACCAACAACAGCCGCTGTAGATTTTCAAGGCGGTAAAGAGATCGGTGTTGATTTCTTTCTGCAGCGCAGAGAATTAGGGGCTATCAACATCGGTGAAGCAGGTATTGTTACTGTTGACGGTGAAAAATTTGAGGTAGCAGCCCGTGAAGCGGTTTATGTGGGCATGGGGGCTCAAGAGATTAGTTTTGCCAGTGTTGATGCCGATAAACCTGCGCGTTTTTACTTGAACTGTGCACCGGCACATCATGCTTACCCGACGCGTAAAATTACCCGTGAGGAAGCTTCACCGGAAAAAATCGGTAATCAGGAAAACTGTAATGTTCGTACCATTTATAAATATCTGCATCCGTCGGTACTGCCGACTTGTCAGCTGTTAATGGGCATGACCGAATTAGCACCGGGCAGTCTGTGGAATACCATGCCTTGCCATACCCATGAACGCCGTATGGAAGTGTATCTGTACTTTGATATGAAAGACGAAAATATCGCATTTCACTATATGGGCGAGCCAAGTGAAACCCGCCATATTGTAGTGCGCAATGAGCAGGCCGTGATCAGCCCTAGCTGGTCTATTCATTCCGGTGTCGGAACTGCCTCTTATACCTTTATCTGGGGAATGGTCGGTGAAAACCAGACTTTCCACGATATGGATCATGTCGCCATGAGCGATCTGAAATAAGTTTTTAATACTCCCAATTTACGGTGCCGCGGCGCTGCGGCACAGCAGTTAACTTTTTCTTAGGATATTAATATGAACAATTTTGATCTAAGCGGCAAAGTCGCCATTGTAACAGGTTGTAATACCGGTCTTGGTCAGGGCTCTGCAGTTGGTCTTGCTAAAGCGGGTGCTGATATCGTCGGTATCGGTCATATGCCTGCACCGGAAACTCAGGCTCAAATTGAAGCCTTAGGACGCAAATTTCACTATATTACTGCGAACCTGATGGTTCAGGATCAGCTTGAGAATATTGTTGCTGAGACCGTTGAAGTAATGGGACGTGTAGACATACTGGTAAATAATGCCGGTATTATCCGCCGCGAAGATTTCTTAGATTTTTCTGAGTCAAACTGGGACGACGTGATCAGCATCAACCAGAAAACCGTATTTTTCCTTTCTCAGGCTGTCGCTAAACAGTTTGTTAAACAGGGCAAGGGCGGCAAAATTATTAATATTGCTTCTATGCTGTCTTTCCAGGGCGGTATCCGTGTTCCTTCTTATACAGCAAGTAAATCAGCAGTAATGGGCCTGACTCGTGCACTGGCTAATGAATTAGCACAGTATGAAGTGAATGTTAATGCTATCGCACCGGGTTATATGGCAACCGATAATACTGAAGCGCTGCGTGCCGATGAAGCGCGTAATGCCGCTATTCTTGAGCGTATTCCTGCCAACCGCTGGGGAACACCGGAAGACCTGGCTGGTCCTATTGTCTTCCTTGCATCGCCGGCAAGTGATTATGTAAATGGTTACACCATTGCCGTTGACGGCGGCTGGTTAGCACGCTAAGGAGTAATATTTATGACTTTAGGTACTAAACAAAGTGTTTTACAGCTAATGAAGCGGGTATACCGCTATCAGGCTGAAAATCAGACCCGCAGTGTGATCCGCCGCAGCGGTAAAACGCGTTTTATTAAAGATACAGACTGGGAGCGCGGTGTATTCTGGTCTTGTACTGCGGCCGCCTGGAAGGCAACGGATGACAGCGAGTATCTCGACGGTGTTATGAATTACGCACTGCATACCGGTTTTCGTACCGGTGCATTTCCGCGTTTTGCAGACGACCATGTTTGTGCCCAGGCTTATCTGGACGTCTACCCTGCAATAAACATCCCTGAAGCGTTGGAGCCGACCATTAAAGCGTTTGATATTATGCTTGATCAGCCGAAACCAGGCCATCGCGACTGGTGGTGGGTGGACTCACTGTTTATGGCACCACCTGCCTTTGCGGCTTTGTCGAAAGTGACCGGCGAGCGCAAGTATGTTGATTACATGCATACGGCGTTCTGGGATTCGATTGATCACCTTTATGATCCTGAAACGAACCTGTTTTACCGTGACTACCGTTACATGCCGACTGAGCTGGGCCAGAAGTACCGTGATGAGTTCGGTGACGGCGGGGCAGAGCTGCGCGAAGCTAACGGTGAGAAGGTGTTCTGGTCGCGCGGTATCGGCTGGATGCTGGCGGCATGCCCGCGTATTCTGGCGCGTCTGCCGGAGGATTTCGAGCAGCGCCAGCCTTATATCGACCTGTTTACAGCATTGGCGGCAGAAGTGATTAAATATCAGCAGGCAGATGGTTTCTGGCGTACCAGCTTGTTAGATCCTGATAACTTCCCTGCTCCGGAAAGCAGTGCAACGGCACTGTTCTGTTACGGTCTGGCATGGGGAATTAATAACGGCATTTTAGATAGTGATACTTATCTGCCGGTTGTTGAGTCCTCCTGGATCGCGCTGCAGACTGCAGTTCATGATAACGGCATGATGGGCTGGGTGCAGCTTCCGGCGTTTAACCCGCGTGATGTGAAGTTTGAGCACAATATTGACTACGGTGCCGGCGCATTTATGCTGGCGGCGACGGAAGTCGCTATTCTCGCCGAATAAAGATAAAAATCCCGGCTGGTCCGGGATTTTTTATTTCTGTAAAAGACTTTCTGAGAATATATTATGACATATCAAAAAGTTAAAGCTGTTGCCTCGGATCTCGACGGTACCCTGTTGACTGCCGACAATAGAATCGGCGCCTATACCCGGAAAACCTTAAGAACACTGCACCAGCAGGAAATTCATTTTATTGTTGCAACGGGACGTCACTACCTTGATGCTAAATATATTCGTGATTCAACTGCAATACCTGCTTATATGATCACCTCTAATGGTGCCCGGATTCATGATAAAAATGACCAGCTGATCTACAGGAAAGATGTTGATCCTGATGTGGTTAAAAGCATTGCGGCCATGCTTAAAGATGACAGCAGTATTACCCTTAATCTATTTACTGAGAACGCCTGGTTAGCAAGCAAAGATTATGCTGATACAGATAAGTACCATCCCGACAGTGGTTTTACTTATCAGCTTTTTGATAAAGCGGCTGCGCCGACTGAAAATGTGGCTAAATTATCAGTATCTCACCCCTGCGGTGATTATCTGGCAAAACTGGAAAAATCTATTATTAGTTCTTTTTCCGGGCGGGCAAATATTTACCTGTCAACGCCGACTAATTTAGAAGTGACCGCTGCCGGTACGTCTAAGGGCCAGGCACTGCAGATTATTGCGCAGCGCCATAAGCATAAGCTTGAGCATTACATGGCTTTTGGGGATGCGATGAACGATCTGGAGATGCTGCAGATGAGCGGTTTTGGTCTGATTATGGCGGAGGGCCAGAAACGTTTAATAAAATGTCTGCCGAATAATGAAGTGATCGGCTGCAGTGCCGATCAGGCCGTTGCTGAATATATACAAAAACACCTGTTGTAATGTTATAAGGGGCTGCTAAATATTAGAAAAAGTTAAGGGAGAAATGGTCCCCAAAAATCGGACACGATCTTAAGTGATTAATCTGTTTTAATAACTAGCATCACAGCTGGAGCAGATTATGACTAGAAAACGTAGAAACCACTCACCAGAATTTAAAGCTAAGGTTGCATTAGCGGCTGCTAAGGGAGATAAAACTTTATCTGAGTTAGCACAGCAATTTAATCTTCACACCAATCAAATTACCACCTGGAAGCAGGAGTTACTTAATAATGCCTCTTCAATTTTTGATGGGAAGTCTTC
>NZ_AUAM01000060.1 GCF_000428725.1 Psychromonas aquimarina ATCC BAA-1526
AATCGTAGAAAAAAGAAAGTGCTGCCAGGGCTCTTGATGTTAGCTAAGTTTTCTTAAAGATGAGCTGCAGATAAATAAATCGTAGAAAAAGGAAAGGGCAGCCGAAGCTGCCCTAAGTTTAGTCACTCTATCTAATCCGTGATAGTTGATGCTCCCTGCTGTACATCCGTTTGACTATGCCTGTCCAAGGCGTCCACTTCCCAGTCCTTTGGGTACATCCTTATTACATCCGTATGAGATAAACATCCTGCTTATCAATCATCTCCCTTTCCTTAGGAGGTGTCCTTCTTTTGTCATCCTGACTTAATAATATCAATCCTAGATATTACTAACCTTCAATCCTAGAAGGGGATCCTTAACCGCATCCTGCAGCTTGTTCCGTTTATCGTCCTGATATATAAAACAGTCCTGTTTTATAAGCTCCCATCCGAGGAGTGTCCTTTTGTCATCCTGACCTGATAAATAATCCTTATTTACCATTAACAACATCCTGTTGCTGTCCTGCATCTTCCGTTGATTGTTTCACATCCTGTAAAACATTCTCCTTCCTTGCGGTATAAATAATACGTCGGAACGGTCTTAAATATTGTATGCAAAAACATTTTTTTTCCGCGAAATGTAAAGCACAAAACAAACAACCCAGTAAATTCAACACCTTACAGAAAACCACTGATCAAATAAGTCAGAATTCGGCACTTAACAGGCAGGATCTCTGCGCAGGGCAATGGTCAATCTCTCACAAGACATATTTTATAAAATGAATTATTTGTCCAGTAAATGCCGTAAAATCAATCTATCTGCCTGTTTTTTAACAGGCAAACAAAAAATAACGGCTTGTATTATTGAGGTTTCTATAAAAGAATTACTGCTGTAATGTCTTACAGCATAGAGCTTAAAATGGTGAGATTAACGGCTGTAAAAAGGAAAGGGCAGCCGAAGCTGCCCTTATTTTAGTCACTCTACCTAGTCCGTGATAGTTGATGCTCCCTGCAGTACATCCGTTTGACTATGCCAATCCTAGGCATCCACTTACCGATCCTTCGGCCGCATCCTTTTTATGTCCCTATTAGATAAACATCCTGCTTATCAGTCATCTCCCTTTCCTTAGGAGGTATCCCTGTTTTGTCATCCTGACCTAATAATATCAATCCTGGATATTATTAATCTTCCATCCTGGAAGTGATCCTTAACCGCATCCTGCAGTGTATTCCTTTATCATCCTGATATATAAAACAATCCCGTTTTATAAACTTCTGTCCTAGAAGTGTCCCTGTTTTGCCGTCCTGACTTAACAATATCTGTCCTGGATATTATTAACCTTCCATCCTGGAAGTGATCCTTAACCGCATCCTGCAGTTTGTTCCTTTATCATCCTGATATATAAAACAATCCCGCTTTATATGCTCCTAATCTAGGAGTGTCCTTTTGTCATCCAAACCTGATAAATAATCCATATTTATCATTAACAACATCCTGTTGTTCTCTCTGTATCTTCCGTTGACTGTTTTACATCCTGTAAAACATTCTCCTTCCTTGTGATATAAATAATACGTCGCAATGCCGCTAAATATGCCCCTTAAAACACAATCTTTTTCAAGAAGTGTCAAGACAAATACAAATAACACTACAAATTCAATTGGTTACAGTGCAAGCATGAATTAATTCCCCCTTAATTCAGCATATCAACAGCAGGATATCTGCCAAGAGCAATGGTCAATCTCCTACGCACTTAATTTTATGGTGAAATATCCATCTAACTCGTACGAATTGAATTGTTTTCATATAGAAAATAAAACCAAAACAGTTAACGTGAATAGATAAAGCGTTCAGAGAAACAACGGCCGGATCAGCTTAAAAATTTAGTTCTGCGAAAAGCTGCTGAAAACCTTTTATATGTATGATTATTTTTATCACTGCACTTTAATAATTTATAAAATCAGTTAAAACTTCCCGATTACCATAGAGTTAAGACTCCATTTTCAAGCCGTCTAATTGTTAATTTTTTGTAACAATCTGTTCATCTTCTGTCTAAGCTACTTTGCTAAACTTGCCTCATCACTTAAACAACTGGACATAAATATGAAATTTATTAAACGCATTGCTTTCTCTAGCGCACTGCTGCTAACTTCTTTCGCGGCGGCCGCTAGCCTTAAAACGTGCTAATTTCTCAATTGAACAAGCCGTTGAAAAAAACACAGACAGCTTCCCAGGTAAAATAACCGAACTAAAACTGGATGATTATAATCATCAAGCCGTTTTTGAAATAGAAGTTATCAATGAAAAAGAGGGGATAGAGCACAAGCTAAAGTTTAGTACTGCAGATGGTAAGTTATTAAAAGATGAAAGAACTCGTTTAACTGCAGCCGCTTTTAATAAGCTGGATGATAAAGACCAGGCCATGCTTAATCAGTTAGATACATCTAAGTTTGACCTTCAGGCAAGTATCAATAAAATTCAAAAAAATTACGGCTCCAGCGTTGTTGAATTAGAACTGGAAAACAAAAAAGGCATAACTTTCTACGAAATTGAGCTGTTAAATGATAACGAGCTTATTATTGACGTGGTGACCGGTGAGATAATCCCTATCAAAAGAAACTATCACGGTTAACTCTCTATCCTTTGAGTGATAACCGTTAAATTAGGGCCGCTTCGGCAGCCCTTTTTATTTAATTCTTACCTGCCATGCACTGACAGCAGGTTAACATTCAAGGGGCTTATAAAGCTTAGAAGCTGTAACGAAGACCTACTAACAGCTCATCTTCCCCGCCGTCTAAATTATCAAATTTATAAGAAGCGTAAGTACGGATTGTGCTGTTAAAGCGGTACTGTGCTTCTAAAGCGGCAAAGTCCTGTGTATCTGTTTTAGTCCCGGCTTTATCCTGCTCAGCCATACCGTAAATAGCTAACATACGGAACTCTTTAGTAAATTTATACTGAGCAGCCAGCTCTAGTGAAGTAAAGTCATCGCTCTCCGCTATTTCACCAGCGGCGTAAGTTGCACCAAGGTAAAGCTTGTTTAATGTATATGCAGCCCCCGCAGTTACCTGCTTTTTTTCACCTTCGTCAGTATAAGCAAGACCTAAATCTACACCAAAATCCAGAGAGTACAATGCAGACAGAGCCGCTGAATCGCCATCTTTCTTATCACTGGCAATGTAGTTTGCCTGCAGTGATAAAGCATCGTTTAAGAAGCTGCCCGCATATAAGAAGTTATTACTCTGTTTGTCTGATGAAGCGTCAATGTGCTGCTGCTGACCAGAATGCTCAGAGGCAATATCAGTCATGTCTGAAATCTGCACGTTTGCTGTATTCTGACGGCCGTAAGAAAAGTCACCAGCAGCAGTTGAAAGACCAGCATACAAGTAGCGATTATCAACTTCTGTTGAGCCGTCCTGCCTGTCTATCTCATATTCCACAAAACCAAAACCAGTTAAGTTGTCTGATATTTTAGTTTCACCGGCAAAGTGGATACGCGCACGGCTTTTATCTTCCATTGTGCCTTCAACCGAATCACTGAACAGCCCGCGAACCTCTGCACGCCCCCCTACAGATAACTTAGTACCGTCTTTTTCGTAAACATCTGCCGCGTTTGCCGCACCTGAAACAAAGCTTGCTAATACTGCTGCTGCTAATAAAGTTTTTTTCATAATTCTTCCGTGTTCGTTTAGTTAAAGGTTTAGTTTTATCAGCTCTACGGCTGCTCACGAAATGAAGCTTAACTTTGCGCTGTGACATATTTGTGACAAACGGTGACTGTCATCGAAAGTTCATATTGCTTCATTTCAAAGAAACGAATCTTAATGATAATCACTATCAATATCAATAGGAATACAAAAAAAACCGCAAAATTAGCGGCTTTTTTATTCAATGGAAAGGGTTTAAAACAGTAAAACTGTTCTTCTGCATGCTGCAAATACCCGCAAACAAGCTGCTCCGGGAATTAAGGTTTAATTATTTACCAATACAGAAACTTGAGAAAATTCGCCCAAGCAGATCATCGGAAGTGAACTCTCCGGTAATTTCACTAAGGTACTGCTGCGTTAAGCGCAGCTCTTCAGCTAACAGCTCACCTGCCTGGAACTCTTCGAGTTGAATTTTTCCTTCCAGCAGATGCCTCTGAGCGTTATCGATCGCTTCTAAATGACGACGGCGCGCCATAAATCCGCCTTCACTATTACTCTGGTAACCCATAATATCTTTTAAATGTTCTTTAAGAGCATCAACACCTAAGCCGGTTTTAGCTGAAATACGGTATACAGGATGGTCATGATCTTCAGTTACAGCTAATGATTCTCCAGTTAAATCAGCCTTATTACGGACAACCGTTAAGCCGATATTTTCAGGAAGTTTATCAATAAAATCAGGCCATATTTCATGGGGATCCTGTGCATCTGTAGTGGTTGCATCAAGCATAAATAAAACCCGGTCTGCGTTATTGATCTCTGCCCAGGCGCGCTCAATACCGATTTTTTCAACTTCATCGGCACCTTCACGTAAACCTGCAGTATCAATAATATGCAGCGGCATGCCGTCAATATGGATATGCTCACGCATTACATCACGGGTAGTCCCGGCAATATCTGTAACAATGGCACTCTCTTTACCAACAAGGTTATTTAACAGGCTCGATTTACCGGCATTCGGGCGCCCGGCAATCACAACTTTCATACCTTCTCGTAAAATAGCACCTTGTTTTGCCTGTTTTTGTACCGCGTTTAAATTATCAATAATCTGGTATAAATCACTGGCAATTTTACCGTCACTTAAAAAATCGACCTCTTCTTCAGGAAAATCAATGGATGCTTCTACATAGATACGCAGATGAATCAAGCTTTCAACAAGATGATATATTTTCTCAGAGAACTCGCCCTGCAGAGAGTGTAAAGCGCTTTTAGCAGCCTGCTCGGATGTTGCTTCAATAAGATCGGAAATCGCTTCAGCCTGCGCTAAATCGAGCTTGTCATTCATAAAAGCGCGTTCAGAAAACTCACCGGGATTAGCACTGCGGATGTTTTTAATGGTTAAGATAGCTTTAATCAGCATATCCATGACCACCGGGCCGCCATGCCCCTGAAGCTCTAATACATCTTCTCCGGTAAATGAATTCGGCGCCTTAAACAGCAGAGCAATACCTTGATCTAATACATCCTGGTTTTGATCACTAAAAGGCAGATATTCGGCATAACGTACTCTCGGTACTTTACCGAGAATGATTTTTGCCACAGCTTCAGCATCCGGCCCTGAAACACGGACAATACCTACACCACCACGACCAGGCGCGGTCGCTTGAGCAACAATTGTATCGGTAGCTTTGATCATGGTTTATTCCTAAAAAAATTAACAAATAAAAAAAGGCGGCTTTAATAAGCCGCCTTTTATTTTAACTCTGCGTTATCGACAAAGCTATTTCTTATCGCTTAGACCTTGTTTTTCAAAGCTGCGATAGATTAGTGTCTGTTGAACCAGAGTAACAACGTTACTCATCAGCCAGTAAAGTACTAGGCCAGCCGGGAACCACAAGAAGAAGAAAGTAAAGATCACAGGCATGAACTTCATAATTTTCTGCTGCATCGGATCCTGTACTGTATTTGGAGACATCTTCTGAATAAAGAACATGCTCACACCCATCAGGATAGGCATGATGTAGTACGGGTCTTGTACTGACAGATCCTGAATCCATAACATAAACGGTGCATGACGCAGTTCAACTGACTCCATTAATGACCAGTACAGGGCAATGAAAATAGGCATCTGCAGCAGGATAGGGAAACAGCCGCCAAGCGGGTTAACTTTCTCTTTTTTATACAGTTCCATCATAGCTTTAGAGACTTTCTGACGGTCTTCACCGTAACGGTCACGCAGTGCCTGAATCTTAGGCTGTAATAAACGCATCTTCGCCATTGACGTGTACTGTGCTTTGGTCAGCGGGTAAAGTGCACCTTTTACAGTAAATGTAATAAGGATAATCGCAACACCCCAGTTACCAACAATTCCCTGGAAGAAAATCAGCAGCTTGAACATCGGCTGAGCAATAAACCATAACCAGCCGTAATCAACGGTTAAATCAAGATGATTAGCTGTTTCAGCCATCTTGTCTTGTAATTTAGGACCAACCCACAGCTTAGTGCTGATTTCTGAAGTACTGTTTGCATCAATGGTTTTCAGCGGCGCTTTAAAACCAATGGCGGCATCTTTATTTTGAATGATATTACTGTACAGGTGATTCTGCTCTGTAGGAGATGGAATCCATGCTGATACAAAGTAATGCTGCAGCATAGCAACCCAGCCGCCTTCAGTCGTTTTGTTTAATGCACCGTCCTTCATCTCATCAAAAGAGTATTTACTGTAACGCGTATCGCTCGTTGAGAAAGCACCACCACGATATACCGGCATCATCATATTCGTTGATGTTTCTTTTAAAGACTCTTTTAACTGCGCATATAACTGCACGTTTAACGGCTCTGCTGTGTTATTTTCAATGTTATAAGAAACATTAACAACGTATTCACCGCGTTTCAGAGTAAAGGTTTTAGTAAATACATTACCTTTATCATCAACAAAACGAAGGGCTGTTGACACTTCAGTCTGACCGTCAGCAAGTACTGACTCTGTCTTATCTACACTGTAAAAAGGGCGGCCTTTTTTATTTGCATCCGGACCTTGTCCAATCAGACCGCTTTGCGCGATATAAGTGAAGCCGTTACCGCTGTCTAATAAGCGGAAAGGAGTTTCAGAATCAAATTCGATATCATGCTCTAATAAATCAGCAGAGATAACATCACCACCAAGTAACGAGATTGCTAAACGTAACTGGTCATTTTCTAAAATAACTGACTTGCCGGCCGGCTGTTCAGCGGGTACTTCATTCACAGCAGCTGTTTGTGAAGACGCAGGAACATCGGCGCTAAAATTAGTACTTGACGGTACTGATGAGTTAACTTGTTCAGTCGCGACTGCTTGTGTCTGCGGATCCTGTTGAGGATTTTTTTCCACGACCCATGCCTGATAAAGCAAAAAGCTGACAAACAGCAGTGCGAGTAAAAGTAAATTGCGTTGTGATTCCATAACGTTTTTTAATCTCTTTTATTTAGGTTTATTTTTATTAGCGCAACAAGCAGGTACAGGATCGTAACCACCTTCACTTAAAGGCTGACATTTTATAAGACGGGCGCCCGCTAGCCAACATCCTTTTATAATACCATGTATTTTTATCGCTTCGATCGCATAATGAGAGCAAGTTGGCGTAAAACGACAACGAGGACCTATCATTGGGCTAATGAATATCTGATAAACCCGAATTATTTTAATAACTACCCATTGCAGCGCTGCACTAATTTTCGCCATAATTTATCTAATATCTTATTAATTTCTTGATTTGATAAATCAGCAATACCCGCCTTAGCAATGACCACAATATCAATTGCCGGAAGTTGGTGTTGTTGATGACGGAATTGCTCTCTTACGATACGACGAATACGATTACGCCCGACAGCATGCTTAATATGCTTTTTAGGAATAGCCATTCCTATGCGCGGGTGATCTAGGGTATTTTTACGTGCGAGAAGAGTCAGATGTGGAGAAACTGCTGGAACAGCATTTTTAAAAACGGGTTGAAAATCTTCGGGAGTTAACAGACGTAACTCCCGAGAAAACGAATAATTCACCACGTCTGGTAAATTATGCGCTTAAGCTTGCGCGGCCTTTAGCACGACGACGAGCTAGTACTGCACGACCATTTTTGGTCGCCATACGAGTTCGGAAACCGTGTGAACGCTTACGCTTAGTGTTGCTAGGTTGAAAAGTACGTTTCATGCTCTTTTCCACTTATTGTTAAGTACTGTACAGTAGCTAATATTTTTAGCTTATTATTGGTAAATCACTCATAGAGTAAATCACAAATAATAAAGAAAAAGAGTTAGCCGATTAAAAAGAGAGCGAATTCTATGTATTGATCGACCAAAAGTCAATCAGAGATGCTTCTTTCAAGCACATTAAATAATTTCCTCAAAAAGAATTAACTTCATAAGGATAATTAAAACTGTGATCCAGACTCGAAAGTTTGGGTGAGGGGATTATATAGAAGCGTAATTAATAAGCAAGGATCTTACTATGATCTTTGTTTATTTTGCCTTAATAAAGAGCAGTCAGCAGGCGATCTTCAAACATAAAATAGATCCCCGCCGCCTGTTAACCTCTGCTTATTATTAAAGATCCTGTCAGACCCGCATCTAATTCAAGTAAACACAAGGATCTTTTTTACATATTTATTCACAGATCTTCTAGCGAAATGCGGATCTTATCGGTAGAATTATCCGCCCGAAATTAATAACTGGAGTTAGTGATGTCCCTCGCAATTTGGCAAGAGTGCTTAGCACAATTAAAAGATGAACTGTCAACGGGAGACTTCAGCACCTGGTTACGTCCTTTACAAGCGGAATTCAACAACTCCACGCTTTCTCTTTACTCGCCGAATAAATATACCAGCGAGTGGGTACGTAACAAATATATGGATCTTATTGAAAGTAAAATCCAGCAGATTGCAGCTCTGGAAAATGTGCAGCAGCCGATCCAGATCCGTTTATTAGTCGGCACCGCTAACTCAACAGAAACAAAACCGCTAAAAGCAGCAGCTCCTGCAGCAAATTCTTCTCAGCCATGGGAAGGAGAAGTGCAGACAAACAGTGTTGCTCATAAAAGTAATTTAATTAAAAAGTACACCTTTGAAAATTTTGTTGAAGGTAAATCAAATAACTTTGCAATCGCAACAACCCAGCAGATAGCAGAAAACCCAGGTGATGTTTATAACCCGTTATTTTTATATGCACATCCGGGTTTAGGTAAAACACATTTATTACATGCCGTAGGCAATGCGATTGTTGCAGAAAACCCGGACAGTAAAGTGGTTTACATTCGTTCTGAACGTTTTGTTCAGGATATGATTAATGCTATCCGTAATAATACTATCGAACAGTTCAAAGAATATTACGCATCACTTGATGCACTGCTGATTGATGATATTCATTTCTTTGCCGGTAAAGACCGCTCTCAAGAAGTTCTTTTCCAGACATTTAACTCGATGTTAGATGCGCATCAGCAGGTGATTTTAACCAGTGACCGCTTTCCGAAAGAGATTGAAGGTATTGATGAGCGTCTGCGTACACGTTTCGGCTGGGGATTATCTATTCCGATTGATCCGCCGGAGCTGGAAACACGTGTTGCGATTCTAATTACTAAAGCAGAAGAACGCGGCTTGAAACTGCCGGACGATGTTGCCTTCTTTATTGCCAAACGTCTGACTATTACCGATGTACGTGTTTTAGAAGGGGCAATTGCCAATATCTCGGCTAAAGCCCAGTTTACCGGTCAGGATATCACTATCTCACTGGTACAGGATGCGCTGCGTGATATGCTGGCGGTTCATACCAAACAAACAACCATTGATAACATTCAAAAAGTGGTTGCTGAACATTACCGTATTAAAACATCGGATATGTCGTCAAAACGCCGCACCCGCACCGTAGCCCGTCCTCGCCAGATTGCCATGGCATTAGCTAAAGAGCTGACTCAGCACAGTCTGCCGGAAATCGGTGAAGCATTCGGCGGACGCGATCACACCACAGTTTTACATGCCTGCCGCAAAGTCAGTGAATTACGTCGTGAAAATAACGATATCCAGGAAGATTATAAAATTCTAATTCGCACACTGTCGATGTAAGGTAAGTCAGATTATGCAGTTTTCAATATCCAGAGAAGCATTTCTTCGCCCGTTACAGCTTGTAGTCGGTTCAGTCGCCGGCGGACGCCCGGCACTGCCTATTATGGGTAATATATTAATTGAAGTTAAAGACAACTTATTAAGTCTGACTGGAACAGATCTTGAAGTAGAGCTGATTGCACAGGTTACACTTGAACAACCGTCGCAGGATGGTGTGATTACCGTTCCGGCACGTAAGCTGTTAGATATCTGCCGCGGCCTAGCGGATCCCTGTGAAATTACCTTTCAGGTAAAAGATGAGCGGGTGACTGTCCGTTCCGGACGCAGCCGTTACCTGCTGTCTTCATTACCAGCGGCTGATTTTCCAAATATTGAATCATGGCAGAGCATTATTGAACTGACAGTTGCACAGGTCGAATTCAAAAAACTGATCGAATTTACCCAGTTTGCCATGGCTAGTCAGGATGTCCGTTATTATCTAAACGGCATGTACTTTGAAGCATCAGAACAGACACTACGCAGCGTAGCAACCGACGGCCACCGTCTTGCTTCCTGTGCGATTGCTTTAAACCAGAGTATTGAACAGCAGTCAGTTATTGTGCCGAGAAAGGGCGTAATTGAACTGGTTAAGTTACTCGATAATGACCAGGCTGATGTTACTATTCAGATCGGTCAGAACAATCTGCGCGCTATTATTAACGGTTTTGTCTTTACCACCAAACTGGTAGACGGAAGATTTCCAGACTACCGCCGGGTTATCCCTCGTAACGGTGATAAAGAACTGATTTCCGGCCGTGAAACACTGAAACAGGCCTTTTCCCGTGCAGCTATTCTATCTAATGAAAAATTCCGAGGCGTACGTTTAACCCTCTCTGAAAACCTGCTCCAGATCACCGCTAATAATCCGGAACGAGAAGAAGCAGAAGAGTATATTGATGTTGATTACCAGTCTGCAGATCTGGAAATTGGTTTTAATGTCAGTTACGTTCTGGATGTTCTTAATACACTTAAAAGTGAGCAGGTAAAAATAACATTCAGCAGCTCAGATCACAGTGCATTAATTGAGTCTATTGATAGCGATGACTCACTTTATGTTTTAATGCCGATGCGTTTATAACAAAACTGAAGCCCTTAAAGCCGCCGATGAAAATTTAAGGAGTTTCAGTTTATGTCTTTAGCTAAATTAGCTATCCATCAGTTCCGTAATATAAACAGCGCAGAGCTGAACTTTAACCGCAAAATAAACTTGATAGTCGGCGCCAACGGCAGCGGAAAAACCTCACTGCTGGAAGCTATTCATTTTCTGGGATTAGGGCGATCATTCCGCACTCATCTGACTAATCGTGTTATTGCCCACGACCACAAAGAATTCATCCTTTACAGCGAATTTAATAATGAGGGTATGTCTGTTCCTGTCGGGCTGCAGAAATCGAAAACGGGTGACACATTACTCAAAATCAACGGCAGCCATGCTAAAAAGCTAGCCGCATTAACACAATATTTACCCCTGCAGCTGATCACCCCGGAAAGTTACGCACTGCTCTCAGGAAGCCCTAAAAACCGCCGGGCTTTTCTTGACTGGGGGGTTTTTTATCATGAACCTCTGTTTTACAACAACTGGGCCCGCATAAAGCGGCTGTTAAAGCAGCGTAATGCAGCTTTAAAGCAATGTAAAACTTACAATGAGCTCCAAGTATGGGATAATGAACTTTGTCTTTTAAGTGATGAAATCAGCAGACAGCGTCAGGCATATTTTGATTTACTAATACCATTAATAAATCAGACCATTGCAGATTTTCTACCTGATTTCTCAATTACCAGTCAGTTCTTTTGCGGCTGGGATAAAAACAATAAATCACTGCAGGATTATTTAACAGCTAACTTTAACCGCGATAAACAGCTTGGTTATACAACAGCCGGCCCTCAAAAAGCAGATATACGCTTTAAAATCAACGGCCTGCCAGTTAATGATGTATTATCAAGAGGGCAGTTAAAACTGCTTGTTTATGCATTACGGTTAGCACAAGGGTTATTTTTAAACTCTTTTAACAATAAACAGTGTGTTTTTTTAATTGATGACTTTAGTTCTGAATTAGATCAGAACAGACAACAGATATTAGCAAAACATATTTCAAACTCCGATGCTCAAGTGTTTATCAGTGTCATTGAAAAAAATGATATAGAGACATTATTTGGGCAGGAACGCACTGTGTTTCACGTGGAACACGGCAAGATTACAGTAGAATAGGTGAAAGTTTTATGGCTGAGAATAGTTATGATTCGTCAAGTATTAAAGTACTAAAAGGGTTAGATGCTGTACGTAAGCGCCCTGGTATGTATATCGGTGATACCGATGATGGTACAGGTCTGCACCACATGGTGTTCGAGATCCTTGATAACTCAATTGATGAAGCATTAGCAGGTCACTGTAGTGACATTATAGCAACCATCCATACCGATGGTTCTGTTTCAGTACGCGATGACGGCCGTGGTATTCCTGTTGATATCCATGAAGAAGAGGGGGTGTCAGCAGCAGAAGTTATAATGACCGTATTACATGCCGGCGGTAAATTCGATGATAACTCTTATAAAGTATCCGGCGGACTTCACGGTGTTGGTGTTTCGGTTGTAAACGCACTATCCAGCAAATTACGTTTAACCATTAAACGTCACGGTAAAATTCATCAGCAGAGTTATATTCACGGTGAACCGGAAGCACCTTTAGCTGTTATTGGTGAATCAGAGCAGACTGGTACAGAAATTCGTTTCTGGCCGAGTAAAGAAACCTTTACAGATACGCTGTTTCATTACGATATTTTAGCTAAACGTTTGCGTGAACTTTCTTTCTTAAACTCAGGTGTATCAATCAAGCTTGTCGACAAACGAGAAGAAGATAAATCTGATCACTTTTGTTATGAAGGCGGTATTCAGTCATTTGTTGAATTTTTAAATCAGAATAAAAACCCTGTACATCAGAAAGTATTCCATTTCTCTGTAGACAATGATGACGGCACCAGCGTCGAAGTTGCTATGCAGTGGAATGACGGTTTCCAGGAAAACATCTTCTGTTTCACTAATAATATTCCTCAGCGCGATGGTGGCTCTCACCTGACCGGGTTCCGCGGCGGTTTAACGCGAACTCTGAATGCCTACATGGAAGCCGAATTAGCAAAAGTTAAAAACAACAAAAATAAAACAGCAACTGAAGGCGGTGATTCACGCGAGGGACTAACAGCGGTTATCTCCGTAAAAATACCTGATCCTAAGTTCTCATCACAAACCAAAGACCGCTTAGTTTCATCTGAAGTTCGTCCGATTGTTGAAAGTGCAATGGGTGAAAACTTACAGGACTTTCTGTTAGAGAACCCGTCTGAAGCGAAAATTATCACCTCTAAAATTATTGATGCAGCCCGTGCTCGTGAAGCGGCGCGTAAAGCACGTGATATGACCCGCCGTAAAGGTGCATTAGATTTAGCCGGACTGCCGGGTAAATTAGCGGACTGTCAGGAAAAAGATCCGGCACTTTCTGAACTGTATATTGTGGAAGGGGACTCTGCTGGCGGTAGTGCTAAGCAGGGTCGTTCACGTAAAAATCAGGCCATCTTACCGCTTAAAGGTAAAATTCTGAATGTTGAAAAAGCACGTTTTGATAAAATGCTCTCTTCACAGGAAGTCGCGACCTTAATTACCGCTTTAGGCTGCGGTATCGGCCGTGATGAATATAACCCGGAAAAAACGCGTTACCACCGTATCATCATCATGACCGATGCCGATGTCGATGGTTCACATATCCGTACTCTGTTATTAACCTTCTTCTTCCGGCAAATGCCGGAGCTGATCGAAAATGGTTTTGTATATATTGCACAGCCGCCTCTATATAAAGTTAAAAAAGGCAAGCAGGAAAACTACATCAAAGATGAAGCGGATCTGCAGACCTATTTAACCACTTTAGCGATGGAGAATTCCTCTCTGCATGTCAATGCAGAAGCGCCTGGAATTTCTGGACTTGCACTTGAAGGTTTAATTCAGCGTTACCGCGGCGTTCAGGAAACTATCACTCGTCTAGCACGCCGTTATCCTTCGGTTATTTTAGATAAACTTATCTACCAGCCGGAATTAAGCTTAGAAGATCTAGCCAAGCAGACTGTTGTTGCAGAATGGGCAAAAGAAGTGACGGCTGCATTAAATCTTGAAGATTTAGAGGGCACAATTTACGACTCAGAAGTTGTTCAGTCTGAAGATGAGCTAAGTAATAATATTATCTTTACCGTACGTAAACACGGTGTTGATGCTCACTTTACTCTTGATGAAGAGTTTTTCGGTTCAGAAGGTTATAAATCATTAGTATCTGTGGGTACGGAGATTCAAAGTCTGTTAGAAGACGGTGCATACATCAAACGCGGTGAACGTAGAAAAGACGTAGACAGCTTTGTTGATGCGGTTAACTGGCTGATGAATGAATCAAAACGCGGCCTTTACCTGCAGCGTTATAAAGGACTGGGTGAGATGAACCCGGGTCAGTTATGGGAAACAACAATGGATCCTAATGCCCGCCATATGCTTCAGGTTACTATTGAAGATGCCGTTGGTGCAGATCAGCTGTTTACTACTTTAATGGGTGACCATGTAGAACCACGCAGAGATTTCATTGAAAAGAATGCACTGCGTGTTGGTAATATCGACCTTTAATCCGATTTAAAAACAGCACAGAAAAAGCCAGCTAATTATGCTTAATGCCGATCGTTTAAGAAAACTTGAACGATCTTGCAGATAGATCATAATCCTCAATCTTATTTAAGGTTGGGGATTTTTTTTGTTTAATCAAGAAATGGAATTAGTTTATGAATCATTTGAAAACAAAGATTCATATGACAACGTATTGACCGCTATTGATGCTAAATGGATCGAAGAAGCATTATTTAGCACTCAAAAAGCCAGCATTCGACGACGTCGCTTACCCGCAGAGCAAGCTATGTGGCTCATTATTATGATGGGCTTGATGCGTAATCGTTCTATTAAAGAAGTTTGTGGTTCTTTGGATATTGCCCTGCAAACCAATCCAGATGAAATGTATTCC
>NZ_AUAM01000061.1 GCF_000428725.1 Psychromonas aquimarina ATCC BAA-1526
GGATGGCACAGTGATGATATTGAAACGGACTTCGACAATATAACGGTGATAAAACTTCCACCTTATTCTCCTGAGTTGAATCCAATAGAGCAAGTGTGGAGCAGGCTTCGCCAGCGTCACTTAGCAAATAGATGCTTTAATGGTTACGACTCAATAGTTGATGCAGTATGTGATGCTTGGAATGATTTTGTAAGTGATAGTAAAAGAGTAATGAAAATGTGCACTAGAGATTGGATGATACTGACCAGTTAATTAGGCGGAATGGTATTAGACGGTCAAGGAATTGATGTTTCTTAGTGTTTTTCAGGAAAAGAGGTAAGTAATCCAGAATTATTGTTATTAGCTGTAATATTGAATTAGACGGTCAAGGAATTGATGTTTCTTAGTGTTTTCAGTAGGAAAGAGAAAAGTAACCCAGAATTATTGTTATTAGCTGTAATATTGAATTAGACGGTCAAGGAATTAATGTTTCTTAGTGTTTTTCAGGAAAAGAGGTAAGTAACCCAAGGATACCGTTGTTGACTTTGACCTTGAACCCGAAGGTCAAGGTTGGTATCTCAGTGTTTGCCGCAGGCTTCTCGATACGAGCCGAGCTTGCACAATAGCATTCAAGCCAAGTCACCAGGGTAATGCTTATCGGCTCAGGGACGTAGTCAAGATGAGCGGATATCCGAGGGTTAAAAACACTTTACGCCTGTTTTTGTCATTTGCAAAGCATTTTTTGCTAACCTTGATTGATATTGTTTTGCTGTTGATATGTTTTTTTTAAATTGATGGTTTTACTGTCTGAAAAATAACAGTTTATTATTCATCACTGTTTTTATCTGTCAGCAGCACAGTTTCAATAGAACTCTGCAGCGTGCGGATACGTTCATTTAATTTTTCTGCATGCGCCTGGTTTTTGGCTTTTTCTGCATTCAGCTCATGGCAGAAATTTAAAGCCGCCATTACGATCAGCTGTTCATTGCGTAAAGCGCGGGATCCTGATTTCATGCTTTTAAGTTTATCGTTAAATTGATCGACACTTTTCTGCAGGGCTGGCTCTTCACCATCGGGGCAGGCAATTTTATATTGTTGGCCTAAAATAGAGACTTCGAGATGTGCCATAATTAACCTATAAAAAAGAAAGTTGTTAAAGTCGCTGCTGTGCAGGAATGCCTCAAAATGTAAAAATATTCATTTACAGGCATAATGTTAGCAAGCTCAAAAAATAGATAATAATTTACGAACTATAGCTGCCTAGCTATCAAGTTTCAAGTACTTACTAGCGGCAAGATCCAGTGGATGTTAGTATTGTCGTTTTATATTTTATTTAACAAAAGAGTAACCCCATGAGTAAAGAACCATTACCTAGTTTTGAAAAAATAACTCAGATCTTAGAAGACGCCGATTTGTATACTAATGCGTCTGAAACGCACGGGGTATTATCTGGTCTTGTTTGTGGTGGTGTAAAACTTGATGATCAAAGCTGGCGCCCGCATTTTAATGATGTAGTTAACGAAGGCCTAGGGCTGCCGAGAAATGCACAGAAGTTAGTGGAGTCCATTTACGGGCAGGTGGTAAACCAGTTTACCGATGACGGCATGGGGTTTAACCTGCTGCTGCCGAATGATGACGTGCCGCTTGATGAGCGGGCTGAGGCGATGGCACAGTGGGCGCAGGGTTTTTTAGTTGGTTTTGGTATGGTGCAGCAGGCGTTAAATCAGTCCTCTGATGAAATCCAGGAACTGATCCGTGATATTCGCGATATTTCCCAGGTGTCTTTAGACTTCGAGCAGGAAGATGAAGAGTCTGAAATTGCCTTTGCTGAAATTGTCGAATATTTACGAGTAGGGGCGATGCTTTGTTTTAATGCTTTTTCCCGTAAACCGCCTGCACCTGTTTCAAAAACCCTGCACTAAATTATCTGAAATAAAGAGAATTCATGAGTATGTTTAAACAGCGTAGAGCACAGTTTTTCACTCGAATGAAAAATAACAGCATAGCTGTGATTCCTGCCGGCAGAGAAAAAATACGAAATAATGACTGCGAATTTCCTTTTAGACAAGATAGTGATTTTCATTATTTAAGCGGATTTAATGAGCCTGGTGCCTGTTTAGTGCTTATAAAAAACAATGACAGGTGTAAAACGGTTTTATTTAACCGCAAAAAAGATAAAAGTGCAGAAATCTGGCATGGTTATCGATTAGGGCAAAGTGCAGCTGTCAGTGAACTGGGTTTTGACAGTGCTTTTGATATTGCAGAGTTTGAGCACCATATTTATGAACTGATGGATGGTTTTAGCACGCTTATTTATCCGACTTTTCAGAATGCCGCTTTAGATAAAAGTCTCAGCGTTGTGATTAATAAGTTACGAGCTGGAGCGCGCCAAGGGGCTGTTGCCCCTACTGTCATTATTGACAGTTCTCGGATAGTGCATGAGATGCGCCTGATTAAATCTGAAAATGAGATTGAATTACTTTCACAGGCTGCTGAAATTTCTGCAGCCGGACATATTCGTGCAATGAAAGCCTGCCGTTCCGGTATGTGGGAATATCAGCTGCAGGCTGAAGTTGAGCATGAATTTGCACTGCAGGGCGCACCTGAAACTGCTTATAACAGTATTGTTGCCGGTGGTGAGAATGCTTGTATTCTGCATTACACAGAAAATAATCGTAAGCTTCAGAACGGGGAGCTGGTTCTGATTGATGCTGGTGCAGAATATCAAGGTTATGCCGGTGATATCACCCGTACCTTCCCGGTAAACGGCGTTTTTTCTGAGCATCAGACAAAGCTGTATCAATTGGTGTTAGATGTACAGAGAAGTGCAATCAGTCAGGTGAAACCAGGAGCAGCATTAATTGATATTAATAAAAATGCCGTTCAGCAGCTGGTTGACGGTCTGCTTGAGTTAGGTCTGATGCAGGGCGACAGTGAAACTCTGATTAAAGATGAAGTTTATAAAGCCTTTTATATGCACGGCATCGGCCATTATATCGGTCTGGATGTGCATGATGTCGGTGATTACGGTACGCTTGAAAATCCATGTTTATTAGAAGCCGGTATGGTTGTGACTATTGAGCCGGGTTTATATGTCGGCAGTGATGCTGATGTCGATCCGCAGTGGATGAAAATCGGCATTCGTATTGAAGACGATGTACTAGTAACTGAGCATGGTGCAGAGGTCCTAAGTGCTGATGTACCAAAAAGTATTACAGAAATTGAAGCGTTAATGGCAGATGCAAAACAGCATGGATAAAAACAGTTCATCGCAGCTGGACTGCGACATTATTATTGTCGGCGCAGGCATGTCGGGCTGTCTGCTCGCTTATGCCTTATTAAAGCTTAACCCCTTGTTAGATGTAATGCTGGTTGATGAGAATCCGCAGCGGACAGACAAGCAGAATAATTTTATTCATCCTGGTTTTGATGCGCGAACTCTTGCATTAAGTGCCGGCACATGTGATCTGCTTGCTGAGCTGGGTTTATGGGATGAGTTACAGCTGAAAGCGCAGCCCATAGAAGATATTCATATTTCAGATCGCGGTTATTTTGGCGCATTAGATTTACAGAAAAACAATAAAACCCAGGCCTTTGGTTATGTTGCCGAGCTTCAGGATATCGGTTTAGTTTTAAATAAGCATCTGAAGCAGTATAAACAGCTGCAGCGTTTGTATAGTTCGTCTTTAATAGATATAGAAAAACACTCAGAGCATATTCACTGCTCTTTAGATAACGGACAGGTTGTCAAGGCGAAAATGTGCGTCGGCGCCGACGGGGCTAACAGTATTACCCGTAAGCTGCTGGCTGTCCCTGCACAGATATCTGATTATGGATGTAGTGCAGTTATCGCTAATGTTCGCTCCTCTAAAGCGCATTTTAACAAGGCCTTTGAACGTTTTACTGAGTTCGGGCCAATCGCACTGCTGCCCTTAAGCGATAACCGTTATTCATTAGTCTGGTCGGTAGCTAATAAGGATCTGGCGCGTATTCGTGCTTTAACTGATCAGGAGTTTCTCGCTGAACTGCAGCAGGCATTTGGTTATCGAGCAGGAATTTTTACTGAAACCGGAAAGCGCGATATTTATCCGCTTAAGCTTATTAAAACTGATAAACCGCTGACCCATCGCGGTGTTTGTATCGGTAATGCCGCGCACTGCCTGCATCCTGTGATGGGACAAGGTTTTAATTTAGGTATGCGGGATCTCTATGTGTTAGCTTCGCAGGTGAGCCGAGTGGAAAGTAAAAAGCAGATCGGCAGTTATCAGATGCTTGAGCAGTATTGGCGCCTGCGTAAAGCAGATCATCATAAGACTATCAGCCTTACCGATTCAACTGTGCGTATTTTCAGTAACAGCAGCTGGCCGTTTATTATCGGGCGGAATATTGCTTTACAGGCGATGAGTCTCTTACCTGATTTATCAACCCCTATTATTAAACAGGCGAAAGGCCAGTTTAGCTTATTAAATCGAGATGCAGAATAATGATGCAGTCATATGACTTAACGATTGTCGGCGGAGGTATGGTCGGACTGACATTAGCAGCCTCTCTTGCGGATACCCCTTTATCAATTGCACTGATTGAAAGCAGTGAAGCGCCGATCCTTACAGAAGAGCCGGCCAGCCGCGTTAGTGCGCTAAGTTATGCCAGCAGACAAATTCTGCAGAATTTAAATGTCTGGCAGCAGTTAAACAGTGAACGTATTACTGCATATAACAGCATGCAGGTCTGGGAAAAAGACAGTTTTGGAAAAATTGAGTTTGATGCACAGCAGGTAGAGTTTGCGGAACTTGGTTATATTATTGAAAATGATCATATCCAGTCGGCATTACTTTCACGTGTACAAAAGCAGAAAAATGTCACTTTTTATTCACCGGATCAAATTAGTCATATTGCTGTTGGTGACGGTGAAGCCTGGCTGACGTTAAACAGCGGGAAAACTTTGACCTCCAAGTTAGTGACGGCGGCCGACGGTGCAAATTCATGGCTGCGTAATAAAGTGGATATTCCTTTAACTCGCTGGGATTATAATCACCATGCGCTGGTGGCGACGGTTAAAACAGACTTAGCACATGATAACTGTGCAAGACAGATCTTTACGCCTGACGGCCCTCTGGCCTTTCTGCCGCTTTTTGAAAAAGATCTTTGTTCAATTGTCTGGTCGCTACCTCCTGAGAAAGCGCTGCAGTTAAAGGATCTGTCTGAACTTGAGTTTAATAAACAGTTAACCCGCACCTTTGATAACCGTTTAGGAATGTGTGAAGTGCAGGGAGCGCGTTTTAGTTTTCCTCTGACCATGCGTTATGCGCGGGATTTTGCCAGACATCGTATTGCTTTAATCGGTGATGCCGCCCATACCATTCACCTTTTAGCCGGTCAGGGAGCGAATCTTGGTTTATTAGATGCGGTTAGTCTCGGGCAGATCATTAGTGAGAATATTGAAGCGGGTAAGGATATCGGCCTGCATGAAAACCTGCGTTTTTTTGAGCGCTGGCGTAAAACTGAAGCTACCCAGATGATTGCTTCAATGGAGCTGTTAAAACAGTTGTTTCAAGGGGATAATCCTGTCCAGAAAACGCTGCGCGATATCGCTTTAGTGTTTGCTGATAAGGTTCAACCGCTAAAAAAACAATTTATAAAACAAGCGATGGGGCTCAGCGGAGAGCTTCCTGAAATCGCTAAGCATTAACTGCGCTTAAGCAGATTGAAAACGGTGTATATACCCGTCTCTCGACTTGCTGATTTTGCATATTGAAGTGTAACGGGTATATTACGCAGACTTAACAATAAAACGTGTTTAATTAATAACATTAAACCTATAAGAGAAGAGCTTTAATTATGATCATTAAACCAAAGATTCGCGGCTTTATTTGTACTACAACTCATCCAGTTGGTTGTGAAAAGAATATTCAAACGCAGATTGAATACACAAAACAACAAGGCAAAATTAAAAACGGTCCTAAACGTGTATTAGTGATCGGTTCTTCAGCTGGTTACGGTATGTCTTCACGTATCGCGGCTGCTTACGGATCCGATGCATCAACAATCGGCGTATTTTTTGAAAAACCGGCAACAGAGCGTAAACCAGGCTCTGCCGGCTGGTACAACAGTGCCGCTTTTGAAAAACAAGCTAAAGCAGACGGCTTATATGCGAAAAGCATCAATGGAGATGCTTTCTCTCATGAAATTAAAGCAAAAGTCATTGAGCTGATCAAAGAAGACTTAGGTCAGATTGATGCGATTATCTACTCAGTTGCCGCGCCGGTTCGTAAAATGCCTGATACAGGCGAAGTGATCCGTTCAAGCCTGAAACCTATCGGTGAAACATACGTTTCAACTGCGATTGATACTAACAAAGACTGTATCATTGAAGCTTCTGTTGAACCTGCAACAGAAGAAGAAGTTGCTAATACTGTAACAGTAATGGGCGGACAAGACTGGGAACTATGGTTAAGCGCATTAGCTGAAGCCGGTGTATTAGCTGAAGGTGTTAAAACCGTTGCTTACTCGTACATTGGTACTGAGCTGACCTGGCCGATTTACTGGGACGGTGCTTTAGGACAGGCTAAAATTGATTTAGACCGTGCTTCTACAGCTATTCAGGCACAGCTTGCACCGCTGAATGGTGAAGCTTATGTTTCTGTGCAGAAGAGTGTGGTAACACAGGCAAGCTCTGCAATTCCGGTTATGCCTCTGTATATCTCTATGGTATTTAAAATCATGAAAGAGAAGGGTCTTCATGAAGGCTGTATGGAGCAGATTCACCGTCTGTTTACTGCGCAGCTTTATAAAGAAGATGCAAGTACACCAGTGACCGATGAAGCGCGCCGCTTGCGTCTGGATGACTGGGAGTTACGTGATGATGTACAGCAGGCTTGTAAAGATTTATGGCCTTCTATTACAACTGAAAACCTGTTCGACTTAACAGACTACAAAGAATACAAAGAAGAGTTTTTACAACTGTTCGGTTTCGGTATTGAAGGTGTCGATTACGATGCTGATGTAGATACGCTGGTTGAGTTTGACTGCCTCTCAGTTTAAAAAGATATCTGTTTTATTTTAAAATACCCGCTTCGGCGGGTATTTTTGTTTTTAATGCTATAAAAACATTTATGTCTTATTCTTAGCTGTATTGTGCTGCTGGTGAGGAAAAGTAATGTTTGATAATGTCTTAAAGTTCTGGTTTGAAGAAACCACTGCCGCTCAATGGTGGACTAAAGATCCGTTATTCGATCAGTTGATCACAGATAAATTCAGCGTCCTGCATAAACAGGCTTGTGCAGGAGAGTTATTTGACTGGCGCAGCACAGCGCTGGGACGTTTAGCTGAGATTATCGTACTGGATCAATTCTCTCGTAATATGTTTCGGGATTCAGCGCTGGCTTTTGCCCAGGATGCCCTAGCATTAGTTTTAGCGCAGGAAGCGATAAGCAGCGGAGCGGATAAGGAATTAAATGCAGTTCAGCGTAGTTTTTTGTATATGCCCTTTATGCACAGCGAATCATTAAAAATTCACCAGCAGGCGGTTGTATTGTTCAAGGCTAACGGAATACAGGCTAACTATGATTTTGAGTTAAAGCATAAACGGGTTATTGAACAGTTTGGCCGTTATCCGCATCGTAATAAAATTTTAAGCCGTTTGTCTAGTGAGCAGGAAACTGCTTTTTTACTGCAGCCGGGATCAAGTTTTTAACTGTTGAAAAATAAGGTGGAAAGGATGAAAAAATTATTAACTGCTGCATTAGCATTAACTCTGAGCGCATGTGTCAGCACGTCTAATGATGAAAATACTGTAACGATCTATATCAACAGCGGTGCCGTTCAATGTGAATCAAGTGGTAAAACTGCGGCTGAAACTGCACTATTACTAAATGAACAGGGAATTGAAGTAAGAGCGAGTTTGTGCGGCTCTTTAACAAATCTGGCTGTAATTGCTATGTGCGGTGCGGGTACAACTGATATTAATCTTCATCTGATTGGGCAATCTGATTTAAGCTCCGCACAGGATCTGGGGTTTGAGAATGTTGAGTCACTGAAACTGGAAAATGATCCTGGTTATCAGGGAGCAGACTGTAAATGAGTATATTTAAGAAACTGACTTTTCTGCTGTCTGCTGTTGTTTTATCTTTTTCAGCTGCGGCTTCAAGTATCGATGAAATTAATCACCTGCTTAATTTTATCGCTCAAAGCGAGTGTATCTATAATCGTAACGGCTCAGAGCATAAAGGGGCGGAGGCTCGCGAGCATATCCAGAAAAAATATGATTATTATGCGGATAATATAAAATCAGGCGAAGACTTTATCAAATATTCTGCGACTCAAAGTGTTATTTCCGGCTCAAAATACACCATTCTTTGTCCAGGAGAAAAAGAGCAGTTTAGCGGCGAGTGGTTATTAGACGAGTTAAAAAAATATCGTTCACTACGGATAAATGACAAGTAAAAACTAATATCCTGAAAAAACAGTAATTTTTTTCCATTTTTATTAACTTTATGTTGCATATCATCTCTAAATTATTAGACTTGCAACTCAGTCGGTATGTAGCGCAGCTTGGTAGCGCACTGCTCTGGGGGAGCAGGGGTCGAAGGTTCGAATCCTTTCATACCGACCATTTTCCTCTTTTCAGCCAACTTCATCAGCTAATACTCTTTGCCTATAGGATCTTTTATGACACCGTTTTCATTATCCACTGAGCAGTTACTTAAAGAAGTGCGGACTGTTTTTGATGTACAAAGTGCCGCGCTGTCCTCGCACAGCAGACAGCTTGGCGATGAGTACCTGCAGGCGCTTGCTTTAATGAAAAACTGTACGGGACGAGTGATTGTCTGCGGAATGGGAAAATCAGGGCATATAGGTAAAAAAATATCTGCGTCACTCGCTTCGCTGGGTACCCCTTCATTTTTTATGCACCCGGGTGAAGCGTTTCATGGTGATTTAGGCATGATCACTAAGCATGATTTACTGCTGCTTATCTCCTACAGCGGTGAAACAGATGAGTTATTAAAAATTATTCCGTCGATTCAGCACTTTGGTAATAAAATAATCTCTATAACCGGCGGCTGCAGTTCGACTCTGGCACAAAATTCAGATGTAGTGTTAGATGCGAGTGTGGAAAAAGAAACCTGTCCTAATAATTTAGCGCCGACTACTTCAACGACCCTGACGCTGGTGATTGGTGATGCATTAGCATCAACTCTAACCTTAGATAATCAATTCAGCCCGATGGATTTTGCCCGTTTTCACCCGGGAGGCAGTTTAGGTAAGCGTTTACTGACTTTTGTTAAAAACGAGATGCGCAGCGATAATCTCCCGCTGGTGGAGCTGCAGACATCTCTGACCGATGCTTTAATGGTGATGACTGAGACACGTACCGGTCTTGCTTTGGTAATGAAAGATAATGAGCTGCAGGGCGTGATCACCGATGGTGATGTGCGTAGATTCTTAATTTCAGGTAAAAGTATTAATGAGTGCGCGGCCCATGAGTTAATGAACGGCTCTCCGTGTTTTATCTCTCCTGATGTGCGTTTAACTGAAGCGGAAGAGATTATGCGCGAAAAACATATTAAATGGTTAATCGTCAGTGAAGACGGTAAAAAACTTGATGGTATCATCGAGTGGGGACAGTAAATAAGAGTGAGATTACTGAGCAGAATAAACTCTAATTTAATTCTATTATTTAGCTGTTTACTTCTGCTTTGCAGTCCTGTTATTTCTGCTCAGACGCTGGACAAGCCGTTATTCTCCTGGCTTGCTCTTTTGTCCTCTAATATAAAACGTATTCAGCCGGATCAGTACTGTCCGCAGAACCAGCTTGTTGATATTAAAGTGTTCAAAGAGCAGGACAGTGTAAATACAGATATTGCTTTAATTGACTGGGATTTAAATTGTCAGTCACCTCCCGCGACTCCCTCCACTGTTAAAAGCTCCCCGTCGCCAGAAGAATTTAAAAAGAATATCGATCTGCAGCTGCATAAGTTTTTTAACTTATTGAAGTTGCTTCCGGAAAGTAATCTGCGTATAAAATCCGTTAATTTAGACTCAGAGCTTATTAATAAAAAACTCTCTTTCAGCTTACAGGTTAATAAAACTGCACAGCAGCTGCTGATTACTCTATCGGGTGAATTACTTAAAGTTAATATAAAACTCGATCTAAACAGCAGAGATTTAACTTTAGATGGTTTTGTTACTTTAGATCTGGTCGCAGATTATGTAAATATCAGCGAGCAGGTTAAACCTTTATTGAATAATGCCTTAGAAATCAATTATCAAAGTAATTTAAATCACTGGCAGCAGGGGGGATTGTCAGTTAACTGGGCAGGAATGCTGGCGAACAACTATGCAGAGCAGGCTGAATTCAGATTAACCAGTGAATTACAGTTATTAAAGCGACAGGCCGTTGTTAATGAACTGGCCGTTAATTTAAAAAAAGTTACACTGCCCCTATCTGAACAACAGGAGTGGAAAACAGGTTATATTAAACTTAAGCTGGCCGCTCCGGCATTAATCAATTTGTCCCCCGAGTTAAATATTAAGGCACTGCCTTTACATCTGCGGATCGGCTCCAGTGCACTGCTGAGCAAAGTACCACGCGGTAAAAGCAGACGTATTCGTATTGATACTCAAAAGCTGCCTTCACTGTTTATGACCTTGGCTCCTCGGGGCACAGTTGCAGATATTAAAGCAGACTGGAGTCTTTCATCACTGAATCAGACAATTTCAGGAAACAGCTCTTATAGCGGGCAGAAAGTACATTTTGATATTGCAGAGAATACACTTTCTGCGAAAATATTAATTGACTCACTGGGGCGCTATATAACAGATCTTGAAGTTGTGCTGCTTAAGTCTGGAGAGATAAAACTGCAGATGTCGGCTGATTACGATTTAAAGACAAACAGCGGGCGGCTGCAGAGCAGTGTAAATGTTTTGTCGTTATCGGGAGAGCAGAGCAATGTATTGTTTGACGGAGTTAATTTCAGCAGTGATTTAGATTATTCCATAAACAACAACCTGGTCACTGTTAACCAGGATAAACAGCAGTTAAAAATAGACAGTTTATTTGTCGGAATACCGGTTCAGGCTTTACAGTTAGATGCGCAGATTAATGCGGGTGATCCGCTGATACAGCATTTTAAAGCGCGTTTATTAGGCGGGCGTGTAGATTTTGATGATCTGCAGTTAACACCTCCCGGTAAAGCTGTAATAGCTATTTCCGGTATAAGTTTAAGTGAAGTGATTAAATACAGCAGTTATCCGGAAATAAAGGGGAAAGGCGTGCTTGACGGTATGCTTCCTCTGTCACTTAATAAAAGTGGTCCGACGGTTGCTGAGGGATTGGTTTTTGCCAGGGCACCTGGCGGTTATATTAAGGTACCTGAAAATACAGTAATTACAGCTATGAGTAGTGGAAACCCTGCTTTTTCTTTTACCATGCAGCTGCTGTCAAATTTTCAGTTTGATACTTTGCAGGCAGTGATAGGTTATACTAGTGACGGTGAAAGTGATTTGAAAGTTGAGATTAAAGGTATTAATCCGACGGTTAGCGGCACTCAGCCGATTACTTTTAATTATTCTCATAAAGAAAATATTCTTAAATTACTTCAAAGCCTGCGCTTCAATGATGAATTAGTACGGCAAATAAAGGAGAGGTATTAGTGCTTAAAAAATTGAGTCTTGTTTTACCGTTATTTTTTACTGTAACGGCATGTACACCACGAATAGAGCTGGCTATGCCCGATGAGCCTATTACAATTAATTTAAATGTTAAAATTGATCACGAAATTCGAGTTAAAATAGATAAAGAGTTAGATGAGCTCTTTAGTGAAGACAGCGGCCTATTTTAAAGTAATAAAAAGTCTAGGAGATAAAATGAAAAAATTGTTTTTGATGGTTATGCTGATGTTGAGTTTTTCTGTATCAGCTTTAGACTTATCTGATGCTAAAGAGCAGGGATTAGTGGGAGAACAGGCGAACGGCTTGCTGGGAGTGGTTGAAGAATCGGCAGCGGTAAACGCGTTAGTTAAAGATATTAACAGCAAACGTCTGGTTATCTTAAATAATATGGCAGAAAAAAACGGCATGACTCTGGAGCAGGTTTCTATTTTAGCGGGTGAGAAAGCAATTAAAAAAACACCAGCCGGGCAGTATATCCGCAACGCATCGGGGCAGTGGGTTGTGAAATAGCCGTCTTATTAATGCTGGGAATAAAAAAACAAGCGGGAAAAATGAGTTGCTCATTTTTCCCGCTTGTTTTTAGGATCTTTTTTTGTGTCTAAGAGATTGACCATTTCATTATGTGCAATTAGCGTTTTATCTATTGGTCATAACCATCATTAAAATATAAATAAACTTTAACTTGTTGAATTTATGGTTGTTAATTTTTACAGCCTGGCTGACTTTACATTGTGAAAATATTAAATGAAAAGATTTAATATAAATATTCAATCCATATTTATACTTAGTTACAAGTTAAGGGATAAATGGCTTGTATGGAAAACAAAGAGTTATGCAGTTTTGCATAAAGCGACAGGGATTTAAGGAAACCTTCAGGAAGAAGGTTAAGTGGCAGGTTAGTCCGCGTTAGGGATTTTAGGAGACCTTCAGGAAGAGGGGAGAGCAGTAGATTAAACTGCATCAGGGATTTAAGGATATTCATAGGGATTTGAAAAGGAAAAGCTCGGAGCATTATAGGACACCTTCAGGAAGAAGTGGTTTCAATAGTATATTGATAATATGGACAAAGGGACTGGCTAAAGGATTAGTAAAGGGAAAAGCTTAGATTAGCTGTTGTCATGGAACCACAAGGGCGTGGAAATTCTCAAAGGAATGAATATTAAGACTATAAAAGGGTGAACACATAGATTGTGCTCGCCCTTTTTCGTTTTAAGATAAAAATTGTTTTGTGTCAATACTTGACCGGTTCGCTGGGTTATATTGTTTTTTTACAGACAGTAATAAAGGAAAAAAGATGAGCGAATCAATTCATGGACATCAGGTAATGGAAATGATGGCCGATAGTGCAAAAACTTATACAAGGTCGGCTTTAAAAGCGGATATTGTGGCCCGGTTTGGTGAAACCGCGCGTTTTCATACCTGTATGGGCAGTGACTTAAGTGCGGATGATCTGATTGATTTCTTAGCTGCAAAAGGCAAATTTGTTGAATCAGAGCAAGGCATCAGCATGCCCGAAGATCACCTTTGCTGATACCTGGGCACTGTAAATAATTTTGCACAATCAGCCCCGAACTTGTCGGGGCTGATATTAACCGCGCAGACGATCTTTGATCTGCCAGAGCTTAAACAGTCCGAAGATAAATACCTGTACAGCTTCACACTTAGTAAGGCGCAGTTTTTTGGAAAAAACGCTGTAAATAACCACTAGCTGAATAAGGTGCATAATACATACAAAGCCCAGCAGTAAGTTAAAGGCTAGACCACTCTGTCCCGGAAAAGGGAAAAAAGGTTAGTTAATAATCCAGCCCAGACAATGATCATGATTATTTTTGCTAAGGGAATAATATATTTCATTATTAGTCCCGTACATATAAGCGGTAAGAAACCTGTCCCGTACTCTTCTCTTTTAATAATTTCCATGAATCCGGCAGTTCAAGGTCTGACAGCTGTACTTCCATTTCAATATAAATTAATGCTTGCGGAGCTAAATAGTTATTTACTTCTAATGCTTCACAACATGGCTGTACTAGACCTTTGTTAAAAGGCGGATCAATAAATACAATATCGAACTGCTGCTCCGTAGTCTGCTGCAGGAAGCTGATTGAGTCAGTTTCAATGACAACGGCATTATCGACTTTTAAGGTTTGTAAATTATTTCGTAATTGTAGAGCAACCTGTTTGTCACGTTCGAGCAAAGTGGTATAACCTGCATAACGGGATAAAGCTTCAAAAGCTAAACTGCCGCTGCCGCTGAAACAATCCAAGCACTGTGCATCGCGAATATCATGCATTAACCAGTTAAACAGGGTTTCTTTAGTGCGATCCGTTGTCGGGCGTAAGCCCTCCTTATCTTTTACCGGCAGTTTTTTTCCCCGCCATTTTCCGGAAATTATGCGAATAAACCCGTCTTTGATCGGTTTTCTGCTTTTTTCTTGATATTTAGTTTGCTGATTTCTACCCATATAATTTTTAGTCCGGCAAGATGATGGTAATATATAGCGATATGCTGCTATTTTAGCAGGCTAATTTGCTTGTGAGTAAGGTTTTTAATTAATGTCAAAGAAGAAAGGTATATTTTCCTGGTTTGGAAAGAAATCAACAAAAGAAACTTCAGTAGATGAAAAAGCTGCATTGCTTGAAACTCTTAAAAAAGAAGCACAACAAAATAATGATAAAGATGTTGAGATAATTCTTTTTGATGAAGACGATTCAGCTGTAGACTTAGAAGCTCAAAAACTAAAAGTGCAAAAGCTAGAAGCTGAAAAACTAGAAGCTCAGAAGTTAGAGACTGAAAAGCTAGAAGCTCAAAAGTTACAAGCTGAAAAGTTAGAAGCTGAAAAGTTAGAAGCTGAAA
>NZ_AUAM01000062.1 GCF_000428725.1 Psychromonas aquimarina ATCC BAA-1526
ATATAGAAAGCTTAAGGCTGCAAAGTAAAGATAATATGGAAAGACTGGTTACTATCAATGGGTTTATTGCAACGAGATTACTTCAGCTTAAGTTTGCCAATGAACAAGCTGACAGTACAAGTTGCGAGCAAATATTATCAACAAAGGCATGGAAATTACTTTGGTTAAAAAGGGTAAAGACTAAGCTTCCAGATACCGTTCCCAATATGAGGTGGGCTTATAGTGAATTAGCAAAGCTGGGCGGTTGGAAAGATACAAAGCGAACGGGGCGCGCATCTGTCAAGGTGCTATGGCAAGGATGGTTTAAATTACAAACCATCCTTGAAGGTTATGAGCTAGCGAAGTCTCTTGAATCTGACTTGTGATCAAGAGACAGCGACCAAAGCCCCTTTTTTCTCATACGCGCCTGCCTTTGTGCTTTTTGAAAACACTGCCAGAAGCGGTCATTTCTGCCAATCACAAGCTGTTTTGCTAAACCGCTCTGTAACTGCAGCAGTGCCAGGTTTCGTCCAGTTTTGCTATAAACATAAGCTAATACCCGCCCGTATTTATCCTGCTTAGTTTTATCAAAAACCAGATGCAGCTTATCACCAGCTTTTATATATTTTTCTAATAATTGTTTTGCTTCAAAAGAAAACGGCTCAGAAAGACTTTTATCACGATAATTAATCTCAGGCGTATTAATACCTATAAAGCGGACTAAAGACCCGTTTGTTAAGGTGACCGTATCACCATCATTAATTTTTTTCAGTGTGACAGTTTGATCCCAGTCGACCTTCTGGCAGGACGCATATAACTGCACGGGCAGAAAAATAAAAAGTATAAACAATCGTAAAAGCACCGTTTATTCCTATAAGATTAAAATCTGCTTTTACTGTAGTAATAAAAACAAAAAAGCACCTTTTTAAAATCGTTTCTGGTCTTTCTAGTTAAGCCGTTTACAAGAAAAAGAACCGAAATATTTTTTACTTATCACTACGGTTAACAGCTTCGATGCGGCCGCCGGTATCAGCAGCCCAGTGATGCCCCTGCTGTTATTTATCAGCAGGCATAAAAAAGACACCATTCGGTACCTTTTTGAAATCGTTTCTGGTCTTTCTATTTAATCCGTTTACAAGAAAGAGAACCGAAACGTTTTTTGCTTCTCTGTACGGATAACAGCTTCGATACGACCGTCAGTATCAGCGATACTGTGACGACGCCTGCCACTACACCAGCAGGCATAAAAAAAGGCGCCATAGGCACCTTTTTAAAATCATTCTGGGTCTTTCTATTTAAGCAGTAAAGCTTATTTAGAAGAAAGAGAACCGAAACGTTTTTTGAATTTGTCGATACGACCGCCAGTATCAACAACACGTTGAGTACCAGTGTAGAACGGGTGACATGCGCCACAGATATCTAGAGTCAGGTCTTTGCCGGCTGTTGAACCAACTTTAACTACGTTACCACAAGAACAAGTTGCTGTGATTTCGCTGTATTCTGGATGAATATTGTTTTTCATAGGGAAAACCTCTATTGGGCCGTGTCGCTGCTCTGTTTGAATGAATTATTTCACTCAACAAAGTACCACACGTATTAATCGTAAATTTTTAGGTGGCGAATTATATAAGGATGTGCAATAAAAATACAACCAAAATATAGGATATTTCCACTATTTAAAGCAGCAGACTCCATTGTACGTCTGTCACAGCTCTATTAACCTTTTATTATCCTTAACAAAGCAGTGCTCATTGTAGATTTTATAGCTAGAGCAAAAAAACACTATGCTTGTACTAAACAAAGTCATTCAGCTCATTATCATTTTCAGAGCATCCTGCAGAAGACTTTCAGGTGTATAAACCTGCGGCGCAACTCCTAAGGTGATTGCCCGGGTCGTATTATTTTTCAGATCACAGTAGTTGAATATAACGCGGTGAATTTCAGAGAGCTGATCAATTACATTAATACTGTTTATGCCTTTATTCATATGCTGATCAATATAGGTATAAAACAGATCGATACTGTCACTATGATGAAGTTTAATATCTGCACTATCGGTTAATTTACAAGTAATTGGACAGATAGCTCCTAATTCATTACTGAACCAGCGGTCCTTCCACCAGCCGATTTTTTTACCCTGGAGTTTTTCCCTTGAATTAAGAAAAGGCACAAAAAAATAGACATCGGCATTAGACTTTTTGATGTCCTCATAAGCGGCCATTAAAGCTCCGGATCTGAGGGTACTTTCGTGTTCAATATAATGATCATATTTATCTGCTTTACGGCTGAAAGCATTCAATAACTGAAAATGAATATAAGCCAATTTATCCGGATAGATTAAATTACATTTTGTAACCGGTTTTAACTCCCCGACTAATAACTGCTCAAAATGATTACGGCTCATATTCTGCTGATAACGGTTAGTCAGGACATTTTCCAGATTATCTGATTCATTGGATGTTATAATGGTATTTTCACTTTCATCATAAATATAATAGTCAACGACACTCTGCCTGGTCAGATTATTGCTGTTCAGCAGTATGTAGCCGCTGTCAACTTCAGAGGTGATTAAGCTGTACATGCCTCTTTTATGATCAAGTTTAATAACCCGGCCTTCTGTATGCATCGCTAAGTAACTTCTTTCCATCACTTCCTCTTCATGCAGGCGGCTGAAATTGGCAAATATGCTGGAAAGTTTATCAAGGTAAAAATAATACAGTCTGGCCGACAGGCCGCTTGCTTTAATCGATTCTCGTATTTCTTTATTTGCAATAATACTGGCAAGCACTAATTTCAGGGCTTCAATATTTTTATAATTCTGCACAGTATAAATAGTACGGCATGCACAGCATTTTTTCCGCTGTGTTCCTGCGGAGGTAAAACCGTGCAGCTTAGAATCCGTTCTTTCGCTAAAGAAAAAATACTGATGGCATTTAGGGCAGTGGGTTAATTTTCTGGCAAACTGAAAATCAAGCTTTTCTTTTACAATGCCGTTAACTAATTCGTTATTTATCCAGGGACAGTTACTGCCGCACAATTTACACTCGATTGACAGGTACCCTAAACGTCTGCTCTGCGGAATATAGTCTTCACTTTTGACCACTCCAAAATTTTCGCAATTAACTGTTTTGCAACAGTTAAAGTCTGTTCTAAATTTAAACATTGTTTATTCCTATAAATCGTCTAGCAAAACCACAGCCCACACATTTTGTTAATACAATTATAATCTTTACTTTTGACCGCTCCGAAATTTTCGCAATTAACTGTTTTACAACAGTTAAAGTCTGTTCTAAGTTTAAACATTATTTCTTCCTCTAAATCGTTTAACAAAATCATAGCCCACATATTTTGTTAACACCACAAAAGAAGATTATAATAATTATTGTTCTGGGGGTTTAGGTCACACTTTTAAGGTAGCTTAATAAATAAACTGATTTCAATTAATCGGATGACAAGGAGTCAGCATGCAACAAATTTTTATGGCCTTATTCGCAGGGTGTCTAGTAGGGCTTATTTTTGCTTTTTTAAAATTACCTTTACCAGCTCCACCAGTATTACCCGGCATTATGGGGATCTTCGGAGTGTATATGGGAGGCCTGATTTACCAGCAGTATATCAGCGCTTTGTTGTGATAGACGATTAAAAAACAGGAAAAATAAAAATCGGCTGAATTTATAATTACCAGCCTAATAGCGGTGAGAAATCACCATGTAACATTTAAATACCTAATTATTAAAAGGTTAGTTCAATGGATAGTAAATTAGACCAATTACGCAGGCTTACAACTGTAGTTGCAGACACAGGAGATATTGAAGCTATACAGAAATATCAGCCTGAAGACGCAACAACAAATCCGTCTCTAATTTTAAAGGCTGCACAGATCGCAGGTTATGCACCTTTAATTGATGATGCAGTTGCGTACGCAAAGACACAAAGTGATGTGAAAGAGCAGCAAGTTCAATATGCATGTGACATGTTAGCCGTGAATATTGGTAAAGAAATTCTAAACATTGTTCCTGGCCGAATTTCAACAGAAGTCGATGCTCGTTTGTCTTATGACACCGAAGCAAGCCTGACAAAAGCACGTCAGCTGATCAAAATGTATAACGATGCGGGTATTAGTAACGATCGTATTTTAATCAAGCTTGCGTCTACATGGCAGGGTATTCGCGCCGCTGAAATTTTAGAAAAAGAGGGTGTAAACTGTAATTTAACTCTCCTATTTTCTTTCGCTCAAGCACAGGCTTGTGCTGAAGCAGGCGTATTTCTTATTTCACCTTTTGTCGGCCGCATTATGGACTGGCATAAGAAAAATGAAGGTCGTGACTTTACAGCAGAATCTGATCCAGGCGTAAAATCTGTTTCAAAAATCTACAACTACTATAAAGAACATGGTTATAAAACAGTGGTAATGGGTGCAAGCTTCAGAAACACTGGTGAAATTTTAGAGTTAGCTGGATGTGACCGACTCACTATCAGCCCTCAACTATTAGAAGAGCTTGAAAATACGCAGGGAGAGGTAATCACAAAATTATCTGCTACGACTGAAATCAAAACACCAGGAGCACCATTAACCGAAGCACAGTTCTTATGGGAGCACAATCAAGATGCAATGGCGATTGAAAAACTTGCCGAAGGCATCAGAAATTTTGCTATCGACCAAGATAAGCTGGAAGCAATGATTATGGAACGTCTGTAATTATTTTCAGCTAAAAAAACAACCTGCCGATGCATTCTTGGATTCAGCATTAGCAGATTACCTAATTTAAATAACAGTAATGAAAATGACGGACAGAAAATTTTTTCTTAAGTCAAGCCAAACTAAAATGGAGAGTTAAAATGCAAATTGTTATGGGTTTAGTAGGGATTCTATCCTTAATTATTATTGCGGTGATATTTTCGAGCAATAGAAAAGCAATCAACCTGAGAACGGTTGGGGGCGCTTTCGCAATACAAGCAACGATACCTGCTATTGTTATATTCACAGAATCTGGTGCTAGTGTATTAGGCGGCATCTCTAACGGTGTTCAAGCTGTAATCGACAGTGCAAACGCCGGTATCGGTTTCCTTTTCGGCGGCCTTGTTTCTGGTAAAATGTTTGAAGTATTCGGCGGCGGCGGTTTTGTCTTCGCATTCCGCGTACTACCGATCATCATCTTCTTTGCTTCATTAATGGCTGTACTTTACTACATGGGTGTTATGCAGTTCATCATCAAAATCTTTGGTGGCGCACTACAGAAAGCTCTGGGTACAAGTCGTACAGAGTCTATGTCAGCGGCTGCTAACGTTTTTGTTGGTCAAACAGAAGCACCGTTAGTTGTTAAACCATTTATCCGCTCAATGACTCGTTCAGAGCTGTTCGCGGTAATGTCAGGTGGTCTTGCATCAGTTGCCGGTGCGGTACTAGCTGGTTACGCATCTTTAGGTGTTAGTCTTGATTACCTGATTGCGGCATCATTTATGGCGGCACCAGGTGGTCTATTAATGGCTAAACTTTTAGAGCCGGAAACAGATACACCAAAAGATGAAATGGACCAGTTAACTGATGCAGAACTAGCAGCTGATGCTGAAGGCAAGCCGGTAAATGTAATTGATGCGGCTGCAGCAGGTGCATCTGACGGTCTTCACTTAGCAATGAACGTTGGTGGTATGTTAATCGCGTTTATCGCATTAATCGCTCTAATTAACACTATCTTAGGTGCTGTAGGCGGTGTATTCGGTGTTGATGCTCTAACTCTACAACAGATCCTAGGTTACTTATTCGCACCAATCGCGTTCCTAATCGGTGTTCCATGGTCTGAAGCAATGCAGGCCGGCAGCTTACTAGGTCAGAAACTAGTAGTGAATGAGTTTGTTGCTTACATCGACTTCGTAGGTATCAAAGAAACTCTAAGTGCAAACACACAGGTAATCATCACTGTTGCTCTATGTGGTTTTGCAAACTTATCTTCAATGGCAATCTTACTTGGCGGTCTAGGTGTACTTGCACCATCACGTCGTCCTGATATTGCCCGCATGGGTCTTAAAGCAGTTCTTGCTGGTACGTTATCTAACTTCATGAGTGCAACTCTAGTAGGTATCTTCTTCGCACTGAGCGTTGCTTAATTTCTCAATAAACAACCAGTTACCCTGAACGAACGATAATTTACGGTAACTGGTATAACCTCCAGGCGCTTGGAAGCAAGTTCTGAGCAGCCTGGCTCTCTTACTAAAGAAAATCAAAGGAATTAAATAATGAGTGATTTACAATTAGCATCTCGTCAAGGTATCCAGCTAATGGACCTGACAACATTAAATGACGATGACACTGATCAAAAAGTAATTCAGTTATGTGCAGATGCTCACACACCAGCCGGCGATACTGCGGCAGTGTGTATCTATCCTCGTTTCATTCCGATTGCTCGAAAAGTATTAGCTGAACAAAATACCGCGCACATTAAAATTGCGACGGTTACAAATTTCCCACACGGTAATGACGACTTAGAGATTGCTCTAGCCGAAACCCGTGCTGCTGTTGCCTACGGCGCAGATGAAGTTGATGTGGTTTTTCCTTATCGTGCATTAATGTCGGGTAACAGCGAGATTGGCGCAACCATGATCAAAGCGTGCCGCGAAATCTGCGGTGACAAAGTAAAACTGAAAGTTATTATCGAATCAGGTGTATTACAGAGCCCTGAACTAATTAAACAAGCAAGTCTGATCTGCATCAACGCAGGCGCTGATTTTATTAAAACCTCAACAGGTAAAGTACCTGTGAATGCCACTTTAGAAGCAACCAGAGTAATGCTGGAAGCGATTAAAGAGTCTGGGCTTGATGTTGGTTTTAAAGCGGCCGGCGGTGTTAAAGATGCACAGACAGCACATGACTACATGCAGCTTGCCCGTGACATCATGGGTGAAGACTGGGTAAATACAGACCATTTCCGTTTCGGTGCTTCAAGCCTACTAACAGGCCTGTTAACTGAATTAAAATTAACAGATAAAACAGTAGAAAAAGGGGCTTACTAATGAAACGCACACTTATCTTATTACTTGACTCTTTCGGTGTCGGCTCATCAGCAGATGCAGAGCAGTTTACCGGTACACGCCCTGACGGCAGTCAGTTCAACGATGCCGGTTCAAACACACTGGGACATATTGCGAAGCTGTGTGCAGAGGGCAAGGCAGACAACGGACGTCAAGGTCCGCTGACTATCCCGAATATGAACAAACTTGGTCTTGGCCGAGCTTGTGAAGAAAGCTCAGGTATTTTTCCTGCAGGTTTAGATAAATCTGTAGAAGCTGAAGCTGCTTACGGTTATGCAAAAGAGATCTCAACAGCAAAAGACACATCAAGCGGTCACTGGGAAATCACCGGCGTACCTGTGTTATTTGACTGGGGATACTTTAAGAAAAAACAGGACAGCTTCCCTCAGGAGCTGCTGGATGAATTAGTTAAACGTGCAGATCTGCCTGGATATTTAGGTAACTGTCACTCATCGGGCACTATCATTCTTGAAGAGCTTGGTGAAGAGCACATCAAAACCGGCAAACCAATTTTTTATACTTCTGCAGACAGTGTTTTCCAGATTGCCTGTCATGAAGAAAGCTTTGGTGTTGAGCGTCTTTACGAGCTATGTAAAATCGCACGTGAACTGGTTGATGAATACCATATCGGCCGTGTTATTGCCCGTCCGTTTGACGGCACTGACAGCAGCAACTTTGCACGTACCGGTAACCGTCATGATTACTCGGTTGTACCGCCGTCACCAACTCTGCTTGATAAAATGAAAGATTCCGGCGGTGAAGTAGTTAGTATCGGTAAGATTTCAGATATTTTTGCAGCTCAGGGTATCACGAAAGCAACTAAAGCAAACGGTATTGAAGAGCTGTTTAATGCCAGCTTAGATGAACTGAAACAAGCCGGTGATCAGAGCATTATTTTCACTAACTTTGTGAACTTTGATGCTGATTTCGGACATCGCCGCGATGTTTCCGGTTATGCAGCAGCTCTGGAATATTTTGACAAACGTTTACCGGAAATCCTTGCAGAGCTGGGTGATGAAGATCTTCTTATCATTACTGCCGATCATGGTTGTGATCCAACCTGGGACGGCACGGACCATACCCGTGAACATATCCCGGTTATTGTCCACGGTAAATCGGTTAAAAACGGCCCTGTCGGCCTGCGCGATACGTTCGCCGATATCGGTCAAACAATCGCCGAGCACCATAATTTACCAGACCTAGAGTACGGTAAAAGTATTTTTAAGTAATTAATATCAACACCAACTGCAGAGGCTAATTTCACCTCTGCAGTAACTAAAGACGCTCTGATTTTACGTTTTAGGCGGCTTTTTAAATAAATACATGGAGAATGATACAATGGCAACACCTCATATTAATGCAGTAGACGGCGCTTTTGCAGAAACAGTTTTACTTCCTGGCGACCCTTTACGTGCTAAATATATTGCAGAAACTTTTTTAGAAGATGTAGTACAAGTAACAGACGTACGTAACATGCTTGGTTTTACAGGCACTTATAAAGGTAAGCGTATTTCAGTAATGGGCAGCGGCATGGGTATCCCTTCTTGCTCTATCTATGCAACTGAACTAATCCGTGAATACGGCGTTAAAAATCTGATCCGTGTAGGAAGCTGTGGTGCTGTAAGCCCTGATATTAAGCTTCTTGATGTTGTTATCGGTATGGGTGCTTCAACAGACTCAAAAGCAAACCGTATCCGCTTTGCCGGACATGACTATGCAGCAATCGCTGATTACGGTCTTCTAGAAAAAGCAGTAAACTCTGCTCGAGCACATGGTATCGAAGCTAAAGTTGGTAACATCTTCTCAGCTGATACCTTCTACACGCCAGAGCCGGAAGTATTTGATACACTAGAAAAATACAATATTCTTGGTGTAGAAATGGAAGCTGCAGGTCTATTTGCAGTTGCAGCAGAAGAAGGCGCTAAAGCGCTGTGTATTTTAACTGTATCGGACCATATCCGTACTGGTGAAAAATCAACTTCTGATGAAAGACAAAACAGTTTCAATGAAATGATAATCATTGCACTGGATTCTGTGGTAGCAGAATAATAAGAACTTGAAATCTGAGGCACCAGCAGGCAGAAAACCGCATGCAAAAACGTCTCAGGTAGATTGGTAAGTATTACGCAAGTAATAGATAAAACAAATAACATCATTGATGATGCTTATTTACTAAACTTTAATAAGGAAATAACTATGCGCAAGTCTCTTTTAGCCCTTAGTGTACTGGCTTTATCGTCAACTTCTGCTTTCGCTGCTGATTACAGCGACGGCGACACTCATAAAAACGACTACAAATGGCTGCAGTTTAATGCAATGTACTCATTTGGTGAAATACCTACTTCTGAAGGTGCTACCAAGGAAGATCACGATTACCTGGAAATGGAATTCGGCGGCCGTTCTGGCATCTTTGATCTGTACGGCTACGTTGATGTATTCAACCTAAGCCAAGACGGCGGACAAAAGAAAGCAAATGGTGTTGACAGTAATGAAAAAATGTTCATGAAATTTGCACCACGTATGTCTCTTGACGGTTTAACTGGTAAAGATCTGTCTTTCGGTCCAGTACAAGAGCTGTACATTGCAACATTGATGAACTGGAGCGGTAATGACGTAGTAAACAATGCTAATATCGGTCTTGGTTCAGATGTGATGGTACCTTGGTTAGGTAAAGTTGGTTTAAACTTAATGGCTCATTATGAAATTGGCCGCAGCGAGTGGGATGGTTTCCATGCAGCAACAAACTGGTTCAAACCTTTCTTCTTCTTTGAAAACGGTTCATTTATCTCTTACCAGGGTTACATCGACTGGCAGTTCGGTATGGATTCAAAAGACGGTAAATCAGCTGACGGCGGTAACATGTTTAACGGTATCTACTGGCATTCAGACCGCTTTGCACTGGGTTACGGTCTAAAAGCATATAAAAATGTTTACGGTCTGAAAGACGAAAGTGCATGGCCAGGTGCAGACACAACTGGCTTCAGCCACTACGTAAGTGCAACTTACAAGTTCTAAGAACTTAACAGATGCATCCGGGAGAGCGGCTAACCGCTCTCCTATATGATTTATTTAATCACATCAATTCCTTAAGTAGGTGCTCATTCAGAGCGCTGCGGCTTTTCAAACTGTTTTACTGCTTTAGATTCTGTGCAGACGTTATTACGGCTGTAAAAACTCTATCTGCCTAAAACCCTTTAAAACCCCGCCAAAAACACCTATTTATCGTGCAGGTATTTCTGAAGTTAGAATGAAGTCAACTGACAGCATTTATTATGCAGCCGCTATGAACCAGTTTATTTCAACTGGCAATAATCCATGCCCGCACAGAAGCGCGGTTTACTGAAGCTGAACGTGCTATTCAGCGTGCGATTATCTGCGCAGCGGATAAACCTGAATCTGAAACACAGGTTTATCGTCGTATACGCTTACAGGACCTGCAATAAAATATAGATAATAGACTAAGATATACCCATGGAACGGGTATATTTGCAAAGCAGACCTCAAGGAGAGTTATTATGGAATTTGACTGGGTAGAGTGGTATGGATATTTGGCCTCATTGGTCGTCCTAGTTTCATTAACTATGAGTTCAATAATCAAACTGAGGGTGATTAACTTTATAGGCTGTCTGCTTTTCGCCTCCTTTGCTTATTTTATAGGTTCAGCCCCCACCATGCTGATGAACCTCTGCATTGCGGGTATCAATGTTTATTATCTTTATCAGATGTACAACAGCAAAGAAGAATTCAAAATAATTTCAGCTTCAAATAATTCAGAATATTTCCAGCATTTTATCAGCGTTAATCAAGATGATATTGAAAAACAGATCAACCTGGAAAAATTGAAAGAAGCCGAAGCATCATTTTATATGTTACGTGATAACAATATTGCCGGGCTGCTTGCCGGTCAAATAGAAGAAAATGGTGTTTTTACAATTATGCTGGATTACGTTATCCCGAGATACCGCGACTTTAAACTCGGCAGTTATTATTATAATACCCACCCTGAGTTTATTAAAGCCAAAGGGATCAATACATTAAAAGCATTTGCCGACAATGACGAGCACTGCTTTTATCTTGAGAAGATGGGCTTTGTTAAACAGTCCGAAAACGATTCTCATACTTATATAAAGAGACTATGAAAATATGAACTACTTCAATGAATTAAATACACTGCTGGATATGTCGTCAGCTCCTTACTCTGGTTTTAACGTAGCGGCAATTGTTGTTACAAAAGATAATAAGGTTTATAAAGGGGTTAATGTAGAATCCGCGGCCTACCCGACAACCAACTGTGCGGAACGAAATGCCCTGCAGACAGCAGTAACAGAAGGTGCAAAAATCGGCGATGTTAAAGAAGTACATGTACTAGGCCGTAATTCAGAGAAGTTACTGGTAAAAGCTTACCCTTGCGGTTCATGCCGTCAGGTTATTGCAGAACAGTCTGCTAATGATGCGCAGGTTTACTGTTACGCATCTGAATCGGATGTGGAAAGTTTCACCATTGCTGAACTGCTGCCGCATGCGTTTTTAGGTGCAGAATTATAGCAGTACTGAAAAATAAGTGAGTACCCAGGCTTTCTGCTTACTCACTTACTTTTTCCCCTCTCCCTCCCTTCTTTTTTCTTATAAATTCAATTTATTCGGTCCCGCCAGCCTGACCACTATCGTACTTTCTATTCGCCTGATTTTTCAGCACTTTTAAACGCAGATATTAGCCCGCGACAAAAAACCACACGTTTTGTAAACACAACAAGGAAGATGAAAGTAATAACGATTGGGTCGATCTAGATCTCATTTTCTGCACCGCTTAATAAATAAACTAATTTCAATTAATCAATTCACAGCATGTCTGCAGGGAATTATTTCCTGATCATATTTACAGGATGTTCGGATAGGCTGACATTTAAATGTTTATAATTTTTTAACTATATACACAACTCAACAGACCAGGAGAAACAGATGCCATCTCGTCAAGAGCTAGCTAACGCAATTCGAGCCCTAAGCATGGACGCCGTTCAAAAAGCCAATTCAGGTCACCCAGGAGCACCAATGGGTATGGCTGATATCGCAGAAGTATTATGGCGTGATTTCTTAAACCACAATCCAACTAACCCGCAGTGGGCTGACCGAGACCGCTTTGTACTGTCTAACGGACACGGTTCAATGCTGATCTATTCTCTATTACATCTGTCGGGTTACGATCTGTCAATTGATGATCTTAAATCTTTCCGTCAGCTGCATTCTAAAACTCCAGGTCACCCGGAATACGACTACACACCGGGTGTAGAAACAACAACTGGTCCTCTAGGACAAGGTGTTACTAACGCAGTAGGTATGGCGATTGCTGAAAAATCTTTAGCTGCGCAGTTCAACCGTGAAGGTCACGATATTGTTGATCATTATACTTACACTTTCTTAGGTGATGGCTGTCTGATGGAAGGTATCTCCCATGAAGCTTGTTCTTTAGCGGGTACTTTAGGTCTTGGTAAACTGATTGCATTCTGGGATGACAACGGCATCTCTATCGACGGTGAAGTTGAAGGCTGGTTCACAGATGATACGCCGGCACGTTTCAAAGCATACGGCTGGCATGTTATTGCTGTTGACGGTCATAACAGCGATGAAATTAAAGCGGCAATCACTGCAGCTAAAGCGGAAACAACTAAACCAACAATGATCTGCTGTAAAACAACTATCGGTTTTGGTTCTCCAAATAAACAGGGTACACACGACTGTCACGGTGCTCCACTAGGCGCTGATGAAATTCTGGCAACACGTAAAGCATTAGGCTGGAACTACGGTGACTTTGAAATTCCTGCAGATATTTACGCCGGCTGGGACAACAAAGAAAACGGTCAGGCAAAAGAAGCAGCCTGGGATGAGAAATTTGCAGCTTATGCATCTGCTTTCCCTGAATTAGCATCTGAATACAAGCGTCGTATCAACAGCGAAATGCCTGCCGACTGGGCTGAAAAATCAAACCAGTACATCAGAGATTTACAAGCTGATTCAGCAAATATCGCAACACGTAAAGCATCACAAAACTGTATCGAAGCATTTGCTCCTATGCTGCCTGAACTTCTTGGCGGCTCTGCAGATTTAGCGCCTTCTAACTTAACTATGTGGTCTGGTACTAAAGCCATTACAGCAGATGATGCATCTGGTAACTACCTGCATTACGGCGTACGTGAATTTGCTATGTCAGCGATCATTAACGGTATGGCGCTGCACAAAGGTTTTGTTCCTTACGGCGCAACATTCCTGATGTTTATGGAATACGCACGTAACGGTTTACGTATGTCTGCATTAATGAAGCAGCGTGCTATTCAGGT
>NZ_AUAM01000063.1 GCF_000428725.1 Psychromonas aquimarina ATCC BAA-1526
ATATTTAAAGGCTTATGAAACGCCAAAGGAAGCAGAGCTTGAAATTAGTAACTATATAGTGTTTTATAACGAGCAGCGATACCATCAGAGTCTTGACAACCTAACACCAGATCAGGTTTATTTTGCAAGACAAAGGTTCGCCACATAACTTGGGTTGATCACTTAAGAAACTAGGTTGTGTGTCCAGTCAATGGGATCCATTTCTTACCATCCCGCCGTATCATCATTGTTTTTTAAAGTATCCAGGTGTTCGGTGATGTAATGTAACCATCTGAATTACATGGCTTTGTTTTCTGTGAATCATCCGTCGCACAAATTTAAATATAATGCAAACATGTTGTTTACAAATGAAAAGTAGGGAATTGCCTTATGCTGGTTTGATTATGCATTGTTGCTGCATTTTTAGTAGGTCATTATGACTCAGTCTCGTGAAACACAAGTCCCTGACTGCATGCTTATGATTTAATAACTATTGTATGCTCTCACTTTCTGCTTAGCAGGAGTTATTGAAATAGAGGAAACAGACCTTCTAAGTTGATTCAGATTTATAGAGAAGCATAAAATGTATTCAGCTAAAATGCGGTTAAAATAATCATTATAAAGTTAATATCATTGCCTGTGCTCAAGTGCAGCACAGGCAAATAAAAATACAGGTTATATCGCAAATGTAAATTGCAAATTCAGTCAAAATAGATTGACTCTCCTCACTTTTTATTGCTTTTGTCACTTTTTTCTCACTTTTTTGCCTCTTCTCAAACTAAGGAATTTCGTGTTTAACCTTCTTGTTATTTATCTCGGTGCACTGGCTGTCCTTACTTTCTGCTATTTCTTTGAATATATCGTCATTACTTCCCATCGTGCAAAGATAGGTAATAAATCTAAAATTGAGAAGCAAATCAATTTAATTTGTTGTTTATTTCAGATTCTGAATCTAAGATTTATAATGTTCTAGCACGGAAGGTGCTGTTTTTAACGGTGTTTAGCCGTTTTAATAATGCTAATTCTTTAATTGAAACATATGAATTAATGTGCGATTATCGAGCCAACAAAATATCAAAAGTAGTGTACAAAATTATCTTTTAGTGCGTGAGTGTCATTTATAAAGAACAGCTAAACGTTAATTTCTTACATATAATTTAAATTAACTTAAGTAAGGGAAGCAAAGTGAAATATAAAATTTTATCTACATTGATCGCCAGTGCATTACTTGGTGGCTGTTTTGGGAGTGGTGGCGAAGCTGTACATAATACGCAGGCATTCGATCCTGCTGTTGCTAATATGGATGTTTCGTATTCTTGTACCGATGGTACAACAGGTACTGCGGGCGTGACGGATGGATACGGTAAGGCAAATATTAGCGCTTCAACTGTTGTGACAGCACCTGAGACTTGCTCTCTTTTATTTGTTGCACGGACAAACTCTGTTGATATGTCAAACGGTAAAAGCATGACAGGTGTTAGTTACACTGTTCCTAAAGGTATGTCTGTTGCTGGTAGCTTAACGACTGGGACACCTTTATCGACTTTAATTGCTAAATCATTAGGTGATGATCCCTATACTGAAGCGGCTGCAACTCAAGTTCTTACGGACTTAGGTTTAGAATCACTTCTAAATGACGGTGTTTCACTTTCAGATTTATTACTTAATACCGAAGCAACTGCCGCATCTTTACCAGCCGCATCTAAATCAAAATTACTGGCAACAACAGCAGTGCTAAGTGATACAATACTAAATGCCGATACGAGTGCAACTGCCGCAGAATTAAGCGCTGCAGCGGAAGCAATATCAGCAACAGTATTAACAACCTATCCGCTTTATCCATCAAGTACGGCTGATGGAACGGGGGCTGCTATTTTCTTAGAAATTCCTAAATCGACAGTTGATGCTTCAGTTGCAGATCCAACGGTTACGGTTACATTACCTGATCCTGAAACAGCAGTTCCAGTAGATCCAGAAACCCCACCAACAGGTGGTACTGGTGGTACTGGCGGCGGCTCCGATGACTCCACAGGTGCTTAATCACTATCTCTAAATTTAAGGCACTTTCGAGTGCCTTTTTTCTATTTTATTTCTGAGTTTCCCTATATGCGATTTTCTAAAATAATTTATTCAATCTTATTCTGTTGTTCATTTCCTGCCGTAATGCAGGCACAAGGTATGGACAATTTATTATCATCGCAAAGCTTTACCGGTGGTTTATTAACTCCTAATGCACAAGTAATGGATCGCGGTGATTTCTCCTATTTATATGGCAGAGGTGTGCCGTACCAGCAAAAAATTGCCGAACTTGACAATCATTTCTTTAGTGTTGGTTTATTTAAAGGTTTGGAAGTTGGCGGTCGAGTGGTAACCCAAACCTACGATTGTAATCTCTACTTTGAAAGCGGCTGTGGTATACGTGATCTTTCAACCTCTTTTAAATACCAACTTCCCTTTATTTATGATTACACCGGATTCAATATAGCTGTTGGTGTTCAAGATATTGGAGGTGCAGCTAATCATTTTGAAGCAGTCTATGGTGTTGCTGATTATGAGTTTAGCGATTATCCCGTCCGCCTTAGCACTGGTTATGGCAAATCGAAACTAAGTAATGACATTATGAATGGTGCTTTTGGCTTAGTTGAACTGCAGCCGTTATCATTTATGCAGCTCATTGCTGAATACGATGCCTCACAAGTTAACAGCGCTGCAAAATTATTTACTCCCGAAGGTTTATTACCGCTAAATAGTCAATTAGCAGTGCAGTATCAAATTCATACCGGCCATGACTCCAGCTTTGATAATAACCAGCATATCTGGTCGGTTAATGCTTCTATTCCGCTGCTTGGTTTCGATTTTAATAAAGCACCAGACGTTACAAATAAAGAGTATCTTACAACACTAGATTTAATCGCCATTGAACAGCAAAAAAGTGACTCTGCAAATCTCAGCGCTTTGAAAACAGCATTAAAAGATGAAGGTTTTTTAAATATAAGGATCGCTTACAATGACAGTAAAGTCTTTGTTGCGTTAGAGAACCGTCGTTATAACCAAAACCAGCTTGATGGTATCGGGGTAGCGTTAGGTATTATCTCAAGCTATACAGGCAAGGGCCTGTTTACTGATTTAGGAATTGATGAATCGCTCCAAAATATAGAGTTGTACAGCTTAATTCATGATATTCCTGTTTTCAAAGTGACGGCATCTGCAAACTGTTACCGCGAATTTATTAAAACAGGTGAAGCTTGCAAAGATCTGCAGTTTCAGAGCAGTAATGTACAGCTTGCTTATCAAAAAGTAACCTGGTTTGATGAGAAAGAACAATCTGGCTTTGGCCGTACTCAGGTGATCCTTTCACCTGCTTTACGTCATCATGATGCAACGGAATATGGAGTCTATGACTACTCTTTAGCATTAGCTACCAATATTTACACCCCTCTTTGGAAAGGTGCTGCCGTTGATTTTCGTCACCTATTACCTGTCTCAAATAGTGATGATTATGATGATGGAGCAATATGGCAGAATAGTCGTTTCGAAAATAAAGTAGATCGGGTTTTATTACATCAAGCATTTCAAATACCTTTTAATATTATGACCCAGTTTTCAGGCGGTTACGTTTATGGTGGTTATGTGGGCCTAATCAATGAAAGTCAATGGGTTTCTGAGAGTGGGCGCAATAGCTTGGGTTTCGAGATTAGTGAATTTAGATACAAAGATGAGCTGGATGAACAAGGAAGAGTAGTAGCAGATCGTGCAACCACCTTGGGAAATTATCAAATATCGGTGCCGGAATGGGACTGGCAGTTTAAAGCGCAAGCCGGAGAATTTAGAAAAGGCGATACAGGTTTTAAATTAACCACTAGCCACTGGTTAGGGGATGTTAGGCTTGATGCTAGTTTCCAGCAGTCGACAGAAGAAGATGCATCACAATCTGAGCAGTTTGTAACATTAGCTTTAGCAGTACCTCTAACCCTGTGGCGTGATATGTCTCCAGGATATGTACAAGTTCGTGGTATCGACCAATTTACCTATGCAGTCCAAACACGTGTTGGGGAAGAACATAACAACCTTGGTACAGGGCTGGGGGCTGATATTGGTTTACAGCATAACCTAAGCAGACAATATAATAACCGTGATAGAATGTCAGCTGTCTATTTTGAAGAAAACAGCCAGCGACTTCGCAACGCATATTTGAGATATATTAAGCAGATTGACTAATAAAAAAACGCTATAAATATTAATTTATAGCGTTAGATATAAAAGCTCATAAAGGCCGTTTTACCTTTATGAGCTTAATTTTTATTTAGAGAGTGGATTTCTCTGCAACAATTGCAAATTCAGCATTTGATTCAGAGAAATTACTACCTGCAACATCAGCAAAATATTCTAATACTGAAAAACCTGCTTGTTCAAATTCTACTGCCAGGCTTCGAGGTGAAAAATACTGCAGCCAGTTATATACAGTATAACTTTCATCATTTTCTTCGAAGATAGTATATTTATCTAAAACTACTTTTTCATTTTCATACTTAAAAATATTAACAAAAGCAAAGTAATCTTTTTTAGACCAAAAACCAAAAAGCTGATCTCTTTCATAAAGAGCTGACTCTTTTCTTGCTGCAAACGCGGCAAGTGAATAGACATCAATAATTAACTTGCCGCCTTTTTTAAGTGAATTATAGAGCACAGTAAGCATTTGTTTTCTCTGCGCAGGGCTAAGAGCGCAAAAGTCACACATGATCATTATTGTCAGATCATATTTTTCTACTTCACTGTATTCTAGATAGTTTTGATTTATATATTCTACCGTTAAGTTATTGTCTTGTGCATAACGCTGTGCATAATCAGTAGAGTTTTTAGAAAAATCTATTCCAGTAATATTAATGTTTTCTTTTGCAAATCGAGAGCTGTAAAGTCCTGGTCCGCAGCCGAAATCACCAACCTTTGATTCACAGCTTAGTTCAAAATGTTTAATCATCCATGATACTGATTTATCAATAAATTCAGTGTTTCTAGATGCTGCTTCAATATCACTGTTTAAGTGATAGGATAACATTTGCTCTGCTCTATGCGGATCTGTCCACAATGAGTCCGCAGTATAAGATTGAAAAACTTCTGGTTTCTGGTTTAGATTTTTAAGTTCTTTGTACATGATTTATCACCAATTAAAATTTTAATAAGCGGCGACAAAGGCTGAGTTAAACTAAGTTAGTCTGCTCCCATTTTGCCACCAAAGTTGTGAGTTATTAATTAGATTTAAATACATGATCGGCACCTCCTAGTTTCAGTTTTTACATTATGTTTTGATAAGCGAAAGAATATCACACCTTAAAATCCGAGACACTTTCATTAGAGTAAAAAGCTTGGGATATCCATTTGTTACATATTTCGGCCATGACGATGATGTAATGGGCTCTAGTAAAACAACAAACTATAACGAATGCTTTATATTTAAATGAAACTTCAAAATTAACCTTTTGTGGTTTTTTTTATCCAAGTTCTAACATCACACGATTGTGACCGTCGATACAGATGTATTATCTTGCATGTTATACCATTGATGATTAATTCATTAATTTCAAACTTACCAAGAGCTGTGATACCTCTTCGACTTAAACTCGAGGTATTCTCACCCAAATAGTGAAGAATATGATACGCAAGGAAGATCTGGAAGATTTTGGGGATGTTATTATGGAGCTGAGACATGCTTTTAATAACCCTGAACTTGAAAATGAAATTCAAGAGCTCACGGCAAATGCAACTGCATCTAATAGATTTCAGATAAAAATGGAAATTATAAATCTCTCTCAAGAGGTTCAGCGTGTTATTGATCTTCGCTTTTTTTTTAAAGACAGCTGTGAAAAATTTATTTACAAGGGGATATCCCATTTTCTTGATGATATATCTAAAAATGAATTTGAAAATGAAATAAGTCGATATGACGGCAGTTACACACTTGGCGTCTACGAACATATCATGCAGAAAGCAAAGAAAAGATATAAATTAAATCCGCATGCTTTAGTTAATACTCTCCCTAAAACAGAAAAGATATATTTAACCAAGTTTTTCCAGCGAAAAAATGAAAGACTGTATTTCGTTAAGAAAGTCAGCATTTTTTATAATAACCCGAAAAAGATGACTCCGAATGTATTTAATAATTTTGCAATCGACGCCATAACAACGAATATATCTGCCGCAGGGTTATCAATAAAAATACCTAAGAAAAACATACGTAGAACAAGCGGGTTGATTCATATCTGGATGCACGGTATTGAAGCTGAATTTAAGTTTTCTGAGCGTGTGATTATAACCTATGAAATAAAAAATACATTTGAAAAAAATGACCACGTATATTTTAACCTCCATTATCACAGCAATCAGTTTTCAAAAGTAGAAGATGAGTTTATTGCTTTTTCTAAAAGTTATTTTGAAGCAGAGAAAAAGCGCAATAATCTTCCTGTTGGAAATACAGTCAATGCTGTAAAGGTTAAAGCATCTGAACAGTTTATTATTACAAGACTAAGTTCGCTTCCTATATTTCTTTTTAAACAAAATGATCTCTGGCTTCCTGCTGCTCAATTTAAAACACCGAATAATTCAACTATAGGATTATTCGGCAATGCTAATGAGAATAATGATTTCCTCCATTCTCTTTGTCTCTTGCCGTCAATCCAGTCTAGAATCTCTTCAGGAAAAAGGTTTTATGATTATTTGTTTTTAATGCCGATCAAGGATAAGAACAGTGAAAGTTATTATGTTGCGATACCTTGTAAGGAACTAATCTGCAATGGATTTCTTAAAAGAGTAGCAAGAATTGCTCATAAAAATAAGCACCTTAAACTCTACCGGATTGACGGCAATACAACATTACCTGAAGAGCAGTATCATGTTTCAAGTTCACTTCCGTCTTCCGCGGGAGAAGCTTTTGAAAATATGAACCAGCAGCCGATTGAACAGGCAAAATCACTTTCTAAAGTATTAAAAAGAATGATTGTGCTAAGTGATTTTACTGACTCTATCGAGCATCTAAATCTTTTGAACGATACTTCCGATAAACAAGAAAATGACTTTAATCTATCTCATTACATCTTAGAAGAATCATCTAAACCAGTTGATATTCAGGATGTTATCGCAGAAACGAATGATTTTAGAACGGAAGATAGATTTTTATGTAATATGAATCTGTTAATACAAAATAAAGCACATTCACTAAGTGAATTTGTTCCCTGTACTACTGTTAATATCTCAACTAGAGGGTTAAAAATAAAGCTGTCACAGGTGCTGGATATAAAAGCCGGAGATAAGGTGTTAATACATCTTGTCGATCTGCCGGGCAATGGAGATAAAGGCGTTAGATATCAGCCGTATTATATTATCGGTAAAGATAGTGATCTGGAATATAGATTATGTATTGAAGGAAAAGCTGCTGATCATGATGGGCGAAAAGTGATCAGAGAATTCATTCATAAAAATATAAACAGCATAAAACCAATAGGTTATAAAAATGAAATTTATGGTTTTTCTCGAGTATTAAGAAATATATTTGCAAATAATATTCATCTGCCGCATGGAATAACTGCAAGGCATGGTTCTTCCCGATATATAAAAAATATTGCAATATCAGAAAGCTCACACATCCCTATTATTAAAAACGGCAGTACAGATGACCTGCTTACTCTTATGGAGACAGATGCTTTTAGAAACGCAGTTACTGATAAAATTGAGTTTATAAATAAAGAGAATCCCAATGAGATTCTTTATTTTATTGCGATGTTAAGAACTCGAAACAATGGCGATAATTACTTTTTTATAAAGCAGATAACAGGATCAAAAACAGATGCTGAATTAATGCCTTTAATTCAAAATCTAAGGTGTATTGGAGAGCCTAGATTATTAAGGGTAAAAGTCACCAAAAAGAGTCGTGTCTTCAATAAATATTTCCGTGCTGAAATGTCATATTTAGAAAGGTTTGCAGTACCTAAGGTAAAAGATATTATGTCAGAACTGAGGAATACCATGGGGGTATTTGAAATGTCTGATGTAACTGATCTAATAACCTAGCTTAGTTATAAGAACGAGTTCAATTAGAGCAGAATATGTTAAATTTTTCAGTAAGTTCGTACAATGTTGTATTTGTTCATAAATGTGTAAAACTTTTTAGGAGAAACCGACGTGGTTAAGTCTTTAGTTCTGAATTCAGCACAGACGGTCCATAATAAAATCCACGCAGCACTTGATTTTAGGGATTTGATACTTGGCCTTCTGGTATAAAATATATACGTCCAAATCGCCTGACTTATCGCTGGATATCTTTGAATTTGTTGGAATCTTAACCAGTTCACCCGTTTTCAGGTGTTCCTGAATCCACCACAGAGGAAATATTGACAGGCCTTTATGGGCTAGTGTGGAGGCTAATAAGGATGTCCCGTTATTACTGCACATTACGGGTGTGATTGAAATTTCTTCCCACTCACCTTCATTATACTGCCACCAGGGAGCCGCTCCGCTGGAACTTCGGTACTGCAGAACTGCACAGTTTGAAATGTCTTCTACCGTAAATATTTTTTTCCCAAATCGTTTTTCCAACTCCGCCAAATACTTTGGCGTAGCCACAAGGATTAACGCAGAACTGGCCAGCTGCTTAGCTAAAACTCGTTCATTAGGCGCACGACTAGAGCGAATTGCAATGTCCACAGAATCAAAATTCAAATTCACCAATTTATCAGAGAAATCCAAATCTAGAATAATGTCTGGATATTTGTGTTGAAACTCCTGCAAAACCGGCCACAATATTTTTTCTCCATAAGAGGCTGCTACACTAATCTGGATCCTGCCTTTAATAGAATCCCGCTGCTGGGATATCAATTCGTCGGCATCATCCAGTTTCTGAAGCACCTCGGTTATCATATTGTAATAGACGCTGCCTAACTCGGAAGTTTTTACGTTGCGGGTGGTACGCTGTAAGAGCTCAACACCTAACTCACTTTCCAGGTCCTTGATGCGCCGTGAAATAGAAGAGGCTGGTACATTGAACTCCTTAGCCGCATCAGTGAAGCTATTGAGTTCAGCTGCTCGCCGAAAATAACGTAATGCGCGTATTTTGTCCATAATTCGTCAGAATTTGCTTTAAGGTAAGCATAATTACACTCTATTTTTGTTAAAAAGACAATAGAACTTTGCCTGTATGCTGCTTTTTCTTTATTCCTCGATTGGTTATCGTTGTGCTATTCCAATTATCTAATTAGCTCAAAGGTGATCTTATGAACTCTTCAACGCACAAAAAAACTGTACTCGTTATCAAATCCAGTCCAAAGGGCGAGACTTCAACTTCCAACGAGGTAGCTGACTTTTTCACTCAGCAGCTGCTCAATCAGCAGGAAACCTGCGAAATTATAATTCGTGATCTGTCTAAAACTCCGGCACCTTTGCTTGACGGTCCTACGCAGGAAGCTTTTTATATAGCCGATGAAGAACTCACAAAAACGCAGAGAGCACTTGTTGCTCCTTCCATAGCGATGATAGAAGAACTCAAGGGCGCAGACATTGTTGTACTTGCCTCACCTATGCATAACTTTAGCGTTAGTTCTCTGCTGAAAGCTTATATAGATCAGGTCTGCCGTTTCGGTTTGACTTTTCAATACGGGTTAAATGGTCCTGAAGGGTTACTGCAGGGAAAAAAGGCAATAATCGTCAGCAGTGCAGGAATGGATTTTCAGGCAGAAGCTGCTAAAAAAATGGATTTCCAAACGCCCTATCTTAAACATATATTAAGCTTTATGGGCTTCAAAGATATAAATGTTGTACCTGTCCAAGGGGTAGACAGAAGCGATGCTAACCCTAAAAATATCATTGCATCTGCTAAGTCGACAATGGAGGCCTTAGTGTAGAGATCGGGGGCATCTAGATATTGATTCAGGCTGTACCAGCCGCTTAAGGTTTTAAATCTTTGGGTGTCCAAAATTTTTTTCCTTAAAAGAAATTGAAGAGAATCCATTAGAAAAAATTTTATTAAGCATCCCTGGAATCGGTTATATCAATGCCTCGACTTTCGTCGCTTCAATAGGTAGCGGGCAAACGTTTGCAAGTGCTAAAGAGTTCGCCGTTTGGCTAGGAATTACTCCCAAACAGTGTTATGGAACACGCTAACTGCAAAGATCTAGCTCATTTTAAACCTTATACTGGAAACTTTAAGGGAATAAACGCAGGTCGTGCGGACTTGTTTAATGTAATTGTAAAAAACATGGGCAGTGGTGCATTTAACCCTCAATATTTTGTTACATTTGGATTGATTAGCCAAATTAATCAATGTTTTACAATTCTTGCTAAGAAAAGAAAAAATGATCTCTGCAAATATGATGTTTTGTTTGCTGAACAAGTATTAGCATCGAGAAACTTCAAAGAATTTGTTAGTTAAATACTTAGCAACTCTATAATATACCCGTTACCATTCAAAATGCATTTATCAGGAGCATGCTCGGACACCAGAGCAAGAGGCAACATGAATGAATGGTGTTCCCTTTATAATTTTTGCATTTCGATTGATAACGGGTATAACTATGGGATATCCACTTATTGATTTGTTATAAAACAACAGATTAGTTTTTTGGGGGGCTCTTTTTTGTTTTTATCTTTTTAATCAGTTGATTATGTATCTAACGTGTAGAATGTGAGACTGGAAATGAATAAAGTTTTTTTATTGTGTGTTTTGTGGGCCAGTCACACCTTTAGTGAGTCATTTGAAATTTCAGATGTTGATGTGGTTACCTATCAGGTATTTAATGGTTCTGACTCTTTAGCAGCCCAAACTAGTGAAAAATCGTTATGTATGAGTGTGATGTGTAATCAGAAAAAAAGTATAGATAGCGCTTCCAAAGCTGAAGTTTCAGCAGTAACTCAAAATACTACGTTTGAAACTTTGGGGGAGGCGATCTTTATATTGGGGCAAATGGGGCTTGCAGACAACTGCAGAGATAAATTCCTTATGTCCCGTAATGAAGCTTCTGCTTGCGAATGGTAGATAAGGAAGGGGACAAATTTTCTGCTATTTTCGTGAAGTTTGAATTTCAATAAGAACAGAGAAAAGAATACTAGGCAAGATTAAAGACCTGTCCCCGCAGCTTCTTGACCTCGTAATTTTAGACAATGGATGTCCGCCACTAAGCGCCAATTGTGACGTAAGTGAAGATTAGCTACGGATAAGAATAATTATATTGTCTAAGAGATAGCAACGATGAAATATACTAAATACTCTATGCTGCGCGATCTGCGTACGCTCGGCATCACCAGCTTCCAGTGGAACGATACCCCCTTACGGAAGGATGTTCAATCCCGCATGGCCGGCAGTGTCGCGAAGGGCGAAGATGCTGGTCGAGCGGAGGTGCTTGAGTACTGTTGGACTCTTTACGAAGGCGCCCTGAATGGTGACGGAGATCAGCTCATTGGACGGCAGAAAGATTTGGGTGAACTGCGAACTAATTTTTACAGGAGCATCAGCGGGCTAGGCTCCGTCGCCAATGCTCGGGGCGTGCCCATGTCGACCAATTTCGACAGTAATACGCACGCCAACCTCCAGCAGATGGACAAGTGGGCCAAGGTCTGCAACGACGCCTGGATTATCGGAGGGGTTCATCGCGGAGCCATATTCCGTCTCGCTTCACCGCTGATTATCGAAAACCTGTGGAATAAGAATGGCTACTTTGTGGTAACTGCCAGAGAGATTATTGGTTTGATGCACTTTGGTTACACTCTAGAACAGGTGGGGCCTTGGCAGTGTATGGTGCCCAAGAGCCCGGTGAAGTCTCAAATAGCGGATTTAGTTATCTATGACAAGTTAATTAAGCGGCGGGAAACACTCGCTCAGGCCGTCGAGCTTTGCGGTACTCCAGGAATGGACTCCAATGCTAAGGCTGCCGCTCAGGTAAACGCTTTTCATCAGCGCCACGCTCGATAAAAGGCAAAAATTCGGGGGTGTCCACTTATCATATCTTTAAAAATCATGGAGATACGATGGAAAGTAATCGTCCGGCAAACAGCACATTCACCTGCCTCGCGTAGTTCATTACAGTATCTCCAAACTCATTATTGGAGATACACATGCAGGAAAAAACACGTCAGAAGTGGACCGCACTTATTGAACAGCAGCAGGCAAGCGGGTTATCCGTGGTGGAATTCTGCAATAATAATCAATTAAGCCCAAAATCATTCTACAGCCGGAGAAAGATACTCACACAAGGTAATGCCGAACCATCATTTATTAAAGTGAATACTACCAAACCACCCGCTCAAGCAAGTTCACTGCAGCTCTGCATTGGCCAGGCAAGCCTGCAGATACCGGGGGACGTTAACCCACAGTGGTTAGGTACATT
>NZ_AUAM01000064.1 GCF_000428725.1 Psychromonas aquimarina ATCC BAA-1526
GCGGTGCTGTACGTTCCGAAAAAAGCTAACCAAAGCTAAATTCTACTCAGGATTCTCCTGACAGCTTACTAAGACCGCTACCCTCAAATTGAGGGTATTAGGTGGACTCAAAAAACTTCGAGTCACAGGCTAATTAGTGTTTAGCGTAGTAAGTCAACGTTTAATCATTGTTGATATACTGCACGTTGTTAATTTTTTACGTCCAAATCAATAGTATTTATTGTTTTGGATGCCGATCTAAATAATAGACCAAAAATACATGAATTTGCAAGTATGCAAGATAATTTATCTTATATCTTTATTAAAAATTAAAATCACGTCCTGTGGGCGTGGTCAATGGTACTTACTCACCTTGTGCGATTAGTTATATAATAGCCACACTTACTAAGAACAACCCATTTAGGATTACAAAATGAAAAGGCTCTTTACGATCGCAACACTACTTGCAGCTTCTCTAACTGCTACTGCTGGCACTACTGGCGCTGACGGTAACTGGTTAACAAGCTACAACGTAACAGTTAATGAACAACACATCCTGAATGGACAACAACCTCTTAACCAGTGTTGGCCTAACCAAGTTGATGTGAATCATGATATGGCTGGCAACATCATCGAGTCAATTGAAATGCACAAAGCTATGTCAACAACTGTGTCTCATTATGATGTTAAGATGGATGACTGGTTAGGTTACGATAAAGCATTAGGTGGAATACTTATATGCCTCGATAAAAACCAAGCTGCATTTAAGGACCTACACGATCACCGCGAATGGGTAAGAGACCAAATCAAACGCAAGAACCGTTCGATTAGAGAGCGTAATAACCTTAGAAAGAATAACAAATATCTAACATCATCTGTAGCACGTTATGAGACAGCAGTTGCTGATATAGCTAGTAATAACGCAATACTAGCGGACTGTAAATTAGGTACAGGCATATTCGGCGATAGCGTATATACATCCGGCGATTGTAAACAGGCTGGTTTTAAGCAGAAAGACCTTACTACTACGCATGGTTTTGCACAAATTGCGGTGGAAAAGGCAGAGAAACGAGTAAAATACTCAACTAATGCAGTTGATCGCGATAAGGAGCTAGTAGCAGAAGAACAAGATAAAGAAGCAACTAAAGTCGCAAAACAACAAGCAGAAGAGAAAGCACAAGCTGAACGTAAAGCAGCATACCAGAAGCAACAAGCTGAACGCCGTGAAGCCGCTCGTGTAGCACGTCAGAAAGTATTAGATCACCGCGCTGCAGAACAACTAGCATACAACAACGCTAAAACAAAAGCTGAACGTGACGTAATGACACGTAAACGATTGGACGAACGTTTGCAATGTATGGATGATATCCCACAGTGGATTGATGATGAAGCTAAGCAAGCCGAGTTCATGTACGACAAACAACTGAACAAAATCTTCCGCGACTTCAGCAAACACTACCACCGTGACATCGCTGAACGTAAAGCTCGTGCGTCAGTGTCAGGTCTGTATGCTAATGTGGAAGCCGCATGGAAACGCTCAGCTGACGCACAACAGAACTGTTTTAACGAATACCCTTTCCTAGAAAATGGTGTTAAATAATATTACTCGCTCAAGTCAGTTGTAATAAACACCTAACGGTTGGTTAGTGCTTTTATCTGCATTTCACATAAGCTCCGCACTACGAACTCCCAAAAGGCTGCCTAACCGGTGGCCTTTTTTGTGTATGTCTGTAACAGCAATGCTATCAGTAAAAATGTTGTAAGGCGTATATGTCCCAAGCCTTAGAAGCAGTTATAGAATTGTTCGATTTTCCCGTGAAGGGCGAGCTATACATTCGAGGGCGTTCAAATGTATAACGTTAATGCACTATGTCTATTTATGCTTTATCCAATAAACGGATTTTTTTGAAATTCTTTTAATTGAACATTTCACTAAGTTGCTGCGCTGTAAATCCACCGTGAATTCTATCACCCAGGACAAATATCGTTGGCGTTCCTGTTACTTCCAACTGTGCGCCAAGTGTATTGTTCTTTTCTAACTGTTTGGATGCCATATCGAAATGTTCAGTCAGTTCTTCAATAGTTAAACCAACTTGTTTAACAAATGAATCAACGGCATCATTATTTAACCCTTTGGCATTAATAACCTTGTGGTGAAATGCAGAATACTTTTCCGGTGAACTTAACCAAATAGCCGTACCTACTAAGGCTGAATAACGAGAACTAGGCTTTTGTGGAAAAATAGGAAACTCTTTTATTATTACTTTTGCTTCAGGATCGATTCTTACAAATTCAGCAATAACAGGCGCAACCTGTTTACAGTAACCGCAGTTGTTATCAATGAATTCAATAATCACTTTTTTACCATTAGGATTGCCTAAAACCGGATCATTAAGGTCGGCATAAAGCTGCGGTTCAAACGTTTTAATTTTATTTTTGGCTATTTGTTTCGCGTTCTGTTCTTGGGTGAAGCGGTATTTAGCAAGCGACTTAATAATTAAATCAGGGTTATCCATAATGTACGCTTTTAATTCATCATCTGACAAACCCTCACTCTTAACAGTGGTTGTTTCAATAATACTTTGAGCGTTTAGTGCTATTAAATCAGCATTTGCAGATTGTCCGTCTTTAGCACCATCACTAACTTTGCCTAGCTGAACGATAGCGTAAGAGCTTAGGCCAATAGCCACTAAACTTGTAAGCAGAGTACCAAGAACAAGCGTATTATTTGAATTTTCAGTCTTCATGTTTGCGTCCTTAAATTAGTGGTATGCTTTTGAAATACATGGGTATTTAGAAAACTCATTGTTAATAGTATCTGAGTTATCAGGTTCGATTTTAGCTTTTTCGAGTAAAAACTTGTTCAGATCCCCATTGTTCTTAATTAACAGGGAGATATTACGAAGTGGCTCACACTGAGTTTCAGATTGACCTGCCATGTTGTCACTATCAAACAACACATACCCTTTACTGCCTGTGTTGTTGCAAGGAGTTGCTGCACCAATTATCTGTAAACCTAGTTCATCGGCATAATTAATGAGCTTTAGTAATTTACTCTTTATTTCTTTATCCATAATTCCCTCAAAGTCTAATTTTTTGGATTAATGGTTTTAATTTTTCTTCAAATGTTTGTAAATAGGTATTGGTACTGTTCAATGATGAATGGCCTAACAAGTCCCGCACATCAACAACAGTACCATTATGATCAAGTACGAGCTTTGCAAAATACTTCCGCCAACTGTGTGTACCCAGCGGGTAATCAAGCTTTAGCTTTTTTTGAACATTCAAATGATGCTCGGATGCAGAATGTACGCTCATTGGCCTTTCTCTGCGCACGTTTTGTTCATCTTGATATGCACTACGCTTGTTTGAGAATAGGTATTCACTTTCTCCGTTAATGACCTTACATTCAGCTATCACATCTTTAATTGCGTCATTAATATAGATGCGAACGGTACTGCTTTTTATTGCCTGAGCTTCACTTACATTCTCATATTTATCGTGTATGAGCATGTTGAAGACTTTTTGTTGAATTAAATCAAAATGTTCAAAGTAATGTCCGTCACTAGCAATAAAATCACTAAACTTTAACCATGAAGCGTCACTGTAACGTAAACCAGTAAGCGACTGCATTTGACAACATAAACTCAACACAGGGTTAATTTCCCAAAGTTCATCAAATATTTTATTCGCTTCATCTGCGTTGCCAGGAGGTAGACTAGCCTCTTTGCGCTTCTTTAGTTCACCATTAGACTTTCTCTGTAACGTTAGCCGTTCATCTATTCGCTTGTTTGTTCTTAGCATAATGGAAAGTCCTTTTGTTTCGATGGATTCATTATATAAGTCGGCTCCAATTTTCCAAAACGGCCCCAGGTAAATTATTTTTAGATTGTTTTAATACAACGCTATAGATATGTGCTGTTGTAGTGAAACGGGAGGTTACAAATACCATCTAAAGTATGTACGTTATTGCATATTGTTTTTATAGAACTATAATAACATAGGTTTAAAGCCTATTATAAACATAAAGAGTGAGGTTGTTGGTATGAGACACAAAAGATCGCCTAAAACAAAACAGCTTTGGCATTCCTTTTTTAACCATGAACAAATGCTTTTAAATTGGGTTAATAATCACTCTACCGTTCTCTATTCGCTTGAGCCTGAAGAACTATTAAAGTACCGCTCATATCTTGAGGACGAGCAATTAACGAAGCCTCCTAAGAACATCAGGCATATTTGCTGCTTAGATAATCCTGAAGATCATGAAGAATTTGAAACACTGTTTTCAGAACTGAAAGAAAGATACAGCAAGGCCGTGATTGAACAGGCCGTTACCGACAACAAAGAACCAGCCGTTAAATATCCTAACCGCTTTCCATTGTTCAGACATAACATCAAACAAGTTAACATTTCGATAAATGAAGCCTTTTCCTCCAAAAAAAAGTTGCTTGTTGATGTGGAAGATGAACAAACAATATCGTTAAGTTCAGTATTTGTTATTGAGCCTAAAGATTTGGACTTTGTTAAAAATGAAATGAATGGACAGGCAGAAATTTTAAAGAGGTTTGGCTTACGTTCCGCTGAAGTAACGGGAACTACTGATAGCAAAATTGTTTCGTTATCGCTTGATATTAATTTGAAAGAGTTGTTTTCATTAGCTAAGGCTGAAAGCTTGCAATTTAGAGAGCCGACTGGCGCACAGTATAGAGCAAGATTATTCACTTCAAACAATGAAATTCCACCAGAGCGGGTGAGATTTGGATTTATAATTTTGAATAATAAAGCTCAAATCAATAATGTTTTGCCGCAACCGCCCAGGCCACACAGCTTAAAAAAATCAGGGAGCCGTTTTGAGTTACCAATTTCAACATCTGTTGAAATCTACATAAAGCAAAGCGTTACAGTGTAACGATAATTTATGTTATCAATAGTGATTTAACGTAGTTCAAGGCCAGGTTTTAATATTCCTACACCTGTAAAGGTGTATTGCTATCATAAAATTTTATTAATACCAGGTTGTTAACCTGCACAGCACCTAAAAAAAGTAAAAAAAAATCACTCATAAATTTTTCATCCTTGTAACACCTCACGCCGACTGTAATTCCCACATACCAATAGTAATAACGAGGTTCCGATAGTGATTACTACCATCATTAATTATGACTAAAATACGTTCCTGAAATTGCAACAAGTTAAAGTAAAAATATTATTGAATACAGTACCTTTTACTTACATTTGATAGTGCTGTGGATCTTTTAAATTACTAAATTAACACCTAATTCTAAATTTGATTTATATCAAGACTCAACATATGGTGTTATGTATGATTCGCTACCACAAGATATAGTGATAAATATATAATTTACAAAAAAAAGAGGAGAAAGAGAAATGAAGTGTTCAACATAAAAAAAAGGTTCGTAAAGTCTCTAGCAATACGAACCTGTTCAATATCTTTTACATAAACCATTAAGGGTTACTAATGTTACGAAAAAGAGAAATAATCGCAGCTATTACTTCAATAATAGCTTTTACTTTTACACTACCTGCACTGGTAGATTTTAGTATGTTATCAATTGTAAATAACATCACCATAATCATCATAGGAGCATAAAACATTCAAAGCTCAATATTGCAATTTTGGCGAATTGCAGTGTTGGGCTTTTCTTTTACGCGAGCATTATACGAAGAAATATAAAATATAAAATGACTTATCGCAACTTTTTGCTACCAACTACCCTGCTGAATTAGATTATTTACTGGCAAGCAATCAACAATCACATAACGTTTTCAGAAGTATTATCACCCGTAATATCCTGGTAACTTTTTAGATCTAAACAAATCAGTAACGAGTTCAAAACTTCTGTTTTACTCTTATTTGTTTGCTCAACAATCGAATCTAAGTTCTTTCTAGCTGTATTTGAAATAGTGGCCTGTAAGTCATACCCGTTTTTTTGGCGATTTTTATATACCCGCAGCGTAGTTCTTAATTTAGATACCCCAACTTTAGACAAGTGAGTATTCCTGAAATGAATAAAGTCAGGCTCACCAATAATTAAATCTTTTTCAAGCTGTTCAAAGGCTCTTGCTGCTACCGAAAATGTTTTAAAAATTCCCGCGCTATCTACTGATGTTTGTTCTATTTTTCTGATCTGGTTTTTTACCCAAGTTACTTGCACATCGATGTATTCATTTAATGAGTTAGTTTTTTCCATAGTTTAAATTCTCTTAAATGGTGATTGTGAATATTAGCAACAACTTCCGTTACAGTGTAACGCAAACAAGCATAACTCCAAAGCTATTCGTTACACTGTAACGCACTAATATATTAAAGCACCAAATAGTGAGCATATACTGCATTTTAAGTGGGTTGCCAACTAGACTCTTAGTCACGCCTAACTCTTTGTTTTTAAAGGGGTATCGTGATCTATCAATAAACATTAAACCTTAAAAACCAGGACGTTTTTAAGGTTCATCACTCAGATTTAAATTCTAGCTAATAATCCTCCACGCAACCTGATTTAAGGAGGCACACAGACAGCTGTATTTTAGAGATATGGAAATATGGAAATATTATATTATAAAAATATAAAAATATAAAAATATGAAAATGATCTGGATTTGCTTTGGACGGGGCCGGAAAATTCCAGCCCTGTCTTTTTTACTCTACCTGGGGGTTTGCGCCCATTCCCTCGAAATTAACCTTAGCGGTTTTGAAAAAGTAAAATGACCTGTTGAGTACTCAATGGGTTCTATCTATATACCTTATTTCTACTATATAAAACCTTCACATGACTTATGTAGTTTTAAGATAGGAATACAGCGTCTGCCGGCTAACATTATATTCTTTGGCCAAAGCGGTTTTGTTGCTTCCAGCTGCCACCCGTTGCTTAAGTTCCTCCACTGACGTGGTCTAATGGATTTGTACAACCCAGTTAAGAGATAATAACCTCAACTGGAGTTACTGGTATGACCACAAGAAAAAAATACACCAAGGAATTTAAGCTAGATGCCATCAGTCTAGTTTTAGAGCAGAATTATACCCGAACAGAAGCCGCCAAAAATTTAGGGCTAAATGCCAATGTGCTTGGCCGATGGATCAAAGAACATCAAAATGACGACGGGTAAGCATTCAGGGGAAATGGAAAACTAACTCCCGAACAGGAAGAAATCCGAAAATTAAAAGCTCAGGTTAAACGCCTCGAAATGGAGAAAGATATCTTAAAAAAAGCAACTGTAGCCAAAAATTGGCAGTGTAGCGATAGCATTAGAAACGAGATCATTAGACTTACCCAATGTTTCATGACGAATATAGCTATCATCTACGTTCCGCAACTTTCCCATTGAGCGATCAGAGATATTCGCCATTTTGTATAGTCCATAATTGGTACCATTTGCCAATATGCAGGCAATGAGATCTTCATCGTTGACTGGTACCTTTTCTTTATTCGCTGAAATGTGAGTAAAGGCGTTTAAAAATCCCGTTTTCTGATTCACGAATGACATCAGCTCAACAATGCCCATGTGCTGAATTTGATTATAGAGGGGATTATCGATAGATTGCTGCCAACGACTATTCGGGATTGACCACTTTATCACCGCTGAAAATATGATTACTCACCTCCTTCAACCTTTGCTCTAGCTGTTGATACTTTTCAGTTAAGGTCTGATTAATTGGGGCGACTAGTTTATCAACTCCTGTTTTTTCAATTATCCCACTCTTATTCATCCATTCTTTTTTGGGGATTAGATCAGAGACAAGGCTTCGATTGTTGACGCTTTCTTTCACCGTCAATAAATTACTATGGAAGAGCTGTTCGGCTTTTCGGTAAAGAAAATACTCAAAGCGGTTGGCAATTTGTCTTGCATTTTCACCTTCCATACAGACACGATCTGATTTAGGTAGTACATCGAGATTAATTGTCTTGATGATCTTGAATTTAGTCAGTTCCTGATGTGAGAGCTCATATTGCTCGGCCAATTCATCTTTAAGGTGGATGAACTCTATATCAATGGACATAAATATGGATCGAATTATCTTCCTAACTTTGCTGGACTGTTTATCGATAAATTGCCATTCATATTCACGGCCATCAAAATCATTATTATCAAGGTGATCACTTAATAGACGAATGCTTTCAGCAGGCAGAAGTTTGAAGGCTTTCTCTCTAACTTCCCCAAAGCTTAACTCATCATCCATGTCGACATCGATAAAATATTTTAATAAGTTCCCGGCAGATTTTAGTTTCGTTCTAACAATATAAATATCTTCTACAACTTTTTGTTTGGCAAAAACCTTAGCTGACTCGGTAAGTTTTCTTACCAGGAACATAAATGCAGATAGGGGTGACGAGGGAATTCGGAAATTATTGTACGTTAGTGTGTAGTAGGGGCGACCGCAGAATTAGGTAATTATTACCTGCTAAGCCCCGCCACTTGCACTAAGCTTTGATTTACTTCGTCAACTTTGCGACAGAACCCTTAGATTGAGTACTTCAACAAATCCACGAGTATGAGGCAAACTCTTATAGTCTCGCATAGGTTTTCCTCTTTACTTTTATCAATGTTTATAAAAAATAATTTGCTATTTCATTTACTTACCTAATAGCCCTTTCAACATCGTGAAGTCCATCCAGAAGCAACTGCCTTCCATCAATAAGAGTACGATGCATTTGTGATCCAATGGTAATTTCTGAGCTCATTAGCATCATAGTTGTAACCGATATCTTATCATTATATACCTTAGCTTGCTGTTGGAGGGATAGAGTATTTATTTTATATAGATCTCGCACTTTTATTCGTTGTAAACCTGTTATTTCCCCTGCATGATCGGTAAAATTATGAAAAATTCCATATTTGTTGAATGACTCAGTTTTAGTCAAAGGGCCAAAAATTGGTCCATAAGCTTCATTCACAGTTCTACTACCGCCCCCTCCTGTCATTCCTTTTTTCCTTGCCAATCGACTTTTTTTCCATCCAGAAGATAATGACTTCGAAACCTTGCCAACTCCCATTCCAGCACCAAATGTCACCAGCCCAATAGAGGCTCCGATGCCAGCATTTATCCCTGCGCTTTTAAGGCTTGAGCCAGTAGCAACACTTAATCCAAAGTCTGCCGCCCCGGATACCACAGCATCCGTCACTGCCAGTCCAACTTGCACTGACGTTTTAGCCCCTATAGCACCCGCTCCAAAACCACCGCTAATAGCACCAATAGCCGCACCTATCGCTACTTGTTTCCAATCAAAAGACCCGCCACTTACAGCAACTTTAACCCCCTCTGCTGTCGCTGATACTGCAGCTCCAACTACAGCACCCACGATAACACCTACCAATATTGGGAGAAAAGCAAAGTGCCCGGTGGAGTCTCGTAAGTTGACAGGGTCTCCCAGACAATAGGCGTAAGCATTAACCCCGCCTTTTCCAAATGGACTCATACTGTCGGCGGCATGAAAGCGCATTAAGCCGGGGTTATAAACTCGGTACCCATTACCCAAATGATACAACCCGGTAGCCGGGTCTTTACGCTCTCCGTTAAACCCTAGCGTATTGGCTGCTAGTCGGCTGCCGGATGCACTAGATGATAATGACTGCCCCGCGACTGCTAGGCCAGGTGATAAAGAAGCGAATGAAGAAATCACTGCCACTGCAGATGAACGTTTGATAAAGCTTCTGCGCGACATTTGATGCTGGGCTGTTGGACGATATAGTTTTGAATTATTTTTCATTATGCTTAGTCCTCTCCATATGCTGTGTATTGACGTTTGGCGTATTCACGCTCTGCTGAGTCTGTCTCGCTTAAGGTTGATAACACGCTGTTTTGACTATTAGGAATAAGAAATTGATGAGCGCTTTCTCCTCCTGCATGTACGGCAGCTAACTGCACCTGCTGTTTTTTGATAACTACTATGCTCACCGTTTGTATATTCATTTGCAAGTTATTCCCCTTCTAAACACAACAAAAAACCATAAAATCGACTCAGATTTGCTTTTTCCCCCGATTTTTACCGGGAAAAAAGGGCAAACCCTCACCCATTTCATGATCATCCTTTGGATAAGCTATGGCGTAACCTGTAGGGATTTGGCGCGCACAAAAAAACCGTGAAATTGACTACTATTGACTAATCCTAAAGAGGGTGTAAAGTGAGAGGCTATTGATAAGTGTTCATCTACTTTGACAGATGGGATTTCAATTCAAGTTTATCCTTAAAAACTTCACTCACTTTTAAGTGATCTGTTCCACGCAGTAATGTGAGGTCTGTCGCAAACTAAAATTATATTGCTCTAAATTAGATATGCACTTTTATTCAGATACAATTATGCAGCGAGAGAATAAAACTGCTCCCAGGGGGTCATACTTTCAGAATCAATCATCTGTCCGTGTTTAATCATGGCGCACACTTCAACATCCGCTAACGTTGATTCTGCACCAATCCAAGACTTCCAGCCTAAACATTGATGCATTTTTCCTTTCACTTTCCGATGACTTTGCTCGACAATATTATTGAGGTATTTAACCGCCAATACTTCGATCATACATAACATGTACCCGCCCAACCAAAGGCGAATATTGATGGTGTCTAACGCGGCTGCATTCGCGCCACTTTTATCGATAACAACTTTCCTTGGTAAGGCCACTACTCTTTATTGCTTTATCAAAGAAGGCCTGTGCATCCTGCTCATTACGCGTTTCACTCAAATAGAAGTCAATAATAGCGCCGTATTTATCGACGGCTCTATAGTAATAAACCCACTTACCTTTAATCTTTATGTATACTCAAGATCAGCCACAACATCGGAAAATGAAAAATTGAAGACGATAGGACGAGATCTGAAATATCCCAAAAGCAGAATAAAGTACGCCCGTGTTTCTAACCGTCTCAACTCATTGACAAGCTTTTTGGTTTCATTATCGAGTGAGAAGTAATCTTCTCTGTCTGTACGGTTAAAGTTAGGAAGAGCATAAAGCTCATTTATTTCGGAATCATTTAGTATTTGAATCCGTTTAGTTGTTGTTTTACTGATGACGATTTACCTTTGTTGTTATTTTTCATCATCATAGCTTATGTGATTGGTTAAAAAATCTTCTTAAGGTTAATTTCGAGGGGATGGGCGCCCCCCCTACCTGTAGTTACACATTATGTAACAAATATATATATCCCCCCCCTTCATCGTTATTTATTTTCAGTTTTTTGTTTTAATTAATAGTTCTATACGCGCTGGAGATTTTTTTAGATCTCCGTTCAATACTCTGTCTAACAGACATCCAATTGAGCGCTCTGCATAACAATAGCCATTTACGACACGCAATTGAAGCCCTGGAAGAAAAAACACAATATTTCGCATAAATTATGCAGGTTAATAAGGTAAAACAAATAGAAGCGGAAGCACCAGCACCATTAGCAATAATATTTATAATAGGTTTTGAACCTATTATATTATAAATGTGTGAGTGAGATGAAAATATTAATAGCAGGCCTGGCTTATAGCTGGTGTGTTTAGGTTGATAATGAACTAACTCTGAACGCTAAAAATTGTACTTAGAAATTCGCTCTCACTGCTGGTCAGCTTTATGTTTCCACCCGTAAAAAATAACAAATTGACCGATTTTATGGACATTGTAAGGCACACCATAATAGTTAATATGCCCTTGGATC
>NZ_AUAM01000065.1 GCF_000428725.1 Psychromonas aquimarina ATCC BAA-1526
CGAATGGATTTTATTGACCGAGAAACGTTTTACCAGTGTCGGCTGGAACACTTGATTTTCAGCCGCGTATTCCTCATTTTTAGCCAGTTTAAGCGACAGCTGCGTTGCCTGCTTAGCCATCATGCCGATCGGGTAATTAATGGTGGTCAGCTTAGGATGAACATAACGGGCAATCAGGCCGTTATCAAAGCCGATTAATGACATTTTTTCCGGTACGGCAATATTATTTTCTTCCAGAGCCGCCAGTACACCGGCCGCCATATAATCGTTATAAGCAACAACGGCAGTAATCGGCACATTTTTAGCTAACAGCTCGATCATCGCTTCTTTGCCGCCCCGGTCGCTAAGGTGGGCGTCAAGGGTATAATGGTCCGGGCAGGGCAGGTTATGATCCTGCAGCGCCTGCATATAACCCTCTCGACGTTCATCGGCATCACTGATTTTATGATCTGAATTAATGTAGGCAATATGCTGGTGGCCGTTCTGGATAAGAAATTCGGTGGCCATATAGGCACCTTTATAATTATCAAAACAGACGCAGCGCTCTGCGATTTCCGGAATATAACGGTTAACCAGTACTAAACCCGGTACTTCTTTAGCAAAGTTGATCAGTTCTTCATCACTCAGCGCTTTAGAATGCAGCACCAGGGATTCACTGCAGCTGTTGATCAGCAGTTCAATAGCCTCACGCTCTGCATCTGCATTATGGTAACCATTACCAATTAACAGATGTTTATTATTATCGCGTGCTACCTGGTCGACTGCTTTTAATAATGATCCGAAAAACGGATCGGAAATATCGCTTACTAATACGCCGATAGTATTGGTATTTTTTTTAACCAGCGCTCGTGCATTGGCATTAGGGCGGTAACCTAATTTGCTCATGGCCGCCCGCACTGTTTCTATTGATGTTTTCCCTGCTTTTGGTGATTTATTGATCACTCTTGATACAGTGGCAATTGATACACCCGCTTCCTTGGCCACGTCTTTAATAGTTGCCATCTTTAACTCTCTTAAATTAGCTGTTCAAACGACTTGCAGATAATAATTAATCCACTGATTCGCAGGGAATTGTAACATGAAGATCGCGCTTATCGGCGACTTACAGCTAATCAAGGGAATGATTTTAAGACTTTTTTTGTAAAATTAGATCTGTAGAGGTTAAAAGCGCGCCGGGATCACGTTTTAAGCTGCAGACAAGTCACTTTTACTGCTCTAATTTAGTGCAGAAAGTTATCAGCAGCCGCGCATAGAAGTGCTTAAATAAGTTTGTCTGCTGTTAACAATAAAGGCAGGTTTGGTTATATTACGTTTGTATTTTAAATCATAGACTAAGAGGAATTTTTATAATGAATTATCAATCCCGGGAGTTGTGTAAGTTACGCACGATTACGACATTTTTAGTCTTAGATAAAAACCGCTTAAGCTGGAAAGAAGAGATCCGCAAAGCGTCTGATTTCTGTTTATCTCTCTCGCAAAAATTTATACAGAACGATTATCAGGTGCAGTCAATTCGTATTGTGACCAACGCCTTTGGCGAGTATTTAAATACTCGTGATATCCACACTGCCAAAGCAGATCTGCACTATATCAGCGAGTTATTAAATTCCATTGAATCATCGGGACTGCGTATTCGTTTTGCCGTCGGCGAAGCAAAAACAGCTCATGAGATTTCTTTACTGCCGGAACTGATCCGCTCCTACGGCGATCTGTGTAATGCCTGTGTCAATGTGCCCTTAGATGAAAACGGTTTTCTGGATAATCAGCTGATCATCGACTCTGCCAAAGCTGTTGAGCAGATCAGCCGGATCACCCCGCGCGGTGAAGGCAACTTTAACTTTACGGTTAATTTTAACTGTAAAGCACTGATCCCTTATTTTCCGGCTAGCTATCATGAGCAGACATTAGGAAACCAGTATGTGATTGGTTTTGAAACGCCGGACTTACTGGTGCATGTGCTCAAAGAGTTTAACCAGAAAAACAGTTCACTTAGTCATAATCAATATTATGCAGAATATTACCGTTTGATGAGTGAAGCGCTGCATTATCATGTCTGTGCGGTTAATAAAATTCTGGTCGATTTTGAAAAACACAATAACAGTGGTTTTGTTTTTGCTGGAATAGACAGTTCAGCCGCTCCCTCAAAAGACTGCTCCAGTATGGTGGATGTGTATAAGCAGATGGGTATTCCCTACTTCGGTGCATCGGGCACGGTTGAGGCTTCAGCATTATTAACCCGGGTTTTTAAATCAGTTACACAGGTGCCCTTAGTGGGATTCTCCGGTCTGATGCTGGCCGTTACCGAAGACAGCGGTCTGGCACAGGGCTCAATCGACGGAGATTATGATATTCGCGCACTGCTGACCTACAGCGCGGTGTGCGGTATTGGTTTAGATACCGTGCCCATTCCTGGAGATACGCCGATTGAGAAAATAAGCGCGTTAATGCGTGATACCGGCACCATGGCGTTTCGTTTAAATAAACCCTTAACGGTGCGTGTTTTTCCTGTTCCCGGTTTAAAAGCCGGGGATATAACAAAATTTGAAAGTGATGATCTGTGCAACTGTGCGGTTTTAGCTGTTCCGTGAACGAAACGTAGACTGCCGGGAAAAGCGGAATAATTTTTATTCAATACCTTGGCTCTGCAGCTTAATGTGCTGAGCCAAGGTAATTGCGGACAATCAAAGCTTTGTAAAAACAGCTTATTGCTTAGTTGATTCTAACCATGTGTGGCTGTTAATTTCTGCTGCATTTTAAAGCCGCCGTTTTTCAGGTAAACAGTCTGCACAACACTGACAGAAAGTATGATTAAACAGGGCAGAAACCAGCTCGCATGTGCATCGTATAAAGGTAAGAAGCGGCTGAGAATTCCTGACACGCTTTCCGGCATTATTGCTAATATATTAAGTGCATCGATACCGCCGAAAACAAACGTTGTTAATAGTGTTGTGATATAGGTAACAGAGACTGCTTTTTTGTTAGGAAACAGCAAAGCGGTCAGCACTAACGCGATAGCCGCCGGGCAAAGTACTAAAATAGCAGGAAGACTGACGGACAGAATCTGCTCTAAGCCGAAATTAGCAGTAGTACCGGTAAGAATAACAACTAGGGCTGCGGTGACAGAAAAGCGTGCATTGAAGGTCTGTTTATAATATTCAGCGCAGGCATTGGTTAAACCGACAGTGGTGGTAAGACATGCAGTTACTATAATTGCCGCCAGCAGCCATTGACCATAAACACCAAATGCACCTGCAGTGTAGAGAGTTAATATTTCACCGCCGTTAGATGCATTGGCGGCGACAGATGTTGATGTTGCCCCCACATAGCCCATTGCCGCATAACAGCCGGTCATAAGCAGTGCATAAATTACTGCGACTTTGAATGCGCAGCCTGCAACAGCCTTTGGCTCGGTAACTCCTTTCATGTTGATTGCCTGAATGATCACCCAGCCGAATCCGACCGCGGCGATGGCATCCATAGTCATATAACCCTGTATTAACCCGTGTGTCACAGCATCTGACTGATAATCTGCCGACGGAGCCTGTGCTGAACCTAATGGAAAAAAGATGGCGGAACAAGCCAGCGCCGCCAGCATCACAATTAACAGCGGCGTGATTACCTTGCCGATATAATCGACTAAACGGCCGGGCTGAAAAGCAAGAAGTAATGTAAATGCACAGAAAACCAGCGAGAATAAAAACAGGTGATCACTGGATGTGAAGGGCTTAATACCCATTTCGTAAGCGACGGTAACCGCACGAGGCATGCCGAAAGCCGGACCGATAGCTAAAAACAGTAAAATCCAGAATGTACGTGCTAACCATCCCGGCAGCGCTTTAGTCAGATTTTGTGTGCTGCTGATACGTCCTAAAACAATAAGCGTAAAAGCGGGTAAACCAACCGCGGTAATCAAGAACCCCAGCATGGCCGGAAACAAGTTTGTGCCCGCTTCTAAACCCAGCGAGGGGGGAAAAATCAGGTTGCCCGCGCCAAGAAAAAGGGCGAATGTCATTAAGCCGATGGCAAGTAAGTCGTGTGTTTTCAATGGAAGTGTCCTGTATTGTTTTAGTTAGGACCGTCAGTTGAGCTGAAAAAAAAAGAAGAAGGGAAATACGACATTTTCCGTCAGCCTGGCTGACGGAAGTATTCGCCAGCCTAGTTAATAATCACTAGAATAATGGCGATAATAATATTTGCTGCTGCGCGCAATACAGCATCACTGAATAGTTTCAGAGAAGTAACAGATTGTTTGGCTGTATAATAAAGCATAATTAAACCTAGTTCTTTGTATCGGCGCACCTTCAAGATATAAGTATTAATTCGCGATGTAAATTATTTTTTGTTTTTTTACCGCAGATAGGCCTTAACTGCTGGATTTATCTACAGTCTCCAGGTTTGTAATACGGCTTAAAATCTAATTGTCGGTTTTTATTACATTCACAAGTAGAGCCATTACAGGGAATATTTTAAAAAGTTTCTCATACTGAATTCTCCTTCTTCATACTAAGCACTAGTTGTGTTTCGTAACTTATTGATAAAAAATTGTAATTTTTCCCTGTCATAACTGCCCGCAATATTAATAACAGCCGCCTCGAATTCTGATTAATTATTTTAGTGATAACAAAACAAAAACAGATCACAGCCTGTATTTTTTGTCTTAGTCAGTGTCGAATAAATTAACAGCACACCCGAAAAAAGCTCGTAAGTGTTTGAAAAACATAAGTGGCATATGTTTTGCTGCTTGATTATCAGAGTTAGACTGCCGTTCGCAGGAGCCGTCTGCCGGTCAAATTCGACACTAGCCTGTGCTTCTATATGTGATAAACAGCTTACTCAACAGACCTGAATCTGATTCCGCAGCATCTTTGGATCTGCGGCAATATATGGAGAATATTATGAAAAGGATATCGGCTTTTATCATAACCTGCTTGAGTTTTCTTACTATACAGGAGTTGTCTGCCGCCATAATAACCGAGGATCTTGATTTTCACGCACCTCAACAACTTATTATGAATGGTGTCGGCTACAATACACAGTTTGGTGCGGCTGTTGGTAATTCAGGAGCAGGTTTTAGTATTGATGTTGCAACATCTGGTGTAATGAATGCGGATTTTAACAGCAGACTGCAGGTAATCTATCCTGAAGAGGTGGATCCTAGCGGAGATACGACCCTAGGTTTGGTTTTTAGAGGAGATAACAGCGGTGGTGGTTTTGAAACATCAACTGCAGTCGGAATGAATCTTGGCTGGTACGCGAATCTCGGGAATATTGTAAATAAGTCGGGTAATTTATACAGCGCGAGCATTACTGGTTTAAATACTTCTGAAAGCTTTGGTTTTAGGCCGACCCTGCAGACCCCTTACAGTGACTGGGGAGGAAGAGAGATTTTAGGAGTTGAGGTATCATCTTCGCCGATTAGTCTTGAAGCCGGGGTATCGTTCAGTCTTGAGCAGGATACTACTTTTGTTGCCAATGCACTGAGCGGGATAGTGAGTGCCGTTCATCGAGATAGTGGTGTAGAGCAGCTGTCTCCTTTCAGTATTTCCAGTTTTTCACCAGTAGGCATTCCTTATTACCTTCCTGTCAGTCTGCCGATGCAAGGTTTCTGGGATCTGCAGCTTCAGGATATTCGCTTACAAAACTCGGTAGTGGTTGATGTCGATTTTGAGCCGTCAGCTTATATAGATATTGATGGAGTATTTGTGGATGAATACTGGCAGTGGGATCTGGATATTGACCTTGCAGATGTTAATACCAGCCTTAATTTTAATACGTTTAATTCAAAAGTTTTTTCTACTTTCACGCTGCCGGAACCGAGAATATGGTTTCTGCTGATGCTTGCTTTACTGTTAACGCTAAAAAGTACAGCTGTTTCCGCGAGGAAAAACATAGATTGAGGTTTGATGCCGGGCTGTTCACTTGAGTTCCTGTGCGAGTATGAAAACTGAACCGGGTAAGCGATAGAAAGCCTGCAGTTCCGCAGGCTTTTTTATTCATACCCATGTCCGCGTAGAAAGAGATTAACTCGTTCCCATGCTCCGCGTGGGATAGACATAGATTGACGCTTGGTGCACAGCTGGTCAATTTGAATTTCCATGCAGAGAATGGGAACTGAGTGTTTAATTCATTTGTCTCTATTTCTGCAGTTTAAAGGTGTAACGGCCTTTGCTCTGGCTGTCCCAGCTGAAAACTTTAAACTGATAATAACCTTCGCTGACATTAATAGTAATAGATTCATCGGAATTGGGAGTGGTTGAACTGGCGATGTCATACCATACCTTTTTCTCCTCGTCCCAGCGCTGCAGGGTTAATTCAAAATCGGAATTATCCGGCCCTTGAAGTCTTGCCTGCAGCTGTCCTCCTGAGTATTGAAACCAGTTATTGTCGGGCTGAATATCCACTTCGGAGTTTGTCGACAGTTCGCCTGTATAGTGCTCCGGAGCAGTTAATTCAGTGACAAAAAGCTGCACATCTTTAATATCATCCCAGGCAAATACCCGCACAAAATAGTCGCCTGCCTGTGAATCGATAGTACAGATTTCACTGCTGTTTTCTCCGGTGCTTTTACAGTCAAACAGTTCTTTACTTGGAATATCACCCATTTTTACGTACAGATCAGCGTCTCCGCTGCCGCCCTGAGTTTGAAAGTTAAGGCGTGAGCCTGATGCTGCCTGTGAAAATTTAAAGCATCTGCTGCTTTTAGCTCCCGCGGTGATGTTTTGAGCAGCTTGTGTCGTTATATCAAGCAGCGGACAGTCTGCAGGTGTCTCTTTTAGTTTATAAGAAGCAGTTAGGTTTAAGTTGTCATATGCCTGATAGGCAAATAAATTAATATGCAGGAATCCGCCTTCGGCTGTGCCTGTACAAGTTTCATTGGAATTTTCTCCGGCAGATTTACAGTCGTAGCTTTCACTGTCTGCAGTGCCGTTATGACGTACCAGCAGATCGGCATCGCCCGTTTCTCCTTGGGTAGTAATTTGATAAGATTCACTGTTATCGGGTAACAGAACCTTAAAGCACAGTTCACTGTTTGTATCTGCACTTAAATTCAGCGTTTGACCGTTAGCTAATATTTTTACCTCACAAACAGGTTTTGAGGAGCTGCCGTATATATAAGCAGCTGCCGTTATATCCCCTGCGCTTAACTGCTGAGCATTGCCTACAAGTCTTGGGTCTATGCTCTTGTCCTTGATGGATATTGTGCTTCTATTACCGATACCAAAGGCATTAGTTCGATAATGCATAATGGAGTAATAATCATATGGTCCGTAGTCTTGCCCTTGTTCCCGGGTGATTTTTTGAAAGTTGTAACTCATATTTGACTGGATATTCTGCCAGAAAATATCTATGTAGGAGTCACGGTCGGACCGAGTCTGTTCATGAAACAATCCGACTGCATGTCCTATTTCATGTATTGCGGCTCCTCGTCCGCAGTTTCTGGCCAGGGTTAATGTCTGGCGTCCGCCTGCACGGCCGACCCAGGAACTGCAGCCCCCTCCGTCGACAACACTGAGATAATCATTCTGCGAGGTGCGCGCTGTTAGTTTTACATTCGTTGTAGAATTCCAATGATCGACTGCATATAAAAAATCTTGACGGGCTTGTGCTGTCAGTGAACTTTCAAGCTGATAGGGAACTTCGCCGTTCGGCCATTTATAACCGGAAGTCGGATAACGAATAGCTGAACTGGGGGGCTGATCACCGTTATTATTCACAGCGGTTGTGCTTATGCCGTCAGCCGCTGCAATATCTAATCCATTACGTTTTAATTCGTCTGTTTTCCCCAGGATCATATCTCCTAGATAAGCCAGGCCGTTAATATCAACAACATTTAAAACGGCGCCGTTTTTCAATTTAACAGTGAATAATTCTCCATTGTTATAAGCGAATGTATTCACTGCCTCCGCTCCATTATCTGCTGACAGGACATCTGCAGATAATGAGGTTATGAAACAGGTTGAAAGTAAAGCCGCTGCTGTCGTTTGCGTCATGAGTATTTTATTAAAATTCATAATAATCCTTAATTTTCAGTTGAAATTAGAGTTCTATATAAATTTATTTTCTGGAAGTACTTGATTAAATTAAGTTAACCCTGCATACGTGGTCAACACTAGGTCATTTAATTAACTTTTCAAGGCGCAGGTAGAAAGCGCACCTGCTGGTACTTTTTTTCTTTCTAGCAGATCACATTTATATTGAATTTTTTATATATCCAGACAATTTCTTTCTCTGTCTCAAATAACAATCTCTCTTTGAATTTAATAAATACTGCTCAGCAAAATCTGAGCCACCACCTTTTAATCTTGGTTTTTCTTTGATCTGTTTATGATCTTTTGTGACAGTGGATCGTTTTTTAAACAACTCATAACTTTTCTTGTTGTTTTAAAAAAAAGCGGGAGTAAAGTGAGCGCGTGTAACTTTTCTCGCATGTAAGAAACAATGACATACAGTCAGTGGTTAGTCTTTGTGTTGTTGGATATAGTCATTACATATTAAAAGGTTATAAGTGAATATTTATTAATTTTTAGAGAGAAGGAAGTGCAATAGGTAAAACGGTTTTATTTATACGGAATGTATTATTATTATGGAGAAAAACATGCAATATAGATTAAAATATTTATCTGTCGTTATTGGTTTAACTTGTGCGGCAACAATGTTTAACGCTAACGCTGCTGGTGACGTGGATTTGTCAATGACAAATAATGTACAAGAATTTCAGTCGGCAACTTCTGTAAGAACCCTTAAAAATATATTAAGCAATGATGACTCATTTGCCTTAACTGGTAATGAAAATTTTGTTGTTACTGATTACTGGGTTGATGAACTAGGTAAAAGCCATACCCGGTTTGATCAGCTGATTGACGGTATAAAAGTTTATGGAACGAGTATTACTGTTCATGAAAACCGCAGTGACGGTAATACATTAATGGCAGGCACAGCTTCTAGTAATGTATATTTTATCAGTGGTGCTGTGGCTGAAAATAAGACTGAAAACATATCTTCTTTTACTGCAGAAATTGCCTACGATCCGCAGGCCAGTCTCGCTGCCGCTGAAGTTATCGGGGATGTAGTGAGTGAACCAGAGCTTGCTTATGTCTATCTGCCTTTATCAAAAGAAACAAAACTTGCCTACCGTATTGAGGTTAAGTATTACTCAACAGCCGGGCTGTCTCACGATGTAATTTTCTTTGATGTCAACAGTGCCGAGCTGCTGACACGTGATGCACTGGTTTTTCATAGTAAGCAGTTAAAAACCTACCTGATGCATAATAAAGAGTACAGCGACAGCTCTCGTCCCGGCACGTTAGAGTGTTCGACGGGCCAGACCTGTAACGATGCTTCAGCACAGCGTGCACACAGCGGCGCATCTGAAGTTTATGATTTTTATAAAGAAAAATTAGGGCGTAACGGCATTGATAACCGTGATATGACTATGATTTCAAGCGTGCATACGGGAAGCCGCTGGAATAATGCCGTCTGGTATATGAACCAGATGTTCTATGGAGACGGGGATGGCAGCCAGTTTACCGATTTCACTAAATCATTTGATATTATTGCTCACGAGCTGACTCACGGGGTTACTCAGAATACGGCGAATCTGGCCTATAAAAATGCATCGGGTGCATTAAATGAAGCCTGGTCAGATATTATGGGCGCGGCGGCTGAAGCTTATCATCGTAATTCACTGCAGCCTAACTGGGCGATCGGCGCCGGTTCATATACTCCGAATAAACCGGGCGATGCTTTACGTTATATGAATAATCCGACTAAAGACGGTTATTCAACAGATTATTATCCGGAGCGTATTGCTTTTACCAATAACCCGACCCAGCAGAATGACCGCGGCGGCGTGCACGGGAATTCAGGTATTGCCAACTTAGCCTTTACTCTGGTTGTTGACGGCGGCACACACCCGCGTAATAAAACAACCATTACAGTTGAGAAGTTAGGGTTAGAAAAGGCGCAGAAGATTTTTTATCGTGCACTAACGACTTATTTCAATGCATCGACAGACTTTTTCCAGGCTAAAAGCGGCACCGCTCAAGCTGCTCTGGATCTGTATGGTGAAGATGCCAAGAAATCTGTCGAAGCCGCCTGGTGTGCTGTTGGTGTGGGTGAATGTGCAGGAACGACGCCGACACCGGATAAAGAGCTGGAAAACGGTGTAGCAGTGAATGGACTGCAGGCGTCAACCGGCAGTGATATTGTCTATACCATGCAGGTGCCTGCAAATGCGCAGAATATCAAGTTTGCCATTAACGGCGGCACGGGAGATGCAGATCTGTATGTTAAGTACGGTGCACTGCCGACAGACCAGACCTCTGACTGCAGCCCGTTAAAAAATGGTAATGCAGAAACATGCTCCATGACACAGGACAACGGCACTTATTATGTACGTGTTAAAGCCTATGCGTCATTTGCTAATGTCAGCCTGACAGGATCTTACACTACGGAGACGACCCCTGTTCCAGAAGGTGCCTGGGATGCAGGTAAAATATACCTTGCCGGTGATATCGTCACTTATAACGGCAAAACCTACCGGGCTTTATGGTGGACCCAAGGTCAGGAGCCGGGTACTGAACAGTGGGGGCCATGGAAACTGCTGGATTAATCCGGTAAATAAAACAGTGTAACTGCACTTTAAATGTAATTTTTAAACGGCCTTTGACTTTACTCATAGAGTGATTCAAGGCCGTTTTTTGTTTTTATTAGATTTGAAGCCGTAAAGGGCTAGCAAAGCTTATGCTTATAATATTAAGGATTTTCATCCTTTTGGAGAATTAACTATCAATTGCCGAAATATTTCTTTTGCAGCTCTCTATATGTTTGTGTCTTTATAATTTCATTAAGTGCATCCTGAAATTCAGTTACTAAAATGTCGGGAATATTTTTATAAAATGCATAACAGACGGGAGTTTTCTGGAGAACAAACACCGTTTCAAAGTCTTTAGTATTCACTCCAAGTTTGTTAATCCATGTGTAATACCAATCCCATTAATTTTGTGATCTAATATGAGCTCTTCAAAGGAGCACATATGATCCCAGATTTTCCTAACCTTATTCAATCCACATCCAATGCTAGATTACGAATGAGATTATTAGCCGTTTCTCATTTCGTTGATGGAAAGAATCGAACTGAAATAGCAAGATTTTTAAAAGTAAGCCGTGTAAGTGTGAATAAGTGGGTTAAAGCCTATTTAGATTTTGGGGTTGATGGACTTTTTGAAAAAACGCATACCGGAAGACCTTCTCGATTAACCGCAGATCAGAAAATACAAATAAAGCAATACATAACAGAAAATGCTATTAAACCAACA
>NZ_AUAM01000066.1 GCF_000428725.1 Psychromonas aquimarina ATCC BAA-1526
AGACTCGAATGCACCACTCATATTTACCTCCAATTAATTAAAGTTTTCCAAACGCATTACCAGTCACCCCATCCAACATCCGTAATTATCTCCTCAACACGAAGCTGCCAGCCTAAATCTGTATTTGATAACCAGGCTCTTCGGCCGTCTGGTATCAAAATTCGCCCTCCTTTCATCACAACCCCTAGCAGATAATCATCAAGATCAACCCCTAGCGGTTCAAACTGCTCAATAACTGCCTGTTCAACTGCTGATTTTTTAACCCGCGTACAGTTATTGACAGAACTCCAAGGGAGAAAACTGTCGTTTTCTTCAAGGTCAAAACCACCTTCTTCCCCGACCTTGCCTATCACCCAGGCGTCGGAGTGCGTAATCATCGTCCGGTCAAAAGATCCAATACCTTTTAACTTATTAACCGTTTCGCCGTAGGCATTACCCACGGGCTTATAAACCATGCGGATAGGGAAAGAGTTACGGGTAGCAAACAAGCCGCCCATGGCATGAATAAACATGCTCCAGTTGTTTGAGTCGGCGGCAATGCGCGCTACCTCTATGGTGTGTTCATCATTTATCAGATCGGTCAATGCGCGGATTTTTGACTGATACTTTTCCCCTTTCTCTTTAGCGGCTGCTTTTTCAGCCTTCACCTGTTCGTTCTGCGGTAAGCGCCTAAGCTCTCGCCATACCGAAACCGAAGGACCGCCTATCTGCTGAAACTGGCGAATGCGCCATGTACTCGCCCAGCCGCAGGCTGCCAATGCGGCTTTATCGGCAGCCGTGCCCGTTTCGTCTTCATCTAACTTGTAACCGTCAATATTCTTAGCAATATATTTAGCGATATAAGCTGTCGCACCGCCCTTTTCTGAGTCCATTCTTTTATATTTAAAGCGGGCTTTTATGCGTTCGACAAGTGCCGCTGTCACATCATTAACAACCGCAGTATCAACCTCTTTTATATAACGGCCGTATTCACCTCTGCCGATAACCAAACTATGCCAGTCACAAAATTCAGCATGCTCTGCATTCAATTCGTGGCGGTCAGTCTGAGTGAAATATTCCGCCAGCATGTAACAGATAACCTGCTCATGCTCCGGCTTGAAAAAAAACAAAGCGTGCCAGTGCGGTGTGCCGTCGTGGTGTGGTTCACAAACGCGAAAACCAAAAAAAGGAATATCCAAGCGCTTTAAAGCTGCGCGGGCTTTGGCCCATACATCAGACAGATACAGCTGGGTTTGCTTAGGAGTGAAACCTGCATATTTACTGTTTTCCTTGGCTTTTTCTTTATTTTTAAGCATGTGGTAAGCGTGATATTTAGAGGGGGCAGTCAAGGTGAAAAAACCACTGATTAACTTGTTTTCTTCCGCAATATCTTGAAAGCCGCGCATACGCACCATCAGTTCATGACGGCGAATGGCCGGGTTAGCCACTGAGCTATTGGCAACATCCAGCATATTTATCTCGTCGCCCGTTTCCTCATTACGCGCCACCATTTTAGACAGCGCCAGTGCACCTGCTTTTTTACGGGCGCGATAGTCACGCAGTCCCGCATCACTTAAATAAATAGAAACACCTTTGCAAACACGGCCATTTAAAATCTGGCAATGTTCGCAAAACTGTCTGTATGCATCATCAATTTTACGAAACCACCAAGCATCATCAATTAACCTTGTCAGTCGAAAACCAGCCAGCTCTTTTGCGACACGCAGTTTATAATCTTCAGCGTTTTCATCTTCGAGCGGTTCAAACTCCTGAGAAGGCGTCAGCACCGTAAAGCCCCACTGTTTAATAAACAGCTCAGCAGCTTCAAAGGCATCAATCATATTTTTGCCTGAATCTGCCGTTTCAACCACGCAGGCCATACACTTCTCAGCCCAAAGTTGTGCCATGCTTTTACGCAGGCCGTCATGCTTTAAATGTTCAATAGGAACAGGGAAAGAAGCCACCGCACATTTCACCATATTAATGCGCTTACGCAGCCAAACATTGCCCTGGTTGGTGCGGCTTTTACTAGCCGGGTTAGCCTGCTTGTGTAATACGTAGTTTTCCCACTTTTTCACATACTGGGCAAAAAGTGAGACAGCCAGCTCAGGCGGTACCGCTTTATGCAGCAGCGAACAGGCCCACTCTTTATCGCGTTCCCATAAACCTTCTGTACCAACATGTGCTTTTTCCAGCACCTTTTTAGGCTCAGCACGAAAGTTTTTATACTTCTGCTCGACTGTCGGCTCCCACGGGTTAAACGACTTCCATAAACCATCCTTGGACGGCACATTATCAAGCTCGTTATCGACATCTAAATCAACGGGGTGATTTTCGGCAGCAGTATCTGCCGGGTAAAGTTCGTCAAAATACTGCTTAGTTAAACCGTAATCTGAAATACCGGGTGTGTTGAACATGCTTTATTTAAAATCCTGAAGTGAAAGACTGCTGAACGGCTTAGCGGCCTGCTCAATGTTTTTAATCGACTTCAGCAGTTTATGGCGGTCTAGTTCATTAAACTTATCCAGCGGCAGCTCAACGTGACGCTGTTTTAATCCTGCAAAGCGGCAAAAGGTTTCACGCACCGACCGCTCTAACTTCTGCCACAGCACACCGCCTCGGCTGGCTTCATCAAACAGGGCATATAACTCAACAATACACTCCTGCTGTGTTTTAGGCGGAGTTGTTTTTAACGCAGCAGCTGTATTCATACCGCCCCCATTGCTAAATCTTTAGCATCCGCAACCAACTCAATTAACAGATCTTCCAATATCTTTAACTGCTCAAGCGAGGTTGGTTTATCTAAATAAATATCCTCAATAAAAACTACATTCGGATTTTTATAATCGGAATCGGCAGGCTGAACACGCACATTGAACTTTTTCACATGCGGTGAATATAAGGTCTGGATATGCAGCACCTCAGCATTCAACATCGCCAGCGTCATAATGGAGTTCACCATGCTGTAAACCGCATCCTCACTTTCATTGTGTATGTGCAATGTCGGTACTGCTTTTATATTGGGATTTGTACCACTTTTAGCAAAAGCCGAATCCATACCCAGTAACATGGCGCGATGGTTTGTCGTTTGATTATTATTTTCTACTCGCATGATTAAACTCCTTTCAGTAACGAACGTTTCTGTGCCGGTAACAAATCAGGTGATACCGCATCAATAAAGGCGCGGCGTTCAAAGTGGCTCAATGCCATGATTAAAATAAACGGGGCTGTTGCACCCATTTTTAAAGCTGTGCTATATTCGTTGGACATAATTAGTACCTATACTTGTTTATGTACGTGATAATCAGAATGGCCGTTCTGGTTATCACACTCGTCTTACTTTCTATTTACTTCCTAGACACTTTCCTACACTAATCCCGGCGCACCATTGGTAATAACAAAGTCTGTTGCCATGGATAAAAACGGCGCTACGCCACTGGTTTTATTTTCTAAATCGTTCATCAGCAGCACTAAATTGCTAACGCTTTGGTGGGCACGCTCTAACAGCTCATTACGTTTTCTCCGAGACAGGCGAGTTTCACCAGCGTTCTCTAATGCAAGACGGGACAGATCACCGGCAAACATGCTGTTTTCTAAAGCGCGTTTTACTAGGGTTTCTTCACTGCTTTGCAGATCTAACTTTGCCCCAACCATATCCAGGCGAAGCAAAAGACTGTTAACGATGCAGTAGTTATTACTCTCTTTAGTGATCAGTATTAAATCTTCTACGGTCAGCCGGTGTGGCTGAGAGGGGTTTAATTTATTGCGCAGTAATGTCGTATTAATTCCCGTGTTAGTTGCAACTTGAAACATATTCTCTTTTTCAGCAAAAGCACTACACGCATTATCAAAAGCCTGCAGGGCAGACTCACGGAAACTGCACATTGAACTAGAAGTAGTCATAATCGATACTCAACTTAACAAAACAAAAAGAATGCGAATCAAACAGAATCGCTACTGGCTGACACCGCTTAGTGTGCCTGTACTGATTGCCATTCCTTTGCGGCGGCTTCATATCGTTTATCAAGATATTCGGCTAAGTCTTCAATCTTAACCATGGTAGGGCTGCGCTCAGAATCACGCAGCTTTACGGTAGGAAAAGGAAGATCACACGCTTTCGCTTTTTGCTCTGCGGTGTTTGGAGTTATGCCCAGAAATTCTTTGCTGATATCTTTTAATGCAACAAAAGGACTTTCAAAACGAGCGAGTAATGCAAAATTTGTATTCATCATTAATCCTTAATTGTGGCTTGCTGGGGAACTACAAAATCGGCTTTTAATGCACCATTGGTGATACGTTCAATTTCAAAGGCACGGCGCTGAGGAACTTCTTTAGGCCACCTAGAAACAGAGGCTTGTTTTACTCCGAGTGCTCTTGCCGTTTTTTCTTGTGTTCCAAAAAAATTAATCACATCTATTTTTTTCATTTCACTATGCCTTATACGTTTAGATATATTATGTATACGCACAACTATACACAAAGATATAATTATAGCTATAGCTATTTGAAGATTTATACTTAAAACTATATATTTCACCTATGAATTTATTAGCTGAAAACATCAGAATTAGAATGAAGCATTTGGACTTAACACAGTCCAAACTCGCTGAACTTGCAGGAACCACGCAAGTTACTATTAATCGCTTGTTGTCTGGAAAGATCAAAAAAACAACGAAAATAATAGAAATAGCTAAAGCTTTAGAATGTGATCCTAATTGGCTTTTAACTGGCCAAGGCTCACCCTCGACTGTTGGATTTGATGCCAACGTGGTCGAAACACACCATAAACTGCAAGGTTCTTTTCCACTCATTTCATGGGTACAAGCAGGCGACTGGTCAGCTATTTCATTAACTGAAATTCACGAAGCAGAGCACTACCCCTGCCCGGTAAAATGTTCAAAAGATACATTTATACTCAAAGTCATCGGCATGAGCATGAACCCGGTATTTACTGAAGGGGAATTGGTTTTTATTGATCCGGATGTTGAGCCAACCAACGGTAAATATGTCGTTGCCCGATTAGATGACGAAAACGAAGCCACCTTTAAACAACTGATCATAGAAAGTGGTCAAAAGTTTTTAAAAGCAGCCAACCCAGACTGGCCCACAAAAATTCAACCCATCAACGGCAACTGCACTATCGTCGGGGTAGTCATTTCAGCATTGAGGTTGTTTTAATAGAAACTAAAGATGTAAATACTGCAGATACAAAAAAGCCCGCTTAGTTAGCGGGCTTTTTGCATCTAAAGGTAAAAATTTATTTGTTCCATACCACTCAACAGCGAATATTCTATATTTTGATATTAACGCCTATAAGCTTAAATAGCTCGGCTTCTGAAGAGTTTCCTCGATGAACATCATCATGACACACGTTACAAAGCGTAATTAAATTGTCTTCTTCATTCTTACCGCCGTTAACGTGATGTTCTATATGGTGAAGCTCTAGGAAATTACGAAGTTTGTCACCACTATTTCTTTTCTCAGGGTTCCAGCCACATTTTTTACAGCAAAAGGAATCTCTAGTTAATACAGCAATTCGAACCGGATCAGGTATTTTTCGATCATGAACTTTTGCCTGACGGTCTTCAGTGAGAATATAGACACCGACAGCCAGTTCAGGCATCCCGGTATTACATGTCATGATAGGCCAGCCCTCTTCTGTTCTTAACTCTCTTACTCTTCGAGCCCATTCAGAGCGATCTTTAGCAAGGTATTTAAGTTCTTCACCAGTGACTTTTTTCCCAATATTTTTTCTAAGATATTCGAGTATTTTAATTTTTACACTTTGATCACTTTTCCGGATCTCATTTGCTAAGTTCCATCGATATGCGGCTTCTATATCTTGCCTGTCTTCAATTAAATAATAGGTATCTGTTTTTACTTTTTTATAATTATCGATATTGGCACATAGATCGCCGTCAGCAACCATATCTTTCAATGCTTGTCCGCTAAGAATAGGCCAGCCCATTTCCTTTCTAAGCTCTCTAATTCTTCTTGCATACTCACTGATGCCCGCGACGATCATTAACTCATCTCCGTGAAGCAGAGTTGCCGGGTATTTTCTCAGATAAGCTAATACTCTACCTTTTGCGGACTCTGCATCCTCTTCATGAATCAAAGAGCTTCCCAAGTCTCTGAGCTGATGGTGTGCAGGCATCAAGCTTTGAACTTGTTCCCGAAGATTGTCTTGATTCAGCTTATGTTCAAAATCTATCAGTAATGTAATTAGAGATTGTCTAAGCTTTTCAGAATCGCTTCGTTTTGATCGTCTGGCCATTATGCTACCTTTTTAGACTTTCCCATCATTCTCTTTGATAGTAAATTAGCTGTAAAACTTGCTATTGCTCCAGCAAAAGTTGGCGGAACAGCATTTCCTATTTGTTTTGCAATCTCTATCTTAGTGCCGCTAAATTCAAAGCTGTCTGGAAAAGACATTAACCTTGTAGCTTCTCGGTGAGAGATTGGTCGATCTGCAGAAGGATGCAGGTATCTTCCTTTCTCGGGTTTAAAGAATTCAGTTCGAATTGTTACAGACGGGCGATCCCACCATAGCCGACCGAAAAGATCGGTGCCACCAGACTTTTTTTTAATCCAGCAATTCGGCGTAATATCAGGACGGTGTTTTTGAAGATCAAACCTATTTCCTCCAGGAGGAATAACTTTATACCTTTCCTTACTCATCTCGGTTGGATTTCTACCAAAGTGTAAATTCAAAGGGGCAGGATCATTTTTTCTTATCTCTGTACCTTTTGTTTCTCTAGGTAAATCTCCGATCGCTTCTTTTGTTGTTACCCAATTTGGTAAGCCAGTATCTTTGCCTGGTGCACTATGCGTCGGAGCAGGTGGAAATGGCTCAAGTGAAGATAAATCGAATTCAGAAACTTTGACCCCTATTGCAATAGTTCGTTTTCGAGTCTGGGGAACTCCGTAATCAGCTGTATTCAAAACTTCCGGCTGCAATAGTTCAAAGCCCATTTCTCGAGCACGACAACAGATATCATCGAACTCAGGACTCTTTAATAACCCTGAAACGTTTTCCATAACAAAAATTGATGCGCCAGATCTCTCGACGATATCCAGATAAGGTTCCCAAAGAGCACGACGATGATCTCCCTGGCGTTTCTTATTCAAAAGACTAAAACCTTGGCAAGGTGGACCACCAATAACGACATCGGCAGCAGGGACAGTATTTTCTTTAACCCACTCTTCAATATCTGCATGTATACAGTGATCGTCATTTCCAAAATTCAGGTTATATGTATCAACGGCAGCACGCTCGTTATCTATAGCAAATATACTTTCGAATAGTCCGCTGTATCTTTTGTCGACAAACCCTAAAGTCATGCCTCCAGCGCCGCAGAATAAATCTATTAGCTTGTATTTGTCTTTCATCTTCAGTTCTATCTAATTAATTGAGGCAATGTAGATTAAATATACTGTACTTATGAACAGCAGTAAAATATAAGAATCTAATTTTTGCTCATTCTACAGGCATGTATACCGCTGAGAACAGGATTTAATTTTCTTTTTGTTTGAGCGGTGAGGGATAAATACGAGGGAAATAAGGACACCCAAGAATTTTAAAATCATAACGTAATGATTTTAAAACTATTGGGTGTGGATGCTCTAATTTACTGTGTCATCTACTTTTCTGAAAATTCACAGATCAAGACCTGATACGAATGTTTTTAAATCGAGCTGGCCATGCGTTGTAAATCGGGTTGAATTATTAATTAGGATTTTACTGCGTCCCAAACTATAGCACCAACTGAATCCACTTTTCCCTTCGCTCGCTGACTAAGTTGATATATACCATAGTCATACTTCTCGTCCACTAAAACAGATTGGGTAGATATATGTTGTAACTTTTGGTCTACAGAGGATGGTTTCAACGCTACGTTAGGATGCCCGGCGTACTTCGTGGAAGGATATATCAAGCCATCAAAAGGGGCAGAAAGGTACTTTTTCCCAATAGCTGAAGAAACATCATAGAGTGTATCTGAACCAGGGCTAGTTAGTACATCAACCATGAAAGCATCACATAGCTGCATTGCTATTTTCCCTTCGGGACAAATGGCTGATAGAAACTTTTTGTATAGCTCTCTGTCTTTAGTGTCCGTATAAAATGGATCCGGCACACCTCTTCGAAAGTAATCATTAAGGCCTAATGGTTGAAGTGTTAGGTATCCGTAAGTATTTGGACAGGTTTCGCTAAAGAGTATATTAAAGGTTTCACCTTCACTTGATCTGCACTCAGCTAAAGCTGTCAACACACTATTATTGTTAGATAGTAGACTTGCATAAAATAAGGATTCTCCACTTTCATTTATTCTCCCTTTACTAACAGGGATTTCAGAACCTATCGGAATATAAGATAACCTAGACACATTGCTATACGTGCAACCGCTCGTTTCTGAATATCTTACTGCTCGAGTAAAACCTATTTTTTGCTTCAAAGGCAAACATATAGGTTGTACATAAACGTAATAAGATAGCTGATCTACTAAGTCATATCTTTCATCGCAAGAAAGTACCTGTTGACGATTTATATGACATTTCAATTTTTTAATTATATTTACAACTGTATTTAAAGTTTGATTTGGATTGCTATTCAGCCTAATAGCCATTATTTCTATCGCATCTTCAATTCTTCCCATATCACCTATCACCTATCATCTATCATCTATCATCTATCATCTATCATCTATCATCTATCATCTATCATCTATCATCTATAATAATCCTAGCGCTTTGCTAAGCCACTTCATTTTGAGGGGCAGGTATTTAATCTTGCCCAATGCCTTTTATCTACTTTTATGAAAATTCAAAACTAAAGACCTGACTCGAATGGTGTAAACTAGTAGGCATAGGCTTGTTCAATACCTATTCATATTAGTTAAAATTTGAATGCCCATTCACTAGATCAATTAGCATTAAATCGAGTAATGACGAAAGCCAAGAAATCTCACTTTCTTCTTTAGTTAATGACGTCAACCTGAAACTAGAGTCGACTTTTTCGGCATGAACTGACTTATTTCGAACGAAATACATATATTTAATGCACAGCGTAGCTGCAAGATGGGGGTTATTTACAACCTTATTATCAATTTTGTCATTCAAATGCTTGACAACTTCGTCATAAAAACCTTCATTTTTAAGAAGCAATTCTCGTACAGATAATGTACTTTTGTTTATTTCTGCCAATCTATAATCATCGTTAGCCAAAATGAAATCTTTATAAAGTTCAGGTCGTTTTAGGTTAGAAAAATTATTGTGTATAAATTTTACCCACCTTAACTTTTCTCTCACCACTTTAGCATCTAATTTAGCAACTTCATTTAGAATCAAAGGATAGTTTGCTGGAAAGGATATTACGTTTTCACGCATAAAGCATAATCGACTAAACTCACTTGCGTTGCTGCTACCTGCGGCCTCTCTATAGATAGCGTTAAATGCTTTCCACTTTCTCTCAAAAGCGTCATAAATACTCTCAGAGCAAAAAGATTTAACCAAGTGAGTCATTGCTATTAAGTGAGCATGACCTCTAGAAGTTTCCTCAAATATAACTTCTAATGCTTTTCCATTTACTTTTTTTAAAATTGACAAATCATCGTTATTTTTAACAATCTGATTTATTTCGCCATTTTTGATATCGCTATTGCTTTTAAGCTCATCATCATAAATATAATCAATAGATATATTTATGATTTCCAAAGCTTTTCCCACTTGGCTATAAAAATATACTAAAGACTTCACTATCTGGGTATAAATAGCACTGTTGTAATTTTCGAATACACCTGAAATATCTAACCTGTTACTCCGATGAGCAGTAATCTCTATTTTATTCTCAAAAATCTCAAAAAGATCCTTATAACTTTTTGAAAATGGATATGGTACGCTTTCCTTACATACCAACTTGCTTTTATCATAATCAAAGTTAATGGTTATAACGTATTTATGTTTCCTGGCCACTTTTTCTCCAAAATTAAATGTCTAATAGCTTTATAAATTTTGATGGTTCTTAATTAACTCTGTCTTAGTTCTTGTAAAACAAATAAATTTAAAGCGGCTATAGACTCCGTAATCTTGATACACATCATTAAGTATTCTTTATATGTCATGCTGACAGGTGTTCCGTTATTTTGATTAAAGCTAATCTTAGATTTTTTAGGGTTATACTTCATATGATTATGGAATGAGGCATTTCTTAGGTGGTTATCATAGCAAGCACTTATTTTATTTAGATTATCATTGCTATCAACACAACGAAGCTTGTTTCCATTACCATTTTTAACAAACTTATCAAGTGAATCCATTTTCTCAAATTTATGCGGATCACCTCGTTCAATTAAATTATTTATCCCCGCTGGGATATACAACATTTTGGCTAAAGATTCATAAGCAGAACTGTAATATTTTTTAGTTCGATTAAAATCAGTTGAAGTAACTTTGATCTTATTTGGGATTTCTAACCCTCTATTCAGATATGTGAATACTTGCGAAAACTCACTGAAAAGGTCAAGAAATTCTTCGAATGAATCATGATTATCAATATTTTGATTATTGTTAAACTCAATAAGACTTGATAAGACAGAAATGGATCCCATTGACTGGACACACAACCTAGTTTCTTAAGTGATCAACCCAAGTTATGTGGCGAACCTTTGTCTTGCAAAATAAACCTGATCTGGTGTTAGGTTGTCAAGACTCTGATGGTATCGCTGCTCGTTATAAAACACTATATAGTTACTAATTTCAAGCTCTGCTTCCTTTGGCGTTTCATAAGCCTTTAAATATACCTCTTCATATTTCAAACTCCGCCAAAATCGCTCGATCATCACATTGTCAACCCAGCAACCTTTTCCATCCATACTAATCCGGATTTTGTGCGCTTTTAATTTGGCAGTGAATTCATTACTAGTGAACTGAC
>NZ_AUAM01000067.1 GCF_000428725.1 Psychromonas aquimarina ATCC BAA-1526
GTGTTTGGTAATATTACGGTCAATAAAGGCATGAACAAGTTCACACTGCGTGGACAAGAGAAAGTGAATGCGCAATGGCAGATGTATTGTTTAGTGCATAATATTGAAAAGTTAAGAGCCAGCCTGCATTGAAGATGGACTAATTGATAGTCATCAGTCCGAATATTACTCCCCCTACAAGCTCCACCATCAGTTTTACACCTCAATTCAATAAATCAGTCATCCAAAATAGAATAATCTATTGAATATCAAGCAAATGTAAATTACTGTGTTTGTATTTTTGGGTGCTGGTTGAAAATGAGTAATTCTACAGCCTCGTTAGTTTTTAGGGGAGTTGGGTGAAATATTTATTTTTTGTATTACTTCTTATTGCTAATAGTGTTTTTGCGATAAATGAAAATAAGATTGTTTCTGACTTTATTTCTTCTAAAAATACATCAGGTGAAACGGTGAGTGTTTCCGATACAATTTCTGGTCAATTGATTGAATCCTATGAAATCGAGAATGATCTATATATTGTTCATTGGTTATATCAAGGAGCCAATTATTGGCAGCATCGCATTTATTTAATCAAAGGTTCAAATGGTAAGGTCGAGGAATTGGATAAACTTTTTATCGATGGGGATGTTAAATATACCGAATACAGTAAAAACATTTTAAAAGTAATGTTTTTATCTTACGGTAAAACCATACCTAGGTGTTGTCCTGATGTTGAAAAAAAATTGAACTATAAAGTTCAGGGAAATAAATTTTTATTAGAGTAATAAAAACTAACAAGCCGTTAAAGTGCGACAAAATACAGTTAGCTATTTTCGCTGCGCTCAAGTTTAGCTAACAATATTTTGCGCCTTAACAGGGGCGTTATGTGCCACTAGGAATTAGAGAATGCCTTTAGAAGTTGGAATTGGAAAGGATGAAAAGTCTTTAGAGTTTAAGCTGGTATTCAAGCCTGAGGCATTTTATTGGGTATTAACTCCAGAAATTGATCATTTGAACTCTGTTACTGGAAAGTATATTGATCTCTATAGTGAGGTTAAGTTTCGACCAGTAGAGTCTGTTCATTTAAGAAAACTTATAAATGATGTAAAAGAACGGATAGCAACTAAGCCAGATTATTGGCAAGAATGTGTCGGTAAACAAACCTTTCCAGAAGAAAAAGAGATTTATAAAAAGGTTAGTAAATATAAATTTCTTGAGTTTATTTATGAACTTGAGTTAATTGTAAAAGAGTCAGAAGATCAGAATCTAATTGTGGTTTTCGATGGAGATTAAACACATAACAAGTAGCTGCAATCTGACCTTGATCTTCCCCGCTTTAACGGACACCAAAATCTAATTAAAGATGAGGTGTCTTATGCCAAAGTACAACAACCCAAGACGAACTTGGAAGTATTCAAACGATTTTAAAGTTAATGCAGTACAACTGAGTTTTGTTGTCGGTATTACTATCAAATCCGTCGCTGAAAAACTCGACATTCATCCCTTTATGCTGTCACGATGGAGAAAAGAATATCGTGAAGGAATTATTGTGGCTGACAAACGTAAAAAAGTAGCAGTGAACAAGTTCACACTGCGCGGCCAGGAGAAAGTAAATGCCCAATGGCAGATGTATTGTTTAATACATAATATAGAAAAATTAAGAGCCAGTCTGCATTGAAGGTGGGGTAATTGATAGCCATAAGCCCAAATATTATTCCCCTATAAGCCTCACCATCAGTTTCACTGCTCAATTCAACAAATCAGCCTCCTAAAATAGAATAATCTGTTGAATATCAATCAAATATAAATTACGGTGTTTATGTTTTTAAAATAGTGGCTGAAAATGAATAATTCTACAGCCTCGTTATAACGCAGGTCTAAAATGCAAATAGATTTATGTTCCATTGAAAGTAACGAGCAGCTCCATAAGCATCTATCCAGTTCGCTATTGTTTCCAGACTTTTATGGTATGAATTGGGATGCGTTTTGGGATTGCATAACTGATTTGATAGTGTTGCCAGAAACAATTGAGTTTTTAAACTCTCAAAGTTTAAAGGCAAAGCTCCCTGAGTCATATACACAACTTAAAGAGTGTTTTACTGACTTAGCGTTAGAGTACCCAAACATTAATTGTCATGTAATTTGGCATTAATGCGTTATAACAAATGTTTTCAAGCGGACAATAAACAGTTGGTTGTTCGCTCTTTTTTTAGTTTTATTGAATTGTATAAAAAACGTACTTGATTGTGCTGATCGTCTGTGATCTAATGGTTATTATTCGCCTAGAGTGAAATGTAATGGCCAATTACAAACCTGATTTATCCTGCCAAAGTAAATTTATTCCGATTGATTTCTCACAGCAAATCATCCCCGGTACATTTGAATATGCGCTTTCCCATATCGTCGATAATCACTTTGATTTAACTCCCTTTGATGACTGGTACAATAATGATAATGGTGGCGCAGCAGCCTATCCTCCATCGGTTATGTTAAAAATTATTCTCTTCGGTTATTCTCGTGGATTGGTGAGTAGCCGTCGGATTGCCGAAGCTTGTGAAACCAACATTACCTTTATGAGTTTATCGGGTGATGAACAGCCGCATTACACCTCTATCGCCAGCTTTGTGGCCAGAATGAAAGATAAGATAGAGCCTCTCTTCACGCTGGTGCTGATGATATGTGATAGGAAGGGTTAATCGGTCGACATATGTTTGCGATTGACGGATGTAAGATAAAATCCAATGCCAGTAAAGAGTGGAGCGGTACGTTTGAAGAGTTAGGCCGTAAACAAGCCAAGCTTCGTCTGGCCAGTCAACGCATCATTGAACGTCATCAAGCACAAGACGGCTTAAGTGAAGTACAGCATGACTTAAAACAGAAGGAAAAGCTCGACAAAAGTGCGGATAAAATCAAAGCATTTCTGGCTGCAAATAAAGAGAAAACCGGCAGTCGTAAGAACCCCGTTAAAAGTAATATCACCGATCCGGATAGTGCCAAGATGACCACCAGTAAAGGTACGCTTCAAGGCTATAACGGTATTGCCATTAATGATGATAAACACCAAATTATCATGCAGGCAGAGGTTTGGGGCTCGGTTGGTGAGCAACCGAATAAGATAGGACATCCACACGTTGAGCTATTTAAAATCATTACGTTATGATTAAAAATGCTTGGGTGTCTCCATTTTTTGCCGTTCACTGCACCACTACAACCTGGCAAAAAAGAAGATAACACTTTATTTTCATGAAAACTGCTACGTCAAGTATCACTTTATACTATAGTTATTGTATATTTTTCGTGTACTTAAAGGGGTCTGTAATGGCTAAAATATTAGTTATCCTTGAGCAAGAACAAGAGAGCAAGTGTGCATTGGATAGAGCTATTGATATCGCTAAAATAACAGGGGCGGACATCCATGTATTAATCTACTGTTATGAGAATTTAAGCTGGATGAATGATGTTTTTGATATGATCGAGAACCTGCGAATAAAAGATCAATTAATTCAAGAAAAAGAAGCCTGGTGGCAAAAATATATAACGGCTTATAGCAATACCATATCAATTACCCATGAAGTTATTTGGGAAAAATATTTTGTCGATGCTGTTTTAACGCATTGTGAACAGCATGAATATGACTTTTATGTAAAAAAAGGCCGTCGTAGCGAGTCGTTTTTACATACACCTTCAGATTGGCTGCTATTACGAGAGAGTAAGATACCTTCATATATTGCTGCTGAACAACAAACAAGCAATGATGGAAAATCTGTTTTATTAGCATTGGATTTGATGGCAAGCAGCCAGGAGAAACAAAAATTAAACCAAAAATTATTAACATTTGGTTTTGATTTTGCGGAAAAAATGTCATTGGCAATTCATTGCTGCTTTGCTATTTCACCACCTCGCATCTTGACGGATATTGGCCCTGATAAAGCTCAAGAGTATTGCAAAAAAATAGAGGCATTAGCGTGTAAAAATGCCAATTCGCTGCTTGAAGAATTTAATATCCCTCCAGAAAACATCCATATAAAAATTGGTGCTCCTTACGAAGTGATTGACAGTATTTCCTGTCAGCATCATGCAAGTGTCGTTATTATAGGCAGTATGGGCAAGAAATTGTTGGCTGGAAAAGTGATTGGTAATACTTGTGAAGAAGTACTCCATGTCACTAAAAAAGATATGATTGTGCTGGGTTACAACTAAGATTTCTTGGTTTAGGGGGGATTATTGGATAATAACCCCGTGTTTAACAGACGTAGGGGATTGCCAATTTATTGAGCTGAGCCGATCAAATCCAGTTGAACAGGATGGTAGGCTCAGCTCTTTAATCTTGATCTAGTGTCTTTTATCTATTTTTCTGAAAATTCAAAACTAAAACCTGAGCCCATCAATTTTATAGAATGGAATCATCTTTGAGGTGTACCATGCTCGCTTATTCTTGAATCGAGCAATTCTATGGGCTATTGGATACTTTAGAGTGTTAGCTGTAACAGCTAAGCATTGCCAATGGGCAATTTTCCTGTCATTCTGCTTTTTTATCTGTCAAATCAAATCGCCACTTTCATCAGTCAACTCGCAAAAAATTGACTGAATTACAAGTAAATTGTTATCTCATTTATAGCCAAAACCTTGTAAAAAACTTTGGGTGTCCAGCTCTATGGTCTACTCAACATTCAGTGGTTTACACCAGATATTCATACTTTCAATCTGACCACTGATCTGGGTGTTGTTAATTAACCGCCCCTGATAGTGATAGCCATTTTTGGCAAATGTTCTGTTCATAGCAACAGAAGCCGCACGTGCTATGGTAAACGCCTGCCGAAAACCCAGTTGTTCCATGCTGGATTCCATTTTATTTAGCAGTGCAGCTGCCAGCTGCTGCCCTCTGAACTCAGGTAAGGTCGCAAAGTCCGTCATCTCCACAGCCATATTTTCCAAATCCTTTTCAGCAGAGGCTAAGGCAATCAGTCGGCCTTGGTGTTTGATGCCGAAATAACTGACATTATCGGACATGGTTTCACACAAATAGCTCGCCTCATGAATGGGGAAGGGATAGCTTGGGAAGATCTCACGATATAAACGGGCCATCTCTTCGGCATACACTTTATCCAATGGCATAACCTGCCAATGAGCAGCAGGCGTTATCTTTGACAGATTTATCCCGGACAGATTATTGCGGGCCAGATCCAGTACCTTTTTATGTTCTGCAGCTCTGCTATCTATTTGGCGCTCAGGAGCAAGATAAGCACATAACAATAATGCATCTTCATCCACACCCTGTCCCATGGCTGGGTAATATCCCGGCAAGCGCGCTTCCTCGGTAAAGCCGTGGTTGAAAAAGTGCTCCGACTCACATTGCCTAACCTTGGCAAACAATTTGCCATAACCCTGTGCTTTGGCTAATTGATACATGGCCGCCGGCAGACGATTCGGTTCACCTTGCTTCATTGACATTAAATAAACCCGGCTGCTGTTAGGACCATATTGAATACTGGCTCCTTCAAGCAGATCACAGGTATCAAACAAGCAGCGGCTAACTTCGCTCATAATTGTCCTCAGTAAGTTGTACAGTCATTATGCCCCCTCATGCTAAAACCTAACCCGGCAAGGGCACGTGTCGGGCTTTTTGATATTTCGCCCGCCCAGATAGTAATCATCAGCCGTTTCATGATGGCGAAAATGATAATAAACAAACGCCAGCAGCCCAGTCAAACAGCGGGCAAAAACGGCATAGCCAAAATAGTACATGATTACTCATCTAGAAGGAAAGTCATGTCGGTGCTGCGCCCTTCAAAGTTAGTCGCGATGAGTTTGCTTTCACCATCGATCTCCTGCCTGCTGACGTATTCCGGCTGTACAGGCATTTTACCTAGACCACTAATACCATCAACGATAAAGGTCGGAATGGCTGGTCCTGATACCCAGCCTCGGATGCCATGGTAGATTTCCAGCATACGATTATAGCTGACCTGAAATTTGCTGTTACCAGGAGCGGGATCCATGGAATAAACATAGTATGGACGAATACCATTGGAGATCAGTTCCATAACCAGATCACGCATCACTTCAACGCTGTCGTTAACTCCCTTGATCAACACGCTTTGATTGCCAAGCATGATACCGCTGGTACGCAGCATTGCCATATGCTTCTTAAACAGCGGAGTAATTTCTTTTGGATGATTGACTTGGGTATTGAGCAGGGTGACACGGTTTTTTACTAATACCTGACACAGCTCAGGCGTAATACGTGTAGGCAATTGAGTGGGTAAGCGGCTGCCGATGCGTAATATTTTCAGATCTGGACGAGCCTCACGGATCATGGACAGAATATGATCTAGTTTGTCATCAGTCAGTAGCAGTGGATCTCCTCCAGACAGCAGCACATCCTGCACTTCCGGATGTTCACGTAAGTATTCAACTGAGTTACGGATCCGCTCTATGGAGATAACATTCAAGGGTTCTGACACCATTCGCTTGCGAGTGCAGTGGCGGCAATAGGCTGCACAAATATTGTGTACCAGAAAGAGTACGCGATTGGGGTAGCGGTGAACGATGGAGGTCCCCTCAGGCATCATGGCATCTTCACCCAGCTGATCCCCCATCTCTTGTGGTGCTACATCCATTTCATTTTGTTCAGGTACGTATTGAATGCGGATCGGACAAGCCTGATCGTCTTTATCCATCAATTGAGCAATATAAGGCGTAATTCGAGCCGCTATGACCTTATAAACCTCACTATCGACTGGGTTAATATTGTGAAATACCTTGGCAAGTTGCTTATCTGTTTTAAAGGAGTAAGCCAATGTTTCGCGCCAAGGGCGGCTGGTGACATCAAAGTCCATCAATGACTGATAGTCAGCAAACTTATCCTCTTCTTTATTCTTAACCAGTTTAAGGAAGGTATCTGGGGTGAACTGCTTAACTTTTACGGATGCGTGCTGCATGAAGGTTTTACCTATAGTTATATTAAAGTGGTTATAGTTGTAATAATTAGAGTTCTAATTATTGTTGCATTTATAATAAAGGGCTTCAATAGCATTATTGCAAATTATCAGTATTTGATATGGCTGCGCTTAACCAGTAAGCCGTTATTTTCAACTAATATAGAGGCTGAACACATAGCTAGATCGTCACAATATAAAGCGGTTGATATCAAGTGAAAGAAATAAATGAACATGCCTGTCAGCTCGGACAAGTGAAAATCAGAAAGGTTAAAATTTTTAAAAATATCAAAGTCGTCACCACAGGGCTGCTAAACAGCTAGCGGCCTCTATCTATTGTTAAAGGAATTCAAATGGCGCCCTGATAGCTCTGTGGTGATGAATAGTGGTTATATACAAGAGGCAGAAGTGTGATGGTGCTGACCGCAATCAGTAGTGGTTTAGGTAAGGGGAGTGTGATGCAAGTTGCAATCTCTAACTGAGAGGGGGATTCAATAAATTCTATTATAGTTCTAATTACTTTGGCCGTGTAACCACAAGTATTTATTAAAGAGGAAATTACTGGGGCAATAGCTGTCTAGCTCCTATTCATCAGGTTCAGTTATTATCGCAAGTTCAGAAACACGGTAGGGCTTGAATTGGAAATGCATTCACTTTATGAATCTGCAAGACAATCATTAGTGAAACAATAGATCTGGTGGATCTGGAATAGGTCTGGACAGCCATACTTTTATACTTTTTTGACGGATTTTGAATTTATACCTACTATATAACCAGTGTTTTTATATACATTGGTGGGGCGGGTATGACTCAGTCACGTAAAACTTTAATTTCCCTAGAGGATACACCTTATTATCACTGTATTTCTCGTTGTGTTCGTCGAGCCTTCTTGTGTGGTGAAGATGAATATAGCGGTCAAAGTTTTGAGCATCGCCGGCAATGGATGATTGACCGCATTCGTTACCTTACTAATATATTTGCTGTTGATGTCTGCTCTTACGCGATTATGTCTAATCACTACCACCTTGTGTTACATATCAATGAAATGGAAATTAAAGCGTGCTCCGATGACGAAATATATAATAGATGGTGCCGGATTTACTCTGTTCCGCCAATTATTTTGCGTTGGCAGCTCGGTAAGTTAACCTCAGAAGAGGAGCGTATAACCGCACTTAAAATTATCGGCGGCTGGCGAGAGCGGTTAGCAGATATCTCATGGTTTATGCGATGCTTAAATGAGTTTATAGCTCGTAAGGCGAATAAAGAAGATAACTGCAAAGGACGTTTCTGGGAAGGGCGTTTTAAATCGCAGGCTCTGCTGGATGAGCAGGCGTTATTGACTTGTATGGCTTATGTCGATTTAAATCCTGTTCGCGCGAAAATGGCAGAAAGTGTTGAAATGTCTGAATATACCTCTGCTTTTGAGCGAATTCATGGTATTGCGCATTATGAAGATAAGGTTCAAGTAACTGATGTTCAGAAACAATTATTTGCTTTTGTCGGTGCTCAATGCCTGGAACAGCCGCAAGGTATCGCTTACTCACTGTTAGATTATATTGAGCTGGTTGACTGGACTGGACGATTTATCCGAGAAGATAAACGCGGTGCCGTTTGTGTTAATGCCCCTAAACTATTAACCTCGATGGGCTTGGATAATGAAACATGGTTAGCTTTAGCCTGCAGTTTTGGTAAAGATTACCATGTTGCAGTCGGTTCGCTTGATGAGCTTGCTTTATTTGCAGAACATACAGGTAAATGCTGGATATCTGGAAAAACAAAGTTACAGAAAATGTTTCATTAATCGTTTGTTAACAAATGCTTAATATAATCAGCTGTAATAGCTAAGCGTTGCTAATGGGCTGTCTTCCTGTCATTCTGTTTTTTTATCTGCCATATCAAATTGCCACTTTTATCAGCCAATTTTCAAAAAAATGACTGAATTACAGACGATTGGCATTTTTATCTATAGTTAAAAATTTGCATGAAAAGTTTTGGGTGTCCCGCTCTACTTATTTATAGTCAACAATTTGCATAAAAAGCTTTGGGTGTCCTGTTCTAGATAATATTGGGGATCCTGCTCTATTTTTATAAAAAGCTTTGGGTGTCCTGTTCTAGGCACTACCTTTGGGCATCCAGCTCTACTATGAGCTTATTGAATACGTGAGGAATCAGTCTATCCTTATATAAAAATATGGTTGTAAAGGGGCAGATAATTCTAATCAGGGAGTTTCATTAAGTGACTTAGCCACTCGTTGTGAGATTGAAAATGAAAATTGCAAAACTATTAGCCTTTAATATAATCTTTTTCCAAGCTCCCTTTGTGATGTCAGATGAAAAATTGAACTTAGTTACTGCCTTAGAACCACCGCAACAATATCTAGAAGATGGTAGGCTGCAAGGTATTGGAATTGATGTAATTAATGCTATTCAAAAAGAAGTTGGGAGTAGTTATAAAATTTCATATTTTCCTTGGGCTAGAGCTATGAGGGACGCAAAAACAACAAAGAATACTGTTATGTTTTTGGCTGCAAAATCCCCGGATAGGGAACCTTATTTCAATTTTATTGGCCCTATTTTATCAAAAAAATATTATCTCTATAAGAGATCAAATAGTAGTCTCGAGATTCAGTCTCTTGAAGCAGCTAGAAACGTGAAGTCAATAACCAGTATGCGGAGTGATGTGAGGACTAGTTATCTGATTAGCCGTGGATTTAATAATATCCAGGTGCTAGTGACTCATAAGCAGGGACTGCTAATGCTCATCAAGGGGCGAGCTGATCTATGGACAAATTCTGACTGGGAATTACCTTCTCAGTTAAAAGCCGCGAATATACAATCTTCTCAACTTACTCCGGTTTATGAACTATTCAAAAAGTTCAACTATATTATCGTTAACAATCAAACCGATCCAAACATTATAAGTAATTGGAAAAAGGCTCTAAGAAAGATAAAGGATGATGGGACGATGGAGATCATCGCTGCGAAATGGAGTGAAAAGCTGAATATGAATCTTCATTTTAACACTAAGTCAGACGCCATAGAGATTAAGTTGGAATAGGTTAAAGGGGGTTGATTCGTTATTTACATTATTAGGCCTTGTATAGATAGTCATAGGTTAAATTGGAGCCAATAATCTGCACAAGCTTATGTGGAAGCGCTTTGATCTTCTGGCTGATGAGAAACTGGGTGTATTACATATCATTAATACACGTTTTCCTGACTGGCGCCATGAAATTGACATTCTAGAACCTCCGTTACAGATAAATGAACTGCATGTAATATTTTCTAAGAAGATCTCTGATCATCAGAAAATTACCAATAACTTCAATCAGGGTTTAGAGGAAATCATAGCTGACGGAGCATTTGATGCACTTTTCAAAGAATACGGCTTTAGTCAAAACAATTAGCTGTTGTTAATAAGCCCTTAATTGATGTGGTCAACTAAATTCTCTCACCCTAGTTAAGCTACTTTTTCCAAATACCCGTTCATCATTTCAAAGGTGTTCGGGCAGTGATAACCCAAGTATGAATGAAGGCGATTGCTGTTGTACCACATGGTTATGTAATTCAATATATCCTGCTGAGCTTCATAACGAGTAGCATAATTTTTCCAATTGACCCTTTCCTGCTTCAGGCTACCGAAAAAGCTTTCTGCTACGGCATTGTCCCAACAACAGCCTTTTTTGCTCATACTCCCAACAAACTTGTGTTTTTTCAGTATATTTCGATATTTATCACTGGCATATTGAACACCTTGATCTGAATGCACAATAAGCCCAGGAGCA
>NZ_AUAM01000068.1 GCF_000428725.1 Psychromonas aquimarina ATCC BAA-1526
GCAGATGCATCGATATGTTCATTTCGAATAAAGCGGTATGCGCCTTCCATATCAGCGGGGGACTGAGTGATATTCACAAGTGGTTTTCCAGGTTCATTTGCTAAAGTTGAAGCTAATTTTACCAGACGAGCGGTTCGTCTTGGATCACCTAAGTCTGTTTCTCCAAATTGTTTATTTGCCCAATCTAAATGTTTATCAATCATAGTTAACCTCCAATTATTCTTGAAGATCAGATCATAACTTGAAGATTTAGTTCAAAAAAAATCCCCACTAATTACTTAGTGAGGATTTATGTATAAGAGACAGCTGTTCAGCTCCTTTAAGCCAGCAGATTGATTTAATAGGTTTATTCACGGCGAATAATCACCTGCGCTTCCATAATCACCTTACGCCCCAGCTTTGTCTCAATAGCCTGTTTAACGCTGTCCAGATCGACATCAGTCAGTGACGTTGGAGTAACCAGCTGAATTGATAACTGCAAAGGCTCTACGGCACGCGCGCGAATATCTCGAATAGCTGCATTGCCGATAACCTGCCCCTGCAGTTTTTGTACTATTTCTGCTTCATCAGAGAGACGGTTAAAACTCAGCAGCAGCGGAATACTTACCACAATCACCGCAGTAAGTGCGATACTCAGACCTTTTTTAGCACGAGTGAAAGGCGCAAAACCTAACGCTAAAAAGGTTAATGAAGCAGCAAAAACAATACCGGCAAGATTGGTTAAAAACAGCAGTAATGCTCCCCAGGCAACATGAAAATCCAGCCAGCCTAAACCAATACCTGTTACGGCTAACGGGGGCACTAGTGCAACAGCAATGGCCACGCCAGCCATACTTTTCGCCGCACTAATACGGGCGTGCGCATAGGCGCCGGCAACCCCGGAAATAACCGCGACTCCTAAATCTAACAGGCTGGGGCTAAGCCGGTTAGAAATTTCAGGAGTAATGATTTCCATCGGCATTATAAAACTGGCAAATGAAGCAAAACACAGAGCCGTACATAAACCGGTAAACAGCGTTTTTAAACTGCCTGTAAGCAGACCGGCATCCTGCCGGGTTAATGCCATGGCTAATGAGATAATCGGCGCCATTAACGGCGCTAAAATCATTGCGCCGATAATTACCGGCGCAGAGCTGGCGTAAAGGCCGATAGTCGCCAGTAATGTTGATAAGACCATCAGGGTTAAAAAAACTGGTGAGACAACTGCGTTTTCCCGCAGTAACTGATAGAGCTCTTTAAATTCTTCCGTTGCGGCATGTGCAATAAAAGGCAATGGTTTACCGGCCATCGCTGTAACGGCCTCACCTGCAGGAAGGCGAGTGATTTTCCGCTGTTCTTTACTGCTTGGTGCACTCTCGGAAAGCGGCAGATCTTCGCCAGCCAGTAAGTTTAAAACTCTAGGCTCAGACTCTATTACTAATTCAGATGCAGTTTTAGCGCGCCCGTCTATGGTGAAAGAAAGCTTCTTATTATTAGCAACAGTGATCGATTGAGTTTTTACCAGGCCGAGAAATTCAGGCTGCTTTGTTACCCCGCGAAACGGAACAGTAACAAAAAAGAGCAGCATTTCCATTATGCTGCGCGGCGCTAAGATCATGGTATGACACATACCGTCATTGATATGGCTGTCAGATAAAATATTGCCGGGCAGTGAAGAGCCATGGATATGCTCAGCGATCACCACGCCTACAGCGGACGTACTGAAAGAGCCTTCATTAGCCGTGCTGAAGGAGAGTTTCTGCGGTACAAAATCATTAATATGACGAATATTGTACCAGTTTTTTTTCAGCTGTTCCTGCCGGATAGAGCTTTGACCATCCGGCCGTAAATTAAAACCATGACCGAGTACAACAGAGCTTAATACGAGTTCACCATTACAGCGTAATATATCTACTTTTTTGGGCAGAGCATTTTCTGCATCTGTAATCGATTTTTGAAGATCTTTTTGTATACAAAAACCACGTCGAGAATAACCTGCGTCGGGATGTGGTAAAAGTGCCAGGTGCCAGTTACCTTTAACAGCGGCTTCGATAACGGCGGGAGCCTGCTGATCATTTACATAGGCAAAAACCCGACTTTGCGGTGCAAAGCTGACTGCATTTTTAGTTGACCAGACTCGAGGCAATACCGCCTCATTAAAAAGGGCAAGTACAGTGCTGCTGACATGATCTTTTTTTTCTTTATCAAATACTAAGAAACAGTCTTCCATTGTGAGCTCTCTGCTGGAAAAATAAATTTCGTGCTCAGTATGGTAATTATTTGATATTTATGCAACAACTAAGAGAGTGCTGGAAATTATATTTACAGCAAAAAAGAGTAAGAACGGAAGCAGAAGTTCTACAAATGCGAATAGCGCTTCCTTATCGATTCCAACGTCCCGTTTTGTTCAAGTTTCACAAATGCTTTCTGCAGCTTTTCATAAACTTCCCGGGATGTTTTTTTACTTATACCGAAAAACACATCTTCTTCCTGAAGAATGAAAGGATGAATAACTAAACCGTCATAATTCGGATCATTTTGAATCCTGTAAACCATACTGACTTTCTCTTCAAAAAATCCCATTATATGTTTTGCCTTAACCTTGCGTGCACTCATTTTAATATTCTTAACCAACTCGAAGCAGTTCATGAACTGAGAGTTTTTCATTTTATTATTGAATTCGTTCGAATAATGCACATTGTATTGAATGCCGAATCTAATATTCTGAGCTTTTGAAATCTTGATGAAATCATCCAGCTCTTTTATCGGCATATACTGGTTGCCTTCACTTACTACCAGAACCATTTGCGTCTTTCGTTCAGGTCCGATCCAGTTTGCATATTTAGATCTTTCTGCGGTATTACTCATATTCATCATCATATCAAGAGTACCGTTTTCGATATGCTTTAACCCGGCGGCCCAGGATGTAGGTATAAATTTGGCCTTAAAACCAGCTTCTTTTATCAGCGCACCTGCAAGTTCAACATCAAGACCGCTCCATTCCCCTGCATCATCCATGTAATACAACGGCGGGAAATCAGACACGCGTACCTTAATAATATTATCAGTGGAGAAAGCACTTATGCCCGCAGATATAACGATAAATATCGTCAGCAGTAATTTCTTCATCACTATAATCCTATTTCCACATCCCAATAACACTCTCAAAAAGCAACAAAATCAGCTGAACCTGTGTTTATGATCCCGATGCGAGCTGACATCCATGCCGTCAGTTATTTATAACCATTAGGTTAATATGAATATTAGGTGAAGAAGTAAAAAATAACTATATAACCGTTATTAATCGAAATACAAAAGTCAGCAAACCGGAAGATGAACAGATTCTAGGCATAAGGCCGAAGATCTAACGACTATATACGCCCTGCTCCCTGCTTAATCTTTACTCTGAATCACTTGTGGGGATCATAGAGTTATGAAAAGCACATAATTCTACACTACAATTTAAGTCTGGCTTTTGTTAGATAAGTTATTATGAAAAAACTGTTATTAAGTTATTTGTTATTGTTTACACTTTCCCCTGCTGTTCCTGCAGTTGAGTCTATAACTCTTGCCATAGGGGATTGGGAACCATATACGTCCAGCAGAGAGAAAAAAGGCAAAGTACTGGAACTTCTGGTTCAGGAAGCTTTTGAACTGGAAGATATTCATGTTGAATACAAATATTTCCCCTGGAAAAGAAGCTTTGAATATAGCCGCTTAGGGAAATTTCACGGGACATTCCCATGGTATAGAACTAAACAGAGGGAGGAGGATTTCTATATAAATAACGAACCGATACTTATAGAGAAAACAGTTTTTTTTCACTTAAAAGATTCGAAATTTGACTGGTCCAATTTTGATGATTTAAAAAAATACCGAATAGGAGGCACTGTTGGATATTCCATTACTCAGGTACTTGAAAATTCCGGTATAGACGTGGAATATGTAGGAAAGGAAGATTTAAATTATAGAAAAATTCTCTCTTCCAGAATTGATGTTTATCCAAATGCTCTTAATGTGGGATATTATCAGATAGAAATGTTATTTGATGATTCTGAATCAACCAATTTCACTCATCACCCCAAGCCGTTAAATGAAAAGTCCTATTATATGCTGTTCAATAAAGACCTTGCCAATGTCGAAGAACTGGCTGATAAACTTGATTCGGGATTGAGAAAACTCAAGGACAGCGGCAGGTATGATGCGATTCTTTCTACATTCGATTCTAAAATACCGGACCGGAAAGGTTGATGTACAAAGCTAATAATTGACACCATAGCAACTTGTTGAACGAAGCCGCTGCTAATGCAGCCTTAGCTTTAAATTCTGGTGAGTGGTTTCTACATTTTCTATGTCATTATCTGCTCCAGCTGTGATGCTGGTTATTAAAACAGATTAATCACTTAAGGTCGTGTCCGATTTTTGGGGGCCATTTCTCTTCTATATTATCTTTCATAAACAATCCTATTTTCTAGAAACTTAGCACTGGCACATAAACGCTGCGCTAAGCGGACTAAAATAGTGGGTTATAATGTGTAGCGAAGCGAAACTTAACCCACTGTTTTAGTTCCATTTTCAGCGCCTTGTTATGCGCCGCCGTAATTACTGAATTCCACACATGTCGAGAGTGTCAAAGAAATTATCTCCACCACTATAACGGCTTGAAACACAATTCCAATGTTCTTCATAACCGTTAAAATCAGCACATGAAATTACACCATAGTCATACGAAGTGGTTTGTATATATAAATCTAAGTTACTTTGACATAATTCATTAATAGGTTTTATTCGGTTAATTACACCACATGAATTCATTGCTATATCTAAATTATCAAATTTATTGATACCATCAGCTACACAATCCCAACCACCTGATTTATGTACATAATAAATACAGCCCCAAAAATATTCACTACCACGTTTACCTGCAGCTGAATACTTTGCTTTTGACTCTAGGCATAAATCGAATTGTATATTTCCAGTTTTAAAATCAATATCATCATTAACCCATGACTTGGATACATTTTCTGTGGTATAGATATTTTTAATCACGAATACAAACATTTCTTCACCATATGGATTCAATGTCTTAGTTTCATTTGAGTATTCAATATATGCATCATCCAGTTCCCCGTATTCACTTTGAAAGACATCTAATCGATCACTCTCAACGACACCTAGTAACCAGCCTTTAAAAGAATAATCTGTTAAGCTAATAACACTATAATTTATGTTGTCTATTTCGAACTCTTCTACAACATTGGCATCACCAGATAACTTAAAAGATTTACCATATTTTAGGGCTCTAGCCATATACTCAGCTCGATTAGGGATCAATGGAAGACCCTCTACTTTTTCTATCGCTGAGGCTTCACTAGAAGGGCTAAATGATTCTTGAGATTGTTCAATAGACTCGGAGGTATCACTGCCGGACATTACGGTTCTAAGTAGTGCAGACACCAAAAAGATTAATAGTCCTATTTTTAGTGATTTTATCATTGTATTCCTTTAGTTAGATAATATCGTTTTTAAGTAGAATGTAATTTAGATAAATATGTACAGGCTCATACGCCGCAATAAACGGCAGAAAATAGTTGGCTACAATTGTGAGGCACGAACAATAGCCAACTGTTTTATGTCCGATTTAATTGCCTTGTATGAGTTTTTGGCACTTAGCACCTTATCTATTGCTGGATCAGTGTACTTACGCACGGGATCTACCGATTCTTCGTCACCAGAGTGGCGATATTCGCCCGCATCGAAAGCAAGATATACCTCAAGAGGAAACTCTGAGATCGTATTGTCATTACTCTCTAGGTAAGCAGGATCAGTTAAGAATCCATACAACCAATTCATTGCGCCATCACAAAACGAGTAATCATATAAGCCATCCCAATAGTTTTGCGCAACATATTTTGAGAATTCGTGTGCGAATTCATCCAATGAGATTCGACAAGCCCCAGAAAAAGCGATTACCTCTTTTTCGTCAAGGGTACCTTCGCTTGCCTTTTCAATAATAGCTTTAATACTCATTCTCGATTACTCATAACGCTCTCGTTAAACGGCGCTGAAGGCTGGCTTTATTTTTGCGTCTTTTTCTTTTGCAAAAATAATGACAAGCCGTAATGCGCTTGAATGCCCTTGTTAGCTGTACTTTGACAAACCAGCCAAGCCTTGAACTTTAGATTCAATTTCCTCTAGGCTATATTCACTATCCTCAATTATCGGGTCTAAAGTGCCGTCAGTTAAGGCTGTTAGGGTAATTCTATGACGAGATGAGGCATATTGGCCTAAACGTTTTCTTTCCATGCTGTTAAAAACACCTGACTGCATTTCCAATGCAGCTTGTTTATTCTCAAATCGGTAATGATGGATAACAAAGCCATTCTCAGCTTCTTTAATTGATTTGTAGTAACTTGATAAATATTGTGTAATACCCACTTTAATAGATGTCGGATATACCTCACTTTTGGGAACAATTGAAAACACTACGTAACACTCATCTTCAGGGGTCTTTACCTTACGTTTTCCTCGTTTTATTTTGGCTAACAGCTGCTCGTCACTTTCAGAAGAGTAATAGCGAATATTAAGCTCTTCGCATTTTTTACGCAAAGAAGATGTATATGCCTTTTTCTCATCCTCGATCCTTTGAAGCTCACTCGAAATGAGTGTTTGATTTGTAATTAATTTTTCTAAACCACTCAAAAGAATAATCCTAATATAAGTGAAAGTTACGTAACTATCGTGTACAGCTAGACATAATGACTCCCCACTAAGGTGCTAGCCTCCAATTCGTGGGTTAGTTATACCAGAGCCATAATAGTTGTTGTGAAACAAACTAAATGGAGGCTAGCATGAATAACAATAGCATGATTTTCATATGGTTAGACACCCATAAAGACTTTGATAATGTCGCTTATTGCGAAGATGAGAGGTTGAGCAAACCAATTCATCAGGGCCGTATTCCCAATACCAAGCAGGCCATAACAAAACTCATTCGACAACTGCAGTCCAAGTACCCGCATGCAACGCTCCATTTCGTTTATGAAGCCGGTCCCTGTGGCTATTGGCTTTACCGTTTCATCACCAGCCTCGGGCACTGCTGCTATATCGTTGCGCCCTCTTTAGTTCCGAAAAAGCCCGGAGACAAAATCAAAACCGATAAACGCGATGCATTGAAGCTATGTCAGCTGTTAAAGAATAACGAGATTGACCCAATCTATGTGCCCGAGCCAGACGATGAAGCGGTACGTGATTTATCTCGTGCTAGAGAAACCGCAATGAAGGATTTAAAAGATGGGAAATACCAACTTAAAGCACTGCTTCTTCGTAATAATGTCACCTACTCAGGCACGGCCAACTGGACATTACAACACCTGCGCTGGTTAGCGCAGTTAATACTGCCGCACACCTGTCAGCAAATTGTATTACAGGAAATGATCCACACCATTAACGAACGTATTAATCGATTACAACGCCTCGATAATGAGCTGCTTTATCAAGCCAAAAGTTGGCGTTACTATCCCGTTGTGCAGGCACTGCAAGCAATGCGCGGGGTTAAATTAACCGTGGCTGTCGGCATCATTGCTGAACTAGGCGATTTAAAACGCTTTGACCATCCCAGTAAGTTAATGGCTTATCTGGGTTTAGTACCTTCAGAGCACACAACCAGCAGCCACCGGCGACAAGGCAGTATTACAAAATGTGGTAACGGGCGGGCAAGGCGCTTACTGACTGAAGCCGCCCATACCTATAAATTCGCAGCCAAAGTATCAACCGAGATGTGTAAACGACAGGAAGGTTTGCCCCCAGGAAGTGATTGATATTGCCTGGCAGGCACAACTGCGTTTGTGCAGACGTTATCAGCGATTAATGCGGCGCGGTAAAGTGCGTAATGTGGTGGTCATCGCTATAGCACGTGAGTTAGTTGGTTTTATATGGGCAATTGCCCGCGCGGTTGTTTTAGTACCTGTTAACCCGAAGTTAAGAACATCAAGAATTACTACCGTAAAATAGTAAGAGGATAATCATTAAATGACAGTTTATAAGTTAGTACATACGGTCAAGCAACGGATAGGTGTAACCTTCGAGGGCGTTATATCGGCAATAATAGAACATCATTATTGAACCATGTTCCTAGACTGAAGACCGGCACCACGACGTAATAAGCAAGGTAGGATAGGTGGCTGAAAAGTCATAACCCACGAATACCAGCATGAAAACCGTCGACATTGCAGCTTCATCGTATGTATTAACTTTTTACCCGACAACAAACAGCATGGCTTGAAAAAAAAGTTAGATTAAGTGCGGTTTAACTTGACGTGGGGAGTCATACCAACGCTCTCGTTAAACGGCGCATAAGATTGGCTTTATTTTTGCTGGTTTTCTCTTCGCAAAAATAATGACAAGCCGTAATGCGTCCGATTGAACGCTTTGTTAGTTGATTGCTTACTTGAAACAAACAACCAACGCTGATTTAAGTTAAGCGTGTATTCAGAAGTGAAGTGCGTTTGCACCCACCGCCACGACACACCAAACCGATGAATTTGAGCCTTCAATAAAACTCAAATTGGTAAACTACAAACAACTCAAAAGGCGAAAACACACCGTTTAAAAACACCGGACCTTTGAATTTAAAGCCACACCAAGCAACCTAATTTTCTTTTAGATTCGTGGGGGCAACTAACGCCCCTGTTAAGGCGCAAAATATTGTTGGCTAAAATTGAGCGCAGCGAAAATAGCCAACTGTATTTTGTCGCACTTTAACGGCTTGTTAGCCTAACTACTCTATAAAGTGAACAGAATTAATAAAGCGATTAACTATTTCTTTGCTAAGTAAGTTTTTCCCTTCTGGTGGAGATGAAAAACTAAACTGATACATATAGTTACCTCTAGGAACCACCATCATAATAGATCTAGTATGGAATATTGTCCCTTCTTGGTTTTGAACTGTGTAACGCGCCGAAAATCGAGCGGCATTTATTCCATCAAGTTCAAAATCAGTAATTGGCTCTAAAAGCTCAAATTCTTCAAACAACTTTTCAAGAAATGGTTTAATAATGCCAAGTATTTGAGATGCTGTTGCACCCTTCACTTTACCGAGTGGTCTGACAAGAACTTGTATACTTGGGTTTAGTGATTCATATGGTTCGGGGTACATTGTTGCAGCAACAAGCGGAGCTGATGCGAGATTTTGAATTGCATCTTGCATTTGTTTATCTTTTAATTTTGCAGTCGCACGACGCTCTGCAACTACTTCGTTATTCATAAAGTGCCACCCTTCAGGGATCTCTAACTCAATGCGAGCCATATTACTTTTAAAAAAATTAGGTTTGCTACCTACATCTGAAATCACTTCCGCTGAAATAGCAGATGATATAGTGATTAAAGTCAAGATAACGAAGGTAAAAAAACATTTCATAGTAGATTCCATATTGGTAGGCTAACGCCCCTGTTAAGGCGCAAAATATTGTTGGCTAAACTTGAGCGCAGCGAAAATAGCCAACTGTATTTTGTCGCACTTTAACGGATTGTTATGTAACTATTTAACGGTGAAATTCGACATTGTCTATAACATCTTTTGGCTCAAAATCGTAGCCTGTGACTGACACTCCACTCCAATTCACACCAATAAGTAAATTATGTTCGCTTAAATCGGGAGCCCATACTGCGATAAAGTCATTCCAAGAAAGTTCTTCGGGTTCAAATGCTGAATATTCTGGTGCAGTTTTTATTATTTTCTGAACTCTACTCAAACTAGACCAAAACGGCATAGCTCTTCTGCCATCAGATTTAAGTGGAGCTGGATTTCCACCAGAATCTCGGCAAGTCCACAGCTTTCCATTTTTAGCAACATCTTTGTAGAATGTAGCTGCTTGTGATGCAGATTGTCCCATCGTATTTCCTTATGTACTGTTACATAACGAGGCTGTAGAATTACTCATTTTCAGTCAGCACCCAAAAATACAAACACAGTAATTTACATTTGCTTGATATTCAATAGATTATTCTATTTTGGATGACTGATTTATTGAATTGAGGTGTAAAACTGATGGTGAGCTTGTAGGGGGAGTAATATTCGGGCTGATGACTATCAATTAGTCCATCTTCAATGCAGGCTGGCTCTTAACTTTTCAATATTATGCACTAAACAATACATCTGCCATTGCGCATTCACTTTCTCTTGTCCACGCAGTGTAAACTTGTTCATGCCTTTATTGACCGTAATATTACCAAACACAGGCTCTATCGCCCCCAGTCGTTTACTGTACTGCCGTCGGCCAGCTCCGCTATCTATTTTCACGCGCATTTTATCTGTATAAGAGACTGGCTTAACTCCTTTATTTATTAAAAACTGCACTTGCCGCCCTTGCTTACCCACTGCTTTTCTCATACATTGCAACTGTAGCGGACAGGCTCGACAGTCTTTTAAATGCCCGGCAAAACGAATATATTGCCGATGGTCGGTTTCAATCTGTTTAACGCTTAGCCACATCTTTTTTCCTGCCGGACAACGACACGTTAACGTTGACTTATCAAAGTAAAAATCTGCTGAAGTAAATAATTTAGGTTTACCTTTTTGACGTTTC
>NZ_AUAM01000069.1 GCF_000428725.1 Psychromonas aquimarina ATCC BAA-1526
TAGAACGTTATCGTACGGAAATAACACCTGAGATTTGTTTATTTGAGGCTGTTGGACGAGTGTCGCAACAGCTAACTAAGACATAGCCTAAAAAAAGCCTCAATTGAGGCTTTTTTTATGATATACAGCTGTCAGCATTAAGTTAAATGACGTACACATTTTAACAGCATTAACGAACGAGCACTGATCTGAATCGTCTTTTTAATGCTTTTGCGTTTTTCAGTTAACTCACCGGTTAAGCAGGCTGTATTAACCTTCACCTTCCATACCAAACCGGTATCTAACAGCGGTAAAGTACAGCAGATCTGATAGCTTGATGCATTCAGAATTAAAAACCAGCGTTCTCCCCCCTCAGCGGTTTCATGCAGTTCAACTGCAAGCGCCTGTGAATTTGATGCATGCCAGTCATCATCATCCATCAGGTAACCGTCGGGGTGATACCATTTAACCTGATCACTGTTCTCATGACCGATAATGCTGTCATCACTTAAAGCCAGATTACCAAACAGACGCGATTCATTACGCAGCTTGATAATTTCACTGGTAAATTTAAGCAGGCTTTGATCCGCTTCGCTTATATTCCACTTTAACCAGCTGATTTTATTGTCCTGGCAGTAGGCATTATTATTACCCGACTGATTATTACCCATTTCATCACCAGCTAAAAAATGCGGTGTTCCCTGGGATAATAAAAGGCTGGTAATCAAATTGCGTTTCTGCTGCTGACGACGCTGATTGATACGCGGATTACTGGTCTTACCTTCCACGCCGTTGTTGGCTGATAAATTATGCCCGTGACCGTCACGATTTTCTTCACCGTTCTTGGAATTATGACGATGTTCAAATGAAACCAGATCATCTAAGGTAAAACCGTCATGGTAACAGATATAATTAACACTGCTGGAATTCGAGCGATAGCGTTTAGCAAATACATCACGGGAGCCCAGCAGGCGGGTTGCAACCTCAGCAACATTACCTGTATCGCCGCGCCAGAATGAACGCAGTGTATCCCGGTAGCGGTCATTACATTCTAACCAGTCACTGGGGAAACCGCCCAGATGATAACCGCCGGGACCGATATCCCACGGCTCTGCAATCAGCTTAACCCGGCTTAAAACCGGATCCTGTAATAACGCTTTAAAAAATGCACTCTGGCTGTTAAAACCATGGTGCTCTCTTGCCAGCGTCACTGCCAGATCAAACCGGAAACCGTCAACCTGCATCTCCGTTACCCAGTAACGTAGAGAATCAAGCACTAATTTTAACGTCCATGTTGAGTCAAGATTTACCGTATTACCGCAGCCTGAATGATTACTGTAGTTTGAATAATGGTAACCTCTGCCCTGTCTGTCTTTTTCATAAGTATAATAATTGCGGTTATCAAAACCTTTTAAGCTGAGAATCAAACCGTCCTCACCAGACTCCGCTGTATGGTTGTAAACCACATCTAAAATGACTTCAATATCTGCTTCATGAAGCTCCCGCACCATGGTTTTGAATTCATTGACAGCATCATACTGAGCATAACGATTATCAGGAGAAAAGAAATTAATCGGGTTATAGCCCCAGTAATTAGTTAACCCCAGATCTTTTAAATGAGCTTCACTCATAAAGCTGAAAACCGGCATGATCTGCAGACTGGTCATGCCGAGTTTTTTATAATGCTTTATGCTTTCCGGATGTGACAAACCGAGGAATTTACCGCGATTTTCCAGCGGAATTTTTTTATTCAGCTGACTGAAACCTTTAACATGTACTTCGTAAAGGATCCTGTCATGATCTGCTATTTCAGGTTTCTTTACGCCTTTCCAGTCAAAGTTATCATCAACTACAACTGATTTAACAACCTGATAATCTTCTCGATCACTCTGTGCCTGTGCAAAACCATGCTGTACACGGTTAAGCTTTTTGGCATAGGGATCAATCAGCAGATTATTTTTGTTGAACAACAGTCCTTTTTCAGGGCGGTAATCACCGAACACACGATAACCGTATAACTGTCCGGCTTTTACCTCCTTAATATAAATGCTCCACATATGCCCCTGTTTCACTTCAAGGGCATAGCTGGCAATTAGTTTTTCACATTCACTAAATAAGCATAACTCTACGCGATACGCACCTAAGCTATAAACTGAAAAATGACAGCCTCCCTCGTCCAAAATGGCGCCAAGAGGTAAAAACTGACCTCGAGAAGCCGAAAATGGATGGTTGTTACTGTCTAACTCAAGTAGTTTATCGCTCACTAATCAGCCCTTTTTCTGTAAAAATACTGTTGATAATGGTGGTAAGTTTAGCGTAAATGAATACGGTTTGCCCTGCCATGGATGCTCCTGCGCATTAAATACGCCCATCACATCTCCCATACCGTAGTTACTGCCCCAGTAATATTCACTGTCTGTATTTAAAATAACTTCATATTCACCCAGCTCTTCCACTTGTAAGCGGTAACCGTCACGCGGAATAGGAGTGAAGTTTGACAGACAGATAATTTGTTTGTCCTGGTTCAGATTATTTCGTACAAATGAAAGAATACTGTTTTCACCATCAGAATGATCTAACCATTCAAAACCTTTGCTGTCATAATCCGCTTCAAATAATGCCGGGTTATTTTTGTAAAGACGGTTAAGATCTGCCGTTAATTGTTTCTGACCTTGATGCTTTTCAAATTCAAGCAGGTGCCAGTCAAGTCCGGTGTTATGGTTCCACTCTGTGCTTTGAGCAAATTCAGCCCCCATAAAGTTAAGTTTCTTACCAGGATGGCCGAACATGTATCCCGTATAAGCACGTAAATTTGCAGCAGCCTGCCATTCATCACCCGGCATTTTACCAAGCATAGAATGTTTACCGTGCACTACTTCATCGTGTGAAATCGGTAATACAAAATGTTCATTGTAATGGTAAACCATGGCAAAGGTCATTTCGTGGTGATGGTATTTACGGTACATAGGGTCCTGCTGCGCGTAACTTAATGTATCGTGCATCCAGCCCATATTCCATTTGAAGCCGAAACCTAAACCACCTTCGAATGTCGGTTTAGAAACCCCTGCGAACGCAGTTGATTCTTCAGCAATAGTCATTGCATTCGGGTACTGACGGTATACTTCTTCATTAAACCATTTCAATAAGCTGATTGCTTCGTAGTTATGATTACCGCCGTCAACGTTAGGCACCCACTCGCCTTCGTCACGAGAATAGTCCCAGTAAAGCATTGAAGCAACAGCATCAACACGCAGTCCGTCAACATGGAATTTATCTAACCAGATTAATGCACTGGCTACTAAGAACTGACGTACATTGTCACGACCGAAATCATAAATGTAAGAGTTCCAGTCAGGATGCCAGCCGCGGCGCGGATCTTCATATTCATATAAAGGAGTGCCGTCAAAACGTGCTAAACCATGCGGGTCTGACGGGAAGTGTGCAGGCACCCAGTCAACAATAACCCCGATACCGGCCTGGTGACACTGATCAATAAAGTATTTCAGATCATCAGCATCGCCGAAACGACTCGTTGCGGCGAACAGGCCGACCGGCTGGTAACCCCACGAACCGTCAAACGGGAATTCAGAAATAGGCATCACTTCAAGGTGTGTATAACCCATCTCCACCAGGTATGGAATTAAATCAGCAGCTAACTCACGGTAAGTTAACATACGTTCAACACCGTCTTCCTCTTTACGTTTCCATGAACCTAAATGTACTTCATAGATGCTCATCGCACTGTGGCGCTTGTCGCCTTTTTGAGACGCCTGCCACTCCTGGTCATTCCACTGGTACGCTTCATGATCAACAACAATGGATGAATGTGACGGGTACTGCTCTGCCTGAAAACCAACAGGATCCGCTTTATGCGGCAGGCGGTTGCCTAGACCGTCTTTTAATTCAAACTTGTATGCACAACCTGCTTTCAGGTCAGGAACAAACAATACCCAGTGCCCGCACCAGCTGCGCTGCATCGGCTGACGCTGACCGTCCCAATGGTTAAATTCAGTAATTAAACTAACGCTTGATGCATTCGGAGCATAGACAATAAAACGCACACCGCCGATTTTAGCATCATCAAGCATTGCAGTTTTAAGCTGCGCACCTAAAGTCTGGTAAACATTCTGAGGAGCTTCATGCAGTGTAGATAATCCCTCGAAAGCAACCTCATGGAACTGGTACGGGTCCACAAAACGATGATCTGTACCTTTATAAAAAGCCTTAAGCTCGTAAGTAAACTTTTCCGTCTTATCAGCTAAAGTAATTTCAAATAATCCGGCATCATCAACTTTAGTCAATGATGTCAGTGGTTTTTCATCACCTAAAGCATAAACTTCAACGGCATCAGCTTCAGGCAGCCAGGCACGTAAAATAAAACCTTTACCGTCCGGGTTGGCTAATAAACCTAAACGTTCAAAAGGATTATCCAGTTTCGCTTCTTTCAATAATGAAATCATAGAAATATGTTCAGTATGTAAAGACTCTTGTTTTTTTACGACGTTTAGAGGCGCTTTTTTTACTGCCTTCTTCGCTGCCGCTTTTTTAACAGGTGCTTTTTTTACTGGCGCTTTCTTAACCGGCGCTTTTTTTACAGACGCTTTTTTCGCCGGCTTTTTCACCGCTTTCTTGGTTTCTTTTTTTTCTGCGTTTTTTACTTCAGTATTCATAATTTTTGGATCCAATATTAATTTCAGATTTAGACTATGTTTTATTATTTACGCGCCTGAGTTAATTCAGCAAGATGTTTTTTCACTTCTTCATTGCAGAATAACTGTTCAATATTTTGTGACAGTTTACGCTGCCAGTTGCGGTATTCATCACTTGTTCCCGGTACATTAACCGGATGCTCCATCTCAAGAAAATCTTCCAGCTGCAGACTTAATAATGCCGACTCTCCTCTTGCTAAGTGTTTCTGCAGACCAAAGTTTAAGGTCTGATCCATGCCCGAAACCTGCGCATCACGCACATATTCATCCGGCAGACTGCCGTGGCCGTGCAGGCTGTTCAGAATCTGCTGTTTACAAACCAGACGGTCATCTAACAGACTCTCGTAAACATCTTGTTTCGGGTATAAACCTAATTCACGTCCCAGATGCAGATCTTCACAATGCCAGAAACCTTTAATGGTCGGCATATCATGTGTAGAAAGCGTCGCCATCGCCTGCGGTGCGTAATGCTCCGGAGAGATAAAGCCGCCGTCTTCAGCCGTTTCAAAGAAGTACACTTTGTACGAGTAAACACCGGCATCTTTCAGTAGAACATCAATACCTTCAGGTACAGTACCAAGATCTTCACCAATTACCAGACATTCATTGCGCACACTTTCCAGCGCTAATAAATTAAGCATATCTTCAACCTGGTAGTAGATGTATGCACCTTTCTCTGCACTTGCATTATCCGGCACCCACCATAAACGCAGTAAAGCCATTACATGATCGATACGCAGCGCACCACAGTGACTCATATTAGACTGTAATAACTCAATAAACGGCTGGTATGCAGTTTCCTGCAGCTGATCCGGTGCAATCGGAGGAAGACCCCAGCTTTGACCTAGAGGACCCAAGATATCAGGCGGCGCACCGACACTGATATGCTCGCAGTAAAGAGAATGGTTCGCCCAGATTTCAGAGCTGCTGATACCTACACCTACAGCTAAATCACGGTAGATACCCAGAGTCATACCCAGTGATTTTGCTAACTGGTCAGCTTCTTCTAACTGTAATTCAGAGACCCACTGGGTGTAGCACCAGAATAATACTTCCTGAATATTCTCTTTAATCCAGTTTTGTGACGCTTCGCTTTGGAATGCCTGGAACTCTTCAGGCCAGACAGGCCAGCCCCATGAATTCGCGTCTAATGCCAAAAAGTGGAACTGTAATGCATCATAACCAGCCTGCTGCATTAATGATTCGCCTTTTTCTTCAACATACTGGTTAAATGCTGTCAGACGTTTTTTGCTTTCTGCACTACCGTCATTCAGTGTTGCATAAAGCTCTCTTAATACAGACAGTTTTAATGAGGTTACATGTTCGTAATCAACCCACTGAGTATCACGTATTACAGTCAGTTCCTGCTGGAACTCAGCGCTGCCGATTTTGTCCTGTAAAACTTTATTACGCTCAAATTCATTAACCGCAGTAATATCTGTATATAAAATATTCAGCCATTTTCTTGATGAAGGGCTATACGGGCTTGCATTACCCGGCTGAGACGGTGATAAAGCATGAATCGGATTTAAACCGATAAAATCACCACCGTTTTCTTTGGTTTTAACCAGTAATGTTTTCAGATCGCTGAAATCACCAATACCCCAGTTAACTTCACTTTTAACACAATATAACTGGATACTTGCGCCCCAGATTTTTTCGCCTTGCTCAATAGGCTCGGGCATATAACAACGTGAAGGTGTAATAATTAACGACATGGTTGCTAAAGCTTCATCAATTCCATTGTCATAAACAGATAAAGAATGGTAACCGATCGGCAGATCAACGGTCATTTCAACCTGATAACAATGAAACTCAACATCTGAAATCTCTTTCACTGCTGTTAAAGGAAAACCCGTTGCACAGATTGTCTGCTTAATTTCACTTTTATCTTCCAGGGTGATTTTATAAATCAAAGAGTCAGAGGCAGAGTCGATAGGCAGGCGAACATCAAACGTGTAAGACGTGTTTTTCTGACAGACAGAAACAGGTGGTAATGCAGATAACCAGTGCTCCTTTTCTTTTTCAAGATAATGAGCATGTAGAAGCGAGTCATCAGAAGCGTCGTATCCCATTTTTCCGATTATATTTCGTATATTCTCATCGGAGACTTTTGCCGGATTCCCCCATGCATCAACAAAATTCGGATCAATTCCTTTTAATTCCATAAACATATCTAAAGTAGAACGAGACATATAACACCTATTAATTTTTATTCATACAGCATCTTACAATGCCGTGTTGTTTAAGTAAGCTTAACTATCAAATGAACTGCACAATATCATTCATATGATTTATATCATAATTTGATGTGATGTAAATTCATTATCATTACATAGTACAAACTGATAAGCCTGTGAAATATCAATTTATTTCATGATTTATCGCAATAAATGCTTAGAAGTATTTGATTCCCGCATTTTTTCACGTAGTTTACGTCGCAATCGGCCCTTTTAAAATTGCTAAATACTCATATTCAAGCAAAAAGAGCGTCGCCTAACCCATTGTTACAATTCTTTACATAGGGACTTTATCCATGATTTCTCACCTTTTTTTAGAACAGAAGAGTACATTATCTGATTCCGTCAGCCTGCAGACCGATTCAAGCGGTTATGAATTCCTAATTATCGAACATCAAAAGCTTAATGCCGCATTTGCACTTCATGGTGGACATTTAATACATTTTCAATTAAAGGGACAGGAACCGCTTATCTGGCTGAGTAAAACGGCTGTATATAATGATCAAAAAGCAATCCGCGGCGGTGTACCGATCTGCTGGCCATGGTTTGGAGCCGCCGGTGAAGCATTAGGCGATAATTTACCTTCACATGGTTTTGCCCGTACCAGCAAGTGGTCTGTTGCGGATATCAAAGAATCCGAACAGGGTGTTGAGCTTGAATTTGTACTTAAAGACAGTGCGGCAACCCGTGAACTTTGGCCGTTTGAATTTGAATTAGTTTTAAAAGCGAGTCTGACTTCAGAGCTTAAACTGGAACTGGTCAGCAGAAATACCGGCGATAAGTCCTTCAGTTACCGCGGCGCCCTGCACACTTATTTAAATATCAGCTCTCCGGAATCATGCAGAGTTTCCGGATTAAATGAAACATTCTCTGATTCATTAAAAAACAGCGAAGTTACAACAGGTGACGGCAGTCTGCTGATCAACAGCCCTATTGACTCGATTTATAAGAAAGCCCCGCTTTCAGTATTACTTGATGATAAACAGTTCAATCGCCAGCTTATTATGCAGAATTCAGGTAATGATTCTGAGGTACTTTGGACACCATGGGTTGACGGCGCGGCGGCTTTTGCAGATATGCCCGATAACGGCTACCAGACAATGTTCTGTATCGAATCAGCAGTAACCGCTAAACAAGGTATTACTGTTGCACCGGGGCAGTCTCATACGCTGAGCACGCTAATTAAATAACTATTTGGTATATTTATTACAGAAAGAGTTAGGAAGATTTCACATAATAATCTTCCTTTTATGCGCAGCAACGTGCTTTGTCGTTTTTTCCTCTTCATTTATATGATCAGACAATTACAGAAACGAACAAAGCTAATCAATTCATCTACAAAAAAGCGCCAATTAACAGGAAAACTTGGGTTTTACTTTATTTTCTGTGTAATTGCCCTTAATATAAGCGCGTAATTTAATTACAGTGTCAGTTGCTTAATAAAAGCACTATTTGTTTAATTTTCTTTCTAAAAGAATAATTTAATAAGAAAAATGGTGTTTTCAGAGCGAATAACTTGACCAGCATCAAGTCTTAGGTGTTATTGAGACTTATAATGATGACAGTTTTAAAATCAAACCATCCAAAAGGATCTAAAAAATGACAATTAAAGTAGGTATTAACGGCTTCGGTCGTATCGGCCGTTTCGTATTCCGTGCAGCATGTGAGCGTGCTGATGTAGAAGTTGTTGCAATCAATGACTTAATCGACGTTGAATACATGGCTTACATGCTTAAATATGATTCAACTCACGGTCGTTTCAACGGTACTGTTGAAGTTAAAGAAGGTAACCTAATCGTAAACGGTACTACTATCCGTGTTACTGCTGAGCGTAACCCTGCAGATCTTAAATGGGATGAAGCTGGCGTTGAAGTAGTTGCTGAAGCAACTGGTTTCTTCCTAACTGACGAAACAGCTCGTAAACATATCGAAGCTGGCGCTAAAAAAGTTGTTCTAACTGGTCCTTCTGGTGACGTTCCAATGTTCGTTAACGGCGTAAACTTCTCTGAGTACGCTGGTCAAGATATCGTTTCTAACGCTTCTTGTACTACTAACTGTCTAGCACCAATGGCTAAAGTTCTTAACGACAAATTCGGTATCGAATCTGGCCTTATGACTACAGTTCACGCAACTACTGCAACTCAAAAAACTGTTGACGGTCCTTCTGCTAAAGACTGGCGCGGTGGTCGTGGTGCTTCTCAAAACATCATCCCGTCTTCAACTGGTGCTGCTAAAGCTGTAGGTAAAGTAATCCCTGCGCTTAACGGTCTTCTAACTGGTATGGCTTTCCGTGTACCAACTGCTAACGTTTCTGTTGTTGACTTAACTGTTAACCTTAAAACTGCTGCTACATACGAAGAAATCTGTGCTGAAATGAAGCGTGCTTCTGAAAATGAAATGGCTGGCGTTCTAGGTTACACTGAAGATGCTGTAGTTTCTCAAGACTTCATCGGTGAAGTTCAGACTTCAGTATTTGATGCTAAAGCTGGTCTTTCTCTAACTGACAAATTCGTTAAAGTTGTATCTTGGTACGACAACGAAATCGGTTACTCAAACAAAGTTCTTGACCTAATCGCTCTTATCTCTAAATAAGAACTGACTTAGTCAAAATTTGTTTTAAGCCTGTGCTTCGGTACGGGCTTTTTTGTACTTTAAATTTGTCAAAACAAATTCTTGCAGTTTAATTCTGTACCTTAGTACAACAACTAATCCAGTTACTCAAACAAAGTTCTTGACCTAATCGCTCTTATCTCT
>NZ_AUAM01000070.1 GCF_000428725.1 Psychromonas aquimarina ATCC BAA-1526
AAAACAACAACGGTAAACAAGCCGATAAGTTTAATCGTGAACGGGATAGATCTTTTTTCTTCACTCATTCTTATTTACTCCTTACTATGATGCTTTTTTAGGTTTACCCAATATTGGTAATCGTCCTTTTTTCAATCTGCCCCCTGCAAATGACGCGATAAACTCAAGATCAGGCAGCTTAGATAACAACTCTTTGGGAAACAGCTCGACTTCTTCTTCCATCAAACGCTCACCGATGTTTGCAGTTAATGAGTTAATATCATCGTTTGAGGCATTAAAGCCCTGTGTACGCATTACATACTTAACTCTAGTCGGGGGGTTCTTGGCACAAACGCGCTCTTGTGTGGCTAAATCATTACATCTAAAACTGATATAGTTATTTGTGGACGCTATTATTTGATCGGCTTTGGCCTCGCTGCCTAGCTCTGCTGTAAGGTCTGAAATTGTCTGCGTTGCGATAAATAAACGGAACTTCGCACCACGCGATTTATTGATCATTTGTATTAGCGGTTCACAGAGCATTTCACTCGCTTCATCAACAAATATATTGATCACTTTATCGCTGTTTTCATCATAATTGTAACGGTTAGCAGCGACCGCTGCTGCATCAGCTAATATCATTTTACCCAGGGCTGAAGATACGATACGGTCAGCGAGTGAGTCAGTGCCAATAATTAAACATTTGTTGGTTTTTATGATGGACTCCATATCATAAATTTGGCGGGGATCATCCATATCAGATGGTGATAACATTTCAGCAAGTCCACCCGTTGATACTTTTTGTAAGTTGGCTAAAAGGTTGGTAGTTGATTGCTCTAATAATTTACGTTTATCAATATACATAGAAGCCATCGATTCAATCGTTGGATTGTGGTGTTCATTTGCAACATTTTTCCTATAAAAACTAACACACAGCAAAGCGCGGAATTCTTCATCTACACTGGATTCGAGAGTTTTAAATATCTTATCCCTCCAATTAATGTCGTGTGTGTCAAACCATGCAATACATGTTTTCTCAAGTAACTTAGCAAAATGCTCATAGTAATATCTAATTCCAGTAAGCGTCACTTGTTCATTAATCATGTGCGAAGCATCAACAATGTACTGCACTACTGTATTGGCAATATCGCGGTAAAATGAGTCTCCATCTTCAGGCACTAAGGCTGTTACCCGCGCAGCTAATTCTGAAGAACGCGCAAAGTTTTTTAATGGATTTAAACGTATAGATTCGCGTGGAAAAGCAGGATGCCACTGAATATATTTGTCAGCTTGCCCCATCATTTCACACGTTTCAGCTGCAACATTTCTAATATCTTTATCACCCTTTGGATCGAGATAAATTACAACTTCATTTCTTAAAATGAGCTGTTTCAGTAAAATCTCAAAGCACTTTGTCTTACCTGAGCCGGAAGCGCCTGTAATTAAAGTGTGTCCATTCGCGTGTTCAAAAGGAAACCTGATCACTTCTTCTTTTTCTAACAGGCCATGAATATAACCGTCACCCTTTGTCACCCGCTGCTTTCCGATCAAGTCAGGTACATTTCGTTTTAAAATATCGAAAATAAGCTGCGCTTCAACTTGAGTCCACTCCCCGCCCCAGCCAAAAAATAAACTATCTGCGTTTTTTGACATTTTTAATCACCTCTTTGTCAGTGATCCCGAACAAAGCTAACGAGTCATTTGAGTGAGGATCAAGAAAGCTCAATTTATAGCCCTTTAAACGTGATTTACGTATATATATCTCTATGCCTTTTCGTCCAATAATTAATCCGATACCGCACGTTATAACGGTAAATATGTGGTAAACATTTCGCGGCACATCAAATACAAATGGACATAAATAGCACAGTAAACCGATAGCCAACCAAACAAACACTATTCTTAGTTCGTAGTTAGTGCGAAAAGGAAAATTATATTCATTATCAGAACTCATATTAATGTGACCTCTTTGTTCGTTTTTAAATCGTTCATCGCTTCAAACTCAGTAATATCACCGAAATTTTCAGAGATTGACATTGCGACATCATTTAGCAGTTTTAGTGGTAAAATGATGGCTCCATCTTCAAACTGCAAATCAAACTTCTCATAGGCATACTTAATAAATTCACTTTCAAACTTTATTGTTATCGGTGGAGCGGGTTCATCATGTGCGACTTTAGTTTCAATCACCTTATGTTCGGTTTCAATGGTCTTATGTTGTGTAACTGTTGCTGCTGATTTGATTAGGCGTTGTACGCTTACTCGCGCATTTTCAATGTAGACGGGTTGTTCAATTTCAGGTGTGGAAGAAATTTCTTCAATTTCTTCAGCCATATTATTATCAATTGGCTCTTGCGTCCTGGTTGTTTCTTTTGAACTTTTAGTTTTAGCTTTATGCTGGCTTATCGAATATAGCTTTTCAGGATTTTTAATCACTTTTTCAACGCGAATATATTTTAAGCAAATTAATCTTTGTGGTTTTTTCTTATCACCTAAAATTTCAGGAAAAATCGGGAAATACAATTCATCATCACTGCAACATTCAGCTACCCCCTCCTCTATCATTACACGCGCTAAAACATCAGCCGAGTCAGTAATGGTGTAACCTGCTTTTTCCAGCTCTCCAACAAGTTCAGGTACAATTTTGTTCCACACAAAATACAGTTCATCATCTATAAACCACACTTTTGCATTTTTTTTGTTTATCTCCCACCGTCCAATAATTATGTAATGTTTTATGAGGTCACTAAGGACTAATGAGATAGGTGTACGTTTCATTTCTTTGGTAATGTGAGAATTACGGTTATACATATCCTGTTTAACTGAGGCTGAATCAGATTCAGCAACAATTTTAGAAAGTACATGAGCAGCATTTGCGGAAGCTACTGAAGCCAGCATAGCGGTATGAATTGTTTTGCCGTCATAACATGAATCTATCCACGACATCGTGTGCTGTGGAATCAGCCTTTGTAATACCGCTACAGATGCATTTAAGTGGGCCTTATTTCTGTTGGTTGGACTCCATGAAATAAAGTAGCGTTCAATATTATGCTCAAAGGCCCATTCCGTAATATTTTGGTTTCCGTAGGAATCCCACTCTAAACGAGCTTTACCCTGCTGTCCGTTTGAAACAACCATATCTGTAACTATCTTGCCGCAATCATGCAGTAAAGCAGCAAGTACCGTGGCAGTTTTCCATTGTTGATTTGATTGCTGAGTGTCTGCCATTGTACCGATAGAAACGGGATACTGGCTGATTTGAGCTTTTCGCATAGCGCGTTTTGCTACATCTAAGGAGTGGTAAATTAAACCGCCTCCTGTTGAATGGTGATGGTATTCACTTGCAGGTAGTAGATGGGCGTATTTGATAAAGTCAGTAATAACAGGTGTTAAATACAGTTCAAAGTCTTCCGCAGTAAGACCGAGTTCATTGCGTAAAAATCTAATATCAGCATTAAGCCGTTCAATTAGAACGCTGTTCTTTACGACTGGTATACCCTTTTGGTCTGGCGGGTAGCCGATCACATCATCGTCTAGGTTATCTAACCCATACCGTTCAGCTTGTTTGGCTTTATTCGGGAAAATTTTTTGAAGTAATGATTCCAATAATATTTTCATAACAGTCCTAATGTTTAAAGGCCCAATATTTATATTATCTTATGAATATAATTTTCCAAAAATTTACGATTAATTCTGAGGGTTTGATACTTACCGAGTTCTATTTTTTCTCAAAATTCAAAGAAATAGTTTCACACCTGTTTAATACAATAGGTTTTAAAGCTATTGTTCATTTACAGCTCAATTGGCTTGTGGCGTAACACTTGCGCCACCAACAAGTAGATCACCTTTAAATATTCCAGCTTATTGAATAAAGTAGAAGCTGTCATAGGATGAAAAGCATAAATTGACATAGTGCCTTAACGTTATACAGAACACCTGGATAGCCTTTTACGCTCGCAAACGGGAAGAAGCGAGCATGGGAATCTTTACTAGCAGAGGCGCTTTGAGGCGCATATTCTCAGCGACGGCTGATAAAAAATTGAGAAGTCATATTATTTCCCTTTTATAATAAAAGTTATGTTTTTATATACAGTGCAGTGCTTTTGTCGCCTCTCCCCATGATTTGTCTTTGATTTATTGTTTCAACGCATTGATATATCACTCAAATAAAGTAATCTGACCTCATATTTAAATAAATAAACGACTGTCGTCTAATAAGCTGTTAACTGCTAAGGAGTAAGCACATTGATTTTGTATAAGTATGTATCATATGAAGCAGGGATTAAAATTATAGAGAATAACTCTATAGGTTTTACCCAGCCTCAATTTTTCAATGATCCATTTGAGAGCGAAGCTTCTTATCCACTTGAAGAGCCAAAAGATCCATTCCAACAATTTCGTAACCAAATAAAGAAAGAAGCATGGAAAAATAATACTGGGATACTTTCTTTGACAAGACAGCCCCTGAACCCTTTGATGTGGGCTCATTACGGTAATGAGCATAAAGGTATGGTCATTGGTTTTGATGTAACTTGTTCTGAATTTTCATGTGAAAAATCAAATTTTATTCCAGTTCAATTTGGGAATGTTATTTATACAGATAAAAAACCAGTAAATAGCTTTATAAGTACTCCCAAAGAGGCGATTGAAGTTGGAGGTACATTTCACTTCCCGTACGGTCAGCTTGAGCAGTTACAGCGTTTATTTCTTTATAAGCCAGCTTGCTGGGCATATGAAGAAGAAGTTAGAGTTGCAAAATGTCTAAAAGGATTAGACACTGAAAATACAAATGAAAGTGGTGACTTTTCAGTAATTGAGGTTCAAAACAGGCCTTTATACCTTTTGAATTTGAAACCTGGAACTATCAAAGAGGTCTACGTAGGTGCCCGTTCTGAATATATGGGACTAGATAAAGCTATTGAATTAATAGATATCATAAAAGAGCATCAACCTGAAAGTAAATTGTTCGGTTGTGGTTTGAGTAAAGATAGCTGGACTCTACAAAGTATCGATCTTATAGACGCAGCTAACAAGGCGCTTAAACGGAGATAAAAAATATGGATATAAATCTTTGGATAAGTGTATTTTTAGCTATTCCTTTAGCAATAGTTGCAAATGTTTTCACACCCAAAGTACAAGTCTGGCTTGAGGGGCGAGGGAAAAAGCGATCAAAAAAACGTATTGCCCAACTTCAATCAGAGCTAGATCAACTTTGTTATTATAATGATTACCCTGAAAAATTTAATCAGTACCTTCTTGGTGTTGTAATCAGAGCTACTTTTGCCGGTTCATTAGTCGGAATAATTGCTGCAATAACTTATATTATTTCTAGGTTAGGTCGTGACTTTGTCAATATTGAAATAGTTTATGTTTTACTTCAGTTTTCAGGTCAGGTTGTATCCATGGTGGGAGCCATGATCATAATCAATATTTGTAGTGGTGCTATAAGCACGATGAATAGAATGAGAAATTATTCAAGTGTTATCCAACAGTTAAAAGCTCAAATATATGAAAGCTCTGAATGCTAACAAGTTGCTTAAATGGACAAAAAACAGTTGGCTTTTGCTGGTTCCTCGCTAATTTTATTGCTGCTTAGCAAAGCGTTGGTATAACTAACCCACGAATTGGAGGCTAGCACCTTAGTGGGGAGTCATTATGTCTAGCCTAGGATAGAAGAGTACTGTATGGATATGTACCATAAAGTTTTATCGGTATGCAGGGAAGAAAAAATAACTACATTTACTGGAAAACGCATCAAAGATTTGGTTCAAGAAAAGTTTTCAGAGAAAAAAAGAAACAATATAACATGCTCTGATTATTGCTATAATTTTTTGAATGATGGCATTTCTTTTGAAAAGCATATTTTTATACGAACCGGTCATTCTGAGTACGAATTTGTCGGTGAAGATCATCCTTTCACAGGCGATATTTTTCATGTTCCAAACAACAAGTGGTCTGATAGAAAAATTGTTGGTTTGTGGAAGGAAGGAAAGTTTAATTTATTTGATTGGGACAAGTATCCAGAAATATCTAAACGCAATGAGAAAATAGATACAAGCATCAAGCCGAATGGTAATGATGATGGGGATAAATACGACTCACCGATTGATGAAAAAACTCTCGCTTCCATTCTAAGTAGACGAGGGCAAAAATCATTTAGGGAGCGTTTACTAAGAGAGTATAGTAACAAATGCGCAGTTACAGGTTGCAATGTTCAGGAGGCATTGGAAGCTGCTCATATAGTACCACATTCAGAGCAGCAGTCTTACGACGTAAGGCATGGCTTACTTTTAAGGGCGGACATACATACATTGTTTGATTTGCATCTATTCTCAATTAATCCACAAACCGGAACGCTAGCAGTAAGTCCAAAATGCAAAGGTCATTATGAAAAATATGATGGAAAAACTATTCATCTACCAGAAAATATATCAAATGCACCTGCTCCTGAATTATTAATGGTCCATTACAAAAGATGGTTAAACAAACATATAGGCTAATACGGCACTCCAGCCGACGTGCCAAAGGCGCGCGCGGCTGAGCTGGGGCGTTAGAAGAAGAGGTTTAATGAGAGATTCCTGTTTCCACTATACGAATTTAGATTCTTTGTTTCATATTATTCAGAATGAAACTATTCACTTAAGTAGCCTTTCAATGATGAATGTTCCTCAAGAAACGAAGGGTGATGATGAACTAATTACAGAAATTTATTTGGATAAATTTTCAGTAAATTCACATGATTTTCTTTTACGTAAAAGTACTTCTGAAATACAGTTTGAATATTACTTGCATATTCCGGCCTAACGTGAACGGTCATTCCGGCGCAACGTGAACACCAATTCTCGCTGTATTTCACGTTAGGCCGGAATATGCAAACGGAGCTATGCGTTAAGCAGAGGCGGTTATGCGTTAAGTAAAAGCGTTATACGTTAAGCCACATGAGAAACGGCAGGCATAAAAAAACCGCTGGATAGCGGCTTTTGTTTAATGATTTAATCAACCTTAGTTAACAGCATTCAGCTCATGTGCGGCGGCGACTTGTAAAAAGTGGCTGCGGTTCTTATACAACTCAGGATGTGCGATCACTTGAGAATCAATTTTTTTATATAACAAGCTCGGCAGCGTGACATTTTTCTTTTCTGACTTGCCCATATAAGGCTCAACATCAACATCAATGACCGCCCATGCCCAGCCTTTATATTCTTCATCCTGCTGTAAGACAGAAAGACCAGTCGCCAACGGCGGCAATTTCCCGCGCTCCGCTAAGTCTTCGAGATAAAACTCAACCGCTTCTTTTGCATTGGTGATCGCCTCTTCTAGCGAGTCACCTGCTGAAAAACAACCCGGTAAATCGGGAAATGCAACGCCGTAAGCGTGATCGGCGTCGCCAGTTTCAATTGCGATAGGATATAACATACCTACTCCTTCTATTTATCGGCACAGTAAGGTGCAATGAAGGGGGCTTTACAGCCCCGCTTGTTTCTTTAATTTACTGACCAGCCCAATTTTTAAATCCTTTTTGGGGTGGGGAACGATGATCGGGTCTTCGTAACTTGGATGCCTAAACTTGTGATGACTTCCTCTTACATTAACCAATTCCCAACCGTTCTTTTTCAACAGTTTAATCAAATCTGCACTTTTCACTGTACCTCCTGTTTATTTAACTTGGGGGTTATTATAACCCCATCAAGTTAACAAAGCAAGAAAAATAACCCCAGCAACCCCGACAATCCCGTTTATTTTGAATTTTGTTTGATAAGCGTTCACATGGGAAACGAAAGTTGCAGTTATGTAGCTTTGGGGACTGAAATCTTCTTAAATGGCCCCCCCATTTAAGGGCAAAAATAAGCACTAGAAAGACAAAAGTTAAATAGATAAACATTGCCATTAAACATCATTTAAAAGCGCTGAAACAAGCGCTTTCAAAGTCGTTTTTGACGGAATGCTTATTTTTAGGAGCTAAAACGGCTATTTACCATAATAGGTATTACACGAACTAACCAAAGGCTGCCAAATGGCGGCCTTTTTTGTGATTTTCATTACTGTAATTAGTCCACATGGGAAACGGATCAGGAGGAAAAAAGCAAACAGCAGAGAAAAGAAACCCGCAGTTAAGCGGGTGTTTATAGATTACCGATACATCAAGCAGTGTCTGGTTAACTGCTCTCTTACGGACTGGCGCTGCCCCAGCAAAATAAAAGCGGTAACGACCAGCTCGTCGGGCTGTTCATCGACTTCATATAGTAACCTATAACCGTTTATATTCGCTTCGCGAACACTTGATATACCAGCTATATCAAAGATGCTCTGTGATACAGGGTAAATCAAAGGGTTGCTGCTTACTGCGTTTTCAAAGGTATTAATTGTATCCTCTATTTTGTCTATAACATCAATCTCACTATTCCATCGCGTAAAGTGTGCAATAGCGAGTTCGGTCGAATTTTCAAAAGTTTGGGTGTATTCAATTGTGGGTTGTAACATCAGTATCGCCTTCTTTCAGGATTAATTTGCGTTTAGCTAATCGTTCCTTGAGAGAGCTTGATGATATTACACGTCCTGCTTTCACGTCGTTTTTGGCGAAGCTGACAAGTTTTAATAGAGCAATTGCTTCGTCACGTCTCTCTCTTTCTTCAACAGATTCGATTACGTAAGCAGGCTTGCCGTTTTGTGTAATTATCAACGGTTCTTTCAAGGGCAGATTTGCCGCGTTCTTTTTTAAAAAACTAATTGTTTCTACATGCATAACTTATCTCCTTGGGTTTTTGAAATGTTCAGGCGTTAGTTATCACCGCGAGAGCATTTGAGTTTTTCATTGGTTTTCACTTGGTTGCTTTTTTCACCATAATTATTTTAACACTAAACACTTAAAAGACCAAATCTAGGCTAAATATGGTCTTTTGTGTTTGTGTTTGTGTTTGTGTTTGTTCAAATGGGAAACGTGATTGTGCATGATGTTCTAGCAAATTATTTATTTGCGCAGCTGAATTTGAATTGTGTTAGTGGAACAGGTTTTTATCACCGTATGATTATCTAAGTGTTCCGTCTGCATTCACATCAACAAACACCGGATTTTAAATGCCTGATTTTAGTGTTTGATTTCTATGTTAACAACGTATTTAAAGATATAGATGGTTCTAGTCGTGCTTGTGTTTCTATTAGTGTTAATCCGAACCCGTCAATGAACAACACATGATCCGCTTAGTCTTTATTGTTTTGGAAGGCTTTAGAGATGGTAAAGCCCTTTAAATATTTTAACAACAATCATCGTTTATACGTGCCTGGTCACTTCATTTCAAAATCGGTTTCATTATTCTTTAGCTTATTTTGGAATACCTCAGCAGCTTTTGGCTGTTCTTTGCTTATCTGTCCAAGTTTAAGCTTGTTCTATTATTTTATCCAACCCTGCATTTAAACGCTTCGCTTCACTGATAGCTTCAGGTTTCGAGAAACCTGAACGAACGCTACCATTCAAGCCGATTACTGAGTAAGTACCATCTTCTTGCTCTTGTTCTGAATACTGCATTACAACTCCCTTTGCCTATGAATGGCTAAAAATATAATAACTCAACTACCACCTACTAAAGTAGGTGGGTTAGCGTATTTCGGTGCAGATGACTAAAGTCATCAAGAGCGCACCTCATGTGCACGCAAAATC
>NZ_AUAM01000071.1 GCF_000428725.1 Psychromonas aquimarina ATCC BAA-1526
ATGGAGATTTGGCAAGTGAACGTGCGTATTTGCGTGGCGAGGATATTTCTTGTATTCGTGAAGATGGCTTGGTCATTGAAACAGGTCTATCTGCTTATGCCGTGGGCGAAGACGGCAAAGCTGGTATTAAGGGAACATTAGTAAGTAGAAACTCAAAAGTGTTGATTAATTCAATGGCTGCCGGATTCATGGAGGGTTTAGCTGGTGCGTTTAATGTAACCCCTGTTCCCGTTATTTCAACAAATCCTACGGGACAGCAAGACTACCAAAGCGTATTTGATCCTGCCGCTGTGCAAGGGGGAGCGGCTAAAGGCGCAGCGACTTCATTTGAGAAACTAGCTGATTATTACATGGACTTAGCAGACGCAATGCACCCTGTAATTGAAGTTGGAGCGGGGCGTGTCGTAGATATTGTTATCACAAAAGGAACGCCGTTATGAAACATTTATTCTTATTTTTAGGTGTGCTGTCCTTAACAGCTTGTACTGTTGGGCAATCTGAATTTAATTGTTCAGGTGGTGACAATAATGCGCTATGTGGTTCATCGAGGGCAATTTATAAAGCTGCAGATGGTGATATTGAACTAGATGAAACATTAACCGTAATACATAACGGAGAAGCTAAACAGATATCGTTAAGTGAGTTTCAAGGGATCGGGAATAATTCAGAATCATTTAAAAATGAAGATGCTAATAATAGCGAAATAACATCAATGGACAGTCGTTCAGGTTACAAAGTAACCCAAACGCCCCCGTCAAAAAATACTGCAATTATTCAAAATACAACCACCAAAGAATTAGCGCATGACGTTGCTTATTCAGATTCTAGTCAAGTACCGCATAAATTTAGTTTTGATGGAAATGTTATTAGAGAGCCGACAAAAGTGATGCGTATTTGGGTAGCACCCTGGACAGACAGATCTGATGATTTGCATTTATCCAGCTTGATTTTTACTGATATTGAAAAAAGGAAATGGGCGATTTTAAGTGTCGATGAAAATAACACTGTTTCTACAGTTATCCCCCATTTAGGAAACTCAGCAAGCAGTGGTAAAACTAAAGGTAAGGGAAATACAAATTTAAACGGAATGAATATCAAGCAAGTAGATAAACAGGTTATAGAACAACGTTTCAAAGGAATGTCAACTAAATAATTACTTAACTACAACAAATGGAGAATATTATGAAAATTGATAATGCAAATATGGAAGAATTAAAGAGAAACACAGTGTTTTTTCTATCACTGATAGTGCTATGTGTTGTTCTTTCTCAGACAGTGATGGCGGGTACTGATGCAACGTTTGATGCGTGGGTTGATCAGTTAACAGACTGGATTGAGGGATCGCTGGGTAAGGGGGTATCAATCGCCTTCGTTATTATCGGTATCATCATGGGAATTGCTCAACAAACGCTAAAAGCCGTTGCTATTGGTGTTGGTTGTGCGCTTGGCTTGAACTTCACGCCAACAGTTATCAGCGCGATGTTTACAGCAACGTTATTATAAAACGGAGAGGCTATTGACATCCTCCCCGACCTAAAGGACGGGGATTCCCGTTAGGGTTTAACTTGTTGCCAAGTTAAAAGATTCCTGCTTCAAAGTTTGGAGCCTTAACAACACAAAGGTTGTTTAGGTCTTACCTTAACTCCACAGGCTAAGAGGGCTTGTCCAGCCCCTTTAATATTAATCGCGGCATTGGTATCGCGGTCAAGCTTGGATTCACAAGCTGGACAAGTCCAATGTCTTATATGCAAAGGTAGAGAATCAACAACGTGACCACAGCAATTGCAACGCTTACTAGACGGATACCACTTGTTAATTTTAACAAGGGTACGACCGTACCAATCAGCTTTATATGCCAGCTGGCGCACGAATTCGTCCCAGTTTGCATCACTGATTGCTTTAGAAAGCTTTTTGTTTTTGACCATGTTTTTTACGCTCAACGATTCGCAACTAATCACTTGGTTTTCGTTTATCAGTTTGGTTGTGAGCTTGTGGGTAAAGTCGCGTCTGCTGTCGCCTATCTTTGCCTGTATTTTGGCTACAACAAGTTTGGCTTTATGGAAGTTTGCAGATCCTTTCTTTTTCTTAGAAAGGTGCTTTTGAGCTTTTTTAAGTTTTGCAGCGTACTTAGCTGTATGGCGCGGATTTCCCGATTTAAATCCATCGGAAGTAATAGCAATATCAGTCAGCCCCAGGTCAATGCCAACGGTTTTATTAACCACTGGCAGGGATTTAGGCTCAAAACGGCAAAGCATGGAAACGAACCAACGGCCAGCACAATCTTTGCTGATTGTAATAGTTGTTGGTGCGCTAAGTATTTCACGGCTCCACTTGATATTAAGCGGGGCTTTACATTTAGCTATGTAAACTTTTCTATCTTTGTATTTGAAAGCCGACTTAGTGAATTCAGCACTTTGATTGCTGCGTTTTTTCTTAACGTTGGGGTATTTTGTCCGGCCTTTAAAGAAGTTTGTAAAAGCAGTTTGCTGGTTTCTAATAGACTGCTGCAAAGGAACACAAGAAACATCATTGAGCCAGTTAAACTCATCTTGTTTCTTGAGTTCAGTAAGCTTAGCGCTTGCAGAGTTGTAATTAGTGGATTCACCGTTGTTGTAATACGCATCGGTTCGCCATTTAAGAATAGAGTTATACACCACACGAATACAACCAAACGTCTGAGCAAGCAAATCTGCTTGTTCAGTTGTTGGATAAAATCTGTATTTATAGGCTCTTTCTCTCATGTCTCACAAGATGCATTTAAATCTTGTGAGGGTCAAATTAAATATGAGTGCTTTGCACTAAACGCTTACCTCCCCTACCTGAAGGAAGGGGTTTCACGCGAGGAAAAAGATGAATTTATTTAACATAGCGAAAATAACTTTGTTGGCTTCCACTTTTGTTTTCTCTGCAAGTTCGTTTGCGGAGAGAACACCCGAACAAATTTTTAAAGAGGTAAGTAAACGAGCAGATAAGGCAAGAACGTTACCAAAAGCTCAATCAGTCGTTTTATTTGGAAATGATAACGAAGCTGTTGTGATCCTTGATAATCCTCGCTGGGTGGTTAAGGGGCAGTTGTTCGATATGTTTCAAAACAAGCCGATTGCCAACACAAAAGAATTACTAATAGCGGAAAAGACAATACCGCTCAACCAGTTAAAGATAGACACGGTAAATGTACTTTCATTTACGCTTAACTCACAAAAATCAAAAGAGCTGATCATATTTATAGATCCGTTCTTAGCTGATTCAGCTAATACAGTTAATGTAATTGAAACAGCGTCTAAACATTATCGCGTCCGTTTTATATTAACGCCATTCACACAAACTTCAGTTGAACAGCTTTTTAAATTTTCATGCTTAGTCAAGCGTGAGTCTGCGAAACAAATTTTACAGCGAATCAAATACAAAAAATTTGGAACTGGTGAAACGTTCTGCGATCAAGACTTGGTTAGTAAATCTTATGGCCTAGCTGGATTTTTGAAATTAACTAACTCACCGACACTAATAGCCTCCAATGACATAGCCAGTGACGGAATGCCTGTCTCAATTGTGGCATTTTTAGCAAAAAATATGGAGTAATGAGCATGTTTGAATTTAATGAGAATAATGTAAGCCAGCTATTTAGGCCGATTGCACACTGCCCCGATACTAATATATTTGTTAATGATGATAATACCGCTGGTTTTTCGTATCTGTGTACTCCTATCTGCGGGTGGGATACTAAAACATTATCTGCAATTGGGCTGCTGCTCAAAGAACGATTTCCGCCTGATTCAATGCTCAGTTTTTCACTGTGGGGAAGTCCTGACATAAAGGATTATTTGTTAGCGTCTGATTTAATGCGCAGAAATTGTAAAAGAAAGGAAATGAGAGAGGTACATGATGTCGCGTTAGGGCATCTGTGGGGGGGAACAACAAACCCTGTAGAGATTAACCAGCATACGATGGTACGTGACATAAAATTAATTATTACGTTTAAAATGCCAGTTGAAAGTGTAGATATTTGTGACGAAGAAATAGAAGATATTTTAAAAATTAAACAGGCATTTGAACAATATCTTGGTAACGCGCATTTTAATCAAATAGAAATGACCGCTGAAATGTTGACTGAAATAATGAATTCAATGATTCATTGGGGCGATAAATCAGCGTGGAAAAATAAGGTAAGTGTAGGATGCGATGATTACAGGCCGTTAAATGAGCAGTTTGTGCAGCAAGATACAGCCATAAGCAAAGAAAAGGACGGTGTGACGTTTGAATGTAACGGTGAAGAAACGTACTGCAAAATGTTAACTGTTCATCGTTTTCCTAAAAAAACCCGAATTGGTACTGCTTTTCAATGGTTTGCCGATCCCTTTGGCGGGGATGGCTGTTTAACCCAAAATTTTCTAATTACTGTGAATTTACATTATCCCGAACAAAAGGGGATTAAGGACAAAGTTACAACAAAACATAACAATTACATCCGTCAGAGCCTTGATTCATTAAGTCGTTTCGCTCCCAAGATTAAAATAATGCGCGGTGAACTTGAAGAACTAACCAAAGACTTTGGTCAATATAAAGTCGTTAAACTGAGCTTGAGTGCCTGTATTTTTGCTAAGTCCAAACGTGAGGCAGAAAACGGTTTAACAACACTTCAAAGCATGATGGATAATTGCGGTACAACAATGATTCGTGAAGATACATTTGCCATTCCCTCGTTTATTAATAACCTCCCGTTTGGCGCTTGTGTGGAAGCAGCTAATAATTCGATGCGCTATTACACAATGTCTACAAAACACGCTATGCCGATGTTGCCAATTTTTAGTGATTGGAAAGGCACAGGCACACCGCAAATGCAGTTTGTAAGCCGTGCAGGTCAGATTATGAATTTTGATTTGTTCGACTCAGAAACGAATTACAACACGCTTATTTATGCAGAAAGTGGCAGCGGTAAAAGTTTTGTTGCCAATGAAATTACACGAAGTTATTTATCTACTAATGACAAGGTGTGGACGATTGATGCGGGTGAAAGTTATAAAAAACTTTCACGGGCGTTTAATGGTAATTTTATTGCGTTTAACGAAAATGCCGATATTTCAATGAACCCATTTACGATGATAGATGATACCGATCCGAATGCGTTTAATGAAGCCGTGACAATGCTTTCAGGGTTAATCGTAGCAATGGCTTTTAGTAATGATAAAGTGAGCGATTTACAATATAAAGTCATTGAAGAAATCATTGGTCGCGTTTGGAACGAAAAAGGCCAAAAAGCAAAAATTGATGATGTTGCTAAAGAATTAAAAGACGATTCTGATCAACGAATCCGTGATGTGGGCCGTCAACTATATTCATTCACCTCTCAAGGCCAGTTCGGTAAGTATTTCGATAAACCACACAACATAAGCTTTCATGGTGATTTTAACGTACTTGAATTAGATGGTCTTTCTGAAACACTAGATCTACAAGCTGTGGTTTTATATATCCTGATTGTTCAGATACAACAGGCAATGTATCACGAACATAAATTGGACAGGACTGTTAAAAGAATTGTAATAATTGATGAAGCCTGGGATTTATTAGGTAATTCTCCTGCTGTCACTGAGTTCATGGAGCGTGGATTTAGACGATTTAGAAAATATAACGGCTGCGGCATTGTAATAACTCAGTCGATTATGGACTTACAGCGTTCAGCTGCTGGTCGTGCGATTGCGGAAAATGCAGCAAACTCGCTTATCCTCAAACAAAAGGATTCAACTATTACCGCAGCAGAAAAAGATAATTTAATGTCGCTCCCTCCTGCCGGATACCGTTTACTTAAAAAGGTGAGTACCGTAAAAGGCCACTTTTCAGAAATATTTTTCAATTGCCAGGATTCAGGTATGGGGATTGGAAGGTTCATTGTTGATCCCAACCGCACACTGATGTACTCAACTCTAGCACAAGATAACGCCCTGATAGATAAATACACTAATGCGGGGTGTTCATTACCTGAAGCATTAACAAAGTCATGCGAAGAAAAGCGCATGATACGTTACCCGCTTACCCGTCCAGCATTTCTTGATTATAACCTTGCCACTTTAATAAAAAATAACAATGTAACAGGCTTATTTAATTCAACTCAAAACGATGAAAAAAAACTATATGAAGTGATTGAAAATGATGAAATTTTGGAACAAGAAATAGTTCTATAAAATATTAAGGGAGGTCATTAATTGGAGTTAATTATGAACAATAAGAAACGCATTCATCCGTTAATTTTTGCATCAAAAGCTATCTGGCTGATTGTTGCAATGCTTGTTGTTTTTCAAATTGCTAAATCATTTGTTTCTTCAAATTATTCAATATTAATAGACACTCAAGAGGAACGCTGCATACCCGAATACTCGGTATATTTTCAGGTTAAACAATTCAGTGAGATTAAACGTGATCAGATTTATGTATTCAAGGCTAACGGGCTTGAACCGTTCTTTGAAGACGGTACTCGTATGGGTAAGTACATTATTGGTGTTGAGGGCGATACGGTAGAAATAAATGCCAAAGGTATTTTTGTTAACGGCCTATTAAAAAGCACCGGCCTGGTTCTTGCCGAAAAATTAAATAGAAGCATCGAAAGTTTTTATACAACATACCAGATACCTGAAAATAAATTTTTCTTTATGGGAACGGCAGAGCGCTCTTATGACTCGCGTTATTGGGGATTAGCGGATCTTTCACAAATTAAAGGTGAGGCGATCCCGTTATGGTAAAAATAATTAATTTATTATTATTGGTCAGCTTGTCGTTTAACTGTAACGCAAATACCGATATTGATATGCAGGTACAGCAAGCGATTAAAAACGGTCAGGACGCACTTGATAGTGGCTTTATAGATCGCTTACTAAAGAAGAATAACGTAGCTGTTAATGAGTTAAGTGAAAGCTATCAAGGTGCTTCAGCATCGCCCACTGAGATTAGCTATAAAATTCTAATCAGTGCATCAATGGGTGATGATGAAATTAAAAGACTGTTTAAAGCGTATCAATACAGACAAGATGTAGCGTTTTATATTCGCGGTTTACTGAAGCATGAAAAAACAATTACAGATGCAAGCTTGCGTATTTATGCGTTAGTTAGAGATTACAAAACAACACCACCGCTTGTTTATTTAGATCCCACGCCATTCAATGATGTGGGCGCAGTTGTTGCCCCAATAATATTAGCGTACCAGGGCAATGAATTAATGCTGTCGGCAACGGGGCTAACAAACACTGCTTACATGCATGGACAATTATTGAGTGGTAAAACTGGTGATCTAGGTTCGTTTGGTGCAACAGCCGAAATTTCAGAACGTGATTTAACGGAAATATTAAAGGAACGCGCTGAAAAATTAGATACGGATAAATTAATAGCAGAGGCAAAAGATAACTACTGGCCTAAAGTGAAATTTTTGCAATTGCCTGAAGCGCTTGCAACAAGGCAGCGTAAATTTGTACCTGAGATCACTTTGAATGCCGATATTGTGACTCAAGAGGGAGTCGTTATTGCTAGACGTGGTGACACGTTTAACACGTTAGAAAGAATGCCATTTACTCAGCGCGTCATTATTTTTGATGCGACCAATGATGATCATATTGCCTTTGTTAAATCATTACCACCGACTCATCTTAGAACGAAATTGATTACTACCAAGTTCGACAGAACAAAAGAGTGGAACGCGATCAAGTACGTTGAGGCTCTGTTTAATTCTCCTGTTTATATGCTCAATAAAGATCTGATTAATGCGTTTGATTTACGTGTTCTTCCGACTGTCATTGAGGCTGATAATGAGCAGGATTTCTTCATATTAAGCGAGTTTGATGTGAGGGGTAGTGAGTATGAATAAACTACCGCTTATGGCCTTATTGCTTTGTTCTTCACCCATTTTAGCTGAAGAAATAAACAATCGTTTGGGTGAATGCAAAGATGCGAAAGTTTTAACTGGCTCAATGATTGCTGATACACCTTGGGACGCAATGTATCCAATAAAGTTGCTTGGATTTCAAATAAGCCCTACTGGTAGTGGTGCGCCATCAAACTCTAGCAGTAAAACAATGTGCAGTTGTGAGGATGATTTAGGCATCTTCGTGCCAGGGTTTACCCAATCAATGTATGAACCCGCCAGAATAATTGAATTAGTCCGTGAACCTGACTGCATGATGACATTAGGCGGTGCGAAATTAAGCATGACGAATGGCAGACAGCGGGGAACTATCGGTAGTAATGAGCAGGGAGCCGGACAGGGGGCTAAACCCGCTTTTTGGCACTATCACTATTTTGCATATCCGTTGCTGTTAATGTTAGAAATGTTAACGCCTAGTCGTTGTGGTGACGGCTATATGAGTATGGATTTACTGTATTTTTCTGAACTAGATCCAACATGGACAGATGAAGAACTAGGTTTTTTTGCCAACCCTGAAAGCGCTATTTTTGCTAATCCGATTTCAATAGCATCTTGTGTTATAGATAACGCGGCAGCCGCTGTTGGTGAACCCATTGATAGTATGTTTTGGTGTGCCGGAGCATGGGGCCAAATGTACCCAACTTCAGGCTACGTGAGTAATAAAAGTTCAATACCAACCAAAACAAGCCTGTTAGCTACACGTACTGTAGCTGCACTCCACAGGCGTTTATTGGCACGAAGAACGATGGGTGATGATGCGCTCTGTTCTGCTCCATTATTCCCGACAATTCCTAAGTCTCAGTACAAAATGAACATGATGTATCCCGTTGCAGAAAGGCAATCCGCGCACCGTATTGGTCAAACATCTATGACCTGGGGAGAGTGGAGAACTATTCCCTCTCAAGAAGACGCTGTTTACATGCTTTGGAGGTACAATGACTGCTGTCTTACTTTTTACTAGGTTGGTGATTTTAAATGGTTTTTTGTCTTGTTACTTGGTTTTGGTGCATTCTTCAGTAAGTGCATTTTGTTTTGAAGAAGCAGGTAAATATTACGATATTAATCCGTTATTACTGGAAGCGATTGCCTACACAGAATCTAGTTTAAGGCCAGATGCGTTTAATGATGCAAATTCCAATGGCACAGCAGATTACGGCCTAATGCAAATCAATAGTTCATGGTTTGTGAAGATTAGTGATTTCGGAGTTTCGCAAGATGATGTTATTAATATTCCATGCATAAATGTTTTTGTTGGTGCGTGGATACTTGCTCAAAATTTCAAATCGCATGGTGAAAACTGGAAATCAGTAGGTGCTTACAATGCCGGATTTTCATCAAAAAAGACAAAGGTTAAGGCACGTACTACTTATATAAACTTAGTGAAATCCAATCTCAATACACTAATGGAGAGTAGGCAGTCAACTACCCGTCCCTAAAGGAACGAGCTTATAAAAGCTCTTGTTGACCAGACTACAAACAGGAGATTTAAAATTGTTTGTAAACGATAAGGCAGAAATAGGTACGTTGGAATGCCGCCTCAGTTCTAACCTCTACGGTGCTGCGTTAAACAGAGCTAAAGGGTTAGGCTCAGTGCGTATCACGAAAAACCTGCCATTATCTGGTCGAGAGGAAGTCGGATTAATTGGACTACTCCAAAGCCAATTAGCACGCAC
>NZ_AUAM01000072.1 GCF_000428725.1 Psychromonas aquimarina ATCC BAA-1526
GATGCCGTGCAAGCCAGCTGTCGCAAGATTACTGCTTAAAGACCGCAAAGCTAAGGTAAAAACCAGAATGCCTTTCACTATTAAGTTAGTGGGAGAAACTACCGAATATAAGCAACCGATTGTTGGTGGTATGGATACTGGAAGTAAGTTCGTGGGTTGTGCTGTAACCGCTAACGGTGAAGTAATTTACCAAAGCGAAGTTAAGCTGCGAACTGATGTTTCTAAAAAGATGAAGCAACGTGCTATGTATCGTCGCACAAGGCGTGGACGCAAGTGCCGCTATCGCCCCGCTCGTTGGGCAAATCGTGCCTCAATGCGAGCTACTGGGCGTTTAGCTCCGTCAATTCGCAGTAAAGTGGAATCGCATTTACGTGAGAAAAAACAGGTTGAGTCTATTTTGCCTATCCGTCAATGGAAAGTGGAAACAGCCAGTTTTGATATTCACAGGATCACAGATCCTTATGTAATCCGCTCAGGCTATCAGCAAGGTGTTCAAAAGGACTTCTACAACGTGAAAGCCTACGTTTTGCACCGTGACAACTACACCTGTCAAAGTGACCGTAAGTGCATGCACAGCACCAAACTGCATGTACATCATTTGGTCTTTCGCAGTCATGGAGGCTCTGACGCACCAAGCAATTTAAAAACGCTTTGTGAGGCTTGCCACAATGACTTACACGCTGGAAAATTCGAGCTAAAAGCAAAGAAATCAAAAACCAAATACGCTACCGAAATCGGGGTAGTAAAAGCACAACTAAAAAACTTTTGGGACTTTGAAGAAACTTTTGGTTTTGAGACAAAATTCAAGCGAGAAGTGTTTTTGGCTTTACCAAAAACACATTGTAATGATGCGGTTGCTATTTGTTGTGAAGATGGAGAGCTTGTGCACTCTGCTTCGCATGTTTTTTACAAGCGTCATGTTGCTAACGGCGATTACCAACAAAGGAAAGGGATTCGTTCTGAAAAGCGTATTCCAGTAGGCAAACTATTTGGGCTTAAAAAGCATGATTATGTAAAAACACCACAAGGCACTGGCTTTGTTAAAGGTAAGCGGAGTACAGGTTATTTTGCCTTAGAAAACATACTAGGTGAGAAAGTCCATGCCAGTGCCAACATTAAGAAAAACACAGTGCGGCTTACGGCTCGCACCACAACATTAACTCAACTTATGGAGAGTGCAAGCAATTCACCTTCAACTAAAGCAGGAGGTACCCTTGCCCAATATTGATGGAAAGGTATTAAACCTAACGCAAGTTTAGCAAAGTATTTTGCATCTAAATCTTATTCCAGTGCACAACAAATAATCATTATTCAAGCGAACAATAAATAATACTACTAAAGGAGCAATGTTATGGCTAAATCAAAACAAGTAACTGCAAAAAAGCGTAAGTATTCTCGTCCGGTGATTACTAAAACGCTAGAGATGCATTCAGAGGCATCTATCCTGGCATTAGATCAATACATCAACCGTACAATGAGCAGTTTGTATGCGCTTGATGTGATTTTGTTTTACATCGGTGATGATGTGGTTGCTGAAACTGCTAATGAAAAGGTACAAGATATTTTTGCAGAGAAAATCAAGCTGTTCAATAAAGACATTACCAAGTACAGCGCGATTGTTGAAGAAAATGATTTTGAACGTGCCGATTACACGATGCATAAGCAAAAAGAGTTCAAAATTTACAGTCCGTTGGCATCTATGTATTTAAACATGATGGGGAAATTCGAGTTAGTTACCAACCTGATTGATACGATCTGGTTGAACGGTGAAATGGTTTCGCGTATACGAAAAGACCGTGTTGTAAAACTCGGTATTCATATGCGTAACGTATCACAGCAAATCAACAATATTGCTAAACACGCAATGCAAGTGGCAAAAAACACAGGCAAAAGTGCTGACGCTGTTGAAACAATGAAAGAGCTTGAGATTGATGCTGAAGTAGTCACAAATGATGCGGAAACCGCTACAGCAAAAGTTAAAAATCCGACTAAAAAAGCAGTTAAAGCAGTTGAAGTAAAGCCTGAGTTATCACTAACGGAAATGGCTGCGCTTGAATCTACTGAAAAAGAGGTCGCTACAGCTTAATAGCGGGGTGTAAAGATGTTACTAGCAGAACGTATGCTCACGCTAACAGCTAAAATTGTTAGCGTTATATTGATCATAACGACACAAACTTTGTATATGTCGGCTGCGTGGGCCTCTGCCAATTTTCAAAAAAAAATTGCAGAAGCAAATACGTTCTCTAATACTCTTTATGAAAATTTTCCATATTCTTCGGCTAATACAAATGGGGATATAACCCTTAATGGAGAGGTTATATCAACATCAAAAGAGGTAACAGGGCAAAAAGATGATGATTATATTCCAGCCACGACAGACACCTACGGCAGTGATGCTAATACAATAATTGCAGGTCAAAGAGCGCAGTCACAATATGAGAGTAAAGCGCCCGAAACATCGGGTGAGATTGCTTACGACACAGTGAAACGCTCATTTGCACGACAAAAATCAGATTTACGAAATGATCCTATTTGGGGCCAAACAGACAATGTTTTTGAAAATTTAGTTGAAATAGCTAAAGACTTCAGTGAATGCAAAATAGTGAAACAAGTTATTTCTTCTGGCAATAATTATCACGTACCTAAATATGAGCGGTGTGAGAAAATTCCCGTTGTTTCACAAACAGTTTCAATTGGACACGATTATGAAGCGGGTATCATTCGCCACAAGTCCGGCCCATTTAACATTCTAAGTTGTGGTGATGGGTGTATTAAAGCCTGGATCGGCACAGTCGGAGATAATTATTGGGCTGGTTGGTGTACGCTTTACGAAGAAGAAGTGGTGCTTGAAGTCATTCAACCCAACGCAGTTGTCTACGCTGAATTAGAATTCTCGAAATTTGATGATTATCATCAAGTGTGGATGAATAGTACAAAAGTCTATAATGGTCCTAATGGTGAGTTTCCGCCGGAAATTGGTACTGAATGTGAGCTTGGTACTTCTTGGGAAATTGAACCTGGAATAAATGTTACTGGTGAATTTCAGAAGTTAGCCCCGCTAGATGAAATGATATTTAAAACGAGAACTTCTGTTGCGGGAAATGGTGAGGGATATAGCCGAATAAAAATTCAGTACGATCCTGATAAACTAATTTTTAATGATGTTTGGACTGATGATGAACAGATAAACAAAGTAAAAGAAATTCAGCAACAAGTTAGTGATGGTTATTGCTCAGCTACTATTACGTGCGCAAATATGCCTAGCCTTGATAGCAATGGTTGCACTAGCATTAATGGTTTTTCTGTCTGTGAAAATGATTTTTCACCATCCCCTATTGCTGGTATTAGCCCTTTTTGTAAACGCATTGATGTAGTTTCCGACTGTGGCTTTAATCAGGGGGAAATCTGCACAACCAACATGGACGGAGTAGAAAACTGTTTTGATAATAAAACAGTAACGACAAACGGCTGTGAGGCTTATGAAAATGACAGTACATGCGGTTATATAAAAACAGAGTGTGTTGATGGGGCGGTTGGTGCAAGCGGTGAATGTTATGTGCAAACTGATACTTACGATTGCGGTTTTAATGCTTCAACTGGGAATGAAACGGTTGATGATGTGTTACTTTGTGACGGTGAAATTCAGTGTATAGGCGAATCGTGCTATTCACCAAGTCGTGACAAAGGAAACGACTCATTTGCTGAAGTTAATGCGTATTTGCAGATGTTACAATATGCGAGAAATGACTTGTCGTGTCAAAATGTTCCTGAGCGTAGTTTTGATCCCGATTCTCCACCCGATAGATTTTACCCTGTACCCTCTTGCCCGTCAGGGTTTGAATATAATAAATACTCAGACATTTGTTTAAAAGCAAGTTCTTGTGATTTTGATGAAAGTAACTTTTACGCTGCGGGACAACGTAACGGCATTCAGGTTGTTAGTAATGATGCTGTGGTTCATGAAAACACAAGCACACCTATTTGCATACCTGTGAACGTTGACGGTGTTGTCTATACCTGTGGGGATTCTCAGCAACGTTTAGATTCGGATACTTATTACAGAGTATGTAAAAATGAATCAGCAGCAGTAGACAAAGATAGCTGTCCTCCATCTTCGCACCAAAAAAATACAAATGGTATTTGTGAAGTTCCGCCTATTTCTTCTTGTCCAGATGGTTATCTTCTTCTTGAAGGTGATAACCAATTTAGTTCATCTGATGATATGTGTAGGCTTGAAATTCCTGTGACACTTAATTGTGATAAGTCCCATGAAACTTATGATGAAACGTTAGGTATTTGTAAAGGCATATTATATGCGACGGCTAAGTGTTCGGCAGGATATACGCTTAATGGATCAACTTGTACTAAACAACAAACATCAAATGTAACTTATTCGTGTCCTAGTGGTTCAACATTGAATGGCTCAGTGTGTAAGAAGACAACTTCTAGTTGTAAATTTAGCCAAAATAACTCCATGTGTGATCAGTTTTTAGGGGCTAAATATTATGAATGTAGGTGGAATGGCAAGTCGAAGCTTTCAACTGCAAGTAACAATTGGAAGCTGGCAAGTGACGGTGCATACTATAAAGCTGGCAGTTTCGTAACTAAGTACGGGTATCGTTATACTTATAAGGTTTGCCAAAAAAAAACTAGCACTACTCAGGCTTTAAAAAGTTGCCCTAGCGGTTACACTCTTTCAAACAGTACGTGTACTAAGTCGGTATCATCTAAACCTTTTTGTCAATCAGGTTACAATTACAATACTTCAACAAAAAAATGTGAAAAAGCAACTTCATCAAATGTCCTTGTTAGTTGCAATACAGCGGGTACAAGTTATCACGCACCATCAAATACCTGCCGCCTTGATATTCCTGCTACTCAATCTTGCCCATCTTTATACCCTGTATGGAATGAAGATCAAAGTAGATGTGTATCTGCTTCATTATCACCTTTGGCTAATACAGAAAAACAACCGATCAATGAAAGACAATTACTTAATGAAATATTAAGTCCATTTGAAATTACTTTTGATACTTTTTTCCCTAAAGCTTATGCAGCAGATATAACAAGTGAAGCTCCCGATATTCAAGCAAGTATGACTGAATACATTGGTGATAAATTCATAGAAATTAAAAAAGAAAGTGAAGAAAATATGGAGGATGTTGTCAATGCACAAGCGCAGCTGGCATCGTATTCTGCTGTTCAAACGGCTGCAAAATCAGCGCGTTCTACAAGAAGTCTTCCGGCAGCCACACCAAGTCCATCTAATACAGGCGTTGCAGATAGCAATGTTACTTGTGAACTTTTTAAAGGTACTGCAGGAGAATGCAAAATTGCGGTAGGCGGTATGCAGGATTGTTGTGAATCACCAGTAGCCGTTTCACTTGGGGATTATATTACTCTTACTCAAAAAATGATTTCGATGGATCACCTTACCGCTGAATTAGAATTGATCGAGGGATATAACGGAGTTTGGAACACTGCGACAGATTATGTTGCAGATGGTTTTTCATCAATATGGTCTAGCCCTGCTGATGCTGCACAAGCGACTTCCGCCGCTTCGGGAGAGGGGGCGCAAGGCTTCATCGGTGAAGCAATGACGCAATTTTCTCAGTCCGTAATGACAATCGCTAATGAATGGCTAAAAGAAGCTTTTGGTGAGCAAGTAGCAAAATTCTTTTTTGAAGAAGTAGGGAAAAATGCTGTAGGGGATGCAGTTGTGGGCGCATCACCACAAATGGGGGCAGTTGGTTCTGCGTTGATGGTCGTATATTACGCTTACCTTGCTTATGTTGTATTTAATTTATTGATCGGAATTATTTACGAATGTACTGATGAAGAAATGGATTTGGCAATGAAGCGCGAGCTGTTGTCTACACATTACATAGGCACGTATTGCAAACAAAAGGTTTTAGGAGCTTGCATCGAAAAGCGTGAGTCACATTGCGTTTTTGACTCTCCAATGTCCCGAATAATGATGGAAGAAATATACAAGCAGCCTCAGATGGGACTAGATTGGGGATCTCCCGAAAATCCGAACTGTTCAGGATTAGAGCTTAATGATGTAGAAGATGTGAATTGGGATAATGTGAATCTCGATGAATGGATTGGCATATTAGTAAGCACAGGTAATTTTACCGACCAGGCGAATATAAATATAGATTCGTTAACTGGTAGCGGTTCATATATTACCAGCGGTCAAGATAGACCTAATGTGTCAGAAGTGAACATTGATCGTGCTGAGTCGGTTGATGCAGATGAAATAAAACGAGAAGTTTATGAGGATGCGTGGAACGAAAAACAATAACTTCAAAATATGATATTTTGGAAATATGAAAACAAGGGTAATGTATTAGTGTCAACTAAAAAGGAAATTGATTATGAAATTAAGAAATATTATCACCTCACTAACATTAGTATTGTTAACAGCTTGCGCATCTACGAGCAATGAGGCAGTTAAAACAAATCCATTTAGTACAAATAATTCACACGCTATGAATTTAGCCTTGCAAACTGAGCTAATGACAAACGAATCACCTTTACGAGATTTTGAGCAAGGTGAGATAGACACAGTAAAAGAGGCGTTGCGCAAGAGTAAAGGGGGGGCTTCTAAGTTTTTCGGTACGTTAAATGTGTTAACAGGTGATTTTACCGGATTAATTGATATTGCGGGGGGCTACTCGGCGGATCTTGCGTTAAGCGAAAAACATCATGCGTCTTCAAATTCACGCTGGCTTGTTAGTGTTGATTCAAGCGAATATAAAAACGAGGTTGAAGCAACAAATGCAATTCGCAGCAATATACGATTCGCTGTGACTAAAGTGTTCTCAAAGTATGGTGAAGTAAAAGAAATTGAAAATAAGAATGGTAATTACTTAATAATTGAATCAAATGGTGAAAGTTATGGAATAGGAACATTTACCAGAAACAAGCAAACACCTGCAAAATTGATGAATGTGGACTTTACAGGTAACGGGGTAATAGAAAGCTATACGTCAGGTGTTGATTCAAACAAGATAATCAACCCAATTTACCTAGAAGTCTCAATATTATTGGATACTTTAAAAACAACCAAGCAAGATGTACTTTTAAAGGAAATAACTGATTTATTACCTAGTGGCTATTACTACTACAGGCCGTCTTTTGAAATAAGCTACGGACTAAATAAGTCCAAATACGTTAATTACAATGCATTAGTACCCGCCATCTACACACAAGGTCAGCGTTACGACTTCATCAAACCTGAGTAATTCTGTTTAACAAAAACAATCCGATAACTTAATGCCTGGTTGTCGGATTAAAACGTTTAGCGAAAAAAGGACCGATGAACATGGAATATATGACCAACGCATTAATGAAAGCAGATCTAATTACCACCGTTATTGTGATATTAGCCGTAGCTTTGTTTCTTTGGAAAGTTAAAAACCTCCTGTTCGCGGATCGATATATTTCATGTGAAAATTTATTAACCAATGCGGAGCAGAACTTTTACAATCAACTCAAACGGCATATTCCGGCCCAATTCAATATCAATCAAAAAGTACGTTTAGCCGACATTACTAAGCCGACTAATAACAACATTAAGCTACTGCACAAAGTACAAGCCAAGCATGTTGATTTCGTTATTACAGAGCAAAAAAGTAGCAAAATACTATGTGCCATTGAGCTAGATGATTCCAGCCATTTATCAACATCAGCTTTTCAAAGAGACAATGAAAAAAATATCGCCCTGAACAGTGCAAAAATACCACTAATACGGATACGTAACACAAGGAAGTATACAGAAGGCACGTTCAGGTTAATTACGCAGCACTTAAAATTGAGTACGTCAGTAATTAATAAACCAGCTTCAATTCGCCCTGCACAAGCTCAAGAAATTGAATGTATTTATTGCCCTTCCAAAACATTTGAAACGATAAAAATGGGCTGGCCTAACAAGGGGTTAGCATTCAAACGCTGCAATAATTGTGGTTATAGAACTGAGCCAAAAAAGTCAACTACCCGTGGATTTAGCAACGGGCTTGGAACGTGAGTTCCGAGATAGGTCTTAGGACTGAATAGGTGATTAGCCTAAGTGCTTCGCGCACTACGTTGTTTAAGTTATGACGTGCGCCGTTGCGCTTTAATCAACGATCCTAGTTTAACTAGGTATATGTTAGGAGTTTATATAAAGCATCCAACTTACCTGATTGGGAAATCCAAGAGGGGGAACATAGCATGTTGGAAAAGGCGGGTAAGGGGTATTAAGCCGATTTTACCCGGCGGCTGAGCCTTTTACGGCAGGTTGCAGAGCTGGTTTTCTGTCTGCCGAGGACTTGACGGCCGCAACCGCACCGGCGTATATCTTCATTAAGCGCAACCACCTTTGCTTCCGTGCCGTAATACTGTTCACATATCAGCCCGGCAATATAATCGCCCAGCTCACGCGGGACACCGTTTGCAACCACCTGCTTTTTGGCCGTCAGTGTTAAATCAGGCAGATCAAAGTTTCTATCTAATCCTTGTATCTGACAGCAGGCAGAAAATGACCGTTCATCATTACCCGTGACGGCCGTACCGATGACAACGCCTTTTTTTCCCTGCATGGGATTGAGCAGGCGCCCGTTTTTAGATCCGAAGGTAAACACCCTTAACCGTGAATATTCAGAGAACCAGGCGAGGTCGAGAGTAAAGCGCTGCTGTGTATAGCCAGGTATTTCAAATTCCGGCACACGCGACACGTTTTCATGTAAAAACCAGTCCGGCTGCGCAGCCGTCACCACGCGGCAGTATTGATCGAGCATTTCCTGACTGTTATTGCCGGGCGCTCTGTTCAACGGGGAAAAATCCTGACAAGGACTGCCGCCGATTAGACCGTCAAAACGGCCTGCAGGCGGGTGAAAATGTCTTATGTCTACAAGTTATAAACCGCTCATGATTTTATCCTGGGCCTGAACCACACAGAAATTTTGATGCTCGAAAGCTTTGCCGAGCAGATCAATGCCCGGAAAAATGGAAAGGAGTAATTTATTCATGCTGTTTATTAGTCTCCTGACAAGGTTAAAACCATCGGCTTTAGCCGGTCAGCTTTAGCTATAATATCTGAACAGGTATTCGGTTAGGGGATGGTTATGGATTATAGGTATGGTAGTCATACGGTTTTTAAGATTCAGTATCATTTTGTTTTTGTTATTAAATATAGGTATCAAGTTCTACAAGGTGATATTGGACTGAAGGTAAGAGAGTTGATCAGGCAGACATGTAATGCTTTTGAAATTGAGATTTTAAAAGGAGTTGTTAGCAA
>NZ_AUAM01000073.1 GCF_000428725.1 Psychromonas aquimarina ATCC BAA-1526
CGTCCTTGGCGTTACGATCTGTCTCAGGTCATGACCACCACTGTCACCGTCAAGGGCCTGTGGGAGTTATCACTGCCTAACAGCAATGTTCAGACAGCAGTAAAAGGCGAAAATACCGATGTCACGGTAACCACCATTGATGCAGCCCCGCAGAAATTTGCCTTAACTAAAAAATAACCATTCAAAACTCAGTACCCGTTACAGCTTAGGCTGTAACGGTCATACCAATTCCATTAATTAGGTGATCTATTTAGGCGTAGGAAAAATGGATGAAAGCAAGGCGTTGATTGCAGTAACTAGTTATTCTAATTACAAAATCAAGAACGAAGCTAGCGTCCATTTTAACAAGCATAAATGAATAGAAAATTAGTGGATTTGGTATTACTTATCTATTAGGAGAATAGCCAATGAAAATAAAGTTATTAGTCAGCAGTATCGTCCTAAGCAGTCTGCCGATATTCGCCCACTCAAGCGTTATCAACAGCTGCGGCACCGTCGGCGGCTATGATTACCCCTATATAGAAGATATTAACTCGCAGAATATGATCAGCGTCAGCACCTTAGCTGAATTAGAAGCTGCGCTGCAGTCCGGCATAGAGAATATCTATATTCCCGGCGATACCACTATCGAGCTGCCCTACCAGAGCAATGCCTTAGTGATACCCGATAATGTCTCCCTGTTTAGTGACAGAGGCAGAAACGGCAGTGCAGGTGCACTGCTGAAAGTGGATTATATTGACGAGCAGCCATATAACTTCCCTATTATACAAACCGGCAGTAATGTACATATCTCCGGCTTAAGGCTGCAGGGGCCGGTGGAACATATTGATACAGATGTGCTTACCCTGGGCATTCAGACTCAGGAAAACAGCTCTGGACTGATTGTTGAAAACAGCGAACTGTACGGCTGGGGAGGCGGCGCGATATCACTTAAAAAAGCACAGAATGCCAGAATTCACCACAACTATATCCACCTTAACCAGAAAAGAGAGCGCGGTTACGGTGTAGTTGTACAGAACGGCGATGCCTCAACCGCGGTGTACTGCAATGTATTTGACAGCAACCGTCACAGCATTGCCGGATCCGGCAAACAGGGAGAGTCTTATACAGCTTCCAATAATATTATTTTACAAACCGGTGAAGGTCACTCCTTCGATATGCATGAAGATTCTGACAGTACCGGAGACGGCGGTCAGGCCGTTAATGTGATCAACAACTGGTTTGCATTCGGCGGCACCGACTGGGGACACTATCCGTCGGTCAAACTGCGCGGCGTGCCTAGAGACGGCTTAGCCGGCATTACGGGTAATATATTCCGCTCACCGCTTGAATACCAGGACGGCGGAGACCGCACCAAAAGAGCATTAGAAGGTGTGCCGGGCTCAATGCACAGCGATCCGGTTCTGCTGGAGTTAAACCAGTTCAATGTCGACATGACATTCAGCAAAACCGGGGAGCAGTGCTTTTTAGATTACCAGGACAAAAGCGTACCGGTATTGTGCCAGGCTGTTGAAAAGTATATCAGCACAGGACAAACGCAGCCCGAATAGGAGTAAGGCCAGATGGTCATGTCTGGCAGCTCTATCTGTCATAACAGCATGTTAATGCTTCCGACGAAAAACAAATAGCAGTACAGTCCCCCGTTACTGAAAACGGGGGCTTATCAATTACGCTTTACAGTATGACAGACGGGAAGCCGTCAGCACTTCTTTACGAGCTTTAGCAATCGCTTTTTGATCACCGCTGACCTCGAGCGGACGAATCGTTTTCAGATAAATGTCAATCGAAGAGTCTCCCTTATGATGGTGATAACCCAGCTCATGTGAACGCCAGCGTTTATCAATTACCGCCTCCTGAGTAAAAAACGGATCTACACTGTTTGCCGCATAGTTTTTAAACTGGGTGCGCATCTCTTCCAGCAGATCTGCAGATTCAGCTTTATGACTTAAGTTGGTCATTTCACCAGGATCATTAAGCATATCGTATAATTCTTCATCATTATTTTCCTGATAAACAATATATTTATAACGATCGGTTCTCATCATACGTGCAGGCTGTATGGTCATTTCCCGGTTGGTATGCCATTGACATACAACTTCCCGGCGCCAGTCTGCAGGTTTTTCCCCTTTTAAAAGCGGCAGCAGAGAACGCCCGTAAAGATTAGAGGGAGTGTTGATACCGACATAATCACACAGCGTAGGCAGAAGATCACAAAGCGATACCAGCTGATCTAATGACTGTCCTTTAGGAAGATCCGGTGCTGAAAACACAAAAGGAACATTGGTTGACTCGTCATAAAACCAGTTCATTTTAGTGACTAACCTGTGTGCAGCCATGGAATCACCATGATCAGAAAACAATACAACTAGAGTCTCGTCTTCTAAACCTTTTGCCTTCAATGTATCCAGTACCTGTGCAATACACTGGTCGGCAAGCTCTGTGAAATGATAATAAGCTTTTAAATACTGTTTAAAATTAAGCTCACTCCAGGCAGAGGCCTCTCTTGTGCGGTTATGCGTACAGCAGGCATACTGTACTGATTTAGAGCGGTTCATCAGGTCGTCATTAGCTTCAAAATTTTCAGGTAACGGCGGCAGCTCCCCGATCCCTTCAATATCACCATGCTCGCCCTGGAACTCACCAACCCAGCCGCAGATATTATGCGGATTATTAAATTCAACCGCCATTAAGAAGGGTTTATCTCCCTGATAATTATTAAGGTATTTAACACTCTCTTCCAGGCAGTAGACATCCTCTCTGGTATCGTAATTAACCGGGAAAGCGGCTGTTGTTTCAAATTCTTTTTCTATCTGCTCTGCACTGTCAAAGCCGGCCAGAGAGCCGTAATCATGGCGTTTTCCAAAGTGCACACACTCATATCCGGCATCAGAGAATAAATTTCCCAGGGTATCCATTGTCTCGGGAATATTAGGACTGCTGTTGGCAATTATTCCGGTCTGATGAGGCAGCCTGCCAGTCCAGAAGCAGGCTCTGGAAGGCGCACACAAAGGAAAAGAACAATAAGCTTTTTCAAAGCGCACTCCCTGCTTAATAATCGAGTCGATTGCCGGGGTTTTTACAAAATCATTGCCGTAACCTGCCACCGCTTTTTTAGCCAGCTGATCGGCGGTAATGATTAATATGTTTTTAGGATTTGACGGTTTATTTAAAACTGTAGTTTTTTCGGACAAGGCAGCGGCGGCGGTTGGTGCCAGAACCCCTGCAGCACCAGCTGCAACGGTTCCTTTAAGAAAACTGCGGCGAGAAATTGACATGTTAAGACTCCTGTTTTACTAGATTTAAAGTAGCAGCAGACCAGCTAAATAAATGGTCAGTTTCAGATATTGGAAAAATGATCAGATACTTATCCGGACTGCTATAGCTGGTTAAAAAACGCACATCAAACCAACACGGTAGCGAACCTGACGCTGATCATCGTAGCGGCCGACCTTGACATCACCCAGTTCGATATAAGGCTGCCATTGATACTGCTGATAGCGGATCCGGATATTCTGCCAGTAGTCATGATCGGTATTGTCATACAGCGGAACATCATTATTCAGCTCTTTGCCGAAGCTGACCTGATATTGAAAATCCCAGGCCTTTGTGCCGTAACCCAGCCAGAAATCAATACGACGAACCTGCGATCTCTCGTCATCTCCAATTGCTTGTTCATTAATAATCTGTTTATAACGAGTCTGCAGGCGGATTTTATTATCCGTCATATAGTTGATTCTTAATGAAGGGATATACTGCTGATTATCGGTTGTAGTGATGTAGTCAAAACCAGGAAGAAAGACGAGATTTTTGTTATAACGGTAAGGATAGAATATGCCGATATCGTAGGATGAAATTGTCTTATCTTCCAGCCAATTAGAGTCTCCACCGCTTGCCGTTGTTGCTTCTAATTCCAGCAGCAGGCTGTCCGTTGAAATATAGGTTTTCAGCCTGTCCGCTCTCTTTTCTGTTTCTTCCGAATAGGAGTGCCTGTAGTCCAGCTTAATAGAGGTTTCTGCAGATACGATAGCGGGAGCAGATGCTAAAAGCAGTCCTCCAGTCAACATAACTGCATTGTAATTTTTTGTTATGAATTTCACTTTAGCGCCTTACCTAATAAGAAGTGTCGAACAAATAATCTACAACAAAAAACAGGACAAGGCCCTTGCCGGGTAATGAATACGAGACCACAAAAGCAAACGAAAGGAGAAGTGAAAACAAGGTGAAAGAGGCAGAGTAAAAAAACATTAAAAAATGCAGTAAAAAGAGCTGCAGAAAACATTGCGAAGAAAAATGAAAGTGAGACCGGTTAAAGCCTCACTGATTAAATATCACAATTACAAAAAACTAGGGATTAATCACCAGTTCAGGTCCTTTTCCGCCTTCTCTGCTCATTATAGTAAAGTCCGAAGTGCTCTCTGCCGGGCCGCGGTTTTCAATAAGCAGTGTCACTTTTCCGCTTTGATCCAGCACCAGACTGGAAACATCAATTTCAACCCAGCTACCTTCCTGAGCTGCAGTGATCTGAAGCTGCGGACCTTGTTTTTCTACTGCAGGCATACTTGACCATGCAACCTTGTTCTCATCCCAGCTGCTGTCGGCTAAACGGGATATAGTGACAGTTCTCGCCGGTCCGCTGTTTACCGTTCTGATATACAGTCTCAATTTCGCATTAGACGCCAGAATCGGTTCAGCAGGAAAAAGATCAAATTTCACTATGGCTTTTCTGCTGTATCCGCTGCCGTCACTTTTTATGGTTAAATAACCTTTACTTCCGTAGTTATTATCCTGAGATGCACCGTCACGCACATAGGTATCAGCATTGGTATTTAACACTATCTGCTGCGGCACTACCGGAGCATCAAAATTCACCAGCATACTTTTACCTAAATCAGACTTTGCTGACGATGTATAAATCGTTGTGCTTTTATTTTCTGACGGAGAGCTGAACGTTACCGTTACCGGCATGCCGACACCGGGAGTGGCTATGGTTATTTTTGCCTGCGCGCCTGACTGATCAACTAATACAACACTTGGTTTATTAACCGTTAATTTTGTATCCGCTGTTATCTGTAATGTTCCAGCCTGGTAAAATACTGCGCCGCTTAAAGATAAACCAGCATGACGTACAGCCTGCAGATGTTTGCTGTTGCTAAGCACCTCAACCGGCAATTTAGCCGCATAATCCGCCAGCTGCAGCGCTGTTTTATCCGGAACAATAATATATTCATAGGTGCCGTCTGAAGGCTGCAGACCATGGTCAATACTTAGTGTAAATACATCCTTAGTGAGCGGATCAGCTGACTGATCGCTGTTAATCCGCTGCCAGCTTCCCGTTTGACTCTGATTACTGATTTTCCCAGACCAGCCGCCGGGAAAAACATAACCGACATTATCATGATGAACCCAGTTAGCATTGGCAAGGCTGCCTGCTCCTTCAGGATAAACAACACCGTCAACAGTCACCGGGCCGTTTACAACCGCCTGATTGATGGTTGTATTAACATTTTCACTACGGGTAGATGTAATAGCAGATCCCAGTGCAACCAGCTCATTATCAAAACTGAACCAGGATTTTTTAGCCTGAGTATCAAGAAAATCCATCTCCATAACAGCCGCACCGTAAGTACCGTCTGAGACACCGCCGACAAAAGAGACCTGCTGCTCAACCTTACCCCAGTTAGCTGGTATTGCTTCATATTCAGGCGCTGTTACTCCCGGCACTAATTTCCAGTTCCAGACCGGGAAAATATTATTGTATTCATTACCGCTGTGCATAATAAATGTGCTGCCGAACCCCAGCCAGTATCCGAGTAAGTTTTCACCATTACCGGACTCCGTTGGTTCCGTGCGCACGGAATTCATTTTTATACCGATAAAATGTTCAGGGCCCATTTTTGATACATAATCGGATCTCCAGAAAGATTTAAAACCGGAAAGTCCTGTTGATGTCCCGTTTTTTATATGACTTTTAAAAGCATCTGTCTGGCTCGAAGATAAAGGACTAAGCGCTTTAATGTAGTCAGCCTGAGTTAACAAAATAGAGCGGCTTGGGATGGAATTATCTTTTCTGCTGATACTGCGCCCGCGCACATTATAATCAAAGCGTCCGCTGTAATTCATCCAGCGTGCACCTTCAAGAAAATAACTTGTCAGCACATCAATTTTGTCCTGCTCAAACTTCCATGTTAAATCCCGCACCTGATATGCCCAGAAAGAGGCCGTCTCAAAAAACACCTCTCCGTAACCGGCTGTGTATAACTGCGCTCCATGCTGCTGAAATGAAAAATCGCTTTGTATGCCTTCCTGTGTTGTCACGGTTAATGTTTCTTCAATGGCCTCTAAACCAAGAGCGACACGTTTATCGTCCTTTAACAGCAGGCCGCCCCATATAACGCCTTTAGATAAATCAGTTCTGTTTGCTCCTGTTTTATAAGGCGCGGCGGGCATAACAGCTGTTATCTGAGCAAGCATAGCTGAAGACAGCTGACTCTCCGCCATCACCGCAATCGGCCCAAGATACAGCTGTTTACCAATTTCGTTCCACCACCAGTTACTGTTGTGCCGATCTGCCAGGGAGTACCAGTAATCCAGCCCCTTGATCAGAGCCTGCGATGCTCCGGACTGCAGGTGCAGATAGTCAGCCGCGGCAAGAATTCTTAGACGCGACAGATGTGTCCGAATCTGATTTCCGTCAGTGGGAATATCACTATATTTTATATCTGCCCAGCTGCCGTCGGCCTGCTGATTATTTATCTGTTTCTGGGCGTTCAAACTTAAACCGGCCGTACCTAATGCAGAGTATGCCTCCTGATCAGCATATTCTTTGGCTATTCGGCTTTTAAGCGTATCAATATCATTCGCGAAGCTTGAATAACTGCAGGCAGAAAGAATAAGGAAGAAAATAACTTTTATAGATATGGATATTTTTTGTACATTCATAATAACGTTCCTGTTAATTTAAATATATAAAAACAAAAAACAGATTTTCTGTTCATCTTGTTATCAAAAAAACGGCTCTGACAAACCAGCTCATCCGCAGAGCATATAATTTTTCTACGGGTCTTGTGTTTCACTTCTGCAGCACTTTTAAAGAAGCGAAGCCGTTTCTGGATCGCCAATCTATAGCAAAACAGATAATAAAGCCCAGACTGCATAACGAATCTGCGACAACAAAAGCAAACGAAAGAAAGAACAGAAGAAAAGTGAAAGGACATAATGATAAAACATCACAACAACAAAAAAATAGAAATAAAAAGACAACAACAAAAGCAAACGAAACAAAAACTATACAACATGGTTCAGCATAGAATTTATTGATAGAGACGGGCAGTAAGCATCCGGCAAACAGTACATTCACCTGTCTCGCTTAGATTCTATCTCCAGCCTCATTATTGAAGACAGGCATGCAGAAAGATATCTGCTAAGAAAAAGCCAGATGACAGACAGCAGGATATAAGAATTTAAAACATGCCGCCTCGATTTATGTACGCAGCTTTGCGAATACCACCAATGCCGCAAAGATAACCTTGCTATGGCTGAGCTTTACGGGTAATCAGGTATAATTAACAGCAGCCTTTCGAACAATTCAATTGTTAATTTTTTGTAATGTGTTGTCCATCTTCTGTCTAAAGTGCTTTGCTAAACTGGCCTCATCACTTAAACAACAGGACACAAATATGAAATTTATTAAACGCATTGCTATCTCTAGCGCACTAGTACTAACTTCTTTCACGGCGGCTGCCGATAATGACGGTTTATCTGAATTAGCTTTAAAACGCGCTAATTTCTCAATTGAAGAAGCTGTTGAAAAAGTAACAGATAGTTTTCCTGGTAAAATAACCGAGTTAAAACTGGATGATTATAATCACCAGGCCGTTTTTGAAATTGAAGTTATCAATGAAAAAGAGGGAATAGAGCACAAGCTTAAGTTTAGTACTGCGGACGGCAAGTTATTAAAAGATGAAAGAGAGTCTTTAAGTATTGCCAGCTTTAGTAAGTTAGATGATAAAGACCGTGTCATGCTCAGTCAGCTGGATACATCTAAGTTTGACCTCCAGGCAAGCATTAATAAAATTCAAAAAGATTATGGCTCCAGTGTGGTTGAACTGGAATTAGAGAACAAAAAAGGAATAACTTTCTACGAAGTAGAACTTTTAAATGATAATGAGCTGATTATTGATGTCGTTAGCGGCGAGATAATTCCTATAAAAAGAAATTATCACGGTTCATAGGCTGATGCTTCCCCTTTACTCTGAACAATGACTGAATAAGGTATAAGGGAGGAAAATGACAAGTTAGGGCTGCTTCAGCGGCCCTTTTTATTTTTAACACAACCACTTACCGATTAACTGACCTTAGCGTGCACTTTTACTTCATTGAAGTTCAAACTTATTAAGCGGCAATAACAAGTGAAAGTTAATATACCTTGGAAAGGTGTTTAGTTTTTAACTTTCCGCATTTTATGCACTCCCGGGAGCCGTTTACACCATGACTTTGAATCGGGCCGAACAAATGAATGCAAAATAACTTTTTTAAAAAACTCATAAATCCCTCTCTTTATTGATGTTAGTGTCAATATTTAACTATACTTCGGCACATAATTCACGCCAAAAATTAAGGTTGTGGGAGATTAACTATTCGCCGCAGCAGATACCCCACCTATTAAGAGCTAATAATTATCTCTTTTTATTTCACCCCAACCCAAGCCATTGATTTTCAGGTAAATTAAATTTCATCTTATCTTGTGTCGTAAATAATTATTTTTTAGGTGCGTTATTAGCGGCTGTTCCACCGTATTATTAATCCGCAAGCAGGGGGGATGTTGAGCAATCACAGAAATGGACCCCATTGACTGGACACACAACCTAGTTTCTTAAGTGATCAACCCAAGTTATGTGGCGAACCTTTGTCTTGCAAAATAAACCTGATCTGGTGTTAGGTTGTCAAGACTCTGATGGTATCGCTGCTCGTTATAAAACACTATATAGTTACTAATTTCAAGCTCTGCTTCCTTTGGCGTTTCATAAGCCTTTAAATATACCTCTTCATATTTCAAACTCCGCCAAAATCGCTCGATCATCACATTGTCAACCCAGCAACCTTTTCCATCCATACTAATCCGGATTTTGTGCGCTTTTAATTTGGCAGTGAATTCATTACTA
>NZ_KE386794.1:0-555 GCF_000428725.1 Psychromonas aquimarina ATCC BAA-1526
CTAACGCCCCTGTTAAGGCGCAAAATATTGTTGGCTAAACTTGAGCGCAGCGAAAATAGCCAACTGTATTTTGTCGCACTTTAACGGATTGTTATGTCTTATCGTTAAAACATATCCCATGGGTCTAAACCAAGGCTCTCGATAGGCGGTACTAATACATCAGCTAAAAACTCCCTCTCCTCTGTATCGAAATCATCCCAAGGTAAATCATCTACAAGTTCATTTACCTCAGAGAATCTTTGCTCTATATCGTCCTCTGAATTTGCAACAGTTTTTAGCTTATCAAGAAATTCGATAGTGGTTTCATTTAATAACTTTACAACTTCGGGCTCTGATATATTCAAACCTCTTTCTTCCCATGCTTCAGGAGAGTAATTATCAGTAGCTTTAGTTTTCTCAATGATGTTTTCAATATCACTCATTTTATAAATCCTTTTAGCGTGCAATATAGTAAGAGACATAACGCCCCTGTTAAGGCGCAAAATATTGTTGGCTAAACTTGAGCGCAGCGAAAATAGCCAACTGTATTTTGTCGCACTTTAACGGCTTGTTAGT
>NZ_KE386794.1:1475-9111 GCF_000428725.1 Psychromonas aquimarina ATCC BAA-1526
CAAAAACTCAATAAACACTACTATTTACGAGTATTTCACCGTACGTTCCGGTTTCAAAACTACTTACTTAAAAACCGCGAAGCCAATCAAATTGAACGGCTTACTAACGCCTTGCTCACCGGCGAGTAAGTTGGTGCTGTTTTTGCCGCTTTTGGTTTTGAGCAAAAACCGCGACAACTGTATCGAGTCCGAGTGGAGCAACTTGTTAGGCATTGTGTAGATTACAAGAAACTATATTCTCGAGATTAATTTTAATAGCCTCACCGAAAGCTTTTGTTTCAAGATAACCAAGAATAATTCTCTCTTCGCCTTTAAGGGAAATAAACCCTTTTTCAATATGACTAACCTCTAAGTTAAAACCATTATTGATATAGTGGTTTGGATTTGCGTCGTTACCTTTTACAATTTTCCTTGCTTCAAAATCAGAAAAGAAATCACCTTTCACTCTAAATTTATATACCCCATCAATAGAGTTTATAAACTTGAAATTTCTAGATACAGAACTAATAAAACCTTCAAATGTATCGCTAGACACCTCATCTTCAACAAGGAGCTCACCTTTGCCAGCGGGAGCAATCAAATCTAATAATTTATTTAATATATATAACATTCTAAATGCCTAACATCTTATTAGACGGAAAACTTCCGTGTTTCCACAAGAAAGGCGCCCATCAAAAATTTATAATAAAAACAAAGCTTACATTTCTTGATGCTGTTTATCAAACACTTATATTTTGTAATAGGATTTATCTATTGTAGAAAGGCGGAAAAGTTCCGTATTTACGGTGGAAACACGGAACATGACCTACACTGTATGCGCAAACAGTGTTTTTTTTCAGATTGGAGAAATAATATGCCGTCACCATTTTTAAATTCGGTTACTGAAATGATGAGATTAAAACGTTATGCAAAACGGACCATTGAAAATTATATTTACTGGATAAAAGCGTTTATCAATTATCATCATCAGCAGCACCCGATAAAATGTCACAACACAGAAGTTGAGCAGTTTTTATCCTACCTTGCCAATAAACGCGGCGTCGCACCAAACACTCAGGCATTAGCACTGAATGCTCTGGTCTTTTTATATAAAGAGATTCTGGACAGGCCGTTAACCCTTGAACTGAATTTTAACCGCACCACGGCTCAGCCTAAACTCCCCATTGTTCTTACGGTTGCGGAAACCGCCTTACTGCTTCGTAACCTGCCCAGCTCAACAGCTTTGCCTTGTAAACTGCTGTACGGCAGTGGTCTGCGTTTAATGGAAACGGTCAGGTTAAGGATTCAGGATATTGATTTTGATTATCTGTCTGTACAGATATGGAGCGGTAAAGGAGGCAAGCATCGGCGCGTCACATTAGCCTCAGAATTAGTTGAACCACTTAAAAATCAAATTGCAAAAGCACACCTTCTGTATCTTCAGGATATTGAAAATAAAGAATATAAAGGTGTCTGGCTGCCCTATGCTTTAGCACAAAAATATCCCAATGCGCCTAAAGAATTCAACTGGCATTATCTGTTCCCGTCAAATCAGTTAAGCACAGATCCAGAATCTGATCATCTAAGGCGACATCATATCAATGAGACAAGTTTGCAAAAAAGTATTAGGAGCACTGCTAAAAAAGTGCAGATTTTTAAACATGTTACCTGCCACACTTTACGGCACTCTTTTGCAACTCATCTACTGCAGCGCGGCGCAGATATCCGAACCGTTCAAGAACAATTAGGGCATAGTGATATTCGTACAACGCAGATCTATACACATGTATTACAGGCAGGGGCTAATTGTGTACGCAGCCCGCTTTCTGATTTATAAATCGTCAAATACAAAAAATACCCGCAGACTGAGCTCTAACTCCCCTGCAGTTTAACCTGATTCACCCGCTGAAAATAAGTAGCAAACAGGACTGCCGAAGCTTTTAATATTTTCTGCGGCTGCCAAAAAAACGTTTCAGGTTATCTGGTACCAGCTTAAGTCGATGAAACTCCTTCGGCTCTTCCTTGACCTCCCCGTGTACTTCCTTAAGAATAGCCTCTATGATTAATCCTTTAGGGGGAAACGCATACCATTGCCCCTGATATTCCCACTCACGACATGATACTCCGCCTTTGCAGTCACACAGAGCAGCACAAGATTCGCAGCTGCTTTCCTTAAAATTAATCTATATATCCCGGCCGTTCACCCGGATTGTGGGAGATACTACAAATCCAAGCTCCGCAGCCTGTGCCTCGCTTTTTACGTGAATCTTATGAACAACGACTTGAACGCCAGTTGTTTCAAGAACCCTGCCTGCTTCAGCAACCGCTTCCTGCAGACTAGAATCCGTCCCCTTGCAGCGTGTACAGCCACTTAAATCAAGATACATGAAATCTATATCTAAACGCCTTTTCTCCGCTTGCGTATACTTCAGTGATCTTGCGGCACTCTGAGAACCGCAGCATGCAGAATCATGCTTAGTCTCACCGCAGCAGCGGCCTTTATTTTTAATTTTAGAGCTCATATCAGCCTCACTGTCAGATCTATACAAGGTATCCACAAATTGTAGATAGCACTGAAACTTAACGTCAAGCTACCGTGTATTAGATCTACAGATCTGTTGATTGAAGTTTTCCAGATAAGTCAGCAGGAGAAAATGTTTGACAGCCCGAATTTTTAATCTTTGAATGATGATATTCTTTTCTGGCAGACATCATAAAGGTAAGATAGAAGCAATAATCGCCTTATCAGCTGTCATTGCCAGCCCCCAAGAATAAGAAACTGTATGTTCACATTATTTGCAGCTAAACCATTACTAAATGAAGACGAAAGCCAATGGATTTTTGATACTTTTCACTGGGCACTCACTTATTTTGATAAAGACGAGTTTTTTCAACGCTGCCGGTTAATTCAACCAACGGACCAGTATTTCAAAGGGCAGGTAGACAGTCATAAAGCTTTAGCTCAAACCGTGTTTGAATGCAGCGTAAAATATGCGGGGTTACAACATTGGCCTCTGCAGCTGCAACACCCGGATCAATATACTAATCAAAGCGCTGAATTAATGGTGCTAGATAATATTGCAGACGCACTAAAACGCGACTCGCAAACCAATAACCTGACAAAGTTATTTTCACCTCAGCCTATAGTATTAACCTACAACAGACATCAAACAGGTAAACCGGAAGATCTTGCTGCCACTTTTGCCAGTCACTTTGCGCAACATCTGATAGCACAGTCACAGCAGCTGCCGCCAGGCGGTCCGAACCTGTTTGTTGAAAGCAGTGAGGTACTTGCAGTCTTTATGGGCTTTGGCGTGATGATGTGCAATTCAGCTTATACCTACCGTGGCGGCTGCGGCAGCTGCTATAATGCGCAAGCAAACCGCCTCGCAAGCTTAACTGAAGATAAAATAGTGTTTGCATTGGCATTATTTTGTAAACTAAAAAATATTCCGCATAAACAGGCGATGAAACACCTTAAAAAATATTTAAGAAGTCTCTATAAACAAGCTGCCGAACAGATAGATAAAGAACCAGAAAAGGTACAGCATCTGTTAGATTTAAACGTACAAAAACAGCCCATAAAATAAAAGCTGTTTCAACACATCAAAAAGGCATAGGTGTCCAGCTCTAGTTTGTTGTACGTACCTCAAATGCTTACAGTTTTAAGAATAAACTGAACTACACTTTAATCGTATGTGCAACTTGTTAAGCATTTAGTATAAAGGTAGATAAAGGCTGGAAATGACTTGATGAAACTCCCTTCACTATTATTGTCATTAGTAATGATATCTGGTTATGCACATAGCCAGGAGGTCAGCATCAGCACTTTTATCGGCGATGATCCCACCACCGATATCTCCATAAATATCATGCAGGAGGCCTATCAGCGAATTGGTGTTTCAATGAAGGTATTGCCTCAACCTGCAGAACGTTCACTTAGAACATCAAATTACGGAGGTTCAGACGGAGAGCTTTTCCGTATAAAAGCAATTGAAAAAGAATTTGTAAATCTTATTAGAGTGCCTGTTGCAATTGCCAGGATTGATATGGTGGCCTTCGCAAAAGCAGGGAAAGGAATTTCGATTAACGGCTGGGATAGCTTGGCTTCTTACCTTGTCAGCTACAATCGTGGTGTTAAGATTGTTGAATACAAGGTTGACAGCAAAAATCTTATCCCTTCTAAATCAGTGCTTAATGCCGTAAAAATGTTACATGAAGACAGGGTCGACATCGTCATTGATTCGCGGATCAATATACTAAAAGTTATAAAGGATATGGGTTATAAAGAGATGGTCGCATTGGACCCCCCTTTAGAAACTATATTCGGCTATCACTACATTTATAGAAATAATGGTCATTTATTGACGCCGCTTTTAGAAGTTCTTAAAGATATGGAAGCTAAAGGTATTATTAGATCATATCAGGACAAAGAGCTGCAAAAATATCAAGATTAGCCCTGGTAGGTATTGTTGAAAAGTAAATGTTAGTTACCCATAGAAGCTCACTGCTAGCGCATTTGAGTCACAGATTCTGTCAACAGGGTTAACTCTCTACACTGCCAGGTATCTCACTCACTTGTTTCTTTTCTGTTTATTCTATAAACGAAACATCCAAGGAGTTACTTGGACACAGTTATATCTCAACAACACAAATATACCTACACGTTGTGGTTTACATAAGCGGAGAATTGTCAGTCCTGTTGATAACAGCTAAAAATATAAGTGCCCTATCTGTTTTGCCAACCGAAAAAAACAGCCCATATAAATAAAAGCTGTTTTCAGCTGCAGAAATAAGAGAGCCTTTATCGTTCTCGAATTAAATATGCTCTATTCGTTTCTAACTGCATGGACAATATCAATCAAATTCCCGTAGGCTTCATATTCTAATTTTTCATCAAATTCATCAGCCTTTGCTTCAAGATCCTTTAACTCCTGCAGAGTGCGCCCTTCGATAATTTTTGCAAGATCATCCATCTTTGCTGCTAAAGGCGTTTCCTCTTCAAGCACATGACAACCGCACTCGCTGACCTTTATTTCTTTACAAATACGGTCCTTGGTAACTTGTTGAACTCTTTCAGCTTCACCTTGTGAGATTGGATTAGTATTGAACATTACGCCTCCTTAATTAAGTTTTGCTGCAAGCATTTAGTAATATTACATATATTGCAGCAGTCAATATGAAACCCGTACATACTATTTGACAAAAAGTTTTCTGAGGCCTCACAAAGAGGCGAAAATCATAGCTAACAAAATAAACATTAGACTTTTTTTCCTCTTTTACCAAATAGTTATCACATAAATAAGCTTAACCTGCATAACCGTACATATTATTGAACCCGGGAATACGTCTTTCCCAAACCGGTTCCTTGTCACCCACAATAGATTTTAAAGTATCAATAAACAGTCTGGTTTTTATCGGCGGATTTCTGTGCGGATAGACCACATAAAAAGTACCGTAGTCAGCTAAGTTAAGCTGGGTCATTATCGGTACAAGTGTTCCTTGTAATATCTCATTCTCAATCATCTGCGCCGTAGTAACGGTAAACATATTTCCCGATAAAGCGCTGCTGATAAGCATTTCAACTTCGTTAACTTTATAGGCGGCACGCAGCTGTATAACCGCATCAAGGTTATTATTGTCAACATACTTTATCTTATCGATAGTAAGTCCCGGAGATGAATAGACGACAGCGGGCAGTTTTTCTAACTCCTGCACTGTCTGCGGCTGCCCGTATTTTTTAAGAAAAGCGGGAGAAGCAACAATAAGCAGCCGGTTTCGTGCAATCTTACTAGCGATCAGATTAGAGCTTTTCGGCTCACCGACACGAAATCCTATATCGTAGCCCTCTCCCACCATATCAACGATTCTGTCTTCTAATAATAATTCAACTTCAACATCAGGAAATTTACGCTGGAATTCCAATACTGCCTGCTGCACATACTGCCGGCCGAAAAGTGTTGAACTAGAAATTTTAAGTTTACCGCGCGGCTGTGAATGATAATTTTCAGCGGCTCTTCTTGTATCATTGAGCAGGTCACGCGAGTTTGTGCCTGACAGACCATCTCTGAACCGGCTGCAGTGAGGGATAAAGAACGCGTGGTTCTATTTAACAGACGAACACCAAGTTCATCTTCTAATTTACTCACCTGTTTAGAAATAACAGAACGATTCACATTTCTATGCTCTGAAACTTTAGCGAATGAACCTAGTTCAGTCACTTCTAACAATAATAATAATCGACTGGCTAAATCCATACAGCCTCCATTGTTGCCATTTAGGCACCAGTTTAGTTCAAATTACTTAGTTTTTTAACGAGTAATAGAGATATAGAGTGTTTATAACGTTGAGGTGCACAGCAGATACAGGTTGAAGCGGCTCGATACGCAGCTAATTTATAGATAAGGAATAAGATAATGAACAAACTAACTATCAGCAAAAGTGCAGGCGTCGCGACGGTTGTAATTAATAACCCCCCGGTTAATATTTTAACGATTGATCTGATTAATGAAGTTAATCAATTTGTTCTTTCATTAAAAGAGCAGCGTGATATTAAAGCTGTTGTTTTTAAATCATTTCACGATGATTTTTTTCTGGCGCATTTAGATCTGAACGTTATTAACGGCACCCCGGCAGGACAAGCTGCATCAATTGAATTTAACCATATGATCGCGAATATAAAAGCGATGAAACAGCTTTCTATCGCGCTTGTCGACGGTGTGGCCCGCGGCGGCGGTAATGAATTTGTGATGGCCTGTGATTTAGCCTACGGCACGGAGAATGCTGCTTTTGCGCAGCCGGAACTGTTTATTAATATTCCAACAGGCGGCCAGGGAGCAGTACAGTTTGCACGTCGTATGGGCAGAAGTAAGGCGCTGCAGGCACTGCTAAGCGGCGCTGACTATACAGCACAGCAAGCTGAGTCTTTAAATATTATCACCCAGTTTGTACCTAAGGCCGAAATCGACACTTTTCTTGAACAGTTACTGACAGTAGTAAGTATTTGGGAATTGCGTGATATTGTCATGTACAAAGAGATTGTGCAGGCTTCCATTAAAGACGAGCAAGCTGGTGCAGAGCTTGAATTAAGATATTTTCTTGAACGTGCTAGAGAGCAGAAAACTCAAACTATCATCGGCGCATTTATAAAACACGGCGGACAGACAGAGCGGGAAGCGAAAGACATTCAGGGAATATTTGTTGATACAGCAGCGGAACTAAGCGATCAAATATAGTTTGTAAATCAACGGCTGTAGTCGTTGATTCGGACAAAAACAGCCTGAAAAAAAGCCCTGCATTATTACACAATGCCGATCGTTTAAGAAAACTTGAACGATCTTGCAGATAGATCATAATCCTCAATCTTATTTAAGGTTGGGGATTTTTTTTGTTTAATCAAGAAATGGAATTAGTTTATGAATCATTTGAAAACAAAGATTCATATGACAACGTATTGACCGCTATTGATGCTAAATGGATCGAAGAAGCATTATTTAGCACTCAAAAAGCCAGCATTCGACGACGTCGCTTACCCGCAGAGCAAGCTATGTGGCTCATTATTATGATGGGCTTGATGCGTAATCGTTCTATTAAAGAAGTTTGTGGTTCTTTGGATATTGCCCTGCAAACCAATCCAGATGAAATGTATTCCCATGTT
>NZ_AUAM01000076.1 GCF_000428725.1 Psychromonas aquimarina ATCC BAA-1526
CTGCAGCTCATCTTTAAGAAAACTTAGCTAACATCAAGAGCCCTGGCTGCCTTTTCCTTTTTCTACGATTTATTTATTTTTAGCCACTCTTCAAAAAAACTTAGCTAAGATTAAGAACCCCGGCCGCGCTTTAATACTCCCTCAATAAAATTTTAACCCAGCTGTTTTAATAAGCTCTTCTGTAGTTTTTCATATTCAAATTCAAAACCAGCATCTATTAATTTTTTGGGAAAAACATTAGTACTGGCAAGTAATAGTTCTTTGCCCATCTCTGCAAATAATAGTTTTACAGCAGATTCAGGCAGGGGCAGCAGACACGGGCGTTGTAATTGTTCTGCTAGTAACCGGCTGAAGTTTTGATTAGAAACAGGGTTTGGTGAGACCATATTGACCGGGCCGTTTATCTGCGGGTTGTTAATGATAAACAAAACAGCTTTTAGAAAATCATTTATATCAATCCAGCTCATAATCTGTTTCCCTGAGCCAATTCGTCCGCCTAAGCCCAGTTTAAAAGCGGGCAGCATTTTAGCTAAAGCACCTCCTTGTTTACTAATAACAAGCCCTGTGCGCAAATTTACCAGGCGGGTTCCGGCTGTTTTAATATCCTGGCTGCTCTGCTCCCATAATTCACTTAACTGACTGACAAAATCAATTCCTGGACTACTGTTTTCATGCATCTGTTGATCGCCCCTGTCGCCATAAAAACCAATAGCTGATGCGTTAATAAACAGCTCCGGCGCAGGACTTTGGCTTTTAAAGTATTCAACCAGTAATCGGGTAGATAAAATGCGACTGTCTATAAGCCGTTGTTTTTTCTTTTTTGTCCAGCGCCCGGAAGCTATATTTTCACCCGCTAAGTTGATGATTATATTTGGGCTGCTGAACTCTTTTAGATGCAGTGATTTATTTTCTATATGCCAGTATGGATGTTTATCCTGTGCTCTGCGTAATAAGCGTCCCACTTCAAAACCGTGCCTTTGTAAAAAAGGTACTAATACAGAGCCGATTAATCCCGAAGAACCAATAATAAGTACTTTTTTTTTGTTCATAATGAACTCCGAATAAAGATCAGAGGCTATTTTAATTAATTCTGTGATCTTAGTTTATGCCGTTGGTATTAAGTTGTTGGCTGATGTTAAAATACCTGCTTTGTTATTTAACTTATACACAGGTTAGACCATTCATGCTGTTAATGATCGATAATTATGATTCTTTTACCTATAACCTGGTTCAATATTTTGGTGAATTAAAACAAGAGGTTATTGTAAAAAGAAATGATCAGATCAGCCTTAAAGAAATAGCCGATCTTAATCCCGATCATTTAGTTATCTCTCCCGGTCCCTGCACGCCAAACGAAGCGGGTATATCGCTGGCCGCTATTGAACGCTTTGCCGGGCAGATCCCCCTGTTAGGTGTTTGTTTAGGTCATCAGAGCATTGGTCAGGTTTTCGGCGCGCAGGTTGTTAGAGCCGCTAAAGTCATGCATGGTAAAAATTCATTAATTAAGCATGATGGTAAAGGTGTTTTCAGCGGCTTAAATAACCCTTTAGATATTACTCGTTATCACAGTTTAGTGCTTAAACCGGAAAGCCTGCCGGATTGTTTAGAAGTTTCAGCGACGGTAGTTGCCGGCAGTGAGATTATGGCTGTTCGTCATAAAACATTAGCAGTTGAAGGTGTACAGTTTCATCCGGAAAGTATCTGTTCAGAGCAGGGACTGCAGCTGCTGAATAATTTTATTAAACAAGGGCAATGAATACAGCTGCGAAATAGATCTCTCTTTACCCGTCTGAGCGTAAAAGAATTTGATTAGCTATTGGTTTCAAAAAATAAGTGCGTATATTATCGATTAATCTGTTTTACACCGTTAAAGGATTTTCTTATGTCAAACACACAAATTACTCGTCCATTATTTGATCAGGTTATGGTGCCCAATTATGCGCCTTTAGCTATGATACCCGTGCGCGGTGAGGGCTCTCGTGTGTGGGACCAGGAAGACAATGAATACTTAGACTTAACCGGCGGCATCGCAGTCAATGCGCTGGGGCATGCACATCCTGAGCTGGTCGATGTATTAACGCAGCAGGCAAAAAAGTTATGGCATGTCAGTAATATTTACACCAATGAACCTGCATTAACATTAGCGCAGAAGCTGGTTGATAATACTTTTGCCGAAAAGGTGTTTTTTGCAAATTCCGGTGCGGAAGCAAATGAAGCGGCTTTAAAACTGGCGCGGCGTTTTGCTTTTGATAATTATTCACAAGAAAAAACTGAAATTATTGCATTTTATCAGGGCTTTCACGGCCGTACCTTTTTTACTGTTACAGCAGGCGGTCAGGCTGCATACTCGGATGGATTTGGTCCGAAACCGGCTGATATTACGCATATTGAATATAATGATTTGGAGACCTTAGCAAAAACCATTTCAGATAAAACCTGTGCGGTAATTTTAGAACCTCTGCAGGGGGAAGGCGGCGTTTTACCTATTGATAAAGCGTTTGCTCAGGGCGTGCGTGAGCTGTGCGATAAACATAATGCATTAATGATCTTTGATGAAGTGCAGACGGGTATGGGGCGTACCGGTGAACTGTTTGCCTATATGGGGCTGGGGATAACACCTGATGTTGTAACCTCGGCTAAATCACTGGGGGCAGGTTTCCCTATTGCGGCTATGTTAACCCTTACTAAGTTTGCCGACAGCCTGACGGTCGGCACTCACGGTACAACTTTCGGCGGCAATCCGCTGGCCTGTGCAGTGGCAAATAAAGCTTTTGATTTAATCAATACGCCGCAGATGCTCCAGGGGGTTAAAGATAAAGAGACATTACTGCGGAATTTATTAGCAGAAATTAATAACGAATTTGCGGTTTTTAAAGAAGTGCGCGGTGTCGGATTATTATTAGGTGCTGTGTTAAATGAACAATATAAAGATCGTGCTAAAGAGTTCTTTCTGGCAAGTGCAGAACAAGGTTTGTTAGTGTTGGTAGCTGGTGCAAATGTGATCCGTTTCGCCCCGGCATTAAATATTAGTGAGAAACAGATACGCCAGGCGATGGTAAAGTTTAAACAAGCAGTAAAATCAGTAACAATGGAATAAGAATAAATAATTACAGCTGACAATATTTTCTTCTCAGCACAGAATTTTAATCTAAAAACAGTGTTTTAAATTGGGAGCTCATATAATGAGACGCGAATTAGCAATAGAATTTTCTCGAGTAACAGAGGCTGCTGCATTAGCCGCTTATAAATGGTTAGGCCGTGGTGATAAAAACACCGCAGATGGTGCAGCTGTTGAAGCTATGCGCTTGATTTTTAATCAGATTGATATCGATGGTGAAATTGTTATCGGTGAAGGTGAAATTGATGAAGCACCGATGCTTTATATCGGTGAACATGTAGGAACAGAGCTCGGCGGCGATGCTGTGGATATCGCTGTAGATCCTATTGAAGGAACGCGTATGACTGCAATGGGCCAGTCTAATGCACTTGCAGTATTAGCGATTGGTGAGAAAGGCAGTTTTTTACGTGCTCCGGATATGTATATGGAAAAACTAATTGTTGGTCCAAACGCAAAAGATTCGATTGATTTAGAGTTATCTTTAGAGCAGAACTTAAAAGCAATTGCGCATGCTTTAGGTAAACCATTAAATGAATTAACTGTAGCAACGCTTGCAAAACCTCGTCATGATCGAATAATCAAAGATATGCAGGGGCTAGGCTGCCGTGTATTTGCTATTCCTGACGGCGATGTGGCTATCTCAGTATTAGCCTGTATGCCGGATAATCAGGTTGATGTGCTTTATTGTATCGGCGGTGCGCCGGAAGGTGTTATCTCGGCAGCAGTAGTGCGTGCATTAGACGGTAATATGCAGGCGCGTTTGATTCCGCGTCCTATGGTTAAAGAAGCAACGCCTGTGAATATTAAAATCGGTGAAGAAGAGACTAGACGTTGTGCAGTGCAGGGCATTGAAGTTAATAAAGTATTAAAACTTGAAGACTTAGTGAAAAATGACAATATCATCTTCTCTGCTACGGGCATTACTAAAGGTGATCTAATTGAAGGTGTTGGTGTAGACGGGCGTATGGCAACAACTGAAACCCTGCTGGTACGTGGTAAATCCCGTACAGTACGCCGTATTCATTCTATTCATTATCTGGATCGTAAAGATCCGAAATTAAAAGAAATTATTTTTTAAATTTCTACATAATGATTCAAGGGCGCTTTAAGCGCCCTTTTTATATCTGATAAAACATCGCGTTTAGTGGATAACATTGGCCTTACGAAAATTAAGCGGCGTCTGTTTAAACTGTTCATTAAAAAAACGGCTGAAACTACTGTGATTATTAAATCCCAGCAGCTCGCTGATATCGGACATTGTTAGTTCGTTTTTACGTAATAAACGGCAGGCCTGCTCCCTTCTGAACTGGGTTAACAGGGTCGAAAAACTGGTGTTTTCAGCCTGCAGGCGGCGGTTTAATGTCCAGCGGGTTATGCACAGTTTCTGACAGGCAGTATCCAATATATTCGAACTTTTAACTGAGTCTGTTTTCCGGCGCAGGCTGTCTTTTATGATTTTCATTATCTGACTGCTGAATTTTTTGTTTCTTAAGGAACTGTTAACGGTTCTGTTAAGGTTATCCAGCAGAAATGGCTGTAAGACCGAGTTAGCGTTTTCATTCTCTATATCCAGCACCTCGGATGAGATAGTGAAAATATTACTCTCACTTTTTCTGACTGGACACTCAGCTGCGTCACTTAAGGTTTTAATATCGCAGAGGCTGCGGCTTGCTATTGATATGTTTTTTTGTATATCAAGATGCGGATGGTGATGTTTTATCAGGGAATTTAACAGCAGAAAATTTGCCGCGCCGCAGTGTGAGGTAAAGTCTCCGCCATGTTCGCTCTGATAAATGAAAGATATTTTACCTTCTGATTCGCTTTGAAAAAAACGGTCACACTCTCCGACAATGCCTCTGTACTGGAAATATAAGCTCAGTGCCTGCCTTAAGGACGGCGCATTGAGGCATGCACTTGCTAAAGGCATAAAATGCTGCAGCAGCAGGTTAAACTCAATTACAGGCATATCGTTCAGCGTTCCCATATAAGGATCGATCAGCTCAAGTAATTTATAATGGCGAAATTCATCAATTCTACCCTCTGTACTGCTAAGTTCTTCGTAATGAATGCCTGCTGATTGAAATAAAGGCAGGGGATTTACCCCCATCATTTTCAGATGATTATAGAAACTCATAGATACAATATTCGAGACAGTTTTCATTATTCATCACCTTAATAGCAGTCCTGGCCAAGCAGCTTAGTGCTTGATTTTTAGTTAAGCTGGATAATTATTAACCATCATAGGCAAACAGATGATTTTCGCTATGTTTCAAAAGTAACATAAAGTTACTTAAGGTAATTTAAGGTAACTGAATGTAACAATGCCTGCTTGTTAACAGTAACAACTGCAGGTGTTTTGTTTAGGGAGTTAATACTGAGGAGGTTGTTGAATTAAAAGTCATTAACTTAACGTTAATGACTTGAAGTTATTTGCGTAATTTAACGCTCGAAACCTGGTGATTGGTGGCTTTTTTAAGGATCAGGTTGGCTCGGTCACGCGTAGGTCGAATGTTTTCTTCTAAATTTATGCCGTTAATTTCGTCCCAGATCTTAGCCGCAATTGAGATTGCTTCACGTTCTGACATTTTTGAATAACTGTGGAAATAGGCATTGGGATCGGTAAATGCGCCTTCACGAAACTTTAAAAAACGCTGGATATACCACTGTTTTAATAAGTCGGTATCAGCATCAACAAAGATAGAGAAATCCACAAAATCTGAAACAAAAATACGATGCGGGTGATCGGGATAGTTAACCGCAGTCTGCAGTACATTCAAGCCTTCTAAAATAACGATATCGGGTTTCTCAACTGAAATCGATTTTTCCGGAATGATATCGTAGGTCAGGTGGGAGTATATCGGGGCCGATACCTGCTCTTTACCCGATTTTATAGCAGCAACAAAGTCTACCAGGGCTTTAATATCAAAACTTTCGGGGAAGCCTTTTTTATGCATTAAATTACGGGCGACTAAGTCCTGGTTGGGACGTAAAAAGCCGTCGGTAGTGACTAATGCAACTTTCGGATGTTCCGGCCAGCGTGATAACAATGCCTGTAAAATACGTGCAGTTGTGCTTTTACCCACTGCGACACTGCCGGCAATACCTATGATATAAGGCACATGCTCATTGCTGCAGCTCAGGAATTTGTCGCGTACAGTATGGCGGTACTGCTGTGCTTTAATATATAAATTAAGCAGACGAGAAAGCGGCAGATAAATATCAATGACTTCTTGAATTGAAATTGATTCATTGATGCCCTGCAGCTGCTGAAGATCTTCTTCAGAAAGCGTTAACTGTACACTGTCACGCAGTTCTGCCCACTGTTTACGTTCAAAGTGCATGTAGGCACTGTGAATATTGTGCTGATCAAGTAGTGGATTTATCTTCATTTTCAATATTTTCTTGTTCAATATATACCGACTTGGCACGGCCCTGCGGATCATCTGTGTAAATATGGTACTGACCGGCTGGTTTAATTAATAACTCAAACAGATTCACTAATGCTTCTTGAGACTGCTCAATATCAGCTTGTCCTGCTAAGCGGGCAAAGGCCGCATCATAATCACTTGCGACCCAGCAGGTGTAGTCATAGAGATCTATATAGGCTTCCTGGAACAGGTAAACACCTTCGATAAGAATGATATCAATATCAGTAAAGTCATATTCTACAGTACGGGGATTTAATACATCTTCAAGTGTTACCGATGTTTTAATGCTGCCGAACAGCTTCAGTGGTAAAATAAGCTCTTCTACCATTTCATCAAAACGATAAGCGTTTAAATAATATTCTTCCGGGCTGCTCATTACATTAAAGCGCACACTCTCACTGGCTTCCCAGTCATCGCAGTGGACAACTGCAACTCGAACACCTTCCAGTGTTAAAGCCGCTGCTACTTTGTCGGTTAGTGCGCGTTTTCCGCCGCCTTCAATGCCGCTGATGGCGACTATCAGTGCTTTGGTTGATTCTTTCTGATTGTGCAGATCTCGTAAAACAGATTTTATTTGTGCTGCATTGTTAAATACGGTTTTCAAAGATAATGCTCCTACATCAATGTGGGGCTATTATGCCATAAAAATAACAGTGCACAAAAAAGGCCGCAATCGCGACCGTTAATTGTTTTATTTCAATGGCTTGTGGTTTCTAGTTGGTTTTCTTAGATAAGAAATCCACTAAGGCGATAAGCTCTTCACTGCTTCGTACTGACCCTGTGTTTACCTTGTATTTGCCGTTTACTATGATTGCCGGCACACCGCTGATACGAAATGTCTCTGTATTACGTTTCATCTGTGATGCTAAACCGCTTACCGGGAAACTTGCTAATGCGCCTTTAGCTTCAGATTGAGTAACACCTGCTTTTTCAAAAATAGTCAGGATATCCTGTTCACCGTTAATTGCTTTACGCTGAGTATGGATTTGATCAAATACCAGGCTGGAGAACTCGTCTTCAACCTGCAGCATTTCTGCAGCTGCAAAAGCTTGTGTAAGCTGAGGACCCATATCTTTACCTAAGAAGTTAACGTGATTTTTTCTGATTGTTACATCTTTAGGCAGCTTCTCTTTCATTGCGCCCATTAAAGGTTCGAATTTAAAACAATGCCCGCAGTAGAATGAGAAAAATTCTAGTACTTCAGGTTTCGCTGTTGCTGTTTGTTTAACGATCTCGTAGTGAGTACCTTCTTTGTACTCAACAGCATTAGCTGTTAGTGGAAGCAGTATTAAACCCAGGAAAAGTGCAAAGACTTTTTTCATTGTATTATCCTTTATTAAATTAATCGTTTTTCATTATGTTGTTATCAGCGGCTGGGTTAATAACCCGGCTGCAGTGAAAGAGGTGCTTCTTTAAGTGCTGCTAGTTGATGCTGCAGCAATTGTAACAATTCTTTCCAGTATTGGTCAGTTGTAAACCAGGGAAAGTTCAATGGAAATGCCGGATCTGTCCATCTCTTATTGATCCAGTTCACATAATTAACCATACGCATGCAGCGCAGCGGTTCAATTAAGCTCAGTTCCTGCAGATTAAACTGGTACTCTTCCTGGTAACCATCCAGCAGCATAGAAAGCTGCAGTTGTTTTTCTTGAATATCGCCGTTTATCAGCATCCATAAATCCTGAATTGCCGGGCCTGTTTTACAGTCATCAAAATCGACCAAAAAGGGCAGATCATTGTCGATTAAAATATTGCCTGCATGACAGTCGCCATGCAGGCGGATCTCAGCAAAATCGTGCTCAGAAAGCTGCTGAGTTACTGCCTGATCTATGTTCTGCAGTATGCCAAATAACTCAGGTTTGATAAAATCCGGAATGTATTCACTACTCTGCAGCTCCTTAACCGGGTTTGTTAACATGGTCTGCACATCCAGGTGCTCTCTGTGTTTAAAAGAGCTTTGTGCGCCGATACGGTGCATTTTCCCTAAAGCGCGTCCCGCTTCATAGAGTATATCGATATTATCAAGCTCCATAGAGCGCGCAGAGAGGTTATGAAACAGGGCAAAAGAGTAATCCTGAAAGTGAAACAGACTCTGCCCGTTTATAATAACCGGAGCGGCTATATCACAGCCCCGGGTGCTTAACTCGAGGCTGAACTTCTGCTCTTCATGCAGTTGTGCTTCTGTCCAGCGCTGCGGGCGGTAAAACTTCACCACGTAGCGGCTTTTATTTTCATCGGTGAATGAAAAAACACGATTCTCATAAGAATTAAGCGCGCTTAACCCGCTTTCAGGATAAATGCCGATACTGGCTAAAGCATCCAGCTGCAGTTCCGGGGTGAGGGAAGAATAACTAAAATTTGTTTCTGTCATAACTGCTCTTAAAAATTAAGGCGCTAATCAGCGCCTTTGGGGTTAATACCAAATCCACTAATTTTCTATTCATTTATGCTTGTTAAAATGAACGCTAGCTTCGTTCTTGATTTTGTAATTAGAATAACTAGTTACTGCAATCAACGCCTTGCTTTCATCCATTTTTCCTACGCCTAAATAGATCATTT
>NZ_AUAM01000077.1 GCF_000428725.1 Psychromonas aquimarina ATCC BAA-1526
AACCCTTGCAGACACTCTTGCTTCCAAGTTTTAACTTGTTCGACAAACAATCCTTTTTCCCGACAATATTGGCTTAATTCCGCTTCACTAAAAGAAGCTGTTTCAACGATAACTGAAAACTTAGCTTCAGCAGACCATTTGGCAGATTTAGTTGGCATAGTACTCTCTTTAACTCTTACTTTATTGAGCCAAGAATACAGGGTTTTAAAATGAATTCCTTCTTCATTGGCAACTTCTCTCACTGACTGGTTCTCAGGAGGAGGTAGTTTCTTTAAAATAGCGACCTTTCTTTCTGGTGAATAACGAGGCATTTATATCTAATCTTACCGCCCGCTGATGATTAACTATACAAATTTAAGAGATGACAACTATCCTGACACAGCGGGGAAGCCCCAAATCAAGTCATCTCATTTTACTCAAGAAAGTTGCTCAACCAGGTCTGTTAATAAATATGACTGGTATGAATTTACTTTACCACGTCACATATTCTTGTTTTTATATGTACAAGCTTGAATAAGATTTTTGTTAAATCAACATCTCTTTTCGAGAGTACAGAATCTTATTACACCTTTTCATATTTTATCGAACTGAAAAATGAAGGTGGAAAGCAGTTATCTCCATAGAAATCCCATAATTACTGACTTCTAAAGCGAAAGCTAACCCGATTAAAATACTTTCCCCTCCCCCTCCGGCGCAGGTAATCGAACAACATCTTTTTGATGTAGTCATTATAAAACCATCATCAGAAGTACACTTTTTAGATGTAACATTGATTCGAATTGTAATTTTATTCAATGCTAACTTGTTTTCCAGGCGAGCAGGGAATCTCCCAGGAAAATAGAAGCCGCATAATCATTTTGCCGTTTCTATTGCTAGATCAGGCAGCATCAATGACACGCAGCTTTATACCCGGTTAATTTGAAGATGCAGAGGGAGCAGTTAGAGCAATAACCTGCTTAGGCAGGAGGCGCCCCTGTAAATCAGCATCTTGAAATATGAGGGGATACATTCTGTTTGAATACAAATAAGCCGCCGGTTTTACTTAACCATTTCAAGAAAAATAAGAGTAATTATATATGTTAAACCAAAAAAAACACATTTTAGCCGTCACCCTGTCATCAATTTTATCTGTCTCAGCCAATGCTGATGTTAACGATACGTCTCTAACTATATTTAATGATTCAAGTAGTTCACTTTATCCGGCATTTTTAAGTGATGCCATGTCAGGAGAAACGCCTCAAGCGGACTCCCAAAGAGGCTGGGTTGGGGGTAATGAATCCAGACAATACCTTCCCGGTGACGACTACCTGTCAAGTAGTGCCGTTAATATTAATGAAGGCGATACCATCAAAGAGTTTGGTGTTTTAGTTAACGGCTCGACTTATGTCAGCTGTCAAAGTAATTTAGAATTTTCAGGCGAAAAAATATTCACATACGACGGAAAGTCATGTACAGAAACTATACCTGAGGAGGTAAACATTACTGTTGAGCCTGAAGTAGGGAACACTCCAATATTGTTGGAAGACGGCACCACTCAGTATGTCATTAAATCAGACAATGAGCTGGATCAAAAGGTAACATGGAGCATTGATAAAAATGCACAAGATGCCGGTTTTAGTATTGATGAAAATGGTAAGTTAAACAAACCTGATATTAAACGGACACAAGAAGTTACCGTAACCGCAATTTTAGAAGACGGGAACAGTGATCATCACACAGTTACAGTCGTTTCAACCCTGGATATTGCCGGCATTGTTGTTGAGCCAAAAGGTGGAAATACTCCCGTACTGCTGGATAATGGAGCGACTCAGTATGTGGCTATGCTGGAAACTGACTATGGGCAGCTTCCGTTAACCCAGCTTTCAGGTGTTCAATGGAGTACTGATAATGCCGATTTTAGTATTGATAATAACGGGCTCTTGACGAAACCCGATATTGATGGAGTTCGAAAGGTTACCGTAACTGCCGCCCTAGGAGAAAAAACTGGTAATGACAATGTTATGGTCGTTTCAGAGCTGAATATTTCCGGCGTGACTGTTGAGCCGCAAAGCGGGGATACTCCAGTACTGTTGGAAAATGGAACGACTCAGTATGTGGCGATGCTGGAAACTGACTATGGACCGCTTCCAGCAGCTCAGTTTCCAGGTCTGCAGTGGAATATTGATGATGGCGCAGAAAGTGCTGACTTTAGTATTGATGACAGCGGCCTGTTGACAAAACCCGATATTGACGGAATACAAGAGGTTACCGTAACCGCAGCCCTAGAAAACGGAACAAGCGATAGTGACACCGTTATGGTCGTTTCAGATCTGAATATTTCCGGCGTGATTATCGAGCCAGAAGGAGGAGATACTCCTGTACTGCTGGAAAATGGAACGACTCAGTATACGGCTATGCTGGAAACTGACTATGGACAGCTTCCGCCGACCCAGCTGTCAGAGATACGATGGAGCCTTGATGATACGGCAAAAGATGCAGATTTTAGTATTAATGAGCGGGGCCTTTTGACGAAACCTGATATTGACACAACACAACAGATTACCGTAACGGCAAGCCTGGCAAACGGGAAAAGTGATGATGACAGCGTGATGGTCATTTCAACCCTGGATATTTTAGACATGACTGTTGAACCTGAAGGGGGGGATATTCCTGTATTATTAGATAACGGAGAAACTCAGTATGCGGCTGCGTTAGAAACTAATTATGGCTCGCTTTCAGTAACTGGTTTTTCAGGTCTTAACTGGAATGTTGACAGCGCGGCACAAGATGCCGGTTTTAAAATTAATGAACGGGGTGTATTAACAAAACCAGATATTAAAGGAGTCCAGGAAGTAACGGTAACCGGAAGCCTGGCAAATGGAGAAAGTGATATTGACACTGTTAAGGTTTCATCTGCTGTTGGTGCATATAAACTAAAAACAAAACTGATGTTCTATAAAGGTGACGGAGGCGATAAGATCGAACCTTATGGTAATCTTCAGTTTAGTCAGTCATGGGGCGGCTACTCTACGACCTTCTTTGACAAACCGTTAGAGGGAAACATTACAAGCGTTGATCCGGACTCTTATGTCTCTACAAGTGAAAACTTAGTCGTGCTCCCGGAAGAGCAGGAAACATCCGACATCAATTTAGCCGGAGAGCTTCGCGAAAAAGATGACTCATCCGGGGATGACACCTACTTTAGGAGTAGTGAGAACAGAGCGAATATAACTTATAAAGGTATCCTTGAACAAAATTACGGGGCGCAGGGAGTCTGCAACACCGGCTATATTGAACTCCCAAAATCAGGAGATAACCAGGATATGAGAGCTTGTTTACAACTGTCTATGGAAAAAATAGAGCTGAATAATTGATCTGAAAATAACAAAAATATTTAGTAATTAAATGTAAGCGTCCGACAAACTGCAAACTACAACGGACGCTTACCTCTATATACCCGTTATCATTCAAGATGCAAAAATCAGCAAGTCGTGAGGTGAACAGGTTTTAGGCGTGAAGGTGAAGATCTAACGGGTTAAATCGAGACTTCACAACAACGAAGATGTTTATCTCACGCCTTGCCCCGCGGGTCGTTAGCTCGAAAACCGATACTGCGGGGCCTGCCATTGTCATCATACTGCGCCTTGTTTTGGTGTCCGAGCTAGCGACTGATAAATGCATTTTGATTGGTAACGGGTATATAAGGGAAGTTCTACGCATCGTCAGCAAAAAGAAGTGTCTGCGTTTCTCTACTTCTTTAAATTTTCGCCATAGACCCCAGGCTCTACTAAAATTGAGCCCGCACATGTGTGAGCTGGATGAGTGTTGGATTGGATTAATGAGATCGAGGTTTGGTATAAATAGATTGATCCAAGCATTGAACTCTTTCTTCTCCAATACCTCTGAGACAAGCCATGCCCAATTTGTACAGCCAGCCATGAAACTTCGATTTTGTTTGTCTGAATCTAATGGGCATGGCTGATTAAAAACAAGAAAATGCTTAGCCACAAGCTGATCAACAAAATCAACCAATTCTTTACGACCACTAGCTTTACCATAAGATCGTAAGTTAATCAAAGCCCAACTGGCGCTGGTGTAGGAATCTGACAATGGTTGAATCGAATGATTATTAAAATATTTCACAAGAGAATCCGCGACTTCATTAGCAAATATTTTTAAACGCTCATCATCATATGCCTTATTAAATTCGATGGCTAATCTCAAAAACCATGCACGGCCATACGAATTTTGAACGCCCTCTTCATTGACGAACTCCTAGCGCTATCGTGTAGCATTTCACTTATAAACTCCACATCGATGGCGGATATATGTGAATCTAAGACCATTAGCGAAAATTTAAAATCCAGTTAATAAGAAAATTCACAGATAATGTATACGAAGCCAGAAACACAATTTATTGTATTCGCTATCAGTGTGCAAGTAATCTATCTAGCTAGTATTGAGTATTAGATAACCTGAGATCGGTTTAATTTCTATCAATGATGGGCTTAAATTAATTTGAGTTCATCATCTGCTAATTTGATTTTTGGTTTCTTCTTTTTTAAACAATATGCGACTAAACCTGATATCAAGTTGATCATAAAACCATTTGAACTTCTATGTCGGCTATGTTCTATCTGAGATATATTTTTAAGCTAATCATTAATCGTCTCAATAATGTATCTCTTTGATAACATGGCACTATCGAATGCAGATATAACTTTAGCTTTCATATTTTTTCGTACTGTTGTTACTAAATCGATATCTTTTTCGGAGAGTTTTTCGGCCAATTTCTTACCAATGTAGCCTTTATCTGCATAAAGTTTACCAGTGAGGTTCTGACACAGATTTGGAACTGGCGTTCTGTCATTAGTGTTACCTGGCGTGATACTCACCGATATTATTTCACCAACATGATTAATCAATAAATGAAGTTTGAAGCCATAAAACCAACCCATTGTGCCTTTGCCACGTTTCGCTGTATCAGCAAACACTTTGTGCCTTGGGATGCGGATATTATGGCAAACTTTTAAACTTGTTGAATCGACAAAAGCAATCCCTGTTGGTTTACCTTTAATTTTTTCAAAATATGCACACATCGGAATAATTAAGCTCGGCATTAACTCTAAAAACCGCGTGTAGCTGAGTAACTTAGGAAAGTATTTCTTCCAGTACATTGAGACATGACCAAGATAGAAGTTCTTGAAATCCCTATAGTTTGACTGATGAAAGGCAATGACAATCGTCATGCACTCACTCATGCTCATTCTGGAATTTCTTCTGCGTTTACGAGTACCATCAGTTATCAACTTCTGTTCAAAAACAGGTACAAATTTATCGCAAAAATCATCTACATGGCAAAAGACAGACACTAAATTATGCATTGGCAACATCTCAGAAATAATGAGTTCATAGATCTGATCGTGAAATGCATTTTTAGTTCAATTAAATTGAAATTTTATCCCGAGCTGAGGCTTTCATGTTCTCAAAATAACAAATCATCAGTTTTGAAAACGTCTATTTCCGTTAATCTTCTGCAATCACTAAAACCGCATTACAGTTGCCATCAGTCATGCCATTATCAACATAGTTATCTGCACCATCTGGCAGCAATGTAAAATCATTACCATCTTTAGCTGTGGCCTTATAGATAAATTGGAAACCGTCACGATCTTCCAGTGATATATTTTCAGCAACCTTAAATTTACCGTTTTTGAATTTTTTAAATTCAATGGGTGTCCAGTTATTATGCTCTGAAAGTAAAACAATGCGCTGTACATCTTTTGCGTCTTTTTTTTCTATTTCAAACGTAACCTTGACCTGGGGCTTAGATTTTAGGTATTGCTTTTTTATTGGCATAGCCAGTTCCTTTAAGAGAGAATTGTAAGTTAACTTACTTATGCACTCTGTGTTTTGAGCGCATAGGAAAATCAACTAAGTTTCCGTTACTTTTTTAGTTGTTTCAGTTCTTCTAACCCAAGCCACGCTATATGGCTGTAGCCTTTCGCTAGTTCGCAATTGATTAATTACCTCAATTCTACCGAGTTTTGTATATTTACAAAATATTAAAATATGGGGGTGAATCTCACATCTTCTGCCTGTGGCAAAATTATCCAGTGACCATTGCCCCAGCACTGCAAATTAAGATCATCGAAGCTCTTGTAAAAGTAATGGGTGGTATCGAGATAAGATTCACGATCTGGTTCAACTATGCTAAAAACGGGCAAGTTATCTAAATCAATTTGTGACGGACAAGTTGTTCCCATTCGAGCAGGACATTTCCATTCATTCAGTAAATCGCATAATTCTTGAAGCGTTTTTAAATCGACTAATGCTAGATCAAACGGATGATTATTTGGATTGAAGATGTTCATAAAAAAGCCTCAGTTCAATTGATTGGTTAACATCAATTTTACCAAGGCTTCTGTATTTTCAAAATATCAAAAACATTAAAATATCAAAGTATCAAAATATCAAATGTGAGCGTTGTTTTAGTCACACCATTTTTTAGATTTTTTTCCACCGTCATAGGCAACAGCTAATCCTGAATTGATTAATGTATTTGTTAAACTTTTACCATCTTCGTAAACTTCAGTGACAATTCTAAAATACTTGCCACGTTTTACATTTCTCAGTTCAATTACACTTGCTGAACGCAGAAAATTAACTGTGATTTGCTTTGCTTGTCTTGCTAACTTCTTTTCTTTTGCGCACTTTCCTCTGATTTCGGGCGTATCAACACCAGCAACACGAATGCCGATATGCTCTCCAATTAACGGATGTAGGCCATTAATATTTGCTCTGAACGTATCGCCATCATAAATTGATGTAATCTCTGCAACGCCTAAATTTCCAAAGGTTTTGTCTTTGATGCTTGCTGCATTCGCATTGAATGCAATCAGCGAACAAAGTGTTATATATTGCATAAAGTGCTTGATACCTGGGGAATGTTTTCTCATTAGCTTGCCTCACTGATTAGTTGATTTGCTACCATCGCGTTTATTTCTAACAGTTCGTTCACTTCGATTACCTGGGATTTACCAAGATTTAGAATATCTTCGATCTTCAGCCCGTTTGAAACTGCTGTTTGTATATCATCAAGACTATTAAATCCGGCATGTAAAAGCGAAAGAGCTGTTCTGTCGGTTATGTGCTTAGTCCATTCAGGACGCTGGCCTTTTAGTTCAATAATCAAATCGGAGTAAGGTATGCCTCCGCGACTTAGCCTTACTTTATCTATGCGGTTACATGAACTATTTGTATTATTACTACCCGTGTCCTTATTCATATAGCCTCACTTTTTTGTAGTGAAATATTTATTATCAAATGCCTATATGATTTTCCAAAATGCGGTACTTTCCTGATATGTGATCTGTTTTTTACCGTCAATTAACAGGGAGTGGTGTTTTTTCAGCTCACGAACTTTGAAAAGCGTATCGTTTTGCTGTGCTTTATCGTTCTGATTGAACAGTGATGATACTGCTGCAGGTTTAGGATTCTCTAATCGGTGAATTAAATACCCGCTCATCATCGAACTATAGTCGCGTTCATCTGTTTTGAAGTGGTCAATACCTTGAGTGCTAAGAATGGCCCCAACGCCAAATTCTCTACCTTGTTTCAATAGCTTATGTAAAGAATCAAAATTTTGAGAAAGGAAGCTGTCAGCTTCATCTACTAAAAACATATTGGTAATTGCCCTGTGTCCGTCAGGTGATGGAGCAGGCTTTTTGGCTACGTGCATTTGAATAAAAAATCCGTCTAAGAGTATTGCCACAATTAGATTTTGCAGATTGGCATCGACACCAGAAAGATTAATAACGATCATATTATCTTTCATCGTGTCGAACAGGTTTTTACATTTCCTGTGTTTTTTTTCAAACAGCTCAAAATCTACAATATCATCAAGCGCAGCCGTTAAGCTGTCCTGCGGTACTTTGTCTCTATTGTTGTAAATGGTGTAAACATCGTTAAGAGTTGGGGCGGGATTTGTGAACGTAGTGGGATCACCGTTATCTATCCCGTTACGTTCGTAAGCCATCATAATGCACTTCTTTAATGCGTTTTGTTGGTTACGGCCCAGGTTAAATGATTTTGCAATTGTCGAAACTACCCCTTTGCATGTTCTAATCGGTGCTAATTTATCTTTCGAGAACAACGCAAGCGGATTAATTGGCAGTGAGTTGGCTTCGTAAATTATGGCCCCTGTTTCGCTTGTAAACTCTTGGTCTGTATAATCATTTTTATAATCAAACACAAGCAGTCCGAACGGCAGCCCGTCCGTATTTTTTGATTTCTGTTGAACGAACTGAAGTAGCATACTTTTTACTGCTTGTGTCTTTCCTGTTCCCATCGTACCCAAAACTGCAAAATTAGGATTTAAATATCGGTTAGTATCAGTTGGAGTCCAATATTGCCCCTCCCCCGTATCTTTACATTGACCAATTTCAATCGCTATGGCATCAAAATCAACTCCTAAAGGACTTTTGCCGGACTTTGCTACGGTAGGTGGGGTTTTACTGCTTCGTGCTTTAGGTTTGCTCTTTGGCTTGCTTACATCCAAGCTTTCCAAAGGTAAAGGATCTTTTTCAGTGGGCTGTTGTTCACGCTTCGGTTTGGTTTCAGCCATGCGAGGTTTTTCAGACTGTTCAGGTTCAACTTGTCTCTTTTTAACTTCCTGCTTGTTAATGCCTGGATCATTTAGCAGATGTTGCAGATTGTCCGTTTGACACGGTAGTAGTTTATTTTTGGTAACTTTGAATTGTTTATTTTCTTCCAAGGCCATGTAAAGAGCATCTGGTAACATTAAACTTTTCTTAGCGCGGGTAATAGCAACGTAGAATAAATACAAATCAGATTCATTGATCGCTTTGCCGTTGGTAAATGCTTCTATGATGGAATGAAAATCATCGGATATAAATACGTTGTCGGCCTCAAGACCTTTCGATAAATGCGCTGTGGTTAACGAGACAATTGCTTCACTTGCTAATGTCTGTCTGCTCCACTCTAACGCATTTATTAATTCTTCTGCATGTTCAATATTATCCTCGACTAAATTTGC
>NZ_AUAM01000078.1 GCF_000428725.1 Psychromonas aquimarina ATCC BAA-1526
TGGCGGAGTGGACGGGACTCGAACCCGCGACCCCCGGCGTGACAGGCCGGTATTCTAACCAACTGAACTACCACTCCAGCTAAATCAACGCCGCACTTACAGTGCGTCTTGTTGAGGCGCAGATAATACGTAGTTGCTTTTGCTGAGTCAACAAGGAAAAACAAAAAAAGTCTATTATTAGCCTTCAAGCGTATCAAGTGCCTACTTTATGCCCAAATAATTTGAAATTGTGCAAATTATTAGCAGTGATTCTGCCGTGCAGCTGCTGTCCTTTTTATTTTGTTGCAGCTGGCTGCTATTTTTTATCCTCTTTCAGATCAATCGGAGTCGGCTGCAGCTCATCGAGTGATAATGAAGCCTCACCGTTCTCTTCGGAAAGTTTATTTTTCTTTCTGCGCCGTAAGAGAATAAATGCAATTGTTACCAGCAGTAATAAAAACAAAGCGCCGGCCGCCGCGATAACCCGCCAGTCACTTAATAACGAAGGAGTCTCCTGCGCTATGTTTAGTTCTTCTGTCACCGTCGCTAAGGCTTCACTGAGATTAGCTTCCGGTATAACGATCGGAGGAACCAGTTCAAAGATACGATCCGGCAGATGCAGTTCAACCTCTCTTCCCTTGCGTGTAGTCGCAAATGCTTTAGCAGAAAAGGTAAACATATTATGTGATAGTTTTTTAACCGTGGTGAACAGGTTCTGTGTAGAAACGTTGTCTGCACTATGGATGATTAACTGCTCTACTATGTTGTTGTCGGCGTCTTTAATAATTCCGTTAATGGTAACCGATAACGGATCTAATTCATCTGCATCAATTTTAAACTCAAACAAAGCCTGATCGCTGCCGGCTTCAAGTGCATCTACTTGGTAACTCACCGGCGGGAGAAAAACCACGGCATCGTGGTTAACATTACGAATAAATACATCATTTTTCGTTCTGATGTTAAGTAAGTAGCGTCCGGGAAGAAGGTCGACGTAAACACGGGCAGTTAATTTCCCGTCAAAGGGCAGAGCATCATAACCTTTGCCGTCATCCTGATATAGAGTCAGGGTTTTGCTGGCACCGCCGATTAATGCAACTGATAATTTTGCATCATCCAGATAAGCCTTATTGGTCATTAACTTATTTTCATTATAAAGCGAAGCATGGGTGGTGATATATTCTTGAGAGTATAATTTTAACGGAAGCTTGTTGGTTTTTAATTCAACCTTACTCATTAATTTAATACGGTTATTGCCGTCCAGTTTGGCAATTGCCTGCCACGGGCCTGCCATTGGGTTGTCTATAGTGACAATATCCTGCGTCCTGCTGGTTACCCAGCCGACGTTTTCCGGATTCCTTTTATAATAGATTTTACTGCCGTCGGGGCGAACCAGTACAACTCTTCGCGGGCCTTCAGAGTGATTGAGAATAAAAGTTATCTGCTCAGTGTTAGGATCAATTCTGAAGCGGTTGTCTAATAATGGAATATCATTAGGTGCATAAATAGTATGCGCAGTTGACTGCGTATAAGCGAGCAGCAGCAGTAAACTGATAATAATTCTTTGTATTACTGTCGCCACAGGCAGCTCCCTGATTTGTCGATAAGATCTAAACGCTCCTGGTGCGCTTGATTTTCAGCTTCGCTTGCATGTATCACGGTTAATGGTGATAAAGACTGGCGAGGCCGGCGCCCCGTACTGACTTCACCGCTGTCTGAACTTGCAAGATTGAGATTTGCCTGTCCGCCGGTCATTAACAGGTAAACATCCGCCAGTATTTCTGCATCTAATAACGCGCCGTGTAATACACGGTGTTTATTATCAATGCCGTATCTGTCACACAAGACATCCAGATTGTTCCGTTTACCCGGAAACATCTTTTTAGCCATTTCCAGGGTATCGGTCACTGTCGACATTTCTTCAGTGCTTTGCGTTTTTTTATTTAAAAAACGAAACTCCTGATCCATAAAGCCGACATCAAAGGGCGCGTTATGGATAACAAGTTCTGCTCCTTTAATGAAATCAATAAACTCGTCTGCAATTTCACTAAAAGCGGGTTTATCCTGCAGAAATTCATCTGTAATACCATGAACCGTTACCGCTTCAGGATCCACTTCGCGGTCTGGTTTTACATAAACATGGTAATGGCGGCCGGTTAAGCGCCGGTTAATAACTTCAACACAGCCTATTTCGATAATCCGATGCCCCACATAAACAATACCATCTTTGTTCATACCTGTAGTTTCAGTATCTAAAACGACTTGCCGTATCATTTTGTTTGTGTTCATCTTGATCTCTATTTATAGTTCGAATGAGTTTAGTTAAGTTTAGCAAATTTATATGACGGTAATAATGAAAAAAATCCAACTTTATACAGATGGTTCATGTTTAGGTAATCCGGGACCAGGCGGTTATGGTGCCGTTTTAATATATAACCAGCACCGCAAAGAATTATCTGAAGGATATGTAAGAACGACTAATAACCGCATGGAGATGTTAGCCTGTATAAAAGGTCTGGCAGGTTTAACCGAGCCCTGTGAGATTGACCTTACAACCGACAGCCAGTATGTACGTCAGGGGATCACTCAGTGGATCCATAACTGGAAAAAGCGGGGCTGGAAGACGGCAGCTAAAGCACCGGTAAAAAATGTGGATCTGTGGAAAGCATTAGATGCTGCTCAGGAAAAACACAAGGTTACCTGGCACTGGGTAAAAGGACATTCCGGTCACCCTGAAAATGAGCGCTGTGATGATTTAGCCCGCGCCGCAGCGGAAGCTAAACCAGTGCAGGAAGATATCGGTTATGACGGATAAAACAATAGCGCAGGAGACTGCTGTTTTATCTAACGGCTGCGTGTGACAACCGTCCGTCCGGCTAAACTTGGTTTTTTAAATTGAAACGGGGATTTAACCGGAGTCAGCGGCGTACACTGTTTTTTAGCAACAATAAAATAAACACTGCAGAAATAGGGGGTATAACGCTGCCCTATGCTTTCTATACATGAAGAGAACGAGCTGTTAAATTCACCGGAAAGAAAATCAAAATGCTGCTTTTGTTTTACTTCAAAACCTAGCAGATGCAGCCAGTCCCGTACCCGGTTAGGTAAAAACAGACGGGCCGTTTGTGAATGTTTGGGTTTTAAAAGAGAGCGCAGCCCGAATAAACTAATCGGATTATAACCGCTGATAATCAGTGTACCGTCCAGTGTTAAGACCCGGTCAATCTCGCGTAATAGTTGATGGGGATCGCTTGAAAAATCTAATTCATGAGCCAGAATACAAAGGTCGACAGAAGATGTTTGTAACGGCAGCTGATGAAGGTCTGCTAATAAACCAATACCTTCTCCGTCGGATGCGCAGTTGATTTGATGGGAAATTGTCGATCTTGATGTATCCAGTAAACTGCTTAATCTGCCTAATTTTAATAAATGATAACCAAAACATCGCGGCAGATAGCTGTCAATACGCTGCTGAGTTTGTTTCAATAGGGTTTTACCATTCGGCAATTGATGCCAGTCTTCAATCGGGGTTAAAATACGAGATGTTTTTGCTATTTTCATATTTCAACTTACTCCAAATCAATTAGATAGAGAATCAACTATGGTTAATATTTTAACGCTGAAGTCATTTGATGATAACTATATTTGGCTTATTAAAGATAGTCAAAGTCAGCATTGCATTGTTGTTGATCCTGGTGATGCAGGTCCAGTTCTGGAAATATTAGAAGCGCAGCAGTTAATTGTGGATGCCGTTATTTTAACCCATGGTCATTATGATCATATTGACGGTGTTGAAGCCCTGCTTTCTGTGCGCGATGAGAAAATTGCTGTTTATTGTCAGAAGAAACTGTTTGCAAAAAGTGAAGGGATCACAGACGGACAGACACTCAGCTTTTTTGACGGCCGTTTTTCATTAAAAGTAATGGCTGTACCGGGGCATACTCTGGATCACGTTGCATATTATAATGAATCATTTCTTTTCTGCGGAGACACTCTGTTTTCCGGCGGCTGCGGCCGTGTGTTTGAAGGCTCCTATGAGCAGATGTTTGAAGCTTTATCGCGTTTTACATCATTACCTGATAATACACTGGTTTATTGTGCCCATGAATATACGCAGAATAATCTTATTTTTGCATTTCATCTTGAACCGAAAAATGAAGCCCTGTTGAAATATATTCAGGAAGTCAGCAAAAAACGTCAGCAGGGGCTGCCGACTATTCCCACCACTATAGGATTGGAAAAATCCATAAATCCGTTTTTACGCTGCAGCGAAAGTTCGCTGGTTAACGCTCTGCAGATGCATTTGGCAGAACAGTTAAGCGATCCCTTATCCTGTTTTACCGCGCTGCGTAAGTATAAAGACAGGTTCTAATGAATTTGTCTGTGATTTAAGCTAGAATACGCCACTTATTATTGGTAAGTGGCCCCTTTTATGAAATTATTGTGCTCGTTTTTTTTACTGTTTTTTTTAACTGCCTGTCAGACAACAACAAATACAGCTGATCAAAGTCATTTATCAGCTGAAAATGACTATTTACTGGATGAGCCGCTGCTGGAGATTGACAGCGAAGAAGGGCTGACCCGGCTAGTTGAAGAGGAGCCGCTTAATGAAAATACACAAATTCAGGCACCCGGTTATGAAAACCTATGGTTAAAACTAGCTGAAGGTTTCGTATTTGAAGTCCCGGAAAATTCCCGTATCGCCAGGCAGCGTAATTATTTTTTAAATAATCCCAATTATTTAAAACAGGTATCCAAACGCGCGGAGCCGTTTTTATATCTGATTGTTGAGCAGATTGAAGCAAAAAATTTACCATTAGAATTAGCTTTGCTGCCGGTTGTTGAAAGCACCTTTGACCCTTTTGCTTATTCGCATGCAAGCGCCTCAGGGCTTTGGCAGTTTATGCCGGTTACAGGAGAACGCTTCGGTTTAAAACAGGACTGGTGGTATGACGGCCGTCGTGATGTCTACGCCTCGACAGAAGCCGCTCTGCGTTATATGGAAATTCTGCATAAATATCTCGGTGATGACTGGCTGCATGCATTAGCCGCCTATAACTCAGGTGAAGGGCGAGTACAGCGGGCTGCACGTAAAAATAAGAAACTGAATAAACCAACCGATTACTGGAATTTAGATCTGCCCAGAGAAACGCAGGAGTATGTTCCTAAGTTATTAGCCCTGGTTGATATTTTACGTAATCACCAGGAATACGGTGTTGAACTGCCGGTGATAGCGAATAAGCAGGTATTAACTTACATTGATACAAATTCTCAGATTGAACTTGCTTATGCAGCTGAATTTTCTGATCTAAGTATTGCTGAGATCCAGTTGTTGAATCCGGCTTTTAACCACTGGGCAACTTCTCCAGACGGCCCGCATAAATTACTTGTGCCTACGGTTAGTGCGGAGCAGTTCGCTGCAAAACTAAGTCAGATTGATGAAAATAAACGTATCCGCTGGGATCGTTACAAAGTGAGCTCTGGTGACAGCCTCAGTGTTATTGCTCAAAACTACGGAACAACGACTAGTGTCTTAAAACAGATCAATGACCTTAACGGTTCAATGATCCGCATCGGCCAGCCGTTATTAATACCCGTTGCGAGTAAATCCCAGCAGGATTATCTTTATAGTCAGGCCAAGCGTTTCGAGCAAAGCGATAAGGGCAAACGAAAAGTTCAGTATACCGTGAAAGAGGGCGATACACTCTGGGATATCAGCCGCCGTTATAAGGTGACCTCTAAACAGATTGCTAAATGGAATGGTACCAGTACGCAGAAAACTTTACGCCTGGGACAGAAGTTAACCATCTGGAAACCGCTTAAAGCCGTGTCAAACAATCAGATTGTTTATAAAGTGCGCCCTGGTGATTCTTTAGGAGCTATTGCATTAAAATATAATGTAAAAACTACTGATTTAGAGCGCTGGAACCAATTAAGCGGGCAGAAATATATTAAACCCGGACAAAAACTGAAAATATTTGCCAGCACGCAGAGTGCATCGAATTCAGTCCAAGCACAGTCGAAAAATAAAACTGCCGGTCAGGTTACTTACAAAGTACGTCCTGGTGATTCATTAGGCCTTATTGCACAAAAATTCAAGGTGAAAAGTACAGACTTAGAACGCTGGAATCAGTTAAGCGGGAAAAAGTATATTCAGCCGGGGCAAAGCTTAAAAATCTTTGTTAATCGTTCTACAGAAAATCAGATTACCCGCGAAGTGATTTATAAAGTACGCTCTGGTGATTCTTTAGGTGCAATTGCATCGAAATTTAATGTAAAAACCGCTGATTTAGAACGCTGGAATCAATTAAGCGGGCAGAAATACATTCAGCCTGGGCAAAATCTGAAAGTGTTTGTTAATGTGCAGGGCTCGCGTACTTAATCTAATATTAATTGTCTTGATCTGTTTACTCCCAGCCTTATTGTCAGGCCGGGAGCAACGGTTTTCCTAAGAGGTTATACGTTCAAATCCAGCTGCAAGATCTGCAATCAGATCATCTGCGTTTTCTAAGCCTATATGCACCCGTACTAATGTGCCTTTAAAATCAATGCCGCCGGCCGGGCGGATAGCATCAAGCTCATTAGGCTGATTAGCCAGAATTAATGATTCGAAACCTCCCCATGAATAAGCCATGCTGAAATGCTCAAAGTTATCCAGATAGTCCGCTAACTGCTGAGCAGATAAACGTTGTTTAAGTACAAACGAGAACAGTCCGTTACTGCCGATAAAGTCACGCTTAAAAAATTCATGGCCCCTGCAGCTCGGTAGTGCCGGGTGATTAACCCGTTCTACTTCCGGACGTTCACTCAGCCAGTGAGCAATTTTAAGACTGCTCTCCTGATGCTGTTTTAAACGTACTGCCATGGTTCTTAAACCGCGCGAAGCCGCATAAGCAGTATCTGCATCGACCATCTGCCCCATCAGATACGAACGTTCACGCAGGCGAGCCCAGCATCGCTCGTTGGCAACGGCAGTGCCGAGCATGGCATCGGAGTGTCCGATGATATACTTGGTGCCTGCCTGTATAGAAATATCAATATCATGTTCTAGTGCTTTAAATAAAATACCGGCCGCCCAGGTATTATCAATCATGATAATAATCTTCGGATTAACCGCACGAACAGCTTTAACCATTGCCGGAATATCCTGAACTTCCATGGTCACTGAGCTCGGGGATTCCAGGAATACAACCTTAGTCTGCGGTTGAATTAACTGTGCAATGTCAGCGCCGATCAGCGGATCATAATAGGTTGTTGTTACATTCATGCCCTTAAGGATAATATTACAGAAGTCTTGTGTCGGTTCATAAGCGGCTCCGGTCATCAGCACATGATCGCCGGCTTCAACAAAAGCGAGAACAGCGTTTGAAACTGCAGCAGCTCCACAGGGATACAGTGCACAGCCGGCACCGCCTTCCAGTTCAACCATTGCTTCCTGTAATGAGAAGTGAGTCGACGTGCCGCGGCGGCCGTAAAACAGCTCTCCGTTGGCGCGGTTTGCCGCGGCAAATTTTTTAGCTTTAACAGAATCAAATACAATAGATGATGCCCGCTGTATAACCGGGTTTACCGAGCCTTGAGTGAATTTCTTTGAACGGCCGGCTGTGACTAATAAGGTACTTACTTTATCGATAGACATAATAATTCTCTTGTTAAGCTTGCTGTGGTTAAGATCGGGCTGCGTCGATACCTGCAGTATCGATATATTCAATACCAAATCCACTAATTTTCTATTCATTTATGCTGGTTAAAATGGATGCTAGCTTCGTTCTTGATTTTGTAATTAGAATAACTAGTTACTGCAATCAACGCCTTGCTTTCATCCATTTTTCCTACGCCTAAATAGATCAT
>NZ_AUAM01000079.1 GCF_000428725.1 Psychromonas aquimarina ATCC BAA-1526
AAAAATCGGATACGATCTTAAGTGATTAATCTGTTTTAATAACTAGCATCACAGCTGGAGCAGATTATGACTAGAAAACGTAGAAACCACTCACCCGAATTTAAAGCTAAGGGAGATAAAACTTTATCTGAGTTAGCGTCCGTTGGCAGTCAATAGCACCTTGGTGCCTTTGAAAAGGGGTAACTGTCAGATCAGGTCTGAGCTAGTACACTTTATTTGTCCATTTAGCTTTGCGTTTCATTACAATCTCCTCAATATGTATTAGAGAACTGTAATCAAGTAGATTATAGAAATGGACTGGTTGCCCGGACGTTTACCGTTCGGATTTGCATAACCCTCCAAATCAATAGAAAAAGTCTTCCCATCTTCTGATAAAGAAACATTTATAAACTGCTGATCTGTATTACGACAGATTCCTTTTGCTTCCAGAAAACTTCTATATTTCCCCCTATACAAATTGATTATCTCAATCAAAGATTCAGCGTTATGAGTTCTATAGTTCACCTCAGAATAAGCGTTTGAAAAAACAAATTTATTCCCTCTAGTATTTTCATAAAAACCAGTATCACACAAATCTATTTGATCTAGTCTCCTAAGACTATTACCATAATAGTCAAGAGTATTGAAGCGACCTATAAAATCATCGGGATACTTTCTCGGTTGATTATAAATGATATTTCGGATGTATCCTGGCGGCACAGTTGGGTATAAATCCCAGCCAGTAATTCTGATTCTTCCTCCCTCAGACCCTAACTCGTCATAGGTTTTGTTTCTAAAAACTATATTTTTCACATCCCTTGGATCAAAATATTTTACTTCATCTATGGGAAGGATCTCTACTACTCTAGCACGACCGACCCCATAAGAAAGAATTTTAACATTATGTCCATCTCCAGTATCATCGTCACTTTTTAAGAAATCTGCTGTATTATTGAATTGAGGATCTCCAAATGCATCATTCACCAAAAATTTATCCATAACATGGTTAGCCCCCTGCTTGGGCTTGTAGGAGATATAAACACGATGCCAGGGATTTCCTTTTGTAAAATGGATAACATCAAAATCATTATCTGTAAGTTGCTCTCTTCCTGCATATTGTCCACCATTAAAAACTAAAGCCTGGACTCTGGAAACTACTTCTGGGGAAAATGGGAATCTATAGACATACCCCCTTTTTTCTGAATTATACTCAAATTTTATCTTCTCGTATGGTTTTATTTTTTCACGATATGATTGGTTGCTTTCGTCATATATATGTACTATTAAGGTTGCGGTCGTATTATTGAGAAGAAAGAAGTTGCGATTTTTTACAAAAGGATCTTCGGAATGTAATTCACCTGTTTTATTCACCAATATAGCTGATTTTGTGTAAGGTTTACTCTCGAGAGCGGGGGATAGCTCAGCTAAACAGTGTTCTTCTATTTCATCCTTTATGCTTGAAAGGGTAGTATATGCTGGATGTACCATTCGTGGGATCCTTCTACCTGCATCCTCATCAACTAACTCTCTTGGTGGCACATCTCGCAGAGGCATGGTATCTGGGCTACTATTTGTTGACAGTACACCCATCGCGGGTCCCATAACATTAAACCCATAGTCTGGGTCTTCAGGGGCTTCTTCAAAGATTGGAGATCCTGATGTACCCTTTGAAAAAGCCTGGTTTTGTGCTACTCCGTCAGTATATATGCGATAAAAATCACCCATTAAAGTAGCATTGCCGTCAAGATTAGTCAGTCTTTGAGACCATCCTGCAGGATGATGAAGCATATGACCATTTTTAGGTTCATCTTTTAAAAATATAAATCCAGACTGAAATAATTGCTCTAAGGGAGGTAAATGACTGGTATTAACTAGTAATAACGCTATATCTTTCTTAATATAACCTGTCCTATCATTATGAGCTGTAATAACATCCGCGATTATGCCCTCTTCCATTTTTAAGTGCTTTACCCTTTCATATGACCCATTAGGTTTACCTATATAATTAAAATATCCAGTAAATGCGAACTTTGATGGTACAGGAGATGTTGGCCCCGAAAGAACATTGTGGCCAGCAGTAATCATACAAATCTTGTTATCATTTCTGAACGTTCTTATAAAGAAACCTGTCCCATTCAGGATCAAATCTTGATTATAAGCCGACTCTATAGCAAATAGTGATTTACTTTTTTTTAAATTATTTATAGCATTAGGTGATACTATAGGTTCATCATCTGGGTTGTAGTATGTAAAATAATTGGTGTATGCCCCTTTAGGTGCAGAAAGTGGTATATTAAATGCGCTAACTATTGATGTATAAAAAAATATAGATAATATTATTAAATGTTTTTTCATATAAGTTAAACCTATGTTGTATATATTATTAATTCCAACCGAATTCAAGTCCGAAGTGATAGGTGAACCCCATAGGTTGGACACAGATCTTCATTTCTTAGAAGAATAATCAATATATTTTAAGTTAAGGCATAAACCTCTGCCGTGCATGATAAACCTGACCTGGGTCAATCTATTGGCTCTACGCGCCTTTGCGTGGAATGATTGAAAACTAGCCACCCCAGGAGCGAATCGAGTCATGCCTGTGGTTGTCCACGAGCAATCGTTGGAATAACTTGGTTGGCTCAGATAAACCATAACATCGTCGCTTCAACACTTTCACTCTATTATTGAATCCTTCGACAAATCCGCTGGTATGATGGGCGATGAAATAATTCGTAATTTGCTCCTGATAATTCATCAAGGTTTGAATAAATCGGTCAAAACAATTAAGCTCAGAAGCTGTCACGCTATTCACCCACTCTGCTATCTTTTCCTTGGCGACCTCTGGGGAAATATGACTGTCGAATATCCCACTGAGTTGACGACTAAACTGATAGCCTTGCTTCAATTTTTCTGAAACTGAAAACAGTGACTCAACCACTGTGAGTCAGAGTGAGAACCGAACATGAAAACACCTCTTTTAAGCAATTATTGAATAATAAAGTGTACACAAATCAGTCATTCTACGAAAAGACGCGTAGAACCGAAATTAGTACAACTAGTCAATTAATCAAAACGACTGAGTTCAGTCAAATAGTTGATGAAACTTAACATTTAAGTCTGATAAATTGCTGAGTTTATGGTGAATTATATGATTACCAAAAGTTAAATAATACCAACTATTAATATTAACAACGCTTACTTTGTTTCTTACTTTTCTATTAATTCAATTCCTGTTAAATAACCATTTCCAATACAAGCATTCACAGTTGCATTGGTCAAATAAGCGAGTTTTGCTATATCGTAAGCTATATCTCTGCTTCTTCGACGACTTTCTTTCATTTTCATTACCCCCCATTCACCATCTATTTTCACGTTAATGCCAAACCCTACGATAGTTCTCGTTGATACATTGAGTCCACTTACCTTTACATTATTTTTATAAAAATCAGTTTTGCATAATTGGCTGAGTTGATTCCCTGCAAATGATTGGGAGGAAAATAAGACTGTGAGAAGAAGTATGATATTTTTATGTTTATGCATTTTATTTCCTTACGCTACCAAGATTTGACTACATTAATATAAAATAACTAAACAGTTAAATTTTAATCATTTTGTGAGATATATAATATATAAATGCCTATTTCAGTAATTTTGGCTCTCCGTGTTTTTGCGTGGAATGCTCAAAAAAGGATTCTGTCGCAAATTAAGATTATGTAGCTCTAAACGAAGGGGGCACTTTTCCTCAGATACAATGATGCTACTAGCGAATAAAACTGATCCCATGGCGTTATATCTTCGGAGTTAACCATCTGTCCTTGCTTAATCATGGAGCAAAGTTCAACACCTGCTAAGGTTGACTTTGCACCTGCCTAAGATTTCCATCCTAAACATTGATGCATTTTACCCTTCACTTTTCGATGACTCTGTTCGACAATATTATTGATATATTTAACCGCTAACACTTCAATCCAATCATGCAGGTTCTGTCGCAAATAGCAAATTTTGGTATTTTGTGACTTTTTAAGTGTCTTTTTTAATGGATATTAAATTTTTATTTTCACTCAAAAAACCTATTTGCGACAGAACCGTTCCAGCTATACGTGCTTTTTATACTGTCATCTAGACCATCACCATCTGAATCAGCGACCATTACTACGACTACGCCAGAAAAAGATAAAGCTACCGCTAAACCAAGTGATATAAGTGAAAAGTAGAGTCGTTTGTTTTGTTGATCCATTGGTTATCTCTATGAACTATATATTGGCCATACATTATATATAACAATGATACAGACCAAAAATCATCTCCATTGGGAATTTTCCATACCTAATTCCGCCAATTGACATCTTGCTAGTAGTTTTTCGATATCCCGATAACTCAGTTTATAGGCAACATACCATCGAATAGTCATCATAATCGTGCTGAAGGAAATTGTTTCTTGGTGAAGTTTAATGCCATAGCTGGGGCTCATAGATCAGATAAAGAATAAGTCTAACATTACAGCTAAGCGTGTCTATGTATCATCTGCTTATCAATACTTACTGTGAAGATTATTCCGGCGTATTCAAGATGCGACAGAACCCAAAAATAGAGTCCATATTTCAAAGATGACCTTGGATCTACTAGGGCTACAGAATGCTGAACATCTGACCAACAGGAAAGTGGAAAGAGCCTTTTGCATTAAAATAGCAATTAGTGGGATTTTCCCTCGGCAGCTGATTAGTGCACTTTTTAAATTGATCATATTATAAGTGACCTCGTTGTCGAGACTGCTATGACCAACAGTTTTTATTTTAAATTCCAAAGAAGATTATTTATGCAGACTAAATACAACTCATTTTTAAAATATTCATTACTTGCTATCAGTCTTGGAATTTCTTCATCTGCGGTACATGTTGCCGATGGCCATGTGAATTTTACTGGCTCTATCAACGAAGGTACCTGTGATGTGGCTCCGCAAGATCAAAACGTCGCGGTTGCACTTGGTTCAATTGGTGTTGATGCATTTAATGCCACCTCTGGCTATCGTCGATCTGAATGGTGCATCGGGAGGGGGCCTGAGTAACAATGATAATATTAGTAATACACAAGGGATTGTGGTTACTCCCTATAAACCCACTCGCTATCTGTCGATATGGTAAATCTACCGGACAATACTTATATCGATACACAAACCATCAACCTGCATGCAAAAGCAGGATTATCTTGCATGCGAATATCTCTGGTGTACGCCAGGGTAGAAATATCTTATTGCAACTGTCCCCCGCATTGGTCACCCCTGTGGTAGATGATTAGGATAAAGAGTATGGCTGGATCTCTGAAAATGGTGAGTTATACCTGAGCAAACTTCACTCAAATCAGCAATGCAACAGATGAATTTAACATGTCAACTTTAAACGTCATCAAACTTTTAGTTATTAATATTTATCGGAAGAGCTTTCTTAAGCATATGAAATAGGAGTTCAATTAAATGGTTGAATATAGTCTGGATCAATTAGCGACATTTGTTGCCGTCGCAGAGCATGGCACTTTTGCAAATGCTGCCAAGATACTTAAGAGAGATCGCTCAACACTCAGTGAACGTGTCAGTAATTTAGAAATTATTATGGGAGTAGCTTTATTCGATCGTACCAGTAATAATCCTAGCCTGACAAAGGAGGGTAAACTACTACTACGCCAGGCTACTTTATTATTGCACCAGTCGTTAAAACTACAACATACAGCACTACAATTGACTTATAAAGAAGAAAGAGAGCTGACGATTTGTTTAAATTCCACGGTACCCAATGAGTACGTTTTCCAGATAGATCAGCATATGTCACATCACTTTAGTGATACGGATCTTAATTGGGTATATGCTAGTAGGGATGAAGCGATGCGCTCTATCATTGACTCGGAAGTAGACCTTGTCATTATTATACAAAACCACTCGTCAACAAAACTGTTACCACCACCTGGGCTAAATGGCTGTATAGTAGGTTCTTTACCAGGTGCGATATATACGCGTAAAGATTCTCCGATGCAACCGTTGTCTCCGGTTATGCTTGAGGACCTTCAATTAGAAAAACAATATATTTTAAAGAGTTTTGCGGATGCAGGCTTTAGTGAACGCGCAAATTTTTCCAGTCAGCAACAAGTTATCACTAATCCGGCATTACTGATGGAGCTTTTGAAACACTTCGGATGGTCATTTTTACCCAGACATATCGGAGAAGATAAAATGTATAGCGATACAATCGTAGAATTAAAAACTGAGTTTTTAAATGAATCATGGACGATAGACCATACACTTTTTTTTCGTGAAGATAAAGCAGGGAAAGTACTGAAAAGTATAATAACGGAATTTAAGAACCAGTATAGTAAACTAAAAAAAAATTGGTTCTGTCGCAAATAGCAAATTTTGGCATTTTGTAACTTTTTAAGTGTCTGTTTTTAATGGATATTAAATTTTTATTTTTACTTAAAAAACCTAATGGAATAACCTATTGAATATCAATTAAACATAAATTACCGTAAGCTTTATTATAAATAGACAGGCTATAAATGAGTAATTCTACAGCCTCGTTAGGCAATGTAAGATAACAAATTAGATGGAGGAATAAAATGACCAAATACAATTGCTTGCCAGAAAAAGTAAACCGAACCAGACGAATAATTGGTAGGGTGATAAATAGTAAAGAGTTGCCACCTTTTGTATATAGGTTCGACAGACGACATCCTGCTTTAATCAGAGCTGCCGGCTTTCAGCCATGGAATGGCGCAGGGGGGATCTCGATGATGGAACATGTGAATAACTCATACTCACCCGGCCATCTGCGAGCAGGACAACCAACAAAATACGATATCCAGTTCGTATCGTGCGGAGCCTATGGGATACTTAAGAACATAGATCCTAAATTCGCACAGTTGCTCTTACAAACGAATATTTACAAGATAGATACTGCTATTGCGTTGCAGACAGGTGTTTTCTTCGATGCAAATGATGTCTTAGATAAGATGGGGATCACCAGATTTTACTCAACGCAGAGAGAATGGTTCAAAGCAGGTGGGGTCAACTCAGCGGCAATCGTTGGAACTATGAGAGGGATTAACTTTGCTAATCAGATGACCGGAGTTGTTGCACCTGATGAGGAATTGCTGCAGGGATGGCAAGCATTTTAAAATTGAAAGGAGGCTATCCGTTCGATTATGCGCCTGCTTACTAAAAATATAAAACCCTCATAGATTGGACATTAAGAGACAACCGAGTTCAAGCCATATTGTAATCGGCCTGTTTTCTTATCTATGGAGGGCGTTCAAAATTCTGTGTCAGGGTAATTCATTAAATATCCAGTACGCTGTCTAAACGCCCTTCAAAATAAATATAAATAGCTAACTGAGATAAGCAGAGGTTCCAATTATGAATTGGCATCGTTCATTTCTCAGACGCATTTAATATGCCTGCGTAGAGTAATTTCAGCAAGCTGTTTTCATTAGGAAAAGCGCCTTTTGTTTTGGTCAGCTTTCTAAACTGACGATGAACTGCCTCAACGGCATTTGTGGTGTAAATTACTTTTCTAATATGCTCGGAATATTTGAAATAGTGCGATAAATTAGGCCATTTTCTACGCCAGGAATTAACGACTACTGGGTAAATATCTCCCCATTTTGC
>NZ_AUAM01000080.1 GCF_000428725.1 Psychromonas aquimarina ATCC BAA-1526
CTGTTAGAGTCTGGGATTAAAATGCGCTAGCCGTGGTGCTACCTGTATCGCGCAGTTGATAAGCTGGGTAATACCATTGATTTCATGTTAACTGAAAAATGGGATGAAGAGGCAGCCAGGCGCTTCTTTAATAAAGCCATCAGTCAGCACGGCTTACCTGAGAAGGTAGTCATTGATAAAAGTGGGAGTAACAGCGCAGCTCTGGATACATTGAACTGGCAACTCTGGTTTTCTGGAATGGCTAGTTGCCTTATAGAAGTTAGCCTAGTGAAGTATCGGTCGCGGTAGGAATGGTCATTACTGACCCCCCCGCACAGATCCGGACGTGCGCTACTAACGCATCCGGCTCCTACCTCGAGTATTTGGCGTAAAAGCGCTGTTCCGGATAAGGATTTACAATCCTAGGTTTTGGTAGCCAATATCTCACATAGTATTTAAATCGAGAGGTGCCTCCCATAAGTTGGACACAGATCTTCATTTCTTAGAAGAATAATCCATATATTTTAAGTTAAGAACTAAAAATGAAGTTAATCACTAACCAGAGCACGATATCGTCCTAAAGGATATAGAGGATATTGTGAAGAACGATTACTTAGTGATTTGCTCCATGTTGATTCAGATACACCAAGTTGCTTCCAAAGTGGTTTATTATCGAAGTGTTTGAGGTGATTCTGCGTATTTAAAGTATATACCGAGGCAATACCAGTTAAGAATGACACTGTATTCCATTGGCGATTTGCATCACTCCCAGCTTCCGTAGCTAATAGTGCAACAAAACCTGTAACGTGAGAAACATCCGTAAATCGGCCTGATAAATAACCTACTGGGTCAGATTTGATATTTTTTATTGGGTTTAAAGACTTACCACCAAAAGCGCCAAGCGCAGAACTTCCAAAATGAAAGCATCGCATTGCTAAGTCACTATCGTGAGAACTCTTCCCTAAATGATTCATAGTATTAAAGGCAATGCCAGAAGAAGCACTAGAAATCCCAGCCACAATGCTCGCTGCAGTAAATAAAGCTTCCCGCACACTGATGCATTTACTATATAATATTTCCTTCCTTTGCCACTTGGAAATCTTTCTGTATACCCTGCCTTTTAGAATCTTTCTTCCTAGCTGTGCTGCTCCTTTAAGACCATACCCCACCCCTGCAATCGCTAATGAAAAACCCAGTATCTGACCTACTATTTGTAACCCCTTTGAAGCGTTGGGTTGCATTGACAGAGCGGTAACGGTCGAAATAGGCACAGATGCAAACTCAGCCACTGCTGATTTAGCAATTGCAAGGCCTAATTGTACCCCTGCTTTTGGCGCGGCGGCGGCAATCCCTATTCCACCAGTTATAAAGCCAATCGCAGCTCCAATCCCAACTTGCTTCCAGTCAAACTTATGCTCAGGATTTATCGCCATATGAATACCTTCTGCGGCAGCAGATATAGAGGCTCCTACAACGGCACCAACAATAGCACCAATCAATATACTGAGTAGAGCAAAGTGGCCACTCGGATCTCGCTGGTTAACTGGGTCACCTAAGCAATAGGCATAGCCATTGATACCACCTCGACCAAAAGGGCTCTGGTTGTCTTGAGCGTTAAAGCACATCAGGGTTGGACTATACATCCGGTAGCCATTCCCTAGAGGATAGAGTTTGGTCGCAGGGTCTTGACGTACGCCATTGAATCCCAACTGATTATCACGAATAACACTCGAATCAAGAGAAGAAGACGACGCAAATGTTGATAACAAGGGAAATGTGGCGCCCGTTGCAGCAAGGGCCGATAGGCCACCTGACTGCTTTAGAAATCTTCTTCGGCTATGCTGAACGACTTTTGGTTTGTTAATCATAACAATTACCCCTCTCCATATGGTGTATAACTGCGAGTTTTCTTGTCTCGGATATCGGAATCTTCAGAGGTTGACAATGACTCAAGCACGCTTCCCTGACTGTTGCCCAATAGTAACTGATGATGGACATTGTTAGCATCATCATGAATACTTCGGCCAACAAGGCCGGGGGCAATGTGATGGTAACTAGAATGTGTCTCCTCTGACATTTCATTCACTAACGTCCCCTTACTGTAGAAAAGGTAAACTAATTGTTCCTCCACAGTTTGAGAGACCATTTGCCCTTCCCCATCGTATTGATATTTAGACAGCTTCTTTCCATTAGCATTATCAACCGAGGTTAACTGGCCTAACTCATTGTAACGGTATACATTTCCTTTCTCATCATTCAGCATGTTCCCCGCAACGTCATAGTTCAATTCCACACTGGATGGATAACTATTATGTGTGTTGGTGACTCTCACTAGCTGGACAGGATTGGTGGGATTATACGTATACTCTGTGGTGTTCGTCGTACCATCATTAAAGTGGCTTATGACCTCCGTGATATTTCCATACAGGTCATGGCTGAATACCTGCTGAATTAAATGCTCACCATACTCATTAGAAGGCATATTGGGGCCTGTGCAAGAATAAGTTTTCAGGCGTGCAAGTTCATCATAGACGAAAGTTTCATCTGTTGTGCCCAGCACATCTGTATAGACTCTTTTGTCCAACTGAAGGTTGCTATTATAAGTTTGGAGAATGCTAAACTCTTCCACACCATTAAACTTAGCCACTCGCTGGGTTTCTATACCGATGTTGTTAAATATCAGTTCAATAACTGCCGTATCCGCACCACGCTCGGTAGTGTATCTCCTGGCACGACTATAGTTGTCATACTCGATATGTGTTTTTGTCTCGACACCAGATACATATTCAGTAATGAAGTCTGGTCGCCCCAATGTGTCATACCCATATTCGTTATGATTACCGAAATAATCCCTACTTTTTAGCAACCGTCCTCGTAGTGAATATTCTTCACTTGCCTGCCTAATTTCACCATCATTAAGCTCAACTTCATCGATTTCTATTCGGCCATAGGAGTCTCTGGTAACGGTACGTCTGCATCCCTGATTTAAATTACTGATTGGCAGTGCCGTTTGAGGGTCAAAGCTATAATTACTGCTGAGTTCGGGTTTTCCTTGCACAGACACTGCCTCAGTAACTTGAAGGTTAGCATTATTTACCATATCAATAACGCTACTATTAGATAAAATCGCACTACTTGGTTGATTAGAAGCTCCCGTATAGTGATACGAATTGACTGCCCCATTAACGGTTTCACTCATTAAGCGACCTAATCCATCATAATTTCTGTCGCCAAGGGTTACACCATTGACCATTACGCTGTCCACTAGGCTTTCAGAAGTAAATTCAGGATAAGAATAAGACTCAACGACACTTTGTCCATCAATCACCCGCTCAACTTCTTTGAGCCGATCAAACACATCGTAACGATATTTTGTGATTTGTCCTTGAGTATTTATTATGCTGCGAAGTTTCCCAAACGCATCATAGTGATACTGAGTTCTGGCAAGCCGATTCCCCGTAATATCTGTTGTCTCTTTCTCGACTTCTAAGCCAGATAAGTTATAAGTTGTCGTTTCTGTTAACAAACCAACCTGTTTATGTTCTGTCGTCAGTGACACCGGATTTTGTTCAATGATTTCTTGCCGTCCATCTTGGTGATATATTTCCTTTACTTCACCATTGACGTCGTATTTAAACTCCGTAGTAATACTGATTTTATCCCCATTAAGCCAGTCGGTATCTACTGTTGACTTTAGTTGGCCATATTCGTTATAAGTCATGGATTGCACAGTATAGAGTGCATTACCATGTGACTGTATTATGGCAATGGTTTTACCCGCATTGTTATATTTTGTGACTTCTATATTTCCTTTCGGATCAGTTTGGGTGACTGTATTATTGCCGTCACCAACTGTGTAATGGAATGATGTCGTGGCCATGTAGTCCGTGTCTGGCGCCACTGTGATAGTTTTTTTTCTTCCAAGTGAATCATAAGTTATCCTAATACTAGACTCACCCTCTGTGACTTTTTCTATTGGTAACCCCAAAAGATAGTCTATTGATACAGAGGAGGTTTTTGTTAATCCATCATGAGCTAAGGCCGTTGTTGTCGTTTTAAGCCTGTCGGTTAGAAGCTCATAATTAGTCCTAACCTTCTGCTCGTAGCCATTTACACTGGAAACCAGTTCTTTTATTTGTCCATAGAGACGGGGCTGTTCACTATTGGTGTAATAACTCAAGGTATCCTTTTGATTCTCATCACTTTCAGTGGCTAACACAATAAAGTACTGATTCGGCTCATCTAGCCTTGCTAATGATGTGTATGTGTATTTTGTGATAAGGGGGGGCTCCCCATATTGGACCGTTGCCGGAATGAACCGTTCTTCTTTGAGCTGGGAGACCATCCCGTAAGGGTTTGCGGGACACGCACCTTCTTCCCCCTCTGGAGGGTAATAAATATAGATTTGCTTAGAGCCATCGACTTCTTGAATTAAAGTAGGATTTGCGTAATCATCATACTCGTATTGCTTAGTCAAAGATCTTGAATTACCATCATAATAATGAGTGGTCGTCTGCATCTTAGGTAAGCTGTAGGTAGCAGGTTGTTCTTCTATACTTTTATTGAGGACAGCGTAATACTCATATTGGTCTTTTCTATAGAGAACATTATTATCGTAGCGCTTCTCGAAATCTAATAAGTGATATTTGTTGTAACTCCGAACTATTTTTTTCGAATTATTAATGATCTCTGTGGTGGTGTAAGTGTAGTTTGCTGATGATTTGAATAATGTATCTTCGCCTTGGATCCATACTCTTTCACTGGCAAATCCTAGATAATTTTTATCTGAATAGTCGTATTCTGTCAGCTGAACAGGTTGACTGCTATCAAAAGCAGGGGTGACACGATGAGTTTGAATAAATGGAATTTCTGATAAAGGGGATCCTGAAGGTAGGGAGTGACCATTGTCTAGATACCACATCTCTTCAATCAATCCAGAGGGGTGAGTTACCTTTTCTATGACATCATAGTTTGAGCTCTCTATGTACCTATAATCGAGCTCTATCGAAGGAAATTTTTCATCTAAATTTATACTGGATAAGCGCCGATAGCTCCCGTTTCCGCCTTTATTAAGAGTGATCGTCTGTAGCGTTAATTCATTATGTTTGTGGATGATATCGACCTTGTCGCTCTCTTGACTCCAGTCAAATAGTATCTCGCGCCCAGCATTGTCATAAATTCGATTTATCCGCCCCGTCCAAGAATCATAGCTAAAATAAACCTCTTTCCCATCCGGTGAAACTATTTTATTTAATCTCCCAGTAGTTTCACTCAAACACTCATACCCTCCCTCTTTGTTAACCACCTTTAACTCTTCCGATTCACTTAAGTATGTGATTTTTATATCTTTAATTTTCCTGTATGGTATTTCGTACTCATTACTACTCCAAGGTTTGTATATCCGAAAAGACTGGCCTGTTGAAAGGTTTATAGTTTCTGAGGTTTCATTGTATTGGCTTAGAGATAATGACCAACCCCTACCAAAACCGATATCTTCTGAGCTACCTGCACTATACGATAGCGCAATAGGAATACTAGGACCTGAAAGGTTATGTGACAACAAACGGGCCAGCGGGATAGTTATAGAATACATCCCCGTCCTAACATCTACTCCAGAGGTAAGGTGTTCAATAAAATTATTAGCATTAGATTCAATATTCATCACTTGTCCTTGTTTTAAATACCGTTACAGGTTTATATAAAATGAGCATATACCCAAACTACTTCAAGATGAAAATTCAGAGCTTCGCCCGGATGCTAGAGTAAGGTGCAACATAATGAGAGTGGTTATTCCCTTTTCAAGTGTTGAAACGCAACGCTAGCTTTCGGGCTAAACTCCAGAAGAGAAAGGCGCTAAACGATGATCTTCGTTGTTAAAAAGTTGTGATTTAGAGTGACTAGACCATCAACTTTCTTCCTAGAATCTCATCATTTATCGGCTTGCTGATTTTTGCTACTTGAGATAGCTTGCTAGAAACCATGTTCTAACCAACCTAGTTAATGAAAACTATAATAAACATTTCCCCATTCATCGTCAGGGTTTGAGTGTCTCGATAGATTTAGAATGCCGTCGTTACCATAGTTGTCACGAAATGCTATGGTTGAACAATGTATTGTCCAACTTATTAAAGGGTTTACATATGTATTTTGATTATCTTGGCCATTAAGCCAAGCGAAGACGATGCTATTGGTTGTGTTAAAATTTAGGCTTACTGTATCTCTCCAATAGCTACCATTTGAGTAGCTAAAATTTGAACTTACCACACCTTGATTGGGGTAGAATAAATACGCTGCACTAAATTTACGAGCGTTGCTATATGGATGTTCAGGCCCATTGGTCGATGAAACTAAATATCTTTTACCATTGTTTACCAGGGAAGTGTTGCAACCACCAACATCTCTGATTTCACGATTGTTTCTCAACGTAAACCTATCATTAGATATTGCATAAGAAGCCCCAGTGTTCCCATACCATTCTCGGTTTCTTGAGTGATCTAAGTCCTCAATACCATAATTAATTTCCTGGAGAACAATAACACTAACAAGTCCATTATTTGTATCTCCTTCACAAGTCGACAATGTTTCATTATTTCCATAGGTATTTGAAACTTCAAGTTCTGCGCATAATGTAATGTCAGCATCACTGTTTAGTGTAGAGAGATAAAGCGGTATTGTCGTAAGGTTTTGCTGTCTTGTCCTAAGGGTTTGATAACTGTTTGACATGTTATGATCATACCCATTATCAATTGAACTCACTACCCAATAGCTTGGAAGGTTATTATTTATATAAGCTTCTTTTATCACAACATTATCAACCGTATATCCATCAGGGATATTGCTATATGATACATTCAATTTTGCCTGCATTCTCCCATTCGCATAAATAGTTGCAACTGCTGAACCAGAAGCTGTTCTTATAGTTAAAGAAGGGGTATTAAATTGAGCTTGACATATAGAAGGTGACAACAAAGTAATTATAGATACTGTAAAAATATTCGATTTCTTTAAAAGATGCATATTTAACTCCATTTAAATTAAAATACAACTCAAGTTCTATAAAGTGCAGTTTTATAAATTAATTTCAACTTCAGAAACAATTTAATATTATTGGCTCTATTCCATTTTATTGTTGTCCCCCATATGTAAATTGGAAAATTTATTATAAGCCTGATACTTATTCAAAAAGGCTTCCTACGATCGCGTCTAGATCGTTCAATAATAAAGAGTTAAAAGAAGAAGAACAAATCACCTGCCGAGGGAAATTCCAACGGTTATGATCTTTTTGGTTCTGTCGCATCTTCGGAAAAAGGCTGAATGCTCAGCTCTACAGGTACATTTAGGCAGCTAAAGAATAAAACTGCTCCCAA
>NZ_AUAM01000081.1 GCF_000428725.1 Psychromonas aquimarina ATCC BAA-1526
GCTTTTTTGTATCCAAAATTCATGGATTGAAAATCTTCATGTCCTTGGTTCACCTTTTTATTAAAACCCAGGAGACGAAACACCATCATTTAAGCTGCTGGTATGAAAATACTAGTGGCTTTTTTGTATCTGTAGTTCAAGAAGCCCCCTCTCGTGCCCTTGGTTCAGTTTTTCATCAATAACTAATAGGTGAAACGCCCTTCTTAAAAATTCATTTCTAAGGCACTTAATCCAGTCTCGTACACGACAGCCTACATTTTCAAGCGAGATTACGATAAACTGCCTTTCCTTAACAATCACCGGCTTTTATTAATCATGAGATTAAACCTGCGAACACAAGAAAATGGTGCAGAATACTAATGTTTTATGAAGGCACTGAAAAGCGTTTACAGATCACCCTGCAGCATAGCAATCTGCTGCAGTTTCCCGACAGTTTCTGGCAGGAGATGGTCAGGCAGGCCGGCGCTTTAATTTTATCTAAAATAGAAAATGCTCAGGTTAAAGCTTACCTGTTATCTGAGTCGAGTTTATTTGTCTGGAAAAACAAATTACTTTTGATCACCTGCGGCAATACTCATCTGGTTAAAGCGGCTCAGTTTTTTCAAAAAGAGCTGGGTAAAGAAAATATTCACTCTTTACTTTTTCACCGCCACCAGCCGCATCAGCCGGATCTGCAGGCAACTAACTTTACTCAGGATGTCAGCATCTTAAACAGCCACTTACAGGGGTCAACCAAGCACTGGAGGGGTAAGTATCAAGGTGATCTTTTTCTATTCGGAGAGGCCTCTCACGGCCCTGCAGACACCAAGCAGATATTAATGTGTCATGGTTTATCTGGTTCATTTGCTAATTCACTGCAGGCGGGCACAGTTTCTACAAAGCAGATTGAATGCGCATTAGCGCTGCCGGAGTTTTTCCCCCAGCTGCATATTGATCAGTTTACCTTTACACCTAAAGGTTACTCTTTAAATGCAGTTAGTGAAGAGCACTACTTAACAGTGCATATAACACCTGAAACATTAAGCACTTACTTTAGCTTAGAGAGCAGTTTTGATAACCAGCTTATGCAGCCGTTTATAGGGCACCTGAGTACCCTGTTTAGGCCGTCACAAAGTCATTTAATGAGTTTTAATGCAAGCGCAGAAAATTGCCTGCAAGTAACCCTTAGCGATCCTGACGAATTAAGGTTGTAAAATAAAAACAGCCTGCACCCTGTCATTAAGCTTAATGGTGTTAATCTGATAAGTTGTTGTGTCTAGGTTTTCACTGCTCATCGCACGCATCATCACCGGCTCCCTGTAACTATTCTGATAATTAACAGAATATATTTTACCAAGTTCTGCCTGATAAGCTTTTGCCAGATTAGCAGCTTTCTTTACAGAGTCTTCTACAGCCATCTGACGCACTTCAAGCTGCCACTTTTCAGGAGACTGCAGTCCGTACTGCAGCTGGTTAATCGCTTCGATATCTGAAGCTAATACGGCATCTAAAAACTGGTTAACCTTATCAATGTCGGTTAAGCGGTAGGTTAAGTCACGTGTTGCACGAATTCCCATAAAAATACGTTTATCTTTCTGATAATCATATTCAGCTCTGGTATAAAGATCCGCACTTTCCAGTTCTTTACTGCTAAACCCCGACTGCTGTAAATTAACTAATAATGTTTCAACCTGCTGATCAACTTCATTTTTAGCCAGTGCTCCTTTACGCTCTAATGCTGAAGCTTGAAACTGGATAATAACCTGATCCGGTTTTACCTCAAGTTCAGCGCTTCCTGTTACCGCAATATACGGTTCGTCCGGCTGGGAAGCAGCCAGGCTGGAAACTGAAAAGGCAGAAGCGGCAGCCAGTAATAAATATTGCAGATAGCGCATAAAAAGTCCTCTAAATAGAATAAGTTAACATATGACAGAGTTTACTATGAATAGTTGCAGTTATTTTCCTGCGGGCACAAAAAAGCCGGCAGTTAAGCCGGCTCTAAAAAATTTAAACTACCTGCTGAAATGCAGGCCGGTTAAATTATAATACGTCAACAGCGTTAAGGTCAGCAAATGCTTTTTCAAGACGTGTAACCATAGACGCTTGACCAGCACGTAACCATACACGCGGATCGTAGTATTTCTTGTTAGGAGCATCTTCACCAGTCGGGTTACCGATTTGACCTTGCAGGCAGTCGTGGTTTTCAGCTTCGTAAGTACGGATACCGTCCCAACATGCCCACTGTGTATCTGTATCGATGTTCATTTTGATAACACCGTAACCGATAGACTCTTGGATTTCTGCTTCAGAAGAACCAGAACCGCCGTGGAATACGAAGTTTAATTCGTTAGACGCAACACCGTGCTTTTCAGCAACAAATGCTTGAGAATCACGCAGGATAGTTGGAGTAAGTTTAACGTTACCAGGCTTGTAAACACCGTGTACGTTACCGAAAGATGCAGCGATAGTGAAACGCGGGCTGATTTTTGATAATTCAACGTATGCGTAATCAACTTCAGACGGTTGAGTGTAAAGTAAAGACTCATCCATATCAGAGTTATCAACACCGTCTTCTTCACCACCAGTACAACCTAGTTCGATTTCTAACGTCATGCCCATTTTAGACATACGCTCTAGGTATTTAGCACAAGTTGCGATGTTTTCTTCTAGAGGCTCTTCAGAAAGATCGATCATGTGTGAAGAGAAAAGAGGAGCGCCGGTTGCTTCGAAGTGCTCTTCAGATGCAGTCAGCATTCCGTCGATCCAAGGAAGAAGTTTTTTAGCAGCGTGGTCAGTATGAAGAATAACTGGAACACCGTAAGCTTTAGCCATTGCGTGAACGTGTTTAGCACCAGAAACAGCACCAAGAATAGCCGCTTCCTGACCTTCAAGTTTAAGACCTTTACCTGCGTTGAATGCAGCGCCGCCGTTTGAGAACTGAACAACAACTGGAGCTTTAGCTTTAGCTGCTGCTTCAAGTACTGCATTGATTGAATCAGAACCAATAACGTTTACCGCTGGAAGTGCAAAATTGTTTTCTTTTGCAATTGCAAATACTTTTTGAACATCATCACCAGTGATAACACCAGGTTTTACAACGTCGAAAATCTTAGTCATGAGGATAATCCTATGTAGTTAAAAATAAATACTGCTAAATTTCGCGCATAATATATCACAATAAGGCAATAAAAAATACGCTAATAAAAGTTGAAAAAAAAGCGAGATATTATCTCGCTTTAATTGTTCGATTAATCGTTTGCGCGTGACTCTAACATTGCCACTGCAGGTAATTTTTTACCTTCAACAAACTCAAGGAACGCACCACCGCCTGTAGAGATGTAAGAAACATCTGCAGTGATATCAAATTTATCAATCGCGGCTAAAGTATCACCGCCGCCTGCTACAGAGAAAGCTTCAGAATCAGCAATCGCTTTAGAGATACCAGCTGTACCTGCTTCGAAGTTTTTGAATTCGAATACGCCGACAGGGCCGTTCCAAAGAATAGTTTTTGCATCTTTTAGGATTTTAGCAAGAGCAGCTGTGCTGTCTGGACCTAAATCGAAAATCATGTCGTCATCTTGAACGTCAGCAACGTTTTTAATTTCAGCTTCAGCATTTTCATCAAATGCTTTTGCACATGCAACGTCAGTTGCTACTGGAATAGCACACTCTTTCATTAGTTTCTTAGCAGTATCAACTAAATCTGCTTCGTATAATGATTTACCAACATTGTGGCCTTCAGCTGCGATAAATGTGTTTGCAATACCACCACCAACAACCAGCTGGTCAGCAACTGTAGACAGAGACTCAAGTACAGTTAGTTTAGTAGAAACTTTAGAACCGCCGACAATTGCAACTAATGGACGAGCAGGGTTATCCATTGCTTTACCTAGTGCTTCTAATTCAGCGGCAAGCAGAGGACCAGCACATGCAACAGGAGCATATACACCAGCACCGTTAGTAGAAGACTGTGCACGGTGAGCTGTACCAAATGCATCCATAACGTAAACGTCACATAATGCAGCTAGCTGCTTAGATAAAGTTTCGTCATTTTTCTTTTCGCCTTTGTTAAAACGAACGTTTTCAAGAACAACAACTTCACCTTCGTTCAGCTCAAGACCGTTTAAGTAATCAGTCGCTAAACGAACAGGAACATCTAATGCTTCGTTTAAGTAATCAACAACAGGCTGTAGAGAGAATGCAGCGTTTTCTTCAGCAGAAGCACCTTCAGTTGGACGACCTAAGTGAGAAGTAATCATTAATTTAGCACCTTTTTCCAGCGCTAATTTAATTGTCGGGATAGAAGCACGGATACGTGCGTCTGAAGTTACTTTTCCATCTTTAACTGGAACATTAAGATCTTGACGGATGAATACGCGTTTGCCGGCTAAATCTAGATCAACCATTTTTTTTACTGACATGATGTGTCCTCTCATTTAATTTTAAAACTATAGAATTCTGAATTTACTACCTGAACATTCATTCAAGCTCAGCTATCACACTGTCCTTTAATACAACATTTCCCGCTGTATTCATATTACCGACAGCATTATAGACGAAAGTTTTTGTTACATCGATCACAATGGGGGCTAATTTACCTTTTTCCTATGGGGGGAGGGTTTGATTTATATCATTTTCTGTAACTTTTTTTCAAAATGAGTAAAAAAACAACAAAACAAGCAATAAAACAAGTAATAAAACAGCTAAATGTGAAGATGACTGCATAATTAATATGCAATTTTTTATTCTTCATTTAAAATTAACTGCCTTAATATATCGTCCAAAAACACCACCCGGCGGTCTAGTTATACTAACTAAGCTGCGTATTATGGTTTATCTCTTTTAATATAAAAGCGAGCAGCTCTTCCCTATGAACATATTTAAAAAGAACACCTGGTTAATCTTTTATTTAATCGCTTTTATCGGCGCCTTATTAACGAGCGGGGCTGTTTATTTAAAATACCTGGGTATAAAAAACAAAACTCAAAACGATCAGCTTTATGTAACAAAAATGTTTAACCTGCAGCTGTCTACTCTTTTTTTACAATACGAAAATGTGATTGATGTTTTAAGCGGCGGCCTTAGCTCTCCAACATCCCCTTTAAACGTAGCAACCCTTGATAAAATCATTGCCGACAATCCGCTATGGCTCAGCTTTGCCGCATTTTCGCCTGAAGGAAAGTTTATAACTTCATCAAATAAGCGCCGTGAGGCTAATATAGTCAATCTGCTGACAACCCCAAGCACTCAAGCCCGCTTTAAACAGGCATTAAACAGCGATCATATGGTCATCGGCAAAGCAAGTTATTCTACGCATTTTAAAACATGGGTTCTTCCGTTCAGAAAGCGCCTGCTTGATGACAACGGTCAGGTTATCATGGTGATGACTTCTCTTTTAGATTTAGCTATGGTGTATGAACACTGGAATGAATCCACCACACCAGGTAATACTCTGCAGGCGACTTTTGATAAAAGTTTCTTTCCGTTTCTGCGCACCTGCCTGACTACAAAGCAGATCAGCGAGCTTTACAGCAGACCGGTCAAATCATCGGTAATACAGAATCTTAATACACATCTTGCCAAACAGAAGCTGACAGCAGAGCAGTTACGACATTCCCAGTCACCGGTACAGGTCATTGTTAATATTGATGAGCAGCCGTCCCTGTTGACCCTCACTTATAATCAAAGATACCAGTTCTGGATACATGCACAGCAGCCCTATCAGAATGTGATACAGCAGCTCTATAAACCAGCAGCTGCTTATACAGCTTTTTACCTGTTACTGATGACTTTCATTTTTATACTGTTTAAGTGGGTTAATCGTATTGAGGATAGAAAAATAGCGGCCCTGACCTATGAAGCAGAGCATGACTCTTTAACCGGCCTGCCTAACCGCACCCTGTTAAGATCCTACAGCACGCAGTTAATTAATTCACAGCAGTCGTTTACATTACTTTACCTGGATCTGAACCGCTTTAGTCATATTAATAATACATTCGGCCATCATTACGGAGACATTATTTTAATTGAAGTAGGTAAACGCATAAAACAAAGCCTGCAGGATTTAAAAGGCAAAGCAGTTCGTTTTAGCGGTGATGAATTTATTATTGTTTTAGAGTCAGTTAAACGAAGTGAAATAGATAACTACTGCAGGACCTTACTCGAAGTTGTCGATGCGCCCTACTTAGTCAACAATACTTTTTTCAAAATCAGTGCATCAGTCGGCATCTCACAGAGCCCTCAAGATGCCCGAGATATAAACAGCTTAGTCAGCTATGCAGACAACAGCATGGCGATTGCCAAAAAATCCAAAAACAACTGTTTCTTTTTCTCAGCGGAAATGCATCAGAAACTGATAAAAAACATTGAAATCGAACAGGCGCTGCATTATGCCGTGAGTAATAATGAAATTAGTCTGGTTTATCAGCCGCAGCTGGACCAAAATCAGTGTTTATCCGGTGTTGAAGCACTGGTTCGCTGGCAGAGCACTTCATTAGGGCCCGTTTCACCGGATGCATTTATTCCTGTAGCGGAGGAGATGGGACTGATGCCGACACTCGGTTTATATATTATGGAGCGGGCAATGTCTGAAATATCGAAGCTGCAGAATCAGGAAAATATTCCCTTTAATCTGTCCATTAACGTTTCCGTAAGCCAGTTTATGCAGAATGATTTTTTTGACAAACTGATGGAGTGTTACCAGCGTTATCAGTCCGAGTACCTTAAGCTCACCATTGAAATAACCGAAAGTCTGTTTATTGAAAGTATTGAAAATATATCACCTGTTTTTCATAAAATGCAGGATGCCGGTATTTCATTGTCGCTGGATGATTTTGGGACTGGTTATTCTTCCCTGAACATGCTTAAGAAAGTCCCCATTGACGAGCTTAAAATCGATAAAAGTTTCATTGACTACATCACTAAAAATAAAACCGACAGAGCTATGATGAAAAGTATTATCCGAATGGGTAAAGAGTTAGATATCACAGTACTTGCAGAAGGTGTTGAAACTAAGGATCACACAGATTTATTAACCGAGTTAGGCTGTGATCTTTTCCAGGGCTATTATTTCTCTAAACCTTTAGCACTCAATGAACTGGCCCTGTTTGTCAAGGAACATCAGCCCGAGTAAATAGCGGCGGTTTTACTATTATCCGCTTCGTAATTGAAATCATGGTAGTTTTAGTCATAATCGCCACTATCACGCAAATCAATAACAGCAGTAATTAGTGCTGTTATTGGTTTATACCAATTCCATTAATTAAATGATCTATTTAGGCGTAGGAAAAATGGATGAAAGCAAGGCGTTGATTGCAGTAACTAGTTATTCTAATTACA
>NZ_AUAM01000082.1 GCF_000428725.1 Psychromonas aquimarina ATCC BAA-1526
CCGCTCGAAAGCAGGTATTTTTAACATTCAAATTGTCTGCTTGAGATTACTCTGCAGCAGCAACTTCAACGTTAACAACAGCAGATACGTCAGAGTGTACTGAAACAGCAATCTCGTAAGTACCAGTGTTACGTAAAGCGCCTTCAGGAAGACGAACTTCACTTTTAACTACAGCTACACCAGCAGCAGTGATTGCATCAGCAATATCACGCGTACCGATTGAACCGAATAGTTTACCTTCGTCACCAGCTTTAGAAGTGATAACAACTGCTTCTAGAGCTTCTAGTGCAGTACCACGTTCTTGAGCTGCAGCAAGGTTAGCAGCTTGTTTAGCTTCTAATTCAGCACGACGTGCTTCAAAAGCTTCTAAGTTTGCTTTGTTTGCTGGTACAGCTTTCTGCTGTGGGAAAAGGAAGTTACGTGCGTAACCTGCTTTAACATTAACTTTATCGCCAAGTTTACCAAGGTTAGCAACTGTATCTTGTAGGATAATTTCCATAATCTATAGCTCCTATTTACTTGTGTAAATCTGTGTAAGGTAAAAGTGACAAGTAACGTGCACGTTTGATAGCACGCGCTAGTTGACGCTGGTATTTAGCACTTGTGCCGGTAATACGGCTAGGTACGATTTTACCACTTTCAGTGATGTAGTTTTTTAACGTTGTAACGTCTTTGTAATCAATTTCGCTAACACCTTCAGCAGTGAAGCGACAGAATTTACGACGGCGGAAGTAACGAGCCATGGTATTTCCTCAAATTTGTTCTATGTACTGAGCATGCAATACGAGTTTACCAGGCTTAGTTTTGCTCTGGTGATAAGTGATAAAACCACTTACTCTAATCTGCATACCTTTCGATAATTTATTTTTCAACTGACTAGCTAATGGTCCACTTACTGCAACAGGCATATAACAAAACGCGCTGCGTGGAAATCCAGCTTCTTCTTGCATTGAACTATGTTCAATCACGAAATTGCAGTGTTCAACACCGCTGGGACTCTTTTTATGTGTCGGCTTTTCAGTCACCGCACCAGATATCCGCAAAAAGTTATCAGTCACTAAGTAGCTTATGCTTCAGCAGGAGCTTCTGCTTCAACTTCAACTTCAACTTCTGGGCGCGGAGCACGAGGAGCACGTTCAACACGTTCTTCTTTTGCTTTTGCAACTACAGAAACTTCAGTCACAGCTGCTTTAGTGCGCATGATCATGTTACGGATCACAGCATCGTTGAAACGGAAAGCAGTTTCCAGATCATCGATTACGCTCTGTTCAGCTTCAATATTCATAAGAACATAGTGTGCTTTGTGTAGTTTGTTGATTGGGTAAGCCAGTTGACGACGGCCCCAGTCTTCTAGACGATGAACTGTACCGCCAGCTTCTGTGATAGATGCTGTGTAACGTTCGATCATACCATTAACTTGTTCACTCTGATCCGGGTGAACCATAAATACGATTTCATAATGACGCATATAAAAATCGCTCCTTACGGGTTAGTAGCTTCTTAAGTTGGCTCAGCCGTACCAAATAGAAGCAAGGAACAAAAAGGGTGGCTGATTTAAGGCGACAAAGTGTACAGTTTAGTATGCCGGGGTGCAAGCTAAGTTTACTCTGTTAAGTAAGATATTTAATTGTCTGTATTAATACGGTCAGGCATTGCGCTCTGTTAAGCCGGCGGTGCTCTGAAAAATAGTTATACTGATTTTTATTCTTTACCTTATGCTGATGTTTCGGCTGTATTAATAATTTGAATGTTATGTGCAATGAACCTCTCTCCTTCCCTTGTGCTGTAAGTGTTTTATGTTATTTTGACTTGTTGTGCGGTTGTTCATAAATATACACATATTAAGCATTGCATCTGCTTGTCAACAAATTAAAATAGCTTTTTGCATATCTATTTGAGGCCGTCTTTTTGAATTCTCGTTTGTTATATATCCTGCTTGCAGCAACTACTATTACTTCAGTGTTGACCGCCAACGCGGTTATCTCTTTAGGCAGTGAGGCAGAGAAAAACGAAAAAATAGCAGAGCAGGCTGTGCTTGAAAGCAGGCGTTTGTTATCTGAACTGCAGAGTGCCGAGTTTCAGTTTTCTCCAGTTGAAAAGCTAGAGGTGTCGATTAATGAATATAGCGAAAGTCAGAAGCAGTTAGCCGGCAGTAAGCAGGTAAACAGGAGTCAGGCTGAACGTATCGCGTCTCTGCTTGCTGAGAATAAAAAACTGCAGAAGAAAATCACTTCCCAGGATCAGACCATTGCTATGCAGGCTTTTTATTTACAAGAGCATGAAAGGGATCTGCTGCTGGCACAGCAGGAATCACAGCCGGTAATACTGAATTCTGAAATTGAGCGGGTTAAACAGACCATTAATCAGAAGCCGGATATGCTTAATCTTAAGATTAATCCGGGGCCGCCTATTGATGAGGAGTCCCCTGTAAGTGAACCTGCGGATAAAAGTGAAAGTAATAACAGTACTGAGGAAAATAAGGAAGACAACAGCGATAAGGTAAGTACCGGACCGGCCTGGGAAAAACTGAGCGGTTCGGTGGAATTTGGTTTTAATTATGAACAAGATAATGAAAAAACAAAAACGCTGGAAGGGCGTTTGGTGCTCGAGTATGCAGAGCGTGATCTATACAATATAAACAGTGATTTAGATTTTGAATTTGAGAATGAAGACGGGGAAGATGAAGAAGAAGAATACCGCTGGCAGTTACAGGCTGATTATAATCTAGATCCGAAAAATTTAGTTTTTGTGCGTAGTGATATTCTGCGCAGTGAATATGCGAGTTACAAGAAAGAAGATATTTATACCGTTGGTTACGGGCGGGTTATTTTTAATGCTAATAACCACAAACTGAATGTTGAGGTCGGCCCGGGTTATCGTTTCTCTGTTCCTAATCTTCAAGAAGATGAAGATGCGATATCCATCGATGAGCTTATTGTCCGTACCCGTATTAATTACGAACGTATCGTATCGGAAACGCTGCAGTTTAAAGTGGATGCCGTACTGGAAATGGGCGCTGAAAACAGTATTTATGAGGCAACCTTTAAAGCACAAAACCGTATTTATAATTCCCTGTATTTGGTTTTTGACTTTGGTTATAAGTTTACCGAAACGGTACCTGTTGATACGGTAAATAAAGAGGTGACATCGGGCATGAACCTACTGTATGCATTTTAGACAAATAATTTTCCATAACAAAGGGAGCTTTTCAGCTCCCTTTGTTATTCTCGAGCCGTCTCTAACGGCGCTGACGAACAACTTCAAATAGACAGATGCCGGCTGCTACCGATACATTTAAACTTGAAACCGCACCGGCCATCGGAAGTTTGATTAACTCATCACAATGCTCGCGGGTTAAGCGGCGTAAACCTTTACCTTCGGCACCCATTGCTAATGCCATAGCGCTTTCTAATTTACAGTCGTAAATGTTTTGTGTTGCTTCGCCCGCGGTGCCGTAAATCCAGATGCCTTTTTCCTGCAGAGAACGCATAGTACGCGCCAGGTTAGTGACATGAATTAACGGCATTGATTCGGCTGCGCCGCAGGCTACTTTACGTACCACAGGGGTCAGGCTTGCTGAGTTGTCTTTAGGAATAATTACCGCATGCACACCGGCTGCATCTGCACTACGCAGACAAGCACCTAAATTATGCGGATCCGTTACACCGTCTAAAATCAGTAAAAACGGCGGTACGTCTAATTCATTAAGAATCGGTTCTAAATCATTATCAGTTAAAACCTTAGCTGCTTTTATACGGGCAATAATGCCCTGGTGCTGTTCACCCTGTGATTTTTCATCCATGGATTTACGATGCATTAACTGAACAGAAATTCCCCATTCCTTTAATTTAGCTATGATGCTGTTTAAACGTTCATCTTCACGGCCTTTTAGCGCGTACACTTCGATAAAACGTTCCGGCTGTTTTTCTAACAGAGCATCAACTGCGTGGATGCCGTAAAGTAATTCACTTTTGCTCATTGTTTTTTTCTCTAGTTCAATTTGCTGATAATTGTGTTTAATTTGAGTTGCGGGTATCGGACCCGCAGCTGTTAACTGTTAAGCTTTGCTGTTATTTGCTTTTGCTCTGGCGCGTGCCGCACGGCCCGGGCGTTTCTTTTTAGCTGTTGTTTTTTTCTTTTTTGACGTTGCGGTGTTTTTTTCACCCTGTTTTATACTTTTTTTCTTTTTGGTTTTTTTAGCTTTCTTCTGTTGTTTTTCCGTTTCTGTATCAATTTCACGAATTAACGGCTGATCACTTTTCTTAAACGGTTTTTTATCATCACCACGTCCCTGTTTTGCTGATTTAGCGCGGGCGCGGCGGTCCATCGGGCGGTCATTTTCTTTTGAGGCGGTTGAACGGGCGCGTTTACGCTGTCCGGCAGCTTCCTGATCGGCTAATTCAAAGTCGATTTTTTTATCGTCTAAATTAACGGAAAGTACTTTAACGTCTAATACATCACCAATGCGGTAGGTACGTCCGGTACGTTCACCTTTCAGGGTCTGTTTACCGGCATCAAAAAGGTAATAATCGGAAAGCAGGCTGGTAACATGTACTAAACCATCGATATGAATATCATTAAGACGGACAAAGAAACCGAAGTTGGTTACGGCTGCAATGGTTCCGGTCATAACATCACCGACATGGTCCTGCATATATTCACATTTCAGTGCGTCAGCAACATCACGGGTCGCATCATCAGCACGACGCTCGGTCATTGAACAGTGCTCACCTAGATACCCCATCTCATCATGCTGGTAATGGTAGCCGCCGGTGCTGGTCCATTTAGATTTCTGCTGGCCTTTTTCCTGGTGTGCAGTAAGGTATTTAATAGCACGATGCAGAATCAGATCCGGGTAACGACGAATAGGCGAGGTAAAGTGTGAATATTCTGCTAAGGCTAAACCAAAGTGTCCTAGGTTTTCATCCTGATAGACAGCCTGTTTCATGGAGCGTAATAACATGGTCTGCAGCAGTTCCTGATCTTCACGACCGGCAAATGTATCAGCCAGATCGGCATAATCACGCGGTGCCGGTTTATCACCGCCGCCCAGGCTTAAACCCAGTTCTGCTAGGAATGAGCGGAAATTCGACAGCTTTTCTTCACTTGGTGTTTCATGAACGCGGAACAGGGCGGCAGCCTGTGCACTTTCAATTAAGCGTGCTGAAGCGACATTTGCCTGAATCATACACTCTTCAATAATCTTATGAGCATCATTACGTACTAATGGTTCGATAGACTCAATTTTACGTGCTTCATTAAACAGGAAACGTACTTCAAGTGTTTCAAACTCCATACCGCCGCGGATATGACGTGCCTTTTTGAATGCTTTATAAAGATGTTCCAGCTCTTCAAGATGTGGTACTAAAGGATTGTACTGTTCTCTAAGCGCCTGATCACCTTCTAAAATGGCAGCTACTTTTGTATAGGTGAAACGTGCGTGAGAGTTCATCACCGCTTCATAGAATTTGTAGTCGGTTAAGTGACCCTGTTTGGAAATGACCATTTCACTGACCATACATAAACGGTCAACCTGCGGGTTTAAGGAACATAAACCGTTAGACAGGACTTCCGGAAGCATAGGTACAACTTGATCCGGGAAATATACTGAGTTACCGCGGTTAATCGCTTCTTTATCTAAAATAGTGCCGTGGCGAACGTAATAACTGACATCGGCAATTGCGACCCATAAACGCCAGCCGCCGCCTTCTTCGCGCTGACAGTAAACCGCATCATCAAAATCGCGTGCATCTTCACCGTCAATGGTGACTAAAGGTAGTTTTCGCAGATCCACACGGCCTTCAATGGCATGCTCAGGTACAAACTCGCCGAATACTTTTAACTCTTTATCTAATCCCTGCGGCCATTCATGGGGAATATCATGGGTACGCAGGGCGATTTCGACTTCCATACCCGGTTCCATATCCTGACCTAATACTTCAGTGATTTTCCCCTGGGCGGTGAAACGAGGTTTAGGGCGGTGAGTAATTTCAACTACCACGATCTGGCCGTGACGGGCGCCGTTAGTGTTGTCTTTATTGATTAAGATATCCTGATTGATGCGTGAATCATCAGGTACAACAACGGCAATACCGTCTTCAACAAAATAACGGCCGACAATGGTTTCTTTGCGTGCTTCTAATAAACGTACAAAACGTGCTTCTGTACGTCCGCGGGCATCAACTTTAACCGGCTGAGCAAGAATCTCGTCACCGTGAAAAAGGGTACGCATCTGATGAGCTGGTAAAAACAGATCCGGGCCTTCTTCTTCGGTCTTTAAAAAACCAAAACCGTCTTTATGACCGATTACTTTACCTTTTGCTAAATTTAATTTTTCCGGCAGGGCGTAAGTTGCATTACGGCACCAGACTAACTGCCCGTCACGCTCCATCGCTTTTAAACGGCGGCGCAAACCTTCTGCTTCTTCTTCACTGCTTAGTGAAAATGCGCTGAATAATGCGTCACGGCTAACCGGCTTCGCTTGTTTTTCCATGTATTCTAAAATGAATTCACGGCTTGGTACTGGATGCTCGTAAGTTTGTGATTCGCGCTCTAAGAAGGGATCTAGGGTCATAGCTTGGTGCTCTTTAATAAAGTAATTAATGAAAGTATATCTGAAAATCAGAAAAGCAGCGTATTAATAATAAATTCAATTAATTATTGTTAATGAAATGGTTTGCTCACATAATAGGCAGTTGTGACTGGTTTTAAAAAAATCATGAAAAAAACACTAGACAGAATCTTCAACAATAAGTATTATCCGCGCCACGCTAAAGACGTGAGCACCCGTAGCTCAGCTGGATAGAGCGTTGCCCTCCGGAGGCAAAGGTCACAGGTTCGACTCCTGTCGGGTGCGCCATTCTTCGGAAGTCAATGACTTATTCGATGGCGTAAAGAAGTACAGCGGCGGATGTAGCTCAGTTGGTAGAGCCCCGGATTGTGATTCCGGTTGTCGCGGGTTCAATCCCCGTCATTCGCCCCATCTTTTCTCGATGTAAAAGAGATAAATAAGTTTAAATAGTTGCGGAAGTGGCGGAATTGGTAGACGCGCTAGATTTAGGTTCTAGTATCGTAAGGTGTGAGAGTTCAAGTCTCTCCTTCCGCACCATTTAAACAAAAGAAATACTCGGTGATTAGCGCAGCTTGTTAGTGCATCTCCCTGGATTTATAAAGAGCTGGACCAGAGGGTAAAACCCGAAAGTTAGGCAGATTTAAATCC
>NZ_AUAM01000083.1 GCF_000428725.1 Psychromonas aquimarina ATCC BAA-1526
TTTATGGCTGCCGTTCATTGGTGTTGAGCTGAACGGGGCCGATCATAAATAGCCGGTCATTTCATGAAGAGTACCCCGTGCGCGTGCTGGGTTTCGGTGCGATCAATGAAAGGTTTATATTGCCGTTGGTTAGACCCGCAATTGTGCTGGTCTGTTAGTTGCTTTGGAAAGGCAAGCGCCGCCGGCTAATGAGGTTATTCAAATGCAGCTGGTCGAATAAGAAAAATTTCTGTTGGAGATTTTTCTTATTCGGTGAAGCCGGTTGCTTTCCAAAATTTAACCGGTGAACTTGGATCAACACAAACAGCGACAATAGGATATTGAGAAACTGCATCTTTAATGAATTGTTTACTGATACCTTTGCCACGAGCTTTTACTTTAGTGAACATGGCCATTATAACTAAGATGCGACAGAACCCAGGAAAGTGGGAAGAATCTTTCGCATTAAAACAGCAAGTGGTGGGTTTTTCCCACTAAACCTGATTGGTGCGTTTTTTTGAATTGATCATATTATAGGTGACCTCGAGATTGCGATGACCAACAGTTTTTATTTTAAATATCAAAAAGGATTATTTATGCAGACTAAACACAACTCATTTTTAAAATATTCATTACTTGCTATCAGTCTTGGAATTTCTTCATCTGCGGTACATGCTGTCGATGGCCATGTGAATTTTACTGGCTCTATCAACGAAGGTACCTGTGATGTGGCTCCGCAAGATCAAAACATCGCAGTTGCACTTGGTTCAATTGGTGTTGATACATTTAATGCCGCCGATGTTCAATCTACACACAAGGATTTTACGATTAACTTAGTTAACTGTGCAGATAACTCTTCAGCTGGCTTAGGCTTTTCAAAGGTAAGTGTCATGTTTGATGGCAACTATGACTCAGCTACCAACACGGTTAATCTTATAGGCTCAGATACAGCAGAAAATATTGGTATCGCCTTGTTCGATAAAAGTAATAACCGAATCACTCTAGGTGTACCATTTCAGGGTGAAGAAAATTTATCATCTGCAGTTAGTGGAGATATTGCCCTTAACTTTAAAGCTGCATATGAATCAAGCTCAGCATCTGTTACCCCAGGTACGGGTAACGGTGTAATAAATTTCACATTGACCTATCAATAAAAAACTGAAGTACTCTAAAATTAAGATCAATAACTTCATTTGAATTTAAGTTACACATAAGTCAAGCTATGATGTTGTCACCCCAAGGATTGGGGCAAAAAATGTCAGCTTTACTTGTTTATAAATCATTTAATTAGAGCTGAAATAATATGAAATTTTCACCTGTTATATACTTATTATCTTCGATGTCATTGTCTTTTACGTCATACACTATGGCTGCAGACGGACAAATAAATTTTACCGGTACCTTAGAAGAGTCTAAATGTACTCCAATTTATTCAACCATTAGCGTACCCTTAGGTAGCATCGGGGTCGATACTTTCACTGGTGCAGCAAGTACTTCTGAAAAACGTGCCTTCGATATAGCACTAAAAGATTGTACAAGCAACGATGGTAACTTAAAGGTGAGCGTGACATTCACAGGAAGTGACGGTAACAATAATAATTATCTTGATACCGCCTCAGGATCTGGTCATGCAACGGGCGTCGAAATTGTTTTATACGATGCTGATCAAGAAGTGCTTCCCTTAAGACAAGAATCTGACCAAGTAATAGTACCCGAGGCAGGTGGCAATCTTACTTTATCATTTTTTGCCGGATATCGACAAACTTCTGGGAATGCGGTTATTCCAGGTCTGGCCAATGGTATGGCTGCATTCACATTAACCTATCTTTAAGCAAAATTATTTAAACAAAGAACTGGCCCCTTATTAACGCCTAGAGCCCCATCTACTTATGGACTAAGGCTGGCGCAGTGTACACGGTTACTGCTTTATGTTGTGCCAGCTTAGGCCAGGCGACAAATTTTAATGGTGATAGTCTGAACAACAGTTATGTATTAAGGTTTATAAGATGATAAATAGCATTAAATTATCCATTGTAACTGGTGTCGTCATGGGATATTTATCGGTCGCCAATGCCAAATCTGCCAATCCGTCAGAGAAAATAATCCAAGGAGCCGGATGGTGGACAGGCGCTACTATCGGACTGGGTGTCATGGATGATTTAGATTATCTTGATAATAACTCAAACAATGCAAACTTTTTCAAGCTAGACTTGGGGTATGGTTTTACACAAAATTTGGACCTCTATGCTGCCTACGATTACAGTGATAATTACTATGGCGCTAAGTTACATGGTGTGCAATTTGGTGTTCAGGGCAACTATTATCTGACAGATAGTTTGTCTCTGTTTGGGCGAGTCGCCGGTGGTTACCTCATCAATGATCTTGATGAGACTAATAGTCTATCTGATTTTAGTGAAGATACGCTGGTGCTCATCTCCGGGTTTGGCCTGGAATATCAACTGACACCCGCGGTATCAACCAGGTTAGGTTATGAATTTATTCCAGCTGTGCCGATGGCGCAATATGCAGATAATACCTCAACCAGCGAAGACGTAGACTTACACGAGTTTTATTGGGGATTAAGTTATCACTTTGGCCAGTCTTCAAGTACACAAATCGTGAGACAGGAAGTCGAAGTTATCAAAGAAGTCGAAGTTATCAGAGACATACAAAATGTACTGGACGCCAGTTATATCATACCGTTTAAATTGGGACAAGCCCAACTCTCAGACTACGCACGCTTTAGTCTGGATGAAGTGGTTCGTCTGATGTCAGCTAACCCACAAATAAATATTGAGCTGACCGGGCGGACAGATAATTCGGGCAGCCAGACGCTCAACATACATTTATCTTCTAAGCGGGCTTATGTGGTGGCAGATTATCTAATAAGCCAGGGAGTTGATAAAAATAGACTGATAATAAATTCGGTATCAAACACTCAACCTTTATCTAATGGCCAGCCCTCAGTTGAGCGCTCTGTTGAGATTAGTTTCCGTCATACGCAAACACTAAACATTAATTAAACCTTATTTAGCAAATAATATAAAGAGATGTTCCCATGAGAAGACAAATACTACTTCAGACATTATTTATAATATCAGGATTGTGGTCGGTTATCAGCCTGGCGGCCGTTGCGCCAACCAGTACCCGGTATTTTATTAAATCGTCACAAGAGCATATTAATATTAAGGTCAAAAATGGGGCGGATGAGACCTATATGGCGCAAGCCTGGATAGAAGATCTTGAGGGTAACAAGGTCGTCGATTCATTATCTGTTTTGCCTTCAGTATTTAAGATCAAGAGCCAGGGTGAGGTATTACTTCGCCTGTTTAACAAAAATAAGCCGGTTCAAGATGATCGCGAGCACATGTTTTATATTGTTGTACAGGATATTCCGCCAAAAAATACTAAAGGTGAAATCAATGCGATAAAAATTGCCTATCGCTCCAAAATACCTCTGTATTATCAACCCGAAGTCATAGGTGAACAGTCTCGTTCAGTTTTCGCCGAGAAGCTTATTTGGAGCATGAAAGACAACCACCTGGAAGTGCGTAATACATCTCCTTTTTATTTCACGATTGTCAGCTTAGATGATGAAAAGCTCTCCGGGATGAATATCATCCCGCCCCTGACTTCTTTTCAGTTTGATGCGATAACTTCTCTTCCCAACACATTTAGGTATGTAAATGACTTCGGTGCTTTTGTTTCTGTTAATATTGATTAATTTTGTGTTGCTCCCAGATGTGGTAGCAGCTGATTGTAGTTGGGAAAAAAATATCAATTTTTCCCATAAACTCACCCCTTCAGACTTGGTGAAGCGTGTCGATGGCACGATGCAATTAAATTGTGGTAGTGATGATGTCATCTTCTCGTTGAGTGTCCCTTGGCAACAGGCCGACAATGGCGCATTCATTACCAATATACCAGGTGTTACCGTCAGGTACCGGGTCAATGGTGTCGATATAAACGGTAACGAACAGCAGCTTGCTAGTGGCCAGATACATCCATTGGAAGTGATTCTTGAACAGAAAGTGGGGAATAAAGAGGGAGGCGTCATACAGTTTCCCCCGTTAAAAATATGTTATACCCAGCCTGGGGGCACTAATAGGCAATGTGAGGTGAGCGAATTTATCTCAACGATGACATTGGAAAAGCTCAGCTGTGATTTGCCCTCAGTGATAGAGGTCGCATTGGGTACGGTACGCAGTAACGAGCTGCCTTCTATACCAGTCCGGTTTAATTTACCCAAGATGACCTGTATAGCTCAAAATGTAAAAACAATTTCATTTAGCGCGCCCCATGAAAATAACATCATTCTCCTTACGCCAGGTAGCGAAGCCAGTGGTATCGGCATTGAGATTTTTTCAGGGGGTAAGACTATCACACTAGATCAAAACTATCCGGCCCATGAACTTGCGACAAGCGCCGGACTGGTTGCTCGCGTAGTATCCCTGGGATCACCCTCGGCAGGACAGTTCAACGCCATCGTCAATATACATTTGACTTATTTTTAAAAAGTTTATAGTCATGTCATACATATCAAGTATATTAAAAATAATGGCTCTAGGTGTTGCTTATTTCATGCTGTGGACCACAACACCCTTGATTGCCAAAGAGTTAGATGCCGAACCGTCTGAAATATTAATCAATCACACCACAGAGCCAAGTGTCGAAGAATTTGATTTCAACTTCTTTGAAGGTGAGCCCTCAAAAACGTTGATAGATCAGCTCAACCAGCCAAATACTTTGCCCACTGGGCGTGTATTGCTACAGTTTGATGTTAACGATCAGGGCAAGGGACTGCACTGGATTGAGATCAGCCAGATTGATGATCACCATCAAATATGTATATCTGAGACATTGCAACAATTAACGTCAATAAAAACCACTTATTTTACAGCTGCTGGCCAACAACACTACTGTTTAATGGATACAGATGAGTTTATCGATTTTAATTATGATAGAGCCAGTCAAAGCCTGAACCTTCTCGTGCCACAAGCCTACCTGATTGACTATGCCCAGGATTGGCTGCCTGAGGAACATTGGTCAGATGGCGATAATGTCTTGTTTATGAGTTATAAGGCAAATACAACTAATACCTATACAGATGATGTTGATACCAACAGCTATAACATGTATTTCAACGGGGGGGGCACATTCGGCTCGGTGCATGGATCTTTTGGTGGCTCATTTGACCAATATAACAAAGATCTCACAGACGCTTATCTGTTTCGTGATATAAATTCACAGTCGCGTGTCAAGGTCGGGGGCATGTCGTCTAACCGTAGCTTCGGCGGAACCACACTTAATCGTTTCATTGGTGCACAGGTAGAAACCGACCGCCTGATGAAACCTCCGTCAGAGCGAAACTATAGCCAGAATTTTACCGGAGTTGCAAGAAATATCGCTGTTATCAGCTTTTTCAACAGTTCAGGGCGAAAAATTGCCATTGAAAATATTCCGGCAGGCCCTTATTCAATCCCCCTCGACAATCTCCCCTATGGTCGTCTGACCATCGAGGTTGAGGAATCTGATGGTGGCAAAACCAGCTATGTGGTATACAACCGAAATACCGCCTTCTTATTATCAGATCAATCCTATGAATTAGACTTCATGGCTGGTATCGATGAAGAGCGAAATATTCCGCTGATCGCGGGTGAATGGCGTTATGGTCTGAGCGATACCCTGACCACCTCCTTTGCCTGGGTAGCCGCCAGTGATTACCAACAAATTACTTTTGTTAACGCCACTAATTTTGGCCCATATGGGATTGCTTCGATTGGCTTGAGTAGCTTATCGAGCCAATGGGAGACAGAAAGCTTATCCACCCCGCTACGGGTGCAACTGGATTACCAGAATGACATACTGGAAGACGTCACCTTAAATGCTTTCTTACAGAGTAGCCCCAATGGATATTTAAACTATGTTGATTTGAACAATCAGCAAGGTGACAATGCGCAGATTAATGACAAGATAACAGAGCGCATCATGCAAACTGAATACAGCCTCACACTGGGCACCACACTCGCTGACACTGTCGGGATTAATATTCGTATGTTTGGTGAGAAGTTTCACGATGGCAGAACCAATAAAAGCTTAGGGGTCAATGCATCATATCAGGTAAATCTGTTTGATAACCCGGTGTATCTTTCATTATCGGCAGATGTCAGCGAAGATGATATGACTAATCGTGGGCACTCAATATCATTGACGGCTAGTATTCCATTGAGCTCGAAGGCCAGCACAAACTTTTCTCTGAGTTCAACTAATGACTATTCCCAGACAAATGCCTATTATAATGTAAACGATGATATCAGTTATCAAATTGGTGTGGGAACTGATAGTGAGCAGGAAAACAACATGTCGGGATATACAAAATATGAAGCGGGTTGGGGTGCGGTATCGGCTAATATATATCAAGGTGAACAGAGTACCAGTATCAGTGGCACTCTGGAGGGCAGCCTGATAGTTACCAATGATCAAACTGTGTTGGCTCCCTGGTTTATGCCACCTCTGGCTATCGTCGATCTGAATGGTGCATCGGGAGTGAGCCTGAGTAACAGTGATAATATCAGTAATGCACAAGGGATTGTGGTTACCCCCTTGACTCCCTATAAACCCACTCAGCTATCTGTCGATATGGTAAATCTACCGGATAATACTTATGTCGATACACAAACCATCAACCTGCTGGCAAGAGAAGGGGCTATCTTACATGCGAATATGTCTGGTGTGCGCCAGGGTAGAAATATCTTATTGCAACTGACCCCCGCCCCCGCATTGGCCACCCCTGTGGTAGATGATTCGGGTAAAGAGTATGGCTGGATCTCAGAAAATGGTGAGTTATACCTGGCTGCATTTCCCTTAACTTCGGTTGAGCTGAGCGCCGGATCCTGTCGGTTTACTATACCTGAGCAAACTTCACTTAAATCAGCAATGCAACAGATGAATTTAACATGTCAACTTTAAACGTCATCAAATATTGGGGTTCTGTAGCATCTTCGGAAAAAGTTGAATGCTCAGCTCTACAGGTATATTTAAGCTGCTAAAGAGTTAAAGATCCACCTTCTTAGAAGGTGGCTTTGTTTTTT
>NZ_AUAM01000084.1 GCF_000428725.1 Psychromonas aquimarina ATCC BAA-1526
GACGGCACTGAGCATGATATTACTATCACCATTAACGGTACTAACGATGCTGCTTCTGTCAGTCACGCCTATGTCGGTATATCAGAAACGGATACAGCGCTTGAAACAGGCGGTACTTTAACGGTAACGGATGTGGATAATATTGATAATACCTTTATCCCGCTTAGTACTGACGGTAAGAACGGCAGCTTTGAACTGGCAGAAAACGGTGTATGGACGTATAAGGCCCATTCAGCTTTTAATGAATTAAATGTTGGTGATTCTGTCAGTGATATCTTTACCGTGAGCAGTGCTGATGGTACCGAAAGAACTGTAACGGTTAAAATTGAGGGTACCAATGACGCGCCGATTATTACTGATGTTGCTAGGACTGCGAATGAAGGTGATGCAGAAATTACCGGGAATGTACCGGTAACAGATGTGGATCAAAATTCCACTGCCGCCTTTGCGATCAGCAGCGGCTCAGCCGCACCTGCTGGTTTTGTCCTGAATACGGACGGTTCATACAGCTTTGATCCGACAAATGATGCTTACGATTACTTAAAAAATAATGAGTCCGTTGAGCTTATTATTCCGGTAACTGTAACCGACGATAATAATGCAACTGATGAGGGTACCATTACAATCGTCGTGAACGGCACCAATGATGCGCCTCAGATTTCGGCGCAGAGTTTTAGTTATGCAGAGAACCAGGTCGCAGGTGATGTGATTGCAACAGTCGCCGCCAGTGATGATATTGAAGTGAGCGACTTTGTATTTGAAGCAACAGGAACGCATTTTAGCGCCGATGGTTTCTATCAGATTAACAGTGACGGTCAGATCAGTTTAACGGCAAGCGGTGCAAACAGTGCGGTTAATGATTTTGAAACAACTCCAAACAGCGGTGTTTACAGCATTAGTGCAGTTGATGCTGAAGGAAAGGCGACCGCAGCTGAAATTACATTGTCTGAAACAAATATTAACGAAGCCAGTATCACTATCGATCCGCTTACCGCTAATGCTGATAATATAATTGATGCTGCTGAAGCTAAAACGGATATTGAAATAACCGGTACTGTGGGCGGCGACGCTAAAGTGGGTGATACCGTTACACTGATGGTTCATTCCAAGGAGTTCACTGGCGATGTTGTTTTAGAAAACGGCAAACTTGTTTATAAGATTAATGTTTCAGGACAGGATTTAGTTGCAGATAGTGACAACAAAATAGAAGCTAAGATTACAGTTAGTGATGAATTTGGTAATCAAGTGACCGCGGAGGCTGAATCTGATTATGATGTAGCGCCTACAGCAGTAGATGATCCTCTCGGCGGCTTGAAAGGTGAATACTGGGGTTACGTGCAGGATTCATGGATGAAAGACAGCAATGGCAACGTGCTTGACCATACCGATGAAGGAGAAAAAAGTTATTTCTTCAACCAGTCCTACGGCCAGCTTTCTGAAGCGGAACGTGCTGCTAAATTAATCGAGCTGGAAAATCATCAGCCGGGTAAGCAGGAAAATCTGACCAGTATTGCTGAAGTTGAGGCGTATATTGCCGCCAATGGTTCAGAGATTTCATTTGTGTCAACCGCAATTGATTATCAGAAAGTCAACGGTTCATCTGCGAATTTAGCTGATAATGTTAATGCTGACGGCGTGCCGACTAATTTAATTAACTTCCTTAATAATGATGCGCAAAGTATTTCCGGCAGCAGTACTGAGCTGGCGACTGACGGTATTATTAGATTAACGGGGGCTTTAAATGTTAAAGAGGGTGGCGCCTATGAATTTAATATCCTCCACGATGACGGTTTTCAAATAATTTTAGATAAAGGCACTGCTGACGAAATTGTTTTTCAATATGACGGCAATTCAGCGATTAAAACAGATACTTTTTCTATTGATAACCTCACTGCCGGTTCGCACAGCGTTGATATTCTCTATTGGGATCAAGGTTATGGTCATAAGTTTGACTTAACACTTAAGGAAGTTAACTCAGACGGCACCAAGGGAGATAATATCTGGATCACCGAAAATCTGTCTCATACAGATTCAAATGCAGCGATTGTCACAAAAGAAGATAAATCAGTTGATATTGATATTTTAAGTAATGACAGTGATGTCGACGGAACAATAGATCCTGCAACTGTTGCTTTGAAAGATGCACCACAGCACGGCACGGTCAGCTTTGATCCGGTTACCGGCCTTGCAACTTATACACCGGATGAGAACTATAACGGCAGTGATTCATTTACTTATACGGTAAAAGATAATGACGGCATTGAGTCGAATGTCGCAACAGTAAAAGTTGAGGTCAGCCCGGACAATGATGCACCTGTTGCGGACCAGGTTTCTTATGAGTTTAGCTACGAAGAAAACAGCACGGCTGCACATGTTATCGGCAAAGTTCAGGCTTCCGATATTGACGGGGACACGGTTACTTACAGCTTAAAAGAAGCAAATGAATATTTTGAGATAAACAGTACAACAGGTGAAATTTCATTAACAGATAAAGGGGCTGCCGCTCATACCAATGATTTTGATTCAGTAGAGTCTAATCTGCACAGCCTGACTGTTATTGCAACAGACGGCACTTCTCCGATAGAGATTCCGGTTGACTTAAGTGAAATTGCTTACGGCTATAATTCCAGTGCTCACGGTGATAACACCATTGACGGAACAGACAGAAATGATGTGATTGTCAGTGACTCGCAGGGCGTAAAAATTGTTGAAGGTGAAAACTATAATATTGCTTTTGTTCTTGATTCTTCGGGCAGTATGGGCGATGCAAGTATCGCAACAGCAAAAACGCAGCTTACCGCTCTGTTTGAAACGCTGATTAAAAGTGCATCCGGTGCTAATGCGGGCATTGTTAATGTTTTGCTGGTTGATTTTGATTCACTAGTAACCACAACAGTCTCAGTAAACCTTGCGGACAGCGATGCGTTAGACACACTTCAGAGGGCATATGATGATATTCAAAGAGGCGGTCAAACAAACTACGAAGACGCTTTTCTAACCACAAAAGACTGGTTTGAAACAGGGTTAGCTTCAACAAACAGCGGTACTAATCTTACCTACTTTATTACTGACGGTGTACCGACCTCTTATATAGAAAATGTTGCCCTTGCAGATGTAGATGCAAACCAGTTAGCTGTTAATTATCGGGATAGTACTGGTATCCCAGATGTATTTTTAAACTCTTTACTGGATGATAGTTATACAGGCGGTGCAGTTACTGTTGAGGAAGTAACAGCTAACGGTGTTACTTTTGCTGAATGTGAAATAGTTGATGCTAACGGTATAGTTTACAGCTACGAATTTACTGCAAATGGCGGTATTTACAGCAAGGATGCAATTGGTAAACTTGTGAATGACGCTGGAACGTATCATTTTGAAGCAGCTGTGAAGAACGATGCTCAGGCCACTGCGAAAGCACTGGCCGCCTTCGAGGAACTTAATAAATTATCGGATGTGGAAGCAATAGGTCTTGGCAATGAGCTTGCACTGGATAATCTAGCTCCTTATGATACAGACGGCGCAGCTGTTGTTAACTTTGATATTGCAGACCTTGCAAACCTTTTAACTGGATCTGAGACACAGTTGACTCAAGGGGCTGATACCGTGGACGGCGGAAAAGGTGATGACATCATCTTTGGTGATCTGGCGACAGGTTCGGCTGAGAATGGTTATGGTTACTCGGCACTGCAGGAATATGTTGATCTGAAAACCGACGGTGAACTTATTGATGTCAGTACCGCCGATGTTCATGAATATATCAGTACTCATATTGATGAATTTAATGTGTCTGACGCCAAGGACGGTGATGACAAGCTCTCTGGTGGTGCTGGGGATGATATTCTCTTTGGACAAGGCGGCAGTGATGACCTTATCGGCGGTGAAGGCAATGATCTGCTGATTGGCGGACATGATGCTGATACCTTTATCTGGCAGGATGGAGACAGCGGAATTGACCATATAGCTGATTTTAATGTTGATGAAGACAAGCTGGATTTAAGTGAACTGCTGCATGTTTCGGTAGGTGATCATCTTGATGATTATTTAGACTTTTCATCTGACGGTACAGATACAACTATTTCAATTCATGTTGATGGAGCCGGCTCTGAAGTTACTCAAACTATCATTCTTGACGGAGTTGATTTAGGCAGCGATGATGTAACCGTTATTAACAGTTTGTTTAATGAAAACGTCAACGGCCCGTTAATCATTGCTGATATTGCAACTGTAGATGCTTCTGGTGAGATAACCGTGCTTGAAGATGTGATTAGTCACACCTAGTGTAGAACAGTTAGCTTAGTTATGAGCAGCCTGCGGGCTGCTTTTTTTTAGTTTTGAACTTGTTTTAAGCGGGGAAATCTAATTATTCTCTGTTTTTAGTTTTGTACGGTATTTTTCTTTAAATTTGTCTAATTTCGGTGAGACGACCATCCGACAGTAACCCTGCGTTGGATTTTTAAGAAAATATTCCTGATGATAGTCTTCTGCCGTATAAAAGGTGTCTGCGGCATTAACTGTAGTTTGAATCTCTCCTTTGCCGTACTGCTCGGCGTTTAGCTCTAAGATAAAACCTTCAGCCGTTTCTTTCTGGTTTAAGTCATGATAAAAAACAGCTGAGCGGTACTGCGTACCTATATCATTTCCCTGGCGGTTAAATTGAGTGGCATCGTGGAGACTAAAAAATACTGTTAATAATTCTTGATAGCTGATCTGCTGATCATCAAAGGTAATTTGTACCGCTTCTGCATGTCCAGTTCTACCCGTACAAACAGTTTGATAAATTGGAGACTTAGTAAGGCCTCCGGTATAACCCGAAGTCGCCTTGATTACTCCGTGTAAGGAATTAAAGGCTGCTTCGATGCACCAAAAACACCCGCCTGCTAATGTTGCTGTAGAAACTGCCATGTTATCCCCTATAAATATTGTGTCCGCTGTATGTACAGCAGAGTTGAAAAGTAGAGCGTTATATTTTTTAGAGCTTGTATCATTATAAATACAGCTGACAAATTTATGAAAACCGGAACAAACAGCTGCTTTCATATTTATCTTAAAGGTTATAATCAAAGCGTTTATCTTATAGATATCGTGCAGTAAATAAGGTGAAAAAACAAAGAAAAGTTATTTAAATTGTCAAAAATACTGATTTCAAAAGCACCTTTTTGTCACTGTTGTATTCAAAGAATGATGTTTTTAGATGCTGCAAAGGAAGTTTGTAATTTTGTGTAAATGCAGAATTATTCATGGCTGGTGATAATTCCGCCTAAAAATCAAAGTTGTTCGCGCCTTCTAAAAGTTAAAGTTAATTAGTGAAAATCATTTGCCAACCCTTTGTAATCAATGGTTTGCGGCCGCTGTTGACTGGTGGTTTATAAACCTGTATTTTAGGCGGATATATCCTGGTGGCAGCTTGGACATTTGTTTGATAACTACTTTTTTTTTATATTATTCAATATGCTGTCGTCACAAATTTTAGCTGTTAAAAATTTTTAGTAATACATTTCAGCTTTTCTGGAACGTTGTCATTTAAAAGGAATTTGTTCATGTTTGTTTTTATTTCCCCTAAAAAAGATCTACAGCTTACTTTGGTAAGAAGAAACAGCATGACAGCAGGCATTAACATCATGAATACGGAGAAAAAATAATGAGCAATAATGTAAACGATAACAAAAACGTTTCAGATGTTGATGCTATAGATCTAGAAGATGAATTATTAGAAAAAACAGCTGATGCTGTCGGAGCACCTGGAGCTGAAGAATTTGTGATTGATGAAGAGCTGCTAAGTGAAATTGAAGCTATTCAAGATGCGATTGCAGGCAGTGACCAGCCGATTGAAGATATTGAAACGGCTGCGGGTTTAACTACTGGTGACGGCGGAAGCTCATCTGCCGTTGAATTTGCCCGTGATGGCGCAGAAACAATAGCCAGCACAGAATTCGAGACTGAAGGTTTTGAATCTGAACAGCAGGCGGCGATTATTACTGAGACTAATACAGAGTCTGTCAATACTGGGCCGACTATTGCAGCAGAAAACGGCGCGATGAATGAAGATGACGGCAGTGTGACAGTCTCTTATACAGCTGCGGATGTTGACGGTGTGATTGTTTCAACTACTGCGACCGTTCCTGCAGAGCAGGGCACAGTAACTATCAATGAAACGGACGGCACGGTTACTTTTACCCCGGCAGAAAACTTTAACGGTGATGCTACTATCACCTTTGTCACTACTGATAATGACGGTGCAACGGCTGCGACTACTTCAACAATCACTGTTGCTGATATCAATGACGGCCCAACCATCACGGCTGAAAACGCCACAGTTGCAGAAGACAGCAGCAGTGTCACTGCTACTTATACAGCTGCGGATGTTGATGGTGTGATTGTATCAACGACCGCTACCGTTCCTGCAGAGCAGGGCACAGTAACCATCAATGAAACTGACGGCACCTATACTTTTACCCCGGCAGAGAACTTTAACGGTGATGCGACAATCACCTTTGTCACTACTGATGATGACGGTGCGACAGCAACAACTACATCAACCGTCGATGTGACAAATACAATTGATACCACCACAGTAACCTTAAGCGCGTCGGATCCGATCACCGAAGCGGGCGGCGACATCACCTACACGGCGACACTGTCCAGTGCCAGCCAGGGTGTGAC
>NZ_AUAM01000085.1 GCF_000428725.1 Psychromonas aquimarina ATCC BAA-1526
TTAAACGAAAAGGTCTACCAGTTGTTTTTTTATCAGTTAATCCGTCTATCCCATCCAAGTGATATTGTGAGATCCACTTATTTACACTGGTTCTGCTTACTTTTAAAAACTTAGCGATTGCATAACGTGAGTGTCCTTCTTGGAAATGAGCTAAAGCCATAAAACGAAGTCTCATCCGAACACTTTGATGAGTTTTAGCTAATAAATTAAAGTCATCTTTTTTCATAATCACCAGTAGTATTTAATTATTTAAAATAATAATACTATTAGATCACATAATTAGGCGGAATGGTATAAAATACGTCGAATAATCCCTGTTGACGAATGTCAGCAGGGATTTTTTTCGTTTTAGCGCTTTGACGACGATGACCAACTCGAACATGGGCAATACACAGCAGCCACACAGTGGCATTCAGACCATGTGATAGTAGGGAGAATCACATGGTCTGGGCCATGAGCGGATGAGCTCTGCGAATCCTGGCCATCGCCAAGCTTGCTCTCAATAAGCCACTTCTCTCAGCAAGGCTGGGTTCATTCTTTACCATGTGATAGTCCGCGCTGTTCAGCACTCCTGAGCATCACCCGTCAAGATAAACAGAAAGATCAACCTCGTCGATCTGTTCTTCGAGCAGGTACTGTCTGGCATATTGTAAATAGGTACCTGAGCTTAAAAATAATTTAAATATCTGCTCATCTATATGTTTATCTTTTACCATAAAACTCATTATCTTGATTGACTGGCTTAATGTTTTACGTTCTTTATAGGGCCGGTCAGAAGCTGTCAGTGCTTCAAAAATGTCTGCAATGACCATCATGCGTGCAGTTACCGGTAGTTCCTGAGCCGGAACTGCGCGTGGATAACCTGTTCCGTCAATTTTCTCATGGTGGCCGCCGGCTATAACCGGAACATTTTCTAAATGTTTAGGGAAAGGCAGCTGCGATAACATAACTATGGTGTGAACCATATGGCCGTTAATCACAAATCTGTCTTCATCGGTTAATGTGCCGCGCTGGATGGAAAGGTTATACAGCTCACCGCGGTTAAAACGATACTGCGGGGTTTTCATATTAAATCCCCAGGGATTTCCCGGTGCTGTCAGCTCTGCATGTTCACGCTTTATTAGGTGCTCTGCTCTGTCGGATAAAAGCGGCTCTTCGACGGGAAGGTTTTCCTGTATATCTTTATGTCGTAATTTTTCCTGGCGGGAGAGGCCTAGTTTATTATCTAATGTTCTTGTCCAGGTGCGCTGAGCAATCTTATTTAAACGTTGAATTTTATCATCGGACATAAACTCACCGCCGATATTACATTCGGCAACAAAGGCAAATTCTTCATCTAGAGTCGTTAATATTGTTTCTTTATGCTTAAGCAGCTGCTCTTTATCCTGTCCTTCAGCTAAACCTTTCCAGTAACTGCTGTGAGCCTGCTGCTTTAATAATTCAAAACGCATCCTCACTTCGTGAATTCTGTCGTAGATTGTTTCTAATTTTGTTGCTTTATCAACGATATATTCGGGAGTGACAATTTTTCCGCAGTCATGAAGCCATGCTGCAATATGAAGTTCTTCCCATTGTTCATCATTTAGAGAAAAATCCTTAAACTGCCCGTCTTCCTGTCGGCAGGCCGCTTGAGTTAACATTTTAGTTAACTCAGGAACCCGTGCGCAATGTCCGCCTGTGTAGGAAGACTGGCTGTCGATTGCACCGGCAATAAGATGAATAAAGCTCTGCAGCAGTGCTTTCTGTTCGGCAAGTAACAGCTGTGCTTCAACTGCTAATGCAGAAAAACTAGCGATAGCCTGGATAAAGCTTTGTTTACCTTGAGCATTTAACTCCTGATGATCATTAATTACGGCCAGCATACCCAGGCATTTTCCTGACCTGTTAGCCAGGGGTAATAACTGCCAGGTTAGTGCATCTGCATTGCTGAATAACTTCTGCAGATACGGGTAAAACTCATCGGGTAATGGTGTACCTGAGGCGCTTTTATTTTGTTTAAGGCTCAGCTGGTTAAGCTCTTTTTCAGTAAAATCGACAGTTTTCAACTGAGCATTTAACTGTTTATTCTGCGCTTTGGTCAATTCAGAAAGGTTTGTAAAAGCTGCATTAAGTTTATTTGATTTATCTGCTAATAAAATTACTGCACCTTTAGCATGGCTTAAGGAGAGCGTTTCATGGGTTATTTTTTCTAGAAGCTGCTGAAAGCTCTGTTTTCCGACTAACGAGGCCGATAAATCCTGGAAGTTACTGATGGTCTCTTTCATATCACTGGTTACTGTGACTAATTCATTTATCTCTTTAATAAGAGTGCGGGTTTTTATCGGCCTGGAAAAGTCGAAGTTTTTGATGAATTTTAACTCTTTGGTAAGGCTCCGGATCGGAGAGGTTAATATTTTTGAAAAATACCAGGCAACAGGCAGAGTGAGTAAAATAATCAGCAGAGTAATCACTGTGGTTTCAAAGCGAAGCTGGTACGCATCTGCGAGCAGTTCATCTAGGGGGACTAACTGGGCTAAGTAGAAATCGTCGTTTCCCCGCAAACGGCTGACTTTCCCTAACCACTGCCGGCCGTTATAGGTGAATTGTATGCTGTTGTGCTGATTTTTGTAATGTTCAAAGGCGTATTGTAGAACCGGATGGTCCATTTCTGAGATTAATTTTAAGCGGTTTAGTTTTCCTGACTTTGAAAGCAGGCTCTGCTTATTCTGATATGCAATGACCTGTCCACTTTTATTAACAATAATCTGCTGAGAGTTAGGTGATGACTGGAACTCTTTTAATAGATCCGATAAGTCGCTCAAAGTGTAATCTGCACCAATAACTGCACCATGGTCTGGATCATATTTGGCCATGGTAATGCCAAGTTCCTGGCTTGAATAAAAGATATAAGCATCTGTTGTGGTTATTTGAGAAGATTTCTGTGCTTCGATATACCAGGGGCGGGATTTAGACTCTAACTGATAACTCGGATCCTTGACCTCCAGAGTAAGCTTCAGATTCTGATCGTAAAAGTAATGTACTGCGTCGCCGTTGTTAAGCTGGGTGAGCATATAGCTGCTCTGTGCCGGAGCATTAAACTCCTGCGCATATTCTCCTAAAACAATTTTTCTAAATAGAAAAAAATCATCGTTAGAATAGGCGATAAACAAAGCTTTGATATTTTTGCTGCCGTCGAGCATCTCTTTTAACTGCGCGACAGCAGACTGTTTCTGTTTTAGTTCACTGTTTTCTGTTAATTCAGAGGCCGCTAAAATTTTAAGCATTATCCGGGTGTATAAGCTTTCCGTTAACACTTTTTTTTCAAGTTTTTCGTTTGCTTCTTTAAAAATTAACTTTCCAGAATCAATTATTGACTGGCTTAACTGTTTGTAACTGTACCAGCCGACCAGTGAGCTGGATAATAGAATCAGTACAGTAAATAATGTTGTAATATGAAAATGCAATGTAAATCTATGTTTAACTTGAGTTTTCGACATGCCTTAAATCCTTTAAGAATCTCTGTGTTAATTCGATATAACTAAGCCTTTATATAAACCTACAGTAGTATGATAAATAAGTGATATATAAATAGAGGAGCAGATCTCTATTTCGAATTTTAGGTACAAAAAAACCGCAGTTAAGCGGTTTTTTAAGATATACAGCGGTTAACTTATCGGGTACCAAATACCACAATCGTTTTACCGTGAGCCGAGATAAGACCCTGCTCTTCAAGCATTTTAAGGATTCGGCCGACAGTTTCACGAGAACAGCCTACAATCTGGCCGATTTCCTGACGAGTGATTTTAATCTGCATTCCGTCCGGATGTGTCATTGCGTCCGGCTGTTTAGCAAGATCTAGTAATGTATTTGCAATACGCCCGGTAACGTCTAAGAATGCTAAGTTGCCGACTTTCTGGCTGGTGATCTGTAGACGGTTAGCCATCTGGCTGGATAAGCGCATTAAGATTTCAGGATTTACAGTGATCAGCTGGTTGAATTTTTTATAAGAAATTTCAGCTACTTCACATGGTGTTTTAGCTTTTACAGATGCGCTGCGAATTGGGTTTTCTTCTTTTTCAAATAAACCTAACTCACCGATAAAATCACCCTGATTCAGGTATGATAAGATCATCTCTTTACCATCTTCGTCTTTGATCACAACTGCTACCGAGCCTTTTACAATAAAGTAAAGGGTATCGGCTTTTTCTCCGGCGTGGATAAGCATACTTTTAGCTGGGTATTTATGCGTATGACAGTGTGATAAAAACCATTCTAATGTTGGATCTGTTTGAGGTTTGGTAATGATCATAAATTTCCCTTAAGTAGGTATTGAATAGCTAATAGGCTATCTCTTGTTGTTATTTTTTCAACACGAGTTGATGGCAATGCAACCACCGTTAGTACACCTGATTGTATCTCTTTTTATGTGCCGTCGATAATATTTATGCTGTTATGTTATTAAAGAAATTAGATCTTTGTCATAAAGCTCAATTATTTTCTAGTTTGCTTGATTATTTTATTATGAATTTGGTCTAGCCCTTTTATCTTTTAGGGCTGTTGACCTTTGCTGTTTTTTCTTCATAAAGCGGTTTTATGATCTTCAAGGTGAGGGTGATTGACATATCTCTCCTGTATAAAATACCTCTAATGGTTACTTAAATTCTGCTGCCGGGCAGTAAGCTGGTCTCGGTGAATAAGAGTGACACTTTCTGATAGTTCGGAATACAGGATAACAACACTGCCTTCTTTTAACTGCTGCAGTACTTTTGCTGTTTTTTCAGGTAAGGATATCTCCTGCTCTCCGTAGTCGGTCCCTTCACGTAATATAAAATACTCGATTAAGTTATGTAATGTATCTGAGTCTAGATCCTGATATGGTATAAGCATAAATATTTCCAAAGTGAGTAGTAAAGACATTATTCTTTATTGGCACAAACAGCACAATAGATAAAGGGTCAAGAGTGAGTTTATTAGACGATTTATTAAAGAATAATGAAGAGTGGGCGACAAAAATAAGTCAGGAAGATCCGACTTTCTTTTCACAGTTAGCAGAGCAGCAGTCACCCGATTATTTATGGATTGGTTGTTCAGACAGCCGTGTTCCGGCAATCCAGTTATTAGGAATGATGCCTGGTGATATATTTGTACATCGCAATATTGCCAACTTAGTGGTGCACACCGACTTAAGCTGTATGTCTGTGATTAAATACGCGGTAGATGTATTAAAAGTTAAGCATATTATTGTAACCGGGCATTATGACTGCGGCGGTATTAAAGCTGCTATGCAGAAACAGTCTTTTGATCTGATCGACGGCTGGCTGCGTAATATTAAAGATATCTATGTTAAATACAGTGACACCTTTTCTGATCAGATGACAGATAAACAGCGCTTAGATCACTTAACAGAACTTAACGTGGTTGAGCAGGCTAAAAATGTCTGTCATACCACTTGTGTGCAGGAAGCCTGGGCGAAAGGACAGGAGCTGACGGTTCATGGGCTTGTATATTCTGTGGAAGACGGACGTTTAAAAGATCTTAAAATGAATTTCGATAATCTGGATAAGATCAATGATCTTTACCATATTCGTTGATCTCTCATTCTGTTCATTTTTTTATGCATGGTGATGTATAACTGTCTACAATGATGCATCGTTTACACGGAATTAAAGGAATTATTATGAAAAAGTTATTACTCGCATCGTTAATATTGACGTTACCAACTATGGTCTCAGCTGCCGATATCGAAGCAGGTAAAGCTAAATCAGTTGTATGTGCCGCTTGTCATGGGGCAGACGGTGTCTCTGCTGTGCCTATTTACCCTAATTTAAAAGGCCAGCAGGAAGCTTATCTTGTATCTTCATTGAAAGCCTACAAATCCGGGCAGCGTCAAGGCGGTATGTCTGCAATTATGCAGCCGCAGGCATCTATGCTTTCTGATACAGATATCGCTAATATTGCAGCTTATTATTCTTCACTTAAATAAATGTACAGTACATTTATGAGCGGTATTTCCACTGATAGTGTTTTTTGAGTTAGCTAATTCTATCTCTGACTTTATTCTGCTGCGCAGAGACAAAAACGGCCTCTAAAAAGAGGCCGTTTTATTCTTAGTTAATTGGCTGGAGAGCTGGTTAACTGAAGTCTTTAATTACAGATCGTCTGAGTGCTCAGATAGGCTTTCTTTGTTAACGCAGCTGCAGCACCTTCTGTAGAATCATCCATAGCCGTTTTATCTGCAGCTCATCCAAACCTACAGCAGGTACAAAAACGACCTCGATAAAGAGGCCGTTTTATTCTTAGTTAATTGGCTGGAGAGCTGGTTAACTGAAGTCTTTAATTACAGATCGTCTGAATGCTCAGATAAGTACTTCGCAACACCTTCTGTAGAAGCGTCCATAGCGGCTTTATCTTTAGCCCATTGTGCAGGACAAACTTCACCGTGTTCTTCATGGAACTGCAGTGCATCTACCATGCGCAGCATTTCATCAATATTACGGCCAAGCGGAAGATCGTTTAC
>NZ_AUAM01000086.1 GCF_000428725.1 Psychromonas aquimarina ATCC BAA-1526
AAATGTCTGCTGACAATTCACGTCAAATAATCAGTCGTACCATTCGCAAGCTTCGTAAATTAATGACGGCAAAGGAAATGAACTATGAAAAAAACTGACTCTGAACATCAAATATTACACGAATTTTCTGAGTTTATTGAAAACAAACCAACAGCTCCCGACAAACAAGTCGATAATGCGATTCTGCAAATGGTAGAAGAAGACCTCTGCCCACCTCTCTGGAAAGTCTACAGTAAAATGACCCTACTCAATGTTACATCCGGAGTTATGACTCTAAGTATCTGCCCCCAATTTGGTCTGGGGTTCGGACAAGAAAGCAAACTGTTCTACAACCTACATTTGGCAACACCAGATATTGTTTTCTATCTTTTCTGTGGTCTGTTCTTCGCAACGTTAGGGGCTGGATTATGCAGCTTAGTTTTAAAACGTGATGAAATCCGTGCTCTTAGCTATAGAAAATATCTTTATTTTATTGCTTATAGCGTCATTACTTTTCTTGCATTTACTGTACTAGGAACAGAAATTTTTATTAGCAGTTCAACAGTGTGGATATTAGGTGCAGTGCTGGGCAACGTCTTCGCTTTCGAATCAGTGAGTAGACTCAAACATTTAGCGCTATGAAAATAAATAGATAAAATCAATTCATCTGACAACTTTCAGTAAAAATCATCTGTGATGATCTGATGAATTTAGAGAATAACTTTTGTTTGACTATGTCTTAATTAGCTGTTGCAGAGCTCGCTCAACAGCTTCAAATAAACAAATGTCGGATTTGTTGAATGTCATACGTAGTAACTGCAAAAAAACAATATTTAAAATTCTATACTTTCCACTTATTATACTCATTTTATAATTTTTATCACAAATTTTAATAATGCTAAAACACTAACAGGAGACTACACTTAAGTGGTGCCGTTATTTTTATCCCTGTAACTTTTTTATAAAATAAATAATAAAGTTAACTGACGCTTTAAAGGTTTTATATTACAGATAACATCTGTGAGCATTGCCAACTTTTGAAAGCAAATAAACTTACATTTCAATATAGTAATATGTTGACGTGGTATGAAGCTGAGGATAAATGAGTTACCGATACTTATATTCACATGGAGTGGTATAAATGGGCTTGACTAGGCGTCTAAAAATAAGCCATAAGGTTGGAATCCTGGCGACGATAGCCGTTGTGGGATTTGCTGTTTACTTAGTTAAGAGCATGTTGGTTCAGCAACAAAGCCAGTTCAGCATAGAGCAAATTCGCGATCAGTATTTCCCTGCACTGGATACAGCTATTGTTGCGCAAAATGCGTTGTATAACATCGATCAACTGCTGCAAACTGCTGTTACTACTGGTGAAGAAGAATCCTTAACTGTTGCTGATGAACAGCAGCAGTTACTGAGGAGCAAACTGAATGAGTTGCAGCAAGTATTGCCAAGTGCTCAACAAGATGTTGAACACCTGCAAGGCTTGCTCAATAATTATTATGGGCCGGCGCGAGAAATTGCCTTAAGTTTGATTAATGGTAGTGCTGACTTTGCCACCTTACCTGTAAAAGCAGAAAGTTCAGCTGCTGTCTTGCAAGAGCTTACCCAAGGTATCGCTACGCTTCGAATCAGTACCGAAAAAGCGTTTAACGAGACTATCGACACAACCATTTTGAGTTCTCAATCAGCTGTCATAACTGGGATTATTTTGGGTATCGCTACAATAGTGGTGGTAATTGCCGTTGGCGTCATGACTACCCGCAGCATTGTTAACTCAATAGCCCAAGTAACCTCTTCACTGCGTGAAATTGCCGAGGGAGAAGGTGATTTAACTGTCCGTGTAGATTATGACGGTAAAGATGAAATTGCTGCGCTAGTGCATTGGTTTAATCAGTTCATACGCAAGATGCAGAGCAGTATTGCTACCACCACAGAAACTGTCCATGCGTTACAAGGCGTGTCATCGCGTTTGATGGAAACCAGCAAACATACCGTTTCAAGCATTGAGTCTCAGAATCACTCTGTGGAGGCGGTAAGTGCTGCCATTGAAGAAATGCTCAGCAGCGTTCATCACATTGCCAACTTTGCTTCGCAAGCCTCAGAAGAGGCTTCATCAGCCAATAATACTGCGCAAGAAGGTAATCAAGTTGTTGAAAGTACCATTTTGGTCATTAATAACTTAGCCGAACAAGTTAACAGCACTGCACAAGCGATTGATCAATTAGAGGAACACACTAATAACGCAGGGATGATTCTTGATTCGATTCGAGGTATTGCTGAACAAACAAACTTATTAGCGTTAAACGCGGCCATTGAAGCAGCGCGTGCTGGAGAGCAAGGTCGTGGTTTTGCTGTCGTTGCCGACGAAGTCCGTACTTTAGCTTCGCGGACACAAGGTTCAACTCAAGAAATTCAGCAAGTATTAGAAGAGTTACAAAAAGGCTCGAGTTCCGCCGTAGAGGCGATGAACCGAGGTATAGAGCAAGCTGGTTTGAGTGTTGAGCAATCAGCCCAAGCGGGTAAGTCGCTCATGGATATTACCAGTAAAGTGGAATCCATTCATGCGGTGAATGAGCAGATTGCAGCTGCTACCGATCATCAAACCCAAACATCAAATTTGATACACAGCAGTGTTAACGACATTCAACAAATATCTCTCGCGGTCGCGAAAGGCTCTAGTGAAATAGACCACGTCAGCGAAGATGTTAGGCAAGTCGTTCAACGTTTAAGTGATGTTATTAACCAATTTAAAGTGTAAGTAAGAAACAAAAAGGAGGTGTTTCATGGACTTAAAAGTATGGCAAGCGTTACCATTATGTGTCTTGAGTGGCGCAGTTATGGCAGACGAAGCTCTCGATCAACGAGTGAGTCAACTTGAGCAAGAGGTACAGGTCCTACGTGCACAAAATCAAGAAAATGCTTGGGCTCGAATTGACTTTAATGGATTTTACAGTGTTGGCATTAACCAGTCTAACAATAACTTAGGTTATGCAGGTTCTTCGGATGATTACGACTTTAACAACCTAACCTTAGTTGGTCTACAGGGTGACTTTGCTTTAGCTGATAATACTAGTATAACGGTGCAGTTGGTGGCTCGTGGTAAAGATGATTTTAGTCCTGAAGTAGAGTGGGCTTACCTAAAACACACCTTTGATAACTACATAACGGTACGTGCTGGTAAGTTACGTCTGCCATTGTACATGTACTCGGATTATCTCGAAGTAGGTTACGCCCAACCCTGGGCTCGTCCACCTGAAGAAGTATATGGCTTTGTTCCATTTAACTCTTTTGTAGGGGTAGATAGTAGTTACGACTTTGAGTTTGATGATTCAACGTTATCTGTACAAGGCTTTTGGGGGCAGTCGGAAGAAGGTAGTGCGAACTACGATGACATTCTCGGGATGAACCTAACCTGGATGATTGATAATTTCACTTTGCGCATGGTATATGGGATATCAAAAGTGACGGTTTCTCAAACGAACCAGCCGGATTATCAAGTCCTATCAGATAAAAATAAGTCTGACTTTTTTGGGGGAGGCTTTAGTTACGACAATGGTTCATTACTCGTAGTGTCTGAGGTAACTCGAGCAACCGTTGAAGGAGCATATCCTGATGTTGATTCTGGTTACCTAACTTTAGGTTACCGTTTTGGAAAAGTCATGCCTTATGGCACAGTAGCTGGAATGAAGACTCAAGATGATGATGAGCGCATTGATGTAATGCTGCCTCTTGGACCGAGTGGTTCATTAGTACCGGTCGATTCATCTTTTATTTACAATGGTAAGCGGACTTCATATTCTTTAGGTTTACGTTATGAGTTGTTATCTAATCTATCCGTGAAGTTTGATGCTACTTTTGTAAATGGCTTTGGTGATACCAAAGGTTTGTTAGCAAACAAAGTCAGTGGCACAGCAACTGAAGATAGTACAGCCATATACAGCATCGTATTTGACAGCGTATTTTAGGAGGAGTTATGAAGAACTTATTATTGGCTCTTTCTTTGAGCGTGTTTAGCTTGAGTAGCTTAGCTGCTCCGGTCGTTATTGCTAATCCAGCTGGCCCGGATGCTTTATCTAAAACCGAAGTGAAAAAGTTGTTTTTAGGTAAACTGAAAAAACTGCCTAACGGTGCCACTCCAGTTGTGATTGAATATAATAAAGGCGACATATTACGTATTAGCTTTCATGAACTTGCTACCGATAAAAATGAAGGACAGCTGCAGGCTTATTGGTCTAAGTTGATCTTTACCGGTAAAGCTAAGCCCCCCAAAACAGTAGCATCACCTTCGGTGGCGGTGTTTGAAGTGGCGAATAATGCCAACGCTATTGCTTACGTGGATGACGCTGACGTAACTGATGCGGTAAAAGTCGTTTTTAAACCATAAATAAAGTTAAGCTTAAAAAGAGCCTGCATGTTATGCCTTGGCTCAGTTTTGTTGCAACGATCAGTTATTGAGCAATTAGATGACATGCCTCTTTCGTTAATCCGGGGTTATTTATCATTCAACGACTCTGGGCATCACCGTGAGGTGGCATTTTAAGAAGGCCAATGACAAAACGTATTGATGACGAATAGAAACTTAATACTAGGCTGCGGCTGCTAAAGCCTGTTAATAACATGGCCGGCAAAACCATGACGCAATGAAGTGAATAGGTCAGTCACACTAGAATTTAAATCTATAGCAGGAGCAGAGACGACGAACACCGGCCTGAGTGATATAAAATGCTTCATCAGGTCAGATGAACAATACAGAAGAGGTGGTGCTGTAAAGCATTTTTATTCTTTAGCTGTTTAACTGCACCTAAAGGAAAGCCGTTCGTTTCTTTTTCATGGATGAGGCAGAGTTATCTTAAATATAACAATACCAAGCGTGACAATGAGGCTGTTAATCTAACTTAGTGACCGGCACAATGGAGCTTTAAAAAATGAAAAGTGGAAAAGTGCATAAATTATTTTCAATTCGCAGTAATATCTTATTCATTTTTTTCATTATTACATTTTTTATTGCCTTACTGCTGATAGGTCAGCAGTACTATTTCAGCAATCGTTTGTCGTTGGCGGCCGCCAAAACGTCTTTTATTCATATATCCCAGAGAGTTTCCGACCGCATAAAGCTTATTGACAGTAAATCGGCAACTATAATTAATATGGCTGCTGAATACCCCGGCCTGCAAGATTTATCTGATTATCATCAATACTATTCAACCATGAATTTTTTTGCAAAAGCCATTGTTGAGAATCCGGCTATTTATTCGTTGTATGTCGGCGATGAAAATGGGGACTTTTATCAACTGATTAATTTAAAGGTTGCTGAAGGAATGCATGAGTACTTCAATGCTCCTAAAAATAGCAGATGGCTTGCTGTCAGGATTATTTCACATCAAAAGAATGCGATTAAGTATAGCGAATATCTCGATGCGGATTTCAGGCTGATAGGCAAAAAAAACGAAAAGAGTAATTATGACCCGAGACAAAGGCCCTGGTTTAAAAAAGCTTCCGCTACAAAAGGGGTGGTGAAGACCGAGCCTTATAATTTTAATAGTCTGAACTCTCCAGGTATTACTTATGCGAGGAATATTAATACAAGTGGTATTGTTTTAGGGGCAGGTATCACCATGAGTGGGATATCTGCATTTTTGGCAAAGCAGGCCACTCTGCCGGAAAGTGAGCTCTTCTTGTTTAATGAAAAAGGTGAGAAAACCTCCTCCTCAGCTTCGCCTGAGCAGCTTAAAACCGATGTTATCGGACAGGTTTCCAAAATCACCACGTTAAATAAAGAAGAGCAAGAGTTTATAAGGGACAACCCGCAGCTTAAAGTTTCCAACGAACTTGACTGGCCTCCCTTTGATTTTGCTGAAAGCGGTGAACCGATGGGGTATAGCATAGACCTTATCAAACTTATCGGTTTAAAAACCGGGCTTGAATTCAAATTTGTAAACGGTTATTTGTGGAGTGAACTGGTTGTTCTTTTTAAGGAAAAAACGATAGATATTTTACACTCTCTTTCTAAAACCAAAGAAAGGGAGGCGATGGGGCTCTTTTCTGACGCTATCTTAGATATGCGTAATCATTTTATTACAGCTGAAAATGCGCCTGTAATTGAAGATATCAAAGCACTTCACGGGAAAAAAGTCGTGGTGGCGCAAGGATGGGCGATACAGGGCTACCTTTCCGATAATCATCCCGAAATTGAGCTGGTTCTGGTTAACGGTGTACTTGAGGCACTAGAAACTGTTGTAAAAGGTGAAGCGGATGCCTTTATCGGCAATGACAAAGTTGCTGAATAT
>NZ_AUAM01000087.1 GCF_000428725.1 Psychromonas aquimarina ATCC BAA-1526
TCTAAACTGAGCAGATGCATCACGGCCATGGCCACATCTGCGTGTGAGGTTTCTTTGGTGCGGGCTGCCGTAAAGGTTACCTGCCCGCTGTTTTTGGTAATGGTGCGTTTGATCATTAAGAAGGCATGAACAACATCATCCCACTGACCGTCAAACAGTAAGCGTCCGGCGTTAATGACTTCCCGTGCTTTATAAACCATATGGGTTTTGGTATTGATGCTGTAAGTGATCAGCATCACCTGCGGAAAAAACACCTCGACGAGTTCCGATACCGGCCCGCCGATACCGGAGACATCCATGGCGATTTCCACTACGTTATATTTGTCGGTGAGCGCTTCTATCTGATCCGCCTGGTCCTGGTAAGACAGTCCCTGCAGGCGTAGTTTTTCAATTAAACGGAAGGCGCCGCCTTTACGTTTCGGCGGCAGTGCCGCTACCACAGCTGCTTCATCACCTTGGCCGGATGGGTCGTAACCAATCCAGATCGGGGCATTACCGACCGGTTGCGCCGCATCCATATCCACATCTTTCCAGTCGCTGGCATCCACCTTACAGGCCATCAGCTTTTTAAGGTCGAACACAGAGTGTGAATCATCCAGGAACACGCAGCGCAGCAGATTATCGAAGATTTCTTTATCCGGATATTTACGGTGCAGTTTTTTCATATTGAAAAAGTTTGCACCGCCTTCAATGGCGTCATCCACGGTGATCATCTGCCGGTAGATGCCGTCCGGCCCGAGTGACCCGTCTTTCAGCGCTTTATGGCTGATATCAATCTTGTCTTTTTTACTGCCGGCCCATTTCGGATAGGCTTCATGGGCAATCGATGAGGGAGTGGAAAGATAAGTGGTGCGCCACTTATCATGCATCGACATGCCGCCGGCTAAATCATCCAGGGTTTTGAATTTCGGGATCCAGAAGACTTCATCAATATACAGATGACCGTGGAAGCCCTGCGCGGTGCGCGAGTTGGTGGATAAGAAGTAAAATATCGCGCCGTTGCTCAGCTGAATTTCATCTTTGCCTTTTAACTCTACTTCACCAATCTGCAGGGCGAACATACGGATATAGTTTTTAAATATCTCCGACTGCTTTTTAGAGGCCGATAAAAACACCTGGTTATCCCCGGTTAAAATCGCATCTTCAAAGGCTTCATAGGCAAACAGGTAAGTTAAACCAATCTGTCGGGACTTAAGATAAAAGCGCATCCAGTTAAGTTTTGGATCTGCTTTGGTTTTAAGAATGTCGGTCTGGTATTTGAAAAAGGTTTTATCACGAAAGTTATCTAACAGATCCTGGGTAATACCGGAAATATCATTCTTCACTTTATTAGCACGGCGCCCTCGGTTTGAACCGTCTTTAGCACTACCGCTGCTGAACTTGCGTTTCGGATCCCCCATATGAAACTTCAGCAGCACTTCCAGCTCACGCAGCTGCTTATCGGTTTTTTCATCCACCCAGGTTAAATAAGCAATACGCTGCCGTGTTACTAAATCCGGCGGCGAGTCATCACGCAGGGCTTTCCAGCCGAATTTAGCAATCCAGCTCTGAACCGAGCGTTCGCTGACGTCGAGTTCCTCGGCAATTTCGCGGGTTTTACGCTGACGTAAAAAAAGCCCTAATGCTGTGGTCTGCATTGGGGTATAGAGAATATTGTCATTTGTGGTGAGTTCATTAGTCATTTTTAAAGTATGCAGTTTCAATTATCACACTTCATAAAAGCCCGTTTTATATGGGCTGGGTAAAAGCAGGCTTGATATAAACAGCTGAAAAAACTGCATAGGATAGAAGTCAGAAAAGATAAACCACAAGGTACTGACTGATGTTTCAAACTAAATATATTTGTATTTTAACTGCGGGTCATACTGTTGACGGCCGTGAAGTGACCCAGGAAACCGTCGACCAGTGTGCAGAAACCTATAGCCCGGACACCTACAACGCCCGGATTAATATTAATCACCGCTCATACGGCTCCAAGGTCGGCAGCGTATTAGCCGTAAAAGCGGAAGGGCCTAAGTTACTGGCGCAGTTAAAACCTAATGATCTGTTTTTACACCTGATTCAGCAGGGCCAGTATTTACATACCTCCTGTGAAATTCAGATGGACTTTGCCAAGACCGGCAAAGCCTATTTAACCGGACTAGCCCTGACCGATGAGCCGGCCAGTTTAGGCACCGATGAACTGCACCTCTCCGCGAAGCATCCAGGCACAGAACTGCTCTCTAGTAATGAAATGATAACTCCGGAGAAACCTTCTCTTTTAAACAAACTATTCGCCAATAAGGACGATGACATGACCGATAAAGCCACGCTTGAGATGTTCTCTCAGATAAATGAGACAAACGCCAAAACCGCCTCTGCATTAACAGCGCTTACCGGCAGTATTGGAACGTTAACGGAAAAGCTCAGTGTTAAGCCAAATCAAGAAACCGAAGCGCCGCAAGGCGGCAATGCAGATACTGAGGCCGTTGCCGAGCTAACTGAAAAATTAAGCGCCTTAACCAGCACGGTTGAAAGTCAGCAGACTGAAATCGGCAGCTTAACTGAAAAATTGTCGAAGCAGACCGATGAGCCGGAGCGTGACCAGGCGACCGGCGGTAACGGCCTCGACCAGGACGACGTTTTATAAGCGCCGCTTCACCTTAAATTTAAATTTGTAGAGAGATAATAAATGGATAATTTTACGCGTAAAAAAATTAGTGCCTTAGAGCTGGCGGTTGCTGAGCAGTACGATACCGCTAATGTGGCGCAAACGTTTAGCATTACGCCCAATAAAGCACAAAAAATCATTGCCCAGGCTCGTTTAGAAAACAGCTTTTTAAACCGCATTAATGTTGTGCTGGTGAAAAATCAGCAGGGTGAAGCGATTCGTATTGATGCAACAGGCATGATTGCCGGCACAACCGATACAGAAAGCAAAGACCGTGCACCGAAAGACCCGCATTCTAAAGGCGGGACGACCTATCACTGTCAGCAGGTGAACTTTGATACCTTGATTAAATACGTGACCCTGGATGCCTGGGCGCACGATCCGAAATTCAAAACCTTAGTGGCGGTTCAGACCCGTAAACAGATTTCAACCAACCAGATTCAAATCGGCTTTTACGGTGAACGCCGTGCCGCCACATCGGATCCGGCTGCTAATCCAAAAGGCCAGGATGTGGCTAAGGGCTGGCTTAAAAAGCTGGAAGAGCAGAACGCGGAAAACTTCTTAACGGAAGGTAAAAATGCCGGTGAAATCCGTATCGGTGAGCAGGGTGATTACGTCAACCTGGATGCTGCCGTGAATGATGTAAAGCAGATGATTGATCCGGAATTTGAAGACGACGGCGACCTGGTTGCCATTATCGGCTCTGAACTGCTTGCGGATGATAAAGCCAAATTCTACGACCTGCACGGTAATACCCCGTCTGAAAAAGCGCGCATTGAAGATAAGCAGATTATCGGTACCTACGGCGGTTTATCCGCTTACAAAGTGCCTCACTTTCCAAGCCGCGGGATCATTGTGACCTCCTTTAAAAACCTGTCTATCTATATCCAGAAAGACAGTATCCGCCGCCGTATGGAAGACAATGCCAAGCGTGACCGCTATGAAACCTACCAGTCGCAGAATATGGATTACGTGATTGAAGAGTTAGGCAAGATTGCAGCGGTTCAGTTTGCTAACGTCAAGCTGACCGATGATAAAGGCACAAGCTGGTCGTAACAGTTCACCCTCCAAATTGATGACGGCGCATTGGCGCGGATTAAATTGGAAATAAAGGTTCACCCCCCATAGGCGGCGCTGGTTTATTGCTAATGATGAGTTTATGACTCGACTTATTGCAATAAAACAAAGCGCTTAGCCTATCTCATTTAAGGATTAAACATGGCTCAGCTGATCTCGAACAAATCAGAGGCGTATCAAAGCGAACTGCCGGCGAGCGCATTTTATCCGGCGCTTAAACTCTCGGAGTTTCAGGCGTTGTTTCATTTTTTAGAAGATGAAACAGAGGCTGCCATTGTGCATAACGCCACCATTGAGCGCATCACCGTTCACCGCCAGTTAACCGGCTTAACTGCAAAATACGAAAGTATGGAAGTTCTGTCCATGGCGCTGTTTGAAGACGAAAGCACGGCTGAGTCGCTTTATAAGCAGGCGGTATTTTGTAAAACCGCTTCGGCACTTATCGGTAACCGCCTGGCAACGGATGCCACTAAAGAAGCTGCCGACCGGCAGGAAGCGCTCGAATCACGCGTTGATAACCTGCTGAGTAATTACCGTAACGCCATTGACCAGTTACTGCTGACCAACAGCGGTTACACCTTTGAGATGATCTGATGGAATACCTGCAGAGTCTTAGTGACTACCTGATTAAGCATATTACCAGCAAAGCGGATTTAGAAGCCTGGGCGCAGGATGGTGAACTGCTGTTCAGCCCAAGCGTAGCAGAGGAAGGCTACGAGCTCAGATATATGTGTAGTTTTGAGCTGTCTGACGTGGAAGTTAAACCGGCGCGCCTGTTTATGTTGATTGCTAACTGGGTACAGCAGTACAACCCGGACCGGGATACACAGGGCTTAGATGCACCGCTGTTTTTTGTTGAGCCTCTGGCCAATAACCGTTACGACCTGGGCGTAAAAATGGAGTTTATCGAGCAGATGAAGTTTGTCGAAGATGTCAACGGCGAATGGTTAGTGGAGGGCAAAAAGAAAACCCTGCAGAGTGATTTTCAGGAGCCCTTTGATGCAGATAATGCTGAGCAGCTGATTATCTTTGACGGCCATAGCCAAGACAACGGCCTGCACAACTGATGGAAATCAAAACGCCTGAGCAGTTAACCGCGCTGTTAAAAAGCCTCGAGCTCGATGATAAGGCGAAGTTTGAAATTAACCGACAGCTTGCCAACCACACGCGTCGTTTCTTTCGAACCCAAGTAAGAGCACAGCGGGATGTTGATGGTAAAAGCTATGCACCACGCAAGCGCAGAAAGGTCAGTATCGATAACCAGGGTAAGGCAAAAACTAAAAGAAATATGCTCATGGGCATGAGCCGCAACCTGAAAACAGAGGTCAGTGCAGATGCATTCAGTGTCGGCCTGGTCGGCTTAGAGGGACACATCGCGAAGATACACAATGAAGGGAAGTCCGTGGTCTACACGCGCAGAATAAATGGTTTCTTTAACAGCAAAACAAACAGCTGGGAAGGCGGCCGCAAACAAAAAGCAGCTTATCAAATGCCTAAAAGAACCATGGTTGGTTGGACGCCGGAATTACAGCGACAGATTGCACAAATTATTTTAAGTGAAATGAAACCCAAGTAGGGGAAGTTATGCAGACATTCAAAATCAAACCCAACGTAAAAGGGAAAATAGTACGTGATCCGATTACCTACGAAGCGCTTAAGCCGGCAGGAGAAGTAAAACCCAGGAACAGCTATTGGCTACGCAGAATCAGTGACGGCGATGTGGTTGAACTATCCACTGACAAACACAAGAAGGAAGAGTAAATGAGCAGTATCAGCTTTAATGAAGTCCCGGCTAATATTCGTGTCCCGGGCGTTTTTATCGAAATAGATAACAGCCTAGCTAACAGCGGTGAAGATATTCAGCGCGTGTTGATTGTCGGGACTAAAAGTGGTGGAGATACCGATAATGATGTTGTTGTTTCCACGGTTACTCCGGACGCGGCCGCTAAACGGTTCGGGGCAGGCAGTCAGATTCATACTATGGTGACTGCCTTCTATGAGCAGAATATCGCCTTGCCGATGTACAGCGTGGCGGTTGCCGGTAATGACCTGGGCAGTGCCTTGGCGGCAACGGGTGATGACCAGTACCACCATATTGTCTGTGCGCTTAATGATGAAACTAATGTACGTGTATTAGCTGATTTTTTACAGGCGCGTTACCACGCACTGCAGCAGATTCCCGGGCTGGCTTATATCGCTAAAAAAGCAGTGCACAGCGCGCTGGTTACTTACGGTGAACTGTTTAACAGTCCGTTTATCAGTGTAATGCCG
>NZ_AUAM01000088.1 GCF_000428725.1 Psychromonas aquimarina ATCC BAA-1526
CGGCATTACACTGATAAACGGACTGTTAAACAGTTCACCGTAAGTAACCAGCGCGCTGTGCACTGCTTTTTTAGCGATATAAGCCAGCCCGGGAATCTGCTGCAGTGCGTGGTAACGCGCCTGTAAAAAATCAGCTAATACACGTACATTAGTTTCATCATTAAGCGCACAGACAATATGGTGGTACTGGTCATCACCCGTTGCCGCCAAGGCACTGCCCAGGTCATTACCGGCAACCGCCACACTGTACATCGGCAAGGCGACATTCTGCTCATAGAAGGCAGTCACCATAGTATGAATCTGACTGCCTGCCCCGAACCGTTTAGCGGCCGCGTCCGGAGTAACCGTGGAAACAACAACATCATTATCGGTATCTCCACCACTTTTAGTCCCGACAATCAACACGCGCTGAATATCTTCACCGCTGTTAGCTAGGCTGTTATCTATTTCGATAAAAACGCCCGGGACACGAATATTAGCCGGGACTTCATTAAAGCTGATACTGCTCATTTACTCTTCCTTCTTGTGTTTGTCAGTGGATAGTTCAACCACATCGCCGTCACTGATTCTGCGTAGCCAATAGCTGTTCCTGGGTTTTACTTCTCCTGCCGGCTTAAGCGCTTCGTAGGTAATCGGATCACGTACTATTTTCCCTTTTACGTTGGGTTTGATTTTGAATGTCTGCATAACTTCCCCTACTTGGGTTTCATTTCACTTAAAATAATTTGTGCAATCTGTCGCTGTAATTCCGGCGTCCAACCAACCATGGTTCTTTTAGGCATTTGATAAGCTGCTTTTTGTTTGCGGCCGCCTTCCCAGCTGTTTGTTTTGCTGTTAAAGAAACCATTGATTCGGCGCGTGTAAACAACCGACTTACCTTCATTGTGTATCTTCGCGATATGTCCCTCTAAGCCGACCAGGCCGACACTGAATGCATCTGCACTGACCTCTGTTTTCAGGTTGCGGCTCATGCCCATGAGCATATTTCTTTTAGTTTTTGCCTTACCCTGGTTATCGATACTGACCTTTCTGCGCTTGCGTGGTGCATAGCTTTTACCATCAACATCCCGCTGTGCTCTTACTTGGGTTCGAAAGAAACGACGCGTGTGGTTGGCAAGCTGTCGGTTAATTTCAAACTTCGCCTTATCATCGAGCTCGAGGCTTTTTAACAGCGCGGTTAACTGCTCAGGCGTTTTGATTTCCATCAGTTGTGCAGGCCGTTGTCTTGGCTATGGCCGTCAAAGATAATCAGCTGCTCAGCATTATCTGCATCAAAAGGCTGCTGAAAATCACTCTGCAGGCTTTTCTTTTTACCGCCCACTAACCATTCACCGTTAGCATCTTCAACAAACTTCATCTGCTCGATGAACTCCATTTTCACGCCCAGGTCGTAACGGTTATTAGCTAACGGCTCAACAAAAAACAGTGGCGCCTCTAAACCCTGTGATTCCCGGTCCGGGTTGTACTGCTGTACCCAGTTGGCAATGAGCATAAACAGACGCGCCGGTTTAATTTCCACATCGGACAGCTCGAAATTACACAGGTATCTCAGCTCGTAACCTTCTTCCGCCACGCTTGGGCTGAACAGCAGTTCACCATCCTGCGCCCAGGCTTCTAAGTCCGCTTTACTGGTAATGTGCTTAATCAGGTAGTCGCTAAGGCTTTGCAGGTATTCCATCAGATCACCTCAAAGGTATAACCGCTACTGGTCAGCAGTAACTGGTCAATAGCGTTACGGTAATTACTCAGCAGATTATCAACGCGTGACTCCAGCGCTTCCTGGCGGTCAGCAGCCTCTTTAGTGGCATCTGTTGCCAGGCGGTTACCTATAAGCGCCGACGCGGTTTTACAAAATACCGCCTGTTTATAAAGGTATTCAGCAGTGCTTTCATCTGCAAACAGCGCCATTGATAAGACTTCCATGCTTTCGTATTTCGCTGTTAACCCCTGTAACTGACGGTGAACGGTAATGCGCTCAATGGTGGCGTTATGCACTATGGCGGCCTCTGTTTCATCTTCTAAGAAATGAAACAGCGTCTGAAACTCTGAAAGTTTAAGCGCCGGATAAAATGCGCTCGCCGGCAGTTCGCTTTGATAAAGCTCTGATTTGTTCGAGATCAGCTGCGCCATATTGAATCCTTAAATGAGATAGGCTAAGCGCTTTGTTTTATTGCAATAAGTCGAGTCAACAACTCGTCATTAGCAATAAACCAGCGCCGCCTATGGGGGGTGAACTGTTTAAATTATTACGACCAGGTTGCGCCTTTATCATCGGTCAGCTTGACGCTGGCAAACTTAACCACGGCAATTTTGCCTAACTCTTCAATCACGTAATCCATATTCTGCGACTGGTAGGTTTCATAACGGTCACGCTTGGCATTGTCTTCCATACGGCGGCGAATACTGTCTTTTTGAATATAGATAGACAGGTTTTTAAAGGAGGTCACCATGATCCCGCGACTTGGGAAGTGAGGTACTTTGTAAGCAGACAAGCCGCCGTAGGTACCGATAATCTGCTTGTCTTCAATGCGCGCTTTTTCAGACGGCGTATTACCGTGCAGGTCGTAGAATTTGGCTTTATCATCGGCAAGCAGCTCTGAGCCGATAATCGCAACCAGGTCGCCGTCGTCTTCAAATTCCGGATCAATCATCTGTTTGACATCATTCACGGCAGCATCCAGGTTGACGTAGTCGCCCTGTTCACCAATACGGATTTCACCGGCATTTTTACCTTCCGTTAAGAAGTTCTCCGCATTCTGCTCTTCCAGCTTTTTAAGCCAGCCTTTAGCGACATCCTGGCCTTTGGGATTAGCAGCCGGATCCGATGTGGTGGCACGGCGCTCACCGTAAAAGCCGATTTGAATCTGGTTGGTTGAAATCTGTTTACGGGTCTGCACTGCCACTAAAGTTTTGAATTTCGGATCATGCGCCCAGGCATCCAGGGTCACGTATTTAATCAAGGTATCAAAGTTCACCTGCTGACAGTGATAGGTTGTCCCGCCTTTAGAATGCGGATCTTTAGGCGCACGGTCTTTGCTTTCGGTATCGGTTGTGCCGGCAATCATGCCCGTGGCATCAATACGAATCGCTTCACCCTGCTGGTTTTTCACCAGCACCACATTAATGCGGTTTAAAAAGCTGTTTTCTAAACGTGCCTGGGCAATAATTTTTTGTGCTTTATTAGGGGTAATGCTGAACGTCTGCGCCACATTCGCGGTATCGTACTGCTCAGCGACCGCCAGCTCTAAGGCGCTAATTTTTTTACGTGTAAAATTATCCATTGTTACTCTCTCTGCAAATTGAATTTAAGGTGAAGCGGCGCTTATAAAACGTCGTCCTGGTCGAGGCCGTTACCGCCGGTCGCCTGGTCGCGCTCCGGCTCGTCGGTCTGCTTGGACAGTTTTTCAGTTAAGTCTGCGATTTCAGTCTGCTGGCTTTCAACGGTGCCGGCTAAAGCACTTAATTTTTCAGTTAACTCGGCAACGCTATCGGTTTCTGTATTACCGGCTTCAGGTGTTTCGGTTGTTTGCTCTGGCTTAACACTGAGCTTTTCCGTTAACGTTCCAATACTGCCGGTGAGAGCTGTTAATGCAGAGGCGGTTTTGGCGTTTGTCTCATTTATCTGAGAGAACATCTCAAGCGTGGCTTTATCGGTCATGTCATCGTCCTTATTGGCGAATAGTTTGTTTAAAAGAGAAGGTTTTTCCGGGGTTATCATTTCATTACTAGAGAACAGTTCAGTGCCAGGATGCTTCGCGGACAGGTGCAGTTCATCGGTGCCTAAACTGGCCGGCTCATCGGTCAGGGCTAACCCGGTTAAATAGGCTTTGCCGGTCTTGGCAAAATCCATCTGAATTTCACAGGAGGTATGCAGATACTGGCCCTGCTGAATCAGGTGTAAAAACAGATCATTAGGTTTTAACTGCGCCAGTAACTTAGGCCCTTCCGCTTTTACGGCTAAGACGCTGCCGACCTTGGAGCCGTAGGAGCGGTGATTAATATTAATCCGGGCGTTGTAGGTATCCGGACTATAGGTTTCTGCACACTGGTCGACGGTTTCCTGGGTCACTTCCCGGCCGTCAACGGTATGGCCGGCGGTTAAAATACAAATATATTTAGTTTGAAACATCAGTCAGTACCTTGTGGTTTATCTTTTCTGACTTCTATCCTATGCAGTTTTTTCAGCTGTTTATATCAAGCCTGCTTTTACCCAGCCCATATAAAACGGGCTTTTATGAAGTGTGATAATTGAAACTGCATACTTTCAACATGACTAATGAACTCGCCACAAACAATATTCTCTATACCCCTCTGCAGACCAGCGCATTAGGGCTTTTTTTACGTCAGCGTAAAACCCGCGAAATTGCCGAGGAACTCGACGTCAGCGAACGCTCGGTTCAAAGCTGGATTGCTAAATTCGGCTGGAAAGCCCTGCGTGATGACTCGCCGCCGGATTTAGTGACACGGCAGCGTATTGCGTATTTAACCTGGGTGGATGAAAAAACCGATAAGCAGCTGCGTGAGCTGGAACTCCTACTCAAGTTTCATATGGGTGATCCGAAACGTAAGTTCAGCAGCGGTAGTGCTAAAGACGGTTCAAACCGAGGACGCCGTGCTAATAAAGTGAAGAATGATATTTCCGGTATCACCCAAGACCTGTTAGATAACTTTCGTGATAAAACCTTTTTCAAATATCAGACCGATATTCTTAAAACCAAAGCGGATCCAAAACTTAACTGGATGCGCTTTTATCTTAAATCCCGGCAGATTGGTTTAACCTATCTGTTTGCCTATGAAGCCTTTGAAGATGCAATTTTAACCGGGGATAACCAGGTCTTTTTATCGGCCTCTAAAAAACAGTCGGAGATATTTAAAAACTATATCCGCATGTTCGCCCTGCAGATTGGCGAGGTGGAGTTAAAAGGCAAAGATGAAATTCAGCTGAGCAACGGCGCGATATTTTACTTCCTATCAACCAACTCGCGCACCGCCCAGGGTTTCCATGGCCATCTGTATATTGATGAAGTCTTCTGGATCCCGAAATTCAAAACGCTGGATGATTTAGCCGGCGGCATGTCGATGCATGATAAGTGGCGCACCACTTATCTTTCTACGCCTTCTTCGATTGCTCATGAAGCCTATCCGAAATGGGCCGGCTGTAAAAAAGACAAGATCGATATCAGCCATAAAGCGCTGAAAGGCGGGTCACTCGGGCCGGACGGTATCTACCGGCAGATGATAACCGTGGATGATGCCATTGAAGGCGGTGCAAACTTTTTCAATATGGAAAAACTGCACCGTAAATACCCGGATAAAGAGATCTTTGATAACCTGCTGCGCTGCGTGTTCCTGGATGATTCACACTCGGTGTTCGACCTTAAAAAACTGATGGCCTGTAAGGTGGATGCCGGCGACTGGAAAGATGTGGATATGGATGCGGCGCAACCGGTCGGTAATGCCCCGATCTGGATTGGTTACGACCCATCCGGCCAAGGTGATGAAGCAGCTGTGGTAGCGGCACTGCCGCCGAAACGTAAAGGCGGCGCCTTCCGTTTAATTGAAAAACTACGCCTGCAGGGACTGTCTTACCAGGACCAGGCGGATCAGATAGAAGCGCTCACCGACAAATATAACGTAGTGGAAATCGCCATGGATGTCTCCGGTATCGGCGGGCCGGTATCGGAACTCGTCGAGGTGTTTTTCCCGCAGGTGATGCTGATAACTTACAGCATCAATACCAAAACCCATATGGTTTATAAAGCACGGGAAGTCATTAACGCCGGACGCTTACTGTTTGACGGTCAGTGGGATGATGTTGTTCATGCCTTCTTAATGATCAAACGCACCATTACCAAAAACAGCGGGCAGGTAACCTTTACGGCAGCCCGCACCAAAGAAACCTCACACGCAGATGTGGCCATGGCCGTGATGCATCTGCTCAGTTTAGA
>NZ_AUAM01000089.1 GCF_000428725.1 Psychromonas aquimarina ATCC BAA-1526
CTTAAACTAGTTGACTCACAATGTGGGCACTTGCGTAAAGTCGCCTTAATAGTTAACACTTCTTCAGTGGAGGTCTCACAATCATCAAGGGTATGATGAAGACGCTGTCGCTGACTGGGGGATAACTGTTTAAGCTGTTGTAAGAAAGGGATAAATTGTTGTTCATTCATGAGTGTAACCCGGTATCGTTATTCACACATGTATTAAGTATGGTAGATCTACAACAGCTAACTAAGACATAGCCAAAAAAAAGCCCGGTATAAACCGGGCTTTTTGCAGTACTGAAAACGAAATATTAACGTTTTGAGAACTGTGGACGTTTACGTGCTTTATGTAGACCAACTTTCTTACGTTCTACAATACGTGCATCACGGGTAACAAAACCAGCGCCGCGTAGTTCAGAACGAAGAGTTTCGTCATACTGCATTAATGCACGAGTGATACCTAGACGGATAGCACCAGACTGACCAGTAGTACCACCACCTTTAACAGTGATGTTAAGGTCGAATTTGTCAGTAGCACCAACAAGTTCTAATGGCTGACGAACAACCATACATGCTGTTTCACGACCGAAGTATTCGTCGATGTTGCGTTTGTTGATAGTGATTTGACCACTACCTGCTTTTAAGAACACACGAGCTGTAGAGCTTTTGCGACGACCAGTGCCGTAGTATTGATTTGCCATTGTTTTATTCCTATTAGATGTCTAAAACTTGTGGTTGCTGTGCAGAATGTTGATGCTCAGTACCAGCATAAACTTTCAATTTACGGTACATTGCGCGTCCAAGAGGACCTTTTGGCAGCATACCTTTAACAGCTTTCTCAATAACACGCTCAGGTGCACGTTCAATAAGATCTTCAAAGCTGATTGCTTTGATACCACCGATGAAACCAGTGTGGTGGTAGTAGATTTTACCTTTAGCTTTGTTACCAGTTACGGCAACTTTCTCAGCATTAACAACGATGATGTAATCACCAGTATCAACATGAGGAGTGTATTCCGCTTTATGTTTACCACGTAAACGTAAAGCAATTTCAGTAGCTAGACGACCAAGAGTTTTACCTTCAGCATCTACTACGTACCAGTCGCGTTTTACTTCAGCTGGTTTAGCAACAAAAGTTTTCATTAAGTCATACCCAATTTAATGATTTTAAAAAATATGATTATCAAAGCTGATAATCAAAAATGAGTTTTCGCCTTTTCGTATCCCTTCGAATACGTCAAGCGTAGTCAAATCCACCATATTTATTTTGGGGAGTGGATAAGGTGGGCGGCGAGATTGTACAGAAAAAACCGACAGAGATCACCTTAATATTGAAATAATTAACAATAATTGTTTTTCTGCTTAAACTGCAGCCCGGCAGATTTTAATCTGTGCGCTGATGCGCCTGCTGCAGATAGGCTGTGCTCTGCATTTCCAGTAACCGGGAAATACAGCGCTGAAACTCAAAACTCAGCTTAGTTCCTGCATACAGCTGCATTACCTCTACTTCAGCAGAGATAATAAGCACTACGTGACGATCATAAAATTCATCAACCATAGCGATAAAACGACGCGCAAGATCATTATGCTGATCATGCATCTGTTTAATATTAGCAACCAGAACAGTTCGATAAAGAATGGCCAGTTCAATATAATCTAATACACTGCGAGGGCCGCCGCACAATGATTCAAATTCAATACTTAAAGTATCAGCACTATATGCAGCAGCTGCAATACTGCGCCCGTTAATCTCAATCGGCTGAGCATAAACCCGGTCTCCATCAGCTAAGCTTTCGAAAGTCTGTTCAATCTGCACAGCCGCTCCTTCATCTAACGGAGCATGATAAATCTCAGCTTCAATTAACCGCCCTATACGGTAATCTTTTCCACCGTCTAAACTAACTATTTCACAAAAACTGCAGACTAACTCTATAGCAGGTAGAAAGCGCGCCCGCTGCAGTCCGTTTTTATATAAGTCGGCCGGATGAATGTTAGAGGTGGTGGCCAGCACCACCCCCTGTTCAAACAGAGCCTCTAACATACCGGCCAGGATCATAGCATCAGTAATATCTTCAACAAAAAATTCGTCAAAACATAAAACATCCGTTTCTGCTGAAAATTTTTCAGCAATCTTTTTAAGCGGATTAACCTGCCCTTCTAACTCAGCCAGCTCTTTATGCACTCGAAGCATAAAATGATGAAAATGCAGGCGTAGTTTTCGCTCTGTAGGCAGACTATGAAAAAACAGATCTAACAGATAGGTTTTGCCGCGCCCCACACCACCATAGAAATATAATCCTCTCACAAGCTGGTTTTTTAGCGGTTTATTAAGCAGCTTTTTTATTAAACGCGGTAGAAAGCCATTTTCTACGCTCTCAGCAGCTTGCCCCTGCAGATCGCTGTAAAGGCGCTGCAGGTGTTCAACGGCTGCCGCCTGGGAGGGATCCGCGAAGAAGTCAGGTTTTTCCAGATCCGCCTGATATAAAGAAAGTGGTGTCACAATAGCTCGATCTAATAGCGAAGTTTAATCCGATATTTAACCCAGCAGTCGAGGTTATTCAACAATAATTTAAAATATTGTTTACAAGTGAGAAATAAATCCCTGTTTTTCTTTGTATTTACAGAACTATTAGGCAATTATTTAGTCAATATTGAATATTGACTAAATTGACCATAAATAAGGAGGTTTTTTGTGAGTAAATTCAGCGCTTCTTTTCTTTTCGCCTGCAGCTTAATTATGTTCACTGTTAATTCATATGCAGCCCTGCCCTTCGCCGTTGACGGAAAGGCCCTGCCGAGTCTTGCACCGCTGGTTGATAAAGTAAGCCCGGCGGTAGTTAATATTTCCGTTTCAGGCAGTCAGTCTCATCAGCAGATTTTTCCGGATCTGTTCCAGTTTTTCAACAAAGACGGCCAGGCTGAAATTCCTAAACAGCCCTTTGTTGGACTAGGATCGGGCGTTATTTTTGATTCAAACAAAGGATATATCATCACCAATTTTCATGTTATTGAAAATGCTGAAGAGATAAAAGTAACCCTGAAATCAGGCCACCAGTTTGATGCACAGGTTATCGGGCAGGATAAGCAGAGCGATATTGCGCTTTTACAAATTAAGACCAGTAAAAAACTAACTCAAATCCCCCTGGCCAACTCTAATAATCTGCGTGTCGGCGACTTTGTTATCGCCATCGGCAACCCTTTCGGCTTAGGACAAACGGTTACATCGGGTATTATCAGCGCACTTGGGCGCAGCGGCCTTAACCTTGAGAATTTAGAAAACTTTATCCAGACAGATGCGGCCATTAACAGCGGTAATTCAGGAGGAGCATTGGTTAACCTCAATGGTGAATTAATCGGCATTAATACCGCCATTCTGGGCCCGAACGGCGGCAATATAGGTATAGGTTTTGCTATCCCTTCAAATATGGTCAACAACTTAGTCCAGCAGCTGCTGCAGTACGGAGAAGTCCGTAGAGGTATTTTAGGAATAAAAGGCGGGGAATTAACACCGGAGCTGGCTAAAACTTTTGCCCTGGAATCGCAGCACGGTGCCTTTATCTACCAAGTAAGTCCTTACTCAGCCGCCGAAGAATCAGGAATTAAAGCAGGCGATGTTATTGTTTCATTAAATGGACATACTATTAAATCCTTTGCCGAACTGCGCGCGAAAATCGGCAGCCTGAGTGCAGGTAAAAAGATTTCATTAACCCTTATTAGAGACGGTAAAACTCTTGAACTCACAGCCGTACTCAAAGAATCATCAAGCGGCAGAATTCAAGCGCAGGCAATTCACCCCTCTTTATCGGGAGCAACATTAGCCAATACTGTTTCTCCTGATGAGAATAAAGGGGTAGTAGTAACAGAAGTTGAGAGAGATTCGACTGCCGAGCGTTACGGGCTGCAGCAGGGAGATATAATAATAGGTATTAACCGCACACGAATCCGCAATTTAAAAGAACTGTCGGATCTGATTAAAACGTCGCCGGAGATTTTAGCACTGAATGTGCTCCGCGATACAAGACGTTTATATTTAATATTAAACCAATAAACAAGGTAAAAACTGCCTTTATTTGTAGGAAACTTACAAATAAAGGCTAAAAATCGAAATAAATTGATTATAAATCATTTTTTCTTCGATTATTTCTTGTAAAATACGCGCCATTAAATATGGATATTAAAATTTTTTATAAAACTTGTAAGAAAAAAACACAATCACTCTTGGAGAAAAGACGGTGAGAAAAACGAAAATAGTTTGTACGATTGGTCCTAAATCAGAATCAAAAGAGATGTTAACTAAGTTAGTAAACAACGGCATGAATGTAATGCGCCTTAACTTCTCTCATGGTGACTTCAATGAACATGGTAGCCGTATCAGCACTATCCGTGAAATTTGTGAAGAAACTGGTAAAAACGTAGCAGTATTATTAGATACTAAAGGTCCAGAAATCCGTACAGTTAAATTAGCAAACGGTGATGACGTATTACTGACTGCTGGTCAAGAGTTCACTCTTTCTACTGACCAGACAATCGTTGGTGATAACACTATCGTTGCAGTAACTTACGAAAACCTAACTAACGATTTAGCTGTAGGTAACACTGTATTATTAGACGATGGTCTAATTGAAATGACAGTTAAAAGCATCACAGATACAAACGTTGTTTGTGAAGTAATGAATACTGGTGAGCTAGGCGAAAACAAAGGTGTTAACTTACCAGGTGTTAAAGTTCAACTTCCAGCTCTATCTCCTAAAGATAAAGGTGATTTAGTATTTGGTTGTGAGCAGCAGGTAGACTTCATTGCCGCATCTTTCATTCGTAAGAAAGAAGACGTTTTAGAAATCCGTGAGCTGTTAAAAGCAAACGGCGGCGAAAAGATTCAAATCATCTCTAAAATTGAGAACCAGGAAGGCGTTGATAACTTCGACGAAATCTTAGCTGTTTCTGATGCAATCATGGTTGCTCGTGGTGACTTAGGTGTTGAAATCGCTGTTGAAGAAGTAATCTTCGCACAGAAGATGATGATCGAAAAAGCAAATGCAGCACGTAAGCCTGTTATTACAGCTACGCAAATGCTTGATTCTATGATCAAAAACCCGCGTCCAACTCGTGCAGAAGCGGGTGATGTTGCAAATGCAATCATCGATGGTACTGATGCAGTAATGCTTTCAGGTGAGTCTGCTAAAGGTAAATACCCTGCAGAAGCTGTTGAAATCATGGCAACTATCTGTGAGCGTACTGACGGTACTATGCCGACTCGTACAGCTTGTGCTACATCTGAACTACGTATCACTGAAGCAGTATGCAGCGGTGCAGTAGTTAATGCAGAGCAGCTTGATGCGAAACTTATTATCGTAGCAACGGGTGAAGGTAAATCTGCACGTTCAGTGCGTAAATACTTCCCTACAGCTCAGATCTTAGCACTGACAAGTAACCCTACTACTCGCCAGCAGTTAGCATTAACTAAAGGTGTTTCAGCTAAAGTTATCGAACAGCAGGATACTATCGAAGATTTCTACAAATTAGGCATGGACTTCGCTAAAGAGCAAGGTTTAGTTGTAGCGGGTGATAAAGTAGTGATTGTTTCTGGTGCACTTGTTGCTTCAGGTACTACAAACACTTCTTCTGTACACGTTATTGCTTAATAACTAAATACAGAATGGATAGAAGCACTGCATTTTGCGGTGCTTTTTTTTGCCTGAATTCCGGTCATCCATAAGTTGATTCAGACAATATAAAACTCCTTCTGACCACGTTACTGCTTAATAACTAAATACAGAAAAATAGAAGCACTGCATTTAGCGGTGCTTTTTTTTGGCTATGTCTTAGTTAGCTGTTGCGACACTCGTCCAACAGCCTCAAATAAACAAATCTCAGGTGTTATTTCCGTACGATAACGTT
>NZ_AUAM01000090.1 GCF_000428725.1 Psychromonas aquimarina ATCC BAA-1526
AAAACACCGAACGTTTCCACGTTCAGTGCTTTATATACCATCAAGGTACCCGTTAAGATATAAGCCTAAAATTGCTTAACCGAACGGCATTGTGCATAATGCAGGCATTTTTCTCTTTATACTCTGCTGTTATTATTTTAACTGCTCCAGGATAGCTGGAATAACCTGATAAAAGATCAAGTTGGCCATACGAGGAGTTTCAGTTTGTGTATAACCTCCGTTCATAGCAATCACCACTCCGCTGCTTTTCTCCATCGCTAAAATCTGACCGTGGATACCCACCATATATAATACTTTGTGACCATCGATATTAATTACACGGAATTGATCTTTATACCAGCCGTCTTCTGCAAGGTGCGACTCTTTACCCTTTGCCCAGGCACTTCTCACGCTTTCATTACCCGCCCAAATATCATCTAAAAATGTCTTAGGAATTACCTGCTCACCGACATAGTTTTTGCCGTCATTTAAAATCACTTTGCCGATTCGAGCCAGATCACGGGTGCTCATATTTAAACCACCCGACGCAGACACATAACCATCAGGCCCTGACATCCAGAAAACATCGTTTTCTGCACCGACTTGTTTCCAGATTTCAGCTTCTAAGTAATCTGCAAGTTTAACTCCAGCTGCTTTTTCAACAACCATACCTAACAGCTCTGTATTGGGATCCTGATACTGGTATTTTTCACCAATTGGATATTTACGTTCTTTGACTAGTTTGAGATACGCTTTAGCCCCATGTAAACCGGAATCGTTTTTACCGTGCCAGTCTTGTGACTGGGTTAGACGCGGATCCCAGGATAGAAATTCAGGAGTTGGTATATTTAAACCGCTGCGCATATCAGCCACTTCCTGAATGGTTACCCCTTCAAATGCAGTCCCTTTCATCTCCGGCAGGTAATATTCAACCTTTTTAGACATATCCAGTTTACCTTCATCAACAGCAACAGCAGCCAGCATCGCAGTAAATGATTTAGTTACTGACATATCGAGATGGGTTGAATCTTGATTTAAACCGTTATAAAAATGCTGATGTGCTAACTTATTACCTTTTAATACCACCATGCTGTGATTTTTTAATCTGTCTCGTAAGATAATATCAAGCGAATGCTCACCGTCTGCATCAACACCTGTTAACTGAGTAATATCTAATAAACGGCTTTCCTGCCACTGCTCAGGCATCAATACCGATTCACCACTACCCAATAAACCACGACTAATTCGGTAATGAGAAGTATATTTATACGCATGAGGAAAACTCACTGCAGCATATTCAGCGCTGTCCCAAACAGACTGGCTGACACCAAGTGATTCTGATTGTTTAATAAAGGCCTGATCGGCCTGATGATATGATGCGGCATGAATATTAAAAGACAACATACAAACGGCGGCACCGGCCAGAATAAGTGATTTCATCTCTTTCTCCAGATAGAAGTAATTAAATTTGTGTAAAAAATATTGTCAGCAGTACCAGTAATAAAACCATCAGCTAAAAAGGGTTCAGCTTATAGAAAAACTGTTTTAAATCGTCAACCAGTACCTGCATCTCCATTGTCAACAAGTTTGACATCAAGCCTTTGTTGATACAAGCAGTTTGATGTTGAAATATAATGTTCTTTAACAACAGACCTAAGTATGAGTTTGTAATAACAACTTACATCATTGAAATCACAATTGATTTAGCTGATAACAGATAAAAACAGGCTGAGAAATTTATTTAAATAAAATGTATCCGGCTCTCATTTTTTATCTATTCTCCGCCCGATTCGGTAGACGTCAGCAGCAGCCGCCAGCCATAAAGCCATTAACAGATAAGAGATCTGAGTAAGGTGCTGAGTTTCAAAAGCCTGCAGTTTTTCAGTTAAAAAAGCGCTTAAGGCGGTTATATCTAACGCTATGCTTCCTGCATTTATTTGTGCTGTAAGCTCCGCAGTTACCTGCTCGGTGATATTGATGATATCAGCAGTAAGAACCACAAGAGCACTGATAAAAACCCCGGTTAACACACAGCCGCTGATATATTTTTTTAAATAAAAGTGCCCTGCTCCCGGACATAAAAGTGCCGACAGTAACAGCGCTTTAGTGGATTTTTTCATATAAACTCTCTTTACTTATAAACAGCATTTATCAACTTTCAACACAGCTGATAAATGCGCTGATTAACGGTTCATTTAAACGTGTTTTATGGCAGCAGACACCTAAATCAAAGGACTGCAGACGCGTGGCAGTTAATAAGCTTTGTACACGCTCTCGTACCGGGCTGTTTTCAATCACCACATCAGGGGCAATACCTACACCGCAGCCTAAAGCCACCATACTGATTAATGCTTCATGACCGGCAACTTTAGCGTAAATAAACGGCTTGCCTGCTTTCAGCTGCCGATACCAGCTGTCAAAACGACGGCGCACTGGACCGTGCTCCGGCAAAATAAACGGCACATTTTTCCAGTTTATATTAGCCATATTTATCTGCTGCGTTACCGCACAGGGGGTCGTTGGTCCTATAATCGACAGGGGGATTTCAGCAAGCTGAATAAAGTGTAAACGTGCCGGAAATGTATCGGGATAAGCAGTTATCGCAAAATCCACCTTATGCTCTAATACCTGCTCAATCGCAACCGCACTGTCCCCGGTGCTCAGTTTAATTTCAACTTTAGGATGCAGACGCCGAAAACGTTCGATAATAGGAGGCAGATGGCTGTAAGCGGCAGTTACCGAACAGTAGAGATTAATTTCGCCTTCCAGTTCAGTTTTGGTCTGGTTAATGGAGCGTTTTAATAACGCCCACTGTTCAACCTGCTGCAGTGCATAGTGCTTAAAGAGCAGTCCCGCTTCAGTTAATACCACCGAGCGGTTATCACGAATCAGTAAAGCAGCCCCTAATTCATCTTCAATACGCTGAATACAGCGGCTGAGCGTGGAGGGGCTGACATGCATCGCCTGTGCTGTTTTAGAAAAGTGCAGACTGTTTGCCAGATGTAAAAACAGCTGTAACGATTTAATATCCATATTTACTGCACAACCGGTAGGTCTTCCCGGCTTCCCCATTCACTCCAGGAACCGTCATAAACACATAAATCTTCATATCCGGCAAGTTCAGCCCCTAATGCTAAAATACAGGCGGTCACTCCAGAACCACAACTGAAAATAACACGCTGCTTTTTCGGCGCAATGGCTTCAAAAAGCAGTGCCAGCTGGTAAGCATCCTGCATTTTCTGATCTTTAAGAATGTCTGCAGCAGGCAGATTTTTAGCATTAGGCATATGACCGGAACGAACACCGGCTCTTGGTTCCGGGACTTCTGCTAAAAATCTTGCAGACGGGCGGGCATCGACAATCGCCTGCTCACTATTTTGTATTGCCAGCTGCACTTCATCAGCATCACAGATCAATGCACTTTGATAATCAGCAATAAAATCACCTTTGTTTATCTGTTTGATTTGATTGCCGCTTTCGATCGTAAAACCAGCGGTTTTCCATGCGGGTAAACCGCCGTCTAATACTGCAATCTGCTTAAAGCCCATGCTTTTAAACATCCACCAGACACGAGGGCTGGAAAAAATACCTAAGCTGTCATAAACCACAATGGTACTGCTTTGCCTGATACCTAAATTCTGCGCTGACTGCTGAAAATCAGCCTCACTGGGCATCATATGCGGAAGATCACTATGCTGGTTACAAACCTCCCGGTCAAAGTCAAAAAACAACGCGCCGGGAATGCGCTCTTTAAACCATTCTAACTGACCGTCACGATTTACATTCGGCATAAACCAGCTGGCATCTAAAAGCACTAAATCAGGATGACTGATGTGGGATTTTAACCAGTCAACTGAAACAAGCGGGCTGGGTAATATTAACGACGACATAACATTTCCTTCTTTTTAATGTTTCTGTTTTAATAATATCTATTTGAATACGTTATAAATTTATCTAATCAGCCGAGGCTGCCTGAAACACTGCACCGGACGTTTAGTATATTTCATTTTATGCAATATAACATTGCCAATATATCATTTTGCGCAATATAAGTTATGCGCTATAGTGCTTCTCGAAAATACAAAACAATGATAAAGAACAACTTTACCTGCGTTAATCCCTATTAACTAATTTTTTGGAGTGCCCTGCAATGGCTAACTACTTTAATACCCTTCCTCTACGTGAGAAGTTACATCAATTAGGTCAATGTCGTTTTATGGACCGTACTGAATTTGCTGAAGGCTGTGAAGCACTGAAAGGCAAAAAAGTAGTTATCGTAGGTTGTGGTGCTCAAGGTTTAAACCAAGGTTTAAACATGCGAGATTCTGGTCTTGACGTATCGTACACATTACGCGGCACGGCAATTGCTGAAAAACGTCAGTCCTGGAAAAATGCAACAGAAAATGGTTTCACTGTTGGTACTTACGAAGAGTTAATTCCAACTGCTGATTTAATCTGTAACTTAACACCTGACAAACAGCACACTGCTGTAGTTGGTGCGGTTATGCCTCTTATGAAAGAAGGCGCAACACTGGCTTACTCCCACGGTTTCAATATCGTTGAAGAAGGTATGCAGGTTCGTGAAGACTTAACTGTTATTATGTGTGCACCTAAGTGCCCTGGTTCTGAAGTACGTGAAGAATACAAGCGCGGCTTTGGTGTTCCAACACTAATCGCGGTTCACCCGGATAACGACCCGCAGGGTCACGGTCTTGCCTGGGCTAAAGCATACGCATCAGCAACCGGCGGTGATCGTGCGGGTGTATTAATGTCTTCTTTTGTTGCTGAAGTTAAATCTGACCTGATGGGTGAACAGACTATCCTATGTGGAATGCTGCAGACGGGTGCAATCCTTGGTTATGAAAAAATGGTTGCTGACGGTTTAGAGCCGGGTTACGCATCTAAATTAATCCAGTACGGTTGGGAAACTGTAACTGAAGGCCTTAAATACGGCGGCATCACAAATATGATGGATCGTCTGTCTAACCCTTCTAAAATCAAAGCTTACGATATGTCTTTAGAGCTTAAAGATATTTTACGTCCATTATTCAATAAACATATGGATGACATCATTGAAGGTGAATTCTCAGCAACTATGATGGCTGACTGGGCTAACGATGACGTTAACCTGCTTAAATGGCGTGCAGCAACTGCTGAAACTGGTTTTGAAAAACAACCAGCCGGCGATATGGAAATTGATGAGCAGGAATTCTACGACAACGGTATCTTCCTTGTGGCTATGATTAAAGCCGGTGTTGAACTGGCATTCGAAGCAATGACAGCTTCTGGTATTATCGATGAGTCTGCTTACTACGAGTCTCTACACGAAACACCGCTTATCGCAAACACTATCGCACGTAAGAAACTTTACGAAATGAACGTTGTTATCTCTGATACTGCAGAATACGGCTGTTACCTGTTCGACCATGCAGCTAAACCGTTACTTGCCGATTTCGTTAAAGCGTTAAGCCCGGAAATGCTGGGTAAACCTTTAGCAGTTAAATCTAACTCTGTTGATAACGCGCGTTTAATCGAAGTTAATGAAGCAGTTCGTTCTCATCCGGTAGAAATCGTAGGTAAGAAACTACGCGGCTATATGACTGATATGAAAACAATCGTTGAAGCTTCTTAATACTTCTATTTAGTTTTTAGTATTTAAAAGCTAAGGTTTTTCCTTCAATGCCGTTCGGTTAAGCAATTTTAGGCTTATATCTTAACGGGTACCTTGATGGTATATAAAGCACTGAACGTGGAAACGTTCGGTGTTTTCTT
>NZ_AUAM01000091.1 GCF_000428725.1 Psychromonas aquimarina ATCC BAA-1526
CGGGATAGGTGTGGAAAATCCCCAATGCAAGTGATTTTTGACCTGTATTATTTTCATGTACTATGGGGTAAGTGACTCATAGAGTTTACTAAATAAACGGCTCTGCTTTTTCTTCTGGCGCGGTGGTGACGGACTGATGGGTGACATTGACTCTAACCCGCTTCACGGCGAAACCGTACTAGGTCCAATTACCAGACAAGTCAAAATTAGTGAAGTATATATTTCATAATAGGGAGTTTTTAATGAAAAATATAACCATGCTTTTCACGGTGTACTTTTTATTTACAATAAATAATACACACGCTTATCCAGGTGAAAGCCTACAGACATTATGCGAAGACAGAAATCTTCATGAATCAAAGCATATTAAGTCCATTAATGTTTCCACTGAAAAGGATGCTTATGCAATGAATATTCTCATTGATAATAGCTGGTACTTTTTAGACTTGAGGGAAGGAAAGAGAAAAGTCATCCCACGTTCTGAAATGTTCAATATAGCACGCTATGCGTTTGAGGAAAAACTATTTGTGAATGTTTGCACAGGGTCTAATTATGTGACAGGAATTGAAATAGTAGCACCATAAGACATTTTCCTTATTAAGTTTTTTAGGTTTTTTTTAAAATCAAATAAATTAAATTTTCAATAGGGTTGTAAAAGATGTTTTTTTATATTGGGATGTTTTTATATTTTTTCATTCCTTTTTTTGCATATGGCAATTGGTATGTAGAAGGGAATAATGTATCTGTAATGTCTAATAAGTATGGGACGCTAATTTATACTTACTATAAAACAGAAGGTTCTGCTCTTGATGCTGATGAGCCTTATTATCTTGACTCTCCTTCGTATATATCAACCTCCCATTGGGAGGTGTGGTATACAAAAGGGTCGCATGTGCAACTCAGAAGTCGTGATACAGGGATGTGTATAGAGCGTGCACAAGAGAAAAATAAACCTATAATACAGAACCCTTGCAAATCAGAGTACAAAGGACAATATTTAGAGAGGATAGCAACAGACAATGGGTCTTTTTTATTACGTTTCCAAGATACACAATACTGCGTAATTACCTTATGGGGAGGGGCGCATTACTTCCCATATATGGACACTTGTCCACCTCTTAATCAAGAAGTCGATTCAAAATTCTTATGGTCCTTCATTCCTATATTTGGAGATGCCTATGTTCCTAGCAAGTAGAAATATAACAGCAGTATTTTTACTCTTTTACCTTTATTTTGGAAGTGTTCAAGCCTCTAATGACATTAGAGACTTTAAAGCTGGTAATTGGAATATGCAAGGTGCAGCTGGAGATATTGGGAGTCGATGGACGAATGAAATAAGAAGGATGGTTACAGGCATTAGTGCAATCCAGGTGTTGAGCTTACAAGAATCTGGTCATGTACCAAATATCCCTGAGATGAGAATTCTGCCAACTCCAGGAAGTCGTTTGGGTCTACCTCTTGATGGAGGAGAATATATCAATGGAATCCTTACTGAGCACTCTTGGGATATAAGGAGTCGCGCAACAGAAGATAGAAGGTACGTTTATCATATAGATCATGATACAGGTGCTGGCCGTGTAAATGTTGCTATTGTCTCTGAAAGTAGAGCAAGTCGAGTTATTATACTTCCGCCAGCTGCTTCTTATCCTGCGGTTAGACCTATATTAGGGATTCAAGTAGGGGGAGTGTATTTTTTTTCGATTCATGCATCTGCTTCTGGAGGGGTTGATGCAGTAGGAATTATTCGAAGAATAAGGCAGTATTTTATTGATAACAACCTACAAAAAGCACAATTTATGATTTTAGGTGATTATAATGTAGACCCTGAAACCCTTCGCAGAAGATTGGAAAGATATCCTGATCTATTATCAAATTTAACCATTTTTGCTCCTGATGAAATCACTCATTTATCCGCAACAACACCAAGAACGCTAAACTATTCAGTAGCAGGTAGCTTGTCTGGAAATGGTGGGCTTTTGGGGGCGCTTACCTCATATATTATGCCAGATTTTAGATCCGACCATATAGCCGTGTCGTATAGAAGGCAATAACCCATGTACGTCACCTATTTTTACGGAAATTATAAAATGTATCATTTGTTTTCTTTTATTTTAATTTCTTTATTTTCTAATACAGTTTATTCCATTGGCATTGAAGATTACAGAGGGGTAATGTCTCATAGGTATGGAACATTACTCGTGGCGTACTACGCCGACACTGCTCTTCAGCTTCAAGAGCCATATTATTTAGCTCCATCTTACATAGAACATTCAACTTGGTATCCTATATTAATTAAAGGAGGATATATTGCTCTATATAACAGGTCTAAAAAATTATGCCTAGAAGATAAAGGTAATATCGCCTACGCCTCCTCTTGTTATGTTAATAAGCTAGATCATTATAGTTTTAGAAGAATACCCTCTATAGAGGGTTCTTTTTTATTACAGTTTAAAGATACCAATAGGTGCTTATTTGCTCAGTGGAATGGAAGTTACTACTATCCATTTATCAAAACATGCCCTGAATTAAACAAAGATGTCGATGTTGCATTTTTGTGGTCATTTGTTCCAAAAGTGGGAAGTAGTTATGCAGCAGAACCTAAAAAGTGATCTATAACGATCTAGGGTTCTGTCGCAAATTCAAGGCTTTGTTGCAACGCTACCTCCTCAGGTCTTTTGATGCTGATTAGTTGGATCTGTAACTTTGTGGCAGGCTCAGCCCGGTGAAGCGATTTAAAACTCCACAAGCAACCATCATTTCCATTTCTTGGTTGTCCATTTACCGTTTATCGAGCATGCAGTCTATTATTACCAAAATTTGTTTATCTGGCCCTCCAATGTTGGGACTAGACTACTGCCTCTTTACTTGTTTCTTCATTTTTTGCGTGAAGCCCCATTTTTGAGTACTTGCAGGCGGGTCTCTAGTCGGGATAAGTCATCCCGAGATCTGGTTCTGTCGCATCTTCGAAAAAAGCTGAATGCTCAGCTCTACAGGTACATTTAGGTAGCTAAAGAATAAAACTGCTCCCAACGCGTTAACCTATCTGAGTTTTTCATCTGTCCTTTACGAAGCATTGGCCATAATACCAAAATAATTAATTAACCTGAGATCGGTTTAATTTATCTTAATGATGGGCTTGAATTAATTTGAGCTCATCATCTGCTAATTTGATTTTTGGTTTCTGCTTTTTCAAACAATACGCAACTAAACCTGACATCACGTTGAGCATAAAGCCATTTTCGCTTCTATGTCGACTATGCTCTATCTGAGATATATTTTTAAGCTGATCATTAATCGTCTCAATGATGTACCTCTTTGATAGCATTGCTTTATCGAATGCAGATATAACTTTGGCTTTCATGTTTTTTCGTACTGTTGTGACTAAATCGATATCTTTTTCGGAGAGTTTTTCTGCCAATTTTTTACCAATGTAGCCTTTATCTGCATAGAGTTTGCCCGTGAGGTTTTTACACAAATTTGGTACCGGAGTTTTGTCATTAGTATTACCTGCCGTTATACTTACCGAAATTATTTCACCAATATGATTAACCAATAAATGAAGTTTGAAGCCATAAAACCATCCCATTGTGCCTTTGCCACGTTTCGCTGTATCTGCAAACACTTTATGTCTTGGGATGCGGATATTATGGTAAACTTTTAAGCTTGTTGAATCGGCAAAGGCAATCCCTGTTGGTTTACCTTTAACTGTTTCAAAATAAGCACACATAGGGACAATTAAGCTCGGCATTAACTCTAAAAATCGCGTATAGCTAAGTAACTTAGGAAAATATTTTTCCAATACATTGATACATGGCCAAGGTAGAAGTTCTTGAAATCCCTATAGTTTGACTGATGAAAGGCAATGACTATCGTCATGCATTCACTCATGCTCATTCGGGAGTTTCTTCTGCGTTTACGAGTACCATCGATTATTAATTTATGTTATTAATTTATTTTCAAAAACAGGCACAAATTTATCGTAGAAGTCATCTACATGGCAAAAGACTGATACTAAGTTTTGCATTACCAATACCTCAGAAATAATGAATTCAAAGATCTGATCATGAAATGTATTTTTAGTTCAATTAAATTGAATTTTTTATCCCGAGCTGAGGTTAATTAAGTGATCAGATTAGCCCATTCTCTTTTACTGAGTGTTTTCACTTTGGCAACTTGATGTCTAAAGTTATTCCATCCTCGACTTACTTGTTCAACTATATCGTCATAGTCTTTAAATGCCAGATTCGATAATTAACAAGTCCCATAGCTGTTCAATGGGGTTTAATTCAGATGAGTACGGGAGAAGGTGCATAATTGATAAGTTATCAAAGATGCCTATTAGTTTGTTTGAGTGCCAACTTGTACAATCCATTATAACAACCGCATATCGACCAGCTGGTGTTGCTTAACAACCATTGACCGACTGCCTTTCTCAGCCCAGACCCTCGTAGTCGTATTTTGTTGGCCAAATCGTGCTTCATCTTGAAACCATACGTCCACTTTATCTAGCGCAATATGACCTGGAATTATGGTGATCGTTTCAGTTAAGAATTTTTTTAAACACTTCTTGAGCGTCTAAATCTTGCTTAGGATGCTTAGAGCGTGAAGTGATCCAAATAAGGTCTAATTCCTTCATTAACCTGTAAATATTTCTTACGTGGTAAGTCACACCATATGTCTCTTGAATATGTTTTTGAATATCAGAAATGGACCCGAGTTTAGACAAATTACTTATCAATAACCGTCACTGCATGGCCTTTTTCAGATATATAGAAAACGATAATCTTAGCGGCCTCTGTACCGGTATTCTCTCCATAGTGAGAGGTGTTCACCAGTTCAACAAGGCTGTCACCCGCCTGCATATTTAATACTTTGTCACCACTATAAACGGTTAATGTTCCGCTTAATAATACACCTGCGTTAATAGCCGGATGCTGATGCATCGGCAGTTTTTCACCGGGCGCAATGACAATTTCTTTAATAGTCACCTCAGGCTGAGTCAGTGTATAAGCCGGAAGGCTTGTACCATCCCAGGAAGTAGTACTTTTTACTAAGTCGACTGAAGTAGCGGCGCTGACACTTAGTGAAGTAAATAGAAGAGCTGTAGAAAGTAGTTTTAACATAAAAATCCTGTTACATAAGAATTAACAATAAGCGTGACGGGCTAAACAAGCCTCTCGTAGAATATCAGAAAAAAGGTGAGCTTACGACAAGATAGCTCAACTTAGCGTAAAAGATTTAATTTACTTATTGCATCCCAAATTGGAGTGAGCAATATGAAAAATCAAGGGCAACTTAACAGACTTGCGAATGAATTTCAACGATGGCGCTTAACCCGTAAATATCGCAGAGAAAAAACACCTAAGCGGTTAAAAGACAAAAATTCCGCTTAAACTGTTAAAAAACGTTCAATATTGACTTTATTCTCTTGTTTGATGGATATCCTCAATCATATACAGATAATAAAACAGGCCTTTCACTCTAGAGGCACGTAGAGTAAGAGGCAGAGCGTAGTCGCACTATTTCTCAGCCTCTCCTCTCCGAACCGTACGTGCACCTTTCAGCGCATACGGCTCTCCATTTAA
>NZ_AUAM01000092.1 GCF_000428725.1 Psychromonas aquimarina ATCC BAA-1526
GCTTAGATCACCTCAGCAGCTCACCCGAGCTAGTCGATGAAATCTTACCGTGGAATTATAAAAAGCGTTCAGTGTAGTTTGCCGGACGCTTACCCGTTATAAGTTGAAAGTTTATCTATATTGATGCCGCATTGGTTCTGAAAAGCTTGTGCTGTTAACGTCCGGTTAGTGAGTATTATTTCACTCATATTTAATTCCCTTTTTACTAGTGCCAATCATTTTATGTATTTGACCTTTGCGTGACAACGAGTTTTTTGTGGTGGCGATAATACTTTTATTTGACTTGAAGGTAAATAGAAAAATTGAACATTAATAATTTGTTATCTAAGTAAATACATAGGGATATCTTTGCGGTTTCCGGCTTTTCCATTTCTTAAGATCGGGAATGACAACGAGGGCATTGAGATAAATTATCAAATAGCGGCTTAATCCCTCAGCCGTTATTTGATAGCATTTTTCACTAGTTCCCATGCTCCGCGTGGGAATTCATATAAACGAACCGCCAAGCACAAAACTATGCGTTACAGTGCAGACATGAGAACGAGGTAAACCCTTGGCTTTTAATTTACGCCAATAACTTTTCTACATTAAGGGAAGTTAGTGCAGCCCCAGAATTGATTACCGGCGTTCTTGCCTTTTTTAGCTTCTCTTAATGTCATTGCAGATCCGCATTTAGGGCAAACAGGCTCAGAAGTTTTTCTTTCCACCTAGAACAACATCAGCCGGTTGTCTGCTTTGAATAATCGTTTTCACATGCTGGTTATGGGCTAAGTTGGTTTTCAAACCACGGGACAAGCGCCCCGCTTCTATTACAGATACTATCCCACTAACTTGCTCAGCGGTAAAATGACGTTCATTTTTTGTTTTAATATATTCAACACAACCACGTGCATAGGTGACATTTTCCGGCATTGTTGTTTTAAAAGTGCTGTCGCCGATAAACACAATCACCGAATAGATAAGCTCGCTTGGAATGTCTATAGAATATTGGACAGCCATTAGTTTAGAAAGACTGCGCTGTCCTATATTTGGTTTATTTTGCTACTAATACAAAAGCATCACCATCTGGATCGCTTAAATATTCTAATGTACCTCCAAGATCTCTTGTATCTACAACTATATTGGAACAAGTTTCAATATTAACTGTATAGCCCTTTATCTTAAGCCTTTCTTTCTCAATCAATGCTTTTTCTTCATCATCAAATACAGACAAGCGAAGTGTGCTCATGTCGTTCTCCTTATGGAATTGCTTTGTACATCGGGAAAATAGTTTCACTAAGATCATCTGCCATCAAAGCGTTCAATTCACTTAACCCAGCAGGCTTTTTCAGTGCATTTTCTACAGATGTGGTAATCGTTTGTGGTGCATTTATCTTAGCTTGTGCTATTAACGAATCTCTTTTTTCCACATCAAGTGCACCAGTTGAGTTTTTTAAAAATACAATGACTGTTTTCAACTGCATTTCTTCTTCCGCTAATTTTATGTTTGCCTTGGTTACAAATTTTGCGGCATTTTTATCAACATTGCCGCCTGCATCTTTCGCAAACAAAACAGATGCTCCCTCCTGCTTCACCGCGATATCCCCGACAGCTAGTCTTTGATATATACCGGATTCATTTCCCGTACTAAATATCCCAGAGTATCTGAGTTCCATCAGTACATTTGCACTGTCTTTAGCACCGTTTCCGGTAGATTCCAGCCCTTTATCACTCTCTGCGGCGTCAGCAGCATTTTCTGTATCTTCAGAATCAGTACTTTTTCCTGCTTCTCCTTTATTTGTTGGAACATAAGCAAATTCAGCCCGTTTATATCCAAGTGTTGCAGACGGAGCTTGAGTTGCCTGATCTTGTGAAATATCAACACCAATAACAGTTGCAGATGTGACGATTACTGAGTTAGGAGCAGTCGCACAACCAGCAAGCACAATTGGTGCGGCGATAATGCATGTGATTCGTCTAATTAGCGGTATAAATTTAATTAAAGATCCTTGTTGTTTTTTCATTTTTCCTCCTCTTTATACTCTATTGATTCTATGACAATAGTTCCCATCGGCTTCTCTTTTACTTCAACAGTTACGTTTGCATTAGAGGGTATTTTCAGGGTACTAGAGGATAGATAACCAGCGCCGAACTTTAGACCGGGCTGACTAGACAGATGTAAGCCGATAACATTACTTTTTATCACCTGAACAGATGAATCATCATTTGTATTAGCGCTGGAAACAACGCCTATACCAATAATTAAATGATGTACTGTTCCATCCTTATCAGTTATTTGTATACCTGAACAGGCAGAGAGTATGGAGACATAAATAATAACTATCGGTAACTGCAGTTTGTTCATATTATACTTTCTCAAGCTAACGCTTCATGCCACCTATTACAGGCATGGATAGAAGCAGTACTCCAGCAGCCTGTGTGCACGCGTTAGCATTTTCATGATTAATTAGAACCAGTTAACACCAAATATTCGAGTACGGTATTGCCATACGGGTGTCCGGCGAATCTGCTTTTCGGTATAAACTTTTAGAAGCTCATCCCCAAAGGTCGATACTCCTTTTTCAAGCCCGTTCTCATATTGAAAATGCCACCACTCTGCGCCGAGCCAGGAGCCGCCGGTAAAAAAGGAACGGCGGGCACGGATACGTTTAAAACCTTGCGTTTCAAACAGAGCAGTCAAATCTATAAAACGACCGGAAATTAAACGCCCTTGGTTGCGCGAACCATAAGTTACAGCTTCAATTTTCATTGACTCACCGCCTTCTGCCCGCACATACACACGCCAGCAGCGATCGCCGTCGGCAGCAACCACAAAGGGATCACGGTTGCGGTTTTCCATTGCACTGCCGACAAACAAATCCAGTGCTCTGCCGGTATAATGAAACGAAGTTGCACTGCGGGATGCGCTGACTGCAGCGTTAAGTGATCGACGGGCACCGGAGCTGGTTAACTTTCCACCCGCCTCAATCACTCTTTCACGAACACGCATATAAGCCTCAGCAGCATCCTGCCTTAGAAAGAAGCGATCATAACCGTCACGATACTTATCTGCCGGGACACGCTTCCAGTCCATCAGCTCAGTTTGATAACCATTTTCAACCTGAGGATTGATCTGTTCTTCTATATGAATATGTAATGCCTGATGCAGTTCTCGCCATGTATTGGAGCCAACGATACCATCAGCATAAAGATGATGTTGTTCCTGAAACCGGATGACAGCAGCCTCGGTTTTTTCGCCGTACCAGCCGTCAACGCCCCCTGGCTTAAAGCCAAGTTGTTTCAGGATTTCTTGAACGGTTTTAACGTCCTCGCCTCGACTGTTTTCTCTAAGATTCATAATAACCTCATTAAATTAGTCTGGAATATTGACAGCATACTGACTGCTGCCGGTGTATCTCCATCTCAATTCAATGCTAGCCCAGCCCCGAAGCATTTCTATTACACCCTATTACACCTTTAAAGCCTCCCATCCTTTTTTTCATCAATCACGACCAGATCACCCTCGCCAAAAGCTTGCAGCCAAGTTCTAGTGGAGAATTCATACGAACTATTAAGCAAGTATTTAGTCGCTTTGATCCTTAATTAATCAAGCAGCACTAACAGATGAAGTAAATCGTAAAGTGCTTTCTATGTTTAGCAGAGATGAGCTATCACGACATCAATAAACATGGTGAAGAGATGCATTGCTGGTTCCCATGCTCCGCGTGGGAATTCATATAAACGAACCGCCAAGCACAAAACTATGCGTTACTGTGCAGACATGAGAACGAGGTAAACCCTTGGCTTTTAATTTACGCCAATAACTTTTCTACATTGAGGGAAGTTAGTGCAGCCCCAGAATTGATTACCCGCATTCTTACCTTTTTTCGCAACTCTTAATGTCATTGCAGAGCCGCATTTAGGACAAACAGGCTCTGAGTTTTCCTTTTCATCGCTAACAATGTCAGCCGATTGTCTGCTTTGAATTATGGTTTTTACATGCTGGTTATGGGCTAAGTTGGTTTTCAAACCGCGGGATAAACGCCCTGCTTCTATTACAGATACTATCTCGGCAACTTGCTCTGCGGTAAAATGACGTTCATTTTTCGTTTTAATGTACTCAACACAACCACGCGCATAAGTGACATTTTCCGGCATTTTTGTTTTAAAGGTGCTGTCGCCAATAAATACAATCACAGAATAGATAAGCTCACTTGGAATGTCTAAACAAGCGGCTAATGTTTGTGTGTGTTTGTAATTTTGATGAAGCGGATTTTGAAACTTACCGGTGTATTTGAAAATCTTCTGCGTCCACTGCTTCTGCTTAGCATTACCAAAGATCCAGCCTTTCATATTTTTGGTCTCAATAACAAACACACCAAACTGCGAAACCACAATATGGTCGATTTGTGTGGTGCCGTTTTCGGTTGGCAAGGTGACATTTTTGATTAAAGTATACTGCTCCTGCGGCAGGAATTTCTTTAATAAAAAGTTAACCAGAAACTCACCAAAGACCCCTTTAAACCAGGCAGACTTAACGACTGTTACAAAAACAATAAATGGTATGAAGTACCAGAGCTTTCCTAAGACACCACTAAACAAAGCGATAAAATCCATTTTAAATCCTTGGCTGATATTACATTTTGAGTAAAAAGAAGAAACACCAAACCCCGCTCCCACAAAATCAGTTTATTAAGGGGTTAAAGGTTTTGGTGCTCTCACTATTGATCACAGCACAAAGATTTCTTCACCATTGATTTTAGATGTCCAAGTTATTTTACTAACATGCTGATTACCATTAACCCAAACTAAATTCAGTGCAGTTATGTCCTTTAACGTTTTTACTTCAGTTCCTTGAATATCTAACATACATAAATTGTTTAAATTTTTAAGAGGTGATAAATCAGTAACTAACGTGTTTGCACAATCGACATTTCCAAGTTTCAAGCAAGAACTGATAGGGGTTAAATCTTTAACCTTACTATCTGAAAAATTTAGATCTTCAAGTTTTTTACAGCACGATAGTGGTAAAAGGAGAAATGGACCCCATTGACTGGACACACAACCTAGTTTCTTAAGTGATCAACCCAAGTTATGTGGCGAACCTTTGTCTTGCAAAATAAACCTGATCTGGTGTTAGGTTGTCAAGACTCTGATGGTATCGCTGCTCGTTATAAAACACTATATAGTTACTAATTTCAAGCTCTGCTTCCTTTGGCGTTTCATAAGCCTTTAAATATACCTCTTCATATTTCAAACTCCGCCAAAATCGCTCGATCATCACATTGTCAACCCAGCAACCTTTTCCATCCATA
>NZ_AUAM01000093.1 GCF_000428725.1 Psychromonas aquimarina ATCC BAA-1526
GATTTTGCGTGCACATGAGGTGCGCTCTTGATGACTTTAGTCATCTGCACCGAAATACGCTAACCCACCTACTTTAGTAGGTGGTAGTTGAGTTAGATAGTGTCATATATTATAGGTTTATTTAAGTGGTGTCATTGCGTAATTGTCTATGCTAAATTGCGGGTGTTGTTAGGGTATACCCTATTCGTACTTGCATTAAAGATAACTTGGCTAAAATCGTTCGATTCGTTTATAATGAACGAATTAATCAATATTGGAGGTAAAACGATCATGCAAGCACTCTCAGCCAATGATGCAAAAACTCAATTCGGTAACATGTTAATGAAAGTGCAACGAGCACCAATTCAAATTAACAAAAATGGCAAGCCAGTTGCCGTTGTTATTTCAGTAGATGAATACCATAGTATAGAAACTTTAAAATTACGCTTATTGCAATCCAGAGCAGCAAAAGCAACTAACGATATTAATAATGGCAATACGGTAGATGGAGAGCAATTTTTTGATGAGTTAGAATCCGGACAACACGATTAGATGGTCGCTCATAGACTCACTATAGATGCACGAGCAGATATCATTGAAATCCGTCGCTATACATTAAATCAATGGGGGAGCGAACAATCAAAAAAATACCTCGTTGAGTTGCGTCAAACCATAAGAGTATTGTCAGAAACACCGACGATAGGCAAAAAACGTCGTGACGTTGGTACCAATGTGTATAGCTTTCCTTATGTCAGTCACGTGATTTATTACATTTATGATAAGCAATCGTTAATCGTGTTTGGTGTTCTGCATAAAAGTATGCTGCCTCGCTTGCACCTCGATGACCGAAATACTATGTAACCTCTACTTAAGATCAAGCCATAACTAATTTAAATATTGTGAAGTCATTACTACTAAAGGATTGGCATGCCGATTGAATTTCTGACCGAAGAACAAAAAAATCAATATGGTTGTTTTAATGGTGAACCAAATGACACGCAGTTGGTCCGTTATTTTCATATCGACGATACCGCGCTAACGCTTATTAATAAACGGCGTGGCGATTACAATCGGTTAGGGTTTGCTTTGCAATTAACGACAGTAAGGTTTCTTGGTACCTTCTTGCCTGATCGAACAGATGTGCCAATCAATGTACTCAATTTTATCGCACAACAAGTCGATACAGGAACTGACAATTTAAAACAATATATGAGTCGTAAGGTGACTCGTTATAGTCATAGTACTGAGATACAAAGCTTTTACGGTTATCACGAATTTAATAATGCCTATTGGGGGGGGCGCCCATCCGGTTTCTTTACAACCCAAGTCAATACCAACACTTGCTTTGCCATGGCTTTGCTCTGCTTCAACTTCCACAACAACATTGAAGTACCAGCGTCCCCTTGAGTCTTCATTGAATGATCCTGACTTGAAAGTGTACTGAGATAAACCGTAGCTATCCCAAACCCCAAAATAATGGCGATTATGGTAAACCTGCCCATTCTTGAAGCTAATGCAATCCTTACGAACTGTGAGCGCTTAGCGCCGCCTGTTTTACGCCAGTTTAGCTTGTACTTTTTGAACTGCTTACGCCTTGTTACATACTCATGCCCTACCATTTGAACAGTCGCAGAGTTAAGCCCAAACGTTTTATTCATACCCTTGGTATGCTTTTGGAGATCATACCCCGATAGGAATACAGGTTTTACTGCTCCAAACTCACTGGTGTTTTTAAGGCTGTTCATTGAAGTTTCATTGCAGAAATTCCACACTTGATTCACACCGTAAGCCCATTTTTTAAGGATACTTACATGTTTATCACGAATTCTTACTTTTAGCGTTTTTGTGTGGACTTTGATTTTCATAACTGCAGAATATACATATATTCTATTTTGGTGTAAATCTATGAAATCACATTACCATTGCGTTTATGACATAAAGTACCATTTAGTGTTAGTTACTAAATACAGAAACAAATGCTTCACAAGCGAAATTTTAGATAGCCTACAGGATATTTGTAAAAAACAATGTGAAAAATGGAGTATTGAGTTAATTGAATTTTGGGGAGAATCGGATCACATTCACTTAATGCTCGGTTTGAATCCAACAATTGAACCTGCCAAGTTCATTAACAGCCTAAAAACAGTTACCAGTAGGCTAATTCGCAAGCAATACGCAGAACATCTAAAAAACTACTATTGGAAGCCTGTTTTATGGTCGAGGGCATACTGCTTACTAACAGCAGGTGGTGCACCGCTTGAGGTGATAAAAGAATACATACAAAACCAAAACAGACCAACATAAACAGGGTTATGCCCTGTAAGCTATCCATCACCAGCCAAGCTACACTCGCTAACGCTCGGTAGTTATGGCCGGAGAATTCCGCTTAAACTGTTAAATTTAACTCAATAGTTTTAATTTTTCAGTTTCAGTTTCAGTTTCAGTTTTAGTTTCCATAATTCACGCCTTATATATTTGCTGACTGGGTGATTGCGGCGCACTTCTGGCGCTAAAGCAAGTGTGTTTTTGTGATACTGCTTGTTTTTTGTGCTTTTGGTATGCTTTATTGCTATGTGTGGTGGTAATTCGCTTGCTGTAAGTGATATTGCTGTATATTATTGCTTTTAATTACTTTTTCACTTTATTAAGGAATATTCATGGGCATACGTTTAATGAGTCCTAGAAAAACATTATTAAAACTAACAAGCATGGCGGACGCTCTAAATAATATTATTAATAGAAAAAAGGCTCATGCTAAATTTGATAACGGTATTGTGGGTGAGGAAAGTAATGATGTTAATATCGCTCCTAATTTAAAAAAATATCGCATATATAACCAGAAGGATTTATCCATTGCGCTTGGTTTGTTTAATACTAAATCACTATCTAAGTTGATCGATGATATTGGTGTAGATGGTATCTATTTAAATGAAAAAAACGCTAAAATTTGGCGTTTTAATCAGTTAGCAGTTAACAAACTTTTAGAAGCAACCGGTAGACGGTTGAAATTTGTGCGTACCGATAAACAATCATGTCAGGTTTATGTCGTATCAAATTTAAAAGGCGGCGCCGGTAAGACAACTTCGGTGTTTAACTTTGGAGCTGGGTTGGCTAATGCAGTAGGCTCATTCTATCGCGTTGGAATTATAGATCTTGATCCACAGGGGTCATTATCAGCTAAACTTGTTCCTTATCTTAGCCCCGATGCGTTTACTGTATCAGACTTTCTGTGTAATGATTTAGAGCTTGATGAGGGAGAAACTTTTGAACAAATTGTATCTGAGTCATTCTTGGAAACAAACATTCCCCATCTACGTATTTTACCTGCTTCAATCAATGACATTCGTTTTGAAGCTCATGTAAAGAATAAAGCTTCCGAAGCTTTCGCTAGGAATGAATCTTTTAGTGCTCATGACTCACTTGAGCCAATCATCGAAGCGGTAAAAGATCAATTCGACATTATTTTTATTGATACCCCGCCAAAAGTTACAGAATCTGTTATTGCTGCGCATTATAGTGCCACCAGCTTAATTATTCCTTTACGACCGGCTGATAATGATCGAGATTCTTCTGCCAAGTATTTAACGACGTTGAGCAATGTGTACAAAACTTTAATGAATGTTGGCCATAAAGGGTATAACAACGTGCGAGTTGTGCATGTAGGGGTCAGTAATTCCGCTGTAGACAAAGAAATATCTAGTCAAGTTAATGTGGCTCTTAACGCCTCATGCTTACCTGATTTCGAGAACAGTGAAGCGTTAAAGAAATGTGATGCTCAGTCACTTTCAGTTTTTGAAATATCACCCTTTGATTTTGCTAAACAAGGGGCTAGTCGCAAAATTACTCAGAACGGAAGTAGAACACAGCTTGAAGCTGCTCAAGTAAATCTTACTAATATAGCGCTTAATATCGAGGCCGATATGCAGAATGTTTGGCAAAATGAAGAATGCGGCGGAGAGCTTTAATCATGGCTAAAAAGAATGTAGTTAATGCAACTGATGTTGCGCTTGAGTCTGCAGGTCTTCCTGCCTCGTTAACACAGAAAAATGAAACAGATTTTCAGTACGAAGAAGCTAATACTGCAAACATGTCTTTACCAGAACAGTTACGCGAGTTTTCTAAAGATAATGTTAGCGAACTATGCTTTTCAATGGGTGATGAGAAATTCAACCTTGAACTGATTACGGTTGAACACTACGACATTCAAACAGCTACAATCGTCCACCTGGAAAATGGTCGAGACCAGGACTGGTTAACTAAAATTGGTCTAGGAAAACTTATAACAAAAATCCAACTAAGGGGGCAATTATTTCCAGCGCTTGGTTTCTGGGGAAAAAATTCAAAAGACGAAGTTGTTATCTTTGTTGTTGATGGTTCTCGCCGTCGTAGTGCTTGTGTTTTTGCAAAACAACTTTTTAAAATTTACGTGTCTGATAAGCCCCTTAGCGATGGGCACGTTGCTTTGCTTACAGACGAAGCGAATGAACACAAAAAGGAGTCGTTGGCCGAACGTGGTGCCAAATGGGCTGCGATTAACGAAGAGCTTAAACTTTCACTTCGAGCTCTTGCCGTTGAAGTTGGGGAGAATAAAGATACCGTTTCAAGGGGGTTAATAGCTCATTCTATTCCTAAAGAATTAATGAACACATTCCCTTCACCATCAGATCTTGGTTGGAATATAATTAAGGTTCTCAATAAGATTGTTAAGGTGCTCACAGCTAAGCAGTTGGATAAACTTATAGCGCAAATAAGAGAAGAAACAGATTACTCTGATTTATCCCATACAGATGAGCCAATAGCACTTAATATTAAGCATAAAGACGTTGTAAAGCTGATTGCACACTTTATCAATAAGAACACAGCTTCTAAGTCCAACTGCGACACCGAGAACCTGCTTGGTGATAAATCAGTTGGTACTATTACTGTACTAAAATCCGGTGCATTAGATATTTCTCTTAAACAAGTTAATCCTGAATCGATTGCTGATCTCATTAGTCGCTTAGAGGAATACAAATAATGCCTCTAAGTTTGTTTCCGAAGCATTAACAATAAGCCATCAATCATAAAGTAAAGTTCATTTGCCGCGTGGCATATGAACTAGCCGTTGAAACTCAACTACCACCTACTAAAGTAGGTGGGTTAGCGTATTTCGGTGCAGATGACTAAAGTCATCAAGAGCGCACCTCATGTGCACGCAAAATCA
>NZ_AUAM01000094.1 GCF_000428725.1 Psychromonas aquimarina ATCC BAA-1526
TCTGTCGCAAATAGTTTTTTAGTGAAAATGAAAATGAAAATTTAATATCCATTAAAAACAGACACTTTAAAAGTCACAAAATACCAAAATTTGCTATTTGCGACAGAACCGGACTGCCTCCTGTTTATACGGGACGTATTTGATACTGAGATGAGCATTGCCACCATTTTCAATATCCATGATGCGGCTTGACAGAAGGCTATGCTGCTCAATGTGGCCTACCATCTGGTAGTCTATCCGGCAGAGCTCATCTGATGAAATATTTCATAAAAACCAGGACGTTTTGAAATCTGTCTTGCATTATAACCCTTATGGTTACTGGATTTCATTCCAACAATAAACGCAAAAGAGCCCAGAACCGTCTTAGAAGTGGTATGCTAGGTTGGTCATAAGCAGTACTTCATCTCCAATTTTTACTGAATCGCCTTCAAATTCCATATCGCTAGTATGATAAATATAAGCGGCTTCTGTCCCAACGCTCCAGTCATTAAATCTATAATCCAATCCGGTTTGTACACCTAAAATAACACCATCTAGTTCTGATAGGTCATAATCGGCATCAAGCATTTCGTAACCTAATTTACCACCTACAGTCCATTTAAGACTATCAGCGATAGGTACCATATAATCATATTTACTATAAATGGTACCGACTTCTTGGGAGTCATCACCTTCGCCTTCTTGAGATACTCCTCGATAGTCATAACCCAGAGTCAGCTTATGAGTTTGATTTAAAATGACACCGCCATGTAAGCCAAATACCAACGAAGACGACATATCCTCTTCTGTTTTTATACCGTTGTATTCGGATTCAATACTGCCACTTAATCTGGCCCCCAGATCTCCTCCTAAAAAATATTCCGTTTGAGGAGCTGGATTACTTGCAAAAGCAGCACCTGCAAATGTTGACATCATGATTAGAGTAAGTGATTTTTTGTTGAACATATTCATATGTGACCTATTAATAACTCAAGTTCCGGGATTGAAACAAAAGTATTTATGTAACCGACTTATATAAAAGAAGTTAATGCCTCACTGCGGTAAAGTGCGGCTCTTCTGCGTTTCTTGTTGGGATGGAATCTAGTAAACATAAGATTCTGTCGCGTCTTAGGAAAAGGAGTGATAGCTCTTTCCTACGGGCACAGTTAATTAAAGAATAATTATGCCGGGTATAAAAAGCACCTTCTCGAGCCTACTGTATTTTCTGACTTTTTCGTTTAGACAGTATCAGAAAGCTGGACCAGGCCAAAGATGCTAATAAATACTATATTTAAATGCTAATCAGCTACAGTTGGGAATACCATCGGGCTCTTTCCACTTTCCTGTTGGTATGGAAGTCAGGTTGAATAATAGTTACAATGAGTTATTCGAATTCAAATGTTCTCGTTATTATGGCTGACTTTACCCTACCTCTAGATATCAAATCACTTGAAATAATATCTCAGTACACTGATTAAAAAGGGAATATTGTACTTACAGTAAAGAGTAAATGACGTGGTCAACTAAATTCTCTCACCCTAGTTAAGCTACTTTTTCCAAATGCCCGTTCATCATTTCAAAGGTGTTCGGGCAGTGATAATCCAAATATGAATGAAGACGATTGCTGTTGTACCACATGGTTATACCAAAAGAATTTAATTTATGATCAGTTGGGGTATCTTCTACAAATTAGAAAATAACAGGTTTAATAATTGAAAAATATTACAGAACTATTAACCCCATATACGAATAACGCGAGTCTTAAGCTCCGCTATATGTCGGTACAAAAATTTCATGAAGGCCATTCTAGAGCTGCAATCGCAAAAATGCTTAATAATAAACAAAAAAGTCAGCTGAAAGAGTATGTCATTGCTCATGCAGTAAAAAAGCAAGGAGGCCGACTAATGGGTAAAGATATTCAAAAGACATATGGTGTGACTTACCACATAAGAAATATTTACAGGTTAATGAAGGAGTTAGGCCTTGTTTGGATCACTTCACGCTCTAAGCACCCTAAGCAAGATTTAGACGCTCAAGAAGTGTTTAAAAAAACTCTTAACTGAAACGATCACCATAATTCCAGTCATATTGCGCTAGATAAAGTGGACGTATGGTTTCAAGATGAAGCACGATTTGGCCAACAAAATACGACTACGAGAGTCTGGGCTGAGAAAGGCAGTCGGCCAACGGTTGTTATCGAATCTGTCATTTAAAGACTATGACGGTATGAGGTTTTTCATAAAATCAATCAATGTCAGAATCTAAATAGGCTTTAACCCATTTATTCACACTTACACGGCTTACTTTTAAGAATATTGCTATTTCTGTTCGGTTCTTTCCATCAACGAAATGAGAAACGGCTAATAACCTCATTCGTAATCTAGCATTAGATGTAGATTGAATAAGTTTAGGAAAATCAGGGAGCATATGGGCTCCTTTAAAGAACTCACATTAGATCACAAAATTAATGGGATTGGTATTAGCTGTTAAATATCTCAATTATATTGTCGAACAGAGTCATCGAAAAGGGAAGGGTAAAATGCATTAATGTTTAGGATGGAAATATTGGGCAGGAGCAAAGTCAACATTAGCAGGTGTTGAACTTTGCTCCATGATTAAGCAAGGACAGATGGTTAACTTCAAAGATATAACGCCATGGGATCAGTTTTATTCGCTAGCAGCATAATTGTATCTGAGGAAAAGTGCCCCCTTCATATAGAGCTACATAATCTTAATTTGCGATAGAGCCCTATACATGTAGTGATTAACTAGCGTTTTAACAGGAGACGATACTGATTTTTTAATTCCGTTATTATTTCTTCCAATACTTTTCCTTTGTTATTTTCACTGAAGAAAAGTATATGACCTATTGCCCAAGAATCATTTAAATGGTAGTTTTTTAATTCTTTAATCGTATTGTGGTACCTTTCATCTTCTGCTACATGCCTTGGTAAAAATGCCCAACCAGAGCTTTGCAAAAGTTCAAGCAACAGCGTTTCCTTGCCGATAATTTGCTGATGATCGGAGTAGCTTGCTCGTTCGCTAAAACCTGCATCCGCAAAACTATTTAAAACATATCGGTTTTCTAACTGAAGATCTTGGAATGTCACTGGTGCCAACGATTGTAACGGAGAATCAATCCGTGTGTACATAGCGCCTGGTAAATCACCGAGCACACAGCAACCAAGTCCATTCGGAGGTAACAGTCTTTTAAACGATTGATTTTGAATTACAATGGCGAGGTCCACATCTAAATTAACTAGACGATTCAGTGCCTCCTCTCTACCTGCATATATCCAGTGTATTTTTGTTTCGCTAAAAAGAGATGATATATGACGGTTTACTTGGTAAACCAATTGATCGGGAACAGTCAAGTCCAGACAAATCGACAGTTCATTTTCTTCTTCATTATTCAACATTAACGCAGTATTTTGTAATTTCACTGATTGGTTTAGCAATATCGAAGCCTGACGTAGTAACAGTCGACCTGCTTCTGTAAGTTTTGGGACATTGTTGTTGCGATCAAACAGTGTTAATTCGAGAGCAATTTCCAAGTTAGCAACATGCTCACTTAGTGTAGAGCGGTTTTTTTTGAGTCTTCTGGCCGCTTTTGTGAACGAGCCGCACTCAGACACGGCTACAAATGCAGCTAGTTGTTCGAGATTATATTGTATCATGCGTAATTAACCTTCCATTCTAAATTAGGCAACTCTACAGACAATTGCTCGGTTCACTCAAGTAATAATCAATAATAGTGCCATATTTATGTTCTGTCGCAAACTCAAATTACATTGCTTTAAATGAAGGGGCTATTTTCCTTCAGATACAATTATGCTGCGAGAAAATGAAACTGATCCCATGGCGTCATCTCTTTAGAGTCAATCATCTGTCCTTGTTTGAGTATAGAGCAAAGTTCAACACCCGCTAAGGTTGATTCAGCACCAGCCCAAGACTTCCATCCTAAACATTGATGCATTTTTTACTTTTCGATGATTCTGCTCAGCGATATTATTAAGGTATTTTATGGTTAATACTTCAATCATAAACAGCATATATCCAGATAACCAAAGGCGAACATTAAGAGTATCTAACTTAGCAATATTCGCGTCGCTTTTATCGATGACGACTTTGCTTGGTAGCCCACTACTGCCTATCGCTTTTTTAAAGAATTTCCGTGTAGCGGGCTCATCACGTTTTTTACTTAAATAAAAATCAATAATAGCGCCGTATTTATCCACGGTTCTATAATAAACCCACTTACCTTTGATTGTTAGTAGAGTAAGAGACAGAGCGTAGTCGAACTATTTCTCTGCCTCTCCTCACCGAACCGCACATGCACCTTTCAGCGCATGTGGCTCTCCACTTAACCGTGGCCAACGGCCA
>NZ_AUAM01000095.1 GCF_000428725.1 Psychromonas aquimarina ATCC BAA-1526
AATAAGGCACTGTCCTCATTGACAACTCAGGAAATACAGGCTTTGGAAAATAAATGGTATGATAAGGCCGGAGATATAAGCAGAAAACAAGTTTCAATGGTTCCCGTACCTTTATTAAATCTTACGAATGAAAAACGGGGGCGTGTGATCTCGTATCAGAAAGAGGGAAGAGAGTATCTGGCGTTTACTACCTATATGGACTCAGATCTCGGTGTAACTGAGCAGTTTGGTATTGTCGTACCCGCCCATATACTGACGGATCCGTATCTGGAGGTAGTATGGTTTTCAATATATGCAGCGATAATGCTTCTGTTACTCTCTGTTCCATTAATAATGTATAGCGCCAATTTAATCGTAAATCCGATTCGCATCTTAATGAATGAAAATGAAAAGGTGCGCTTAAGAAAATTTGATAATGTAGTAAATGTACCGACAAGAATTAAAGAGCTGGCGGAGCTTTCATCTTCCCTCGTTTCTATGGCTGAAGATATAAAAGCATACCAGAAGGGCCAACAAAAGCTGATGGACGGCTTTATAAAGCTTGTTGCCGGAGCAATTGACTGCAAATCTAAATATACCGGCGGCCACTGTTCAAGGGTGCCGGAATTGGTCAAAATGCTGGCTAAAGAGGCGAACTCCACAAATGAAGGTCCCTTTAAAGAGTTTACTCTGCAGACAGAAAATGAATGGCGAGAATTGTTTGTTGGCGCCTGGCTACACGACTGCGGCAAAGTGACTACACCCGAGTATGTTGTGGACAAGGCAACAAAACTGGAAACTATCTTCAATCGAATCCATGAGGTGCGCACGAGATTTGAAGTAATTTGGCGCGATGTGCAGATTGAACATTATGAACGCCTGTTGAAGGGAGCAGACGAGAGCGAATCAAGAGCGTTGATGGTTGAGGCTCACAAAGAGCTAACGGAGGACTTTGCCTTTATCGGCGAATGCAACATTGGCGGCGAGTTCATAACCCCGGACAAACAGGAGCGGGTGATGGCTATTGCATCGCGTACATGGTTAAGACATTTTGATGACCGTGTCGGTCTTTCCAAAGAAGAATCAGTCCGATTTGCTATTAAGGACAAGCTGAACCTTCCGGTTCAGGAAAACCTTCTAAGTGACAACCCAAAACATATTTTAAAGCGGGAACATTTTGATTTTGATGAATACAGGCGTTTGGGTTTTAAAGTAGATGTGCCACAGTATCTGTTTAATTATGGTGAAATCTATAACCTCTGTATAGCAAAAGGAACGCTTACGACAGAAGAACGATTTATAATTAATGAACATGTAATTATGTCGATCAAAATGCTGGAGTCACTTCCGCTTCCGGAAAATCTCAGACGGGTCCCCGAATACGCCGGAACACATCATGAGACAATGGCAGGGACAGGTTATCCCAGAAAATTAAATAAAAAAGAGCTCTCAGTACCTTCACGGATCATGATGATAGCTGATGTTTTTGAAGCATTGACTGCACCGGACAGACCGTATAGAAAAGCCAAAAAATTATCTGAGGCAATTAAGATATTGAACAGTATGAAAAATGACGGACAGATTGACCCTGACCTTTTTGAACTTTTTTTGAGCTCCGGCGTCTATTTGAAATACGCGGCAAAACATCTAAAAGATGAACAGATTGATGAGGTCAAGATCTCTTCTTATTTGTAAATCGTCTAGATCCAGTGTAATTAGTTCAATATTGTGAGTTACATAATATTTTATGTGGCCTGCATAGGTGTAACTGCTTCCTTTGCGGTTGGCAAGGAAATTTTTCCCTTTGATAAACGCTTGGTCATTAACCAAAAAACCATACCGTCATAATTTAATGCTCGGAGCATGGTTTTGTTACGGTTGATAAAGACAAACAATGTACCAGAACGTGGATCTTGGGCGAGTTGTCGATGACAAATAGCTGCAAATCCGTCAATACCGCAACGAAAGTCGGCGGGTTGAACAGCCAGTAAAATAGAGGTATTTGCGGTCAGTAATATCATACCCGCAGTGCTCCCGTGATAACAGTAAATAACTCTGGCGAGATAGAGCCGGTAAGTTGTTACCATTTTTACAAGTGAGCGTCATATTCAGCTCATCAGGGGTAGCTTTAAACTCATCTGAGACAGCAGTGAATTCACCAGGTTCATTGACGGAGGTTGCTCGTTTAACACCAGTTGTGGAATGTTGACCCCGCAATGTTTAATGCTGTTTTGATTTGGCTAGGTGCATAATATTGAGATAGTGCAATAGTTTTGTCTTTTATCTACATATTTTCGGAGAGCTGACCCAATGTATTTCTAAATGCTATCAATGAATCACCTAAGCTTTACGCTTGAAGAGCGTAAAGGCACGACTGAACTCATTTAGCTCTTCAATACTTAGAGATGTCTTCGGGTTTCTCATCTGAAATGTTATTTTTATTCTCGACAAAGATATTAGACAGCCTATTCTTTTAAGGGTACGCAATGAAATCCAATGGTACGAAAAGTTACTCTAAGGGGAGCGCCCATCCCCTCGATATTAACCTTATCTCCTGATTGGCCTTATGTGACGGGGCTATGGAAGGATCTCTAATAGTTGCGTTAATTTAGGGGGGGACGTAAGTTTGAGTCTGTAAAAGTGTCAATTTAGGCTCACTATCTCAATTATTTACACTGCAATTAAGGCGTTCTTTAAACCTAACTTGACAATATCATGCGCCTAATGCCGATTTCGAGGGGATGGGCGCAAAACCCTTGATACGTCCATTCCATGAATCATATGCAGTAACATAATTCTCATATCCGGCAGGCTGGTCAAGGCTTTCAGTTGTATCAATGTGCCATTTCATGGAGCAACTATAGATAACGCCATTTTCTCGTGCGAGCTGAGGTATTCCAAAAATGGTATTTATAGGCTGTTCTACCTCCCATATAATGGAAATATCGTCACAAGCCTCATTGACCTCGAGGCAAGTGATCCCAGATTCGTTGGAGACACTTTCAATGATTTCACCGCTACTATCCCTTGTATGCCCAAAATTAGAAGAAACAGCAATTCTATTTCCATAACCAATCATGGAAGTTTCAGTTGTACTTCTCATAGCTTGAAAAAGTGTTTGGCTCCCAACCAAGAGCGGTGAGGATCTTTCTCGCCCTTTATAAACATAGACGGACGTTTGTGGGTCGGCATTATCACAAAAGGTTACCAGTTTCTCTCCATTGGGATGATCTAGCAATGTAACTGTGGTACCACTCCCTGTATTTGATAATCCTGTTTTCATATATGAAACATGCGGATAAGATATTTCCCAACCCAGTGAAACATTGTTTCCGCTAAAATCTATACGGCGACAAAACACTTATAAAACGCATAACTTTTGTAGTAATAAAAATTTATACTGTTTTTTAATAATGGTAAACACGTAAGCTATTTGATAAACCTTGCGACCTCAAATTATGTGGTAAACATAACATTGAAAATTACTACTAAAACACAAAATATTGATCTTTTATTATAGTCCTATATAAAGCACGAAAAACATAGCTGGAGTTATCACATTATGAGCAAACAATATTATCGGCCGACAACAAGACTTTATAAACTAACCTATTAGCAATTCCGAGGGGATGGGCGCAAAACCCCTAATTATCAACGGTTCTTTCAAGGGCAGATTCGCCGCGTTCTTTTTTAAAAAACTAATGGTTTCTACATGCATAACTTATCTCCTTGGTTATTTACCTATAAGGAGCGTCTTACGTTAGTTATCACCGTAAGGACTCCAAAGACGTTAATGCAAAACCTGTCTGTTTGTAGTTATAAAAAATACAGACAGTAATTTCACATCAACATAATTATTTTAACACTAAACCCCAAAAAGACCAAATTTAGGCTAAATTCAGTTTATTGGTGTTTTTTATATCAAATGGGAAATGAATTTGAAGATCGTTTGTTTCACACTGTGAAACAGAAATGAAGACTAACTACCCCTACAGATAGCTTTTTAATCACCACAGAACCTAATTTAGATGTGCATACTGACAATGACCTACCCATTAGATGGATAACAACATAAATTAAGGAGAATCTTATTAAGATATTAATTCAACTGGAAATTGAGCCGATTGTTTTAATGAAAGCATTAACATTTGGATGTGCGGTGTGTTCATTACTCACCATTATTATTAACTAACCAACAAACGGGCTATTTAGCTGTCTCTTGATCACAAGCCAGATTCAAGAGACTTCGCTAGCTCATAACCTTCAAGGATGGTTTGTAATTTAAACCATCCTTGCCATAGCACCTTGACAGATGCGCGCCCCGTT
>NZ_AUAM01000096.1 GCF_000428725.1 Psychromonas aquimarina ATCC BAA-1526
AAACGACGGGATCACTATTGCTCAGCGGATCTGCATCTACCATGGTAATAGCTGTTGAGCCGCTGATTAAGTCACCCAAAGTAATCACCAGGTTACTGCTGTCGCTTAAATCTGTAAATGCAATAGACTTAGGATCACTTACTGATTTATTGTTCAGGGTTAGACTCTGCACTGAATAATAACCGCTATCATCAGAAGCTTCAGGCAGTAGAATTTCTAGATTAATCACTTTACCTTTTAGTGTCAGGCCCTGTAATTTAATACTTGTGCTGTTTGCAAACTTGTCTCTGCGTAGTTCGCTGGTAATAAACGGGTTCAGGCTGATCCCTGTATCTGTAGTAGTAAGACCGAAGACATCTTCTATTACCATACCCACATAAGCGCCGACAGACCAAAGCTGACGTTTAGAGTTAATCACCGGGCCGGATAACGACGGATTATCAAAGTCTAACAGGTTTGGTTTAAGTGATAACCACTCAAGGTTCTCCATATTAGAAAGGTTAAGTGCCGCCGCTCTAAACAGCGTCTGGTAAGCGGCATTTGCCACTGCTGTATTGCCTGTTTTAACAGCTGCTTTTAAACCGTAAGCAGTAACAAACGGCCAGATAGCACGGTTATGATAGACTGCAACATCCGGCTGCTGCGGGAAGATAACCGGTGCGCCCATGTCGCTGTGCGGATAATTTGCTAATACTTTATCGGCACGTGCGGTATCTGCTATACCAGTAATAATAACTAGTGATTGACCTAACCAGTCAAATTTATGCAGCGGGGCTAAATCCTGGTGTCCAGCCGTTAAGCTGCTGTACATACCTGCATCTTCTAACCAGAAACGTTTATTGATCGCTGTTTTAAGTGCAGCTGCCCAGCTTTCATATCTGGCCGCAGCTGCCGGCTCACCCTGTTCGCCTGCTAATTTAGCTGTCAGTTTAAGTGCCTGGTAGTGTCCAGCATTGGTAGAAAGCGCTTTTGCACTGCCCATGCTGGCAAGATCTTTGGTTATCCAGCTCGCATAGGTCTGCTCACGCCAGTCAAGAAATGACTGCTCGCCGTTATATAAACCGTCAACACTGTCAAAAGCCGCTATACGGTCATTCTCAATAGTATTAACTAATGCTTTATAAGCTTTTAGAGCAAATGCATCACGACTTTCAGCAGGGAGGTTCTGCAGTGCTTTTTCTGCGCCGAATGCCCAGGTTACACGGTCGGTACTGATCGGCCAGCTGCCGCCTGAGCCTGTATCCTGTACGATTTGTAAACCGCTGTCATCACCGGCTGCTTGATCCGGTTTGTCGGTACCGTCACGGTATTCAGAAAGTTTAAATTCTAATGAAGTTTTAACTCGCTCTGGATCAAGCATCGCTAGACCTAAATTGGCCGCATAAGAAAGATCACGCGTCCATACATAGTTCCATTTTGCACCTGTTTCAAAACAGTTACAGTCAATTGCTTTACCGCCATTGTAATTGCCGTCTTTAATTTCAGATACGCTGTTCTGCTCTGTTTCATTTACAGACAGTGAAAACAGTGCATCAAAGGGCAGACTGCCGGTACGGATAGTCGGCTGTCCTGCTTTCTCTTCATATAAGACATAAGCATCACCGGGATCGCGCAGTTCCTGAGTGGTTGAATGGGCGTAGCTGCGGTACTGAACATCAGCTTTCAGTGCGGAAAAAGTCACTTCTTCCTCTTTATCATCGTAGGTAGTGAAAGTCAGTTTTTGTATTTTCTCATTGCCTTCATGGGGGGTCACAACAACTCCTTCGCTTCCGTCTGATGCTGTTATTTTCAGCACAGGCGCGTTAGTATCCGAAGCGTCAACGGTAAATTTGTAATAACCGCTCTCTGTAATAAATAAACTCGAATTCTCCCCCTCCGGCTGCATGGTATAAGCTGTATCTAACTGCGCATCAGCAGTTTCTTCACCTAATACCCATACGTTTGACCAGTCTGCGGACGCCAGTTTGAATTCATGGTTGCCGGGAGCGACCTGCATGGTTACCTGATATTTATTATCACCGACATAACGCAGCTGATTATCTGCATTCCAGCCGTTAAAGCCGCCGCGAATATAAAGATCGTAGCTTAAAGGTGCGATATCCGGTGCATAACTAAATACCGGGTGAAGCAGATCATCTCCAACTTCTAATTTGAAGTCATATAAGCCGGCTTGTGTAATAAGCAGACCCATATTGGCAGCCGCGTCGCCGGTCTGCAGTGTATATTTCTGACCTGGACTGACTTGTGTCAGATTTTCAATATCAACGGTGAAGCTTGTTTCCAATGTCCACTCTGCGTCTGCCACTTTAAACTCAGGCACACCCGCAGTAAATGCAACATTGTTAAGATAGTAAGCATCATCTTTGAAAATTAACTTATAGGTATCTTCTGCGCCCCAGCCGCTGAAGCTGCCTTTTAAATAAAGGTCAACCGCATAGGGAGCAACAGCCGCATCAGGCCCTTTAGAACCCGGGGTTACACAAGCAGTTTTCGCCTGGTTCAAAACTTCTGGTGCTTCGCAGTTTAATGGTTGATTTTTAATGATTGTTTCTGTTTTTGTAATATCGTCACCGGTTAACTTATCAACTTTTGTATCATCGTCGTTTGAACAACCGGTCAGAGTGGATCCGCCCATTAACAAAACAAGCGTAGTAACGCGTATTTTGTTTAATCTAAAATTAGCCATGTTTTTTAACATCCTATCTATATGTGATTCTAGTAATGCAGCTGAAAATAACAGAGCCGTCCGGCATAAGTGTCAGCAGTTCAATACAGAGAAAAAGAGATGTTCAGGAATAATGTAAGGGAATTAAGTTACAAGCTTTGCTTCTTTTAAACAGAGCAATAACTCTTGCCATACCGTCCTGACAATCTCATGGAAAACGCAGTATATAGGTCATGGAAAATGTGGTATATAGACCTTATCTATGTAAGTGTATGATTTTATATCACTTTATGTGAAGTTATGTGAAGATATGTGAAGATATGTGAAGATATAAAGGGGATAGTCGGATGTGAGATATAAACAGGGCTGTAGTCTGTTTTTTACACAGATAAAAGTGCTGCTTGCAGCGGAGGTGTGGTGAGATGTTATTTTTTATTTATAACTTCAAGATGTTAATGAAAACCTTTTTTTGCTGCTGGGATGTTAACATGAAAGTGGGCTTATATCGATCTAATCTAAAGTACAGGCGCTGAAGTCATTCGAGCTGCTGGAATATTAACAGAATATTCTCAGCGTTAAAGGGGGCGATTAAGTGCTGTCTGATTCGACAGGCATATTATAAAAAAGCCCAAGTCAATTCACTCGGGCTTTGCAGATATAACTTAGTTATTGTTTATTTAGGTTAATCTGTTAGAGGTGCCGCAGGTTGGATGCGGACAGCTGCAATATCAAACTTATTAACTTGTCCGTCTTTACCGCCGCTGGCGATATAAGTTGTGTTGCTTTCCAGGTAACTCATATTGTAGAAGTCAGTTACTTCTAAGGAATAAGTTCCAGGAGCAAGGTCAGCCGCAAGCGGTGTTGAGTAAACCAATGGTTTTTTACCGTCTTTAACCGCCGCATGTGGCATCTGAATAACGCCTTCTGCAACGACTGCACCGTCAGCATCTTTAACTGCCAGCCATTTAACACCGTTGGTAACACCAAGGTTAATCGCATTGAAGTTATTATGGTACTGCAGCTGGATATGGTAATCATTAGATGCACTTATTGTGATATCACTCACCGTCAGTGTATCGTTTAAACTGCCCCAGTTGTGCAGATAAGCAGTGTTAATCTGCTCGTCAGCAGGTGTTGTGCTGATATTTGAGCTGATACGGTTATCTGTTACTGGAATAGTCTGCTTTGTACCAAAACAGACAGGTGCGCTGTGATGAGAGTAATTGTTGGTTTCTGTATAAACAGCTTCTACAGCATAGCAGCTGCCTTGCCCCTCTGCTTGTGTCACAGTATCAGTGACAGTACCTTTACTGATATCCGCTTTTACCAGCTTGCCGTTTCGATAGAGGTTATAGCTGATATTACCGGCCTGCGTATCACTGAATTCTACCGTCAGGAATCCGTCTTTATCAGCAGCAACACTGCTGATCAGCGGCTCTTTTGGTGCAAAAACGACGGGATCACTATTGCTCAGCGGATCTGCATCTACCATGGTAATAGCTGTTGAGCCGCTGATTAAGTCACCCAAAGTAATCACCAGGTTA
>NZ_AUAM01000097.1 GCF_000428725.1 Psychromonas aquimarina ATCC BAA-1526
AAAACACCGAACGTTTCCACGTTCAGTGCTTTATATACCATCAAGGTACCCGTTAAGATATAAGCCTAAAATTGCTTAACCGAACGGCATTGTCAGGTTAATGACGGCTTTTTAGAATATCTTCTCTCTAAGGTGTCTGCAGACCTTATGAATTCTTACTCAACGCAGGCCAGGCTGCTTTCAGATATACAACCATTGACCAAAGTGTTAGAGCAGTGGCGACATAGAGCAGCGTAAAACCAACCCATTCCATTTCTGAAGAATCCTGCCAGATCAGTAAAAATAACGACAACATCTGCGCAACCGTTTTTATTTTTCCTACCCAGGAAACGGCGACACTGGCACGCTCTCCTAATTCAGCCATCCACTCACGCAGTGCTGAAATAATGATTTCCCGGCAGATCATTATCATTGCCGGTATGGTGATCCAGATAACCTCATAATGCTCAACAATCATTACCAGTGACACAGCAACCATTATTTTATCGGCAACCGGATCTAGAAAAGCCCCGAATGCCGTTGACTGGTTAAGTTTTCGCGCCAGATAACCATCGAGCATATCGGTACTGCCGGCAATAAAAAAAATAAGGGCGGCGCTGAAAGATGACCATTCAACAGGTAAATAATAAAAAATAACAAAAACAGGGATTAAGAATATTCGAAAACCCGTTAAAATATTAGGAATGTTTATCATTAAAATGTCCTTTGAGTAAGACACCTATTTTTGCATTATATTGTTTCATTATGCAAATGCTTAACCATGATAATTTACCAAATATATATCAGCATGTTGCAGACCATAACTCAAAGGACAGCAAAGCGGGCAGAATAAAGAACAACACGACAAATTATGTCTTTCTAATGATGCAGCGCTTCGTAAATCGTTTCTGCTAATGCGGAACTGATTCCTGGTATTTTCGCCAGCTCGTCAACACTTGCAGATTTTACTCCCTGTAAACCGCCAAGGTGATTTAATAGAGCCTGGCGACGTTTAGCCCCCACACCGGCAATTCCCTCTAAGCTACTGGTACGTCTTTTTTTATCACGCTGCTGTCTGTGCCCCATAATAGCAAAGCGGTGCGATTCATCACGTATCTGCTGAATTAAATGCAGTGCAGGAGAGTCGTCTGACATTTCTAAGATTTCATGACTCTCTGCAAGTATCAATGTTTCTAAACCCGCTTTTCGGGTTACACCTTTAGCAATACCGATTAACAATGGATACTTACCGGAAAAATTGTGCTCCAGTGAGCTTACTATGGTTTCAGCCTGACTCAGCTGCCCGAGTCCGCCGTCAATGAAGATAATATCAGGTATATTTTCCGGAGACTGCGGTTCTTTAAAACGGCGCTCTAACACCTGCCCCATAGCTGCATAATCATCACCGGGGGTAATGCCGCTGATATTAAAACGCCGGTAGGCCGATTTATTCGCCCCCTCACGGTTAAATACCACACAGGAGGCAACGGTCTTTTCCCCCATCATATGGGATATATCGTAACACTCCATACGTTCGATAGGTCTGGTCAGCTCTAACTTTTCTTCCAGAAGCTGATAGCGCTGCAGAACATTATTTTTCTGGCTTAGGTGAGTCTGCAGAGCGATTTTTGCATTGGTTTTAGCAAGTTTAGTAAACTTTGCACGCTCACCGCGCATCTCTATTTTTAATACCGTTTTATAACCGCAGTATTCAGTAAACATATCCGTAAATAAAAAACGCTCGGCAAAATCATCACTGAGTAAAATTTCTTTAGGGATCGCCCTGCCGTTTTGACCGGAAAGATAGAACTGACTTAGAAAAGAACTTAACAGCTCATCTTTAGTGGAGTTTTTGGGGACCTTGGGGAAATAATTACGACTGCCTAAAATTCGTCCCTGGCGGACAAATAACAGGTGAATGCTGGCAACTCCCTGCTCATAAACAACCCCGACCACATCAAGCTGTTCAATATCACCACTGACCCACTGCTGTTCCTGTACTTTTTTAAGGGACTGAATCTGATCCCGCCTGACCGCCGCTTTTTCAAACTCAAGCTCCCGGCTGGCCAGCTCCATTTCACTAACCAGCTGGTTAATAACATTCTGGCTTTTACCTTGTAAAAATTCAGTAGCAAGCTCGACCTGGTGTTTATATTCATCCTCAGGCATGGCATTTACACAGGGACCTAAGCAGCGCTTTAACTGATACTGAAGACACGGCCGAGAACGATTGCTGTAATAACTGTCTTCACACTGACGAATAGGGAACAGTTTCTGCATCAAATGCAGACTTTCGCGCACAGCTCCGCCGCTTGGATAAGGTCCGAAATAGGTGCCTTTACGATTTTTATTCTGCGCACGTACTAATGTCAACTGCGGGTGTTTGTGTTCGCTTAAAAAAAGGTAAGGGTAAGATTTATCATCGCGCAACAGTACATTGTATTTCGGTTTATACTGCTTAATAAAGTTATGTTCAAGAATTAATGCTTCAGTCTCAGTATGCGTCACTGTTACTTCAATATTAGCAATATGACTGACTAAGGCTAAGGTTTTAGGATGTTTCTGGGTGAGACTAAAATAACTGCTGAGGCGTTTTTTTAAATTTTTAGCTTTACCTACATAAATAACCGTCTGCAGCTCATTAAACATACGGTAGACACCAGGTTCACTGGTAACTGTTTTTAAAAAACTTTCAGAGCAAAAGGCTGTCATACTAAAATGACACCCGTAGGTGCCGTATTCTTAAGGTGCTGACTAAAGTGTATCGGCATCAAGCATGCCGTAACGTATGGCTAAATGCGTTAATTCAACATCACCATTAACACCTAATTTATCAAACAGACGGTAACGGTAACTATTGATTGTTTTAGGGCTGAGATGCAGCTGTTCAGAAATATCTACAACACGCTGTCCTTTAGTTATCATCATCATAATCTGCAGCTCTCTTTCAGAAAGTACGCTGAACGGATCTTCCGCTGCCGGTGATATCTGTGAAAGAGCCATCTGCTGCGCGATTTCCGGCGCTAAATAACGCTGTCCTGAATTTACAGCGCGAATTGCATTAAGTACTTCATCGGGCGCGGCGGATTTACTGAGGTAGCCGGCAGCACCTGCCTGCATCACTTTTGAAGGAAAAGGGTTTTCAGTATGCATGGTCAGCATAATAATTTTTATATCTTCATTAATACGCAGAATTCGATGCATTGCATCTAAACCACCGATACCGGGCATATTAATATCCATCAAAACAACATCGGGATCATTACTGCGACACCACTTTACCGCCTCTTCACCGCTTTCGGCTTCACCAATAACTTTCATGCCTCGAACATCATCAATGATACGGCTAATCCCTGTACGAACTAATTCATGGTCATCGACCAGCAGGATATTTATCACAATATTTCTCCATTAATACCTAACAGACAGGTATTAAGATAAAACGGACACATTTTAAGAGCGCAGATAATAACGACAGAGCTATATTTCACATAGTCAAAAAACATAACTTTTTGCGTTACTTAACAATAATGCAAATCTATACAATAGAACAATCAAAGCTAGATAATTATAACATAAAAAAAACAGTGCTAATTAAGCTGATAAAAAGGGGTATTAAGTTAGAACAAAAAGGCAGCTTAGTTTAGAGCAGGAAAGATCCAAACTATCATATATTGCAAATTTCCTGCTAGAAACGAAAAAGGGCCTCTTAGATGAGAAGCCTTTTTAAATGCGGCCTAGTCAAGAGCTGGAGAGATTCTTAATCTCATAGTCCTCAGAACCTGTACCCTTGAAACGAAAAAGCCCGCTACAAGTAGCGGGCTTTAAAATGTGGCGGAGGAGGAGAGATTTGAACTCTCGGAGAGCTATTAACCCTCGCTGGTTTTCAAGACCAGTGCATTCAGCCGCT
>NZ_AUAM01000098.1 GCF_000428725.1 Psychromonas aquimarina ATCC BAA-1526
AGTTGAGATATTAATATTCAGTTTGCGACAGAACCGGCTACAGAATACTGAACATCTGACCAACAGGAAAGTGGAAAGAGCCTTTTGCATTAAAATAGTAAGTCGTGGGATTTTTCCACGGCATGTGATTGGTGCGATTTTTTGAATTGATTATATTAACAGCAAGTCGTGGGATTTTCCCATGGCATATGACTGGTGCGATTTTTAAATTGATTATATTAACAGCGGGTCGTGGGATTTTCCCACAACATGTGACTAGTGCGATTTTTTAAATTGATTATATTAACAGTAAGTCATGGGATTTTCCCATGGCATATGACTGGTACAATTTTTTTAAATTGATCATCATTTTGTTTTTGTTACTAAATATAGGTACCAAGTTTTACAAGGTGATATTGGACTGAAGGTAAGAGAGTTGATCAGGCAGACGTGTAATGCTTTTGAAATTGAGATTTTAAAAGGAGTTTTTAGCAAAGATCATGTTCACCTTTTGGTCTCAGCTCTGCCGAACTGACTTTAGTCCATAAATCCTAACCCACCTACTTTAGTAGGTGGTTGTTGAGTTACAACACAAAATAAATTTACAATAATTGCAAGAGGAAAATAAAAAGTGGGAAAAAGTTTTAAATTATGGTTGGCATTAACGGCAGTCTGGCTGCTGAGCTTCAGCGGAGTGTACATTCGGTGAAGCGAAAAACTATGACTGCGAAGTCTCTTTCAACGAAGGGAGTGGTGTACCTGATGGGGTTTCAGGAGTTTTGCATATGCAAGACACTGTATGTGACCCCGCCAGCGGGCAGGGTATTTCTGTACCCGATGATGCTTGTTGGTTTGACACAAAGTTCAAACACAACGCGGGCATGAAATCAGACCATTATGAATATTTTATGGGAGCATGCTCGCTGGAGGAGGGGGCCATGGATACGAATGTGAATTACACGTCATCTCCAGAAGGCTTAACGCCCGGTCACACAGCCGTTACTTTAACTATAGCAGAAGATTGTTCTGATAATTACGGAAATTGGACAAAAGGGACAGAGGTCGGTTTTTCTGAGGACGACTGGGCGACTGGAACAGAATTTGCCACTATGGATTGGAGAAAGTCTGGCAAAGCAAAGGTTTATGACATCAGTGGGCTACCAGACTTCATAGTCCCTCCTCCGGCTTCAGGGGAATGGAAAGAATGTTGGAGGCTTGAAAATGTCGGCCCGGTCGCCGGGGAAGATATTTACTTGTGCCAGCTTGACGGCAATAAACAAGATGCTTCTGACGCGGCAAATTTTTGTGAGCTGAGCGATGATACCGATGCTAGTTGGAATGTGAAATCAACCACTAGTTTGGCAGGTGCTAGTTACGTCTCAGAATTGGCGCTTAACTATATAAAAAATGGTGATGACAAAGAAGGGAACGAGTATTGGGTCGAGGATGACCCCGCCCTTTGCGCTGATGATGATAATCGTGAGCCATTGATTGAGGTAAAACATTGTACAAAGGACGGTTGTACCCCTGAGGAAAGATGCGCGAAAAAAAATGATAAACATAAAGTTATGTGTCAAATTACCGATTTTCCGGGAAATATAGACTAGCCACAAACAAAAATAGGGCGTTCAAATTTTGTGTCAGGGTGATTTATTAAATATCCAGCATGCTATTTAAACGCCCTTCAAAATAAATCGCTAACTGAGATAAACAGAGGTTCTAATTATGAATTCATCTCACAAGTTAAGAAGGATATAATAATGAAAAAGTTAATGTTATGCACTTTGGTTGCTGCTTCTATTGCTAGTACGACTGTAAATGCGGATATTTTGGGCCCTTCCGAGGAAGAAATCGGCAGAATTGCTGCCGACTATCTCATAAAAAATCCAGAGGTTTTGGTTGAAGTTAGTGAAGCCTTAAAGGCTAAAGAGATGGACAAAATTAACTCCTCTATGATTGAGGGGGCATTGAAATATAAGAATAAGTTACTCGATAATAATACTCCTTATGTTGGTAATGCTGAAGGCAAAGTTGCTATCATTCAATTCTTTGATTATCAATGTGGTTTCTGTCAAAAACTTTCGCCGGTGATGTCTGAGCTGCAAGCTTCAAATCCAGATGTGAAGCTTGTAATGAAGGAAACACCTATCTTTGCACAACGTTCAGAGGTTTCGGGGTATGCAGCGCAAATGGGTTTAAAAATATTTGCTCAAGGTGGAAGTGAAGCGTATGGCAAGTACCATAATGCTATATTTGAGAAAGCCTTAAGCGGATCTGCATTAACGAATAAGGGGGTAGACAGGCAAGTAGAGGTTTCGGGGCTTGAACTTTCCTCTCTGCCAAAAGAAGACAGCAAAGCTGTTATGGAAAACTTGAAGCTTTTTTCTGAACTTGGTTTCCAAGGTACTCCAGCTGTTGTCGTAATGCCAATTGAAAACCCTACCGTTGAAAATACATCGGTTATTAGAGGGGCAGATATTGAAGGTATTAAAGCCGCGTTAGTGAAAGCACAAACTGCCAGTGAGCCAGCGAGTGCTATTTACAATTAATTTTGATTAGTTGGTTTTCTGAGTTTGTCGTACGCTTTGTTAAGTTTTGAGCGTGCGGCATCTACATCGAACATCCAGTTTATCGTTCTTTTTTAACGTACTCTGCTTAAGTTTCACTGTGATGAATCCCCTCGAAGGCTGCAAATACGGTTTAATTACACAAGGGGCCATTATATTTTTTCTTGTGGTCATATTAGTAACTCCAGTTGAGGTTATTATTTCTTAACTGGGTTGTACAAATCCATTATCAACAACAGAAGAGTTATAGTTACGGTCTAATCAATAGCTTTCTCATTTAAAAAAACAAAAAGGGCTTTGATAAGCCTTACCTGAACTTTAACTGTCACAGAAATTTAGATTTTGCTTGTGGCACTTTTGCTTGTTCCATAATAATCACCCCGTTTGAAATATATATCCAGCATACATTAGCCCTTATATTTTCAAAATATGAGAATATAAAAGCACATGTAACGAAAATGTATTATTACAAATAATGAGTAGAAGTAAGTTTTCTGTGAATGTTAAAAAACTTTATCTCGATTATTCAGATCTACAGTGTTTATTGTTGATCTGAATAATGAGAAAACAACGAAGCATGAGGCGTAGAGGGTTAATTAGAAAGGCTATTTATGCATGGCTTAATGACGTTGGCTAATAAACTTTTCATAGTCAGAGTGCTTACTAAACGCGAAAGCGCTGTTATTCACCATTACAAGTCGATCACCACCGCCTAGCTCACAAGTCTTATAGCCATAAGCTTCTGTTTTGCGTAATCGAGCTACACCATTATCAATTTTTTGGATGGCTTTATTAACTTTTTTCATTAAGTTTGCTGTGCATTTCTTCGGTAGTTTAATTTCCATATTACACCTCGACTTGTGAGTTTTATGAATTAATTAACTACCAACTTATCATTTAAATTCTATTTCCAAAGTGCATGAGACTGATAAAAAAGGCCACCATTAGGTAAAGTGGTTACATGATTTGTTTCTGATACTTGTCACCTAATATCAAATAGCCTACATACTGAAATTTATCTCTACTTCTGGGGGGGGCTTTCTGGGTAAAATATTTTTCATACTAAACACATATATTTGAGATTAAAGTGAATGATTAATTTTGACTTAGCAGTAAAAGCAATGGATAGAAATGGATCCCATTGACTGGACACACAACCTAGTTTCTTAAGTGATCAACCCAAGTTATGTGGCGAACCTTTGTCTTGCAAAATAAACCTG
>NZ_AUAM01000099.1 GCF_000428725.1 Psychromonas aquimarina ATCC BAA-1526
TTACTGTGAAGATTATTCCGGCGTATTCAAGATGCGACAGAACCCAGCTATGTATTATGACTAAAGCATTCTTTTCAAAATACGCCTGCCCATGATTTCATGTTTTATTAACGCAGCTAAATGACAAATCACTAATAGAGCTAATAATCGGCATGTGTATAAATGCATGCCTTCAAAAAATTGAATACTGCTTTGATCCTGCAGCAGCTGCGGCAGAATAAATAATTGAAATACAGTCACATCACGATCCATCATCAATACGCCACTCAGCAGAACAAGTGAAACCAGTACATAGAGTAAGGTATGTCCGAAGTGTGCAAACTTTACTTCTAATGCAGACATACCTGGCGGCGGTTGCGGCAGGCCATGCTTTATTCTGTGGTAGATACGCCAGCAAAACAGTGGAATAAAGATGGTTGTTATCAATACATTGAAATTTAAAATTGATATTTTGATATGCGGTTCCAACTCGAAGAACGCGATATATAATCCCGATATACTTGCCCACAAAATAACCACTGCTGAGATCCAATGCAGATATTTTGCGGTCATATCAAACTGCGAGGTTAGTTTACTCATATGCTTTCCTACTTTCATGCGAATAAAGAACAGCGTAAATATTCTTTACGCTGTTTGATTTAAGCTGACTTAATTTTTAAAGGTTTGTGTATAGCGCTTTATTCACAAGGACCGACTAAGACCCAGCCTGAGTACTGGCTATCCGGTGTTCTACCGACATCAGTCCAGCGTTCTGCACGGTAGACATTACCTTGGTAGGAAACTTCTTCGCCCGGTTTGTACTGCTTGCTGAGATCAATTTCTTGAATATCCTGGCAGTCACCCGGAACTTCAGCATTAATGATATTGAAGCTATTTGATTCTTGCAGTGACAGGTTACTGTTTTCGTTCGAGCTGGCAATTGATACCAGTGTAAAAGCACCTGCAGTGGCATTATCAAGTGATAGCGTAAAGCTTTCAACAGTATTGTTAACATTTTCAGATGCCGATGCTACGGCTTTATTATCGGCATCAAAAATCGTATTGGTGATATTTAAGTTGCCGACAGCTTCAATGCTGAACGTAATGTCTACTGAATTGTTGTTGATCACATACTGATCTTTTAAACCTAAAACGGTGATGCTGTCATCAACAGGGATTTCGCTTTTGATAATGTCAACTTCAACAGAGCTAAGGTTAGAGTCTGCTTTTAGATAGACTGGGTTATTACCGTAAACTGGAGTAAATAGATCATCGTCACTTTTTGATCCTGCTTGTGCATCTGTTTGCTCGGCATTGATGGCTACAGCTAGATTGTAAGACCAGGTATTCTTTTTACCATTGGCTGCAGAGTTAATTTCAATGATGGTTTCAGAGCTAAATGAGCCTGCTGCTGAATCAAAGAAACGGGCCTTCACTTTATCGCCGGCGGCTAAATCTTCTTTTGGTACAATAGTGCTGCTTTGCTCCCATACATCATCTACAGGTGACGGTGTTACACCGTCTTCAAATTCCACATCGATAACATTGTAAAAAGCATTGGCGGTATCATCCACTGTCCAAACTGACAGGATAACTTGATATCCGCTGCGTTCTGGTACATTACAGCTATGCGTATCACCTAAATTCATTGGTGGTTTCGTACCACCCATATCAATGACACAGAAAGGGTTTGCTAAATCAAAGGATTCACGGGTTAACGGTGCGTTTTGATTCCAGCCTGGTTTGGTTATGTAATAAACGTAATCAGTGGTTTTATGGTTAGCGGTACTAAACCAGTGGAAATCATTATAACCTGCCTGGATCTTGGTTTTATACCATTTGTTTGCTGACTGCAGATCCAGCACATTAAATACTCCGCCTTTTTGTGCTGAGGCGATCTTGCCGTCGGCAGGGCCGGCAGCTGGAAATCCTTTTGGTGCTTCTAAACTTTGTCTATCGTATGACGCACTTGTACAATCATTTTTAGAACCACTGCTTGAGTGACATAGATTAACGCGAGAAGGAAACTGGCCTGCAACATAACCATGTGCGATGGCGAGGGCAGGGGCTAAAACGGCTGATACAGCTAGGGCACTGAATGACGTTAATATTATTTTTTTCATATTACAAACTCCATATTCATCTGATTTTAAAGGCTTTAAAGGCTTTAAAGGGGTCTGTCGCAAATAGTAAATTTTGGTATTTTGTAATTTTTTAAGTATCTGTTTTTAATGGATATTAAATTTTAATTTTCACTCAAAAAAAACTATTTGCGACAGAACCGATTCACAGGCCCTGAAAATTCTGCACACCATAAGCTGGTTGTTAATCATTCAACCGGTGCTGTTTATGATTTGATTAAAACTGCATGTTATTTACAAGTACTGGTATCCCTGGTTCTGTCGCGTCTTAGGAAAAGGAGTGATAGATCTTTCCTACGGGCACAGTTAATTAAAGAATAATTATACCGGGTATAATAAGCACCTTCTCGAGCCTACTGTATTATCTGACTTTTTCGTTTAGACAGTATCGGAAAGCTGGACCAAGCCAAAGATGCTAATAAATACTATATTGATATTATTTTTAAATAACAATCAGCTACAGTTGGGAATACCATCATCCCAAACTTTCAGGGACAGCGAAAACCTGTTTAAAACGTTTTCAGCCAAACCAAGAAGCGTCAATAATCATAACCGTATAAAAGTGGTTACCCATAGTGTTGGCAGTTCAATTACCGCTGTTGATGATGCTGAAAAGGCTCTTTTATCCATCGAAGATGCAGAAGAGTTGGTTGTTTGTGTCGATGAAGGACATGTTAAAACAACTGAAGGACAACGAAGTATAGAGGCGCTCACGTCGGTCATTTATCATCCTGAATCACTGACGTCAAACAAGAAAGGAACGAGAAATACGTTATCAAGCAAGAGTTGTGCAGCTTCAGTGAAGGATGACGACCAAAAAGAAATTATCAATAACACAATCGTTGCAGCCCTTAAACAAGGGCTAACACCCAATACGCACATCTGTGATGGAGCGACAAATTGTTGGAATGTTGTCGAGGGTCTACGCAGCTTAAGTGGTGGCATGACTTGCATCTTGGACTGGTTCCATATCGCCATGAAAATGCAAAATATAGCCTTACCAGAAAAAGAGAAAAGCAAGTTTATACGGATAAAATGGCATCTGTGGCGAGGTAATACGGAAGCGACGATAACCCGTTTACAGCAGCTTATGGCCACAGTTAAATCTAAGAAATCAGTGGGTAAAATAGAAAAATTCAAGAATTACATACAGAACAATGTTGCTCGAATTGTCAATTATCGTGAACGTAAAAAGAAGAGGCTGATATTCACAAGCAATCTCGCAGAATCAACCGTTGAGAGCCTGACCAATCAACGATGTAAAGGCCAGAAACACATGCGTTGGTCACGGGAAGGGCTTAATCCGATTTTACAATTGAGGGCTAAGATCCACACGGATGACTGGGACAATAAATGGAGAGTCATAATATTAAACTCCGCCTTATAGAGCCTCAATGCATTACACTTCCGTGTTTGGATAGACGCATACCGGACATGGATACGTTAAAAGGTTCTGTCGCATCTTGAATACGCCGGAATAATCTTCACAGTAAGTATTGATAAGCAGATGATACATAGACATGCTTAGCTGTAATGTTAGACAT
>NZ_AUAM01000100.1 GCF_000428725.1 Psychromonas aquimarina ATCC BAA-1526
AGTTGAGATATTAATATTCAGTTTGCGACAGAACCGGCTACAGAATACTGAACATCTGACCAACAGGAAAGTGGAAAGAGCCTTTTGCATTAAAACAGCAAGCAGTGGGATTTCCCCCCGGAATCTGATTGGTACAATTTTTTTAAATTGATCATATTATAAGTGACCTCGTTGTCGAGCCTACGATGACCAACAGTTTTTATTTTAAATTCCAAAGAGAATTATTTATGCAGACTAAATACAACTCATTTTTAAAATATTCATTACTTGCTATCAGTCTTGGAATTTCTTCATCTGCGGTACATGCTGCCGATGACCATGTGAATTTTACTGGCTCTATCAACGAAGGTACCTGTGATGTGGCTCTGCAAGATCAAAACGTCGCGGGGTTCTGTCGCAAATAGCAAATTTTGGTGTTTTGTGATTTTTAAGTATCTGTTTTTAATGAATATTAAATTTTTATTTTCACTCAAAAACCTATTTGCGACAGAACCAGAAAGAAACCGTATTTGGGTAATAGCTTTTTGGCTAAAGGTTATTGTGTTAATACGATCGGCATAGATGCAGAAATGGTTAATAAATATGTTAAGTACCAAGAAAAGCTTAAAAAGCAACAAGAACAATTTTAATAATTAAATGGAGCTGTGGGTAGCCTCTTATTTAGGGGATAAAAAGCAAAGCTACCTTCTAAAAAGGTGGATCTTTAACGATGAAGAAAAAATTTGTTTTTTAAGCCGTTGTTATTATCAAGCACTGTAAGCATGGTGCTCACAGACACTTTATGCTACGCCTGGTGTCCGATAATATCTAGATAAATAAGATAGGTACAACATACTTGCTGTTCATTTGATGTAGTGTCGCCGAGTAGAATTACAGAAAAATAAATTCATGATATTTACAAGTTAAATCAGTCGTTTATGTATAAATACCATAGATTACTCTTAAGTTTTACTCGAGAAAAAACAATCAGTCGATAAATAATTTCATCTAAGGATTATATAATGTTTAAATTAACAACGCTGGCATTAAGTGTCGGCATCGCATTGTTGTCAAGCGGGGCGAATGCTTCTTATAGCGTGACAAAAAGTGACTATGAAGCGCTGCTGCCGTCTGCCGGCGGTGCACCGGACTACAGTTTGAAGCTGGCTGATAATACTACAGTGAATTATCATTGTAATATAAAAGAAGACGGCGAGGACTTTGTTCTTGATCCTGAAACCTGTGAGCAGAGAAAGCTTGACTGGAAAGGGGATTATTCCAAGACGGTCAATATCAGTATCTTAGATGCTGAATCTTCATTGACTATTGAAGAGCACAAATTATGGGCAATGGCATTTGCCACCTCCTCGATGCAGAGTCTGGTGCAGATGCAGTATGGTCTGCTGAAAGACGGAGGAACATTTGATTTAAACAAAAAGTTTAATAACGGCACTGAAAAGTTTGGTGAATATTTCATGCGTAATATGGGCCCGAACTATTATCTTTCTAAAGCGCTGCAGGAGTCCTCTCTCGGGGATGATTTAAATACAACAAACGGCTGGGGGCAGGGCGATGATGACGGTGTGCTGCAGGTAGAATATCCGGGCAGCGGCTGGGCTGAACTGCAGGGGGCCGGGAGCGGTGGATTCCCGGTTATATTTGAGAGTATGAATCCGGAATCAGTATTAAGCTCTAATAACGGCCCTGCACTGAATGTACTCGGCTCTGCGGTAACCAGTGCATATTACAACGCCTCAGTAACAGGCATTAATACCGGCTCGCTTGAGTGGCATCAGAATGAGGCCGGTCAAGCGGATCCGCAAAACAGGCTGCATGAATTTATACAGGGCTCGGTAGATCCTGATGTGCTGAGTAAAATGCTTTCCTTTATGTATAATCGCGGCCCTTATGCTGCAAAAGATCAGCCGCTAAAAGATGAGGAAACATTTCAACATTGTATGAAAAGTGTGGATGTCGCCAACGACTGGGACTGTTTTACAAAACAGAATGATTTCGGAACAAGGTATATACGGCAGATTCCGGACGTGACAAAGCAGTTGCTGGCTTCCGGAAGTTTTTATGATGCACCTTTGAGCTGGGATGATCTGAAGGCTTATTTAACACTGCTTGGTAATTACGGATTTTATTCAAGCGAAGATATTCAAACAATAGAAACAGCTGTAAGAGAGGTCTTTGACCATAATCAGTCCGGTGGCGTGATCAGTTATCAGGACGATTTTGGTAAAGTGCTGGAAACAATGATTACCGCGGCTCCAATTAAAACCTTTGCTGAAAAGGGCGCTGTTGATCCAAATAAAACCATGGCTGTTTATGTTTCGGATGATATTCAGGCATCGACTATGTTTATGTCTGCCACAGAGAATGGTGCTAACGTGATAAATGACTGGCTGACACCTAATACACATATTTCTATGCCATTTGACGCTGTTGTGCAGCAGCTGACATATTTAACCGCAGATTGCACTAATGAGTTTAATAAAACATTTACAGCGTCACTGCCTCATGTTAATCCAGATGATCCAATTCAACTTAATATAGAGTCTGATGGTACGTCTTGTAACATTTATGAATCAGCATACGCAGATCCGGGCGAGCCTCCGGCTGTACCTGAAGGAGAATGGGATAAAACCGTTGTTTATAACGGCGGTGAAAAGGTTAAACATAATGACGTCAATTTTACAGCTTCATATTACTCACTCGGCAGGGAGCCTGGAACCGGAGGGGAATGGAATCCTGAAGATGGTGCAGCCTGGTTCGCAGCAGTTCCTTATCAAGGCGGATCTAAAGTTACTTATCAGGGGGGCAGCTACACAGCCGCATATTACTCTCTAGGTGCAACGCCTGGAACGGGGGCGGAGTGGACTGCAGATTAATTTAAATTATAAATAATTCCTTTATGTTTTAAGAAATAAAAAGCCTGTTTTTGAGTTGTATTTGTGATTTTATTTGCAATAAAAATAGCGAATCAAACTCTGAGCAGGCTTTGGTCGTTTTAACGGGGATTGAAACACGGCTAGCGTATTTTAAGGTTCTGTCGCAAAGTTGACGAAGTAAATCGAAGTGTTGATAATGTTTCGACATTTTTCGAGGGCATCAATATCATGGTACTTAACTTTTCAGGTCGGCATTATCCGTCAGATATTATCATGATGGCGTTGCGTTATTACTTCGCTTACAAACTAAGTTACCGGATAAACACTCGCCTTGCAGGCTTGGGTTTATAACTCCCCGAATGAAGACGTCGGTGTAAAGTCTGGATGTTAATATCCAAGTGCAGCGCATAACTTTCCCACGTAACACCGTCGCATCCGGGTGCTGACTTCCGTTTTAGTTCAAGGAAACTTTGCCGGAGCAGTCCTTCGCTTATATGATGGTAGAGATTAGTAAACAGTTGTTTCTTATCTTTCATAGCTGCTTTTCGTACAACCAGCAGACGTGACATCGCATCATTCCAGCTCTGAGTCTGGATACGGGCGTATTGTTGGTTGTTCCCCTTGGTCGAGATCCTTTTCTCCATAAATTCCGCTACATTGTTA
>NZ_AUAM01000101.1 GCF_000428725.1 Psychromonas aquimarina ATCC BAA-1526
CCAGGTACATCACCTTGAGTCCACCATTTAGCTGTATAAGTTACTCCATTATAAATAACTGTATCACCAGTATTATATATACTGTCTGCATCCCAAGTCGTTTCAACTTCAGCAACAGTAATCGTTTCTAAGACTGTATTCTCAACATCAAACACATCAGTTACGGTTAAGGTTACTTGATAATCACCTGCCTGACTCGCAGTGAAAGATGCAATAACACCTTTTGAATCATTAACAACAACCGGCTGGCCATCTAACGTTACCGTCCAGTCAGTGATTAATTCATCAACAAGTTCATCTTGAGATGTTGACTGTACTTCAATAACCGTGCCCTGTTCTGGATTATCAGTATTAACTTTAATAGAGGCTGCAGGTGCATTATTTGCATCAGCATCACCGATAACTTTAGTTGTTGCTGACATAGAGTCTGTATTACCAAATTTATTGGTAACCATTACTTGAGTCGTCACATCATATACTGGTTTATTGATTAAAGATGAAGTATCAATAAGCAGTTTACTTTGAGTATCAGATCCATTAACAGCCTCTGCATTGCCGGATGTAATATCCCAATGGTAGTCAAGCTGCTCATCAGCATTATCTACAGCATTAACAGAAAAGCTAAACTCTTTACCGGCAGCTATATCTGCATATGAATACTGATCACTGTACGTAATATCATTGATTTCAGGAACAGATTCACTCACCTTTAATAGATATTCTAATGTGTCAGACAAGGTTGAACCATCTTTTAGTTCAACGCTCAGCTTAAAAGTAATCTCAACATTAGCACTAGGCTCTTCAGATACATTAACCTTAAAGTTCGTGTCTAAAGCGGCGCTGTTATTAATATTAACCAGACTGCTGTCTACACCGTTAGCTTTAGTTACCGTCCAGTTTATAGATTGTATTTGATTTTCAGCGGCACCGGACAAGTCAGCAGTTAAATCATAAACACCATCCGTAACAAAAACAGCCTGTTGATCTGATAAAGTCAAGTCAGGCCCCTGCTCAGAATCAAAAGTTAAATCTGAACACTCTTTATCCGACTCGATGTTTACACCACAGCTGCTGATAATATCTTCCATATCAAAAACTTGTTGTTTCACCTCATAACCAAGGCCTTCTCGCGCGGCATTTAACATCAGACCTTCATCAGGATCCCCCATCCAGTTAAACACACCACCTAAATCATATTTAAGTGCATATTGTGATTTTGCATATACTGTACGAGGCGTATCAAAGGATAAGAATAAATTGTTATCCTCATTATATAAGAAGTCGGCATTTGCTACTTTATCAGTATAAAGTGTGTAACCGTTTTTCCCCGTTAACTTTTTATTCGGCTGCACATTGGCATAATTAGCTAAAATATCATTAATATTAGATGAAGCCGCTTCAAATGAACCCGCTGTATTAGCATTAGGGGTAAAACTGCCCTTTAACGGGCTTGGCTGAACTTCGCCAGAAGCTATCGCATTACGAGAATAGTTAGCATAACCAAGCTGGATATTTTTAGAGGGAATACCCAGGTCATTAATCATATACTGGATAGCTTTATCCGCAGACCATTTTGTCTCATCTGCTGAATACAAATTAGTATGGTGATTCAGCGTTGTATCCCACTGACCAAAAAAGTCATAAGTCATTAAGTGAATATTATCTACGCCTGCTTTAACTAATTCATCAAGTTCTGCTGCATCAATTTTATCTGTTGGTGCACCGGATGCTATTCCAATAAGGACGTCTGAACGGTTAATATTATTTAATGCTTGACGTAATTCAACAATAAAGTCTTTATAGTTACGCGCATCATTTACCGGATCAAATACATTTTGAGAAGCACCGGCAATGCCCGGGTATTCCCAGTCAATATCAAGCTGGCCGACAAACGGATAAGCTTCAACAAATTTAATAAGGCTGTTTAGAAAAACTGGACGGTTCTCAGGTTTAACCGCATCAGAAGCAATATTTGATAAAGACCAGCCGAATACACTGATACCAATACGCGTTCCCTTTTGCTCATGCAGCCTCTGCATTACACCAAGCATACCGTTCGGATTCGGATCCAGCCAATTAAAGTCCCCCCATGCCATACCGAAGCCTGGGAACTGTTTTTGTAAATCTGCATAAGGATCAGTTGTACTTAATTCATATTTATTTAAACCATACTGAGCACACGACTGCCGCAACGCCTCCACACCGCCAGCAACGGAGGGATCGCCGACTTGTGTGCCGCATAAGCCAAAAAATGATAATAAAACAGTATCATACTTTGCTAATTCATCTAAATTAGGCTCATAGCCCTGCTGGTAATGAGTCCAGTTGGACAGGTAGGCTGTTACTTTAGGCAGGGCTTCATTTTCTTTATAACTATTTGAATACTGACTATTTTTACTTGAGTCTATTTTATAATTAGATAATCCAGTATTAGAACTGGGGGACTGAGCCACTGCAGACTCAGCCATTCCCAGTGTTGACATTACGAAGCATGATAATGCAGCTAGTTTGTATTTACTCTTAATCATTATTAACCCTTAATTTCAAGTTGTGCGTGCATCACAAAAATCAATTGTTTACAAAATATCTCTTAATTTCAGAGCGTTACGCACTGACACCAGAGGTTCGCTTATTGTGAACGTCTATAATTTATTGTTGTGCGCGTATTTTTCAATATTCGTACTGGTGTATAAATAATGCTGATTTGTTGTTTCTTAAATTAGTTTTATGGTCATATGTCCCCTTATTTGTGTTAAACTTGGCCTTGATGGTTAAGTACTGTGCGCTTTGTTGGGTTCTGTCGCGTCTTAGGAAAAGGAGTGATAGCTCTTTCCTACGGGCACAGTTAATTAAAGAATAATTATGCCGGGTATAAATAAGTACCTTCTCGAGCCTACTGTATTTTCTGACTTTTCCGTTTAGACAGTATCGGAAAGCTGGACCAGGCCAAAGATGCTAATAAAGACTATATTGATATAGTCTTTAAGTGCCAATCAGCTACAGTTGGAAATACCATCGGGCTCTTTCCATTTTCCTGTTGGTATGGAAGGGTTCTGTCGCAAAGTTAACGAAGTAAATCGAAGTGTTGAAAATGTTTCGACATTTTTCTAGGCATCAATAACATGACAATCAATTTCTCAGGTCGACATTATCCGTCAGATATTATCATGATGGCACTGCATTATTATCTTGCTTACAAACTCAGTTATCGTGAAGATAGAAGAAATATTTGCTAAGCGTGATATTCATTTTGACCATTCCACCTTGAACCGTTGGGTGATCAAATAAGCGCCTCAACTTGAAACCAGTTTTAGAAGAAGAAAACGTATAGTAGCTGACTC
>NZ_AUAM01000102.1 GCF_000428725.1 Psychromonas aquimarina ATCC BAA-1526
ATTTCATCGTTAATTTCAAGTGAAATAATTGGAAAAGTAGCGCGTGATGAAATAACAATGATGAATTATGTATACGGTGAAGAAAACACAGCTAAATATATCGAACAGGCCGGATCAATTACTCATGGTATATTTTTTAAATCGGGCATCGTAGAGGCGGTTGAAAACTTTACATTTCCAAAATCTTATTTGAATAAAAATTATGGTGACGATGAATTTATACCTATTCAGTTTTGGAAATATATTGATAGGGCAATTAACAATTTTCTAACTTCAGTACAATTTTCAGTATTACGCCTCTGCTCATTTATTGGTTGGCTTCCTTTATTTGTTTTGTTGATGTTTGGTTCGGTAGTTAGCGGATATTATCAGCGTGAAATTAAGAAAGAGGGGTTTGAATATTCCTCGCCAGTGCGTCACGGTATAGCTAAAAAAACAATTATTATGATGCCGATTTTTGTCTATGTCATTGTGTTAATACCAGTTGCGATTCACCCTTGGATAATACCTATTATCGTGGCATTTGTGTCTATGTTTGCAGGTTGGTTTGTATCAAATACAATAAAGCGCATTTAGCATTCATGCCTTAATTTTGACATAATAGCCACTTAGTTATTGGAATTACAGGGTTTTATAAATAATTCATCATTGACAAAAGAGTGATCTTTATTGTAAAGATTGCTTTTTTTTGCATTTCTATTACCCTCCCCTCATTACTGCCAAAAATACCCCTACTTTTCTGTTCTTTTAGTCGGTTAAGACCATATTTAAACTTATTTTTGAGACTTATTTAAATTTATATGTTTTGGAAATATGGAAGTGTGGTTTAACGTAATTTATAACGGATTAAAAATTATGGGATGTATATGAATACTGAAGAAAATATAAATGTTCCTACTATGATTGATGAACCCGCACATATGCTCATCTGGCAATGGGATGAAACATTGCCGATTTGCATTGGTTTGATCTTTGGCATTTGGTTAGATTCGCCAGTTTTAGGAATGCTTGGCGGTTACTTAGCGACCTCTAAGTATAAAAAAATTCGGGATGATAAACCGCGAGGGTTTTATTTCCATATGCTGCGAGAATACGGCCTTTACCCAGCAAAAAAAGGCTTTCACTCAATGCAAAACGCACTTGTTAATAAGTTTATTTCATAGGCATAGGATGCAAAAATGAAACTACCTAACTTAAAAGACAATTATAAAAAATTAAAAAAAGATAGCGTAACCATGCAGTCTTCTAATTTACTGCTAGTTTGCTGTCTGGCTATTTCATTATATTTAAATACTCAAAAAGACACTGTAGTAATCAGTAATGCAAACCCTGCCTGTAACAAATTAGAGATTAGCCCTGATCATATGGGAGATGATTCGCATATACGCCTCGGCTATTACATATCTACTTATCTCGGCAATATCACTCCTAAAAACGCCTCATTTGTTTCTGATGCAGTCATGCCTTTTGTAGATCCCAATATCTATAAACAAGTTGAAATGCTACTCGCACTTGAACTCAAGGGCATCGTTGACGACCAGGTGATCTATAAATTCCAGCCTGAACTTGCATTTTTTGAAGACGGAAAAACCTTTGTAACAGGCAAGACAACCCGAACGGGGGCTTCGGGAAATAAGGATAGTACGGTTAGGACATTTGAATTTGAGTTTCACGTAAACAATTACACCACGACACTTAAATTCATAGATGTTTACGATGAATTACCACACGACAAAAAATGGCAAAAAAAGCATATAACGGAGGATGATGAATGAGGTTCCTAACTTTATTGATTGCGATATTTAGTCACAGTTTACTTGCTACCGATTTAGCTATTTTGGATAAAAACAATTTTATTGTTAATAATCCAAAATCAGTAAGTGTGGATAAGAAAACACCTAATGTTCATCCGATCTCAAACTTTCACGTTAACAGAATTGTCACGCCATTCAAGCGCCCATCAATAATGATGGACTCAGTGCAGGGAATAGCGCACAAGCAAAAAGGTAATGTAATTTATCTTTCTACAACAACATCAAGAAGAATCGCTGCATTTATTGCCGAAACTGGTAATGAAAGTGAAGCAATTAGCGTTGTTTTAATACCCAAAAAAATACCACCGCAGGAAATCGTGATAGGTGAGCGCTTCTCAACTGGTTCAGTAGTCGCTAAAAACTTTGAAAAAAGCCAGCCAAGAATAAACACAATTAAAGAGGTGCTTGCAATACTCGCCAAAGGCGATATGCCGACAGGGTACATTGCGCAAAATGTTAACTCGCAGTATTTGCCTGGATGTAAGCAAAGTGGCCTTTCCTTTGATTTCTATTCAGGCCAATTAATTAGTGGCGGTCATTACCTGGTTAGTATTGGCGTAGTGCAGAACACATCATCAGGCGTGATTGAGCTAAAAGAGAACAATTGTCATGCTAAGAATGTTGTCGCAGTGGCAGCTTATCCTGCAACTACGTTATTACCAAATGAGAGATCCGAAGTATTTGTAATGTATAACCGCGAACGTAAATACACCGCTGATACACCACGTAAATCATTACTGGATAAGGAGTAGCATTATGACTAAGTTCTTGTCCAAATATTTCAAGCCTAGTCAGATTTCAATTATCTATATTGTACTGGCAATTATTTCGATATTTATGCTGACAATTTTTTTCTCTAATGCAAGTGAGAAAAAAAACAGAGAATATTATGAAAAGCCAATTAAGACAGTTATTTCAGCTAAAGAAACTCGCAGAATTGGTTTAGATTCCGTCAATAAAAAGGTGATTGGGTTAAATAAAGAAACACAGGATTTAACCAGTAAAGTCTCTAAAATTGAAGCGGATAATAAGAAGTTGAAAAGTGAATCTAAAAGCTCTGTTGCGTTAGCGAGAGAAGTAAATGAGCTTAAACAGCAGCTGGCACAGCAGAAAGAATCCGCCGCGAAAGCAGAAAAAAAACAGGACGAAAAAATAAAGAATGCTGTTGAGTATGCTCTTAAAGAATTCAAAGTTGCAGAAACACTAAATCGTACAACGCAAGATCCTGATAGTTCAAAAGCGACTCCATTCGTAAAACGCAAACAGTCTCCTGATTCTGTATTTAATTACGGATCAAACTCGAACAAAACTACTCAAGCGGCCGAACAAGTTGAATACCACGAAGCAGATGGACGATCTGACAGCCTCTTTGTTGTGATAGAAGAACCCTATTCAGCAGTAGAGGATGAAGCGTATCAGATATATTTGCCAATAGGATCAATCCTCACAGGTGTCACGGTAACAGGGATGGATGCACCAACATCGGCAGCATCTTCTGAGTCACCGTTACCTGTGTTAATCCGCATAAAAAAGGAAGCGATTTTACCCAATCTGCACAATTTAGAAGAAGTTAGAGAATGCTTTGCGTTAATGGCAGGG
>NZ_AUAM01000103.1 GCF_000428725.1 Psychromonas aquimarina ATCC BAA-1526
AAGTAGCTTAACGAACTTAACTAGGGTGACTGAATTCAGTTGACCAGGTCAAGGCTTATTTTCTATAGGGGGGTTAATCGCTCTTCGAGCTATTGAAATATCGCCTGATTCATAATTAACTGTGTAAAACTGAAAGATTTTTTCTGTAATTTTATTAGCTGTCATCGTCATCACTTTTATTATCCCGGTTAAATTAATTTACTTCAGGTGTTTTTCCAAACCGTAAAGACAAAAAATCTTAGAGAAAATTACGCCTAAAATACAGTTATTAATACTTACCAATGCTTGCTAACACTTGAAAATCATCACTAATAGCTACTGATAGTTAACGCTGATAACAACAGGAAACATGCTCAGCAACAAACTGAACATTGATAGATAATCGCATTTAAACTATATTGCAGTCAGCATATTTGTTTTAATTCTGATTTAGAAATGGAAGCCCAAAAAATTGGACACGAGCTTATGTTGTGTGTCACAGCAACAGCTCTCAATATACCAGCAAGGGCTTTAGAGCATTATTGAAGCGTTTAGGCTGCAAGTATGGAGATAAGGTGCATATTGGGATAATGCCGTTGTTAAACTATTCTTCGGCAGTTAAAACATGACTGGTTATTTAAAGTACCACAGCCTAGACATAAAGATGTGACTAAATATATGAAATATTACAATGTTGACCAGCTGCACTCAGCTAATGCAGATCAGTCGCCAATTGAATATGAAAATTCCTTTAGAAAAGTGCCCGGCTGGAGTTGATCAGAGCACTCTTATAGTCTCGCATAGTTTTTTCCTCTTTACTTTTAATCGAGCAAAAAAGATCCCCCGAGCGTTGTCACGGTCAAATCTATGCGAGCCCCCCAAGCTGAGCTGGGGGGATCAATGTTTAATTATTTTCTAACGACGTAAAATCAGTCGAGAGCTCATCACTATCCATTGCCAAATAGCTAGTCGAGGACGGTAGTGCTAACTGGGCACCATGCTGTTTCACTATTTCCCCTAACTCCATTAAAAGGATCTCCTGCAGATCTAGAAATTCATCAAGACTACGGGTGTTTAGATAAGCCACCACCTCGATATTTAATGAGTATTCACCGTACTCCACAAGATGCACCCGTTGCGGTGAATCCACTGTTCGAGGGTGTGATGCGATATAATGCCTGAAATCATCAATGATCAGTTTGAGCTGCCTCTGAGTGGTTTCAAAGCGCAGACAAAACTTGGTTCTGAACTGATACATGTCACGTTGACTGTAATTAGTAATTTTCATTTTGACCAGGTCAGCATTGGTAACTGTAATAATAGTACGGTTCAATGCCCGAATACGGGTGGAACGAACACCAATAGACTCAACTGTGCCTGAATATTGGCCGATCGAACAATAATCCCCCAACAGAATCGTTTTATCAAAGTACAGAATTGCTCCGCCAATTAAGTTTTCGATCGTTGGACGAATCGCCAGTGCAATGGCCATCCCTCCTAGACTTAAGCCTGTAATGATACCATATACTGGAACACCTAAACGGGATAGACCAAACCCTAATACCAAGGTGGCTAATAAAGCTCCAAACAAGGTTTTAGCGATGGCTACCAAACTGATGTTGCCGCCTTCATTTGATGAGTGGGCAGCGACCAGAACCCATTGGCTAAGGCGCGAACCTAAGATATATGCAATTTGTGCTAATAACGGCCAGAAAGCCAACTCGCCTGCCTGGTGTAAACGAAGCATCAGCATACCTGAAATATTGATTTGATCATTTGTCAGATAAAGAAATCCTTGAATCAAAGCGGCGGCAAGGATAGGCCGTATGAGCGGTAATATTTTGAGTAAGGGAGCACGATAGGTAGCCCAGATACCTAAGCTAAGAAATAGAGTAACTACGGCTAAAGCAACCCATTGCCACACAGCCTGCCCTGCATGCAAAGTCATATAGGATCCAGGCAATGCTTCAATCCATTTAAACCAATACGGAGGTAGCAAGCTGCCCGCACTGGCTGCATAATAGGCGTATAAATCTTGTGATGACTCCCTCAGTGGTGGTAAATGTTTCACTGCAGTGTAATAGTATTCTAAGCGGCTAACAGTTTGACTGCTAAACAAAAAGCGCCCGTCAGGCATACGCAGCAACTCTATAGAGGTATTAGGAAGCCGCCAGCTTGTCTCCTCCCCGGTCACACTATTTTCAGTTTGTAATGTTTTCCAATCGGGTAATGGAGTTCTAGCTAACACTTCTTTCATTAATATTACTGCTTCGATGGCTCGTTCGCTTTTACCTGTACTAGATAGATATGACAAGTCAAAACAATCAGCTGCTTTGAGAAAAAGTAATTCAGCTTTTTCTGCCTGCACACTGGCTTGTTGGCGGTTAAATTGATTAACTGACTTTCGTGCTAATAACAACTGTGCATTAGCCTGTTGAACTAAGCTGTTGAAACTGGTTAGTGTTTCCTGGGGAGAACCTGTTTTAGCAGGTGTTAGTGGAAAATCAATTAAACCTGATGAAGTAGAGTTTGTTCCAGCGACGGCAGAGAAGTTTATCAGAAGCATAAGAGCTGTAGTTATCAATGCTCGTAACCAAATACGCGAAGAAGTCGTCATCAAATATCCTTATTTAGATTTAGCTTAAAAAGGGCGTGCAATCAGGTATCTCTACGGAATACCAATTAAAAATGACATTAATTATATGCATAAAAATAAGCTGGCTCAATTGCGGTTATGCTGTTATTTTCAGATTTAAGGTTAAGATCCCCATTATACAGCTAAAAAACAATACTTCTGTTTATTGAGTTTTATCACCATAAGATGATGCCAATAGCCAGCAAGTCGCCCATCTCAAGAGACCACAGATATTTAGTAGTGCAGCAAACCTTTGCGCGTCGCAGCTCGTTGAGCAGCCGGGACACTTATGACGGTTTAAGTCGTTCAGTTATCGGAAAATTGGATTGATAAAATGCAGCTTCGCTGTTGTTAAACATCTGATCTAAATATGTTTGTCTCCATCTTCTTTTGGAATAAACACTTGCCTTGCCGGCTTGGGTTTATTCCGAAAGAAGATGGAAGTGAGCGGGGGCTGAGTATTATATGTTTGGAAGATAAAATCGTTCAGCAAGCAACTGTGCAGGTGTTAAACCAAATATATGAAACTGACTTTCTTGGTTTCTCATATGGTTTTATGACCCGAACGTGGGCAGCATGATGCGCTAGATGCTCTGCATGTGGCGATTATGAAAAGAAAGGTAAACTGGGTGTTGGATTTGGACATCAGCAAGTTCTTCGATACCGTAGAGCATGGCTGGCTCATCAAGTTCATCGAACACCGAATAGGGGATAAACGCATTATCCGTCTTATTAGGCAATGGATTAAAGTTGGTACTGT
>NZ_AUAM01000104.1 GCF_000428725.1 Psychromonas aquimarina ATCC BAA-1526
GAAAATGTACGATTTTAACTTGTTGTTTTAAATGACAATAAAAACACGAGAAAGTATGTTTTTTCTGAAAATGGAGAAATTCTACAGCCTCGTTAGTTGGTATCAATTTATATGGAGATTAGTATGTCAGGAATAGAAGTATTGAATAAAACAATTGAGTTAATGCAAAGTCATGGCTACGAGTTATCTGACTCTTCAAGTGAACATGTTTCTGAAAAAGTACAAAACATATCGTTGGAATTATTTTGGCATCCTCTTAGTGTTATTCCAATGTTTGAGGGAGTAATAAGAATACCATTTCAGACTTATGACGATTGCAATACATACTACGGAGATGGCTTTTATAAAAGCTACCTAAACGATATTACCGAGGCATCTAAATCATTATTTAAGTTTGAAAATATAGTCGAAACTAATATTGAAGATAATAATATTGAGCTCAGTTTTACAATTAACGGTATTGAAGAAAAACTAGCCTTTAATCTAGATGAACAACATGACTCTATCCCCCCTACATTCACTGAATATATTGAAAAACTCATACTTAAATATAACGCTGAAGATAAATTTTTGAAATTTTGTGATGAAGGCGATAATGAAGATTGTTTTATCCTATTAAAGAAAGAGCTTATTAATTCATTAAAAGAGGTAAAAGATATGAACTTCTTTAATGAATTTACAGTCGGTAGCGAAATTCATTATGAAAATATTGCTAGATAAGTCAGTTTTTGCTGAGTAACCAACTAACAAGGCCATTAAATCGGACATAAAACAGCTGGCTTTTGTTCGTGCCTCACAAAGTATAGCCAGCTATTTTTTGCCGTTTATGGCGGCGTTAAGCATATCTCAGAGGGATATACCAGAATATGGATCGTCGGTATAAAAAACGAATTGAGCGCTATTGGAGAAAAATGGAAAAGAGCGCGATTGAATGTATTGAAAATCTAGATGCGTCTGAAAGTTTTGATTATTGGCATTGCCATATTGATTGGATGGGCAAAGGTGATAAACACGAAGAAAATAGAGTTTCTGAACTTCATCTTGCTTATGAAATATTGAAAAAAGCAGAAACATATTGCGCTAAACATTCAGCACCGATTCAAAGTTGGTTATATGTCCATGAAAGTGCTTATGAAGATGCTCTGTATCTTCACAGCGAGAATGATAATGGGACTGACTTCCCTTACAAATTTGAAGGTGTAGAGTGGGAAGTAAAAGACAATGTTTTGTTGAATCAAATTGTTGATACATCAGTTCATAAAGTAGGTGTTATCAATAATGAGTATGGCATTACATACGTTGTAACCGCCAATGCTTAACAATCCGTTAAAGTGCGACAAAATACAGCTGGCTATTTTTTGTGGGTAATACCAGTTTTAATTTCATTTTTAATTTTAAGGTAGATTTATGAAAGTGTTAGGTGAACCATCAGTTGTTAAAGTTTCATTGTTTTTATGTTTAGGATCTATTGGGTTAGGTATCATATTAACTGCACTTGAGTACATGATTGGAAAGGAACTCTCAGGAACAAGCACTTTAAGTACAATATTACCGGCTTTAATCACTGGTATATTTTGGGGCAATAAATCAGGTAAATTGATGCCATCAAAAATCAGATGGTATTCGCTTTTAGTTTGGCTTGCTATTAGTTTATTTTTCGGGGTTGTGATTTCTCTTCTTTTAAATGTTTCGCTCTATAGTTTAGCAGTTGAATTCGGGTGGTTTAACTTGATTTTCATTGCTTTATTCAGTTTGTTATTTTTACTTACTTACCATGCAATGAAGTCAGGTGAGAAAATTGGCGTTAAATCTTATTTAAAAAAGAAAGGAATCAATGAAGTAAAAGATAATAATACGGGAGATATAAATTTACATAAAGCAACTTTTTTTATTAAAGAAAATGTTATTCATATGCTACTAGCCATCATGTTTACACTAATTTTTCTGTTTTTGTATTTCTACCTTCTAATAGCGGTATCTGAGTTTTCGAAAGTTCAGGACATGTTTGGTACAGAAATGCCTGTATTAACTCAGTTTTTATATAACCACTACATGTGGTTATCGATTTTTTTTGTGCTGACTATCTTGTCGTTTTTAGCGTATTTCATTAGTGTTGTTTTTTATGGCGTTAGAAAAAAAGTATTTTGGAAGGCTGTTAAAATTAACTCTGCAATTTGTGTTGTTGTTTTTGTGAGTGTATTTATTACGGTTTATTTACCTGTATTTTCAAACGGCGATGTTATCGGTTAGTTGGACATAAGTATTGTTGTAATTCCGACTGGTTTAGTTGCATCAGTTTTGTCAAAAGCACAAGAAAGTGATATGGAATAAAAATATCTTTAGACACCAAAAACTTAACAAGGCAATTAAATCGGACATAAAACAGCTGGCTATTGTTAGTGCCTCACAATTTTAGCCAACTATTTTATGCCGTTTATTGCAGCGTTGAGGCTGTAGAATAACTCATTTTTTATAAACTTTGGAAAATGTACGATTTTAACTTATTGTTTTAAATGACAATAAAAACACGAGAAAGTATGTTTTTTCTGAAAATGGAGAAATTCTACAGCCTCGTTGTGTAGTACAAATAGATAAATGAGGTTGAAAATGAGGCAGTCAATAGCCGAGTCTAGTTTCATTGCTGTTCACTCGAAAGAGGGAAGAAACTACCTAGAGATTACAGTGTATAGCCCAGAGCAAAACCAAGATACGGCTCACACGGAATTCGGTTGTACGGTGGAGCTGAAGGGGTTATTGGAGACGAGAGTAGTTTTTGGTATAGATTCGTTTCAGGCTTTAAGTTTGGCGGTTCAAAGTTTACAAGCAGACTTAAAGCAATTAACAGACAACGGATGGTCGTTTTTCTTTAAAGGTTACGAAGACATGCCGATTGACGTAATAAACTGCTACTTTCCAAACACATAACTAATAAAGATATGTCGTGTGAGCAGCGCGAACCGCGACTTAATCCTATTGTTGGACAAGCCCTGGCGTTTACCTCTGCTGTTTATCGTAAATATTTAAAACGGGGGATGAGATACTTGAACTCATTGTCTGCGCAGTTTTTCTGACACTAGTGTTACCACAACCGCACATGCCGCCATCTGCAGTTTATTGAATTAACACTGTTTTACACTTCCATCGCAGCTCCTTTTCGTGTTAATGCCTATTTCGCGGCAACTCCCTTTGCTTAAACATATCCCTGTTTTGTAAGCGTCCGGCAAACTACACTGAACGCTTTTTAT
>NZ_AUAM01000105.1 GCF_000428725.1 Psychromonas aquimarina ATCC BAA-1526
TGAGGGAAATGACACTGCAGAACAACTGGATAAATTAGATATGTATCGTGAAATGTTGCCAAGAGAGTATGCATGGTCGGAAGTTGAAAATATCAGAGTGTCGGAAAATGTGCTAAGGGAAAAAGAAGGTCTGACACCACTAACGATAGTTGAAGGCTTTGAGACATATGCGGATTTTCTTGAAGATGATTAGACAAGTTCAAGTCTCCTGATTGGAGACTGAAGCTAAGCTAGCCCAATTCCAATTTAACCTTAACTTAACGGTTGTTTTTGCCCATCCCCCGATATGGTTCAAAGTTAGATCTAATATTCCATACTCTCTTAGATCACCATTTGGTAGCAACGGTACGGTTTCGTACGCTAAGGTTTTTCCGTCCGATAATTCATAACATAGTGGACAGCTTAATATACTCTGTATCAACTATCTACTAAATCGTTTATATTAACTAAATAGACAATAATTATACTTTTCGATTTAGTAGACATATATGAGAAAATTTGGATACGCACGAGTATCAACTAGCCAACAATCACTAAAACTCCAAAAACAAGCTCTTGAAGCTGAAGGTGTTAAACCTTCTAGAATATTTTCTGACGTTGGTAGCAGATCTAATATGGACAGAGAGGGTTTGAACCTTTTACGAGTTAAAGTAGAAGAAGGTGATCTTGTTTTAATTACGCGATTAGATCGTTTAGGTAGTGATACTGCCGATATGATCAAACTAATTAAAGAATTTGATAAATCTGGTATTGCAATCCGTTTTATTAAAGAAGGACTTAGCACTGAAGGAACTATGGGAAAAATGGTCGTTACTATATTAAGTGCTGTTGCAGATGCAGAACGCGAGCGTATATTAGAACGAACAAATGAAGGTCGTTTAGATGCCATGGAAAAAGGAGTAAAATTTGGCCGTAAACGTTCCATTGATAGATCGAAGCTACTTCAGCTTCATAATGACGGAATTGGAGCTACGGGCATTGCTAATGAATTAGGCATAGGTCGTTCTACTGTTTATAAGATACTTGATGAAGAAAAACAAAACAAAACTTAACAATTTATGCTAATGCCAATTTCGCGGGGATGCCCCCCTAAAAGGGATTTGAAGTCCAATGGTTCGAAAGATTACTCTAAGGAAATACGATTCAGAATATCACAGGCCACAGGCCATTACATATTACCAATATTGACCTAATTATTATCGAAATAACAATCCGGTCATGAAGTACTGGTCTTGACCGCTTCAAAGGTAGTGTTCAAAAATATGTGTTATTTCAGTAAAATATATTAAAACAGTAATGACACATGACAAATACATTTAACTTTAATGATGCAGCTAAAGATCTACAGGCAGGTAAAAAACTTAATGGTCAAGGCGGTGTATTGACATCTCTTATCAAGCAGTTAACCGAAGCGGCACTTCAAGTAGAGATCGAACAACGCCTGGATAACGACCAGCAGCCTAATTGAAAAAATGGCTCTAGCACTAAAACCGTAAAGTCAGCTGTCGGGAGTGCGTATTCCGGTGAAGGTGAACACTGATTCCCGCTGTATTTCACGTTAGGCCGGAATATGCAGGGAGCTTTGGGCTTAATACCCTAAGATATCGTAGCGGTAGTTTTGAATCTCAACTGGTTAAAAAAATCAAACCACACTCTTAGATGAAATTGATGAAAAAATACTTTCCATGTTCAGTATGGGTATGAGTTATCGTGATATTCATAAGCACATTGATTATTTTTGCCCATTCCCCGATATGGTTCAAAGTTAGATCTAAGATTCCTATACTCGCTTTCCATGCTCTCTTTGAAGAGTGACCATCTCAATCATCCAATCGTTGATAAATCATAAGTGAATTATTTCAATATATAGATCTTCCACCTTGCGCGCGATCACAGTTTTATCATAAAACAATCAATTAATGTCATTGTACGCTTTACTATAACCATGTTTTAACTATGGTTATAGTGACGTTAGTGAAAAATAATTAGTGTGTACGCAGGTACTCCGTAAAAACTCGATATGTCTTTGATGGCTGAATGCATGAATGAAATGACATTTTTCATTGGGCTATTAAACAGCGAGGTAGATTATAAATCTTACGGACAGAGGTGTAAAATGATAGCACTGTATGAATTTGATATAAATACATCAACAAACAATTACCTGTCATTGCAATTTAAACCTTTGGTACGAGTTGCTCAATTAACGTCAGATTTAGCAATGTTGGTTGGTGAAAAAGTTGTTAATCCGCACAACCAAGGTATTGCTAGTGTGTTAAAAGATATTTCAGATTCCATTGAACACAATCGTTCTTATTTTGAACATTTAGATTGTAAAGAAAATGAGATAAGAAAAATATTTAAAGATTATGTAGAGGCTGTTTATGATGAAAGCATAAATAGGTCGCTCTATGACCATTTAATTGAAGCGCTGGAAACGCACCGTGAATTGTTTGATCAATAAAAAATTGAGACAAGGCGGGTTTTAAAATTATTTACTGTACAACCTGACAATCTAAATAGATAAGTAGGTTCTAATGAGTAGATGGTATGACAAATGGCCTAAGTTGGGGAAAAGATTGGACGAGTTTAAAGAAATGACTCCAGAAGCTAGGGAACCAATTTTAAACAATATAATAGATTTGTTGAAACAAGTGCAACCAAGCCTACTTGCTACAGAAAAAGCTTTTGACTTTCGTTTCGACTCTTATCGCCTGCGTTGGTATGAGCATGATCCCCATTGTTGGTTTGTCTTTAACGCATTAGAATTAGCTGATGTCGCTACTTTGGAATTAATAGAAAATTACCTCGAAAACAGATTATCCCCAAGGAAAACTGTGGGCTTGGTAAAGCGATCCGCTATCTTGATAAACAGTATGAAGGTTTAATGTATTTCTATGTGGTGCCTGGTGCCTGGTGCCTGGTGCCCAAAATTGGATAATAATTTAACATGCTTCTGGACTTAGCTCAAATTGTTCTAAACTTTATGTTATTACAGACCGTATAAGTGAGAATTGCGATGAATATGCCAGAAGTAAGCTTTTGGGTTGGCTGTAGCAGTTTAGTAATGAATCTGATTGTATTAACTACTTACAGCAAATGAGATAGCCCAATGGCTTTGTTTGTCCCTGCTGTGGAAATGAGCACCATTGTGAATTACAAACGCGACATTTGTATGAATGCCTCGACTGCCATAAACAAATCTCTTTAACGGCGGGTACTCTTTTTCATCGAAGTCATATATCACTACTTATAATGGTTCTGGG
>NZ_AUAM01000106.1 GCF_000428725.1 Psychromonas aquimarina ATCC BAA-1526
GGTTAAAACATTTTCGTGCGGTTGCCACAAGATACGATAAATTGAAAATCCACTTTGAAAGCATGCTTGCCCTCGCATGTTCAATGATTTGGCTGACAATGTGAAAGATCAACAGCCCCTAGTTTAAGAACCTTAGTTTTACTTGATATAATATTTAGGGGAAATGAATGTCGAGGATAAAAAATCCATTCGTTTATAATGTGATGCGAAACAGCGGGGAGAGCGGAAGATATATCCGGCTACTCGATTAGCATTATTAATCATAAGTTGGTTCAAATAATGGAATTAAGGCAAACATGCCAAATTGAGCAACCCAATGCCCCACGGTCTGGTAATTTCCAGCCCACCAAGATGGGCGTTGAATGCTGAACTCAAAATGTTCTATATACAACCTTAACCAGCGTTCATCTTTTGTTGCTAAATATATTCGCCATAGACCCCAGGCTCTACTAAAATTGAGACCATACATGTGTGAGCTGGACGAGTGTTGGATTGGATTAATAAGCTCAGGGTTTGGTATAAATCGATTGATCCACACCTTGTATTCTTCCTTTTCTAGTACCTCTGAAACAAGCCATGCCCAATTTGTACAGCCAGCCATGAAACTTCGATTTTGTTTGTCTGAATCTAACGGGCATGGCTGATTAAAGACAATAAAATGCTTAGACACAAGCTGATCGACAAAATCAATCAATTCTTTACGACCACTAGCAATACCATAAGATCGTAAATTAATCAAAGCCCAACTGGCGCTTGTATAGGAATCAGACAATGGCAGAATTGAATGATTATTAAAATATTTTACAAGAGAATCTGCTACTTCATCAGCAAATTTTTTTAAACGATTATCATCATATGCCATATTAAATTCGATAGCTAATCTCAAAAACCATGCCCGGCCATACGGCATTTCAAATTCAGGATTTTGCTTCAGAAAATTTCTTTCAGCTTTAATCTTGTTAGGTGTAAGCTGGGACTTTACAAATTTATGTAATTTATCCGAGTTCGTGAGTCTTGATGCTGCTGTGAGCGCCCATACCCCATGTACTGAAGAATGCCAATCGACACATCCATGGAATAGTACGTGTTTCGTATCTTGGCGCCTAACACATGACTGAATAGGAACTAGCAAGTCGAAAACATAAGTGTTTCTACGCGCTTTAGTTTCCATGAGTGCTTCAATAGGGCTAGTTTTTCGCTCTTGAGTTGTATAATCACCCCATGCGCTAGTTGAAATGCTCAGGTATATTATTACACTAATCAACTTCAATATGTAAATGACCAGCCCTCTTTTTTTTGATTATTTGTCGGCCGGTTATTTTACATACTTTACGATCGAGTTTGCCGATATATTTTACGTAATGTTAAGCACCAGCTTAATATATTTTATTTTTCTGCACCATCTGGTTTTCATAGGTGTTATCACTGGTTTCTGCTGTTTTTATCATTTTATCATTTTATCAGTTCAGATTGCTTGAAACCGGTCTAGAAGCCCCAAATAGGGTCATAGCACTTTGCTCAAAATAGTTGGTCAACTAAACCAGTTAATAAGTATAATTGGTATTACACTTCTTTGGTAAATATAAATTTTTTATCAGAATGTGACATTATTGGACTCCCAAGCAGTATATATCACTATACTTTAATTAGTTACTTATTAAAGAAAACATTACAAAAGTGCTCAGCCACAGCGGTCATGTTTTCTCCGCTAAGGTTTCAATAGGGAGATAAAATGAGAGGACAAAACAACGGTTTTACCCTTATAGAGCTGGTCATAGTGATCATCATTTTAGGTGTCCTTTCTGCTACTGCACTGCCCAAATTCATTGATTTACAATCCGATGCTTATAAGAGCCAGCTGGCAGCGGCTTCAGCTTCGATGAAAACGGGAGTCTTGCTTTTCAAATCAAAGTCAAAAATATCGGGAGGTGGTGGTGATAGAGTTGTTTATTCAGAAATAGTAGGTTCAACTCATCAACCCTGGGCCGCCAGCTCCAACGGCACCTCACCCAGTACAGCCTATACAAATCCACCGGAAATTTTTAAAGCAGCCGGAATGGATGTTGCAGACTGGTCCTATCGCATCTATACCACAGATACTTATCAAGTTGTTGTAAGCCCGAAGCAAAAACTCGATATTGCACAACCTACTCAAGCACAAGTAACGGCCACAGACTGTTATATCCATTACAAATGGGAGGTATCTGGTACACCTACTATTCAGTTATTCGATGATGGGTGTTGATGAGGGTTCCTAATAAATAGGAGACAACAAGATACTGTGATAAATTAGAATAAAACTGTACAAGTATGTTTTCCTTAGCATTCATTATTATATGGCTTCCCATACATTATTGATCAATTATTAAACACGCAAGGTCAACGGCCTTCAATAAGGGGACTTTTATATTCATAACATTGAATCAAACATTTTAAAAAAGTATGTAAAATAGTAGATGCTTTTATGATGACTAGTTTTTTTGTTAGCAATGGGGCCAATATGGTCGATGATTTTTATGAAGCCTACAAAATAAAAAAACATAACTCATTGCAATTACTTGAGTAATTGTGAGGACATCAGGAATAACCATGATTTGTGATCCCTGCTAAACACAAGGGCGAACAGCCTCATTCAAAGAAGTTAAAGATCCACCTTCTTAGAAGGTAGCTTTGCTTTTTACCCCCTAGAAGGGGGCGGTGGTTTGCCTTCTTAGAAGGCAAACTGTTATCCCCATTTCAGCATCCATCCCAACTGTATCAACGCAATATCCTTTTGCCCAAAAACTATTGCCCCAATAAGGCTTCTTTCTCACGGCAAGATCATTATAAATTGAACTTTTCCTCCAACTAGCGATCTGATCACCATATACTAACAATTAGCTATTTGGTGATAATAATGAGCGCTACTTTTTTGAAATACTTCGACTCCATCTCAGACCCGCGTATTGAACGATGTAAGAAACATAATTTATACCAATCCCATTAATTTTGTGATCTAATGTGGGTTCTTTAAAGGAGCCCATATGATCCCTGATTTTCCTAAACTTATTCAATCTACATCTAATGCTAGATTACGAATGAGGTTATTAGCTGTTTCTCATTTCGTTGACGGAAAGAACCGAACAGAAATAGCTGTATTCTTAAAAGTAAGCCGTGTAAGTGTGAATAAATGGGTTAAAGCCTATTTAGATTCTGGCATTGATGGACTTTATGAAAAACCTCATACCGGAAGACCTTCAAGATTAA
>NZ_AUAM01000107.1 GCF_000428725.1 Psychromonas aquimarina ATCC BAA-1526
CCTTTTTACTTGAAATTAATAGTAACCGGCTCAGGATAAATAGCCCCTTAAGCATGATTTAATCGGTTGATTTAAAATTAATTTAAGCCCCGAATACCGGGCAGGAGAAAGAAATAAACAGCCTAAATCAACACCTGTAATTATATACAGCATAAAGGTATTTTTCTTCTTTTTTTGGTAGGTTGCAGGCATAAAAAAGCCCACACGTGTGGGCTAAAATCAAGCAAGTCACATTTTAACTGCTTATTATGAGTCTTTGCATGCTGTTAGTAGTATTTCACTGCCTGCAGCAATATTATCAGATACAGATACCGCTTTAGTAAAACCAATATTTTCAGCTTGTGAAAGGTCATCTGATAATATGCTGTAAACATGAACATCATAAGTACTATCGCCACATACTGGAATACTCGCCAGTTGTGTAGTCAGGTGACCACAATTAGATTCTTTAACATCTATCCCAGCACTAGTTAAATATGACTGAGTTTCATTGAGCGTTAAGCCATTATCCGAACAGACTTTCGCACCAGTTGAAATATATACATTCACAGTACTTTCTTCCTGAACAGTTACTGATTCTAGAAGCAAATCAATTTCTGATGTAAATCCGTTCGTTAAAACGGGGTAACTTTGGGTTGTTCTAAAACCTACATATTCCTCACCAGCCGCGTCTTTAAAAATCAAAGACGCACTAACCGAATATAAGCGTGATTCATTAATATCAGCTTCTTTATAGGAAATGAAATAATCTAATGGAAACTTGCTAATTGATTCAATTAGCTTTTCACTAACGACAATGGTTTCCGCATCAGCAATAGAATAATCTATGAGCTTAACCTCAGCTCTGATTATATTATCCACCTCAATGGAACCATTAACATCAATTACTCCAGTAACAGCCGGATCATTACGAATTTGATTAACATCTTTGCTACTGTCATTACATGCGACAAGAAAAAAAGCACTTAGAAATGTGGTTAATAATACTCTCATTTGTATAACTCCCTTATATGGAGAAAATCTAATTAAATGGAAGGCTTCCATCTCTCCAAAACAAAATAAACAGTCAATTATTTATAACGAAAACGGAGTTTACATTTCTTTGGCTTTTGCTCAAACACTTATATTATTTAATGGAATATACCTAGTGCAGAAACACGGAATACAACAAGAACGGGAAAGATTGAAGGGAAAGGTGGGACATCCATATATGAATTATTTACTTATGATTCAACGACTCTTGGATGTCCTCGATTTCGATGGAGGAGTAACTATTATGTATTAATTACCACCGTACCCGCGATAAAATCATGTAACGCTCTATTTTTTTTACTAAATATCATCGTTATGATTTCCAGTAAATGCCACATAAAATTAGAAAGGCCAAAAGCCAACACTGTATAAATTAACCATAAAGGTGCTTCATCTCCTTGTTCAAAAGAAACGAAAATAGACATAATTAATAAGAAAATTAACGTTACAACAGGAACACAATCTCTTAAGAATGCCTGTTTAAAAGTAATATTAGTTTCTGATAAATGATCTACCACCTTGACACTTACCGCCATTTTGCCAAAGGTTTGCCCATAAAGGGTGTGGAGGCCTACAGAATAAATAACGAATTGAACTGTATCGACATAACCTAACGTAGTTTGAATTCCACCGCCAGTTTGAGAGCCCAAAAAGCCAAGAATTGCTGAAAACATAACTAAAACAATACCATCAATAATTGATGCCCAAAATCTTGGCCAGAATGTAGAATATTTATCTAATTCACCTAATTCTTGTGGCTTTTCAATTTCTGTTTTTTCTGCTGGAGGATTCATTTTCCTAGAAATAGCTAACTCAATCCTTTTTGCTCTTGCTGGAAATTTTTCTTGAGAAATATTACCTTTGGCAGTTAAAAGTTCTTTTAGTGTGTAGTTATCATAATTAGGACTGGAATTCATATGGCTAACTCTCCCTGAGTAAATAATATCTTAATTAGACGAAAAACTTCCGTGTTTCCATAATAAGGTGGATGCCCTCAATTTTGCGTTTTATACGTTTGTTTCAGCAGGCACTTTTGTTTTTGCTTTATATATATCGATCAACAAGAAAATAATTAAACAAGGTATGTAAGTAATAAAGGCCATCCAGATCCCCATTGTTAGAGGACTAATCGCCAAAACTAAAAGTGATACTGATATAAACGATGCAAAAGCTGATTTAATTGGTGACATAGTTCTACCAAACACTTTATTGGCAAGCCTGGTTGGCAAAAACATAATAATAAATGCGCTTAAGTATTGTTCAATCATTTGCGAGATCCTTCCTAAATGTATAACATTTTATTAAACGGAAAACTTCCATGCTTCTACAGGAAAGGCGCCCATTAACTATAAATAAAAACGCACCTTACATTCCCACCTTACTTTTATCAAATGATAATGTATTCACCATCAAGGCCTTCAGTGCCAATATTCAAGCACCGTTCAACCTCTTCGGCACCCAGCTTGGAAAGGTTTTCATCAACAACTCGGCCACCAACGTTCAGCACTTCATCGATAGTTAACGGCTTTGTTTCAAGATCAGGAATCCAGGCAACCGCTAAAAGTATCTTCGGTACCGAAATTTTTTTTCTTACTGCCATGAGCTAACCCTTACGCTAAATCTTCTTCATCATCGTCAATAAAATCACTACGAACGCGGGTGATTTTAAGCTGTACCTGTATTTCACTTTTACCGCAAAGCAGCCGGCCCAGAGAAATTTCGTTGTCCAGGTGATCGCCTTCCAACATTTCGGCTATCAACTGCTCGATGTTATCCATCGATTTTTCCGCGACTTTAACAGCACCGCTCATATTTATCTCCAAATTTATTAAAATTTTCCAAACGCACTACCAATCATCCCAGCCAACATCCGTAATTATCTCCTCAACACGAAGCTGCCAGCCTAAATCTGTATTTGATAACCAGGCCCTGCGGCCGTCTGGTATCAAAATTCGCCCTCCTTTCATCACAACCCCTAGCAGATAATCATCAAGATCAACCCCTAGCGGTTCAAACTGCTCAATAACTGCCTGTTCAACTGCTGGTTTTTTAACCCGCGTACAGTTATTGACAGAACTCCAAGGGAGAAAACTGTCGTTTTCTTCAAGGTCAAAACCACCTTCTGCACCAACCTTGCCTATCACCCAGGCGTCGGAGTGTGTAATCATCGTCCTGTCAAAAGATCCAATACCTTTTAACTTATTCACC
>NZ_AUAM01000108.1 GCF_000428725.1 Psychromonas aquimarina ATCC BAA-1526
TGTACTTTCTGCCGAATCACCACAGCTAAATGAACAGGCAAACACCGCTCAAAACGAGCCGGAAGAATCAGTAAATAGTAGCCAGCCTGAACAGGAGAACACAAATAATAACGGAGACAACAACCAGTTAAATGAAAGAGATTTAGCACAAACACAAGCTATGAATTTGAAAGTATAAAATAAAAAATAGGCGGGTGAAACCGCCATTTTTAATGGTGATAATCGTTAAACATACTATTTTTTGTTCTGCTAATAGTGTCTGAATGATTACCATTCATCCAATATGGAGTGTATTTTTTTCTACGTTTAACCTTATATTGTTCGGTATAAACTTCCTTTTTTTCATCAAAATACGCAAGGTTATCTTCAACTTTACGATGGTTAATCCAACCGTTAGAAAGCATAATACCGACTACCGAATAATAGACGTAACCAATAACAAAGAACGCACCAACACCCCAAAAAACAAGCCAAATCAGAACACCTAAATCTTTAGAATCCATACATTACTCCTTAAATTTCTTACCCAACAAAGGCATATTTTCAGTAAAAAAGAACTTCAATTTAAAGCGAACAACAAAAGCCAAAAACACTAAAAGAACAATTAACACATGTAATACCTGTTCAATATATGGTGGTAAATACCCCAACAAAAGAGCAGCAGCAAGAGCTAATATAACTATTAAAAACAGCCCTAAAAATTGAATTAAGTGAGCCGAAAAATAATTAAAAACACCTTTGAAAGCTGACATAAAAACACCTCGATATTTCTTTGTTCCATGTATATATTTTACCATAGCAGGTGATTTTCCAAAGTAAAAAACCTTAAATACCTAACTCAAACAAGCATATATCACAAAACAAAAAACAACCTGAAAATCAACTAAAGGATCGGTCATAAGCGTGATCCCTCCCTATTTCTTTGGATAGCTTTTACTACAGAATAACAAACGATACACAAAGTTATTAACCAGTTACCCCCACTAATTAACAGTCAATTTCAATGCTAGATTTGACGAATAATCCTTACAGGTTTACATGTATACCTGTACCTGATTATAAGAACAGTTTGGCATGTCAAATTGTTACGATTTGTTAAGTAGTAAATTTGGAAATTTAATACTTCAAGATATTATGAATATATTTACAAGGAAATTGACAGTATGAAAAGCGCACACACGGAACTCAAAGACAAATTATATTCAGTCATAGATAGCTTGTATATTGACACGGTTATGTATCAAGAAATGTGGATGGCAAAAATAGCTAAAAGAGAACTGTCATTATCGGACAATGACTACAAAAACAATCAAGCTATCAAGTATCAATTAAGGGTCGAATTCTCAGGTTCAGGTTTTATCATTAGATGGCTTACTTGTAAGTTCGTTCGCAACAACAGCAAGGTAATTCGCTTAACAAAAGCCATTGCAATTCCCCGAAACGGAATGTACTCAAAAGACAAATTTAAAGATGCTTCAGAATGGGAGTTAGCACTAATTCTTGAGCTGGAAAATATACTAGGGCCAATACGAAACCAGCTTAAGCATTTAATGAAATGTCACATATCGCTTCGCAATGCATCAAAAGCCATAGGCGAAAAATTTGATGCGATAGATATAAAACATCGCGTAGAAATTCCTACGGCATCAATTAAAGGTTTTAAAGAAAAGTATCGTTAACTGCCATTTAGGAAATGCACTAACAAAAAGTATGATCGGATAAACGATTAATCTAATGGTGGTGATATGCAAAGTACAAATAGAACAATCAGAGGTTTTCAATTAACGTTACAGTGCAATAAATTAATAGACGCTGTTCTGGCTGGTGAGAATTTAATTGGTGAGGCGTTCGCGGGTACTGGAAAATCCACATCACTTTTGGCAGTTGAAAAATACCATTCGGGCAGAGGTCTATATGTTTGTTATGGTAAGACGCTTGAAGAGGAAGCTAGAGAATTGTTCAATGGGAACAATGTTGATATAGCAACATCACATTCACTTGCACTGAGTTTTTTGCCATACGATTTAAAACAGAAAGTTTTAGCCAGGACTAACATTCCATTGAACGAACTAGCGATAATTAACTTTTCAAATTTCAACCATCACAAAGACGCTCAGCAGTTTGCAAACATACCGACAAAAACTATTGCGCAATGCATCAATATTACGACTAAACAATTTATCGAAACCGCATCAAAAAACATCACTAAGATTCACTTGAACCAACGCTTCTTTTCAGTGCTGGACAATCTAGTTAAAACCAAGAAATTAACAAGCGAAAATAAGGATCTATTTGTTCAACTAATTTTGGACTGTTCAAACGATCTAGCGGGACAAATGTTAGACCTAAATTCAGAATGTCCGACTACACATGACGGGTACTTAAAAAGCTGGCAATTATCAAATCCTGTTTTGAATTACGATTACATTTTATTTGATGAAGCTCAAGATTCAAATCCTGTTTTATTGCATATAGTTTTATCGCAACAATGCCAAAAGATTTTAGTGGCAGACAGCTATCAAAATATATTTCAGTTTCGCGGAAGCTTGAATGTAATCAACCTGATTAAATATAAAAAATACCCACTAACATTCTCATTCAGATACGGTCAACAATTAGCAGATTTAGCAAGTAAGGTTTTAGGACACATTGACAGCAAAGTTTCGATCTTAGGTCGTGGATGGGACACTCAAATTTTCAAAGGTTCGGAATGCGAACATAGCGAACCATTTTTGTTTATCGCCAACTCAAATTATTCGACATATGAAATCCTCATAGATTGTTACAAATGCAAATTACCCGCAAAACTTTTAGGCGGGAACAAAGCCCCCAATACGCAGGAAATTCTAAAAAGTCTCATATCGTTCAAACGAAACAATACAGCCCTGCATCGTGACCATAAAAAATATGATTCATTTTCAGATTTGTTAAAACGGAACAAAAGCGGAGAGACAATTAAATTAGCAAATTTAGTCGAGGATAATATTGAACATGCAGAAGAATTAATAAATGCGTTAGAGTGGAGCAGACAGACATTAGCAAG
>NZ_AUAM01000109.1 GCF_000428725.1 Psychromonas aquimarina ATCC BAA-1526
AGAAATGGACCCCATTGACTGGACACAAAAGCTAGTTTATTAAGTGATATCAACCCAAGTTATGTGGCGAACCTTTGTCTTGCAAAATAAACCTGGTCTGGCGTTAAGTTGTCAAGACTTTGATGGTATCGTTGCTCATTATAAAACACTATATAGTTACTAATTTCAAGCTCCGCCAAAATCGTTCGATCATCACATTGTCTACCTCATCCATACTAATCCGGATGTCATGCGCTTTTAGTTTGGCGGGGAATTCATTACTAGTGAACTGACTACCTTGAGCTGAGTTGAATACTTCAGGCTTACTATAGCGTTGGTATGCCTCTGAATATATTTTTAGATGATCGTTTTAAATAGTGGTTAAAATCAGAAGCCAACTTCACATTTTGATATTCTATGTCTTTTGATGAATGAGCTGTTCTCAAATTATCACTTGTAGAGCATTGTGGTGTGTTATCTTTTATTTGTTCTACGGTATTTTGAATAACATCAATTCTATATTCATCAACAGTGCTTACTAGTGATTTTAAATCACCTCCTACACCGCTAGTAGTATAATCCTTTAATTAAACATTGATAAACCCCCAGCTCAGCTGGGGTGACTCGCATAGGTTTAACCGTGACAACGGTAGGGGTATCTTCTTTGCTCGACCAAAAGTAAAGATGAAAAAACCTATGCGAGACTATAAGAGTTTGTCTCATACTCGTTGGGATTGTAAATACCATATTGTATTTATCCCTAAAAAAAGACAAAAGTTGATATATGGCGCGATCAGAAAACACTTAGGTGAGACGTTTCATGAATTAGCGAAACGAAAAGGAGTAATAATCGAAGAGGGGCATTTAATGAGGGATCACGTTCATATTTGCCTGAGTATTCCTCCAAAATTTGCAGTTGCAAATGTTGTTGGATATTTGAAAGGGAAAAGTGCTATTTCTATAGCTAAAAACTTTCGAGGACGACAACGAAACTTTAATGGTGAAAATTTTTGGGCTCGAGGCTATTTTGTATCGACAGTTGGTTTAGATGAAAATATGGTTCTTGACTATATTCGTAATCAAGAAAAAGACGATGAACACCGTGATCAATTAAAGCTTCAAATGTAGTGCGCCCTGGGCGCTTACTTTAGCCCTTTGAGGGCGTAATCAAGTAAGCCTCCGGCTCCGCCGGAGGTAAGTTAACTGCTGCCATGATTCGAAACTTCTTAGTTCGGAGCTATTAGGGCGCTTATTTTGTATTAATAACTTCGCGTCATTAATAGTTTGTCAATATTGTTTTGTCCCTTTCATAAGGCATGGCTTTCTACCAGTTGCAATTGATTTCATCATTTCACTAATCATTGACGCATTGGTTCTACACAGAATTGTTGTTTTATCGTGTGTAATAGGTTCACTACTTATAATTGTATTAATTTTTTCATTACCAACAAAGTTTGTTGCTGCTTTTGCATACTTTCTTAAACAAGCGTTTGCAAGATCTGCCAAACTATCGCCAAAACGGAAAGATTTTGTTAGCTCCGCTTTATGAGAATAACTAATAGCATTCATCGCATTGGAGGCCCCACGCCAGTCATAAATGGCTTGATATTTGTCACCAACCGTTACTTTTTTACCACGAATGAGAAATACCAACTGTTGGGTTATAGGATTTGAATCTTGTGCTTCATCCAATATTACATTTGAGTAGTCGAGCTTTATCTGATCATTTTTAACCATTAGGACAAATAACTTTAAATAAAAAATAATGGGTAATTGGCATTGATGAATTTACTTCCACCATTAAGTTCCAAAGATTACCGGTTAATTCGATCACCCTCTCTTCAAAAAACACCTTGGCTGTAACCTTTAGTTGATGGCTTTGTTTGTTCGATATGTTCCGGCCCAATAAAATCAGAGTTAGAGTTACAAAAATTTCTAAATGTTTTTAAAACCAAATAACTCAACATCGTAGGCGACAAGTCAAATTCATCTTTATTCAATGAAAGTGTATTTATAAGAATTGAGCTTGTTATTCTAGCATTGAATCGCTCCCCATATTTATGGCCTACGTATTTATGAGCCAAACCATGAATTGTGGTGACATGAACATACTTCGGAAATGAAGCCCTTACCGACATCACAACGACTGAATTAAATGCTTAATATAAAGTTTTTTCATTCACGGGCACTTTAGAAGCGATTACATTACAAGTAAATGTTTTAGTAGCTCCTGCTCCGGCGTTAATGGCAAGGCTATCAGTTCCTTGCATTGCTCTATATACGTCAACACAGTTTAGTTGTTGTTCATTTAGTCAATGCCCTTTAAATAACATAGTAACCCTTATAGCAATAGTGGTCTGGGACTGTCTACACTGTAGACACTTTGCACTTTTTCAGACTGTCTACACTGTAGACACATTGGTTTTACATTTATCTATTGAAAATCCCTTAGGCACACTAGTGTTTTGGAACAATAAAGTTTGTACACTGAGTTATAATATATTCTATCTAACTAGGAAGAGGATATGTTGTGGCAGGATGAAGAAAACTAGAAAAGCTCGCTGATTTCAAGCGGGCTTTAAAACAAAAATATGGTTTAGGTGAGGGAGCCAATTACAACCCATGGATAAGAGTTAATTATGTTAACTCTTATCCATGGGCACAGTGGCAAGATTGACGGAATAAAGTCAGGTCGAATTCACTATACCTTATTTGAGCAAGAATTTTGCTTTTTATATTTAGCTGAGTTTTCCGACTCAGTGGTTGATATTAGGGAGCAGTTTCCTTTGTTTCCGATTCTGTCGCATCTTCGGAAAAAGGCTGAATGCCCAGCTCTACAGGTATATTTAGGTAGCTAAAGAATAAAACTGCTCCCAACGCGTTAACCCATCTGAGTTTTTCATCTGTCCTTTACGAAGCATTGGCCATAACTCAAC
>NZ_AUAM01000110.1 GCF_000428725.1 Psychromonas aquimarina ATCC BAA-1526
GCAAATTTAGTCGAGGATAATATTGAACATGCAGAAGAATTAATAAATGCGTTAGAGTGGAGCAGACAGACATTAGCAAGTGAAGCAATTGTCTCATTAACCACAGCGCATTTATCGAAAGGTCTTGAGGCCGACAATGTATTTATATCCGATGATTTTCATTCCATCATAGAAGCGTTTACCAACGGCAAGGCAATTAATGAATCTGATTTGTATTTATTCTACGTTGCTATTACCCGCGCTAAGAAAAGTTTAATGTTACCAGATGCTCTTTACATGGCATTGGAAGAAAATAAACAATTCAAAGTTACCAAAAATAAACTACTACCGTGTCAAACGGACAACCTGCAACATCTGCTAAATGATCCAGGCATTAACAAGCAGGAAGTTAAAAAGAAACAAGTTGAACCTGAACAGTCTGAAAAACCTAGCAAGGTTAAAACCAAACCGCAGCAAAAAAAACAGGCCAGTAAAAATGCTCCTGTACCTTTGGAAAGCTTGGACAAAAACAAGCCAAAGAATAAATCTAAGGCACGAAACGCCAAAAAAGACCCTACCGCAGCAAAGTCCGGCAAAAGTCCTTCAGGAGTCGATTTTGACGGCATAGCAATTGAAATTGGTCAGTGTAAAGCTTCGGGAGAGTCGCAATACTGGACTCCTACCGATACGAACCGCTATTTAAATCCTAACCTGGCAATTTTAGGCACAATGGGAACGGGAAAAACACAGGCTGTTAAGAGCCTACTTTTACAAATTGTCAGGCAGAAACATAAAAACACGGGGGGGTTGCCGTTCGGATTTCTCGTGTTCGACTTTAAGAATGATTACGCAGACAGTGAGTTTGTAGAGGCAATTGGTGCAACAGTATTTGAATCGCACTTATTACCTATTAATCCGCTTGCTTTGTATTCTACTGATAAGTTAGCGCCTATTAAAACGGGCAAAGGAGTGGTTTCTACAATCGCAAAAGCATTTAACTTAGGTCGTAACCAACAAAGCGCCCTTAAAAAATGCATTATGACGGCTTACGAACGTAACGGTATTGATAATGGTGAACCAAGCACTTTTCACAATCCAGCCCCTACGCTCAATGATGTATACAACATTTACAACAACAGAGATAAAGTCCCGCAAGACAGTTTAACGGCGGCACTTGACGATATTGTTGATTTTGAGTTATTTGAAAAAAACCGCAGAAAATGTAAAAACTTATTCGACACACTGAAAGATAACGTAATTGTCATTAATCTTTCAGGGGTAGATTCCAATCTACAAAACCTGATTGTAGCCACTCTGCTTGATAGCTTCTTCATCCAGATGCATTGCTGCGATAAGCCTGTGCCAACTTCAAACGGTCATCGTGCAATTACTAATTTTGTGCTTGTAGATGAAGCTGACAGCCTGATGTCGCAAAACTTTGATGCGTTGGGTAAGCTGCTAAAACAGGGTAGGGAGTTTGGCGTAGGAGCGATCTTGTCTACGCAAGGCTTGGATCACTTCAAAACAGATGAACATTCTTATGGTGATTCGATGTGTGGCTGGGTAGTTCATAGGCTAGAAAGTCCAAAACCAGCAGCCATCGCGTCCCTGTTCAATCAGAACGATAAAGCAGAACAAAATAAAACCCTCGTTAAAGTTCGTGAACTTGAAAAACACCACTCATTTCTTATTGACGGAAAGAAGCAGTTAATTTTTCAAGAAAGCACCGCATTTTGGAAAATCATATAGGCGATTGATAATAAATATTTCACTACAAAAAAAGTGAGGTTATATGAATAAGAACACTGATGGCAATACTACAAATAGTTCATGCTGTTCATGCAATCGTATAAATAAAGTGAGGCCGAATCGCGGAGGTATACCTTATTCTGATTTGATCATTGAACTCAAAGGCCACCGCCCTGAGTGGACAAAACACATCACCGACAGAACCGCCCTATCACTTTTACATCTCAGATTTAATAGTATTGATGATGTACAAAAAGCTGTTTCAAAAGGACTACAGATTGAAGATATTCCAAATTTTGGGAAATATCAGATAATCGAAGTACGTGAACTGTTAGAAATGAACGCTATGTTAAAAAGCAAACTAAGTGAGGCCAGCTAATGAAAAAATATTCTCCTGGCATAAAGCGTGTTATGCAATATCTAACATTGTGTTCGCTGATTGCATTTAATGCGAACGCTGCAAGTATCAAAAACAAAACCTTCGGAAATCTGAGTGTTGCCGAAATCACATCAATCTACGATGGTGATACATTCAGAGCAAATATCTATGGTCTGCATCCGTTGATTGGTGAGCATATCGGTATTCGTGTTGCTGGTGTTGATACGCCCGAAATCAGAGGAAAGTGCGCAAAAGAAAAGAAGTTAGCAAGACAAGCAAAGCAAATCACAGTTAACTTTCTGCGTTCAGCAAATGTAATTGAACTGCGAAATGTAAAACGTGGCAAGTATTTTAGAATTGTTGCCGAAGTTTACGGAGATGGTAAAAGTTTAACAAATTCATTAATCAATTCAGGATTAGCTGTTGCCTATGACGGTGGAAAAAAATCTAAAAATTGGTGTGGTTAGCCGGACACAAAAATACGTAAACGTCTTTACTAGCTCACGCATAGTATGAATTGACTGAATTAATTTAATATTTGATATTTGATATTCTGATATTTTGGAAATATAAAAAGCCTTGGTGAAATTGATGTTAATTAATCAATTGAGCTGAGGTTTTTTATGAAAATCTACAATCCGACTAATCACCCGTTTGATCAAGCATTAGCTGAATTAAAAATGCTTCATAAATTATGCGATTTATTGAATGAATGGAAACAGCTTATCCGTCACAAACACTGCAACTTCTTCCCCCCCCCC
>NZ_AUAM01000111.1 GCF_000428725.1 Psychromonas aquimarina ATCC BAA-1526
GGTTAAAACATTTTCGTGCGGTTGCCACAAGATACGATAAATTGAAAATCCACTTTGAAAGCATGCTTGCCCTCGCATGTTCAATGATTTGGCTGCCAATGTGAAAGATCAACAGCCCCTAATGAGTGTTTACATTTTACGCTGGCAGCTGCTTTTGATGATCCATTCGAAGGTATGCTGTCCAAAAACCACAATTTCCCAGGCAATGTGCAGATTAAGGTTAAGGAAACGACTACCGAGGTAAGTATTGAGCAGGCAACTGAATTTTTTCGAAGATGGAAATATGTAAATTGTTGGCATGCCAATAAATATGAAAGTGCAGCAATGTGGAAGCTTTACGCAAAAAGTAACGAAGCGGTGGCAATTAAGACAACTTACCAAAACTTGATTAATTGTTTACCGCCGGCTGTAGAAATTGGGATGGTAAAATATCATGACTATGATGCGGGGTGGTCACCACCATATGGCTCTGTATCTTTTTCGCTTGCAATGAAAAGAATGTCTTTCGAGCATGAAAAAGAAGTGCGACTAATTATGGATTATGGCACTCCAATTTTAAAAAATGGTAAGCTGGACTTCGAAAAAAAGAACCCAAACGTCGGCATAGACTTAAAACTTGATATAAGAGAACTTATAGACAAGGTTTACATTTCACCCGATTCACCTTCTTGGTTCTTTGATATTGTTGAGAGTGTTATCAAAACATATGGTTATTCTGAGTCATTCACATTGCATCAATCCAAATTGGCAGAATTACCGTAGAATCCATATTGGAAACGGCCAGGGGCTTATTTGCAGAAAACGGCGGCCGGGCGGTGACAGCGCACTGAGGATGTGACCACCCCGAACACCTGAAAATGATGATCCGCAGTGATCTGCTTAGTCATGCGCTGATGACTGATAATCTGCGCCGAGCGGTTAAAGACACAGCACAACATCTCGTCATCCAGCTGACAGACAATAATATCATTATCACCTGCGGTCAGGCTGGCATCCACAACCGGAATATCCTGCTCAAAGATACCGGCGCCGTCATTGTGTCGCTGTCCATTTCCACTAAATACGTATCGCCCCGGTGCGGTAACAGCAGTTCATCGAGCGACAGCGGTTTTTGTGCGTATTCCTTGGCGGGGCTTTCAAAGCCGTTGAGTTTCCCGGTTGCTTTCATGTACGGCTCCTGGTTGTTCGATACGAACTGCAGAGAAAAAGGCTGTAAACCGATAATAAATTAAACTTATTATCGGCACACTTTGTTAAATACTCGTAGCCGTTACCGGGGAAGCATTAATAATGAAATTTTGCAGAGACAATACAAAGGTTACCGTCAATTATTTTATAAATAAGGCGGTGGGCACTGTCAATTCTGCGGGAATAATAACCCTTGAGGTCACCGGAGAGTCGTTCAGGTTTTCCAATACCAACCAATGGTGACAACTTGGCAGCATCAATTAAATCATTGATTCTTTGCATTTTCTTTGCATCACCAGCCCAGGAGGTGTAATCCTCCCAACCGTGCGGGGTGAAGAATACTTGCTTGCTTTTTTCTAATTCTTTATCTAGTGATTTCTTCGTAATTGCCATCGTTATTTAACTCCATTTTCATTAAGGAGCCTTCATCTAGTTGGGCAATTGATTCTTGTAGACGCTTTGAATTATTGATTGAGCTTAACAAGTACACTGTCTCTTGCATGCTGTCATAATCTTCTCTCGACATTAAAATAACATCATCACTTTTGCTCGTTATAATTAACGGCTCATGGTGATTTGTTACCGATTCAATCGCGGCCTTAAAATGGGCTCGGGTTTCTGTGTAAGTTTGTGTTTGCATAATGTATTTTCGGCAGTGCTTATTAAGCTTCTGATTTGTTATCCAGAATTCACTCTGTGGGTGAAATATGCCTCTCCACTGGTATTTCGTTATTAAGATTTTATTCGAGCTGGCGCAAGTTTATTTACTAGTGCTACCAGTCAGCAGATAAAAATAGAGTTTTTTATTAACCCCAAAATAACTGTACAGCCTAACTGTACAATAGTCAACAGTTGTACAAAAAAGCTGTACAACTGTTTTTATGGTGATTTTTAATCACATGGGAAACGGATCAGGAGGAAAAAAGCAAACAGCAGAGAAAAGAAACCCGCCGTTAAGCGGGTGTTTATAGATTACCGATACATCAAGCAGTGTCTGGTTAACTGCTCTCTTACGGACTGTAGTTGCCCCAGCAAAATAAAAGCGGTAACAACCCGTCCGGCTGGCTGTTCATCGACTTCATATAGTAATCTATAACCGTTTATATTCGCCTCTCGAACACTTGATATGCCAGCTATATCAAAGATGCTCTGTGATACAGGGTAAATCAAAGGGTTATTGCTTACTGCGCTTTCAAAGGTATTAATTGTATCTTCAATTTTGTCTATAACATCAATCTCACTATTCCATCGCGTAAAGTGCGCAATAGCGAGTTCGGTCGAATTTTCAAACGTTTCTGTGTAGTTAATCGTGGTCTGCAGCATAAATATTATTCTCGTTTAAGTTGGATTTACGTTTAGCTAATCGTTCCTTAAAAGAGTTTGATGACATTACACGTCCTGCTTTCACATCGCTTTTGGCGAAGCTAACAAGTTTTAATAGGGCAATAGCTTCATCACGTTTTTCTCTTTCCTCAATGGATTCGATCACGTAAGCAGGCTTGCCGTTTTGTGTAATTGGGGTTTTGCGCCCATCCCCTCGAAATTGCTACTAAGTCTATTTTTTAAACAATTAGTTGATGTATGATAATGAGAAAATTCATAAGGTAAATCATCATCGTTACTCAATGACCTGGTCAACTGAATTCAGTCACCCTAGTTAAGTTCGTTAAGCTACTT
>NZ_AUAM01000112.1 GCF_000428725.1 Psychromonas aquimarina ATCC BAA-1526
ATTTTTTTTGGTTCAAAATGACAAGGTCGTTTTGCAAAGCATCCTTAATAAGGCACTGTCCTCATTGACAACTCAGGAAATACAGGCTTTGGAAAGTAAATGGTATGATAAAGCTGGAGATATAGGCAGGGAGCATACTTCAATCGTTCCCGTATCTTTATTAACTATTACAAATGAAAACCGGGGGCGTGTGATTTCTTATCAACAAGAGGGAAGAGAGTATCTGGCATTTACTGCCTATATGGACTCAGATCTCGGTGTCACTGAGCAGTTTGGTATTGTTGTACCCGCCCATATACTGATGGATCCGTATCTAGAGGTGATATGGTTTTCAATATATGTGGCGATACTGCTTTTGCTGCTTTCTATTCCGTTGGTAATACATAGTGCAAATCTGATCGTAAAACCGATTCGTATATTAATGAATGAAAATGAAAAGGTGCGCTTAAGAAAGTTTGATAATGTGGTAAATGTACAAACAAGAATCAAAGAGCTGGCAGAGCTTTCATCTTCCCTCGTGTCCATGACAGAAGATATAAAAACATACCAGAAGGGCCAGCAAAAGCTGATGGACGGCTTTATAAAGCTCGTTGCCGGAGCAATTGACTGCAAATCTAAATATACCGGCGGGCACTGCTCAAGAGTACCGGAGTTGGTTAAAATACTGGCTAAAGAAGTGAACTCTGCCAATGAAGGTCCCTTTAAAGAATTCACTCTGCAGACAGACGATGAATGGCGGGAATTGTTTATTGGCGCCTGGTTGCATGACTGCGGTAAAGTGACTACACCGGAGTATGTTGTGGACAAAGCAACAAAACTGGAAACTATTTTTAACCGAATCCACGAGGTGCGCACGAGATTTGAAGTGATCTGGCGCGATGTACAGATAGAGCATTATGAGCGTCTGTTGAAGGGAGCTGATAAGAGTAAATCAAAGGCATTGATGATTGAAGCTCATAAAGAGTTAACGGAAGACTTTACCTTTATCGGTGAGTGCAACATTGCCGGCACGTTCATGAGTCCAGAGAAACAGGCGCGGGTGGCGGCTATTGCATCGCGGACATGGTTAAGACATTTTGACGATCGTCTCGGCCTTTCTAAAGAAGAGTCAATCAGGTTTGCTGTTGAGGACAACCCGAGTCTGCCGGTTCAGGAAAAGCTTCTAAGTGACAGCCCCAAACATATTTTAAAGCGGAAAAATTTTGATTTTGATGAATACAAGCGGTATGGCTTTAAAATGGAAGTACCAGAGTATTTGTTCAATTATGGTGAAATCTATAACCTCTGCATAGCCAAAGGAACACTTACAGCAGAAGAAAGATTTATAATTAATGAACATGTGATTATGTCGATCAAAATGCTGGAATCGCTTCCACTTCCGGAAAATCTCAAACGGGTCCCCGAATACGCTGGAGCACATCATGAGACAATGACGGGAACAGGTTATCCCAGAAAGCTAAGCAAAAAAGAGTTATCAGTACCTTCGCGGATGATGATGATAGCTGATATTTTTGAAGCTTTGACCGCATCGGACAGACCCTATAAAAAAGAAAAAAAATTATCAGAGGCAATTAAAATATTGAACGGTATGAAAAATGACGGGCATATTGACCCTGACCTTTTTGAACTTTTTTTGAGCTCCGGCGTTTATTTGAAATACGCGGCAAAACATCTAAAAGATGAACAGATTGATGAGGTCGATATCTCTTCATATTTACAAACCGGAAGAAAAATCTGATATTGCTAAACTGGACTTATTTATTAAAAATTAAAACCACGTCCTGTGGGCGTGGTCATCAGCTTTAGGCTATGCCTGAAGCTTCTACTCCTGCTATTAACCAATTTAGTTGTCCCCACAACAAAAAAGGAAAGTAGCATGAGTAGATTTGAGAAATTATCACACGTTTTATGGCATTGCCAATACCATATTGTTTGGGTGCCGAAATATAGATATCGAATATTAACAGGCTCAGTTGGTAATGAAGTTTATCGCTGTATCCACATATATTGCGGCAGGTTAGGATGTGAAATTGTAGAATTAAATGTACAGCCGGATCATGTACACTTGTTAGTGAAAGTACCACCGAAAATAGCGATATCAGAGCTCCTTGGAGCAGTAAAAGGGCGTACTGCGATTCGAATATTTAAACAATTTCCTAATCTAAGAAAGAAGCCACGGCTAGCGCATTTTAATCCCTGATTCTAAAAGGGTTGAGCGATAGCCATCATCTAGTGCCGCCATCTTTTTTTCGTAGCTAAACTCGCCGACTTTGTCTTATCTTGTTTAAATAAGTCCATCGCTATTTTGTAAGCGTCCGGCAAACAGCACATTCACCTGTCGCGCTTAGTTCATTACAGTATCTCCAAACTCATTATTGGAGATACACATGCAGGAAAAAACGCGTCATAAGTGGATCGCACTGATTGAACAGCAGCAAGCAAGCGGATTATCCGTGGTGGAATTCTGCGATAATAATCAAGTAAGCCCGAAATCATTTTACAGTCGCAGAAAGATACTTACACAAGGCAATGCCGAATCATCATTTATTAAAGTGAACACTACCAAGTCGTCCGCTCAAGTAAATTATCTGCAGCTCAGCATTGGTCCGGCAAGCCTGCAGATACCAGGAGACGTTAATCCGCAGTGGTTAGGCACATTACTGCAGGCGGTTTCTTCATGAAAATGTTTGTTGAGCCGGATGACATCTACCTGCACTGTGCACCTGTTGACTTTAGAAAGTCCATCAAC
>NZ_AUAM01000113.1 GCF_000428725.1 Psychromonas aquimarina ATCC BAA-1526
CGCTCATTAATATCACCAAATAACAGATTGTTAGTATATGGGGATCTGATCGCTACTTGTAGAAAAAGTTCAATTTATAATGATCTTGCCGTGCAAAGAGAAATGTGTATCTCATATCATTGGTATAATTAAACGTATCGTAATGATAATCACTTCTTTTCGGTACATTTAATTTAAAGATCTGCTTCTTGGTATTTTGTGACTTTTTAAGTGTATGTTTTTAATGAATATTAAATTTTCACTAAAAAACCTATTTGCGACAGAACCCAAATTACACGTTTACTCCTAGCAAGATATCAATTAGCGGAATAATCGTGGAAAATTCCCAATGGAGGTGAGTTTTGGTCTATTTCATTGTTATATACAATATATGGCTAATATATAGTTCATAGAGATGACCAATGGATCAACAAAATAAACGCCCCTGCTTTTTACTTGGTTTAGCTTTATCTTTTTCAGGCGCAGTAGACACCGATGATTTTGACAACCTTCGGGCAACCAAAGAACCCCTCGCCTCTTTCATTAACAAGGATTTTTAATGGCAGTACTGCAACGGACTGAAGTACCTACTCTTATAAATAAATCCGAGCGTTCTTTTGTTGATGCACTTGCTTCATTCGATGATCATATTAAACGTTACGACATCATGCTCCCGAATGCCTGGGTCACTGCCTATCACGAAGCTGACTTGTTGGTTCTGTCGCAAATAGTTTTTTATTATGATAGGAAATTGCCGGCACCGATTTTAAACCGGCTTAATAACTAATAGGAAATTTTATGTCTAAAAAAGTGGTTTTAACAGGTAGTTGTGTGGCGAAATTCAAAACAACAATTGAATTTGAAAGCGAGGCAGAAGCATCTGAATTTATTGAAAAATGCAAAAAAGATGAAGAGACTGCACTCTGCTATGTATCTGAATATTGCATTGAAGAAGTAGTATGCGTTGAAGGGACCTGTGTAGTTTTGCAGTCGCCTGGGGGAGAAGATAATAATAAGCATAAATACTCTGACATTACGTTTCTTAACAATTAACTTAATCTAGGAAATTCATGCAAAATCAAAAACACTTACTTCCTTGCTTAACTCAAGCCCTAAAAGATACTATTTCTTGGGAATTAAAAGCAGAGCTACCTACATATAGAAAATTTACTGATGATGAAGAACAACTTATCGATTTAATAGTGAATGTCGTGATGAACTTACCTTACATAGCTAATCAACCAGGATGTTGCGTTTTAGCGCATACCTTAATTTATAACACTTTACGAATGCTAAAAATTGAATGTGAATTGGTTATTGGAAGAATAATTGTTGATGGTAAGCCGGTATGGCCTGTAACAAAAAAAGCATTAAAAGATATGTTATTAAAAGGGCATAGTGGAGAGCCCTTTATTGCGCATGTGTGGCTATTATTGCCTGATTATACTTTTGTGGATGCAACATTGTTTACTGATATTAATCAACCAGCATCGGTAGTTAGAATAAACAGCCAAAAACAAGTTATGCTACTGCATCAATTAAATATCCCCCTCTTATTATTGGTGAGGACTATGTAGACAAAACGAATAAAGTTGATAAAGATTTAATGAATAATCAGGTGCTCGATATTATTAGTTCTGTAATAGATTTGAAGATACATAACCTAATGGGAAACTTTTATGAATAAAGCATTATTGAAACTTAATGAATTAGCTGTAGAAAAAAAAGCAATTGGGGATGCAATCAAAGCACAACATAAATTGATTTGTGATCAATTTTGCCCTGTGAAGATAGGTGATGAAATAGAAGTTAATGGTCATACCTTTAAAGGAAAAATTATTGTCGTTGATGAAATCAAATTGTTAAAAGGATTTTCAGGCTTATTTTTTCTTCTCAGTGGTAATGTAAAAAAGAAAGATGGTGATATTGGAAGTAAATATGCTAAATCCCTTCTTACTATTGATTGGCCTGTACCAAAACTATTCAAAATTAATTAAAAAATGGCTCTATTCCAGAATAGAGGACGTCGGTGTTTTTCAAGATAGTTGACACCAATTAGTTCTCTTTTATGCAGCTTCTTTTTGTTCTTGATCTGGGTTCAATGTCACTGCTCCTATAGCTTTACAGTTTTGTATTTCTCTAGACCAGCGTAGTGGATTCTTTGTTTTAGCCGCATCTAGAATCAACTTTCGTTTATCTAATATTTTCTTATCCAGCCCCTGATGACGCTGACTTGGCGTTACAAATTTTATCCGACTGTGCTTATGCTTTTCGTTGTACCACACTGCAAAGTCCTGTACCCAGTCCCTTGCTTCCTGCAAGCTTTTAAAACCATTTGATGGCCAGTTAGGCCTATATTTCAACGTTCTGAATGTAGATTCAGAGAACGGATTATCATTGCTCACCCGTGGCCGATTATAAGAAGAGGCTATACCAAGTTCTTCCATTTTGGCCTTCATCGTCACTGACTTCATTGGCGCACCATTATCTGAATGCAATACCAACGGCTGATTGGCAATATGTTCTCGCCAGCAGGTTCGCTGAAGCAGCTCTGCAGCTTTATCTCCACATTCATTTTCATGAACTTCATAACCGACGATTTTACGGCTGTAAATATCCTCAATCATATACAGATAATAAAACTGGCCTTTCACTCTAGAGGCGCGTAGAGTAAGAGGCAGAGCGTAGTCGCACTATTTCTCAGCCTCTCCTCTCCGAACCGTACGTGCACCTTTCAGCGCATACGGCTCTCCATTTAA
>NZ_AUAM01000114.1 GCF_000428725.1 Psychromonas aquimarina ATCC BAA-1526
TTCATTGATCGCATATAGCACCTTCATTGATCGGGGCAACAAAAACAGTCTATGTCGTTGAAAATAGTACTAAATATTGTTTCGTAGTATTTAGTATTTAGTCTTTTGTATTTAGTAGAAAGAAAAAAGAATAAATAACTTAATGATGTGATAGGTTCACGATGATTAATTACGATATAAAAACAAATGTGTATACACTTACTCACAACAATGTTACTGGTGGTTTGATTCAATTATCTAAAAATTCAAATATCAGCCATCCTCTTTCTTCAAAAAAACTACAACAAATAAATATTATTAGATCTATTGCTAATGAGCAGGATAATTATTTTTTCACTTTTAAAGAAATTTCTGAGGCTCTTGATCTAACTTTACCAAGTGTTCGTAGATGGATTTCTGAACTTTTTTCCAAAAGTAATTTTTTTAAAAAAATTCCGAACGTAGTTAATGCACCGAATCAATTTTCTTTTTATATTGAAAATGATTATGAAAAAACACACAGTTTGTCACCTGCTAAAAATATCCCTGCTCAATTCAGCAGGTGTAAATCAGATCAAGTTGTAGCTTTTTCTGATCCGATTAATATTAATGATGAAGCTCTATTGTCTGTTCCAGAGACAGCTATTACACACTCTTTACTTTCTATCCCCCCAACTTATAGAGAACAAAACCCATTCGATTTGATCGATATATTGCCACCAACCGGCACAAAAACTAAAAAATTTGACGGCGGAATATTTAAGGGTGGTGATAACCTGCTCTCATTTAGAGTTTCAAACAATCTTTGCAATGTAATAACCCTTGAAGATGTGAAATTTATTTATGCCATTATAGCTCTTACTATTCGTTATCAGTCAAATGTTCATCAAAACTCTAATTTTCTAATAAAAGGATTTGATTGGTCAGTTCCCATTTTTCGAGATGACATTGCAAGGGTAATTGGTAAAAAAGTCGGCCAAGCACCAACTACTGATTTCATAGATAATAAAATGCTGCAAATTGAAAATACACAATTTGCATTAACATCATTAAATTTCATTAATGAAAATTTAAACTTCGCTGATTTTAAACTACGCAATAAAACAAAGCTTTTTGAGATATCTGGTTATAACGCTTATGTTAAAAATGGTAAAGAAGCTAAGCCTTACGTTTACCATATCAAATGGGCTCCAGAGATCTTTAAAGATATTTTTAAACAAAAAGTCTTTTTCATATTACCGGCTAAAGTATTTGTCTCTCATGATTTAGTATGGCAGCTGTATTTGTATGTCCGTAAACATCAAAATCACAATCCTAATATTGAATTAAAAAATGAAAATCTGGTTAATTTACTTGGTTTAAGCTACCAAATCGAAGTCGATGGAAAACTGAAAAACACAAATAAAATATCCTTATATCGTTCTATAATGAACAAGTTTAAAAAGAGTAAGGATTCTGAATTCAAAGAGATCAAAAGGACAAACAGAACTAACTTACAACAGGTCTGTAAAATCGATTTCAAAGGTATACATTTCACTCTTAAACTTACAACATATACCAATAAATCAAGTGAACTTATTTTTATCTCAAAAAGTAATAAACTCGAATCATTACGTTCTGCACACCCTCAATCAAAACAACAATTTATTCAATTTGATAACGAAGGTAATTTAAAAGATGTAACTAAACAGTACCTAAAAAAGAATCAGATGGGTTCTAAGTCTGCTGTAAAAATAAATTCTTTAACCCACTTATCTGATCGTATGAGCCAACAAATAAATGATGAAAAATCTGAAATGGAAAAAATTCTATTTAGCTCAGAAGATGACTTACCTTTATCTGAAATTGAGGATTTAAAAATTAATTCTCCACAACAAGTTAATCAGGTAAATATAAACGCTGTAATGGGTAAGTTATCTCACGCTATACGTCATAGATTTGATTCTCGAAGTTTTGGCTGGCGTTTCTCTATGAGTGACAAAAGCTACGCTGCAACGATATCAATATATCTTGAAAAACAAGATTTAGTTTCAATCGCTGATAAAATAGCAAAGGCGACTAAAAAAGATCCAATATCAGTTCGTGAAAAAATAGAAAAATATCATGAGAAAACAAAGTTATTGAAATTGAAAGGCCATATGCAATACGAATTAACAATACAAAACTTCAAGACAATTAAAAAGATTATTATTTCTAGTGGTATTACTCATTTTTCAAACCATGATTTATTTGAACAAATACTTGGTTTTAAACGTTCCATAGAAAAAGACGGAACAATCACAAAAAATAATATCTGTGAAGAGTTATCTGCAAGAATACTTAAGGCCAATTAGCTCCAAAACAAGCCTGTCTAGCTACGAAAAAGAAGATGGCAGGGTTAGATGATGAATATCGTTCAACCCTGTTAGAGTCTGGGATTAAAATGGTAAAAAACTCAACTAATTCTTCATTGGATAGGCCACTTAAAAAATTAGAGCACGCTTTAACCACTTCAGAACGATTAACAACAAAGTTATTT
>NZ_AUAM01000115.1 GCF_000428725.1 Psychromonas aquimarina ATCC BAA-1526
CGATGGCACTGCAGTCTGAATGGGCGCTGGTGCAGTACGGTGTTATTACCGCTACCTTTGTCGGCTTCGCTAAATTCTATATGGAAACAGGAGGCAAGCATGCCAGTCACAATGCTCCTTAATCTACTCACCGGCAAAGCCCAAAAGCCGTTACTAATAGCGCTGGCCGTTGTCGTTGTTCTATTAACTCTAACGGCAGGTTACTTCTATGCAAAACAGCAGGGTTATAAAGACGGTTATATCGTGGCTGAGCATCAGTATTTAAAAGAGAAAGACCAGGCGGTGGCCACAGCAATAAAAGAAGTAAAACAGAAAAACCAACGTAACCAGCAAATTGCGGAAGCCTACTGGAAAAACGAACTGGCCAAGAAACCCAAAATACAGACCATTGAGAAAAGGATAATCGAATATGTGCAAACTCAAGACCCTGATGATACTCACTGCCAGCTTGATGATAATGAGCTGTTCATTCTCCAGAAGCTCGTATCCGTCGCCAACACAAACATTAGCCAAACCGACCATTGACCAGGCATTAATCCAGCCCTGCACCGAACTGCCCACACCAACAGCAAAAAACAAAACAGCTCACCTGTTCTGGAAGAAAAACCTGATCTTGTTATACGGGGAATGCAGGACAAGGCATAACGCACTGGTAGAGGTGATAGGTGAGTGAATATTTTTGTTTGAGTATATTTGTTAGGGGAAGTGGCTTTTTTGGTGATGTTTTTGGTTTTTGGTGTTTAATTTGTTGATTAATGTTTGTTATTAGGTATTCTTCTGTCGCTTATCTCTCACAACTCAAAGGCGGTGAGGGATGAGGCATAATTGGGTTATATTTTTTGTTGTGATATCTGTAGTAGAGCATTGCGCTTTAATACAAAAAACAAGACCTAATTATTGAACTCGTGCTTAGCTAAAAATCAAAGGACATGATTACATATGAAACTCAAAACGCTCATCTGTTCGTTTTTATTATTAATTTTTTGCAACTTATCTTTTGCAGACTGGGTGTCACCTATCGATCAAAAGTATCAAAAAGAAAAACCAGAATTATTCAAAAAATTTGATGAAGCAAGAACCTTAATAAATAATGGATCTTATCGAGGACTTCAACAAGGATATACATTACTTGTTGAAGTTATTTCAAAGGATGAGGAATTTGCTCCTGCATACCGAGAGTACTCTCGAATTTTAATGAGGTCTGGGGCAATTAACTACTCAGATATGCAGAACAAAGAATTCCAAACAGCTAAACAGGTTATTTTAAGATCTATTGAAATAGAGCCTAAATATGCCGATGCCTATTCTTTGCTTGGCTTCCTTTATACTCAGGCAGGGGATGAAAATAATGCTTTAGTTGCTTTACGAAAAGCTGAGGAAATTGGAACTAAAACACCTTGGTTGTTTTTAAATTTAGCTGAACTTTATGATAAAATGGGGAATACAGATAAAGCACTTGAATATTTTATCGAAGCAACGAAAAATCCATATAATGACGATAGGACTTCTGTGGTTGCCCTAGATGGAGTTATCGAATCTTACGAGATGAAAAAAGATATCGTAGAGTCGGAAAAATGGCATAATAAACGAATAGACGAACAGCCATCTGCTAGAGGTTATAGTAATTTTTCATGGTTTTTGAGAAATGTAAAAGGGGATTTTGATCGGGCAATTGAAGTTTCCGAAAAAGGCTTACATTCGTATGATGATAGTCACTTGAGATTTAATCTAGCACTTGCTTATTATGCAAAATGGGCTGAATTAAAGGAACAGGAAGAAGATGCTAAGGCAGAGCAATTCTTATTGAAAGCTCAAAAAATAACCGTTGATTACAAAAAAGTAAGAGGTGAGTTTTATTCATTTTTTACAACGCATAAATATGCAGTAACACAAATAGAAGATTTAATTAGGAAGTATCATAAACCGCCTTATACAAACTATGGCCCACCTATATCTACCGATAAAGTTAAAATAATTCACTCTATAGAAGTTTTACCAGATGGTGGTCGACGTTATAGTTACAAGGAAGTACCAAATACTGTTCAAGATACCCCCTCTGAAACAGCGGAGTAATGATATATATTATTGCAAGAAGGTGTATTAGTTGATGGTTAGTTTAGATTAAGGATCTTGGTAAGGCCTTATTTTTTAGACAAAAGATAAGGCCTGTATCTGGGGGAAACTATTGTGTAGCCTCCAAAATCTCATACTCCTTCATTTTAAGTACTTCAAAACCTGCAAAATCATTCAGCTCCAATAAGATTTCACCGATCGGTTTGATCTCGTTTTTATGAAACAGCTTATCAACTTTGTTGAGGTCGCTTACAGGGCTGAAACCTTCACGAACGATGCTCATTAAATCCAGCGGGATGCGGTGAGCAGAAAGAATATCGCCGGTGGTGACGTTTTTCATTTTGCTGAATTCGTCTTTTGCATCGAGCTGGCCGACGGGAATAAGCTCCGGTTTTTCTTTGTC
>NZ_AUAM01000116.1 GCF_000428725.1 Psychromonas aquimarina ATCC BAA-1526
TATTTCGGTGCAGATGACTAAAGTCATCAAGAGCGCACCTCATGTGCACGCAAAATCAAAATATTTAAAATCAAATGCACCGTCTGAAGACGGTGTTTTTTACCACTTAAAGCTGGAAATAAGCTGACCAGTATAAATTAGTTTTTTAAAGTCATTGTTTTATTTAACATCCAGGCATGACATTTCGTTTTATATTTTCTACAGCCATTTATTTTTGCCATAATCACCAGCGAACAAACGAACACTGTTCGTTCGTTTCTTTTGTTCGTTCGCAATTTTCTAGTTGTTCATGTATAATTTGAACACTCAGAATATCAAGGGCAATAAACATGAACGACAAAGACACAATCCAAGATCGCGTAAATGAAATTTGTAACGAACTTTATGTTAAAGGTACTAAACCCTCTGTTCGCCTTGTTTTATCAATGTTGCCTAATGTAAGCAGTACCAGCACTGTTCATAAATATTTCTCGACCTGGAAAAAAGAGCAGAGTGCTAATCAAACATCGCTTTATGACCGACTAGGGTTTTCCTCAGACTTTACGCAGTCGTTTATGAAAGAGATTACCCGCTTTTCTGTTGAGGCCGAGCAACGTTACAAAGAAATAGCGAGTGATGCGACTGAGCAAAAAGATATGGCTATCGAAGACTTGGCTCGTTCAGAAGAAAAATTATTTAAGCAAAACGCTGTACTTGATCAGAACACTAAAATAATCAAAGAACTTGAAGCTGAATTATTAAAAGTCCAGGCAAATACAAAAGCGGAATTGGCAACGGCAAAATCAACACATGAAACATTGAGTACCGAGTTACGTCAACAGCTCTTAACTGAAACAGATAAAAATACCGAGCTTAGTAAAAGCAATGAGTTATTAAGAACCGAAATTGCTAAAGCTGAATTAAAGTTGGAGGGCAACGCTGAATTTGTAGCTGAAGTAAAAGAGCAAAACAGTATTCTTCAAAATGAAAATAAAGCATTGAACATTGATAAGGCCGATCTGAGTAAATCAATTGCAGGGCTAGAAGCAACGGTTTCAGGCCACCAGCAATTAATTACTAATTATGAAACTGCGCAACAAAAAAATCAGACGCGACTTAATGAATTAGCTGAAGAACGCATTGTGCTGAATGATGAACTTAAAGACTTGCGCTTAGACCTAAATAACTTAAATACGTCACTGGCTAACACTAAAGAGCAATTAAACAGCTCAACAACTGCAAATGCCAAATTAAAGACTGTGCATGATGAACAAGTACGTAATCTGAACTTATCAATAACTAACAACGAAAAATTAATACTGCAGCTAGAAATGCATCAAGATACATTAGAAACTGAAAAGGTTGCTTTAATTAAGCAGGTAAGTGAACTTACTAAGGAAGCCGATAAGAAAGAATAGGCTTTTAAGTTCCATCCTATAGTCGTGAAGTTCTGTTGCTCTTGCATTAGAGCAGAGCATTCAGCCTTTTTCCGAAGATGCGACAGAACCCGCAAAAGAGCCCAGCCCCCCTTATCAACTCCCTGGCTTATCAGATAATCTGCCAGTTCCTTGTTTAAATAATTTTGCTTAAAGAAAGGTTAATGTGAATGCAACTATACCATTGGCCCGACCTGGAGTAACCTGCTCCACAGAAGTTTGTCGATATCCGGCAAAAAATGATAAAGTAAGATTGCCACCTGCCTCGGATACTATTACTTGGTCAGATTCTTGTCTTAAGGGAAGCACTCCTTGATCAGCATCGTATAAAACAATTTCGACGCCCGTTGCATTACCAAGTCCTGTGGGGATATCAAGATAATCATTAGTGTTACCGTCACTTCCTGTGAATGTCACGCTCACCTTTAAGCTACCACCGTTGCTTGTACAATCTTTTAGTGCTATATCGAAGGCGCGTTTTTCAGAAGTACTTGCTAGACCAGTGAAAGTATCGACCCCGATGCGGCCTAAGCTCACGATAATGGTTGAATCAATTGGAGTGCATTGAGATTCTTCTAAGGTACCGGTAAAATTTATTTGTCCGCCTGCAGCCATAGTGTATGAAGTAAAAGACAATGACATCGCAAATAATAAGTGTATAACAGGTAAAAGTTTCATATTATCTTCATCTCTAATTAAATGATTTATAAATAAATCAAGGAGATGTTTTTTGCCCCCATCCTTGGGGTGACAACATCAGAGCTTGACATGTTTAACTGAAATTTAAATAAAGTTATTGATCTTAATTATTAGAGTGTTTTATTGATAGGTCAAGGTGAAGTTTATTAGGCTCTTTACACTTTGACACAATTCAAGATTACGTTCACGTTGTTTTTTGGTTCTGTCGCATCTTGAATACGCCGGAATAATCTTCACAGTAAATATTGATAAGTAGATGATACATAGACACGCTTAGCTGTAATGTTAGGCTT
>NZ_AUAM01000117.1 GCF_000428725.1 Psychromonas aquimarina ATCC BAA-1526
ATTCTTTGGAATAGGTTTTACGTTTAGTCATGTCAATCTCCAGTTAAGTTAATTATCTCTTAACTGGGTTAGTCGAATCAATTAAACCACGTCACAAAACACTAAACGTATTCATATACTTACCCAATCTGAAACTAACGAACTTTACGCTCTTCCAAACTTTAACCATACCGATAGAGAAGATTATTTTTCATTGGACAACGAAACAAAAAAAATTATAAATAAATCACGATTAATCGAAGCGCGTATTTATTTTATTCTGCTTTTAGGTTATTTCAGAGCACGCCCTATAATATTCAGCTTTTCATTTTCCGATGTAGAGGCTGATTATGACTATATCAAACACAAATATTTTAACGATAAAGAAACAAAGAAAGTAAATTTATCACCGGCAACGAAAACTATATTGATTAATAAATTATTAAAACATACTGGCTTTTCAATTTACAAAAGTAAAATAGATAAAGGCCCATTACTTAAACGCCTTAATGATGTTGTAAAAATCAACTTGGAGCCTAGGTATGTTTTCGATGAATGCCTTGCCTATTTTGGTCAAAATAGGATTGCACTTGCTGGTTACACGACGTTGCAAGATACTATCTCAACGGTACTATCAAATGAACGAAGTCGTATCGAGGTTGTGCTAAGTGAAAACTTGACTAAATCCACAAAAGTAACGCTACTTAAGTTACTTGAATCAAATAGTACTTTTACTGACTTAGCCAAATTAAAAAAGATGGCCAAGGACTTTTCAACCAGTGAAATAACACAAGAGCTGAAGACACATAAAATCATACGTTCTCTTTACCCTGAAATTAAAGCACTTATTACTGAACTCGAATTATCACCTAAAAACCTTGAATACTATGCTTCCTTGGTTAAACATAAGTCAGTTTATAAGCTTAGAAGACACACTGACAGCCAAACCATCTTATACCTTGTTTGCTATTTGTTTTTTAGGTACCGAGAAACCAACGACAATTTAGTTTCTGCCTTTATTTATTTGGTTAGAAAATTAACGGAGTCTGCCAAGGGGTATGCAAAACAGCGCATTGTAGAAGATGTCAATATTGTTAGAACCAAATTAAAATCCGCTGGCAGCTTATTAAAGTACTTTATCGATACCGATATGGACGACAACTTGAGTTTTGGTGATGTTCGTAAGAAAGCCTTTGAACTCATTCCTGCAGATAGCATTAAATTATTAAGCGATCATTTAGATAACAATGACTTTGATGGACGTCAATATGAATGGCAATTCATCGATAAACAATCGAGTAAAATTAAAAAACTTCTCCGTTCACTCTTTATGTCTATTGATATTGAGTTCATTCATTTAAAAAACGAGTTGCGAGAACAATACACCACTGCTCACTTAGAACTAAGTGGATGCAAGACCATAAAGACTATTAACCTCGATGTGGTAGCTAAAAGTGATCGCGAATATTTTGACGGAGACAATACCAAATTAATCGCTAATCGATTTGAATACTTCCTTTATCGAAAGGCGGAGCAACTTTTTCATAGTAACAACCTAACCGTAAGAGAAAGCGTCAATAATAGAAGCTTAACTTCTGACTTAATCCAGCCTAAAGAATGGAAGAATAAAGCTGAAATTATTGAAAATACAGGACTTGATAAACTGGTAACTCCCATCAACCAGACGTTAGCTGATAAGAGCCTGCAATTAGAATCCAAACTGAAGGAAGTTAGTGATCACATTTTTAGTGGTGATAATAAATACGTTGAGTTTATTCCTGGTAAGTCTGAATTCAAGTGGTCAATTCCTAATAGTCGATGGCAACAAACAATTGATAATCCTCTTTATAATCAAATTCAACATATGGGGATTGTTGAACTCATGTTATTTGTTGACCAAAAGACTGGCTTTTTAAAGTCATTTAGCCATATTTCCGTTAACAAAGAGAAAACACCTGTAAATAATGAAGATCTAATCGCTTGCATATTAGCTAATGGTACCAATTACGGCTTATATAAAATGGCGAATATCTCCGATCGTTCGATGGGTAAATTACGTAATGTCGATGATAGCTATATTAGGTATGAAACATTAAGGCAGTCTAATGATCAGATTTCTAATACAATAGCCACTTTGCCAATATTTGCTTATTACCACGTTGATAACCAATTGTTTTCAAGTATTGATGGTCAAAAATTCGAGTGCCGTATTAATACGTTTAAGGCGCGTTATTCATCTAAATATTTTTCAAAAGGCAAAGGAGTTTCTTCGCTCACACTGGTTTCAAACCATGTTCCTATTAGCACTCAAGTCATTGGTTGACGTGGTTTAATAGATTCACACACCCCAGTTAAGACATCATAATGAACTTAAC
>NZ_AUAM01000118.1 GCF_000428725.1 Psychromonas aquimarina ATCC BAA-1526
CAATTATTCTTGAAGATCAGATCATAACTTGAAGATTTAGTTCAAAAAAAATCCCCACTAATTACTTAGTGAGGATTTATGTATAAGAGACAGCTATTTAGCCCGTTTTTCTGTATTTATATGATAAACGGATAAGGCCGTAATCATATAAATCACCATCGATACCTCCCTATAGAACGGCGGAGCTACCGCCGTTCTATATATTTTAGTTAATTAGAAAATACGCACGCCCGTTTGCTGTTAACACTAATTGGGCCCATTTTGAGCTAACTGCGATCATTCCTTTTGGCACTTGTATACAAATCATATTGTCATTCCTGTTTTAGTTACATAGCAATATTGCTGCATATTCCGGCCTAACGTGAAATACAGCGGGAATCAGTGTTCACCTTCGCCGGAATACGCACCTATAGTCGTGAAGTTCTGCTGCTCTTGCATGTATATCGCGTTTTTGCCATGAATTTCACTAAGGCTCTTACTGCCTGTAAAACACGCCACAATAAAATAACTGATTTAATTATCATAAATAAAATTGGATTCTCCCTTTTAGTGATACACTGGTAAGTGCCGTAATGATAATCACTCTTTTTCGGTACGTTTAATCTAAAGACCTGCTTCTTGGTACTCACCTTGGCAGGTTTTTGTGTTTTTAGACCTAACTAAAGAGAGGTGGATTTTATGGAAGTGTTATTTAGACAAGTGGTTATTGGATTTTTAATTAATATATTTAGCCCTGTTATTGAGAATAAGTTAAAGAAACTAGCTGTAGACAGAAAGACTATTGATGAAGCCTGTAAAGTCTTCACAATATTAACTATGGCTGTTTGGTTTGTGATAATCCCGCTACATGCATACTTAGCTTTTAAGTTTCAGCTGCAAATAATATTAGTTAATCCAATTGATATAGTAATTCTGCTTTCACCTATCTATCTGGAAATGTTTTATTGCTTAATTAGATTCGCAGAAGTAAAACCAAGAATTGAAAGAGTGACCAGCAATGCGTTAGAACGTACCCCCAAACAAGCAGCTGCTGTTTATGCAATAGATGATTTGCATGTGAAGATTAAACCTATTGGTTATTGGATTGATAAGCAGGGAGTCAAGCTACTATTGGTTGCTGTTTATTCATATCGTTTTAACAGATCGCTATTGCTGGAAGTGACCAAAAATGGCAATCAGTATTTTGTTAAACCGCTTTATTTTGTAGAGAGAATCCTTAAATAAGGTATTTATTACAACCTGCTGAGTTAGTTATTATTAAATATCTATTTTTCTAAGTTTTCCCATTCGTCATAAACCCTCATAATCGCCTTATAATTCGAGGTGTTCGGGTGGAAATATTTATTCATTTCTTCTTCTTGTAATAAGTTACGAATTTCTACATAAAAATTCTTTTTGAATCGTCCTTTATCAACTCTATTGTCTATATATTTGGCGCATGCATCGTCATAAATATTAAGCATTGTTTGAATAGCAGAGTCTGAACTCGATGTATAAATATCGAGGGTTTTTTTATCTTCATCACTGATATTTCCTATGCTTTCTTTCGCTTTAAGCGGGGCCATAGTGATTACAATATTGGTTATGTTCATCTTGGAATTTTCAATAGACTGCCTGATTTCATTCTCCAATTGACCATGTTGCAAGTTTACATTTTCTGAAGCTATATCATTAGCTTTTTTATTTGATTGTTTTGCATGATCCAATGCAATCATTGCAACACATAAACTACAGCCAGATATAATTACTGCTAATAAATTCATATTACTTCCTAATCTTAGGTTTTATTATTTTGATTAGCTTTAATAGAGCGCTATTATCCGCGGCGTTGATCTCCTGAACAAAGGGAGCTTTTTCTCGGCCACCGGGCAGTCTAACTTGTTTATTAAGACCTGATGTACGACCTGAACCTTTTTTTAAACCTGATGGATAAGCGAATGGGCGACCAAATTTGTTTTTCAGACCGGGTGGTTGTGCATGTGATTTTTCTATATCTTCAATTAGATGTATTTTCTCCTGTTTAGAAAGAGGCTCATTATTTGAATTAACTAACAGGTCTAGTTCGTTTAAGACTGCTGTTGGTTCGGCTTCTTTCTTGGCAACCTTAAGTATTCGTTGTACATTACGTCGAGCTTGTTTTATTGCAATCATAGCTGCCATTGTAAAACTCCTTTGGGTGCTGGAACTTAACGCTACATTACAGGAACACTGCTTCACTGTAATAATACTAGCAACTATTAATTATCACGCACCCAAAGCCACACAATAAGTGATTAATTATTCAAATGTTAGCCCTGGGGGGGGGG
>NZ_AUAM01000119.1 GCF_000428725.1 Psychromonas aquimarina ATCC BAA-1526
GCTCAGCAGGCCCCTCTGCTACTGGCACAACTAAACAGCATAGATTCAGATCTGCAGACTGCCGATTACAGTGAGAAAAGCGGCCGCAGCCGCAGTGCTGACCGCGGCCTGCTGCGTAAAACGCAGAAACAGCTGCAGAAAGCACAGCCGGAACTGGCTTCCCTGGTCACTGTCGCTGCGCCTGAGGTAGCGGAGCTGCAGCTGCGCCTGGCAGATGATGAAACCCTGATTGAATTTTACGGCAGCGGCACACAGCTGTTTGCTTTTCTGCTGTCACGCGGCGGTATTAAAGCGGCCGTCCTTAACGGTGAAGATTTAACCGGTTCTGTCAGCGCTTTGCGCGAGGATCTGCAGAAAATTGACAGCAACAGCTACCAGCACAGCGCAAATCTGCTCTATCAGCGCCTGTTCAAACCACTAAAAGATGAACTGCACACTGAAAAACTGATTATCGTGCCCCACGGTCCGCTGCATTACCTGCCCTTTAACGCTCTGTATAACGGCAGTGATTTTCTGATCGATCAGTATGATATCAGTATTCTACCCAGCGCCTCGGTAATGGCCTTCCTTAATAAAGAGGTGACTGCGGCTCATCCGCTGCTGGTTCTCGGCAACCCTGAACTCGGCGATCCTGAACTGGCGCTGCCCGGCGCCGAGCAGGAAGCAAAAGCTATTGCCTCGCAGCAGTCCGGTGCCAGTCTGCTGCTTAGGCGTAATGCCACTGAAACTCAGGTAAAAGAAAACGGCGCTTTGTTTAAAACGCTGCATTTTGCCTCACACGGCATATTTGATCCGCACACACCGCTCTCTTCCGGCCTATTGCTGGCGAAAGATAAAAGCAATGACGGCCTGCTTACCGTACGGGAGCTCTACGAGCTTAACCTTAATGCCGATCTGGTCACCCTGTCGGCCTGTGAAACCGGGCTGGGGAAAATAGCCAATGGTGATGATGTGGTAGGCTTTACCCGCGGATTTTTATATGCGGGCACCAACAGCATTATTTCGAGCTTATGGAAGGTTGATGATCAGGCTACCAGTCAGTTGATGCAGAATTTTTACACTAATCTAACCGAGACCTCGGATAAGCGTCTGGCCCTGAAAAAAGCACAGCTGGCAGTTAAAACGGACTATAACCGCCATCCCTACTACTGGGCTGCATTCCAGCTGACCGGGCGCTAATAATGAACTGCTGTAATAATCAATATTCGCCAGCGTCAGACTGGAATAACCAAAACATACAGCAGTGATAAACCAAGGAAGCTGGAAGTAAAAATGATGAAAAAAATACTGTTATTACTCACAATAGTACTGACTCTCTCAGGCTGCTCAACGCCAATGCCGCTGGCGTACCAGATCAGTACCGAATCTTATCGAGGCAACCATCGAGCAGCCGTTGAGCAGTTTTCTCAACAGATAGGTGAATTTGAGCACTGGGCAGATTATGAACCCAAAGAATGGGAGCAGCACTGGGGTCATATGATCTTCCTGTGTAATTCTTACCAGATGATCCGCGATTTTTCCAAGGCACAGCAGTGTGCGCTTCTTTGGAAAGAGGAAATGTTAAAGCAGCTCGGGAACAGTCAAAAAGATCAAGAAAACAAAAAATGGATATTAGTTAATTACAATCTCATCCATAGCGCCACTTCTCTGGAATTAGGCAACTACCAAGAGGCTTACCGCAGCTACAAACTGGCCAGAAAATATAGCTCCTCTCCCCATGAAGACAGCTGCACCATACCGTTAGAAAAAGGGGTAGGAATAGAAGATATGGCGCGCGTCTATGCCAATGGTGCTGTCGCGGCTGTACAGCTGGGCTATCATGACGAAGCGGCCGCAATTGCCGAACAGATAGACTGCCTAGATTTTTCATCCATTGTTGTAAGCGAAACCGCAAAAGACGTAAAAGTTAAAAATGCCAGTAAGACGCGTATCTACCTCGCTCTGGGAGATTACGGAAAAGCGCAGCAAGCACTGATGTTTTCACAGTCATTAGGCGACACACTCTTCCGGACTATGGATGCGGTCACCACCTTAGGTCTGTCTGAACTCTTGGGTGAGGGAAAAGAAACAGCAAACCCCTTTAATTTTGATGAAACCTATATGCTCGCCAAAATAGCTCAGGAAAGCGGCCGACTTAAAGACGCAGAAAAGATTTACCTCAGCCTTTTATATACAGCTGAACAATCTGATACTCCGATAATCCAGTGGTACAATAATTTAGTGTTCGATCCTGAAAACGCAGCTAA
>NZ_AUAM01000120.1 GCF_000428725.1 Psychromonas aquimarina ATCC BAA-1526
CAGTGCGCCTTACCGGGTAAGGCGCTTTAATCCTTAACTGCCTGTTAAAAGGCAAAATTAATAAAGTGTGGTTAAATCTTTGAAAGCTTTTTAGACAGCAACTGCCCGTTAGTGTCATAGCTGTAAGTGGTTACCTGACTCCCCACGGTGACAGTTTCCGGCAGATTAAACTTGTCATGCCAGGTGGTGGTGATAACACGCTCATCCTTTGTGCCGGCCGCTTCTGTGCGCTGTTTTTCTAAACCACGGTCGTTATACTCAAATGTAGTTTTAATGCCTTTCCAGTCGGTTTTCGATTTAAGCTGACCGTCATCGTAGTATTCATAATTCTGGTTGGCAGCCAGGCAGGAAGCACTCGCCACACCTTCGACAGTATCTAAACGTTTAGCACCGGCAATATCCTTGTAGTGATAGACAGTCTGTTTGCCCAGCGGGTTGGTTACCGTGGTTTTGTTGGTTTCAAAATCAAAACTCGTTTTTTCATTATCATCAGCATGTTTTGAAGTAATTGCACGCCCTAGCTCATCATATTCCCAGGTTGCGTAACGGGCGTTGTTTTCATCGGTAATGCCGGTTAATGCATAAGGATGACGACTGTCTTCGTAATGATAAATACGCACGCTTTCTTTACCCGACGCCAGCTTCTTCGTCACACTCTCCAGATTGGCGTACTGGTCGTAACCATAGGTGATTAACTCGCCTTTAGAAGTCTCTAAAGTTAATAACTTACCCTGTGTATCAAAGTTAAAGTCCAGCTGGTTACCGGCATCATCTTTCACTAAGTCCAGCTGATTATTGGCATCGTATGTAAGATGATGGGATAACCCGGCACGATTAACCCGGCGGGTTAACAAGCCCTGGGCGTTGTAATATTCCAGCTGGTTATCGGCGGAGCGGTAAAGCCAGTGCAGAAGGCCGCCGGATTCATCCAGTACACGGGTCAGCGTATCGGAAGTCAGGTTATCAGGTTTATAAGTGCCGTCGCTTTGTTTAGTAAAGGCGCGGTTAACAAAGGCACTGCTGGATAAGCGCACAGAAGCACCGTCATTCAGCGCGTCTAATTGCCCGCTGTAGCTGTGTGACCAACTTTTAAAACCTGCTGCACGTACATTGTTCACCAACGGAAGCACTGGCGGGACAAGCATTTGTGTTTTTAACCCTTTATAATCTGCCGGCTGCACATATGTTGTCCAGGTCGATTTATCAGACTGTGGTAACAGCTGTAATTTGCTTTGGCGTAACTCCAGTGCTTCCAGGCTGCGCTGGCTGTTGTAGCTACGAGAAAAGCTCAAAGGGAAAGCACCGGCAACTTTAATGTCAGGTGTTTCATACTGCACCTTGGTACCGTTTGAGACCATCACCGGGTTGCTAACACACTGCTGAAGGGGCTCTTGCTTATTTTCAGGTGCAAGGCATCTGCCGCTGCCGGAATAACTGCCGTCGCTGTTTTTAATTACATCAAGAAAAGAGGATTCTGGCGGACAGGAGGCTGCGCAAGTATTTTGATGCAGTGTTTCATCTCCAACAGTAAAAGGAGCATAACACTTGTATTCAATTATTTTGCTTGTAAGAGAACTCTTACAAGTAGGCAGCACATGCTCACCTTTATACGCATAATCTAGAGGATCATAACCAGCTTCACACCCATAAAAAATGTACTTGGAGTGAGTGTATTTATTTACATGGGTTCGTGGGGTACACTCCTTTTTACGACTAATTGGAGTGCTGTATTTTACTGTATCTGTTATGTCTTTTTTGTAGAAAGTCCCGAGTGAACCCGCTGGACCGCCTCCACCTGACATCCAAGAGATAAATTTCCATTCACCTTTTGCTGTTGTTACGTTATAACCAGTGCAGCTATAACCAAAGTTATATGGAATTTCACCTTCATATGATAAGGTTTTTACCTGGTGCGAAGTAATATCGGGCACATGATAATTTCTGATAGAAAAACCTTTTCTTGAGCTGGTATTTTTATAAATTAGTTTATGGCCTAGTTTATATTTATTGCCTCCTGTATGGACTAATTTACTTTGCGCCTTTTTCATTTCTCCTTCGATGAAGGATAGGTCTGTATTGCAGATACTATTAAAGCAATAAGTTGAGCTATTTGCCCATGTAATACTTGATGAAGTAACTAATAAAAAGAAATGGACCCCATTGACTGGACACACAACCTAGTTTCTTAAGTGATCAACCCAAGTTATGTGGCGAACCTTTGTCTTGCAAAATAAACCTGAT
>NZ_AUAM01000121.1 GCF_000428725.1 Psychromonas aquimarina ATCC BAA-1526
GACAAAGAAAAACCGGAGCTTATTCCCGTCGGCCAGCTCGATGCAAAAGACGAATTCAGCAAAATGAAAAACGTCACCACCGGCGATATTCTTTCCGCCCACCGCATTCCACTGGATTTAATGAGCATCGTTCGCGAAGGCTTCAACCCGGTCGGTGACCTCAACAAAGTTGATAAACTGTTCCATAAAAACGAGATCAAACCGATCGGTGAAATCTTATTAGAGCTGAATGATTTTGCGGGTTTTGAAGTACTTAAAATGAAGGAGTATGAGGTATTGGAAACGAGCTTTTAAAAAGGAGGGGCTTTGGAAGCGAATATTTAAAAAATAAAATAGTTGACTAAATGTGCAACGAAGCAAAACATAGCCAACTATTACTATCCCAATTTTAATGCCTTATATATTATTTATCTTGACAACTGAATTCTAAAATTGGGTTTGCTTTTCAGTACTATTAAGCTCACAGCAAACAGTATCAGAATTATAATACCTGACTATGGCGTAATTGTTCTTGTTGCCACTAATGCGGACTCACTTACACGTGTAAGTGAGTCAGTAATCCAAGCACCATTAGCGCAAACTAGTTGAAATGATGGACTACTTTGGAAGCCAGCACCATTACATTTTGTACCAGCCATATTCCAATACTGTCCCTTGGAGCTAAACACTTTACCACCAAGATTAAACTTTTCAGTGTTGGTATCGAAATTAAAAACAAATGCAGTTCTATTTAAACCGTCTAAAACGAAGTCCCATGTCCCAATTGATAGGCCATTATGTAAAACATCGATATAGAACGTATCCAGATGAGCCGCCCCGATTGCACCAGTGCCAATCAGGGAGTCATCATAACTGAAATACCCTTTCATAGAGTACCCTGAAGCTCCCTTCCAAGATATGTCAAATTCTACAGCTTGAACCATGTTCGAACTAAACATTAATATTGAGGCATATAAACATAAGACTATCTTTTTTGTTATGTAATTACTGCTACTCATGACGCATTACTCCTTTAGTGTCATTGTCATTTAATTGTATTTTGCAATTGGCTAACTATGTAAGCGCACAAATATCTCACTTGCGCCAAGCTACACACAACACTGAAATACAAAAGATTATTATATTGCATTTGCTTTATTTAAAACCGAGAGAAGACTACCTGATTTATACTTTATGTCAACAATGTAAATTAAAGATCAAACACAAACCACATTAGATACCAAAACTCACATAAAGACACTCGCTTATCACGCACACTTTTCATCAAAAATGCGAGCCTAAACAGTTCCCATATATCCCCCTAAAATAAGATAGATATTTTCCTAATTAAAACCTTCCCTGCTTTGAATATTTACTTACGGTCTCTGATAAAATGGGCTACTCAGCCATTTTTTCCTACCACCTCAACCAGTGCGTTATGCCTTGCCCGACATTCTCCATATAACAAGATCATATTTTTCTTCCATAACAGGTGCCCGCTATTGGTTTTTGCCGTGGGCGTTGGCAGTTCAGTGCATGGCTGAATTAATGCCTGCTCAATGGTCGTTTTCGGCAGTGTTTGTGTTGGTAATGGATACGAGGTCTTGAAGGATGAACAGCTCATTATCATCAAGCTGGCAGTGAGTATCATCAGGGTCTTGAGCTTGCACATATTCAATAATCCTTTTCTCAATGGTTTGTATTTTGGGTTTCTTGGCCAGTTCGTTTTTCCAGTAGGTTTCAGCGATTTGTTGATTACGTTGGTTTTTGTCTTTGATGGCTTTTACCGCATCAGCCACCGCCTGGTCCTTCTCTTTTAAGAATTGGTGCTCAGCCGCGCTATAACCGTTTTCATAGCCCAGCTGTTTTGCATAGAAGTAACCTGCCGTTAATGTTAATAGAACAACGACAACGGCCAGCGCTATTAGTAACGGCTTTTTGGCTTTGCCGGTGAATAAATTAAGAAGCATTGCGATTGGCATATTGGCCTCCTGTTTCCATATAGAATTTAGCGAAGCCGACAAAGGTAGCGGTAATAACACCGTACTGCACCAGCGCCCATTCAGACTGCAGTGCCATCG
>NZ_AUAM01000122.1 GCF_000428725.1 Psychromonas aquimarina ATCC BAA-1526
CTGCTTATCTCAGCTGGCTATTTATTTTGAAGGGCGTTTAGACAGCGTACTGGATATTTAATGAATTACCCTGACACAGAATTTTGAACGCCCTCCGAGTTACATTAAGACCATCGCTGTAAGTATTTTCAACTGTTAGTACTTGTTCATTCGGATCAACTACAGTGTATGAATAAAACGCTGTGTATTTGTCGAATTTAGCAAAACTATCAACTACACCTTGCGTTGATTCTGCATTATAGATATCCCATGCTAAATGGAATGATGGAACAGAATCAGTTTCGATGATTTCACCACCTGCTAGTTCACGAGCTGTACCTTCATCGGCCATTGTATTTCCAAGTAAAACTTGATTACCTTTCGTTACACCGCCGTAAGGAAGTAAACCTGCCCATGTTTGAACGATTTTAGTTTTGCCATCGATATCAGTATGATTGATAACTAACAAGTTTTCATAATTGATAGCCATGTAATCATAGTTGGTATGAGCCCAAGCTTTACCAGAACCATCACCGTATGCGAAACTTGTACAATGGGTTGGTGCATTAGGATCATGAGCTACAGCATTTTGTGGTACTTCTTCTAAGAAACCGATACCACCGTTACGCTGTGATTCAAGAATAGCTTCATCAGCCATACCAACTGCAAGTAAACGATTCGGAGACATATTTAAACTTTCAGAAAGACCTTTAATATAAGCGCCGGCATCAGGAGATTTAGCAGCAAGATGTGTATATACTTTGTTCTCGGCGAAAGTTTTAGTGATTTTATCTACACTAAGATCTTTAAGCATAATTCCAAGAACTTCATCGAATCTATCGATACTACGTAGTACTTGATCGCCTGCAACATCCCCCACATGTTTACCAAGTTCATAAGAAGAACCAGTGAATTGGACTTCAGCAATTTGGTCTGTATGTTGAATAAGTTTTGCATTAGCAGAAGCACTAAAAACTGCAGCTGCGGCAAGTGTTAAAGCGATAATTGATTTTTTCATAAACCCTCTATTTTCAATTGGTTGCATATTTTGGTTGTAGTAGATAGCTGAATATTTGAATACATTATTCCCTTTTTTCTATTACTACGTATTAAACGTGTTTTTAGTGATCAATAGTGAAAGGTTAGAAATGATGCAGTAAACTTGGATAAGTTATGCAAAAGGCGAACAGTTGAGATAAATAAATTACGAGAAGCAAATGTTAGGAAGAACAACAAATTTGAAACGAGGCACAATATAAGTAATATGTACTATCAAGTTTAAACAACATTGCATAATACTAAGGTCTTATATCGTACTTGATATTTCAATAAATAAGCAGGTTTTAACGGTGACGGTTATCAATGATCGCCGTTAAGAATCTGCTGACTTTAATTATTCCCAGCCCATTCTATATCCGCATGTCTATCACTCTCCAGTAATTTTTACTTCCCTAGTCAGTTATACACCCCAGTAGCGCCTGTTTTGTTTATAAAGCTGCAGATTATGTCACTGCGAAGGTTATCAAGGGCCTTTTTGAATTCCCTTTGTAAAAGATAAGGTTAGATGTGTTTAAAAAATGTGCATATCTTCCTGGTGACGTATTTGTCGAATCACGATTCTCTTATATATATTTACAATTCATTGAATTGATTTGATTTTTTGTTTATTGTGAGATCATTGATAAATATCATATACAACAGGGCAATTGCGTCACTGTGACGTATATAAAGCTGTTATATTTCAATCAAAAGTTTGAAAAACTAAGGAATCACAATGGAAAAAACGGAATTCACCTTACCGAATTTACTATCTTACGACGACGAAATGCGAGATGAATTTAGAAGTTCTTTTTATAAGAAACCTGTAACTGATAGATTTGATTTTATTCAGTTAGAAATGGTCCCCAAAAATCGGACACGATCTTAAGTGATTAATCTGTTTTAATAACTAGCATCACAGCTGGAGCAGATTATGACTAGAAAACG
>NZ_AUAM01000123.1 GCF_000428725.1 Psychromonas aquimarina ATCC BAA-1526
AACGGGTCTTTGACCCGTATCCGGACTTTAGTCCATAAATCCTAACCCACCTACTTTAGTAGGTGGTTGTTGAGTTTAAATGTGGTTGTGTGACTTGTCCAGGTATAAAACCGTGACACATCGATATTTAAAACCGTGACGTGACCGGCAGAGAAAATGTGACCGCCCTGGGTGCAAAATATGTGACGTTCCGGAGTGGTAAAACGTGACGTGCCGGCGAGGATAAAATGTGACACTGTTTTTCTTCACATGGTAAACGGCAGGCAGAAAAAAACCGCTGGACAGCGGCTTTTTATTTAAACAAAAAACAAATCAGGCTAAACGCCTTTCCTCAAAAGGAGTAACCGACATTTCTAGCGTCATGTTTTCAGCTTCCCAGGTATCCAGGTTAGCCTGCATCATGATCCATATTCCTACACTCGTGCCAGTGGCCTCTGCTAAACGGCGAGCCATTGAGTGAGAGCATTTAGCCTTTCCGTTTACAAATTCACTTAATGCTTTCCTGGTGATGCCTAAGTTTATCGCCGCATCGGTAATAGAGATATTCCTTTCATCTAAAACCGTATGTTTGAAAAACGCACCTGGATGTGATGGCTTCCTCGTCTTCTTCATTACTACTCTCCAAAAAACCGGCTTGTCTTCACCGGGTTTTAGTCCTTATTTCGATAGAATCAGCGGGCTTTAATTGCTTTTCCATGATAATCGCAATAATCAAGAAAAACGGCCCCGTCATCTTTAATTTGAAAGGTAATTCGCCAATTACCGTTTACCTCTATGCTGTACACCCCTTTACCTGAGCCTTTTTTCTCTGAAAACTTATCCCTGTAAATAGCTTTCAAATCTTTCGGGTGGTGAGAGGCTTCAACAGCATCCAGTATGTACCCTATAGTTACGATATGATTTGCGTTTAAACCGCTTTCATCTCCTTGATAAAAGAATTTTTTAAGCCCTTTATGTGCAAAACTTTTAACCGCCAAAGTAAAACCCTCCATTTTTCGTCTAAAAATATATTAATAATATGAGCCATGTTTTATTCCTTTTTAGTTGGGATATTTCAAAGAATATGTACCGTACTACTGAATATATTTTTGTTCACATAGAGGGCATTATTTTTCGACAACTTAAGCGTAACGTGTAACGTTGCAGGTGTCAAGTAATTTGCCGGGCCACATGGGAAACGAGTGGAATACTGATTTCAGACAATTAAGCCACTTCATTACGAGTGGCTTAATTGTCTAATTTAAAATACCCTTAGAGTGCTATTAGACTTAACAATTTCAAAAGAATGTTGTTTCACTTTCTTGTATGCCTCAAGCCCTTTTATAAGTAGGTCTTGGTTATTTGAAGGTCCAATTATTACCTTCTTAATGGCGGCCTTTGGAAAATCAACAGTTGTATACGGAATAAGCACACCGTTTCGGCTTCTAAACTCTAAATCTTCTTCATACTGCATCTTTATTAGCCTTACTTCGTTTTCATCCCTAAAGCAAAGTGGCTTTATACTTGGAACAATATTAAGTAAGCCAACTAAAATATGACCAGTATATTTTTCTATTATTTTATTAAATTGGTCTGTTTCTAAATCAATTTCAGATATCTCTCCTATTACGCTATTTAACAAATTCCTGTCATGCGTGACACCTTGTTTATGTTTAATATTTACATTGACCAGATCTAGAATTGACAATATCATTTAACAAAGCAATAACAAAATATAAGCAAGATTTAACATTAAGTATACTTGGTGATGTCTTTTAACAAATACTTTTTGGTTGATGTGGTCAACTAAATTCTCTCACCCTAGTTAAGCTACTTTTTCCAAATACCCGTTCATCATTTCAAAGGTGTTCGGGCAGTGATAACCCAA
>NZ_AUAM01000124.1 GCF_000428725.1 Psychromonas aquimarina ATCC BAA-1526
TGAGGGAAATGACACTGCAGAACAACTGGATAAATTAGATATGTATCGTGAGATGTTGCCAAGAGAGTATGCATGGTCGGAAGTTGAAAATCAGAGTGTACAAACCCCTAAATGAGCCTGGTGTATCCATGTAGTATCAATACATTACACCTGTAGTGTTTGGTCTTAGTTCATTACCAGCAACTACAAGATCATATCGACTATCTTCTCTGCTTTCTGTTGCAGATAGTTCAGAGCCAGTATATCTATGAACTGTATTGGAGTTTGTTAGAAGCGGAATTAAGTAATAAATATTGTCGTTCCTCTGGTTTATTTTCAGGATCATTTTCAATCAAATAACCAATTATTTGACCACCGCACACATCTGCCTCAATCATCCCTTCAGCAGAATAAAATAATATTGTCAGGGGAAATGACTTCTCCCGAGTGACTACGCCCCCATTATTCGGCACTACTCTACTTAAATATTCAACTGAGTCAAAATTATCTGAAAGCATGGCACAGCTAGCAAATGCTACACCATATTCCTCTTCATCATATGCAATAATTGAAAAAGTGGCATTTGCATAATATGAATATGATAAGACCATAAGTAAAAATAATTTCTTCATTTTTTTGTTTCTTCTATTATTCATTTTCAGAGTAGCAACTGGTTAGTTGAGTTGCAAAGACAGTTTACTAATTAGCGTCATTATATTCGGGGATGTCGTAAACCGATTTTGTATGAGCCGGGCTACTTGTACGACAAGCACTCCAAATAATTATCCAGACAAATTGTAAGGTTTTTAAACTAACCCTACTAAATTTAACATTCCCTCCCCCCAAAAAAAATTATTAAAGTTCACCAAACCTTACTAAAGTTTATCGATGATTCATTAATATCAGCCTAACATTTACTCATGAAGACTAGTCTTACATGCAAAAGTGTGGCGCATAGAAAAAGATTACACCGATTGTCACAAAATAGTCCGATCAGACGTTTTATTAATATGAACTTTAAAGGTAAAAACCATCTGCTTCAGTAGGTGGTAGTTAAATAAGCGTCATCAAACTATTAATGATCAAGGAGTATCTTGCATGAAAAAAGCTATTGCAATTGTTGTTATATCTCTATCAACCACTATTTTTTCCTATGGGTATGCTGCGGATAACCCCAGTAATGGGCACAGCGATTACGGGGTTGAGGCACCTGTAGATGGATTACGCCTGAACAATGGAGAGCAATGGAATATGGATGATCACACTCGGACTATATCAAAAAAAATGAAAAAAACCTTTTTAGATGCTGATCATTCGACCCAAGAAAACTTGAATGCATTAGGTGTAAAGCTTCGAAAGCAGGTCAATGAATTAATTGTCGGCTGTACTATGAGTGGAAAATCACATGACCAGCTCCATATCTTCTTAAATAGTCAAATTCCGACAATCAATGCATTGGCTCTCGCTGATAATTATAATTCGGCAAGAGCATTAGAAATTCAACTTAAGGACCAGTTTGAGGCATACCAGAAGTATTTCAAATAATTAAACATTGATCCCCCCTCTGCTCAGCTGGGGGGACCTGCATCGGTTAACCATGACAATGGTAGGGGGGCTTCTTTGCTCGATGAAAGTAAAAAAGTAAAGAGGAAAAAACCTATGTGAGACTATAACAGCGTGTTTCATATTTGGTGGGGTTGTAAATACCATATTGTATTTTTCCCCTAAAAAACTCAACTATCACCTACTAAAGTAGGTGGGTTAGCGTATTTCGGTGCAGATGACTAAAGTCATCAAGAGCGCACCTCATGTGCACGCAAAATCAAAATATTTAAA
>NZ_AUAM01000125.1 GCF_000428725.1 Psychromonas aquimarina ATCC BAA-1526
TAAGTAGCAGGAAAAGAGATAATGAAAATGTGCACTAGAGACTGGATGACACTGATCAGTTAATTAGGCGGAATGGTATAACTGATGGTACTCAAAAACACAGAAGTATAGACAAGCACTGCGCCTGTATATGAAATCAGGCTAGAGCATATCGTGAGGGGGGGGAAATAGCCAGTCTGAAATTTGATAACATAAAAATACAAATATAAGCACTTGATTTAAAGATTAAAAATATAACGCATAGAAAAACATTACATCGCTTGTCACAAAACAGTCCGATCAGACGTTTTATTAATATGAATTTTAAAGATAAAAACCACCTGCTTCAATAGGTGGTAGTTAAATAACCGTCATCAAACTATTAATACTCAAGGAGTATCTTGCATGAAAAAAGCTATTGCAATTGTTGTTATATCTTTATCAACCACTATTTTTTCCTATGGATATGCTGCGGATAACCCCAGTAATGGGCACAGCAATCACGGGGTTGAGGCGCCTGTAGATGGATTACGCCTGAACAATGGAGAGCAATGGAATATGGATGTTCACACTCGGACTATATCTCAAAAAATGAAAAAAACCTTTTTAGATACTGATCATTCGACCCAAGAAAATTTGAATGCGTTAGGTGTAAAACTCCAAAAGCAGGTCAATGAATTAATTGTCGGTTGCACTATGAATGGAAAATCACATGACCAGCTCCATATCTTCTTAAATAGTCAAATTCCGACAATCAATGCATTGGCTCTCGCTGATAATTACAATTCAGCAAGAGCATTAGAAATTCAACTTAAGGGCCAGTTTGAGACATACCAGAAGTATTTCAAATAATTGTAACCTTATATGGCATAGTTTGAGCTAAGAGATGTTCCGGTAATTATGCCGGAACAGGCCATATATTATATCACAGCTCGGGAGAGGCTTTGCTGCAACTCTCACTAGCTACTGACTTTACATTACTGTTTCTTATGTGGCAACGTTTGGACTCATGGAATTTATTCGGCATGTAAACTCAGATTTACAGAGAAAACATGTATGCGGTCTAATTCACATCGGGTTACCTGTGCTAAATGGTTTGTAAAAATAACTGGTAGAGTTGATTATACAAACAGCTATAATGATTTACTGCTGTGCATATCCTCCAATATTGAAAAAAGGTAAGCCAAATTGACTGACGAAGAACTAATGCAAGCCTATGCCAATGGTGACTTGATAGCATTTAATGCTCTGTATCAAAGACATAAAAGTAGGATTCTCGGGTTTATTATAAAGAAACTCAAGAATCAGAATGAAGCTGAAGACGTTTTCCAACAAGTCTTTACCAAACTTCATGTAGCCAGAAATAATTATAGGCAGGAAATCCCTTTTCTACCTTGGATTTTTACAATAACCAGAAACACTCTAATTGACCACATAAGAAAACATCAAAAAAACCAAAAACACATCAACACTTACACGGAGTCACTGCAATCCGATACCAATACTGAAAGCGAACATACACCTGTCAGTGAGCTTATTGAGCAGCTTTCTAGTTTATCGGTAACTCAACGTCAAGCGCTGTTACTTCGCTTCAACCAAGGCTTAACTTTTAAGGAAATTTCAGAGCAGATGCAAATGTCTGCTGACAATTCACGTCAAATAATCAGTCGTACCATTCGCAAGCTTCGTAAATTAATGACGGCAAAGGA
>NZ_AUAM01000126.1 GCF_000428725.1 Psychromonas aquimarina ATCC BAA-1526
TTACTATAAACAGCAGAAATAAACGCCCGGGCTTGTCCAACAATAGGATTAAGTCGTGGTTCGCGCTGCTCACACGACCTATCCTTATTAGTTAGGTTGCAACAAATCTATTTGCACATGAAATTGACTAGGTCAGATTTGCTCGATCCAGCAATCAAACTAGTCCATTTAGTCGTTTTATATAAATTAATATTTGATATCGAGTCATCACCATAACCAAGACTCTTATACCGCTTACTTTTACAATTTATATCTGTAATAGAAAAGCCGACACCACTATAGTACTCATTTTTAGGGCACACTTGCTTATGTATTACTCTAAGATTTCCTTTGATATGTTCCGACTTTACTAAGTAATATTGGCACTTCTCAGTAGTAGAACGAGGGATCAAAACATCCCCACCAACCTTTGTAGATTTAGCATACGAGAGTATTGGAAAAAACATACATACCATTAAAACAGTATTTTTAAATAACATTATTTCACCTCGATAATAGTGACTAAAACTGCAATCTAACGCCGCAAACAACAGCGCATAGGTTTGGCGGTGTTTTTGCTGGCTTTTGTTTTTAGCAAAAACAATGACAAGCCGTTATGCGTCTGATTGCTTTGCCTTGTTAATGCCGTGGCAGACAACGATGTCGCCAACGGTTAATAATTACTGAGCTGGTTTCACCGCTCTTGGTTTTGCTAAACACACCACTTTAAATGAAGCCCGGTTTTACAGAAAACTCAGATAATGTGTTTTAAGCTTTCGGCTTTTATAAAAGTTAAAACGCTATTAGCGGCATCAACTTTACTTTGGCTGAATGAGCATATTTACAAAACAGCGAATACTACGCTTTACGAGCATTTCACAAAGCATGTCATACAAAACGCACTTACATTATTCAGCAAATAACACCTTTAAATTTAAAGGCGATTAACGCCTGCAACAACGGCGCATAGGTTGGCGTTGTTTTTGCAGGCTTTTTGTTATAGCAAAAACGATGACAACCGTTTATGCGTCCGATTGATTGCACTTGTTATATTTGGAAAGATATAGTTTTGATATCAAAGGCTTTCTTTGTATTTATCAAACTCTTCAACAAGGTCAAAAGGTAATAAGAAATAAGTATCACCGAAGTCACTATTTAAAATTAAAAAATATAGGTCTTTATCTTGTTCATGTAAAAAACGTTCAATATGTTCAAATACTTGATAATCTAACATCTTAGTATAAAGTTCATCACGCACATATTTGTAAGAAAAACTATTTCCCTTAAATGCAAATTTAATTTCGATGGTATTAAATTCACAATCATCGTCCATAATAGGAGGCTTACCATCGACCGTAATAGTAAAATCATTGCGTTTTAGAGAAATACCCGCAAAAGCCAACATATCACCCCAAATATCAGGATATATGTTAATTACATCTCTAATGCTCGCAACGTTTTCACCAAACGGCTCTCCATCCATAAATACTCTTTTTTCATAAAGTAATATTTCAAGAATTCTATTAAAATCTCCATGTTTAAAGTCGTCTAAAACATCACTATCTTCATAATGAAGTTCTTCTTTTTTAAATTTAAGAATTTCTTTTTTGTCTTCAATATCTTTTACTTCTGAAAAATCAACGTTATATGCTTTTAACTTTGACAGAAATGGATCCCATTGACTGGACACACAACCTAGTTTCTTAAGTGATCAACCCAAGTTATGTGGCGAACCTTTGTCTTGCAAAATAAACCT
>NZ_AUAM01000127.1 GCF_000428725.1 Psychromonas aquimarina ATCC BAA-1526
AAAAAACAAAGCCACCTTCTAAGAAGGTGGATCTTTAACTATTTCAAATTCGAAAAACTGGCTTGTCCCATCATCATTATCACTGACGAAATACCCCTTTACTTTATACTTATCTGTAGTGTCAATAGCCACTGACTCTATTTTAGTTAGTACGGTTTGATTATTATGCGTAATTTTATGAGAATAAGGAGTAAGATCTAATATTGATTTTCCTGTTAGTTTACTAATAGGAAGTACACCTATGAAACTACCGAGAACTTTACCATCATCAATAGAATTATCACTACCTTCAACAGAAGCTGAGAAAATAAGACTGTTGTCTTCAACCCAGAAATCCACACCAGAAAGTCCAGCTTGATAACCTTCAATAGTCGGTAGTATTACTTTATGAACAGCTAAAGAAGGTAATTTCTTTTCTCCTTTAATAAATGCAAGCATTTCATTCGTATTCATTTCAAAGATTATATTAGGACCGTTGTTTCCTCGGTTAAAAATATAACTTTTATCTGCGGTGGTAGATATGCCTTCAATATTAATTTTTTCCGTATTATGAAATCCAGCTTTATCGTGTAAGATTGTATATAGTCTATTTAATGACAATTTTTCTTTAATTTCTTGATTTATGGAGATCAAATAGCCATTTTCTCTAGTGTGTTTTTTACTTCCAGAGCCTAATAGTAAATAAAATGTCTGGTTTTTGTATTTTATTTTTGTCATCGCTTCAAAGTCCGGTTTTATTTTCTTATTGATGCGGTTTGCTTTATTTAATGTAAACGGCTCAATAATCGATTTTTGAATTACTTGATAAGTTTTATCAAGGGTAAATAACCATGGGGAATCGTCGCCAACTACCAGTAGGTTATTACCTTCGACGACCATACCGGATCCTGAAGAGACCGAGGTGTTTGTTACTGGTTTGCTTACTAAAAGATCAAAGGATGATTTTATCTGTATATTGTCTGCTTGAGCTGTGTAGGAGAGACAAAGAATCAAGTATGAACAAGTGGTTAGTATTCGCATTTTAGACCCTGTGAATAATTATGTATAACTACGATTTTTTAACACTATCACGTAGGCATATTAAATGCCCCGATAAAATGAGCGATATTCATTCAAAATTGGAGTTTCAGTTCGTAATTTGTTTTGAAGGGGGGGAGATAGTGTACGGGATATTTAATATCCTCCCAGTCTTCAGCGCCCGAGAGTATCGCGCTTATTGCAAGAAGCAGAATATCGAGAAGGTTATGCTTTTTGCAACGATTAATACCCGGATTAAGAAATAGAATTAAAATGTGTTAAGAAAGTAGCGCTCATATCAAACACTTAAAATCTAATGGGGGATCTGCTTAGATACCTACTTACGTAAAAATTCAATTTACAATAATCTGGTCATGTAGGTAGAGTAGTTAGTCACGTAAAAAGTTCATTTTTTGAAACTTACAGCCTTAAATTATATTGATTTGTGATGTTCGGAATTCAGGTTGAAACATCAACTAAAGACCCAATATAATTAACAAACCATAAACAAACTAAAAAGAGTCTCAAATTGAAGCTTAGCTATTTTTGTCCATCCCCCGATATTGTCAAATCTTAAGTAATCGTCCGGCAAACAGCACATTCACCTGCCTCGCGTAGTTCATTACAGTATCTCCAAACTCATTATTGGAGATACACATGCAGGAAAAAA
>NZ_AUAM01000128.1 GCF_000428725.1 Psychromonas aquimarina ATCC BAA-1526
GATTAATTGCGTTGCTCTAGATCCCCTAAACTGGCAACAATGCTTCGTAGCTATGGCGGGCCACCTTAATGAAATCCTTCAAATAAAGTATATTAATAACATGGTTGGGCAAAATCATCGCACAGTGAAATGGAAGATGCGAACCGTACTAGGATTCAAAGCTATAGCAGAAGCAGAGGCTACGAACGCCGGTATTGAGTCATGGAAAATGCTTCGTAAAGGACAGATGAAAAATGAGGGTGGAAAAATGCATAAATTATTTTCAATCCGCAGTAATATCCTATTCATTTTTTTTACTATCACATTTTTTATTGCCTTATTGCTGATAGGCCAGCAGTACTATTTCAGCAGCCGTTTATCGCTGGCAGCTGCTGGTGCGTCTTTTACTCACATATCCCAGAGAGTTGCCGACCGCATAAAGCTTATTGATAGTAAAATGGCAACTATGATCAATATGACTGCTGAATACCCTGCTCTAAAAGACTTATCTGATTATAATCAATATCATTCAGCCATGAATTTTTTTGCAAAAGCTATGGTTGACAACCCAGTTATTTACGCATTGTATGTCGGTTACGAAAATGGGGACTTTTATGAACTGATTAATTTAAGAGTTGTTGAAGGGATGCATGAGCACTTCAATGCTCCCAGAAATAGCAGATGGCTTGCTGTCAGGGTTATTTCACATCGGGGGAGCGTGATTAAGTATAGCGAATATCTCGATACGAGTTTCATGCTGATCGGCAAAAAAACTGAAAATAGCGATTACGATCCGAGACAAAGACCCTGGTTTAAAAAAGCTTCTGGAGCAAAGGGGCTGGTGAAGACCGAGCCTTATTATTTTTCGAGTCTGAACTCACCGGGGATTACTTATGCAAGGGATATTAATACAAACGGTATTGTTTTAGGCGCCGATATCACCATAGGCGTTATATCATCATTTTTGACAAAGCAGGCCACTCTGCCGGAAAGCGAGCTCTTCTTATTTAATGAAAAAGGCGAGAAAATCTCCTCCTCAGTTTCGCCGACGCAGCTTAAAACAGATGGTATCGGACGTATTTCTAAAATCACCACTTTAAATGAAGAAGAGAAAAAATTTATAAGCGGCACCCTGCCACTGAAAGTTTCCAACGAACTGGATTGGCCCCCTTTTGATTTTGCTGAAAGCGGTAAACCAATGGGGTATACCGTAGATCTTATCAAGCTTATCAGTCTAAAAACCGGGCTTGAATTTAAATTTGTAAACGGTTACTTGTGGAATGAATTGATTGCTCTTTTTAAAGGAAAAACGATAGATATATTACACTCACTTTCTAAAACAAGAGAAAGAGAAGCAATGGGGCTCTTTTCCGAAGCGATCCTAGAGTTGCGTAATCATTTTATTACGGCTGAAAATTCACCTGTGATTGAAGATATCAAAGCACTTCATGGGAAAAAAGTCGCGACACCGCGGGGATGGGCGATACAGAGCTATCTTTCCGATAATCATCCCGAAATTGAGTTGGTTATGGTTGACGGTGTACTTGAGGCGCTAAAAACCGTTGTAAAAGGTGAAGCGGATGCCTTTATCGGCAATGACAAAGTTGCTGAATATTTAATTAATAAATATGCTGTTAAAGGATTAAATATCGGAGC
>NZ_AUAM01000129.1 GCF_000428725.1 Psychromonas aquimarina ATCC BAA-1526
AACAAGCCGTTAAAGTGCGACAAAATACAGTTGGCTATTTTCGCTGCGCTCAAGTTTAGCCAACAATATTTTGCGCCTTAACAGGGGCGTTAAATTTAAGTCAGGAGTTCGTACATGTCCGAAGATAGATTTTATTACTCTTTTAATTGTGAAGATAATACTGCTGAGTTTCACGTAAAAGAAATTGAGAACTCTTATAAAAAGTCACAAGTATCAATTAACGAAATTTCTAGTTCAATTTGCAAAAAGGGTAAGTGCCAAGTAAGTGTTTGGCCGAGAGATGATCTAGATTTGAATGGAGTAAAGAATACTCTGAAATACCTAAACTCACTTTCATCTAAGGAATTGGCATTCGTTCAAGTTGAATATGATCAAACAAACGAATCAAGCTTTTTAACTTTAGTGGGCGATCATATAGTAGAGGTTGAAACTAAAGAAGATTTACAACTTTCTATCAAGGAGGATTCTTCAACTCCGGAGAGTCAATTCTATGATAATTATGGGCAAGAAAACACTTTGCTAATAAAGATGAATTTCTCTAGTAAAAAAAACGTCAATGCCGTTTTTAATTCTTGTAAAATAATCATTGATGATTATTCCATTGAAAATGTTAGAGCTTTAAAAATTGCAGTCAATGACAGAATAAATTCCAATGGCTGGGAAGGGTTCAACTTTCCTAGTGCTGATGACTGGCGTGGTGACGACGAACTTTTACAATATATTTGCTATTCTGAAATAAATAAAAAGACCTTATATATAGGTTTTAAGTTTCCCGATAACATCAAACTTAATCGTAAAAAAGAGTGGAAATGTGGTTTTTACGATTATTATGACAATGCATATGGGGTAAGCAGCATTGCAATTCTTGCTCTAATAGATTGTTTATATCACTCAAATAATCGAAAAGGTTTATATGCGAAATATATACCTGGTAACTGGGATTCTACTAAATCATGCCTAAGTGTTATTAGTATTGATATGTTTTTGCAGTTCGCTTCTTATACTGATGGAGAAATTATTCCGCCCAATATCTGGCAAAAATAAATTTAACAAGGCAATTAAATCGGACATAAAACAGTTGGCTTTTGTTCGAGCCTCACAAATTATAGCCAACTATTTTATGCCGTTTATTGCGGCGTTATACGGATTATTGGGTCATGGAACAGTCTGAAGTTAAAGCTGATATCAAACGCCAAATTAATAATGCTATAAATAATCGACATTTAGTTTCATATATGAATGAGACTAAATGGAGGGAGTTGTTTTCGGGAATTAGAAGCGGCGAAATAGAAATGCCGTGTAGAAATAAGAGCCTCTTAAATAACAATGTTTCGATTAGCGTGCTAGATATAACAACTCTAAAGAGTTGGGGAGCATCAGGAATTGAATGGGTTGAGTTTCGAACTATGAATCCAGTAAATGGAGAAGACTTGTCTGCTCCTACGATTAAGTTTCTTTCCCTCCACAGTATCCATTATTCTTTGGAAAATGATGCTATTCGGGTTTGGGGGTATATTGAGGCACGTAGAAGTGAAGGCTCCGTATAACTAATAAGGATAGGTCGTGTGAGCAGCGCGAACCACGACTTAATCCTATTGTTGGACAAGCCCGGGCGTTTATTTCTGCTGTTTATAGTA
>NZ_AUAM01000130.1 GCF_000428725.1 Psychromonas aquimarina ATCC BAA-1526
TAAGATCGTGTCCGATTTTTGGGGACCATTTCTACTTCACTTCCAACACGTCCGGTCAATACCCTGTACCTGTATTTAGGAACCCAAACTATATGATATTGGCAATGCCATAAAACGTGTGATAATTTCTCAAATCTACTCATGCTACTTTCCTTTCTTGTTGTGGGGACAACTAGAATAGGTTAATAGCATGAGTAGAAGCTCCAGGCATAGCCTATAGCTGATGACCACGCCCACAGGACGTGGTTTTAATTTTTAATAAAATAAGAGACTGACATTATCCCTTCTAAAATGGCTGGGAGGATGTCAAAAACATTGAGAGAGTGAAGACGGGGGAAGACTCGACGGAACCGAAAACTATGACAAGTTTTTTCCTCACTTGCACTATACTCTAATGTAAGCAGTTGAAAGCGAAACTAAACAGAACAGAATACCTCGTAATACCAACAAGGTAGGTTGAATATGTTCAGAGCAGTTGCGTACCTCGTAGCGGGGGCGCTGTCACTTCCTTCTTTAGCAGATGACAGTAAAGAATTAAGCTTTGCAACGCAGGAGTTTTCCCCATTCTGCTATGAGGTAGGTGATGTTGCTCATGGTCCTGCGGTTGAAATTGTAAAATCCGCATGTGAGCTTGCAAACATCAAGTGCAGCGTAATAGTTTTACCCTGGCCTCGTGCACAGAAATATGTAAACCAGGGAGTTATTAACGGGGTATTCCCAATCGGGTGGAGTGAAACAAGAGAGTCACAGCTTTATTTCTCAGAGCCCATAATACATACCGAGTATGGATTCTTTGCTCGTGATAATAACAATTTCAATGATGTTGACATACTAGATCTGACCGGGCTTACTATTGCTGTTTACGGCCCTTCAAACACATCCAGAACACTAATTGAACTGACAAGGAATGTATATGGAGTAAAACTAGACATTACTCCACATGATGAGTTTCCATTTAAAAAACTTTCTGTAGGCAGAGTGGATGCGGTATATTCCAATCGACTTGTTGGTAAAGCACTGATAGCAAAACTGGGCCTAACTAATATCAACTATTATAGAAAGCACTTAAACGTTAAATACTATATAGGGTTATCTAAGGATAACACCATGCCGAATGTAGCTGCTGATTACATGGATACAATTTCATATATGCTGAATGAAGGTATTATTGACAATATACTGTCTAACTACTCGGTATTTTATCGGCAAACTGACAACAATTAATATCATTTCGCCTAATTAGCTGGGCAATATCATCCAATCTCTTGTATACATTTGGGCTTCATTGCAACGTTCAATTATGAGTAATTAACCTCAACTCGGGATAATAATTTCAATTATACCATTCCGCCTAATTATGTTATCTAAGCCAAGAGCGAAACGGGTGGACGACTGACCGGGCTTGATATACAAGCTTATATACAGGAGGAGTTTGGGTTTCATTACCACCTTTCGAGTGTTTATAAATTACTTCATAAACTCGGTTTTTCGTGGATCACATCTCGTTCCA
>NZ_AUAM01000131.1 GCF_000428725.1 Psychromonas aquimarina ATCC BAA-1526
AAATAACTTTGTTGTTAATCGTTCTGAAGTGGTTAAAGCGTGCTCTAATTTTTTAAGTGGCCTATCCAATGAAGAATTAGTTGAGTTTTTTACCAAATATCAAACTCAAAATTAATATAATTGCTCTGTTTATATTTTCTGTTTAATTATGATGAACGGGCATTGTTTTAATTGAACAATAAGGATCTATTAATTAGATCCTTTAAGCCGTTATCCACATATAAACACAGCTCTATAAGGATCTATAGAATATATGGGATCTATAGAGACTCGTAACTTACTGATAGTATTCTTAAATAACCTCCTAGAGGTAAGGATATTTTGGTAACAGGTAAGAATAATTTGGTTTGAAGCAAGATTATTCTGGTTTTTATTTAAATTATTTACAGGGTCAGATAGCCAAATAGTGATATAAACTGTCTGAAAACCATAATTTCTTTTCCCTTTATTGTGAAAAACCAAAATTCTATTTACCTTTGCTTTTCTTAATAGACCAAAATTTTGTTTACCTTTGTCTAAATAACCAAATTTTTATTACACCAGCCTCAAAAAACCAAAATTTCTTTTACCTTTAATACCAAACTGTGCAGTGTTTGATGTTTACACTAAACTATCAAATATATTCCCAGGGACGGCGGATTTATTGAATATATCTTGATTGTAATAGTTAGTGTTTTAGTCGCAGGATGGGTAATTAAATTTTACTTAAAGACCAAGCTGACCAGAATACAATTTATAAAAATATATGTCTTACGATCACTAATTAAAATCGTGGTTGGCTTACTTGCTGGCTTGTTGATGTCTGTTGTTATAACTTTATTTAGAGATTCGATTGTTCTCCTGGTTACATTACTTCTTGTCATATACGCACTGGCTTCAGTTGTTATTACGTATGGGTACTCAAGGTTATTAAATTATGTAACCGAATCGCAGATTCCATTTTTTAAATTGTTAGGTTCATTGTTCATGGAGTGGTTTTTAGTCGTGTTTGTTACAACCGTAGCTATTTATACCGTGACTGTTTTTATATGACCGAGTAAGGCTGTTGTCGTTATTAAACTTCTTTCTTTTCTTCGATTACATTTGTATCAATAAACCACTTTTTAATCCTCTCTTGAATTGGCCTATAGTTAAATCCATCTTCGGAATAGTATTCATTCGGATCAAAATCATGTAGTTTGATTATTGATGAAAGGCATCGCCCTTCACGCCCATATATTCCCGTCATTGAGTTCGTGGCATCATTAGAATGCTTCAATCTCATTAGAAGCTCTATACCCACAATAATATCAATAACAAGATCTTCATCTAGCGATATGGCTGAATGAATCACTCTGCTACTTGCCTCTAAATAAAACAACTTCACTTCTTGAGATTTAAATAATTGTGCTGCTACAACTGTTAAGTAGTGGCACTTATCGAAAAGGAACTCTTTGATTATTTCTCTACCACCCTTCAGTTCAAGAACAGTCTTTTGGCGATCAGAAATGGTCCCCAAAAATCGGACACGATCTTAAGTGATTAATCTGTTTTAATAACTAGCATCACAGCTGGAGCAGATTATGACTAGAAAACG
>NZ_AUAM01000132.1 GCF_000428725.1 Psychromonas aquimarina ATCC BAA-1526
AACAAGCCGTTAAAGTGCGACAAAATACAGTTGGCTATTTTCGCTACGCTCAAGTTTAGCCAACAATATTTTGCGCCTTAACAGGGGCGTTAGCTATCTCGTATATATTTCCACTGGATTTGGATAATATGAAAAATAATAAATTAGTAAAGTTAATGCAAGCAGATTTTGATTCTGGTGAATCACTGCAAAATATTTTTTGTAAATATAAAAATGTAGGTATTAAAAAGAAAAAAATTGCATATTTTGTTAGCACTTTAAAAGATAAGACCTTAATTGAAAAACATAAAATCGCAAAAAACACCCTATTAGGTTTTATGTTTATAGTTGTAATTGTTAACTCTCTTTTGACATATGGTGCAGTAAATGAAATTGCGTCAAGTACATCTAATTACATGGTTGTAACAATAACAATGCAAATGACTGTAATACCAATGTTGTTTCTATATGGCTTCTTTAAACAGAGTTATAAAACATATTTAGGTTATTTAATATTATTTATTATTCTACTTCCAATGTCAGTTAATAGCCTGCTCAGCGGTAATACTATTTTTGAATTTGGGTTTTTAATTTTCTTATTGAGCTTTTTTCTTGTTATGTATCTTAAGTCTAAACTTTTTCCTTACATGACGCTACTTGGCCCCAAAAAAGATGTAACAAAACAGTATTTAGTTGCAAAAAATAGCTAACAAGGCAATTAACCGGACATAAAACAGTTGGCTTTTGTTCGTGCCTCACAAATTATAGCCAACAATTTTATGCCGTTTATTGCGGCGTTATGTGACATCGCTAATATTTGAGCAAAGCTGTTTATGAAAAAAAACCGTCTAGTAAATAAAAAGGTATCTAGGAAAAAGTATCGAAGTAACAGTCAGGCTGTAATTACAAAGCGTAAGAAATCTTTTCATTCCCTTTACTGGGTGAATTTATTTCTAACAACGGTAATATTTGTTTTGTTTTTAAATACTGGCGACATTGGTCTCGCTCTAATTGCTGCTGGATTTACGTTCTTTTTACCGTTGCTTTTATGGGCAATGAAAGAAGTTATTCCACCGCAAATAATTTCAAAGGCATTATTAAAAAAGTTTTACCTAGCTCAGTAATAAATCACATAACAAGCGCATTAAATCTGACGTCTCACATTGTCCGATTTTTTGCTTAAAAGAAAATGACGCAAAAAAGCGTCCAACATGTTCCGCAGTTTATGCGGGCGTTAGTTGCCACCACTAATCAAAAGAAAATTAGGTTGCTTGGTGTGGTTTTAAACTCAAAGGATTGGTGTTTTTAAACGGTGTGTTTTCGCCTTTTGAGTTGTTTAGAGTTTATCAATTTGAGTTTTATTAAAGCCTCAAATTCATCGGTTTGGTGTGTCGTGGCGGTGGGTGCAAACGCACTTCACTTCTGAATACGCGCCGAACTTAAATTAGCGTTGGTTCTTTGCTTCGAGTAAGCAATCAACTAACAAAGCGTTCAATCGGACGCATTACGGCT
>NZ_AUAM01000133.1 GCF_000428725.1 Psychromonas aquimarina ATCC BAA-1526
AACAAGCCGTTAAAGTGCGACAAAATACAGTTGGCTATTTTCGCTGCGCTCAAGTTTAGCCAACAATATTTTGCGCCTTAACAGGGGCGTTATGTTTATATGGAGAGTTCGTGAAATGTCAGAATCAAATTTTATTGTTAATGTAACCCCAAAAACATTAGAAGATGGATATAAGTTAATTTGTGCTTTTAATGAAATAGAAAAGATGGATGGGTTATCAGAAAGCGAGTTCAAAGAAAAACTCTCTGAACTCATAAGCCCTGAATTTACAAAGTCTTTAATGCAACCACTTTCTAAAAAGGAACATTTTGAATATTTGTTAGATTTTTTTCCTGAAGGTACGACTTTAGAAGTGGCTTTTCAATCATCTACTACTTTAACTAAAAATAAAGATCTTCCTTGGATTGAAAGTAGCTCAGGCGAGTTAGAGTCGTGGGAATTATGCCCTCAATATATGTCTCTAAATTTATGTACAGGGAACTGTGATGATCTCAACTCTAAAGTTGGCCTTGAATTTAGCTCTGGTTCAGTAGACGAATTAAAAGCAGTAGTGTTCTCAAAGGCATTTTCTATGGCTGGATTTTATGTTGAACTTCCAACATGTTGGGATGATTACGAAGATGGCTATGACGATGAGTACTAGATAAATTAAACATAACAAAGCAAATCAAGCAGACGCATAACGGTTGTCGCCGTTTTTGCTAAAAACAAAAGCCAGCAAAAACACCGCCAACCTATGCGCTGTTGTTTGCGGCGTTATGTGCCGTAATGATAGCGTAGCTGTGCAATCAGAATTGTATCATTTTGATTTTTATACACGATTCGGTGCTCGTCATTGATGCGGCGAGACCAGTATCCTGATAACCCATGCTTAAGAGGTTCTGGTTTCCCAATACCTTCTGTAGGGTTTCGCTGAATATCTTTGATTAACAAATTGATACGTTTAAGTATCTTTTTGTCTGTAGTTTGCCAGTAAAGGTATTGCTCCCAAGCTTTAGTTGAAAAAGTTAGTTTCATTCTATTAGCTCTCTTTCAGTTCCGTTGCCTGCTTCAAGTTCGGCAATAGATTCTAAAAGTTCGCGTGCATTTGTCGGTGATCTAAGTAAATATGTAGTTTCCTGCATTGCGTTATAGTCTTCTAAAGACATCATAACTACAGGATCTTCACTTTTACGAGTAATAATAATTGGTGCATGATCATTACAAACATGTGCCATTGTATTTGCTAAATTTGCTCTAGCTGATGTGTAGCTTATTGCATCCATGTGAACTCCAAAATGTTCATGTACGTTTATTTGTACATTTTAGCTTAAAGGCACATAACAAGGCAATTAAATCGGACAAAAAACAGTTGGCTTTTGTTCGTGCCTCACAAATTATAGCCAACAATTTTATGCCGTTTATTGCGGCGTTAGTAAGCCGTTCAATTTGATTGGCTTCGCGGTTTTTAAGTAAGTAGTTTTGAAACCGGAACGTACGGTGAAATACTCGTAAATAGTAGT
>NZ_AUAM01000134.1 GCF_000428725.1 Psychromonas aquimarina ATCC BAA-1526
TCTACTTTTTCACCGACCAGGTGATGCGGTACTGAGTACAGGTGCTGGTCGTACTGGATATGGTAATCGATGTTAACTTTGGCTGTTTTGATATCAACATACTGATAAGGATGCGCTGGAAGCGGGTGCAACAGCGGTTTGTCCAGCTGTTCAAACCATTGCAGGCGGTTACCGGGGAACTGTTTGAAGGGCTTTAAGTTGACCTCAGTTAACAGCGAGGCAATGCAGTGATTGAGCTCGGTTAACGAGAAAAAGGTATGATGGCGCAAGCGGGCTAGAATCCAGCGTTCGATGATCTGCACGCCCACTTCAGCCTTAGATTTATCTTTGGGTTTGTAAGGTCTGGCAGGCATAACGGCGACGCTGTAATGCTCCGCCAGCTGCTGATAGCTTGGATTTAATTCCGGCTCGTAACGACATGCCTTGCTGACACCGCTGCGCAGGTTATCCGGTACAACCATCACCGGCGTACCGCCGATGAATTCGAAGGTACGTACATGGCTGGCAAGCCAGTCCGGCAGACTTTGACTCCAGATTGCTTCTGCATAGGTGTAGTTTGAAGCGCCGAGTACGGCAACAAAGATCTGAGCCGTTCTGACCTCTCCGGTAGTCGGTGACACCACCGGCATGGTTTGTCCGGCGTAATCGACGAATAACTTATCACCGGCTTTATGCGTCTGGCGCATAGAGCGTTTCTGCTTTTTAGCCCAGTTTAAATAGCGGTCGCAGAACTGCGAGTAACTCAAGCAACGGTTGGGATACTGTTGACAGTACTCTTCCCATAACAGCAGTTTGGTCACTCCCTTTGCTTTCAGCTCTTTATGTATATCAGGCCAGTCCGGTATTTGGAAACGGCCGGCAGTGCGGGTATCGGCTTTAGGGTAAAACAGCCTGGCCAGTTCGGCATCATCCAGCTCATTAGGTAACGGCCAGGAAAGCGTTAGCTCCTTTGCTTTTGTGAGTAACTTTTGAATAGCACCAACACTTATTTTGGTACTGGTATTGATCTGACGAACGCTGAGATTTGCCTCGAAACGCAGCCTTAAAACTTCTCTGATTTTACGCATTGTGATCCTATTTGCAGCCATACCCGTTCCTCAATAAGAAAAAGAATAAATATGGCAGTTAAAGGTTTTAAAAATCAATGCGTTGAAAGATATTCTGGTTAATGGTGAACACCAATTCCGGGATGGTGAACACCGATTCCGGAAATAAAGGTAAAAGTGTTCACCTTGAAACCGGAATCACTGTTCACGTTAAACCAGAATTGGTGTTCACGTTGCGCCGGAATGACCGTTCACGTTAGGCCGGAATATGCAGTCTACACAGCAGCTTGCTAAACAGTCATTGAATCA
>NZ_AUAM01000135.1 GCF_000428725.1 Psychromonas aquimarina ATCC BAA-1526
ACTCTGCTTTAGGAAATGGACTAAATTGACAAGTTAATTAATGGGATTGGTATAACTCAAATTTCAGATACAAAAAAGCCCCGCATAAATGCGAGGCTTTTTTGTAGAATTGGTGCCCGGGGACGGACTTGAACCGTCACGCTCAGAAAGCGAGGGATTTTAAATCCCTTGTGTCTACCAATTCCACCACCCGGGCAAAACTTTTAGAATTTGGAGGCGGAACCCGGAGTCGAACCGAGATAGATGGATTTGCAATCCACTGCATGGCCACTCTGCCATTCCGCCAATATTACTTAATTTGGAGCGCTACACGAGACTAAAAAACACCTCATGACCCCGACTATTATGATCAAGGTCGTGCTCAGAATATTGAACACCTAACACTTCAAAACTGGAGCGGTACACGAGACTAAAAACATCTCATGACCCCGACTATTATGGTCAAGGTCGTGCTCTGATATTGAACACCTAACACTTCAAATTTGGAGCGGTACACGAGACTCGAACTCGTGACCCCGACCTTGGCAAGGTCGTGCTCTACCAACTGAGCTAGTACCGCTTAATATTTTACGCTTGTATTTATACATTAAATACAAAAAAACCAGCTTTAAGCTGGTCAATTTATAGAATTGGTGCCCGGGGACGGACTTGAACCGTCACGCTCAGAAAGCGAGGGATTTTAAATCCCTTGTGTCTACCAATTCCACCACCCGGGCAAATCTATAAATAGATAGTGGAGGCGGAACCCGGAGTCGAACCGAGATGGATGGATTTGCAATCCACTGCATGGCCATTCTGCCATTCCGCCTTATAATTTATTTGGAGCGGTACACGAGACTCGAACTCGTGACCCCGACCTTGGCAAGGTCGTGCTCTACCAACTGAGCTAGTACCGCTTCATCTGTTTACGATTGAATTTACAAGTTGACTTGCAAATCCTGTTGAATCTTATCAAGGTTGGTCTCGACTGATTTAACTAACACCGTGTAACATTTTAAACTATTTATCTTAAGGTTTACAGTAACTGTTTCCCCTCTCGATGTGTGCGCATTCTAAGGATTTTCCGAACTGAGTCAACACTCTTTAGCAACTTTTTTGTTAATTCCATGCTGTTCGCTGTTTTTTCAAACGAAGCGTCTGCTTATCCAGCAGAATTGCTGTTATCAATCACAATAAATTCAGATACTGGCAAACTAGGTAATGGCTGTTCATAAAAAGCAGTACTTGTACTTTTGCAAAACCAGCACAAACACTTTTAAACAGTGAAACTAAATCGTTATCAGCTGCTCTGTAGACATTGTTTAATGCGATGCATACAAAAAAGCCGTCAGGTTAATGACTAATGCCGATCGTTTAAGAAAACTTGAACGATCTTGCAGATAGATCATAATCCTCAA
>NZ_AUAM01000136.1 GCF_000428725.1 Psychromonas aquimarina ATCC BAA-1526
ATAAATGCTTTTTGATTCTTAGAAGCCACGTATTTCATTGAATTGCGGATTTGATGAATAACGCACAGCTGAGTCTCGGTTTCAGGGAAAATAGTCGCAATTGCCTCTGGAAAGCCGGTTAAGCCGTCAACGCAAGCAATGAGGATATCTTTAACACCGCGATTATTAAGATCGGTCAACACTGAAAGCCAGTAATTGGCACCTTCATTTTCAGATAAATGTAAGCCTAATACCTCTTTTTTACCCTGCATATTGAGCGCTAACAACGTGTAAACAGCCTTGCTGATATAACGGCCGTCTTCTTTAACTTTGTAGTGAATAGCATCAAGCCAAACGATAGGATAATGGCTGTCTAACGGCCTTTGCTGCCATGCTTTTAGTTCTGGTATTAGCTTGTCAGTTACAGCACTTATCATGCCTGTAGCGACGTTCATGCCATACATATCTTCAATGTGCTTATGAATATCACGATAACTCATTCCCATACTGAACATGGAAAGTATTTTTTCATCTATTTCATCAGAGAGTGTGGTTTGATTTTTTTTAACCAGTTGAGGTTCAAAACTACCGCTACGATCTCTTGGAGTATTAAGCTCAAAGCTCCCGACAGCTGACTTTACGGTTTTAGTTCTAGAGCCATTTTTCCGATTAGGCTGCTGGTCGTTATCCTGGTGTTGTTCAATCTCGGCTTGAAGTGCCACTTCGGTTAACTGCTTGATAAGAGATGTGAGTACACCATCTTTACCGTTAAGGTTCTTGCCTGCTTGAAGATCTTTAACAGCATCGTTAAAGTTAAATTTATTTGTCATGTGTCATTCCTGTTTTAATCTATTTTACTGAAATGACACATATTTTTGAACACTACCTTAAAATGCGCTAGCCGTGCTTAAGCTTATCTTTTTCATCATTTATTTTTGCACTAATAGGCGAACCAAGCTCATAGATTCTTCATTACCTCCCATTTGAATTATGCCTACACATCGATAAGCAGCTAGTAGAGAAATACCTGTTTGTTTTTTTGTAAAAAATACTAGTGCTATTTCCAATTAATTTTGATTAGTTGATTTTATGAGTTTGCCGTACGCTTTGTTAAGTTTTGAACGTGCGGCATCTACATCTAACATCCAGTTTATCGTTTCTTTTTTCTCATTGCGTTTAAGCGCGCAAGCGGATAACTCCCGCTTTAACGTATCTATCGCCTGTCCAGACACTGTTTACTCATAACTCCAATCTCTATTTCCGCCATATTCAGCCAGCTGCATGCTTCGGAGTGTAATGAAATTCCAGTTTATTTCCAGCTTTAAGTGGTAAAAACCACCGTCTTCAGACGGTGCATTTGATTTTAAATATTTTGATTTTGCGTGCACATGAGGTGCGCTC
>NZ_AUAM01000137.1 GCF_000428725.1 Psychromonas aquimarina ATCC BAA-1526
AAGCCGTTAAAGTGCGACAAAATACAGTTGGCTATTTTCGCTGCGCTCAATTTTAGCCAACAATATTTTGCGCCTTAACAGGGGCGTTAGTTGCCAAAATATTAATATTAAAAAAGTTGTAAAAATAGTGTGGTATTCCAGTGAATTGTTCTGGGATATTCGGCGGTAGCATTTGCTTTGTTCGGGGTTGTATCGGCACATTCCGCCCAATAATGAAGTCGCTAATAGTTGTCTTCATACGTTATAAAACTGCAATTTCGCAACATTATCTCCCGCTTGTTTGTGCGGGCTCCACTGCAATTGAGCAGTTGGTATTGCAAGCATAACTTGGTCTGTCGTTGTCGGCAGTCAGTTTTATTAAAACACTCAAAGCGTGTTGCAACTAACAATGCATTTAAAGCGGACTATTTACAGTTGATTGTTCGCTTCGCTCAAGTATAACCAACTGTAAATAGCCGTTTAATGCGGCGTTATAATTTTTACGAGGCCTTTCATGGATTTTTTAAGATTAACACCATTTTTCATTTTATTATTAATTTCAGGGTGTGATGTGAACCTGTCAGAGAATAACAGTCAAGAACTAGATAATACTTCAGCTGAGATTGATAACACAGGTACTTATATTGATATTTGGAATATCGACTGGGGGGAGTATGTTGTAGGTACTGAAGTTGATTATACTAACATTATTTTTACTATAGAGCCTATTAATCAGATGATTAATACGGCAAAAGAAAAGCCCAAAGGCAATTCTTTAATGTTGAAAAATTCTTCGAATACATGCGAACCTTTGCAACCAGAAATAATACAAAAGATAGTAGATATTCAAATAACCTCTTCGGCTTTTAATGCTTCTTTAGAATCCGAAGGCACTTTAAAATCAAAATTTGACGTTGTTTATACGAATTCAGAAACAAAATATTTCGACGATGAAAATTATAAACGTATCTATTACAGTTTGGACCGTTACCTAGCACAAGACGACTTTGAAACTGGTAATACAATCCAACTACAATTAAATGAAAAACCTGAATTCCCAGGTTCCCATATTTTTTTTATAGAGATTGTTTTTAATACATGTGAATCACTTACTTTAGAAACACCTAAAATTAGTTTCACATAATTATAACAAGGCATTTAAACGGAACTAAAACAGTGGGTTACGTTCCACTTCGCTCCACAGTATAACCCACTATTTTTGTCCGCTTAATGCGGCGTTGAGGCTGTAGAATTTCTCTAAAAAGAGCGTTTTTCGCTCTTTTTCTAATTTTATTGAATTGTATAAAAAACGTACTTGATTGTGCT
>NZ_AUAM01000138.1 GCF_000428725.1 Psychromonas aquimarina ATCC BAA-1526
CTTGCTAATGTCTGTCTGCTCCACTCTAACGCATTTATTAATTCTTCTGCATGTTCAATATTATCCTCGACTAAATTTGCTAATTTAATTGTCTCACCGTTTTTGTTCCGTTTTAACAAATCTGAAAATGAATCATATTTTTTATGGTCACGATGCAGGGCAGTATTGTTTTGTTTGAACGATATGAGGCTTCTTAGAATTTCTTGCGTATTAGGTGCTTTGTTTCCGCCCAAAAGCTTTGCAGGTAATTTGCATTTGTAGCAATCTATGAGTATTTCATACGTTGAGTAATTTGAGTTGGCGATAAACAAAAATGGTTCGCTATGTTCGCATTCAGATCCTTTGAAAATTTGAGTGTCCCACCCACGGCCTATGATTGAAACTTTGCTGTCAATATGTCCTAAAACCTTGCTTGCTAAATCAGCTAATTGTTGACCGTATCTGAATGAAAATGTCAGTGGATATTTTTTATATTTGATTAGGGGCTGTTGATCTTTGTTTGAAATTTGTACGGTAGGTGGCAATCTCATATAATTTACTTCGCCAAAAACAAACTTTATGAGACTGCCATGCCCCGAACAATGCTCACTGATGAGTTATGGTCGAAACTAAAAGCTATTCTGCTTGAAGATAGAGTATATAACAAGTCTGAACATCGACAGACAATGGAAGGTATTCTCTATCGCTTACGTGTAGGTTGTCCTTGGCGTGATTTACCTGAATGCTTTGGTTTATGGAATACGATTTATCGCCGATTTTTGCTTTGGTCTAGAAAAGGCATATTAATGAGGTTATTTAAAACATTATCAAGCGATAGCGATGTTAAATGGGAGTTTATTGATGGCAGTTACATCAAGGCTCACCAGCATAGTGCCGGGGCGGCTAGTGAACAACGACAAGCAATAGGGCTAAGTAGAGGCGGTAATACAAGTAAAATTCATTTAGCTGTTGATAGTTATGGTTTACCAATTGAATTCATCATTACAGGTGGAGAAGTGCATGACAGTAAAGCAGCTAATGAGTTGATTGAGCTATTACCTCAGGGCGATTTTGTCGTAGCCGATAAAGGGTATGATAGCGAAGCAATTAGGGAAAAAATACGAGATAGGGACTCAACACCAGTTATCCCAAGAAAGCAAAATTCCCTTTTAGGGAATGC
>NZ_AUAM01000139.1 GCF_000428725.1 Psychromonas aquimarina ATCC BAA-1526
CATGCTACGCTCAATCGCTGGGTATTAGAGTATGCACCTCAGCTGGAAGCCACCTTCCGTCAAAGTAATAAGTGCTCAGTATCTCGCTCGTGGCGAATGGGTGAAACGTATATAAAAGTCAAAGGCAAATGGTGCTACCTGTATCGCGCAGTTGATAAGCTGGGTAATACCATCCCTTAACAGCGCTTTGCTTGTTGAATCTGTTTAACTGCTTAGGCAAGCTAAGTAGCAAAAACAGATTTTAAGTTACCTGGTATTAAAATGTGTGACAGTGTCACTTTGTAAAAGAGGGGAGTACTCAGAAGATCGTTGCTGATCGCAAAAAACGGGGTATTTATAGGGGGGCGCCCATCCCCTCGAAATTAACCTTAAGAAGGTTTTTAACCAGTATCATAACTTATGTGACTGGTTAAAAAACTTAGGCTGAATTTTGGAGTGTTTTTCTCACTCTGATTACAGTGCTTCTACTTACGCCAACCGCCTCAGCCGTTTTGTTTATACTAAATCCAGCTTCAGTAAATGATGCAATTCTATTATGCGATTCCAGATCAGGTTGGCGACCATGATAAAGCCCATTTTTTTGAGCTTTTTGAATACCTTCTTTTTGTTTTCTTTCCCTTTCTCGGTATTCCTTGTAAGCACTGGCAGCCAGTATTTCTAAGAACATATTATTAATAGCGCCCAAGATTGTCTTCATAAAGTCATCACTTGGGAAACGCCCAAAAGTTAAATGGCTCGTAGGAAGATCTAAACTAACAATACTGATCCCTTTTTCGTTTATTGATGCAACCAGTGTTTTCCAATCATCAGGGCTTAACCTGGTTAATCGATCTATTGACTCAACTAATAACACATCACCAGATTCAGACTCATCAAGTAAACGCACCAATTCAGGTCGGTTAAGTGAGTTACCTGATTTGTTTTCTTTGTAGTAAGAAGCAATACGTCTATTGAAGCCTGAAACAAATTTTTTTAATGAGTCTTTTGCTCGATTGATATCTTACTCTGTAGTTGAAGCTCGTAAATATGCCCTTATGAACATTTTTTACCCAATCAGGTTTATTTCCAGCTTTAAGTGGTAAAAACCACCGTCTTCAGACGGTGCATTTGATTTTAAATATTTTGATTTTGCGTGCACATGAGGTGCGCTCT
>NZ_AUAM01000140.1 GCF_000428725.1 Psychromonas aquimarina ATCC BAA-1526
TAGTGCGTCACAAACTAACTGAGCTTTCATCCTTGTTCCCATACTCCAGCCTACAACCTTACGGGAATATAAATCGAGCACTATGGCTAAGTAACCTCAACTCGGGATAACAATTTTAATTAAATTGAACTAAAAATGTATTTCATGATCAGATCTTTGAATTCATTGTTTTTGAGGCTTTGATAATGCATAACTTAGTATCTGTTTTTTGCCATGTAGATGATTTCTGCGATAAATTTGTGCCCGTTTTTGAACAGAAATTAATAACTGATGGTACTCGAAAACGCAGAAGAAACTCCAGAATGAGCATGAGTGAATGCATGACGATAGTCATTGCCTTTCATCAGTCAAACTATAGGGATTTCAAGAACTTCTATATTGGTCATGTATCAATGTACTGGAAGAAATACTTTCCTAAGTTACTTAGCTATACGCGATTTTTAGAATTAATGCCGAGCTTAATTATCCCGATGTGCGCTTATTTTGAAACTGTTAAAGGTAAACCAACAGGTATTACCTTTGTCGATTCAACGAGTTTAAAAGTTTGCCATAATATCCGCATCCCAAGACACAAAGTATCGGGTATTTGCAGATACAGCGAAACGTGGCAAAGGAACAATGGGATGGTTTTATGGTTTCAAACTTCATTTATTGATTAATCATATTGGTGAAATAATTTCGGTGAGCATAACGGCTGGCAATACTAATGACAGAACTCCAGTACCAAATTTGTGTAAAAATCTCACGGGTAAACTCTATGCAGATAAAGGCTACATTGGTAAAAAATTGGCAGAAAAACTATCCGAAAAAGATATCGATTTAATCACAACAGTACGGAAAAATATGAAAGCAAAAGTTATATCAGCATTCGATAGAGCAATGTTATCAAAGAGATACATCATCGAGACGATTAATGATCAGCTTAAGAATATATCTCAGATAGAGCACAGCCGACATAGAAGCGAAAATGGTTTTATGATCAACCTGATGTCAGGGTTAGTTGCATATTGTTTAAAAAAGAAGAAACCAAAAATTAAGTTGGCTGATGATGAGCTTAAATTAAACCGATCTCAGGTTAAGTACAACCATCCTTCAGAGGTCCATAGTAGAGTAAGAGGCAGAGCGTAGTCGCACTATTTCTC
>NZ_AUAM01000141.1 GCF_000428725.1 Psychromonas aquimarina ATCC BAA-1526
GTCATTAGGTCTTATCAGCGATAAAGTTATTTTTAATGAAATGTCAGTAATTGATAGCTCTATTTTGCAAAAAATATCAGATGAAATATCAAACATCCTATCTGAAAATGAAGTTTATTTGACTGAGGCAATTGTTGCCAGATAATAAGTGAATACAACTAAACGTGGCTGGCCCTGTTGTTTGTGTATCTGGATTTCTGATGATGAATGTTTTAAAGCAAGTAGCGCTGAAGAACTTTTGAGACGAGCTATTCAATTATAGATTCAACACCATTTAGTAATCCCACTAAATCAATTTCCTTACGATCTTTGTTAAAAGCATATTCACCATTCAAGTTAATATGCTGCCAAGCGACAGGCGAAAGTCTTGAAATAAGATCAACTACGTCTTGCCTGCCATTCCTTTCTTGGATTTGTAAAAATGCAGAAAGTAACGCTGAATTATAATAAATAATGCAGTTTGAAATAAGTCGAGCGCAGTCATTCCATTGCGACACTTGGTAATCATTACCTCCGCGAAATTTATTGCCGTTAACCGAAGTGATAGCCCGTTTTAGTTGATGATATGCTTCGCCTCTGTTTAATGCTTGCTGAACATAATGACGAAGTGTTGAGTTGTCAACGTACTCCAAAACATAAATTGATTTTATCAATCGGTCGTATTCATGGAGAGCTGACAATGTACGGCTTTTGCCGTTGCTTAGCTTTCTAATGATAGTGCTTTGTGTGGTGGTTTTTCGGCTTAATGAACATACTATATGCTGAATTTCATCCCATTCTTCAGCTATTAGTTTGTGGTTAATTTCTTTTTTCAGTTGGATTTGACCACCATTTTCTTCGGTCACTTCTAACAAATCAAAAAATACCCGTTTCATTTTTGCATATCGAGGAGCGAACGTATAACCAAAGAAGTCCAAAATAGCGAAATTTACATTGTTGGTACCGTGTGTATCGGTAGATAAGGTATTAGGCTGTATATCTGATGAATTGTTATAAAGTAAGTCAAAAGCAAAATGACCTTCATATTCATTAGCACCTGATGTGGTCAACTAAATTCTCTCACCCTAGTTAAGCTACTTTTTCCAAATACCCGTTCATCATTTCAAAGGTGTTCGGGCAGTGATAACCCAAG
>NZ_AUAM01000142.1 GCF_000428725.1 Psychromonas aquimarina ATCC BAA-1526
GCATCAATAATGATGTAATCGTAGTTTTCACGCTGACGGTTTACTTCTTTATTTATTTTTAAAAGTAAACAAATACATGGGAAAGCTTCTGTATCGTCATTTTCTTCACGTCTTTGATTCCAACGATATAAAGTGGCTTGCTTATCTGCATCAACAATCAATATACGATCTGTTTTACCTTTGTAACGCTCCTTTGCTAGAGCAGTCGCAATATTAATAGCCGTTGCCGTTTTACCAACACCACCCTTTTCATACCCAACCAAAATCACTTTACAGGTCATAATTACACCTCAAAATATTTTATTATTTTAATAATAACATATTTTGAAATTATAAAAATATGTTATTAACTTTAAATATAGTATTTGGCTAAAATTTCACGCGATTTAACGAATCCACGCGAACTTAATATTGCTATCACCAATCTTTTTAGAGATAAACTAGAAGTAATAGTCACGCCCTCAAATATGCCGGAAGCATTTTCATTTGGGTAATTGCTTTTGTACGGTTCTGTCGCAAAGTTGACGAAGTAAATCGAAGTATTGATAATGTTTCGACATTTTTCGGGGGCATCAATATTATGGTACTTAACTTTTCAGGTCGGCATTATCCGTCAGATATTATCATGATGGCGTTGTGTTATTACTTGGCTTACAAACAACCGTTAAATACCTTAATAATATAGTCGAGCAGAGTCATCGAAAAGTAAAAGGTAAAATGTACCAATGTTTAGGATGGAAGTCTTGGGCAGGTGCTGAATCAACCTTAGCGGGTGTTGAGCTTTGCACTATGATCAAGCAAGGACAAATGCTCTCTTCTGAAGACATAACGCCATGGGATCAGTTTTATTCTCTCGCAGCATAATTGTATCTGAGGAAAAGTGTCTTTTTCATTTAAAGCAACATAATTTGAGTTTGCGACAAAACCAGGCTGGTGAATTAGCAATCATATTGATGTTGTTCATAGGTGTATCCTCAATTTAATAACAAAAAAAGGATACTTTTTCCCTATCGGGAATTGGTATCCCGTAGGGTGTGGTCATAATTAAAAACGTAATGTGCGGTGCTGTACGTTCCGAAAAAAGCTAACCAAAGCTAAATTCTACTCAGGATTCT
>NZ_AUAM01000143.1 GCF_000428725.1 Psychromonas aquimarina ATCC BAA-1526
CACGCAAAATCAAAATATTTAAAATCAAATGCACCGTCTGAAGACGGTGGTTTTTACCACTTAAAGCTGGAAATAAAAATACCGAATACTTAAATCCGTTATTGTAGAGGTAAACTGAACGATGACATTCCAAACAATTATAAATACTATCTTGCCTTACTGCCAAATTCATAAATATCCTGCTAAGCATGTATTGAAGGATGAATGTGATAATAAATTTTGTTTTTTACTTAAAGGCAGTGCCTATTCTTTAATTAAAAATAATAGGAAAAACAATAAGGCGAAAGAACTTATCCTGCTTGATTTTAATCCCGGGGATTTTTTTGGGGAACTGATTTTTCCTGGTGAGACAAAAATACAAATATTTGATGCTTACGTAAAATCAAAGGGCATATGTGAAGTAGCTGAAATATCTTATCATAAGCTTCAATATATAATGATGAGTTATCCTGCCTTTTTAATGTATTTATCAAGTCAAATTGTCATACGAATGAAGCATCATAATGCAATATTAAATTCGAGAGTTCGACCACAAACTGTTCGTGTTGAACTGTTGTTAAATGTATTGGTAAAAGGCCCTGATACAATTCCGCATCCTGATGGTATGCAGATCAAAATATCACGTAAAGAAATAGGATTACGTCTTAATATAGGGGCATTAACTGTGAGCAAGGCTCTTCATCTACTGAGAGAACAAAAAATTATTATGTTTAAAGATGCCTCTCATAATATTGTCTTGCTTGGAGCAAAGCTGGGTGAAGCGAGCTGTAAGGGGAGTGTAATGTATTGAGGCTCTATAGGGCGGAGTTTAATAGATTCTGTCGCATCTGAATACGCCGGAATAGTCTTCACAGTAAGTATTGATAAGCAGATGATACATAGACATGCTTATCTATAATGTTAGGCTTATTTTTTTATCTGATCTATGAGCCCCAGCTATGGCATTAAACTTCATCAAGAAACAATTTCCTTCAGCCACGATTATGATGACTATTCGATGCTATGTTGCCTATAAATTTAGTTATCGGGATATCGAAGAACTATTAGCTGAGCGT
>NZ_AUAM01000144.1 GCF_000428725.1 Psychromonas aquimarina ATCC BAA-1526
AATGCTTCGTAAAGGACAGATGAAAAACTCAGATGGGTTAACGCGTTGGGAGCAGTTTTATTCTTTAGCTGCCTAAATGTACCTGTAGAGCATCCAGTCTTTTTCCGAAGATGCGACAGAACCTACTTTTTAGCGGATTTTTTTAATTTAACGCTATAATGAGCAATGCCTTTTTCAACGTGTAAGTGTCTGCGAACTCGGTATCTGACATTATTGATTGAGCCATAGTAGAAATATCCTTTTTTAAAAAAATAAAGTAAACGCGCAATGCTTTGGTCGATGATGCGCGTTTTTTTATAGCAATTATTGGGTTGATACACCCCAATACAACTACATTGTTATTTCAAATTCCTTTAAATGTTTTAGTTCAATTAGCATTTTCCAATCAAAATCATTAACACAATTGGTAGTGAAAGCATCAATAGCTTCATGGGCAAAGGCACCATGTATATTATTAGAAAGTTTGCTTATATTGGCAACCGCCCTTTTATTCATCCTAGAACCTGCAATATCATTGAGGGTAGTACCGGTGCCTGCACTTCAACAAATAAAAACAATAATTCAGTACGCAAGGCCATGTACAGATCAAACCATTGCTTGCTGTGGTACTCAGAGAAAGGAATGTTCTGCTTGCATTCTGAATAAAAATATTCTGAATGATAAATTAACGCATGCGCCAACTCATGAGCGACAACACAACAAAGCGGAGTGTAAATGCCTCCTTTTAATGACCGGCAACCCATTTCTGAGATGCTTTCCTCTTCTATATAATAGTAAGAGCCATTGCTCAATTTATCCGCAACTACATCAAAAAGGTTAAATGAAACATGAGGTTTGTTTTCCACTACGCCACCAAAATTACTCGAATATTCATCCCAAGAGCATTCTATTTTCAACTCATCAAACGTAAACGAAATAGCGTTATGTAGTTTATTTCCAGCTTTAAGTGGTAAAAACCACCGTCTTCAGACGGTGCATTTGATTTTAAATATTTTGATTTTGCGTGCACATGAGGTGCGCTC
>NZ_AUAM01000145.1 GCF_000428725.1 Psychromonas aquimarina ATCC BAA-1526
AAAAAGGAATCTAGCGTTTCTTTTGCGGCTTTTAGCAGCGCCTGATAGGCCCATTTTTGATGATGCCAGGCAAAGTTGCGGAGCTGTGCCGGCAGAGTAAAACCGATCAGATAATAATCAACGGGCAGTAATTTCTGACGTTGACAATCTAGCCAGTCATTATTGACTGAATGCTGACATGCGGGGCAATGCCGATGTCCGCAGGAGGGAAATAAAGTAGCGGTAAGATGACAATAATCGCAGTGATACAGCATGGCTCCGGCTTGTGATGTGTGGCAGGCGATGATTTGCTTGAGTGCGTGTCGATGTGTGTTTTTCATCCTGCTCCCATATTTATCGAGCAGCGGCTGTTGATAGTGTTCGGCAATAGAAGCGAGGCTAATCATGCTCCTTCTCCTGCCAGTTAATGGATAATGAATCAATAATGTCATTGAGCATTAATGCACTGTTTTGTGCTACTTCGTCTGTCATACGCGTGTAGATCGCAGTGGTTTTTGGATCTGAATGGCCGAGAAAGGTTTGAATAGAGCGCAGACTGCAGCCGCGCGCTAACATGTGTGTGGCGATGGAGTGACGCAGTGTATGAACATGGACGTTTTTGCTGATGCCGCATTCTTTCGCCACAAGCTTAATAGTTTTTTGAACACCGCCTTTATCCATCACCATTGGTTTACCCTCGCGGATATGTGGCGCTTTGCCACCCGGGAAAATCAAGGTCGGGTGACGATGGGTTTTCCAATAACGGCGTAATGCTAATAAGGTGGCTTGAGGTAACGGCACAAAGCGGTCTTTTTTACTTTTGGTATTACGCAGATGAACCCGCATCAGATGACCGTCAATATCAGCCGTCGTCAGGTTTAGTGATTCACTTAAGCGCAACCCTAAACTGTAAGTGGTTAGATAATAAACCTGGTATCTGAGCTGTCGGGTTGCATTGATGATCGCTTCGACTTCAGTAACGGATAAAAGATCCTGAATGGGCTGCTGTTTAGGCGGTTTAACGA